>CACOPA010000001.1 GCA_902628925.1 uncultured SAR86 cluster bacterium
TAGCTGTGTTTCAAATTCTGAAACATCCTCATTAGCATCAAATGAACAAGATGAAAAAGATGGTCGCATATGTAAGCAAGAGGAAGTTCTTGGATCTAAGATTCCTCAAAAAATTTGTTATACGAAAGCTGAAATAGAAGACATGGAAAGAAGTGGACAAAATGCCATCGAAAATGAAAGGCGAAGGAGATTGGATCAACAAACTCAACAAGGACTTCGAAATACTGGGGAACCTATATAATCTTTCAGGCTACTAGCCTGCCCCAAAAAGTTATTTTTATTTTTTTATCTCAGTAAAGTTGTGATTATGGTAATCTCAACTATTGAAGTAAAAATATGGATCAATTAGCACTTTTAACACCGGTACTTGTTCTAATTATTTGGACTTTCATAATCTTCTTGATAATGGCTTTTGGTAGGGTTAGTTTTATGAATAATCCACAAGACGCGGCAGAATCAAAAGATTATAGAGACCACCTACCCGCTTGGGTAAATAGGACTGCTGATAATTATAATCATCTATTTGAGCAACCTGTTGCATTCTATGCCGTTACTTTATCAATTGCATTGATTAATAACTTTGATAGTTTAGTGGTGCAATTGGCTTGGGCTTATGCACTAATTAGAGTCATTCACTCGCTTGTTCAGCTATCAATTAACATTGTTTTAGTCAGATTCTTTCTTTTTGCCTCTGGGTGGTTAATCATTGCCTTTATGGCATTTTCTCAAATCTTTCTAAATTAATATGACAAAATTCTTTAATCTAATTTTCATTATTTTTTCAATTTCTCTTAGTTCCTTTGAGCAGGAATATACATCTGCTCAAAGCAAATTTTCTCTCCTTGTTCATAAGACACCTACTTGTGGATGTTGCAAGAAATGGGTAAAGCATTTGGAGGCCAATAGTTTTTCAACGATGATAAAAGATCATAAAAATCTTCAAAAAGTAAAAGATCAATACTCCATTAAACCAAAATATCAATCATGTCACACAGCAGTCTCTCAAGATGGATATATTTTTGAAGGTCATATTCCAAGTAAGTTTATTAAGCAATTCTTAGCAAATCCCGAAGCCGATGCCATAGGTCTCTCTGTGCCTGGTATGCCGCTTGGATCACCAGGAATGGAAGTTGAAGGAAGATTTATGCCCTATGATGTACTTGTCCTTTATAAAGATGGGTCAAGTAAAGTCTATGCTGAAGTAAGAAAACTTTAAGTCTTAAGTGCTCTTTCAAGGGCATCTAAATCTCCAATATTGCCCATGGTTGAACGCTCCTTACGAACGCCCAATGCGTATTGTGGTGGTACAGTTTCAGGTGACTCGCCTGGATTGCCTGGGGGAGTAAAGTAACCCAATGCGTATTGCCCCATGGCATAACCAGCGAGCTCTTGAAGTGATGGGCTTAAGTCCTTTGCATGCTCTGGAGGACATGTCAGATACTGATTTTCTTCCTGACGCAACCAGCCTAAAGCATAGGTAATATTTATTCCAATTCGATCTCCATCGCTGTTATTTGCACCTCCGCCATGAAATACAGAACCTGAATAGATAAGCACTGAGCCAGCCTTCATCTCTGCCTGGGTAATTTGTTCAGGTTTTATTTCTTGATCATCGGGCCATTTTGTACTGCCTGGAACAACTTGAGTTGCACCATTTTCATTAGTGAAATCAGTGATAGCCCATATTGTATTGAACTGAGGCTCAAGATGAGAAAGATGCTTCCCCCAAGCCCATTTATCTCGATGAATTGCTTGTGCAGTTTCTCCAGGTCTGATGCGGATAATTTGAGTCAAATGCAGCTGAACACGCTCGCAGAAAGGAGCCAGAAACTCTCGACATGGATTCAGGACTGTTTCGTGTTCGATGAGATCACAACACTTTGAAGAGCGAACTATAAGACCCCCGGTTCGGGTTGTTTTGAAACCTGCAAAGGGATCCTCTCCATTCACCGTTTGATCCATGTAGGGATCAGTCTCCTCACGTAATGCAGCAATGAATTCTTTGCTAATGACATTATCTAATATAACGGCTCCGTCTTGCTCAACTGTGGCAACAATACTCTTCACCTCAGCATCAGCTGGTAGGTGTTTTAATTTTGACATACTTCCGCTCCCCTAATTAATAACAGCTATGCATTTAATTTCAATTTTAAATGACGGATCTACAAGACCGGCAACTTGGACTAAAGTCTGACTCACTTCGGGAGCTTTGCCATACAAGCGCTGACGCTCTGAAAATAATTCTTCCACCTTAGCCATGCAGTCATCGATATCAGTTACAAACCATGTCTCATCGACTATGTTGTCCATGTTGGCATCGAACTGAGAAAGCACATCTTTTACATGCCCGTAAGCCAGCGACATTTGTTGCACCAAATCATCCGGCGCTTGACCGCTCTCATCGGTACCTACTTGACCAGCCATATAAAGACCATTGCCAACTTGAACACCCTGACTGAATAAGTCTGCATAAGGACCGCTTCGATATAATTTTTTGTTTATGCTCATAGAATTTCCCCTTCATTACATTTTAATGAAGAAAATTATTAGTTCAATTTTCTGATTTTTAATTAGCGCTAGGAAAATCTAAAATGGTGGGCCCGGGAGGACTCGAACCTCCGACCAATGGATTATGAGTCCACTGCTCTAACCAACTGAGCTACAGGCCCAATCTAATTAAATAAAAGGAATGTGATTATATAAGAATTCGTTCTTTAGTGAAGCCTTAAAACTTTCTATTTCATTTGAATTCGTTATTATCTAGCAATGATTGATCTAGGCAGTGCCACTCCGTTTGCTCAGGGAGGCAACAGAAAATGCTTTATTCATCCTCATGATTCATCAAAATGCATCAAGGTAATAGATCAAGAATCTTATAGCAACCGCCTTAAAAATCTTCCGTGGCACAAAAAAATCAGGGGCAAGATGTCCTTTAATGATAATTATGAGGAGGCAAAAGGCTATCAGCAAAAATCTTTAAAAAATATAGATCAATCGTCATGGAAACATGTAGCTAAATATTTTGGATTTATTGAAACCAATATGGGTGAAGGTTTAGTTACCGAACTAATTAAGAATGAAGGTGAGATTGCAGAAACTCTTGAAGATTATTTGTTTAAGTTTGGACTGACTGAAGAAATTAAAGAGTCAATTAATGACTTTGCAAAATGGCTATTAGATAATTTAATACTTACAAAAAATATTATTCCTCATAATTTGGTGATCAAAAAAGATAGCAATGAGTTGGTCATTAAAATCATAGATGGGATTGGATCAAAGGCATTTATCCCTTTGCCAGAGTACTTTAATTTTTTTGCAAAGCGTTATGTAAAAAGAAGAATTAAATTGATGTGGTCAAGAATAAATTGGGATTTGAGTGGCCGCAAAGGCGACTGGAAATAAGCTTTACTTAAGGCTCAAGGATTGATGACTCCCAACCATCTTCGGCTTTAGAGAAAGCCTTTCTGTGATTGAGTCTAAAATCACTACCCCTCCAAAACTCAAAGTAGTAGGGAATAAATGAAAATCCACCCCAATAATCGGGTCGCTTGCCAAGATCGGCATTTTCAAGGGTTTCTGTGAACTTAGACTTTACAGTTTCGAAGTTTGAAATTGGTTTGGACTGATTTGAAGCAATCGCAAGTGCATTTTTTTCTTTTTGTCTTGATTGAAAATGCTCATCAGATCTCTCTTTATTAGTTTCTTTGATTCTAGCTTTCATTCTTATTTGTACATTGGTAGTCGACCAATAGAACATCGCAGAGATTTGATCATGGCTTTGAAATGACTTTGCTTTAGGGCTGTTGTAGTTTGAGAAGAAAATCCATTCCTCTCCCTCTATATATTTTAAATTTACAAAACGACTTTCAACTTCATTCAACGTCTTGTTAAATGAACTTATTGCTATAGCATGAATTAGGGGCTGGTTTGCTTTTTCAGCATCAAGATAATCTTTTTGAAACTGTTGATAAGGTTCAACTACAGGCAGATCCTTAAAAACAATCATTAAGAATTATTCATCAAGAAAGCTTTTGAGATGACTAGAGCGAGAAGGATGTCTTAGCTTTCTTAAGGCTTTAGCTTCTATTTGTCTTATTCTTTCTCGAGTGACATCAAACTGCTTACCAACCTCTTCAAGGGTATGGTCAGTATTCATACCGATACCAAACCTCATTCTTAAGACCTTGGCCTCCCTTGCAGTGAGTGATGATAAAACATCATCGGTCGCCAAGTTTAAGCTATCCTCGGTGGCATTCTGTATGGGAGAGGAGATAACAGTATCCTCAATAAAATCTCCAAGATTAGAATCCTCATCATCACCAATCGGAGTCTCCATAGAGATTGGCTCTTTCGCAATTTTTAGAACTTTTCGAACTTTATCCTCTGGCATATCCAACTCTTGACTCAGCTCTTCAGGTGTGGGTTCGCGACCCATGTCTTGCATCATTTGTCTTGAGACTCTATTGAGCTTATTAATCGTCTCGATCATATGCACAGGTATTCTGATGGTTCTGGCTTGGTCTGCTATGGATCTAGTGATTGCTTGCCTTATCCACCATGTAGCATAAGTTGAAAACTTATATCCTCTTCTGTACTCAAATTTATCCACGGCTTTCATTAAACCGATGTTACCTTCTTGAATAAGGTCTAAAAATTGTAAGCCACGGTTTGTGTATTTCTTGGCAATCGAGATTACGAGCCTTAAGTTTGCTTCAACCATGTCCTTCTTAGCTCTGCGCATTTTTGTTTCACCCATGGACATGGCTCGGTTGATCTCTTTAATGTCTTTAACAGTCATGCCAACTCTTTCTTCAATAGACTTGATACCCTTTTGGCAGATGACCACATCGGCTTTAACTTCCTCAAGTGCTTTTTTTGAATATTTCTTACTCTTCATTAGAGTATCAATCCACTTAACTTTAGTGGCATTGTCTGGATATTGGGCAATAAAGTCTTTTCTTGGCATCTTTGCTGATCTAACAAGCAAAGATTGAATCTTTCTTTCATTTAATCTAATTTCTACGAGATCTCTGCGAGCTAAGAAAGCAAGATCCTCAAACATTTTTGGGGAGAATTTTAAGAACTTAAATATATCCCCAAGCTTTAGAAATTCATTCTTTGTTTCTTTGGCATGCCTGCCTTTTTTATCAAGAATCTTTTGAGTTTTATTAAACTGCTTTTTAAGGTTGGTCATCCTTCTTTGGACTTCTTTTAGATCTGGGCCGGTATCTTCTTCCTCATCACTTTCTTCGAGTTGTTGTGCTTTAGCACTTCCAGGACCAGCTGACGGAACCTCTTCCATCTCCTCTAAAAAACCTGTCATTAATTCATTAAGTTTTCTCTCGCCATCTTTATATTTTTGGTAAAAGTCTAGAACGTACTCAACAACATTGGGGTAATTAACGCTAGAGTGAAGAAGGTCGCGCATGCCCTCTTCAATTCTTTTAGCTATTTCAATCTCGCCTTCTCGAGTTAGCAAATCGACAGTTCCCATCTCGCGCATATACATCCGAACAGGATCAGTTGTTCTACCCTTCTCATTTTCAACCGCGGCAAGAGCCTCAGCAGCTTGCTCTAAAGCAATATCGTCATCGTCATCTGAAGATTCAGAAAGCATCAAGGTATCAGCATCAGGAGCAGTTTCATGAACTTGAAGACCAAGGTCATTAATCATGCCTATGATTTCATCAACTTGATCTGGATCAGATATATCTTCTGGCAGATGATCGTTCACATCTGCATAAGTCAAATACCCCTGCTCTCTACCTTTATCAATTAACTCAGCAATTCGGGAGCCCTGCTTTTGAATTTTGTCCACTTAAAACCTCTAAAAACTTTTATATATATTGATGTTAGTCAGTAATTTTCAAGCTTTTTTGAGCTTAATTTACTTAACCATTCTTGATCTTCCGTGCCTAATTCTGGCTTTTTTAGAATTAACTGCTGTAATTCTCTTCTTTCGTGTGCTGAGATCGACTCAGTATTATACTTCTCTTTTAGCATTTCCTCTCTATCTTTTTCATTTTTTAGCAAAACAGCTATGCAGTCCTCCACAAGTTTGGTGGCATTTTTTTCAGAAATTTCCATCTCTTCAATTGTAGCCTGGCTGAAAAATCCCTTAATTTGCTCGTTTTCTATGGACTCTATAATATTGGCTGGCCTAGCTTGAGGATTTCCATGATATGCATCCAAGATAGGTTTTAAAAACTGAAAACGTTCAATTCCTACGATTTCATTAAAAGCTGGGTTTGATGCAAGTTTAGGGAATGCGATCAGTGCTTTGAAAATATTGATCATCGCTTTGACTCTTACGTTTGAGTTAGTGCTTTCAGGCTGAGGTACTTGACTGCTTTGATTACTGATCTTAATTTCAGAGAGTTGATCGGGATTCATTCCACATAATTGAGCAAGCTCATAGGAATAAATATTCTGAATGACTGAGTTGTTGATAGTCTTAATTATTGGCATGGCATAGTTTGCAGCTTTCGACCTATCCTCAATTTGCTCGAGATTAAATTCTTTAACCTTTGAAAAAAAGAACGTCGAAAGAGGAATGGAATTCTCTAACAAACTATTAAATGCATCCATGCCTTTTTGGCTTATATAAGAATCTGGGTCCTCACCCTCATCAAAAAAAATAAATTTGGCATTAATATCCTCACGCATCAAAGGAAAAAGATTTTCCAGCGCCCGCCAAGCAGCTATTTTTCCAGCAGCATCTCCATCAAAAGCAAAATAAATATCTTTTGTGTACCTCAGTAACTTTGATAAATGTCTTGAAGTGATTGCGGTGCCAAGGGTTGCCACAGCATTTTGTATACCATGCTGATATAACCCGATTACATCCATGTATCCTTCAACAACAATTAGGGTATCTGTATTCTTTGAATCCTTTGCCTCAAATAAACCAAATAATTCGTTTGATTTATTGAATAGCTTAGTTTCAGGTGAATTTAGATATTTTGGCTCACCTGCTTCAATGATCCTGCCGCCTAAACCTATAAATTGTCCTTTTATATTGCGTATGGGGAAAATAATCCTGTCCCTGAATCGATCGTAAAAACCTTTTTCTTTTTCAATGAACAGTCCAGATTCTTCAATTTCCTGATGATTGTATTTTTTATGTGCTTGTTTAAATAATGTGTCCCAGGAGTTGGGTGCATATCCTAAATTAAATTTTTTTGCGACCGCTCCGGTAATTCCTCTCGTTTTTAAATAATCTTTGGCATGAGTGGCTTCATCAGATTTAAGATTGTTTGCATAAAAGCTTACTGCTGAATCAAGCAGATCACTCGAAAAATTTTCTTGAGGTGTTCTCTCATATGGAACCTCCAAGCCCAAAGAGCTAGCGAGCGTTTCAACAGCATCGACAAAATCTAATCCCTCATACTCTCTTAGAAAATGAATAGCGTTCCCAGATTCTTGGCAAACAAAACAATAAAAAAATTGCTTATCTTCATTTACCGCCATTGAAGGATTATTGTCATCATGAAAAGGACAAAGGCTCCAGTAATTATTCCCTTTTTTAGTGAGCGGTAAGCGCCTACCAATAACATCCACAATATTGGTTTGTTCTAAAACTTGATCAATGAAAACTTTAGGAATGCTCATTATTATTCATCCAAGAGTCTAATATAAGTTTTGCTGCCATGGCATCAAGATTATCATCCTTTGCAAATTCTTTTGCCTCAAAAGAGCTTAATCGTTCATCAACTAACTTAACGGTTAAATTAAATTTTTTTGAAAACTGGGTAGAAAATTTTTCTGCCAATTTACTCATCTCACTTTCTGTTTGATCCATATTCAATGGATTACCAATAATAATGAACTCTGGCTTCCATTCAATAACATGTTTTTCCAGTAAATTGAAAAGCTCCTGTTTAGATTTATAAAAAATAGTGCTTATGGGCATTGAAGTCTTTGTGAGAGTATTTCCAATAGCCAAGCCCACTTTCTTTAATCCAAAATCTATTGCGAGTATCTGCATTATTTATAGAAATTCCAATCTCTAACTATTTCTATAAATTCATACTTGGAAAGCATTTGATCATCAAAAGGTAAGAAAGGGGAAGCCTCTTTTAATATATTCATTGCAAGATTATCAATCTCATCGCTTCCTGAGCTTTGTAAAATTTTAGCATCAACAAGCTCTCCCTCGGCATTAATTATTGCCTTAATTCTCGTCATGCTGTCTTGTTCAAAGGAAATTCTATTGGTCTCATAAAATCCTATGGTTTCAACTTTTCTTTGCCAAGAATTTAAATACCTAGACTCACTATCATTTTGCAGTGAATTGGCTTCAAGTCTTCTAATGGACATAGCCTGAAAAGATTGATTAGAAACATTATTGGCGACACTCCGCTCCTCATCATTAATTGTTTCTTGAGTGTTATTTAAGCTGCTTAAATTACCCAATGAATCAAAGTTAGCATTAGCAAACTTAACATTCACAACCCTCTGCGGATCAAAGCGTTCTTGAATTTGGAACAATGTAAATCCTAACCCAAAAATCAAGATGGCATGAATCATCAAAGAAGTAATAAATGCTTTGGAAAAATCCCAACGTCTAAAAGATTCTCTTTTAAGCATTCTTGTCATAAAAGTTTATTAAATAACAATCCAATTGGGTTAACTCCAGATTGATCAAAAATCTCTTTGGCGCCTGTAGGACTTGTAACATTGATCTCAGTTAAATGATTTCCGATCATATCGATGCCTGCAAAAGCAATATTATTTTTAATCAAAATTTTTCCTATCTCTTTTGCAACATTTTTTTGTTGAGGAGAGATTTCTTTTGCAATGCCTTTGCCACCAGCTGCTAAGTTACCTTTAAAGCTTCCTTTTTGAGGAATGCGAGCCAAAGCAATTGGGCAGACTTCACCGTGAATAATAAGAATTCTAAAATCTCCATCATATATTTCGGGAAGAAAACTCTGCAGCATAACGTGAGTATTATTTTTAGACAGTGATTGGAAGACCCCTATTTCTTCATCTGTAACCTGATCAAATTTATAAATTGATTCGCCACCCATGCCGTTTAGAGGTTTCAGTATGAAAGGCTGATGATTTTTACCAAATTCTACAAAATCCTCATCGTTAGAAGTAACTAGGGTGTTTGGCATGAAATCTGAAAATTGAAGAGCAAACATTTTTTCATTAAAAGTCATAAGGCTTGCTGGATCATTAATAACTTTACATCCATCAATAGCTGCCTGATTGAGAATAAACAAAGCATTCATGTATTGCTCATTAACAGGAGGGTCTTTTCTCATAAAAACATAGTCAAATTCTAACAAAGCAGATGACTTTGATAATCCAACATCTTCTAGGCTATTGATTGGATCCATAACCTCCTTAAAGCAAACTTTTACTGATCCCTCAGAATAATAAAGATCTTTAGGCTCACAAAAGAAAACTTTATGATTTTCTTTTTTAACGTGTTGCATCATAAAAACAGTAGTATCTTTATATGCAATTAAAGAGCTTAATGGATCGATAATGAATAAAATCCTTTTCATTTTTTATATATCTTTATAAATGAGTTTTAACATTGGCAGAATTGTAACAGCTGCAGTTTCCGCTCTTAGGATGTTTGTTCTTAAATAATAAACATCATCTTTTTTAAATAGCTTTCTCTCAGCATCACTGTAACCTGATTCACATCCTGTCACTATTGAAACACTCCTTTCATTGTGCAAGGGGTTATAAGCATTCAAGGGAGCAGCATCTGGAAGGATATCTAACATAACGATTCTTCCATCCTTAGCATTAAGAGCCTCTTTAAGATTATTGAAAAATTTAAGCTCGGGGATAAAGTTATTGCCAGATTGTGAGCAAGCAAGGATGAGCGTTTCGGTTACCTTTTCAGTTAATTTATTAAAGTCTTTTTTTGCCATCGATTGATCGACCTTATCAGGTAAATACAGTGAAATCTTATCAACGCCTAGCTCAGATAACTTTGAGGCAACAGAAATTAAGCTTTCGCGTTTAAGAATAGGAAGAAAGAAATTAAAAGTAATAATGTTCTTCTTTTTTGAGGTATGAGAATCTAAAAGATCTAACTTGATCTTATTTTTTTCTATTTCTTTTATTTCACATTCAAACGTTTTTCCATTGCCATCAAACAAGACAACACGATGACCCTGTCGAGACCTTAATACCTTGATTAAATGATGGATGATTTTCTGATCATGAATTTCTAAAACATCCGATGATATATCTGGACAATAAAATCTAGGGATTCTCATTATGGCATTATAATTCATAGAAAATTTATGGCTGAAGTAGAAATAATCTTAATACGTCATGGTGAAGCAGCATCTAGTTGGGGTGATGACCCAGATCCAGGATTATCTAATCTTGGCAAAAGCCAAGCCGAGGCAGTAAAAGAAAATCTTGAATCTTTTACAAGCCAAAATTTCCAGTTAATCTCAAGCCCAAAAAAAAGAGCAATAGAGACAGCCCAACCTACTTCATTGAATTGGAAAAGCGAGATCAAAATAGATGATGCATTTTCTGAAATACCTGCCTCAAATATAAACCTTGAAAGAAGAATGGAATGGTTAAAATCCATGATGAATATGGATATTGCAATGTTGCCTGAGGACGTTAAAGAATGGAGATCAAGAATTATAAAAAAGCTCAAAAACACCAAATCAAATTCAATAATTTTCTCTCACTTTATGGTAATTAATGTAGTTGTTAGTTATATAAAAAATCATCCCATACTTTTGAGTATGTATCCTGATAATGGATCTCTGACAAAAATAAAAGTTTCTAATGGAAAGATTTCTTTAATCAAAATTGCGGATGAAAAAAATACCAAAATAAATACATAATTGGGTTGAGCATTTTTTAATCAATAGTAAACTTACTTCTCAGCAAATTTATATCGTGATAAAGAAAAAATCTCTCAATCCGCTCACTAAAAAACCACTTAGCGAGCAAGTAAGAAAAGCTATGAAGCGATATTACAGAGAACTTAATTCTGTTGAGCCTATGGGTGTATATGATTTAGTAATGGGTGAAGTTGAACCTGAATTACTCATAGCAACAATGAAATATACAAATGATAATCAATCGCGTGCTGCCAAAATACTCGGCTTGAATCGAGCAACCCTAAGAAAGAAATTGCTGAAGTACAAAATCAAATCCTAAAGTTTATGATTAAAACTGCTTTGATCAGTGTTTCCGATAAATCTGGTTTAGATGCATTGGCCAAAGAATTAATTGCAAGTGATGTAAAAATTATTTCTAGTGGCGGTACTTTCAAATACCTTAAATCCATAGATTGCGAAGTCCAAGAGGTTAGTGACTACACGGGTCATCCTGAGATGATGAACGGAAGAGTTAAAACCCTGCATCCAAAAATTCATGCTGGTATTCTTGCAAATAGAGACGTGCATTTAGAGGAGCTTGAATCCATGGGTTACCCTCCCATTGATCTTGTTGTTGTCAACCTATATCCATTTATCAATACCGTTCAGGGTGACGCCACTTTTGAAGAAGCTATAGAAAATATTGATATTGGAGGCCCTACAATGATTAGAGCGGCTGCCAAAAATTTTAAAGACGTCGTCGTATTATCCGACCCTTCTCAATACGAAAATTTTTTGCTCAAGCTAAAGAATAATTCTGTAGATCTGGATTTCAGAAAATTGTGTGCCGCAAAGGTGTTTGAAAATATGGCGCAATATGATGGCGCAATAAGTAACTATTTAAATTCATCTTCTGATGTTCAATTATTAAATTCAGATGGATTAAGTCCTGCAACAAAACTTCGGTATGGAGAAAATCCACATCAGGAAGCCCTACTCTACAAATTTAACTCTATGGGTAGTTTGCAGATTGCCAATTGTGACATCATTCAAGGCAAGCCTTTATCTTATAACAATATGGTGGATGCTGATGCAGCTTGGGAATGTGTGAAAGAATTTGATGGGCCATCATGTGTGATTGTCAAACATGCAAACCCATGTGGTGTTGGTAGCTCAGAAAATATTCATGAGGCCTATCTTAAGGCCTTTCAAACAGATCCAACTTCAGCATTTGGAGGTGTTATTGCTGTTAATGATCAATTAACTCAACAAGTTGCAAAGACAATAATCGAAAACCAATTTTTAGAAATTATAGTTGCCACTGATTATGAAGATGGTGCTTTAGAAGTCTTTGAATCAAAACCAAATATAAGAGTTCTTAAGGCAAGTCTTAAAAAAGAGGATCCATATCCAGGCACTCTCAAAAAAATTTCAGGTGGGATTTTATGGCAATCAAATGATGATGGAGTGCTTAAAAAACAAGAAATAAAAGTTGTTACAAAACGAGTTCCAACTGAAGATGAACTCAATGATCTTTTATTTGCTTGGAAAGTTGCGAAGTTTGTAAAGTCAAATGCCATAGTATTTGCTAAAGATGATCAAACCATTGGCATTGGTGCTGGACAAATGAGTCGTGTTATCAGCACTGAAATAGCCGCACTTAAAGCCGATCAAGAAAGCCTTGATGCGAAAAACTCAGCAATGGCATCGGATGCCTTTTTTCCATTTAGAGATGGAATTGATCAAGCAGCAAAAGTAGGTATTACTTCCATTATCCAACCCGGTGGATCAATGAGAGATGATGAGGTGATTGAGGCTGCTAATGAGCATAATCTTGCAATGGTTTTTACAGGCATGAGGCACTTTAGGCATTAGTTTGAATATCTTAATCATAGGTAGTGGTGGTCGAGAGCATGCACTAGCTTGGAAATGTGCTCAAGATCAAAATGTAAATCAGGTTTTTGTTGCTCCTGGTAATGGAGGCACCTCATTGGATCAGGGAATTGAAAATCTGAAGATAGATATCAAGAATGCTGACTCGATTGCAAACACATGTAATCAAAACGGGATTGACCTTGTGATAATTGGTCCTGAGCAACCCTTGGTTGATGGCTTAGTGGATGACCTTCAATTGAAAAATATAAATGTTTTTGGACCCTCTGCAAAAGCTTCAAGGTTAGAGGGGTCCAAGGCTTTCTCAAAAGAGTTCTTTAAAAAGTACAAAATACCTACTGCAAATTACGCAACTTTTAATGATATAGAAAGTGCTTTGGATCATTTAAAAAATATAAGTTTTCCAACTGTGATTAAAGCTGACGGGCTTGCTGCTGGTAAGGGAGTTCTGATCTGTCAAACGATAACAGAAGGGAAAAAAGCATTGGAAGAAATTTTTGTTGATAATGCTTTTGGTAGTGCTGGCAACAAAGTAGTTATTGAAGATTTTCTTGAAGGTGAAGAAGCAAGTTTTATTGCTGTAGTGAGTGGTGAGGAAATTATTCCATTAGCAACCAGTCAAGACCATAAAGCTGCCTATGATGGCGACAAGGGCCCAAATACTGGAGGTATGGGTGCATACTCACCAGCCCCGATAGTAACAGATGAGCTTCATAAAAAAATCATGGATGAGGTAATGAGCCCAACTGTTAAAGGCTTAATTGCTGAGGGTTCATCTTATCTGGGATTTTTATATGCTGGCTTAATGATAAAAGATGATGAGATCAATGTTCTTGAGTTCAATTGCAGGTTTGGTGATCCGGAAACGCAACCAATAATGATGAGACTAGAATCCAGCCTAGTAGAACTTTGTCTAGCAGCGATTAATAATACTTTGGGCTCTCATCAAGTTCGCTGGTCTAGTAATCATGCTTGTGGTGTGGTTATTACTTCTGAGGGCTATCCGGGAAATTATGAAACTGATAAAAAGGTGGTAATAAATAATCACTCTGAAGATGATGTAAAGCTGTTCCATGCAGGCACTAAAATTCAAGACAATCAACTTGTGACCTCCGGTGGAAGAGTTTTTTGCGCAACTGGAACAGGGGCTGATTTAGCTACTGCTCAAAAAAATGCTTATAATCTGGTCTCTAAAATTACTTTTGACGGTGCATTTAATAGAAAAGATATTGGAAACAAAGGAATAAATTAATGAGTTTCATAGATAACATAATTAACGAGTTTGATATTGCATTAAAAACTCTTTCAAATAAGAAATCAGGAACATCCAGAAGTTATCCTGCTGAGGAATCATCTGAAAACCTTACACAAGAGGAAAAAGATTTATCAATTCAGTTGATGAGAGTGAATCTTGCCGGTGAAGTTGCTGCTCAAGCCTTGTATCGTGGGCAAGCCTTGGTTTGTGAAGATGATGAAGTAAAGGAACATCTTATTAATGCAGGTCTCGAAGAAACAGATCATTTAATTTGGTGTAAAAAAAGACTCGATGAATTAGGAGGTAATGGCTCGCTCTTAAACCCAATATGGTATGCAGGATCCTTTGCTTTAGGAGCAATATTTGGCAGTCTTGGCAAACAAACCAGTTTAGGTTTTGTTGAAGAAACTGAAAAACAAGTTGTCAAACACCTAGAAAAACATCTTGAAAAAATTTCCCAAGAAGATAAAAAAACTATAAAAATTCTTGAAACAATGAGAGCTGATGAAGATCAACATGCGAATGAGGCTTCTGAGAGTGGTGGCGAGGAACTTAAAGACTATACAAAAAAATTCATGAGCTTGACTGCCAAGGTCATGACCTCAACAAGCGCTCATATTTGAAGATTTTTTTTCATAAGGCTTTCGCCGATTAAGAAATTATTTATCCCGTTATTCATAAGATAATCTAAATCTTCTTGTGATTTAATTCCTGATTCAGCAACAAATGGATTATCGCCTTGATAAGAATTTTTAAGTGTTACTGATAAGCTGATGTCTACCTCAAACGTTTTCAAGTTTCTATTATTGACTCCAATGATTACATCCTTAATTGATTCAATCCTGTTGAGCTCATCTTGATCGTGAACCTCCATAAGACAATCTAAGTTAAGAGATCTAGCAACATCGATAAAATGAGCAATCTGCTCATCATTTAAGATTGAAGCAATTAATAAAATACAATCCGCATCTAGAATCCTGGCTTCGTAAATTTGATACTCATGAATAATAAAATCTTTTCTCAGTATGGGCAGAGTCGATTTTTGTTTAACTTTCTGCAGATGTTCTGCTGAACCCAAGAAAAAGTCTTCCTCAGTTAAAATAGAAATTGCAGTGGCACCAATATTCTCATAATGAATAGCTTGTCTTTCTGGATCAAAATTATTATCTATAATCCCCGCGCTAGGTGAAGCTTGCTTAATTTCAGCTATGATTGATTGATTTGGTGACAGCAATGAATCTCTGAATGAAGAAGTTTTATTTTTAAGGCTGGTTGCTTTTTGTTTTATCTCGTCAAGGGAGGCATTCTTTTTTAATTCATCTAAGCGCAATTTTTTTGCATTTACTATTTTATCTAAAATATTCATAGCAAATTTGTCATTTCAATATATGAACTAAAGGTTTGTTTCGCTTGACCATTATTTAATAACTCTTTGGCAAGACTGACCCCCTCTTTTATCGAGTTTGATGCTGAACTTAGATACAAAGATGCTCCTGCGTTAAGAGATATCATGTCCTGAACAGGTGATTCTTTGCCCTCAAAAGCAGCATTAATTAATTCCAAACTTTCCTCGGGCGTATCTGCTTTAAGATCTGTTATGTTTGCCCTGCTCATTCCAAAGTCTTCTGGCTGAATCTCAAATTGATTAAGATTTCCGTCCTTTAGTTCATTAACGAATGTTTTATCTGTGATCGATATTTCATCCAAACCATCATTTCCATGGACCACCAGCACATGATGCATTTCCAATAAATTTGAAACATTACCAAAAGTTTTTAAAAGTCCTTTATCGTACACACCTAATATTTGTCTTTTCGCATTACAAGGATTGGTGTGAGGACCTAATAAGTTGAAGATGGTTTTCTTGCCAATACGTTGCCTGGCTGGCATAACAAATTTCATTGCTTGATGATGTAAAGGAGCGAATAAAAATATAAACCCCACTTCATTAAGAATGACTTTTAGATGATTGCGATCGTGATTAATGTTGGCTCCAGCAATCATTAATAAATCTGCACTACCTGACTTGCTGGAAACTCCTTTGTTGCCGTGCTTAGTAATTTGAGCTCCTCCAGCAGCTGCAACAAAAGATGCCGCAGTTGAACAATTAAAAATATTTAGACCTGTCCCTCCGGTACCGCATGTATCAACATGAGCCCCGTTGCCTAAATCGATTGAAAGAGACTTACTTCGCATTACTTGAGCCGCTGAACTTATCTCGTTTTCAGTTATACCCTTTGCATTAAGCTTAATTAGAAAATCCTCAATCATGGGATCCTCAACTTCGCCACTCATGATTTTATTTACAGCATCAGTCATAATTTGATTATCAAGATCAATGCGCTCTTCAAGTTTTTTTATAATTTCTCTCACTAAATCTCCATAAAGTTTTGAATCAAATCCATTCCCTGGTCTGTTTCAATAGACTCAGGATGAAATTGGATGCCAAATATTGGTCTTGATTTGTGTTCCACACTCATAATTAAATCTTCATGACCCTCAACCCATGATGTAATTTGTAATTCACTTGGCAAAGTATCATGCTCAATAATCAAACTATGGTATCTCACAACCTCGAAACTATTTTTAATGCCAGAAAATAATTTGCTCTCATTATGCTGAATCAAAGACTTTTTCCCATGGAAAATTTCAGGGGCTTCTACAATGTTCCCACCAAAAGCTGATCCAATTGATTGATGCCCTAAACATACACCTAACAAAGGTACATCAGACTGTCCTATAACCTCTACTGAAATACCAGCTTCGCTAGGAGTACATGGGCCAGGAGAGATAACTATCTTTGTGGGATTGAGATCAAGGACTTCGCCCGCATCCATTTCATCATTCCTAATTACCTTTATGTTCTTGTCAAAGTTACTAATGTAGTGAACAAGGTTAAAAGTAAATGAGTCGTAATTATCAATGACTAAAATCAATCCAGCATCTCCATAGCATCAGCAAAAACTTTTGATTTTTGAACACACTCTTGCCACTCATTTTCTGGAACAGAGTCTGCTACAACGCCTGCCCCGGCACCAACATGAATAAGCCCATCCTTAATTACTGCAGTTCTTATAGCAATAGCTGTATCCATATTTCCATCCCAAGAAATATAACCAACTGCTCCCCCATAAATACCACGCGAGCTGGGTTCAAGCTCATGAATTATTTCCATGGCTCTTATTTTTGGAGCACCAGAAAGAGTTCCGGCTGGAAGCGAAGCCTTCATCGCATCCAAATAAGTAAGGTCATCTTTTAATCTGCCTACAACATTTGAAGTTATGTGCATTACGTGGGAGAACTTCTCGATGATCATTTTTTCTGTAACTTTGACGGACCCAAATTGCGCTACCTTACCAACATCATTCCTTCCTAAGTCAATTAACATCAAATGTTCTGCTATTTCTTTGGGATCATTAATAAGTTTTTCAGCCAAGATTTTATCTTCTTCCTCAGAAATACCCCTTTTAATGGTCCCTGCGATTGGTCTAACAGTAACCTCCTTGTCTTGCAATCTAACCAATATTTCCGGAGAGGCACCAACAATATTACAGTCCCCGAAATTAAGATAATACATATACGGGGATGGATTAAGTTTACGAATTGCTCGATACAATTCCAAAGGATCATGCTTAAATTCAGCAAAAAAGTCTTGGGCCAAAACAACTTGCATCACATCTCCAGCCTTTATATACGACTTAATTTTTTCTACAGAGCTTAAATAATCTTCCTTAGTAAAATTTGAACTGAATGCAAATTTATTTTTAACTTCTTTTAGCTCTTGAAAACTTTGTTGGTCATGTTCATTTAACAACTCAGTTAATTGCTCAAGATCCTTTAATGCATCTTCATATTTTTTTTGTTGAGGATTTACATTGACAATGACTTCAATAGTTTTACTGAAATTATCAAAAACGATTAACTTTTCAGCTTTAATCAAATAAATTTCAGGCATGTGTTCATCAAATTTCGATGGTTTATCTGAAAGATCAAATATCTTTTTCTCGGCATACTTTGAACTTTCATAAGCAAAAAATCCTACATAGCCGCCATAAAATCTTGGCATATCTTTTTCATTCAGTGCCTTTTGTTTTTTTATCTGATCAGCAATTACATCAAGCGGTTTAGATGAGGTGACTTTTTTGCTTCGGCCCTGCTCAATTATCTTAATTTCATCATGGTGCACCTGAATAGAATCACTGCAATCAAACCCAATGATTGAATATTGAGCCCATTGATCTCCACCCTCAACGGATTCAAGCAAGAAACTGTCCTCAAAGTTTCTTACTTTTTTGAAAAGGCTAATAGGATCTTGGTACTGAGTTTGAATTTTTTGCTTCATTGGGACAACTGTGTAACCCTCGACAGCTAGTTCACTGAACTTTTCCTTATCCATCATTATCGTTAGTTAATTTTGAGTTGCTGTCCCACACCTATTTTATTATTTTGAAACCATCCTTGTTTCATCTCTAGGGCCATTCTTGCCTTTTGATTTGAGCAAACAGATTTCTCTGAAAAAGGCTTAAGATCATGAATCTCTAAAATATGTCCACTTTTAGAGAGATAAGCAACGCTTAGTGGGATACTGGTATTTTTCATCCACATACATCTTGTATCAGAATTAGGCCAAATAAATATCATGCCTTGATTTTGGTCCAATTGGTCCCGGAACATTAACCCTCGCTTCCTCTTACTATCTGTATTAGCAATTTCAAGGTCTAAATTAATTTTGGTATCTATAAAAACTGCCTCGACTGCTAAAAGAGGTAAGCTTCCAAATATTAGAGTCAGTAAGCTAAGAGATTTTATCTCTAAAATCGCTGATCGTTTCCTCATAGTTTTCAGATCCAAATATTGCTGAGCCTGCAACAAAAACATTGGCTCCTGCATTATAAACATCTGCTATTGTGTCAAGATTGATTCCGCCGTCAACTTCCAAATCAATATCTTTTCCTGATGCATTAATTAAGTCGCGAACAGTTTTAATCTTATTAAGTGTATTAGAAATAAATTTTTGTCCACCAAAGCCAGGATTTACGCTCATAAGCAATACCAAGTCCAATTCATCAATAATATTTTCAAGCACACTGACAGGTGTAGCAGGATTAAGAACTAGACCTGCCTTGCATCCGGTGTCTTTGATAAGGCTTATTGTTCTAGAGATATGCTTTGATGCTTCAGGATGAAAGCTTATAAGGTCTGCACCAGCGTCTGCAAAAGATTTTGCTAGCTCATCCACTGGCTCTATCATTAAATGCACATCAATAAAATCCTCAATTCCATCTTCACGCAGGGATTTGCAGACTAATGGTCCAATTGTTAGATTAGGGACATAGTGGTTATCCATTACATCAAAATGAATCCAATCAGCACCAGCACTCATTACTGAGCGGACTTCTTCTCCTAGCCTTGAAAAATTAGCAGAAAGTATTGAAGGAGCTATTATGGTTTTCATATTTTTAATTCTCGTCTTTTACCAGCTTCCTTGCAAGTTCAAGAGTTTCAGGAGTCCCTATATCTACCCATAAATCGTTACTAGTCGAGCCTGTTATTGATTGCTTTTTAATATTTGGTTTAAAAATAATATTCCAAATATCAAAAGGAAGTTTGTTATTTAAAAAAGGTTCTAAGATTTGTGGATGAATAAGTGAAATGCCAGACCAAGTTAGTTCATTAACCGATTTCAATGTGACAATGCCGTCAGAGAGACAAAAATCACCTGATGAATTATGCGATGGATTTTCAACTCCAATAATATGTGCTGCATCAGTGATATCTGGGAGCAAATTGAAATTAATCTCAGTATGAATATCAGCATTGCACAGTATGAAAGGATCATTGCCCAATCTTGAAAAAGCATTGATAAGTGCCCCCCCGGTACCGTATGGAAATGATTCCTTAATGAAGTGAATATTTTTTATACCAGATGTTTCAATACAAGAAATGATTTGATCACCTAAATAAGAAACATTTATTAATATCTCATCGATCCCAAAATCTTTTAGTCTTCCAATAACATCTAAAATAATTGGTTGGTTAGCAACCTCAATCAACGGCTTTGGTATTTTATTTGTTAGCGGACGCAGTCTTTTGCCCTGGCCTGCAGCAAGTATCATGGCCTTCATAAGACTTTAATCCTTTCATTAAATTCTGGCAGTACTGTGTTTGACAAAAAGTTAGAAAGTTCACTCTCACCAATTTCATTAGCAACAGTTGCTGAATTAGAAATAATTCTTGGCAAATCCATGATTCTAAATTTTTTATTCTTATGGATATATAAACTAGTTAGCGTTCCCATTATTCTAAGATTTCTTTGCAGGGCTCCCCATAAAGCATATTCGTAAACCTCTTCTCCGGATAAATCAAACTTTGATAATTGAGCAAATTTATTTGAATATGAACTCACTAACTCTAAATTAATTTCATAATAATGATCAATCAAGATTCCTGCCAGGTCGATCCCAATTGGTCCAAAACCTAGATCTTGAAAGTCTAATAAAATAATTTCTTCATCAGCGCCCATGTGCAAATTTCTTCTCTCAAAATCGTAATGGCAGTTTGCCCACTTTTGATCTAATAATTTGGGAATCATTCTCTTGTATAAGTCTTTATATCCAGAATACATATCAAGATCTAGAAACTCTTTACAAAGAATTTTTGAAAACTTTTTAGCATGTGACTCAAGACCCATTTCAAATGTTGTATCTAAATTAACTAGATTTGCCGACTGCATATCATTCAGAAGTAAAAGAACTTTTTCTACGATGTTATTTTTTTGATAAAAATCTGGGACATCCAACAAGTTACAATCGCCTATATCCTCTAAAGCAGTGAAGTTTGAGTCCTCATCGTATTTCAAAATTTCTGGAACCCTTACATTGGCATTCTTTAATTCTTGTGCTCTTTGAATAAATGTTGGGTGGCCATTAATAGTAGATGGATCAAAACACACTACAAATGTGCCTTGATCATGACTGGCTCTGAAATATCTTCTGCCGCTTGCCTCCTCAATGAGAGGTTGGATTGATCTTATATCCTCATGAAATGACTTTGCAAAACTGAGAGCTCTACTTTCTAAGTTATCAGCTATTTTTAATTTCCTCAGGCAGGGGCGTGTCATCAGGCACAAAGAAATCGGGAGCTAACTTGTCAAAACTTACGTCAGCATACTTTGTAAAATCCTTAACACCTGATTCATGCAACACCAAGTCATCAATACAAAAGTTGCCTGTAAACTCTTTAGAGTCTTTGATGAAAATTTCATAAGCAGCATCTGCCATAATCTCAGGCTTTCTTGATATGTTCATCAATTCCTCACCGCCTAAAACATTTTTTACTGCAGCAGTTGCAATTGCGGTTCTGGGCCATAATCCATTTACTGCAATCCCATCAGCTTTTAATTCTTCAGCCATACCGAGCACACACATACTCATCGTAAATTTTGCCATGGTGTATGCAAGGTGAGGCCCAAACCATTTTGCTTTCATATCCAGAGGCGGGGCTAGATTAAGAATATGGGGGTTGGAGGATTTCTTAAGATGAGGAATACAATATTTACTAACCAAGTAGGTTCCTCTTCCATTGATTTGGTGCATCAAATCATATCGTTTCATATCTGTATCTGGCGTTTTAGTTAGTGAAATAGCAGAAGCATTGTTTACACAAATATCAATCCCTCCAAAATGAGAGGCCGTTTCTTCAACTGCCTTGAGAACATTTTCTTCGTCTCTGACATCTAGAACTAGTGGTAATGCTTCACCTCCTGCTTCAATAATTTCTTCAGCTGCGGTAAATATAGTTCCAGGAAGTTTTGGATGAGGTTCAGCCGTTTTTGCAGCTAAAACAACCTTGGCTCCATCTCTAGCAGCCCTCTTCCCGATCT
Organism: uncultured SAR86 cluster bacterium; assembly: GCA_902628925.1. GTDB lineage: Bacteria > Pseudomonadota > Gammaproteobacteria > Magnimaribacterales > D2472 > MED-G82. The sequence goes on from CACOPA010000001.1 coordinate 21,848, forward strand.
CAAGACCGATGCCTCTGCTGCCCCCAGTAATAAATACAACTTTATTAGCTAAACTCATTTACGTTCCTCATTTATGTTTAAATCGATTATGATTATAACAATCATAATCTGTAACCATAATGAAAATTACTTTTATTTACGATATTGCCAGTCCAAATGCATACCTATGTCATAGAGTTATTCCTGAGTTTGAAAAAAAGCATAATGTAGAAATTGAATACTTGCCTTGCTTACTGGGCGGCATATTTAAACTCACCAATAATCAGCCTCCATGGATGGCATTTGCTGAAATAACAAATAAATCCGGTTATATGAATATTGAGATGGACAGGTTCATGAGGTTTCATAAAATTTCTGAATTTAAGCTTAATCCTCATTTCCCAATTAATACTGTGACTATTCAAAGAGGCCTTCTGGCTGCAAAAAAGCTGGATTGTGAAAAAGAGTACATTGATGAAGTTGCTAAGGGCATGTGGGAAGAAGAGGTAAATCTTGGAGATAAAGAAATTTTAGAAGAGTTCTTAACTAAAAAAAGCCTGCCTGGAAAAGATATTCTCGAGCTAACTAGTGACGATCAGATCAAGCAACAACTTATTGAGAATACACAAAAAGCAGTTGATGCAGGTGTTTTTGGGGTGCCTACTTTTATATTGAATGAAGAAGTATTTTTTGGAAAAGAGGCTCTCAGAGAAATCCCAGATTTTTTATAAGGTTATAAAACTATTTGAGGAAAAAGCTTTCTAATCTATTTATAGATGAAGATTATGGTTAGATCTTTTGTGTGTTCAGTTTATGTGCTGGCTGTTTGTGTTGCCCATCCAATACAAGCAAATGATGAATGCCTTGTTAATGATGGCCTCATGGATGAGATTCCATCTCTTAATAATCAAACCACTATTAATGCTGGATCCATTCAGGTTCTAAGTGATGCAAGGCTTGAGCTTAAAAATGGATTCGAAATCAAGCTTGAAGATTTGAATGTAAATGGAGATCAAGCAGTTTTTAATAAGAATAAGAATTCAATAAATGAGATTCTTAATGGTTTTATATCGGGTCAGAACTATGTATCTAAATTTAAAAAAGGTTCAATTAATCCTATAACTGATGAGGCTATTTTGGAATCTGGCGAGGTTTCATTTAGAAATCGAAATATTAAATTTGGATTTAAAGAGCTCAAAGAAAGCACCCAAGATATGTTTAAGATCATCAACACCTCCTTCACATCTTGCACGGATACACAAAAAGGCTGGGAAGTTACAGCTGATGAAGTCCAGCTGAATGACAAATCTGGAAGAGGACTATTAAAGAACGTAAAAGTTAAGTTATTTGATACAACAGTTTTTGGTTTTCCTGTTATTCCGTTTACAGCTACAAATAAAAGAACAAGCGGTTTTTTAGAGCCTGAAATAGCATTTTCCAGTGATGGATGGGATGCTTACCTCCCAATTTATATTGTTACATCAGAAAAATCTGATCTTACCTTTGCTCCCAGAACCATCAATGACCGAGGGAATGGATTTGAACTAAATCTAAGAAACCTCTCTGGATTTAATCAAAATAATATTGATGTAATTAAGATAAATAATGATAAACAAATTTCTGAAGCCTCCAACAAAGATCGATGGGCATATGCGATTGATCATAAGTATGATTTTGGCAAATTAAATATGCAGATTGAATGGTCTAAAACTTCTGATCCTTTGGTTTTAAATGATATTGAAACAAATTTTAATAAAGCCATCGATCGGAGGACACATTTTTTACCACAGAAGGTAGCAGTTGATTTTCCATTAATTGGAGGTAAATTCAAAATCCATAAAGAAAGCTATCAAATCATTAATCCGCTATTCCCATATGAACTCAATAAATCTCCAGCAGCAAACTTTTCAATAGAAAAGATATTTGGAGCCACTAGCTTCTCACTTAATCTTGATAGCAGTAAATTTTCCATCGACAGGGTACCACTAAAATTTTATAGCGCTCTTACCAATGCAAATGGGCTTTTAGATAAGTTTGATACTGGTAAAAGGAATTTTGCTTCTGCGAAAATGAAAACAGTACTCAATAATAGATCTTATATTGCAGAAATTGAAAATGAATTAATCTATAAAGATTATGATCAGGATAGTGGAAAAAATTATGATGATTCTTTTATTAAATCAAAGATCACTTTCAGAAAGTATTTCTCGAAGAGAGATAACTTCAAGCAAACCAATTTTGAGTTATTAAGTGGATTTGGATACACAAATTATAGAGATCAATCCAGCTTGCCTGTTTTCGATTCACAATTTCTTTTTGGTAGTAGTCATGCTCTTTTTTCAAATTCAAGGTTTCTAGGGCTTGATAGAATCATTGATGAAAAATATCTTTTTATAGGATTCAAGCACCTTTTAGATACTCAAAACTATAAGGTCAAAACTAACTTTGGTTTAAAAGAGAGGCTTGAGCCAAGTAAAGTTCTTAACAATATTTATGGCTCAGATTCTGAAAGAGACATTGCAACGTTTAATTCTTCCTTTCACGCAAATAATAATTTGTCGTTTGATATTGGAGCAACCTACGATCAAGATAATAGAAGATTAGAGAGAAGTGAGCTTGCATTCGGATTTGCAAACGAAAAATCAAAGCTTCTATTGGCTAAAAAGTTTTTACGTGGAAATGTCGCTCTTAACCTACAAAACCTCAATTATTATGAATTTGGATTTGAAAGAGAATTTACAAGTTCTTGGAAAGTTATTTCAGGGTTCAAGCGGGATCAAGGGATGAAAAAAAATATTGATGCTTTTTTAGGCCTTGGCTTTGAGAGCTGTTGTTTAGGTCTTAGACTCTATGTATCAGATAAAAGATTGATTGATACAAAAACCTTGTTTGAGGTTAGTCAACTCAATGAAAATGAGATTTATGCATGGAAAGAAATGATTTCTCTTGAAAACAAAAGTAGAATCACCTTTGAATTTGAGTTAAAAGGATTAAGCAGTAAGAAAAATAAACTTACTCGCTTCTTTCAAAAATCAATTTTAAACTTATAAAGAATATGAAAAGGCTTAAGAATTTACTATTTCTACCCATTTTTATTGCAGGGACAGTTAGTTCTGCAGAAATAACTTTAGACAGGATTGCTATCATCGTTGGTGACGGAGTAGTTTTGGAGTCTCAAGTCAACAAAATGTTAAATACATTCAAACAAAGAGCGATTCAGCAAAATCAAGGAGATCGGCTGCCCCCAGACAGCGTGTTGATTGAGCAAGTAAGAGAAAGGCTTATTATCGAAGAACTTCAACTGCAGTCTGGAAGAAGGGCTGGGGTTCGAATAGGTGATGCCGAACTAAATGAATATGTCGCTGATGTTGCTGGTCAAAATAATCTTTCTGTAGATGCATTCATCGATACAATTGAAGCTCAAGGCGAATCATATCCTGAGTTTCGAGAACAACTTAGAAAAGAGTTGATTATTCAAAGAGTCCAAAGAGGTAAAGTTGGTAGTCAGATTATTATCACTGATCAAGAGTTAGATCGATTCTTAGAAACAGAAGAAGCAAAAGCACAGCTTTTGCCAGAACTACAATTGAATCAAATTCTAGTTAAGGACCTAAATACTGCAAATTCATTAAAAGAAGATTTGGCTTCAGGTAATGACTTTTTGGAATTGGCTAAACAAAATTCAATTGCATCAAACGCATCCTCTGGAGGAAATCTTGGATGGAGAAAAGCCAATGACTTACCTGACCTTTTTTTTGATGCAGTCAACAAGCAACCGCGAGGCTTTATCAGCGAACCACTAAAGAGTGGTGCCGGCTATCACCTTATTCAACTGACAGATAAACGCGGTCCCTTTGTAGAGTATCAAGATCAATGGAAAGTAAGACATATATTGATGACTCCTACCAAGTTAAGGGATGAGACATTTACCAAACAAGAACTTCAAGATGTACGAGAACGTCTTATCGATGGAGAAGAGTTTTCTTTATTAGCAAAAGAATTTTCAGAAGATCCGGGATCAGCCAATAAAGGCGGTGACCTCGATTGGCTTCCAATGGGTGCAACTGCTCCAGCATTTGAAGCAATGATGCTCAAAACTCCAGTTGGCGAAGTATCAGAAGTTTTTGAATCTCAATTTGGCTTCCATTTTCTAGAAGTATTGGATAAAAGAAATTACGACAGAACAATGGACATCGTTGAAGATAGAGCATACGGTGCTCTTTTTTCAAGAAAGTTCGATGAGGAATTAGAGAACTCGCTTCGTACAATGAGAGCAGAAGCATTCGTAGAAGTTAAAGAGCTAGATTGAGTATCATCTTATTCTCACCAGGTGAACCAGCAGGTATTGGGCCTGATCTCATTATTAAGTTGGTGACATCAACCCAATGGGAATCAATAAACTCCAAAATAGTTTGTCTTGGTGACAGTGAACTCTTCCAAGCAAGATCAAAGCTTATAAATAAAAGGATTAAGATCAGGGAACTTAAGTCTCTCGATGCTTCGGTTAAAAATAAAAAGGGAGTATTGCAATTATATAAAGTTTCTAACTGTGCGGATTTATCTCCAAAAAAATTAAATGCTCGTAATGCAAAATATGTAATAGATCATTTGGATTTTGGAATCAAATACTGCAATGCAAATAAAAAAGTTGGCCTAGTTACTGGGCCAATTCAGAAAAGCAACATTATTGATGCCGGATATAAGTTTAGTGGACATACCGAATGGATCAAAAAAAAGACTGGCAGTTCAAACGTCTTAATGATGCTGGCATCTGAAAAGTTAAGGGTTGCACTAACTACTACACATTTACCCCTAAAAGAAGTTTATAAAGAAATTAAAAAATCTAAAGTGCTTAAAAAAATCATGATTCTCGATTCCTCACTAAAATCACAATTAAAAATAAAAAAACCACACATCACGGTTCTAGGACTTAATCCGCATGCAGGTGAAAGCGGTCATTTGGGTACTGAGGAAATTAAATATATTATACCAGCAATCAAGGAAGCAAAGAAAAAAGGTATTAACGTAAATGGGCCACTGGCTGCAGATACTGCATTTAATAAAGAAACGCTTAAACTAACCGATGCATATTTGTCGATGTACCATGATCAAGGTTTACCCGTTCTCAAAGCCTTAAGTTTTGGTGATGCCGTTAACATTACTCTTGGAACTCCAATTATAAGAACCTCGGTTGATCATGGAACGGCTCTGGAATTGGCTGGCACAAATAATGTTAGTACAAAATCTTTAGTTGTTGCTCTCAAACAAGCCGATCAGATGCTTTGATGATTGATAGAAAGAAACGTAAAAAATTTGGTCAAAACTACTTAATTGATCCGGTCACCATTCATAAAATTATCAAAAGCATTGGTCTGGATCATCAGCTTCCCTATCTTGAAATTGGTCCTGGGCATGGCGCTATAACTGATAGCTTTATAGGGGCAATCAATAATTACACTGCAGTAGAAATTGATCACGAAAATATAGAATTTCTTTTAAAGAAATATGGAGGTCAACAAATTAACCTGATTTGCCAAGATATATTGAGCTTTAATTTTGAGAGCCTCCCAGAGAACGTAAAAATTATTGGTAACCTTCCATATAACATTGCATCGCAAATAATCATCAAAATATTAACCAGCAAGGTTAATCCCAAAGATTTACATTTTATGGTTCAAAAAGAATTTGCAGATAGGCTATGCGCAAAACCTGGAGACAAATCATGGAGCAAGATATCCATTAAATCACAAGTGCTTTTTTTTAATGAATCACTTTTTGAAATTGATCCAATTGCTTTTGATATAAAGCCAAAAGTTACGTCTTCATTTATTAGAATGACGCCCTTGAAAAATCCCATTGTTAAGAAAGCAGATTTTCATAGTTTCTCAAAATTTATTGATGTTTGTTTTCAATCTAAAAGAAAAAGTCTAAAAAATAATTTAAAGGATCTATTGATTGACGCAGACTTCGGTTTGGAGCATTTCAAGAAAAGACCTGAAGAAATAACACTCGATCAATACAAAGAATTATTTAAAATGATCAAATGAGTACTTATGTGATCGGCGACGTTCATGGTTGCTTTGACGAACTCAAAAAATTATTAAAAAAGATTTCATTTAATCCTTCAAAAGATTCAATTATTTTTACTGGAGATTTGGTCAACCGTGGCAATCAATCTCTTGAAGTTTTAGAGTTTTGCATGAAGGAAAAATCAATTGATACTGTACTTGGAAATCATGATATTTTTTTGATAAAAAGCTTATTAGGGAAAAAATCGCCCGAACGTTTAAAGAATATTTGCGTACATAAAAATAAAAAAAATTTTTTACAATGGCTTGTTAAGAAGCCTTTTCTGATTTCAAAAAAACTGAATGGTAAAGAATTCATTATTGTTCATGCTGGAATTCCACCTTCTTGGTCAATCAAAGATACTAAAGTTTTTGCTAAAAGACTTAGCAAAAACCTAAAAAATAATCCTGAGCAATTTGTAAAACATGCTTGGGGAAACAAACCCAATACTTGGAATGACAAACTTAATGATGAGGAGCTTGATAGAGTTACATTAAACTACCTCACAAGAATGAGGTTTTGTAATGCTTCTGGCAAGATGGATTTAAAATCAAATGGTCTTTTTAGTAAAATGAAATTCAAGAAATGGTTCCAGCATTGGGATCTTGATGAAAACAAAAGAGTTATCTTTGGTCATTGGGCTGCATTGAATGGTAAGACTCTAAACAGGCAATTCGTTGGTCTCGATACTGCATGTGTTTGGGGCGGAAAGCTAACAGCTTTTAGGCTAGACGATGAAACATTCTTCCAAGTAAAAAAAATATGAAAACTTATCAGGTTGGTGGAAGTGTAAGAGATGAGCTGCTTGGCGTGGAACCTCATGATAAAGATTGGGTTGTTGTCGGGTCTTCTCCGGAAGAAATGATCAAGGCTGGATTTAAACCAATTGGTAAGGATTTTCCTGTCTTTCTTCATCCAGATACAAAAGAAGAATACGCACTTGCAAGAACTGAAAGAAAATCTGGCAAGGGCTATCATGGGTTTAAGTTTTACTATGATCCCTCAGTAACACTTGAAGATGATTTGCTAAGAAGAGATCTTACAATCAATGCTATTGCTAAAGATGGTCAGGGCAAACTTATTGATCCCTTTAATGGTCAGGATGATTTATTCAATAAAAAACTTAGAAATGTTTCCGATGCGTTTTGTGAAGACCCGCTAAGAGCTATAAGACTCGGAAGGTTTCTTAGTTATAAACACATTTCAGATTTTTCAATAACTCCACAACTCAAAGCCATTGTTAAGAAAATCTTAGACTCTGGGGAATTAAACTATCTTTCAGGTGACAGAGTATTTGCTGAAATAGATAAAGCAATGCAAAACCATTTCCCTGAAAAATTTTTTAATTTTGTGGTTGAGAATAAACTTGATAAGCCATGGCTAAAAGATATCAACTCACTTGATAGTTTTAGTGCTACGAGTTCAGATCTTAGATGGGTGGAGCTGTCGTGCTTAAATCATTTCACTGATTTTGATCAAATCCCACTGCCTAGCAAGATTAAAAAACTTATAAGTCTAGCCAGACAACTTGCTAATATAGAGATCGATAATATTTTCATCGATAATATTGACTCTCTTAGAATCCTAAGAAATGAAGAAGATATTATGAGGATTGTATCCTTGGGACTAGAATGCATGGATCAAAAACTAATCACAAAGATTGTGCATCTATATAAGGATATTAAGTTTGCAGAGCTTGAAAAATTAGATCCGAATGAGAGAAAAAACGAAAAGATTAATTTATTAAAGGACTTGGTGAGTAAGTTATGAATAAAGTTGCGCTGATCACTGGCGGTGCCAAGAGAATTGGCTTGGAAATTGCTAAACTCCTATGGGGTGAGGATTGGGATTTAATTATCCATTATCGCTCCTCCCAGCCTGAGGCTGAACTGTTTGCAAATGAAATGAATGAGCAAAGAGAAAATTCAGTTCAATTGATACAAGCCGATCTTGATAATGCAGAAGATGTAAAAAGGTTGATAGTAGAGACCATCAAATGGCATTCAAGAGTTGATGCTCTTATCAATAATGCCTCAACATTCTTCCCTACCCCGCTTGGGGAAATAAATGAAAACAATTGGGAAAAATTAATTAATAGTAATCTAAAAGCACCTCTTTTTTTAATTGATGGCTTGGCTGGTGAGCTCAAGAAAAATCATGGCAATATTATTAATATTACTGATATGAATATTGAAAAAGGTTTGCCTAATCATGCCATTTACATTGCTGCTAAAGCTGGTCTTGAGGCTATTACCAAAGTATTTGCAAGAGATCTTGCTCCTGCCATAAAAGTAAATGCTGTAGCACCAGGTGCAATATTAGAGCCACCAGGTATTGAATGGTCTGAGGATGTAAAAAAGAAAATACTTAGAAAAATCCCACTTAACAGAATGGGAAATGAAAAAGATATAGCTGATGCGGTTTTATTTTTAATTAATTCGCCTTATATTACAGGTCAAACAATCAATGTAGATGGCGGGAGATCAATTGGCTGATGGATGATTTATTTTCAGGTACTAAAGCTGTTGATCAGAAGCTAAAATTTGACGAGCAAGGTTTGCATGATTGGTTCTCAAAAAATCTTTCTGAATTTGGTTCCATTGAAAAAATTGAACAATTTAGAGGCGGCCAATCCAATCCCACTTACAAAATTACAACTGCTAAAAAAAAATTTGTTCTCAGAAGAAAGCCACCTGGAAAATTATTACCTTCCGCTCATGCGGTAGATCGAGAATATAAAGTTATAACAGCATTAAATCCTACTGATGTGCCAGTCCCTAGGACATTTGGTCTCTGTGAAGATGAAAATGTTATTGGTACATCATTCTTTGTCATGGAATTTTTGGATGGAAATATTTATTGGGATTTACTGCTTGAGGACTTTAATCCAAAAATCAGAAGAGCAATTTATGATAGTAAAAATAAAGTTATCAGTGCACTGCATCAGGTAAATTTTGAATCCATTGGTCTCGGTGATTATGGCAAACATGGCAACTACGTTGCTCGTCAAGTTTCGACTTGGACAAAGCAATATCTTGCATCACAAACCGATGATATAGAGGCTATGAACAATTTAATAGAATGGTTGCCAAAAAATATTCCTGATGATGATGAAACATCTATTGTTCATGGGGACTACCGTTTAGATAATATGATCTTCAATGATAATCACGAGGTGATTGGCGTCCTTGATTGGGAGTTATCAACGCTTGGACATCCCATCGCAGATTTTAATTATCATTGTCTTAATTGGAGAACCCTCCCACAACTCCAAGATGAGAAGTACTGTAAAGAGTCTGGAATTCCATCAGAGAAGGAGTACATGGATATGTATGCCATTAGAACTGGAAAAGATCTTAATAAGCACTGGGAGTTTTACATTATCTTTAATATATTCAAAATCGCCGCTATCCTGCAAGGTATCCTAGGTAGAGTTAGAGATGGCACAGCTACAAGCAAGCATGCAGAAGAGAGAGGCATGCAAGTCTACCCTCTCTCTGAGGCAGCCTGGAATAATGTACTTAAAGAGTACGGTTAATTAATCTGTAGTTACTTTTTCTAAGTTGGAGTCATCTTGATTGATGCTGAGCTTATCCGATAAATTAGGTGAAATAATTTCATTAATCGGAATTCCAACAAAATTATATTTTTCGAGCTCATCACTAACAAATTGAATATCATCATCTGCAACAACTAAAATGATATCAATATCTATTGTCCTAGAACTAAATTTTGGCTGGGATCTGTCGCGTTTAAGAAGATTTTCTATTTTTTTTAATTCTTTATTTAAATCATCAAAGTCTAGTTTGCTTTTCATACCTAAAGCGCAGTTAATAAAGTCCTCTCCCTCAAATCCTTCAGAGGGTGATTTATAAAAGTTTGAACAGCTAATTTCTATACCAATATTTTTTAAATGATTAATGGCTGAATTCAGGTTAGAAATTGGATCTATGTTGCTGCCCAAAGAAAGAAAAAAAGACTTCATCTCTCAATCATAATACCGACATCTTTAGAAAACCTTAATGCTCCCGGTTTCGAGAGCCTAAGCTTAACCTTTTTAATGCCGAATTTAGATTTTAAATGATCCACTATGCCCTCACCTAAAGCTTCAATTAATTTATATTCGGAGCTCTTAATAAAGGCAATTAAAGATTTAGTTATTTTTTTATAATCCAAAGTATCGTCAATTGAGTCACTTTTACCTGGTACTGAGACATCAAATTCAAAATCCAAATCCATGCTAATTTGCTGCCTAACCTCTCTTTCCCAGCCGAAGATTCCAATGATGGTTTCAACTCTTAAATCTCTTATGTATATGGTATCTTTCATAGCTTTAACTCATGCAGTGGCCATCTAGGTCTAACTAATGAAACTAAATTATATGATGAAATCTCAGAATATAATGAACCTAGATAAGCAACCATTGCCGCATTATCTGTGCAATGCCGTAAAGGCGGATAGTGCAAATTAATATTTTTTTTATCAGCAAGAGAATCCATTTTTGATCTTAGTAGTTTGTTGGCTGCGACCCCTCCAGCCAAGACAATATCTTTGACAGGATTTTTTGATAAAGCGAAGTCAAGCTTTTTAACAAGGATTTCAGTTGCTGACTCTTGAAAAGATGCAGCGATGTCTGCCTGATGCTGATCGGTAATGGTGGATAACTTCTCAACAGCATATAAAACGGCTGTCTTCAAACCACTAAAACTCATATCGCAATCATTAGAGTGAGCCATCGGTTGTGGAAAAGAAAAAGATGAGCTATCTCCTTCCATAGCAATTTTCTCAAGAATTGGTCCTCCTGGATAACCAAGATTTAATAACTTAGCAACCTTATCAAAAGCCTCACCTACTGCATCATCTCTTGTGTCGCCTAATAATTTATAATCACCAAGCTCTTTAACTTTAATAATCATGCTATGACCACCTGAAACCAATAGAGTGATGAATGGAAAATCCAAATGAATGTCTTGATCAATTTTTGGAGCATGTAAATGAGCCTCTAAGTGATTAATAGGCACAACCGGTTTATTAAGACTAATTGAGAGACCATGTGCTAAATTCTCACCGATTAAAAGTGCACCAATAAGTCCTGGTCCAGCAGTATATGCAATTTGATCGATATTCTTTAAATCGAACTCTGCCATGCACTGATCCAAAACGTTGATGATCTTTGCGCAGTGATCACGAGATGCAAGTTCAGGAACCACACCCCCATAAGCTGCATGCAAATCAATTTGGGAATAAACTTTTTCAGCAATTATTTGCGAAGAATTGCTGTCATAAAGAGCAATGGCTGTCTCATCACATGAAGTTTCGATACCTAAAGTAACCATAATTTTTTCTTTGCAATAGTATGCCAAAAAGCATAAACTACGCATCTTAATTATGCCTTCAATCAAAATAAAAGATACAGAATACTTTGACGTTGGTCTTCGAAAATTTAAGCGTGCTTGCGAAAAAGCAGGAATTGTTCCTGAAATTCGTAAACGTGAATTTTATGAAAAACCAACTGAGATGAGAAAAAGAAAAATGGCTGCAGCAAAGAAACGTGCCCATAAATCAAATAGAAAATTTTCTTTCTCTCGTCAAAGGTCCTACAGATAATTGTCCTTACTAGATCAAATCAATCAAGATATTAAAAGTGCGATGCTTGAAAAGCGTGTGCTTGAAAGAGATACGCTCAGAATGCTCCTTGCTGAAATTAAGCGGTATCAAATTGATGAAAAAGCTGAAGCAACCGATGATGTCGTGCTAACAATCATTAATAAAATGGTCAAACAGCGTAAAGACTCTATTGAGCAATTCACAAAGGGTGGTCGGGATGACTTAGCTTCTAAAGAGAAAGATCAACTAGAGGTAATCAAACAATACCTACCAGAGCAGCTTTCTGAGGACAAAATTCGCGAAATTGTTGATGCTGCTGTTAACTCAACCCAAGCATCCTCTATGCAAGATATGGGTAAAGTTATGGGTGCCATCAAATCTGAATTACAGGGCAAAGCTGATATGGGACTTGTAAGTCAGATTGTTAAGACAGCACTTTCTAGTTAGTGTTTGTAGGCCGAAGGTAGATCCCTTTTATCTGTATATCTTTCTGTTAATCTAGAAGCGCGAGTTGCTAAACTCATTTCATCCCCATTGATAATCACCGAAGTAGGATATGCTGAAGGTTCCAATGGATCATCACTCCAAATTACTATATCTGCAAAATTTCCCTCTTTAATTGATCCTCTATTCTGAATATTGAAAATCTCAGCAACCGAACTTGTCATGCCTGCGATGCCTGCTGAATAATTCATACCATGAGCAACTGCATTACCCGCACCCTGCCTCATTAAATGATAATTATGGCTCCTTTGTGTGCTAAACATTACTCTGATACCGGCATTACTAAGAATGCCACCAAGCTTAATATTTGAAGCTAATTCATCAAATGAATCTGGAATGTTATCCATTGGATCAATAATAACTGAAACTCCTGATGCCTGAATTTGATCTAATACCAATGGTGCTTCTTCAACACTCATTAACACTAAATCAAGATCAAATTCTTTTTTAAGACGCAATGCCTGGAGGATATCCGATGCTCGATTAACCTCAAGAACCAAAGGTATTTCTTTATTAACCACTCTTGAAAGAGCCTCAATATCTTGTAGTTGCATATCTAGAGAGCTTGCAAATGTAGTTTCCAGTAACTCTTCTATCTCAACCCCATCTTTATTTTTTGCTAATTCAAACAAGGACTCCATGATCTGAATAGTTTCAGCTCTTGAACCTCCTGTTGCGCCAATTCTTGAATACATTGCTACATCCGGATCTCCTGTGATATCTAAATTCCCATCAAGTAAGAAGAAAGATCCCATCCCTTTAAAAATGTGGCTTGAATATCCGGGGGTGGAAATCGAAGATGTAACACCATTACTTCTATTCCATGGAATTAATGTGGAATGTGGATTGAAGGCATTGAAGACACTGAAGCCTGGTCCAAAAAAATCTGGTTCATCATCATTAGTAACATCTAAGGCATTAATCTCTACTACCCCCAAGTTACTTATGGGCGAAATAAGCCCTGGAGTAACTGGCTTACCTCTTGCTTCTATGACTTTAGCCGATGATGAATTTAAGAACTTACCAACTTCTACTATTTTATTATCAGTAATTAAGATATCGCCTATAAAACTGTTGCCTTGACCATCATGGATTTGACCGGATTTAATCAAAATTGAGTTAGCAGTTAAATTAAAAGATAAAAATACTACAAATAAGATTAATCGCTTCATAATGATGCCCTCTCATCAGATGGATTGATAATACCTAGGTCAAAATCAGTAACTGGCTGTGTCTGCTTTTCACCTCTAACAAATGCTTCAGCACCATCAATAAATACATATTCCGCTAACGCATAAACACTAAATGGATTTTTGCTCCAAATAACTAAATCGGCATCTTTCCCAATCTCAATAGTACCTGTTTGGTCCAAAATTCCAGCTGCTTTTGCTGGATTACTTGTAATCCATTTAATTGCACGAGCCTTGCTGATTTCATAGCCAGCTCTTAATCCAGCTGATAAAGCTTTTGCAGCCTCTTGATTGAGATGCTGAATACCAACTTCGTCATCTGAATGCACGATAGCGCATCCTTTGCCACTCCTTGCTTGGTCCACAATAGCAATATTGGCTGGGACCATGTCGTAGGCCTCATGTTTAAATCCCCACCAATCAGCCCATAAAGCCCCACAAATGCCCTCATCTGCTAGCAGATCAGCAATCTTATAAGCTTCAACTGCATGATGAAATGCGGTGATTTTATAATCAAACTCCTTGGATAATTCAATCATATTTGCCATCTCATCAGCTCTATAGCAATGATTTTGAACTAATATCTCTCCACTTAAGACTCCTGCAAGCGTATCAAGCTCTAGGTTCCTTCTAGGAGGATCAACTAGCTCTTTGGCTTGATCTGACTTTTTAATATATTCATTCTGACGTTTCTGATAATCGACTGCGCTGATCCAGGCCTTTCTGTAGCCTGCCATATTCCCCATCCTGGTTGAAGGTGCTGACCCTCGATTGCCATAAACTCTCTTTGGGTTTTCACCACAAGCCATCTTTAATGAGTGAGGAGCACCTGGGAATTTCATATCATGAATTATGTTTCTAGGAATATTCTTAAAAGTTGCCCCGCGACCACCAAACAGATTTGCAGAGCCTGGCAGTACATGAAAAGCAGTAACGCCACCTTTCAAGGCTAAAGAAAATTGGGGATCCTGTGACCAAACAGAGTGTTCAGCCCAAACCTCAGCCGTATTAGGGCTGGTTGCCTCATTTCCATCTGAGCTTGTTCTTACACTTGGTGCTGGATAAACACCCATGTGCGAATGAATATCAATAAGTCCAGGAGTTAACCATTTGCCCCTAGCATCAATAATCGTTGCATTGTTATCAACGATATCTTTTCCTATCTCCTTAATGATGCCGTCGTCAAAAAGTACATCAAGGTTTGAATATTCGTTGCCAAGCCCATCATAAAGATTAACAGACTTAATCAGTGTTCTCTCCGATTCGAGCGGTTTGTAGTTAGATTCAAATGGTTCTCTTTCTAATGAACTAGATTTTGCTGGAGCATCAGCTGTGCTGGATTGAGATACTTCGACATCCTCTGAGCATGAGTAAATTAGAAGCATAGAGAAAGCTAAAAATAAATGATTTTTCATACTAATTAATTCCAATGAATGATTAAAGAATTATAAAGGATATAATGCTTCTCATGAAAAGATCAAATGACAGAGCTTTTGACCAGCTTAGAGACGTCAATGTTGAAACTGGCATCATTAGTAATGCTGAAGGATCTGCATTAATTAAGTTTGGAAATACTCATGTTATTTGCACGGCATCAATTGAAAATTCTGTACCCAGATGGATGAAAAATAGCAATGAGGGATGGATCACAGCTGAGTACGGCATGCTTCCAAGATCAACTCATGAGAGAATGGGAAGAGAGGCTGCCCGTGGAAAACAAAGTGGAAGAACACAAGAGATTCAGAGACTTATCGGTAGATCTCTCCGACAAAGTGTGAACTTGGAATATTTAAAAGATCACACTGTCACAATAGACTGTGACGTGATTCAAGCTGATGGGGGAACCCGCACTGCCTCAATTACCGGAGGCTGTATTGCTTTATTTTCTGCAATTCAAAATAAATTAAAGGATCATAGGGCTATAAAAAAACATGTGGCTGCCATCTCCATTGGCCTCCTTAATGACGAGCCTATTTTAGACCTAGACTATACAGAGGACTCTTCAGCTGAAACAGATCTTAATCTAGTCATGGATGAAGATAATGGCATCATTGAAATACAAGGCACTGCAGAAGAGAAACCATTTTCAAATGAGCAACTTGAACAGATGTTGGATATTGGGAAAAAAGGTATAGGCCATTTGATTGAGCTTCAGAAAAAATGTCTCAATTAAAAGATTATCAAATTAACTTTATTAATGAAGCCATGCGTGTAGGCGCATTAGAATTTGGAACGTTCACCTTAAAATCTGGCAGACAAAGTCCATATTTTTTTAACGCATCAAAATTACTTTTTGATGCAGATATAAACATCATCATCGAAGGATTTGCCCATAAGTTTTTAGAATTCGGTTCAGACATCAATCAATTGTTTGGGCCTGCCTATAAAGGTACTATTTTTGGAAGCATGTTAGGCATGCATCTCAAAAAAACCAACCCCTCATTATCACTTTGTTTTAATAGAAAAGAAGTTAAAGATCATGGTGAAGGTGGGATGTTTATTGGTCAAAGTCCCTCTGGGAATGTTGTGGTAGTTGACGATGTACTTTCAGCAGGAACTGCCGCCAAGGAATCCATCGATTTAATTTTAGAAAATGATGCGATACCGTCTGGTATCTTGGTTGGGTTAAATCGCCAGGAAAAAGGTACATCAGCACAATCTGCAAGCTTTGAGTTAGAACAAACCTACAACCTTAAAGTCCTCTCTGTAATTTGTCTTGATGATTTAATAAGGTTTCTTAAGCAAGGTGATCAAGCGGAGTTTATTGATAGCATGGAAAGCTATCGGGATGAGTGGGGAGCCTAGATGTTCACGGGTATCGTAACTGAGCAAGGTGTTGTTTCGTCCGTTAAATCGAATAGGGGCTATAGCTCAATTTCAATCAAATGTTCAAAGAAATTTCTAAAAGGGTTGAAGAAAGGTGCCAGTGTTGCAGTCAATGGAGTTTGTCTGACTTCAAAAAAAGGTAGTTCTGAGATGCTCCAGTTTGATGTAATTGACGAAACTCTGTCCTTAACAAACCTTAAGCAGATAAAAAAAGGTACAAACGTTAATTTGGAACGCTCAATGACTGTAAAAACTGAAATTGGTGGTCACTTATTGTCAGGCCATATTCATTGTGAGGGCACGATATCAAAAATAACTAAAGTTTCAAATCAAACTAAAGACATGTTAATCACCCTTCCGTCTAAGATGATGAAATATATTTTTTACAAAGGGTACATTGGTATCAATGGATGCAGCTTAACCATTGGAAAAGTGAATAAAAATTCATTTTTCATTCACTTGATTCCTGAAACATTAAAAATTACAAACCTAGACGAATTATCAGAAAAATCAAAAGTTAATATTGAGATCGAGCAGAGTACTTTGATTACGGTTGAAAGCGTTGAAAAAATTATTGCTCAGAAAAAAGTTTAGCTAAAACTGCCATTCTAAGACCTACACCATTTGCTACTTGATGTGAAACCTTGCAATTATCTAAATTAGCTATTTCTTCATTAAACTCTATCCCATAGTTAACTGGACCCGGATGAAATAGAAGAAAATTCTCAGCAGCATTTTTTAGCCTTTCTTGAGTCAATTGGTATTTACTTACATATTCTGCATGATCAATGCTTAAAGTATCTTGCATTCTTTCTTTTTGAATTCTTAATCCCATTACTAAATCGGAGTCCTTAATGACAGAATCCATGTCAGGATCAAATTTTCCAAAATCAGAATCAACAAAATTAGTACATAATTCAGGAAGTCCAGAAAATCTTAAGGTCTTACAGCCAAGCTTTTTTGTTAATTCAACAAAAGATTTCGCAACTCTTGAATGATCAAGGTGACCAATAATTGAAATGTTCATTTCAGATATTTCTCTGTTGAATTCCTTGATTGTTAATAAGTCAGTCAATGCCTGGGTTGGATGAGATTCTGCTCCTGCTCCAGCGTTTACAAAGCAGAGGTCAGGATATTGATTTGCAAGATCACTAATTATAGGTTCTGAATGCCTAATTATAAAAAGGTGTAATCCCATTAAAGCTAAAGTTTCAATGGTATCGCTAACTGATTCTCCTTTGACAATTGATGAAGTATCTGGATTTATGTCTATAAAGCTGGCACCAAGGTTCATTAATGCTATTTGAAATGAAGATTTCGTTCGGGTGCTTGGTTCAAAAAATAATAATGCTGCCTTTTTATCTTCATAAATTGGCTCTTGATTAAACCCTCCTAAATCAGATCTAAATTGAGAAGCAAGCGAAACAATGTCTTCTATTTCTTTTATGTTTAGAGATTTAATATCGATTAAATTCATTTTAATTTGGTATTACTAAAATGGCATCGATTTCTATTTCTGCATCTAGAGGTAGTTTTGCAGCCTGAATGGTTACTCGAGCAGGATATGGTGGATTCATCCTGGCTTCCATAATCGAATTTACCTCACCAAATTTCGATAAGTCTGATAGGTAAATTGTTATCTTGACTGCATGATTGAGATCTGAATCAGCTGCCGCAGCAATTGCTGTTAAGTTATCGAATACTTTATTAACTTGATCTGAAAATGATGAATCAACTAATTCTCCAGAGGCATGATCAAGAGGAATTTGTCCAGAGATATAAACTGTATTCCCTGCTTTTACAGCTTGATTGTATGGCCCGATCGCAGAAGGTGCATTTTCTGTTTTAATAATTTGTTTTTTCATTTTTGCTCTTTGCATCGTTGATGATCCTCACACAACTATTTACAAATTTCTTTGATCTAATTTTTTTCATCAAAGCCTGAAGATGCTGTAAATTGAGAACATCGCCCTCAAACATGAACTCTGTAAATTTAGTATCAAGATCCCTGGTTCTAGCATTGGATATGTTGATATTCATTTTTGCAAAGACTGAAGCTAAATCCGCCAAGCTGCCAGGACGATCTTCACCAACTATCTTAATGTGTGCTCGATAGTACCTCTCTTGCCGGTTATCTCCCCAAATGGCTGAAAAGAACCTTGAGGCGTCATCTCGATTCTTTGAAAGCTGTCGGCATCTTGAATGGTGAATCACAATTCCCCTGTCAGTATCTGTATGAGCTTTAATGGGATCACCATATACCGGCATGCAGCACTTAGCATAAACAACGGTAACGCCCTCAATATTGTGATCTTCAAGTATTAATGATCCAGAAACTTTGTTTTTTGAGCCCTTAGCCTGAACTTCTTCAAAAAATTTCTCAGCAACTATTGCGCCTGTTTTTCTTCCCAATCCAAGATCAGTTAAAAGATTATTTAATGAGTCAACACCGAGCAGCTTAAGAACTCCTTGTAGTCTGCTGCCACGATAGTCTTCAAGACTTAGCCCACTTCTTGCAAGTTCAGATTCAAGCATTACTTTACCGGCTTTCCTAGCTTGAGATATTTTTTGCTGTCTCAAACTTGATCGAATGGCACTTCTGGCTTTGCTTGTGGTAACAAAGTTAAGCCATGCCGGACTTGGCTCAGCATCTTTGGAAACTTCAATCTCTATGCTCTGTCCGCTTTCTAATTGAATATTCAACGGAGCATACTTTCTATTAACTTTACATCCAATAGTTTTATTACCAATATCTGTGTGGAGCTCATAGGCAAAGTCTATTGGGGTTGCGCCATTTTTTAGGTTAAGAATATCTCCGTCGGGGGTAAACACATATACTTCGTTATTAAAGAGATCAGATTTAATTGTTTCAAAAAACTCATCTGAGTTTTTGGCTTCTTTGTCATAATCGACTATGCTTTTTAGCCATTTACGAGCCCCGAGACCCTCTGAGGCATCAGATTTCTCTGTTTTATACGCCCAATGTGCGGCAACGCCATTTTCTGCAATCTCAACCATATTTTTTGTTTGGATCTGAACTTCAATTGGAATGCCCTCAAGGGCAATGAGGGTTGTATGCAACGCCTGATATCCATTACTTTTTGGAATGGCCACATAATCTTTAAAACGGTTTTCAATGGGTTTATAAAAATTATGCACAATGCCCAAACTCCTGTAAGCATCATCAACAGAATTAACAATTATTCGAAAGGCAAAAACATCTAAAATTTCATTAAACGGTCGTTTGCGATATTTAATTTTTCTGTAGAGACTAAAAAGACTTTTTTGTCTTCCTTTTACCGTTGCCTGAACTCCATTATCTTTTAAGTTTTTCTTAATTTCCTTTTTAAGTTTGTAAACAATTCTTTCGCGGCCCCTTTTTGCATTTTTAATAGCTGATTTAAGAAGTCTTGCTCTCATTGGATGCAAGCATTTAAAAGCTCTATCTTCGAGCTCTTCTCTAAGATTTTGCATTCCTATTCGTATGGCTATGGGTCCATAAACATCTAGTGTCTCGATGCATTTTTGAATTTGCTTATCTCTTGGAAGAAAATCAATTGTTCTCATATTGTGCAATCGATCACATAACTTAACTAAGATCACTCGTATGTCTTTAGACATAGCTAATGCCATTTTTTGAAAACTACCTGCATTCCTCTCAGCAATATTTTTAAAATCCATTTTATTAAGTTTGCTGACGCCATCGATAATGCTGACTACATCCTTACCGAACATTTTCTCTAAAGTGGTTTTTTGGACATCGCAATCCTCTAAGACATCATGCATGAAGCCCGCACATACAGATTCAAGATCAACTTTTAGGTCCAACAAGATAGAAGCTACTTCAACAGGATGAGAAATATAAGGAGATCCGTCTCTTCTAAGCTGACCCTCATGCGCCTCGAGCGCAACGCAATAAGCTAAATTGATTTTTTTAACTTCTTTTTTATCAAAGTATGCAGAAGCTTTTTTAAATATATCTTGCGGAAGTCTTACTAGATTTGATTGATCTGGATTATTAAGAACTGAAAGATTGGTGGCTGCTAATTGATCGCTCAATTAATACTCCGAGGGTTTTTTCATTACCCCACTATATCATCCTTTGGTTTCTGCCTGTCTAGAGAAAATTCATCAAGCAGCATATCTTCTTCAAGAGTTTTTTCTAAGATTTCGTTATTAATTAGCCCTTCTTCGATTTCTCTTAAAGCGACGATGGTAGGTTTATCATCTTCCCACTCGACCAGAGGTTCTCGACTGGTTGTTGAGAGTTGTCTTGCACGACCAGAGGCTAATAGTATTAATTCAAATCTACTGTGTACTTTGTCTAAACATCCTTCAACTGTAATTCTAGCCATAATTAACCTCGGAGGCGTATTTTAGTGTTTTTATGTTTATGAATTCAATAGTTTGGTTAAAAACAATTCTTTTTTTGAATTCATTGGAAAACTGTCTTCCCCAGTGATTATTCTTGCAAGATCATTACAACAATCCTCAAAAACATCATTGACCAAGATATGATCATAGTCTTTGCAACTGGGTATTTCTTTCATTGCATTTGAAAGTCTTAACTCAATGCTTTCCTTGGAATTTGTGCCTCTCTCATTCAGCCTTTCAGTAAGAGATTCAATACTTGGCGGTAACAAAAAAATAGACTCGTGAGGAAAGTTAGTTGATTTAATTTGCTGAACGCCTTGGACATCTATCTCCAGGATGATATTTATCCCCTCAGCAATCTTTGTTTCTACGAAATCTTTCGAGGTACCATAAAAATTTCCATGAACTAATGCGTGCTCTAAAAAGAAATCATTACTAACTTTATTTTTAAAATCATCTTCGCTAGTAAAAATATAATAATCTTGACTGCCGCCCCTTTTTTTTCGGGTTGTATGGGAGATTGAAAGTTCTACATTGAAATTTTTAGAATTTAGATTATCCAAGACTGCATTTATCAGTGAAGACTTCCCTGTTCCTGAAGCTGCAGATATAAGAAAAAGTTTAGCTTTCATTGAATATTTTGTGTTTGTTCTCTTAATTCCTCAACAAGAATTTTTAAATTTATTGCAAGCTTCTTTGCTTTAGAATTATCAAGCTTAACTGATAAAGTATTTGCTTCTCTGAATATTTCTTGCAGCATAAAATCAATTTTTTTTCCATGAGGGCCATTTGATTTAAGAATCTTATTGATTTCTTTAATATGAAAACCAATCCTGTCTAACTCCTCAGATACATCTTGTTTCATAATCTGCAAAGCAATCTCTTTTTCAATTTCCTCACTAGGATTTTCTAAAAAATGATTAAGTCTTTCTTTAATATTTTTCTTTCTTTGCTTATTAATTGAAGGAATCATTTTTCGGAGTGAAGCTTCTATTGAAAGAATATTTTTAATTTTAATATTCAAAACTTTTAATATTTTATTTCCTTCACTCAATCTTGAGTGTTTTAAGTCATCTATGGCTTTATTTATAACTTTTGTTAAGTGCGCGTCACTAATGGCAGAATCTTCAGACAATGAAACAACACCAGGAAAATTTTTAATATCGATAAATTTAAGGGTAGCGGTTTCAAGATGCTTTGACTTTTTAATTTCCTTGTTAAGCTGCGCTAGCACATCATTATTTATAGAAAGCTTTGGGCTACTTCCTCCAAGGACATTTAACCTAACATCAAATTGCCCCCTGATAAAAACAGATTTAAGTTTTTGATTGAGATGCTCTTCTACTGAAAAGGATTGTTGAGCTGACTTGAAATGAATATCAATAAATTTGCTATTGACTGATTTTATCTCACAAGATATTTCAAAATTTTTATTGCTAAGTTTTGAAAAACCGAAGCCGGTCATGCTCTGCATCATAGATTGATATTATATATTTTTATCCATCAAGCAATTTACTCTTTAATAAATTTGATATATCTAATTGCTTGCCAGGATTATCGATACGAAAAAAATCATCGAAGTTTTTTTCAGGGAAGAGCATTTTAAATCGTTCTTGAGCAAGCACCGTCGGTTCGCTTACATTAAGCAGCAATAAATCTGTTTTGTTGATACAGAAATTCATAATTATCCTAGCTGCCTGATCCCTGTTCAGCCGATTAAGATTTGAACTTATTGGAATTAGCTTGTTCTGAAACTCATCCACTTGTTTATAAAAAATTTTATCCTTCATTTCAGGATCATATAAACCAGACAATCTAAAAATTGTTTTTTGCGATGAATTGATCTCATTTGAATAGATGGCTTCGCTTTCTAAAAGGCTTTTGGATCTAAAATCTTCTAAATTAATATTGCTAAGCTCATTAATTGGCTCTTCTGAGTCTTGATAAACTCGTGTGGATGAAATCAATAATGACTTTTTAAATGATATATTTTTTAGTAACTTAGAAATGAACTTCATGCCCTCCTCATAACCCTTTTCATAGCCCGCCTCATCAAATGATGTAGGGGTTAACGTGATGATGAGACAGTCATAGTTTTTAAGAAGGTCAACTTTTTGAGCAGAATTTTTAAACCAATCTAAGGAGTGGTATTGATCAGGGACAACTCTGGGTTTGAGTGATCGTGAAATCCCAGTTATCACAAGATCGTCTTTACTAATCGAAGCTAGACGAGAACCCAGATCTCCATACCCAATAAATAAAATATTCTTTTTCATTCTTTTAAAGTGCTTATATTAAAAGTATTATCCAGTTGTGGCTAATTCAGAGTTACAAAAGCTAAATGGTGTTGGTGCTGCAACGATTTCTCAGCTTAATAGTTTAGGCCTTTTCACAATTCAAGACCTATGTTTCCATTTGCCAAACACATATCAAAATAAGACAAAGGTTACGCCTATTTCAAATCTAGACATTGGAGAGGAAGCACTAATAGAAGGAGAAGTTGTTTCGGTGCAAGCAATATATCGGCCTAGAAAAATGTTGGTTGCAAAAATTAGTGATGGTTATTCTTATCTCAATCTAAGGTTATTTTATTTTCATCCAAATCAAACACGTCAATTTCAAAAAGGCTTAAGCATTAGATGTTATGGCAAAACCTCATTAAGTAAATATGGTTTAGAAATGATTCATCCCGATTATGAAATAAATCAAAAATTGCCACCGCTTCAAAAAACACTCAATCCAACATACCGAATATGTAAAGGGATAAGTCAGAATAAAATAAAAAAATTTATCCAAGAAGCAATTAAGGTTTACGACTTTGAAGATGAAGCAATTAATTTAAACCATTATGGTGATGATAACGCCTTGTCCATAAAGGATGCCTTAGAAATCATTCATAATCCAAGTGCTGAAATTCCTATCGATGATCTGATTCCAGGAGGAACACATCCTGCAAGAGTTAAATTGCTTAAAGAAGAATTAATTGCATTTCAAACTGGAATGGTTTCTTTAAGATCAAAAATGAAAACAAGTAAAGCAGAGCCTTGCATTGAAAATGGGATTTGGCGCGAGGACTTTCTATCGATGTTTCCGTATGAGTTAACCGCTGCTCAGTCCAGAGTTGAAAGCGAAATAAATAAAGATCTTATTAAATCTGAGCCCATGATGAGATTGGTACAAGGTGATGTTGGCTCAGGAAAAACTGCGGTTGCAATTCTTGCAGCAACAAAAGCGTTAGATTCAAATTTTCAAGCTGCATTTATGGCGCCAACCACTCTGCTTGCCCAACAACACTTCGAAAATATAAAAAATTTTTTTCCAAATCATATCGATGAAATTGAACTGCTGACGAGCGGTCTTACTAAGAGCGTCAGAAAAAAAATCCTTGAGAAAATTAAATTAGGAAAAATTAAATTTATTGTTGGCACGCATGCAATCTTTCAGGCAGATGTTGAATATTGCAATCTTGCATTGGCAATAATTGACGAGCAGCATCGTTTTGGTGTGAACCAAAGACTTGCACTAATAAAAAAAACAGAAAATCAGAATATCCATCCCCATCAACTCACTTTAACAGCAACCCCCATACCAAGAACTTTATCAATGAGCATTTATGCCAACATGGATGTTTCAGTTATTGATGAAATGCCGCCAGGCAGACAACCAATCATTACTTCGATGCTGTCAATGCAATCTAAGGAAAATCTTATATCTAGAACAAGGGAGGCAATCTCTAAAGATAGTTTAATTTATTGGATATGTCCTCTGGTTGAAGAATCTGAAACATTGGACTTAAGTTCAGTGACTCAAACCCATGAAATCTTATGCGATGAGTTTGGTGAGGATAAAGTTGGTTTAGTGCACGGCAAGCTTTCAAAAGATTCAAAAAATGAAGAGATAGATAAATTTAGAGATGGAAAAACAAAAATTCTTGTTTCAACAACAGTGATTGAAGTCGGGGTTGACGTTCCTGATGCTGACATAATGATCATTGAGAATGCAGAGCGGTTCGGTCTTGCACAGTTGCATCAGCTTAGAGGAAGAGTTGGTAGAGGGTCAAAGCAAAGTTATTGCATTTTGTTGCATAAAGATAAACTTAATGAAGTTTCCTCAGAGAGATTGGATGTACTTTGCCAAACACAGGATGGTTTTAAGATTGCAGAAAAAGATCTTGAAATTAGGGGGCCAGGTGAAATTATGGGCGCACAACAAACCGGAATAGTTCCCTTTAAATATGCCAATCTGATCAGAGATAGCAGGTATCTTGAGGAAACAAAGTTAATTGCTGAAAAAATCTTTAATGAGGATAGGCAGCTTGCAAACAAGCTAATCAAAAGATGGGTTTCTGGATCAATGGCCTATGCTGATGCATAAAAAATCCCAGCAAAAGCTGGGATCTTAAATTTTTTAGGCTTGTTCTAGATGCTAAGTAATGGAGCAATAACTAAGCTGACAATTGCCATTACGTTAATAAGAATATTCATTGACGGGCCTGAGGTATCCTTAAAGGGATCTCCTACAGTATCTCCGACAACTGCAGCTGCATGAGTATCAGATCCTTTCCCGCCAAAGTTTCCCTTTTCAACAAATTTCTTCGCATTATCCCAAGCACCTCCGGCATTAGCCATCATTAATGCCAAGGAAACACAACCCAGCAAACCTCCAGCCAACATTCCACCTAAGGCTTGTGCACCAAGGCCAAACCCTACTATTGCTGGCATAGAAACAGCAATGACACCTGGAAGCATCATTTTTTTAAGAGCTGCTGTGGTCGCAATTTCAACACACTTTTCAGAGTCAGGATCTGCTTTGCCTTCCATCAAACCTTTTATTTCTTTAAATTGTCTTCTTATCTCATTGATCATTTCAAATGCGGCGTCACCCACTGCAGTCATCGTAATTGAAGAGACCAAGAAGGGAATGCATGCACCAATGAACATCCCGACAAGTACAATTGGATCAGAAAGTGAAAGCGAGAATTCAGGATTATTTACAGTTACAACAGCTGAAAAAGCAGAAATAATTGCAAGAGCTGCCAAAGCAGCTGCTCCAATTGCAAACCCTTTTCCAATAGCGGCAGTCGTATTACCTAATTCATCTAACGAATCAGTGATATCTCTTACTTTTTTACCCATGCCTGACATTTCAGCGATTCCACCAGCATTGTCCGCAACAGGTCCATAAGCATCAATTGCCATGGTAATGCCAACAGTTGCTAGCATGCCAACTGCGGCAATACCAACACCATAAACATCAGCAAGACTGGTTGATACGAATATGATAGTAGCAAGAATTGCGATCGGGATTACAACTGACTGCATGCCAACTGAGAGCCCTGAAATCATGACTGTTGCTGATCCAGTCTCTCCTGATTCAGCTATCTTTTCGACCGGCTTTCCACCTGTATAGTACTCAGTAATTAATCCGATCAATACCCCACCTACGGCTCCAGCGATGACACACCACCAAACATTCATATCTATACCAGGAAATGTATCTATTAAAAAATAAGCCATGGCAACAAAAATTACTGGAGCCAATAAGGTTCCAGATCTAAGCGCACTGGCTGGTGCTTTGGCGGATTGAAGCTTAACGATAAAAATTCCAATAATTGAAGCAACAAGTCCAGATGATGCCAAAGCCAATGGCAACATCATCATATCTTTTGAGCCTAGGGTATAAGCTATTGCTATAGAGGCAATCATGGAACCACAATAGGATTCAAAAATATCAGACCCCATTCCGGCAACATCACCAACATTATCACCAACATTGTCCGCAATAACGCCAGGATTTCTTGGATCATCTTCAGGTATCCCTGCTTCAATTTTACCTACTAAATCTGCACCCACGTCAGCACTCTTAGTGAAGATTCCCCCGCCGACCCTAGAAAATAATGCGACCACTGATGCACCCATGCCAAAGCCTTCTAGTGCGTGAACATGATTTGCAGGAACAAAAAAGTAATAAAGGGCACCTAGGCCAATCAAGCCTAAGGATGCTACACATAAGCCCATCACTGAGCCCCCATAAAAAGATACTGATAATGCAGCAGCTGCTCCTTCTTTTTTGGCAGCTGTGGCTGTTCTAACATTTGCTTTGGTAGCAGCATACATACCTATAAAACCAGCAAGGGAAGAACACGCGGCGCCAACTATTACAGCGATTGCAGAATACATTCCAAGTCCAAGCCATACCAAGCCAACTAGGATAACAATGAAGATGAGTAAATATTTATATTCAGTCTTCATGAATGCTAAGGCCCCTGAGTGGATTTGATCCCCAATTTTTTTAACTTTTTTCTCTCCATCCGGATACTGCATTACTAAAAGATATACGACGAAGGCTGCAATAAGACCAACGATTCCAAGCACTGGAGGTATTAATGTATTCATGAACGGTTCTCCCTAAAAGTGGCAAATTTTAACAAAATATCCCTTAAAAAGGTTAATTAGTTTTGTAGAATTGCCTTCTCATCAAGTTTATTTTCAGAACTTGCTACGATGCAGGCAACGGTTGCATCACCAGAAATGTTTACAGCCGTTCTGATCATATCCAAGACTCTATCAACAGCAAGAATAATTCCAATAGCTTCTAAGGGAAGATTGAACTGCTGAAGAATGATTACTAATGTAATAATGCCAGCTGATGGAACAGCTGCAGTACCTATTGAAGTGGCTACAGCTAATAAGACAATTTGAATGTATTGAAATAAAGTTAAGTCAATCCCAGAGATTTGTGCAATAAATACCGTTGCTAGACCTTGCATGATAGCAGTACCATCCATATTTATCGTTGCTCCAACAGGAACAACAAATGAAGCAACATTTTTATCCACACCCAAATCCTGTGAAACTGTTTTTAATGTAACTGGAATGGTGGCAGCACTTGATGATGTAGAAAAAGCAAACAAAATTGGCTCTTTCATTTTCTTAAAGAAAGCAATGGGGTTAATTTTTGCTAAATACTTAAGAAATAAAGAGTAAGTAAATAGTGCGTGAAAAATTAGTAATGAGATTAAAAGAGCAACATAAATAAATACATCTTGAAAAATATCTAGACCATCAGTAATTACAAATCTTCCTATCAAACAAAAAACACCTATTGGTGCAAAAGACATAATCATGATGACCAACTGCATAAATACGGTGTTAAGTTTTTCAAAAGCACTGCTTAGATTGCCAGTCAGATGATTGGTCTTATTTAATGCTATGCCAAATAAAATACTAAAAAAGACTATTGCCAGCATTTGATTCTCGACAAAGGCTTGAAAAATGTTCTTTGGAAATATGCCTAAGATTGTGTCATAAAGTGATTGGCCTCCCGGAAGAGATTCAATGCTTGTTGGCATTGCAGCAGCATAACCGGCACCAGGCTGAAAAATAGCTCCAACCATTAATGCTGTGCTTACAGCTATAGCTGTAGTCAACAAATAAAGTCCAATAGTTTTTAAGGATATTGGACCGAGTGTGCTGGTATCTGAGAGTGATGAAATGCCAGAGACAAGTGAGAAAAAAACCAACGGCACTACCAAGAGCTTTAATAGATTTAGAAAAATGTCTCCGCCTAAACTAAAAATGTATTGAGCAACAAAATTCTTTAACTCTTCGGGTATAAATGAAGAATAATAAAAAAAACTAGCAACCAAAAAACCAAACAGCAACCCCAGAAGAATATTTCTGGTTAGGTTTTTTGGAGCTTCAATCATATTTCAACCATTTCAAAATCTTCTTTCCCTACACCGCAATCTGGGCAAAGCCAATCAGAAGGAACATCCTCCCATCTTGTACCTGGTTCAATCCCATCGTCTGGCCAACCCTGCTCTTCGTCATAAATTAAGCCACAAACAATGCATTCCCATTTTTTAAATTCCATAGTCGATCCTTAAGTATTTGAAAAAATAAGCAGGCTATAATATCAGTTTAACTGAATGAATTCATGCATCCTAAACGAATCTCAAAATGGGTAGTTAAGCCTTTTGTTTATTTTATGGGTAGCAATAATATTCAAAGAGCTTGGCTCTTTGAACCCAATTCAATCACCGAAAGAATCAAATGCAATCATTCATTTGAACTTGAACTAGTAAGTGAGCATACTGAGGAATTAGATTATCTGGATAAAAGGATTGTTGGCATTGTACAAAATGAGTCGACGGTTCGAAGAGTTAAACTCTTTGGGGATGGAAAAGAATTAGTTTTTGGTGAGAGCATTATCCCTCAGGAAACAAAAGAGCATGGCTTTGCTGGACTTAAAAACCTTGGCTCTAAACCATTAGGTGATCTAATTTTTACCAGCAAGAAATTTAAGAGAATGCGAGTCTTATTCGCAAAATTTGAATTTAATGATAAAAAATACTGGGGAAGAATAACTGTTTTCAGGGTTAATGGTTATCCAATGTCAATTAAGGAGATTTTTATAATTGATTAATTTTATAAAAGGCTCAATAGCTCTTTGCAGGCTTGATAAGCCTATTGGAATTTATCTTATTTTTTGGCCTGCACTGGCAGCAGCAGTGATCTCAACCGACGTAATTTCAAACCTTGATGTTCTGGCAATTATTTTGATTGGAAGCATTTTAGTAAGGTCAATTGGTTGTGTAATAAACGATATCTTTGACAAAGACATTGATAACAAAGTTGAAAGAACAAAATCTAGGCCCCTTGCATCTGGTCAGCTAACAACTCTAGAAGGATGGATTATCTTTTCAATCCTGGCCATATGCATCTTGGCCTTATTGATCCAAACAAACCTTCAAACCGTTATTGTCAGTTCCATTTTTGGATGCATGATTATTCTATATCCCTTGATGAAGCGTTTTTTTCTAGGTCCTCAATTATTCTTAGGGATTACCTTTAATCCCATTTTTATAGTGCACGCCATAACTGAATCAATAACTTTGGGATCTTTTATATTCTTCTTTGCAATCTTCTGTTGGGTTGTTGCTTACGATACTTACTATGGCTTATGTGACATCGAGGATGATAAAAAATTAGGTATTAACTCCACTCCTATTTGGTGGAAAGCTAGAACTCAAAACTTGATTTTTGGATTCCAATTCCTGTTTGTAGTGTCCCTTTATTTTGTAGGGAATTTTTATGCTTTCTCAAACTATTGGATCTTTGCGCTTTTGGTAATTAGTTTATTTTTTGTTTATCAATCACATCTTGCAAAAAATAATGAGTATCTTTACGCATTTAAAAATAATAATTTAGTGGGTATGATCTTATGCCTATTTTTATTCTTTGAAATTTATCTCATCCAATGAGTTTTGTAGACGGATTTTCAGATCAGCTGAAAAAAAAATTAAAGTATTACACTCCGAAGAACCCATTTGAAACATACGAATATTACCAATGTCTTGAGAACAGCGGATGTGCATCTGAAAATTCTGGGTGGCAACCAAACCATAACTTGCAAACTTCTGTTGATGGAAATTTAATTATTCCTATTTATAAGAAAACCAATAGCTATGGAGAATTTATTTTTGATTACTCCTGGGCTAACGCCTTTAATAGATATGGCATTGAATACTATCCAAAACTAGTTTCATCAGTGCCTTTCACTCCCTGTCATAGCTCAAAATTAATTGGAAATACTAAATTGCTTAAGGATGCTATTAATGAGGTAGAAGAGCTAATGTCATCAGAAGACATACAGTCTTGGCATATTTTATTTCCATCTGATGATGACTTGCTCAAACTAGAGGACCATGGATTTATTAAAAGATTTGGCTATCGCTATATTTGGCAGAATTATGACTATGAATCATTTTCAGACTACCTTGCGAGGTTTAAATCTCGACAAAGAAAAAACATCCTCAAAGAAAGAAAAAGTATCAAAGATGAAAAAATTAAGTTTGAGATATTATCGGGCAGCTCTATCAACGAGGATGCATGGCAAAAACTTTATAGCTTTTACTGTCAAACTTATTTTGATAGAGGTCAAAGGCCTTATTTAAATCTCCAATTTTTTTTGATGATTGCTGATAAAAAAGAAATAAAACCAGTCATTTTTTTTGCAAAGTACAAAGATGATTTTGTTGGGGCTTCATTGTGCTTTGAGGGAAACGATACCTTGTATGGAAGGCATTGGGGCTCAAATATTTTGTTAAAAAACTTACACTTCGAAGCCTGTTACTATCAAGGAATTGAATACTGTATCAATAATGGCATCTCGTACTTTGATCCTGGCATACAAGGCGAGCATAAGTTAAGAAGAGGCTTTGAGGTTTCAAAAAAGATTTCAATGCATATGATTTCTAACAAAGAATTTAGGGATGCAATAGCTTCGTTTTGCAAAGATGAAGAGGGTGAAATCAATAGATATATTGAATCTTGCAAAGCCTATACTCCTTTTAATATTGATTATAAAATTGAGTAATGAATAAGCTGAGTAAAACATCGCATCATCTAAGTGTTTGCTCAGCTAACTATCGAAGAATAAAAAAAATTCTTACAGATTTTACTAAACAAGAATATAAATTTTTGCTTGACGAAACAGATGTGACTGCAAGCTTTAAAATTATTGATAAGCAAAATCACACACTTTTAATTGAAGCAGCTCAGTCTACTTCTAACTCAATAATGAAGTTTAAATTTAGATTACAAATCTTCTTAGATGCAAGACTTGCAGAGGTTGTTTCATTTCAGAATGAGAAGCCAGTTCCATTCTATGTAAGCAAACCTCGATCTCAATCATTGGATGAGAAATATCAACAGAACCGTATGCTGTGTGAGTGGTTGGAATATATTCTGCTTAAAGGGAGAGTTAAATCTGATTTTCTTCCATGAAGAATATCTTATACCTACATGGATTTGCATCTTCGTCTGATTCCACAAAAGCTAAGCTTTTCAAAGAGTTCGTTAACTCACATAAAAATCTCAATGTTCTAACGCCAGATCTTCCAAATAATCTTATAGGTTGGTCAAAGCTTATTGAGGAAATGTGTGAAAAACACAACCCTGTTGCTTTTATTGGCAGCTCAATGGGTGGATTCTATTCAACTTTCTTTGCAAGAAAGTTAGGTGCTATGGATGTTCTGTTAAATCCTGCGGTTTTTCCAGCAGAAGGCATGAAAAGTTATCTAGGAAAAAATAACAACTATGCAACGGGTGAAGAATTCACAATGAAAAATGATGAAATAGAGCATCTGAAATTGATGGAAAAGAAGATTAAAAAGAATAACTATGCTAATGACAGGACAATGGTCTTATTAGAATCAGGTGATGAAGTTCTTAATTACAAAGAGGCAGTTAGTTTCTATTCGGGCGCACATATTAAAATTATTTCTGGAGGCAGTCATTCATTAGATAGTTTCAGTTATTATCTAGATTCAATATTGAAATTTATTATTTTTGCACTAAAATAGTGCAATTTAATTTATAATGCACAAATATATGGCACTTAATGTGCAATATCAGTGCAAAATGTATGGCATATAGATTGCATAATATTTAATAGTTATTTAGTTAATTCTATAAGGAGAATATTATGAAAACATATGAATATATTTGGCTAGATGGATACACTCCTGAAGCAAATATGCGAAGTAAAGTAAAAGCTACCGATGAAGATACAGCTCCAGATTGGTCTTTTGATGGTTCGTCAACGCAACAAGCAGAGGGAGGAAGTTCAGATTGTCTTCTCTTGCCTGTTCAAACTTATGAAAATCCCAATGGGCATGACTTAGTAATGACTCAGGTTCAGGCGGCAGATCATACTACTCACCCATCTAATTTTAGAGCTGCAGCTGCGGAGGTAGTTACAGATGAGTGGTGGTTTGGATTCGAACAAGAATTTTTCTTTACTGATCCAAATTCAGGAGAACCTCTGGGCTGGGAAGACGGAACTCCTAAAGAACAAGGTGAATATTACTGTGGTGTAGGTGCGGGTAATGTTGTTGGCAGAGAAATTTCGGACGCTCATTTACATGCTTGTCTGGATCTTGGAATCACTTTAACTGGAACTAACGCTGAAGTTGCCCTAGGACAATGGGAGTACCAGTGTTTCGGTAAAGGGATTAAGGCTGCAGATGATTTATGGGTAAGCAGATACATGCTTTTCAAAATTGCTGAAGAATTTGGTGTGGGTGTAAACATTCATCCAAAACCAAAAACAGGTGATTGGAATGGATCAGGAATGCATACTAATTTTTCAAATGAAGAGATGAGATCAAATGGATCTGAAGCTTTATTCAATGGAATGTGTGACAAACTTGGCGAGGTTCATGAAGAAGGTATTGCCTCTTATGGTTCTGATAATGATATGAGATTAACAGGACTACATGAAACTCAAAGTATTGATAAATTTTCGTATGGTGTCAGTGATAGAGGGGCTAGTATTAGGATTCCTGTATACACTGTGGAACACGATTGGAATGGTTATCTTGAAGATAGAAGACCAGCATCAAACGCCGATCCATACAAAATATTAGCTCATATAGTGGGAACTTTAACTAAGTAACGTTATGAGAGCAGCCTCTTTTTGAGGCTGCTTTTTTTTCAAATATGAATATTCTGTTTCAAGCATTTAATCAGCTATCAACAGAAATCATAATCACGGATTTAGATTTTCATATCATCACAATGAATGAATCGGCCGCTTCAAATGGCTGGAAATCAGATAGTCTGAATCACTCAAAAGCTCTTGAAAGGGTAATTAGTAAGTCAAAAATAAATAAATCAGAATTGCCTTCTCTTGATTCTTTAATTGATGATGAATCTTTTGAAAATCTTAAAGAGGCACTTGAACACACTCAACAAAACTCTTCAGCCACAACAAAAAGAGATTTATCAATTAAATTTAAAAATGGTCAGAAGAGAACTATAGATTTGACTGTGTCCTTATCGGAAGAGTTTGAAGTATATATTTTAGAAATTTCTAATGTTGATAACCTAAATAAAATTATTGACTCAACAAGAACATTTGCTTCTCAAAAAATTGCTGCTGGCTTAGCGCGATCACTTGCTCATGAAGTCAAAAATCCTCTTTCGGGAATTAAAGGCAGCGCTCAAATTTTAGAAAAGAAATACTCTGATGACTTTTCCAAAAAATTTCTAAAAATTATTGTTGATGAGACCGACAGGTTGAATGACATAGTCAATAGGATTTTAACTCCTGCGAAAAAACCTGATTTAGATTTCTTTAATATTCATGAGGCAGTTGAGAGAGTTCTAACATTAGCAGGCGCTGATAATATTGACAAAATTGAGATTAGAAAAAATTATGATCCAAGTATTCCAGAAATCTATGGCGATAAAAATTTATTTATTCAGGCACTACTAAACATAACCCAAAACGCAATTCATGCTATTGATGTTAGTAAAGATGCTTTTATAGAAATTTCTACAGGCGTAACATTTCGCCAGCCAATTAACGGGAAGATTTTTTCAACACTTGCGACCATTAAAATTGCAGATAATGGGCCAGGAATCGATGATATGATCAAAGATCAAATCTTTTTTCCGATGATTTCAACGAAAGAATCAGGATCAGGTCTTGGATTATCAATTGCTCAGGATATCGTGAGAATGCATGGGGGTACAATAAGTCATGAGCGAAAAGAAGGCAGCACTATTTTCTCGGTAGTTGTACCAATTGAAAGTCAATTATTAGCAGAGCAAGTAAATGCCTAAAGTTTGGATAGCTGATGATGACGATGCTATCAGAATGATTCTTGATGAGCATTTAAAATCCGAAGGTTTAGATGTATCTTCTTTTAGCGATGGTGAATTATTGCTCAACGAGCTAGATAAAGACGTTCCCGATCTCGTAATTTCTGACATAAAAATGCCAGGAGTTAATGGCTATGATCTTTTAAAACATCTAAATAATAATTACGAGGATGTTCCTGTCATTATCATGACGGCATTTACTGATATGCAAGCTGCTGTGGATGCTTATGGTGGAGGTGCATTCGAATATCTACCTAAACCATTTGACTTAGAAGAAGCATCATTAATCATTAAGAGAGCATTAGA
Source organism: uncultured SAR86 cluster bacterium (assembly GCA_902628925.1). GTDB lineage: Bacteria > Pseudomonadota > Gammaproteobacteria > Magnimaribacterales > D2472 > MED-G82. Next base: position 56,376 of record CACOPA010000001.1, read on the forward strand.
GAAAACTGATATCGAAAAACCTAAAAAGATTTCTAAAACTGAGCTTATTGGATCGGCTCCGTCAATGCAAAATGTGTTTAGATCCATTGGTAAACTTTCTCATACCACTGCAACTGTTCTTATTCAGGGAGAGTCGGGTACTGGAAAAGAATTAATAGCAAAATCGCTTCATAAAAATAGTCCAAGAAATGATATGCCATTCATTGCACTGAACATGGCTGATATTCCTAAAGAGCTAATTGAGAGTGAGCTTTTTGGACATGAGAAAGGCTCATTCACTGGTGCAGTTGAACAAAGAATTGGAAGGTTTGAACAAGCCAATGGAGGGACTTTATTTCTTGATGAGATTGGGGATATGCCTTTGGAAACTCAAACTAGACTTCTTAGAGTCTTGTCAAATAAAGAGTTTTATAGAGTTGGTGGGGATAAGCCAATAAAAGTTGATGTAAGAATTCTTGCTGCAACACATCAAGACCTAGAAAACCTGGTTTCATCTGCAACTTTTAGAGAAGATCTTTTTTATAGATTAAACGTTATCAGAATAGATGTTCCACCATTGCGAAAAAGAATTGAGGATATAGCTGATCTTAGTTCTGCTTTTCTTAAGAGTCATGCTGATGATCTTGTTGAGCCTGTTAAGATACTGTCTAAAGAAGCTTTGAAAAAACTATCTGAGTATTCTTGGCCTGGCAATGTGAGGCAGCTTGAAAATACATGCTACTGGCTTGCGTTAATGGCACCAAGTAAGGATATTCAGCCAAGTGATTTACCACAGGATATTTTAAATGGAAAAGTTCTTAACCCAAGCAGTGATGATTGGCGCGATGGATTCAAGGCTTGGATTGATGGGTTGCATGAAACAACTCGCGAAAACTTATTGGAATCAATTGAACCAGAAATAGATAAACTATTGATCGAATTTGCTTTGGATAAAACTAACGGGAAAAAGCAAGAAGCTGCAAAATTATTAGGCTTAGGAAGAAATACGCTTGCTAAAAAAATTAAAGAGATTAATGGCTAAGCATCTTTTCTAGGTTACCCTCCCCATGCAGAGCATACAGATCATCACATCCTCCAATATGTATGTCATCAACCCAAATCTGAGGAACTGAGGTTTTGCCTGCTTTTTTAGCCATATCAGCTCTTAACGAGGGCTTGAAATCAACGCTGATTTCTTTATAAGGAACACCTAACTTTTTTAATAAAGATTTAGCCCTATAGCAATATGGACACGTCATCGTAGTGTAAATAGTTACATTTTTCATGGTTTTACTAGAGGCATATTATCCTGTTGCCAACTTGAGATTCCGCCTTTTAGTACCGTTAAATTCGTAAAACCTTTCTTCGAAAGCTTTTCTCCTGTCAGCCCTGCATTTCTTCCCAGAGCGCACACTAAAACAATTGGAGTCTCCTTAAATGCGAGCAGTTCCTCGTAACGAGAATCTATATCCTGATAAGGGATGTTAATTGAGTTTGTAATGGTTCCTTTTTCAAATTCATCCTTAGGTCTTACATCCAGTATTTTTGCATTTTCTTTGTTTACCAGAGTTGTAAGTTCACCTGTCGAAATTCTTTTACCACCTCTTCGAGATTCAGTTCTCCACCAAAGAACTAAAAACAAAAATAAGGGTAACGAATAGTACCAGTGGTCGATTAAAAATAAATTGAACTCAATCATTAGCGTATTATCGCTTAAAATAGATTTAATGTGAGGAGATAATGGAAGATTTGAATTACTTAATCTTAGTGCGTCACGGACAAAGTGAATGGAATGCAAAAAACCTGTTCACTGGATGGAAAGACCCTGATCTAACTGAGCAAGGAATAAATGAGGCGGAAAAAGCCGGCAAGCTCCTACTCGAGAAAAAAATTGATTTAGACGAACTCTTTACCTCAGTTTTAATTAGGGCAATTAATACTGGGAATATAATTTTAGATCAGTTGGGCATTGAATCATTGCCGACCACAAGGGATCAATCATTAAATGAAAGGAATTATGGTGATCTTGCTGGTCTTAATAAGGACGATGCGAGAAAGAAATGGGGAGAAGAGCAAGTTCATATTTGGAGAAGATCATACGATGTGCCTCCACCGGGAGGTGAGAGCCTAAAGAATACTGGAGAAAGAGTACTTCCATACTTTGAAAATAAAATTAAACCGCTCATAGCGGAAGGAAAAAATATCTTGATTGCGGCTCATGGAAATTCACTGCGATCCCTTATTAAGGAGCTTGATAATCTAAGTGATGATGAGATTGTAAAGCTGGAAATTCCAACCGGTGCTCCAATTATTTATTCTTTTCGAGATGGGTTCATTGAAAACAAAGAAGAGCTTTTTGGCAACCAATAGTTTTTCAGAAATAGTCATTAACTGGTACGAATTGCATGGTCGCCATGATTTGCAATGGAGAAAGGGAATTACTCCATATCGGATATGGATCTCTGAAATTATGTTGCAACAAACTCAAGTTGTTACAGTTAAGCCCTATTTTAAAAAATTTATACAAAAATACCCAACCCTCAAATCTATTGAAGATGCCTCAGAAGATGAGATTCTTACCCTATGGTCAGGTTTAGGATTTTATAAAAGGGCAAGAAATATATTTCAAACCAAAGAAATTATCCATTCAGAACATAAAGGACGCTTTCCAAAAACTTTTGAAGAAATCATTAAGCTGCCTGGGATTGGTAAATCAACAGCCGGTGCAATCATGTCAATTGCACATCAAATACCTACACCCATTTTGGATGGGAATGTTAAAAGGATCCTTCAGAGATGTTTTTCTAATGATAAAAATGTTCTTAGCGAAAAAGAGTTATGGAATTTATCTTTAAGCGTTTCGAATGCAGCTAACTCAAATCTCTACACACAAGGGATCATGGACATTGGTGCAACTGTATGCACTCCTCAGAATCCAGAATGTTCCCAATGCCCCTTAAGTGCAAATTGCAACTCAGCATTTTTAAAAGTAGAAGCTAAAAAAAGTAAAAAAATGACGGATCTAAAGACCATAAATATGAAACTTAGTCTTTTTGTAGCAGATCAAGAGATACTCTTGAGAAAAATTGATGATCAAGAGATCTGGAGAGGTTTGTGGTCACTTCCTTATACTAATGAATCTTCATCAAAAGTAAGGAACTATAATATTGAGAAAATCAAACATAGACTTAGTCATAGAATTTTGGAAATTGATATTAATTTAAAAAAAGTTACAAAAAAGTTTATCCCTAAAAATAATTTTCAATATCAATGGGTTAAAGTAAGGGATGTTGAAAATATTGCCTTACCAAAACCAATAAAAAAAGTAATAAAAAATCATGGAAAAGAAAATCCTTTGTAAAAAACTAAATAAAGAACTGCCCGCACTTGACCGACCGCCTATGCCTGGCCCAAAAGGAATTGAAATTATGGAAACTGTTTCATCAGAAGCTTGGGAGTTATGGAAAACTCATCAGACAATGCTCATTAATGAGAAACATCTAGATTCATCAAATCCTGAAGATAGGCAATGGCTTTTTGGTCAAATGGAGAAGTTTTTTAATAACGAAGAAGTTGAACAGGCTTCTGGATTCAAAGAACTCGACTGAATATTAAGAGTGATTCCACCAAGAAGTATCTGTATAAGACCTTAAATCCAATTCATGCGTCCAAGTTGAACGATGCTGTTTGTAAAGGTAGTAATAGGCTTCTGCAACTTTCTCAGGAAGGATAATCCCATCTTCTTTGCCGCGAGTTTCTCGAAGTTGGTTAAATAACTCATCTCCTAGCATTTTGCCTAAAGTATCTGGTGCGTCTACCATGCCATCAACTACAACATGAGCAACATGAATGCCCTTCTCCGCAAACTCATCATTTAGAGTCTGACACAGCATGCGTCTGCTGCCCATGGCAGCTGCGTGCGAATGTTGTGTTTTATTTCCTCGCATTGCAGCTGTAGCAGAGGTTGCAATAATGGTTCCGCTGCCTCTCTCACTCATAAGCGGGCATAAAGTTTTTGCTGCTCTAAATAAACCAAAACTCGCCATTCTCCAGCCCCACTCAAACTCTTTATAAGAAGTTTCATCCAATTGCTTCATCCCTGATTGAGCACCAAGGTTATAAATCAAAACCTCGATTAGGCCAATATCCTTTTCAACTGATTCTATAGTTTTTTCAATTACACCATCATCAATTGCATTGATTAATTCTCCTGTTGCCTCGCCACCCTTGGATTGAATCTGGTCTAAGGATTCTTGCAATGCATCGCCATCACTCCTTCTACATAGATGTGAATGAAGTCCTTCCAAGGCAAACTTTTCTGCAACCGTTGCTCCAATTCCTCTACCGGCTCCTAAAACTAGACAAACTTTTTTCATAATGATTTTTTTAGTTTATTTATTATTTTATAGAAGTATTCTACGGTTAGTACAGTTCGGTTATAATTTCGGTCTTCGATCAATGCCCAGATAGCTCAGTCGGTAGAGCAAAGGACTGAAAATCCTTGTGTCGGTGGTTCGATTCCACCTCTGGGCACCATTTCTAAAAATCAAATACCTTATGTGTAATAATTATTCTAAATGAGCAAATCAAATCATTACTCACTTGCCAATCCAACCTCATTGCTGTTGGATGATGATCATATTATTGAGCGTGTTTTTTCTCATATTGATAACAAAACAACTGATTTAGGCGATGAGGTTTGGAAAGAGCCAGTTAAAAATTATATTGATCAAGAGCGTTTTGATAATGAAATTAAATTGCTGAGATCCCTGCCAGTACCCTTCTGTCCCTCAAGTGCTCTGCCAGAAAAAGGTTCATACGTATCAAGAATTGCAGCTGGAACTCCAATTCTTGTAACTAGAGATGATGAAGATAATATAAATGCATTTATAAACGCTTGCAGGCATCGAGGCATGCAAGTTGCTTCAGGCAGCGGATGTAAAAAATCTTTTGTTTGTCCTTATCATGGATGGGCATACGGATTAAAGGGAGAGAATAGACATATTCCAGGCGCTGATGGTTTTCCTGGCATTGACCCTCAAGAACATGGGCTCAAGCAAGTGAATGCTGTTGAAAAAGGAGGTATTGTTTATGTTTGCCAAGATGGTGAAATCGATGAAAAATTTCTAGATGAAACTCTAGATTACTTCACTGAAGATCAAGCTTTGATTAATCAATCTGGAATTGAAGATGAGGCGAACTGGAAGATATTGCACGAAACTCTGCTCGAGGGGTATCACATTAAATCTCTGCATAAGGATACTTTTTATCCTTATGGGTTGGACAATATTAATGTTGTTGAAAACTACGGTCAAAATTCTCGCGTTATTTTTCCATTTAAGCGCATTGAAAAACTAAGAGATATTCAGCCGTCGAAGAGAGTGATTGATGGCACCATTACATCGGTATACAGCCTATTTCCAAATGTCAGCATCTCGGTGCTGTCAAAGCATACAAATTTAGTTATTTTGGAACCAATTAGCCCCACCCGATCAAAATGGGTTATTTATACCTTGATAAACAAAAGCAATAAGAAAGAAAAATTATCTAGAGAAGATGCTATGCGAGATGCAAAATTTGTTGGGGATACCGGACAAGATGAAGACCGTGAAGCAGCAAGAGCAATTCAGCAAACTTTAGGTACCAAAGCTAATGATCATTTGACGTTTGGCTATTTTGAAAAAGCCATCGTGAATTTTCACTCACACCTAGCTAAATATTTAGACCAATAAGAAGTTGTCGGTGCCCTATATTATTGAGGGGAATATTAGGGCACAGACTAGAGAAACTATGATTAGAAAGTTAAATTAAATTTAACTCCATAATTTCTTCCGGGTAATGGAACTTCTGACTTGACGTAAGATGCATGATTTCTTGCAACTTCATCAAGCAAGTTATTTCCAAAAATAGAAACACTTAAATTTGAATCTCCAAGATCAAAAACCTTGGTAAGTCTCGCATTAAGCATTTGATATCCATCGGTAGTGGTCTCGCCTTCTCCAACATCGCTTTGCTTATCAACATCTTTAAGCATCAATTTAAAAACCATGCTGTCTTTTGTATAAGCTAAAGAATACATATTTCTTGCTGGAGTGATTCTTGGAACATCATGCCCGTCATCAAAAGTTGCAGAAACCTCATCCCTTGAGTATCTAAGGTCCAATGTGCCTGAAGCAAGTTCAAACATTCTTCCAACTTGCAGTTCAACACCTTCAAATTCAGCATTTTGTTGCATGAAATTTGCAAGTGTTAAGCCTTCATGATCGTCATGACCTTCTTCATGCTCTTCATCATGCTCTTCATGCTCCTCTTCGCTTTCATCCATCAGGTAGATATAATTATCGACACTATTCCTATACATAGTGAATGACGAGTAAGCACCTTCGTTGTTGTAGTTAACAGTAAACTCAAAATTGGTAGATTCTTCTACTGCTAAATTTGTATTACCCACCTCAAACCTTTGCGTGGCCAAGTGGGGGCCGTTCATAAACAACTCAGTCGCACTCGGAGCGCGCTCAACGACAGCAAAACCAAAATCAATATCGAAATAATCATTTAGATCACGATTTAAAGATGCTGCAAAACTAATGTTATCGAAGCTTTTATCAAAATAGCTGGTTTCACCTTCTTCTTCATGATGCTCTTCTTCTTCATGATGCTCTTCAGATTCGGTGATGGAGCCACTTCGATCAATTTGATCAAGTCTTAAACCTAAGTCAATTGAATAAGCACCGTAATCACGAGAAACAAAATATCCAAAAGTTGTTTCATCAGATGCAACCGGGTTCATGAATGATTCAGCACCGATAACTGAAGACTCTTCATCAGCAACATTGATTACAAACTTTTGATTGCCTGTAAGATTAAAAGTTAAGCCAAATTCAGAAGCATCATTCACAAATGTTGTAGGGCCTTCTTCGTGCCCATGGTCATCATGATCTTCTTCCTCATCATGATGTCCCTCTTCCTCTGCATGTTGCTCAATTAATACATAGTCAGTGTCTCTGAAGGAGTAATCAATTGCACTTAAAAGGGATCCATTTACATTATAAGAGCCCTTGATATCTAATTTGTCTGAATCAGTTGTTGCAAAAATACGCTCATCTTCATGCTCTTCTTCTTCATGCTCATCCTCATCATGATCTTCTTCACCATGTTCATCATGACCATGTTCTTCTCCATGAAAAGGAATGCCATGCATATTTTCTAAGGACTTAACAGAGATACCAAAATAACCCCAGTCTCCTGTTTTCGAGATACCAATGTTAGTAGACTCAAGCTCATAATCTGAGTTGGCTAGAAAACCCTCGTCTTCATCATGATGCTCTTCTTCTTCATGATCTTCGTCTTCATCATGATGCTCTTCTTCTTCATGCATGAGTGCACCATCCGGTACATCAAAGTTACCAAATTCGGCATTTTTATAAGAGAGCGCAACGTTAAAACCACCCACATTGTCAGTGTAGGTGAAGCTGGTTGCATCACCATCAGCAACTGACTGAGATTCAGCTCCAATATTAAATTCAGGACCGTCAAAATCTGTCTTAGAAATGGTGTTATCAACAATGTTTATGATTCCTCCAATGCCACCATTTGCATAAAGCAGCGATGAGGGACCTTTAATAATCTCTATTTGTTGAACATTATTTAGATCGGTATCGTTTGGATGATCTGGACCGAGTGCAGAAACATCTCTGTTCACCATGCCATTATCAAGAACTTTTACACGTATGCCTGAAATTCCTCTGATAATTGGTTGCCCAATTGCAGATCCATAATCAGCAGATGAAACACCTAAAAGGTCATCAATTGCCTCTCCTAAGCTGCCGTTTGCATTGGCGTCAACTTCATCGCCTTCTACGACGTGCAATGAGCCATTAACTTCAGTGTTAACAAATGAAGATGTAACAATAACTTCTTCGAATGCGGTTATATTAAAAATTGAAAATGCACCTATAACCAAAAATGCTTTAAATGTGTTCTTCATATCTACCTCCGTGAAGAAAATTTAAGAAATGGGAAAAGTCTTAAATTGTTGGCGGAGCTCTAGTTGAATAACTAGTATATAATTGGAGGTCAAATAAACTGGTTGCCGAAATATTTCTGGGTAATTCTTTTATAATTACATCAATTTTATTTATCTCAATGGTTGATTCGGTTACGTCATTGCTGCAGATATGGCATTCAATACTGTTTTCCTCAGAAGAATTATCGTGCAAAAAAGGATCAGCAGAAATGGAAAAAGCAAAGAATAAACTAGAAAAAACTAGTAAAGCTTTATTGGAAGTGAAGTTGTTGATCCTCATGAGTGTGATAATGTAACACAATTAAAATTAAAGGATAACATTAAAAGCCCCAATATAGAATGGGGCTTATCAAGGGATTAATTCAACTTATATTTGATATTGAGTTGGAAATTATTTTGTGGCATTGAAAAGTTAGTAGGCCTAAACGCATCCTCAAATGCTGTTGATTCATCATTAATAAAATTGAATTCAAATTTATTAACTTTGTTCTTGCTTACTAAGGCAAATTCTTCCGTTACTTCCTCATCAGAGTCCCTGTTTAAAAAATAAATTAAACCTCCAACAAGCAATAAGCCAGCAGCAGCACCACCGCTACCACCTCCATAACCACCCCCGCCTGAGCTACCGCCTGAACTGCCATCTCCACTACCACCTCCGTGGTAAGAAGCAAAACTTAAAGGTGCCATAACTAGCATGGAAATAAGTAATAGATTTCTCATAGTATTTATCCTGTTATAAATTTATAAAGTGCTGAGCGTCCTAAGTATGTAAGATTTATGTGTGCCCACATAAATCAAGAATTAGGCAAAACAACCCCAATACTTAATATATGCATAAAATAAGATTTTTCAATATTTTGTTTATTTGAATGTGGAATTTGGCTGAAGCATAATCATTTGATGAGCATTAAAGTAAAAAAAACGAATGCGTCATGCGGAGCCTATGTAACTGGGGTAGATCTTTCTCAAAAGATATCTGATGATCTTGGCGGCTTACTCAGAGAATACTGGCTGGAAAATAAAGTTTTAATCTTTCCAGATCAAAATTTAACCGATGATGATTTAGAAAACTTTACTCTAGCATTTGGCGAATTTGGAGATGATCCTTTTTTTGGTCATATAGATGGACATCAAAATATCGCTGCCATCCAACGTGATCCCAATGAAACTACTCCCATCTTTGCAGAAGTCTTTCACACGGATTGGAGCTTTTTAGATATTCCGCCTGCTGGTACTTGTCTTTATGGAATTATTATCCCTCCCAAAGGTGGCAACACTTTATTTGCTGACCAAGTTAAAGCATATGAAAATCTGCCTTCTCACCTGAAGGATAAAGTTGATTCACTGGTTGCAATTCATTCTGCTGAACTGGGTTACGCACCAACTGGAGCATACGGGGAAGAGGATCAAAAGAATGGCAGGTCAATGAAAATTATTCCTAGCGAAAAGGCTCGTGAAAAATATAATCACCCTCTGGTTAGAACTCATCACGAAACCAATAAGAAAGCACTCTACTCCTCTGCGGCTTATATTCAAGGTTTTGAAGGCCTTGAAAAAGAAGAAAGTGATAATCTTTTAATTGAGCTATATGAATGGCAAACCAAAGAAGAGCTCATTTACTCTCATAAATGGTCAGAAAAAATGCTTGTGATATGGGATAACAGATCTCTATTGCATGCTGCAACAGGCGGGTATGATGGATATCAGCGCCTCTTGCATAGAACTACTGTAGCCGATACTCGGTTTTAAGATAATATTCAAAATGTCAGCTCATCTGGCTGAAAATTAGTAGTCCTGCTATGCCTAATTGAAAAACAAGAGTAATGGTAAGAATTATTTTTGTTAAATTACTCGGTTGAAGTTCTTTATCAAGTTTATTAACTAAATATAAGGCACCAATGTTAACGATTGGCAATCCTAGTGCAGCCCAAATACCCGCTATCATCAATAACAAAATTGGATTTGGGAGAATAAAATAAGCTAGGCATGAAAATGCTGGGATTAAAAATGCGATGTAATGTATGAGGGCTTGTCTTGTACTTACTTTTTCAACAATTAGGCCCATTGAAATGAAATAATCTGAAATTGTTCGAGTAAAAGCTGCGGTGCCAGAAAGAAAAGTCGAAAATAGAACAAAGAATGTTAATGGTATGAAGAACCATCTAGCCCATTCTCCTAAAATACTAGTAAACATCACCAAAAGTGTTTGGATAATATCTCCGTTAGGGGGTGGGTAAAGGTCCTGAGAATTCAAAATCGAAGCCCCCAACAAAAAGAATGGAATAGTACCGACAGTAACAAGAAAAACTGTTATCCAAACATCAGTTTGCATAGTCTTAATCCAATTTTTAACTTGTTTTGGATCGCCGTCATGATTTGAATATCCTTTTTCTTTACACCAGTATGTATAGGCCATAATTTCACCATAACTAATGCCTGTAAATCCAAAAACTGCTAGCGCTAATGCTGTATGCTCGGTTGGAAACTTAAAACTTAGGCCTCCTAGGATATCCTCTGCTTGAATCGAAAAAGGCGTAGATTGCATGGCAATTGCAATGATTAAAGTGACAATAGAAAAAGTAAAAACCATAGCTAGTAAAATTTTTTCTAGAGACTGGTAACCTCCGATATACAAAATCAGCCAAGTAATAAGACACAAGAGAAATACCCATGTCTCGACGCTGATAATTGGAATCATCAAGTATCCGGATTCAGCAACCGCTCCAATCAAGCCGCCCATTCCTGCAACTGATGGAATAACTCCAATGAACATAAACCATACCAACCATGAAGCCTGCCTATTATTAAAGTTGGTCTTTGGACCGGGCATTTCAGCAAATGATTCAAGAAAGGTCTTTTTCGTTGCTACAACATAACGACTGATCTCTGCTTGTATCAAAGGTTTGCTCCATAAACTTAATAGAATCCACCACAATAATGAAAATCCTGCAGCAGCGCCTAGTAAGGGCGATAGGGCTATGGAGCCGCTACCTACAATGCTTCCGGTAACAATTACACTAGGGCCTAGAAATAAGATCCTTTTAAGGAAACTATCTGGAGCAATCCTCATGGAAACTTAAAGGTGTTGTTCAGCGAGAGCTTGGAGCTCAGATTGAAGATCAGGATTGTTTAAATGAAATCTATCTATCTCCATTCGAAAATCTAAATTACTAAACTTTTGAAGATTTGATTGATACCAATTAAGGTTCTTGAACTCTATTTCATGCTTGTTTTTTAAATGGATATTTAAAAGCCATGATCTAAAATCCATTTCCATGATCTTATTAAAGAATAATTCAGCATTTTCAAGATCATTCTTTAGATAGTATCCAAAATAAATTGCTGAGACTCGTCTATCAGATGTGGTCTGACCTTGAGGAATTGGATCTAATTCATACGCCTTTAATAAGAAATCTATTCCCTCATCAACTTGGTTATTTCTTAAAAGCGCTTCTCCATAAACAGATGTCACTCTTGGATCATTTGGGTTAAGTTGAAAGGCTCTCATGCCGCTTAATTTTGCTTCTTCAAATGAATGCATCGAAAGATGTACTTCTGCAAGCATTCTATGGGCCTCAAAATCATTTTTATTTAACTTAACTGCAAGATCAATATGAAAGATGATGTCCTCAACAAGCTGGTCAGTATTATCTAAATACCCTCTCCCTAAGGCTTGACCTAGAACACATGCTTTCCAAGCATGTGCTTGCGAATTATGTTCATCAGCTTGAATTGCTTTTTCTAATACATCCAAAGCTTTTTGATTGTCTTCTTTAGTAAAACGATGATGATAATCTTTACCTTTTAGAAGACATTCATAAGAAGTCATGCTATCGGTGGGTATTCTGTTGGCCCTTTCCAGACTTTGAAGCTCAATATTTCCAAGCAAAGAAATAATTGTCTTCCTAACGATCTCATCTTGAACATCAAAAATATCATCTTTATCTAACTCAAATTTGTTGCCCCAAATAATATTTCCTTCATCCATTTCAGATAGCTCCACCGAAATTCTTAGTCTTTCATTTAATGACCTCATGCTTCCTGAAACTATGTAATCAACATCAAATTTATCTTTGTACTCCTCTAGAGAGTAGTTTTTATTTCGATAATCAAAGCAAGTCTGACGAGAAAGAATTTCGATTTCTTTAATCATTGAGAATTCTGTAATAAGATCTTCGACGATCCCATCGACAAGAAAAGCTCCATCATCATCCTTATTCAAATTTTCAAAGGGGATGACAGCAATTTTCTTCTTGTATGATTTATCAAGTGAGATTTGATCTTTATAAAGAGCGTCTTGGTCAACGGCACTATCATTTGATTTTTGAAGTAAATAAGCAAATATTAATATTAAAGGCAGTCCGATTGGGGCAGCAAAGAATGTAAATTGAATAATTGTAGCTGAACTAAAGCCCAGAGTTTCTTCAAACTCGATGTTGTCAGAAAGAACACTGATTAACTGAATGCTAGCTACGCAAAAGACTATATATCCAGTGGCTACTTTCCAAAGCTGACCAACAATTTTTTTAAACATTACATTTCATAGATATCACTGTTAGATTACTTTTAATCTGATTGATATTCAAACTCGCTAATAAAAGCTTTTGTATGTATTAGATTCTTTCTGATAATCTATAAAAAATGAATAAAGAAATTAAACATTTCAAGGTTACTGACCCCATTGGATCAGTGCTCCATGCGCTTGATGAAGATGCAGGAGTAATCATCGATAATGTAATGACAGATGAGCAGCTATGTGGCATACAAAAAGAACTTAAGCCTTATTTAAAACAGGCACAAAATGGGCAAGACAATTTTACGGGTTTTAAAACTCAAAGGGTAGGTGCATTAATAGCAAGATCTGCAACCTCAAGAGATCTTGCAATGCATTCGATGATTAACAAAATGGCTGAGTTATTTCTTCAAGATCATTGCGACAATTATCAACTTCATTTCACCTCTGCAATTAATATTGGCCCTGGAGAAACCCCACAGATTTTGCATAGGGATCGAGGGGTATGGGGCGGTTATGTTCCAAGAAAAATTGAGACTCAGTTCAGTGCGATATGGGCAATTACAGATTTTACTTTTGAAAATGGTGCCACACAAATTGTTCCTGGTTCTCATAAATGGGATAAAGATCGAGAACCTAAGCCTGACGAAATTGCTTATGCCGAAATGAAGGCTAAGTCTGTGCTAATTTATACAGGATCGGTTTTGCATGGTGGAGGAGAAAATAATTCAAAAGAATCGAGACTAGGAGTGTTTTTGCATTATGCTCCAAGCTGGCTAAGACAAGAAGAAAATCAATACCTTTCATGCCCCCCAGAAATAGCCAAAAATTTCTCACCTGAGTTAAGAAAGCTTATTGGTTATTCAAAAGGTGGTTATGTGCTTGGGTTTTATACAGACCCAAAAGATGAAACAGGTGAGCTTGAGTCCGTTTCTCCCTCAAGGCTGTTTAATGATCAAAGAGATGAATACTCAAGAATTGAAAGTGCAAGCGAGCTAGTAAAAGAATCCCTAAAAAAAGGAATATAGTTTTTATTCTCTAGATGAAAACACTTTATCCAGATATTTCTCCCTTTAATTCTGATTTCCTTGTCCAGGGCTCTCATAAAATTTATTTTGAAGAGTCAGGAAATCCAGACGGTAAACCCGTTGTTTTTTTGCACGGAGGACCAGGGGGTGGTGGAGATAAAAATGTTAGACGTTTTTTTAATCCTGAGCTTTACCGAATTGTTAACTTTGATCAACGAGGATGCGGACGTAGTAAGCCACATGGACTGCTTGAAGAAAATACGACTTGGCATTTAGTTGAGGATATTGAAGCCATTCGTGAAAAATTAAACATCGATAGCTGGATGGTTTTTGGTGGTTCCTGGGGAAGTACTTTAGCCCTGACTTATGCTCAAACTCATCCTGAAAAAGTCTCTGAAATGGTACTTAGGGGAATTTTCCTTTTAAGAAAAAAGGAGCTTGATTGGTTTTATCAAGAAGGTGCGAGCAAAATTTTTCCAGATAGTTGGCAAAAATTTATTAAAGTCATAGAGCCTGACAAAAGACATAACCTCATGAATGCTTATTATGAAATCTTTAAAGGCACTGATAAACAGATGAAGGAAAAAGCAGCTGTTGCTTGGGCGCAATGGGAGGCTGCAACCAGTAGCATCTTAATCAATGAAGCTAGGATTGAAGGTTTTTCAAATATTGATTTTGCGATTGCGTTTGCAACTATAGAAAATCATTATTTTATCAACGATGGTTTTTTTGAAAATGAAGATCAGCTTATTAAGAATATAGATTTAGTAAGATCTATCCCGTCAGTGATTGTGCAAGGCAGGTATGACGTTGTTTGTCCCATGGATACCGCTTGGGAACTTCATCAAGCATGGCCTGAAGCTGAATTTATTATTGCCGATAACTCTGGGCACAGCGCATTTGAAAAAGAGATTACTCACCATTTGGTTAATGCAACCGATACGTTTGCTAACCGATAAAAATCTTTCCTTCTAAATACAGCACTGCCCTACCACCAATCAAGACCCTATCATTTTCAACGGTGCAAGTTAGCTCGCCTCCTCGCTCAGATAATTGACCAGCAAGAAGCTTTTTCTTGGTAAGTTTTTTTGCCCAATAAGGCGCGGCAACACAATGAGCTGAACCGGTGACTGGATCCTCATTCACGCCTGTCTGAGGAAAAAAACATCTTGAAACGAAGTCATAAGTTGATGATTGTGCGGTTACTATTAGACCCATCGCATCGAGCTTAGCAACAGCAGAAAAGTCTGGTTTTAACTCTTTGACTATTTTCTCATTATCCACCACTGCCATTAATTTTGTTTCTCCAACAAAACATTCATTTACTTCTGCTTTTATCGCCTTTGAAATTTCCTCAGATAAATTAACAGGGGTTGCAATATCTGCAGGAAAATCTAGAAAAATTTCATCATCAGCTTTTTTTGCAATTAAAATTCCATGCTCTAAACAAGTAAACTCAATTACCTCACCAGCAACTTGAGGATAGTATTCAAACAAGGCCTTTGCAGAGGCAAGAGTTGCATGTCCGCATAAATCAACTTCAACAGTTGGAGTAAACCACCTGATCTCAAATGGAGTTTTCGATATATTTATAAATGCGGTCTCAGATAAATTATTTTCAAATGCGATTTGTTGCATTAAGTCTGCTGAAATTTTTTTTTCTAAAATAACAACAGCTGCAGGGTTTCCTTTAAACTGAGAATTTGTGAATGCATCAACTTGAAACATTGGTAAGTGCATTTGTTAACTTTAAACTCTGAGATGACAAAGGACAATCTACCCCTAAAAACAAAACTTGCCTTTGGCATAGGTTCAACTGGAGAAGCCGCCACAAACTGGATCTTTTCTGGCTTAGTATTTTTCTACTATAACCAAATCATTGGTCTTCCTGGAACACTCACAGGCATTGGTGTATTCATTGCGATGATGTTTGATGCTATTTCGGACCCTTTGGTAGGATCAATCTCAGATCGGTTTAAATCAAAGTATGGAAGAAGGCATCCATTCATGTTTTTTGCTCCAATACCCACATCGATTGCCTTGATATGTATTTTTTACCCGCCTGATGCAATGTCAACATTCGGTTTGTTTACTTGGTTTCTTTTTTCAACAATCTTTTTGCGAATCAGCATTACGATGTTCACAGTTCCTCACCTTGCGCTTGGTGCAGAGCTATCGAACGACTATATCGAAAGAAGCAAAGTCATGAGTTTTAATAACATCTTTAACTACGGTGGCTGGGTGATCATGCATATTTTTGTATGGATTATCGTTTTTCCCAATTACGGTGGTGATAAAGTTGGTCAACTTGTTAGAGAGTCGTATTTACCTATTATCTCTTTCACGGTCATATTAGTGACAGTTTGCATCCTTGTTTCAGCAATTTTTACACGCGACAGAATTCCCCTGCTAAAAAAACCCAGCTCTGACTTAGATGAATTTAACTTTAAAAATTTATTTTTAGACATTAAAGGGGCGTTATCCAATAAGAACTATCAAAACCTATTGCTGGGACTTCTTTTCCTAGCTGTATTAATAGGTACTCACGAAACACTCTCTATCTACATGGCTACATTTTTTTGGGAACTTTCACCCATTCAAATTGGCTATTTAGTTCTAAATAATATTATTGGTTATGGTGTGGGATTTGCTATTACTGCAAAACTTCATGATAAATTTGATAAGCCATTAGTGATATTCGTTTCAGTTTTTGTGCTAACAATCTTTTGGTCATTGCCAATTATTTTAGGATTATTGGGTGCGGCTCCACAAAACAGTTCGACTGAACTTGTAATATTTTTGATATCAATTTACGCCATAGCTTCTGCAAGTGGATCCATATTAAATATAAGTGTTATGTCTGCACTTGCTGATATTACTGATGAGCATGAATTAAAAACTGGCAAACGCCAAGAGGGAATTTTTTATGCTGCCAGAGCTTTCTTTTCTAAGGCATCGAATGGTATGGGTCAAGTTGTGGCTGGACTATGTCTAGATATTATTAACTTTCCAAGAAATGCAATACCTGGTGAAATCCCAAGAGAAACTATTATTGAGCTAGGCTACATTGATGGGCCTTTTGCAATGATTTGGGGATTTATTGCTCTAATTTTTTACAAACGTTATAAAATTAACAAAGCCTACCATGATGAAATTAAGGCTGGATTAATCAAAAAAATATGATGAAAGAATTGGTTTTGGTAATCGGTGGATCTGATTCATCAGGAGGTGCTGGTATTCAAGCTGATATAAAAAGCATTACTGTCCATGGCGCTTATGCCGCTAGCGCAATAACTTCCATTACCTCTCAAAATACACAAGGAGTTCAAGAAATATTTGATTTACCAACTGACTTAATAGTCTCACAGATCGATTCTGTAATATCAGATCTTGATATAAAGGTGATTAAAATTGGGATGCTAAATAACATTGATTTAATTCGATTTATTAGTAGAGAGTTAAAAACTATGCAGTTAGTAGTTGATCCTGTTATGGTTGCAACATCAGGCGATATTTTGGTTTCTGAAGAAGTAATAGGCATTATGAAAGATGTGTTATTTCAAAATGCCGAAATCATAACTCCCAACCTAGCAGAGGCAGAAGTTTTATCAGGAGTGAAAATCAATAATGATAAAGATCAATTAACCGCAGCCAAAGAACTACTTAAACTTGGCTCAAAGCATGTCTTAGTAAAGGGTGGTCATTTGGAAGGTTCAATTATTAAAGATATCTTAGTAACAAATGACTATGAAGAGCACTTTGAGCATAAAAAAGTTTCAACTGAAAATACCCATGGTACCGGATGTACTTTAGCCAGCTCAATAGCTGCTAAGCTGGCTAAAGATATTCCAATGAAAACTGCAGTCAAAGAATCCATTGATTTTGTTATAAGTTTGTTATCAGCTTCGCCAAAAGTTGGCAGAGGTAATGGACCCTTAGTCCATGGAGTTAAGCTTAACTAGTACTTTTTTCTTGAACCGCGAACAAACCTCATTCTAATTGAATAGACCCTTATCAGGGCAACAAAGGTAATGATTAATTGGGTAAAAATTGAAATCATCAAGGTATTTCTCCAGTCCCAAATATCAATTGTGAGCCACAACAGAAAAGTCTGAAGAGGAAAATTAATCACTAATCCCATCAAAACGACAATGATGCTCTCTCTGAAAGCTGTTTTTTCAGTTTTGTTCATAATTTTTAGGGAAGCAGATTGTAGTTTAATTGCTCCATTAAGTCTTTATCCAAGTAATGATTAATTACTTTAATTTCTTCTTCGGATAGGTTGGGTAGCATAAGTGAAGTTGAGATATCTTTATCCTCGGATTCACCCCTTCCATTAATATAATTTCCTAAAGGAATAAACTGACCATTGAAATTTATCTTTTTTGAAACAAGGTCAAAGAAGCGATTCTGATCACAGTGGAAATCTTCTATCTTTATACTTAATCCATTTGGCAACATCTTCAGGAACTCTAAGTAACTCCTATTTTTTTCATTCCAAAGTGTTATAACATTTTCGTAATCCTCAATTTGAAATTGCACAAAATTGAGAAATTCTAACTCTGTAATGCGTCTATAGTGTGGATAATATGGTTCTCGATGCATGGATTTTAACCAGCTATAAGGATTCCTAAATGTAAAGACAAATAATGTCTCCTCTAAATCAAATTTCTCAATTTCAGGTTGTTTAGGGGCAAGGCGATGTTTCCAACCAAGGAAATCATAGTACTTAAATTTTAGTTTGAAATTTTCTCTAAGAAATAAGCTTAAAGCATTTGTTCCAGTATGCCTTTCTCCGAAAATCTTAAAACTATTAATCTTCAAGTTTGACTGCTGTGCCATAAGCAATGACTTCTGATGCACCTGGAGTGATGGTAGAGGTTTGAAATCTAAAATTAACTACAGCATTAGCTCCCATGGAAGTTGCAGTCTCAATCATTCTTGATAATGCTTCTTCTCGAGCACCTTCTAGCAAGCGAGAATAACTGATCAGCTCACCGCCAACGAGATTTTTTAAATTCGCTAAAATATCACTGCCAACATTTCTAGCTCTTACAGTGCTGCCGGTTACAATGCCCAAATATTCTTTTATCTTTTGATTTTCAAGATTTGGTGTGCTTACAATTAACATAATGATCTGTATTTTGACTCATGATAAATGAAACGCACATAGAAACAAAGTTCGCCATTGGTGAACTTGTGCAACACAAATTCTTGGCATTCAGAGGAGTGATCTTTGATATTGATCCATCATTTAATAACACTGAAGAATGGTATCTTGCTATTCCAAAAGACTTCAGGCCAAGGAAAGATCAGCCTTTTTATCATCTACTAGCTGATAATGGAAACATGTTTTATAACGCCTATGTTTCGGAGCAAAACCTTGTTGTTGAGCAATCGCCGAAACAGGTCAATCATCCTGATATCAATTTTTACTTTTCAGAGTTTGACGGAAAAAGATATCAACTCAACAAACAAAAAGTTAATTAACTATTTTCTGAGCAAGCTATTTTGACTGAGAGGACAAAAACATCAATGGCGTCCTCTAATTGCTCTAACGAAATAAATGTAGGTGCTAATCTAATGTTTGAATCATTTGGATCATGCATGCCCGGATAAGTAGAACCGGCAGGCGTTAGAGATACCCCCAAGTCCTTACAAATACTAATTATCTTTTTTGCTTTACCTTTAGGGGCGTTAAAGGAAATAAAATATCCTCCAGTAGGAATGGTAAAGCTTCCGCATTCATCATCTAAAGATTTAAGTTTATCAATGACTAAATCAAACTTAGGTTTAACAAGTTTTGCATGCTCTTGCATATGCATTTTTACATCCGCTGCGGATTTAAAAAATAATGCATGTCGCATTTGATTGACTTTATCAGGTGCAACAATCATTGATCCTCTTTGATGGTTCACTAAATCAAACAAACCTTTACCAGCTGCAAAGAAAGAGATACCACCTGCTCCAAAAGTTACTTTTGAAAATGAGCTGATAACAATCGCTTGATTGGTCATCTCTGCTTCCTCAATTAATTTCCAGGTAGCAGATTGGTGGGTGGTTTCATCAAAATCATGAAGCAAATACGCGTGATCAAAAATACAAACCAATTCTGTGGAGTAATTTTTAAATATTTCAAGCATACTGATCAGATTCTCATCAGAGTAAACATCACCAGATGGGTTTGAATGTCTCGGCACAATAATTGCTCCCATTACATTATCCGTTTTCTCTAAAACTTCCTTCAGCACATCCAGATCGATTCCCTTTCCAGTTAATGGAACAGTAACGATTTCAATTCCTAATTCCTCAAGCATTCTAAAATGCCGATCAAATCCAGGAACAGGACAGATAAATTTAGGATTTGATACATCCTTTAACGGATTTTCTAAGCCTTTTAAGTGAAGAGCCAAACAAGTTTGATAAGTCACAAGCAGACTTGATTGTTCTGCAACAGCGGTCAGCTCAATCGGTGATGACAATAGCTCTGATGCAAGCTTTCTTGCTGATCGGATTCCTAATGGCTCACCATAGTTTCTTAAATCTACGTTATTTTCATCATGGGAGGGAACACTGATTGATAGTAATTCATTAGACAAATCAAGCTGATCAGCACCCGGCTTACCTCTTGTTAAATCAATATTCAGTGATTTTGATTTTAATAATTCAAATTTAGATTGAAGATGTTCATCCATAGTATGATAGAAATCAATTGCGTTCATATTAAAACAATTTTGTTATGGAGAATATAACTTTAGTATTAATAATAGTTTTTATGGCTCTTTCTGTTGGGCTACTTATGATCTTTTACTTTAAAAATCAGAAAACAGAGAGTATTGAAAATGCATTCAAGTTAATTGCTGCGCAAGTGTTGGAAGAGAAAAACTCCTCTCTTACCAAAGAAAACATTGAGAGAGTAAATGTAGTTCTTGAGCCATTTAAAGAACAGATAAAAGAGCTAAATCATCAAATAAGTGATTTAAAAAAAGAGCAAGCGGTTGCAAAGGAATCATTTAAAAATGAAGTTTCAAAAGTCATTGAGCAGACATCTAAGATTAGTATTGATGCAGAAAACCTAACAACTGCACTTAAAGGTGATTCAAAAAAACAAGGTAGTTGGGGTGAAATGGTTCTCGAGAAAACCTTAGAAGAGTCAGGTCTAAGGCTTGGAAAAGATTATCAACTGCAACAAAGCTTTAGGAATACGAAAGGGGAACTTTTAATACCTGATGCTGTGATTTATTTACCAGGTGAGAGAAATATTATTATTGATTCAAAGGTTAGCTTGAAAAGCTATAAGGCATATATTGATTCGGATGATGAGACAAAGAAAGATGAAGCCCTTAAAAATCACATTACGTCTTTAAAGGATCACATAAAAAATCTTAACTCAAAAGGCTATAACCATATTGAAAAGTTAAATCCGCCTGATTACATACTAATCTTTGTACCTTTGGAGTCTGCCCTATCGCTTGCTCTTACAAGTGATTGGGACCTTCAAAGACTAGCAATGCAAAATCAAATTGCTTTTGTAACACCAACAAACCTGATAGCAATTTTACGAATGGCAGAGAGCCTATGGAAATTAGATGCACAAAATGAAAATGCATCTAATATTGCTAAAAGAGCTGGGCATCTCATTGATAAATTTTCAGGTTTAAATGATGACTTAGAAAATATTGGTAAGTACTTAAATTTAGCAGGCAAGGCATTTAATGCAGCTGATAACAAACTCTCAAGCGGCAAAGGAAATCTCTTCGATCAGATTAAAGAACTTGAAGCTCTAGGAGCAAAATCGAAGAAACTTATTTCTAAGAAATAAAGATGGAACATTTAAAACCATGGTTTCAGATTGCATTACCGGTAGTGATTTCAATAAATATTTTCTTTCTTAGCTTTATTGCTCTAATTGCTTTTGCAGAATCTAGTCTGACTTTAGAACATCAGAGAATAATAAGTGTGAGTATCAATACGATAACTTTAGGTCTAATGACTTCATTCTTATCAATTTTATTTGGTACTTTTTTTGCAGTGCTAACAACATATTATGATTTTCCTCTGAAAAAAATAATATCGATCGCACTTGTTCTTCCAATTACATTTCCGCTCTATGTATATGCATTCATATTTGTTGGAGGTCTTGAATACAGCGGTGGTATTGCCACATGGATAAGATCTTTTGATATAGAAATAGGTTCGCCTAGAAATATTTTAAGTGGTGCGATTATTTTTAGTTTGTGTGTTTATCCATATATCTACCTATTTACAAAATCCAGGTTGAGCAATATTTCTTTTAGTATTTTTTTAGCATCAAAGTCATTAGGCAATTCAAACGTAAGGACAATATTCAAAGTCATATTGCCATTAGTTAAGCCAGCAATAATTGCTGGTGCAATTCTAGCTTTTTTTGAGGTAATCGCTGATTTTGGAGGGGTTAAAGTTTTACAAATTCAAACCTTAACCACTGAGATCTATACCACTTGGTATGGTCTACAAGATTTTATTGGTGGTGCGAGATTAAGTATTGTTTTATTTGTAATTGCCATGGCTGTCTTGATCCTTGAGAAAGTTTCGCAAAATCAAAAATCGCTTTCATTGAATTCTGCTGACAAGATTATTCCGATTAAAAGTAGGTATGCGATTTTCCAAACCATTCTATCAATTGTTTTCTTATTAATTGCCTTGGTTGGCCCCTTGGTTCAGCTTCTGGCTTGGATTGATATATCTAATTTTCTGTCATCACTTAGAACTGCATATTTAGCAAATTCTTTAGTATTGGGGGTAATTTGTGCTTTTATCATTCTGATCTTTGGTCTACTAATTTCAATGGGGTATAAGTTAGCAGCATCCTCTTCATTGATTTATCAATTTAGTCTGATTGGCTATGCGGTACCAGGAACAGTTATTGCCGTTGGCCTGATGTTAGTCCTTGATTCGTTCTTTGGAATGAGCATTACTCTATTTGGTATCACAGGCTTAATTGTCTGCCTGGTAATACGTTTTTTACCGATCGGATATAGGTACTTTTCTACAGCACTAGATCAAATTCCTAAAAATAATACTCATGTGCTCGCATTGCACAACTTAAAACCTTGGTCAGCATTTAAAAGTGGTTATTTAGGCTTTCTGAAAAGGCCTTTTATGTTTGGGTTCTTATTCATAACAATTGAGTGCATGAAGGAACAGCCTGCAACCATCTTGTTACGACCTTCAGGATTTGAAACATTATCAACACAGGTTTACAACTTCACTACTGAGGGTCAATGGGAGTTAGCTGCAAATCCAAGTCTAGTCCTTGTCATTATTAGCACCCTACTTGCTATAATTTTAGTGACAGAATCAAAGCAAAATAAATAAATGAAAAAAACATTTTTATATGAGGATCACCTTTCTCATGATGCCAAGATGATTGATTTTTCTGGTTGGAGCATGCCCATCAACTATGGCTCACAAATTGATGAGCATCACCAAGTAAGAAATGATGTCGGTATCTTTGATGTTTCGCACATGAGTATTTTTAAGATCTCAGGTCAAAATGCAGAAAGCTATTTAAGATATATTTTTTCGAATGATGTAAAAAAAATAAGTAGCAAAAATAAGGCCTTATATGGTCTATTGCTAAATGAAAATGCTGGAATTATTGATGACCTAATTGTTTATTGTTTGGAGGGTGATTTCATGATTGTTTCTAATTGCGCTACAAAAGAAAAAAACGAAGCCTGGTATCAAAAACATGCAAGTGAATTTGATGTCTCTGTTGAGTACATTGATAACCGGGGTATTTTGGCTGTTCAGGGCCCTAATTCAATAAAAGTAATTGAAAAAATATTTGGGGTAGAAGCATCATCTCTAAACACAAATGAATGTGTAAAAGTTGATGGGGTGATGATTGCAAAAACAGGCTATACAGGTGAAGAGGGTTTCGAGGTGATATGCGAAAATAAATATCTTCGAAAGATTTGGAATTCAACAATAGAAACCGGGGCCAAACCCATAGGTCTAGCTGCAAGGGATACGTTAAGACTGGAAGCTGGATTTTGTTTATATGGATCAGATATGGATGAGTCGGTTAATCCACATGCTTGTGGCCTAAGTTGGACAGTGGATCTGCATGATGAAGACAGAGAGTTTATAGGTAAGCAAGCTTTTTTAAATATAAATGAGAAAAACGAACAGAAAATGATTGGAATTCTTCTCAAAGACAAAGGTATTCTAAGGCCAGGATATGAAATTGCTCACAAAGATGGGAAGGGAACAGTTTTATCAGGCACCTTCTCTCCAACGCTTAAAAAAAGTATCGGTCTTGCAAGGGTTGATCAAACAGTTGAACAAAGCGGACTAGTAAAAATTAGAAATAAAGAGCTTGAAATTGAATTTGTTTCACCAAGATTCCTAAAAAAAATATAAAATAGGTCATGAGTGAAATTCCAGGTGATTTGAAATTTCTTTCTTCGCACGAATGGGCGAGACTTGAAGATGATGGCACTGTTACTGTGGGTATCAGTGATCATGCTCAAGATTTATTAGGAGACATAGTTTTCATAGAGCTTCCTGAAGTTGGCAAAGAAGTTGAAGCTGAGGGAGATGCTGCAATAGTGGAGTCTGTAAAAGCAGCATCAGATGTCTATACGCCCATTAGTGGAGAAATTATTGAAGTGAATTCAGCTCTGGAGGAACAACCTGAAACGGTAAACGGTTCTCCTTATGATGATGGTTGGTTTTTTAAAGTGAAGCCTATCAATGTAGATGAGATGAGTGATCTGCTAAGCCCAGAAGAATACTCAGAAGTTTGTGAAGACTAAAACATCCTAAATTTTGTATGAAAAAAAATCTTAAGGCTGAAAACAGCTCTAATGACAATTACTTAACTAATGTTAAAGAAACCTTATGTGGTTTTGCTGCAAGACACATTGGTTTAAGTGCTGATGATATCAACCATATGCTTGATACTTTGGGTTACAAAGATATAGATGCCTTTACTGAGGCAGTTGTTCCAAAGAATATTCTCAATAATGATTTGCCCGATATAGGAGAACCCTTATCAGAACAAAGTGCTCTCAAGAAACTAAAAGAAATTGCTAAAAAAAATGTTGTGGTGAAATCAATGATTGGTCAAGGCTATTACTCTGGATATATGCCAAATGTCATCAAGCGAAACGTATTTGAAAATCCAGGCTGGTATACATCCTATACTCCTTATCAAGCTGAAATTTCTCAAGGGCGTTTGGAAGCACTCATCAACTTTCAAACAATGGTTGCTGATTTAACAAACCTTGATATTGCTAATGCTTCTCTGTTGGATGAGCCAACTGCTGCTGCTGAAGCCATGACACTTGCTCATAGGTCTTCAAAATCTAAAAGTGATACTTTTCTTGTCGATAAGAATTGTTTTCCACAAACCGTTTCAATAGTTAAGGCAAGAGCTAAGCCATTAGGCATTAATGTTGAAGTAGTGGATTTAAAGGAATTCAATGAAAGTGAAGCTTTTGGAGCATTGTTCCAGTATCCAGGAAATGATGGCTCAGTTGAGATTTCTACAGAATTGTTAGCGCCTCTAAAAGATAAAGGCATAATAACTATAGCTGCAACAGACTTGCTAGCTCTTACTTTGATCAAAGCACCTGGGGATCTAGGGTTTGATATTGCTATAGGCAACTCTCAGAGGTTTGGCGTTCCGTTGGGTTTCGGTGGACCTCATGCTGCATTCATGGCAGCAAATGAAAAATTCAAAAGATCTTTGCCAGGCAGGCTCATTGGAGCATCAGTGGATAAGCTTGGAAATACCTCTTATAGACTTTCACTGCAGACTCGTGAGCAACATATCCGGAGGGAAAAAGCTACATCAAATATCTGCACCGCGCAGGCGTTGCTTGCAATTATTGCAGGCTTCTATGCTGTTTATCATGGTCCTAAAGGCTTAAAAAACATTGCGCTTTCGATAAATAAAAAAACTGAAAGTTTGGCTAATTTTTTAATTGAAAGTGGTTATGAAATCTTATCTTCCAGTTTCTTCGATACGCTAGTAATTAACACTAAAGATAAAACAGAAGAGATTATTGATGCTGCAGAATCAGCTGGATATGGCTTCAGAAAATTTGATAATAATCATGTTGCTCTATCTATCGATGAAACCACCGAAGATGAGGATTTAATAATAATTAAAAAAATATTTGAAAATGAAAAGCAGACAAAAATTAAATCAAAGCTAAATTCAATACCTGCTTACATAAAAAGAGAGTCTGATTACCTTACCCATCCTGTGTTTAATACTTATTTTACTGAAACTGAATTACTGAGATACATTAGGAAGTTAAGTGATAAAGACATCGCTCTTGATCGAGCCATGATCCCCCTCGGTTCTTGCACAATGAAATTAAATGCAACCTCTGAAATGATTCCGGTTGGCTGGGAAGAATTCTCATCTATTCATCCTTATGCACCCGAGCATCAAGTTAAAGGCTACCTCCAGTTAATAGATGATCTAGAACAAATGCTTGAAAAAATTACTGGTTACAGCGCGATTTCATTGCAGCCTAATGCGGGCTCTCAAGGAGAATATGCTGGCTTGCTAGCAATTGATGCTTTTCATAAAAGCAATGGTCACCTCAATAGAAAAGTCTGCCTAATACCAGAATCTGCACACGGCACTAATCCTGCTTCTGCCCAAATGGCAGGCATGAAAGTTGTGCCTGTTAAATGTGATAAATCTGGCAACATTGATCTAGACGACCTTCAAGATAAGGCAAATAATAATTCAGAAGAACTCGCTGGTATTATGATTACTTATCCCTCTACGCATGGAGTGTTTGAAGAAACCGTAACAGAGGTCTGTAATGTTATCCATTCCCATGGTGGCAAGGTATATATAGATGGAGCTAACCTAAATGCAATGGTATCTCTTTGTAAGCCTGGTTTATTTGGCGGGGATGTTTCTCACTTAAATCTTCATAAAACTTTTTGTATACCGCATGGCGGAGGTGGTCCTGGAGTCGGACCGATTGGAGTAGTAGAAGAATTATCAGACTACCTGCCCTCTGATCCTCTTACGTATTCAGCTGAAAATACAACTGGCCCAATCTCAGCTTCAAATTTTGGAAGTGCTTCAATTCTCCCAATCAGCTGGATGTACATTCAAATGATGGGCTCACAGGCTTTACGATTAGCTACTCAGGTAGCCATCCTGAGTGCTAACTATATTGCTCATAAGTTAAAGGAACATTACGCCATTCTTTACACTGGTCAAAATGACATGATTGCCCATGAATGCATTATTGATATCAGAACTTTAAAAGAGAGTATTGGGATTGAGGTCGATGATATTGCAAAACGACTGGTAGACTTTGGCTTTCATGCACCGACGATGTCATTCCCAGTTCCTGGAACCCTGATGATAGAACCTACAGAGAGCGAATCATTAAAAGAGATAGATAGATTTTGTGATGCAATGATTGAAATCAGAAATGAAATAAATGAAGTTGAGAATGGAGATTACCCTTTGGACAACAATGTTCTTAAACATGCCCCTCATTCAGCTGAGGAAGTTACAAGTGATAGATGGGAGCATCCATACTCAAGAGAGAAAGCTGTTTATCCACTTAAGTATCTAAAAAAATCAAAGTATTGGGTGCCCGTGTCCAGAATTGATAATGTTCACGGTGACAGAAATCTTATGTGCTCTTGTCCTTCAATTAAAGATTTTGAGTAATTCTATAT
This sequence comes from uncultured SAR86 cluster bacterium, assembly GCA_902628925.1. Taxonomy (GTDB): domain Bacteria; phylum Pseudomonadota; class Gammaproteobacteria; order Magnimaribacterales; family D2472; genus MED-G82. The sequence continues at coordinate 83,635 of CACOPA010000001.1, forward strand.
TCTGGGCAAGTCCAAGATCTCCCAGCCTCTTGTAATTGATATTTTTTCTAATTTTGGATCGGGGTTGACTGCTATAGGATTATTAACTTTTTCCAATAAGGGCAGATCATTAATTGAATCACTATAAAAGGTTGCAAGCTCTAAATTAAAACCTTCAATCTTTGCCCACTCGGTCACAAGTTTTAGTTTGCCCTCCCCTAAAGCTGAGGGTGGTAAATATTTCCCAGTACACTTATTGTCAATAAATTCTACTTTTGTACCTAGGTAATCAGCTACCTCTAGCCTCTTTGCTATTGGTTTTACAATAAGTTCATTAGTAGCACTTGCTATAAGAATCTTGCACCCATCATCTTGATGATCATGAATAATCTTAAGAGCATATATATTGATCATTGGCTCAATGACTTCTTTTACAAATTCAATGGTGAGTTCACTAATTTCAATATGGCTCATCCCAATAAATGATTTAAGAGCAAATTTAGTGTATTCATCAAAATCTAGATTACCTTTCTTATAGTCATCCATAAAAGATTGATTAACATCAAGAGCTGAATTATCAAGAATTGATTTTGCTACCAAGAAATTGATCATAGAATAATCTGAATCACCATTTAGAATGGTATTATCAAGATCAAATATAACTAACTTCTCTTCGCTCATTTATAAATTGAATGCAACAAGATACAGAAAAAACGTTGGCTTGATAATTATAAATGATCAAGGGAAAGTCCTGCTGTGTAGAAGAAAAAAAAGCAATTCATGGCAATTTCCTCAAGGTGGTATTGATCAGGGTGAAACTCCTAAAAGAGCTGCTTATAGAGAGTTATACGAAGAAGTAAATATTAAAAGGAGTGAAATAAAATTTATAGGCTCAACAAATTTCTGGACAACATACGAACTTCCTGATGAGTATAAAAAAAATAAAAAAAATCTCAGAGGCTTTTTAGGTCAAAAGCAAAAATGGTATTTATTTAAATTATATAGAGATGCGGACATACATTTTAACAATGATGATGATCAGGAATTTGATGGGTACGAATGGGTTAGTTTTTGGTATCCTCTTAGAAAGATTATCTTTTTTAAAAAGGATGTGTATAAAAAAGTTTTGAGATTTTTTTCAAGTCATTATTCTGAGCTTAATGTTAGTTGAAATATTACTGTTGATTGGCGTTGGAGCTATAGCAGGTTTGATCGCTGGGCTTCTTGGTGTTGGTGGTGGGACAATTATCGTTCCTGCATTAATTTTTCTTTTTGAATTTTCTGATACAAACACTAATCAAATAATTAAAATGTCAGTTGCTACATCAATGGCATGTATTGTGATAACAAGCATTTCTTCAACTTATGCACATCATCAAAAAAATGGTGTTATGTGGAACCTTGTGAAATCAATAGGTATGGGTATACCCCTAGGGGCTTTGTTGGGTGTGGTATTGGTTAACTTAATTTCAGGATTTCTTTTAAAGATTTTAATTGTCATTTTTATGATTTATATCAGCATCAATATGCTCTCAAGTAAAATTAAAGTAACTAAAAACATCATGCTCCAAAATACTAATCATTTTTTTCCTGGTTCAATAATCGGCTTTCTATCAATTCCTTTAGGAATCGGAGGAGGAACCTTTGCTGTCCCATATCTAAAATCACTTGGGCATAACATTAGAAAAGCAATTGGTACCTCTGCAGCTTGTGGAATTGTGATAGCAGTAACTGCAACAATTTTCTTCAGCCTACCAATAGAATTAGCTTCATTTCGACTTAATGAAAATCTTATCTATTGGCCTGGAGTGTTTTGGATTAGCTTCAGCAGCATTATCTTTTCAAGATTAGGTGCTAGACTAACCTATCTAATCAAAGAGGATCTCTTAAAAAGAATATTTGGGGTCTTCGTTTTTATCGTTGCAATTTTTTTAGTTATTTGAATGATTGAACTTCCAGAATTTTTTAATAATCCGAGCATTATTGAAATAGGTAATTTTAGAATTCAGTACTATGCGTTAACATGGATTCTTTCAGCGATATTAATCTTTCAGCATTTAAAACGAAGTAAAATCTTAGCAGCTCAGGGGCTTTCTCATGAACAAATTAGCGACATGGTTTTTATATGGGGCCTCTTCTTTGGAGCGATGTTTGGCGGTCGTGTGGGGTATATGATTTTTTATGGAACTGAACAACTAATATCAAATCCTTTAAGTTTATTTTATGTGTGGCAGGGAGGCCTTAGCTTTCACGGCGGATTATTAGGTGTCATAGCTAGCATGTTTTTATTTTCTGTTAAGAAAAAAATAAGCTTTTTATCGATCATGGATGCGGTAGCTCTCAGCATGCCTATTGGCCTTGGTCTTGTGCGATTGGGAAACTTCTTAAACGGAGAATTATTTGGTAAGCCCACAAGTGGATCATGGGGCTTTATATTTCCTACTGATCCATATGGGTATCCAAGACATCCTTCACAAATCTATGAACTTATTCTGGAAGGGTTTGTTTTGTTCTATGTTTTATATTTAGTCAGTGAATTAAAGCCTAAACCAGGTGTTGTTGCATCATCACTACTTGTTTTCTATGGATTATTTAGGTTCTCGGTAGAGTTTTTTAGAGAGCCTGATGCTCATTTAGGTTACCTCACATTTAACTTAAGTATGGGTCAAATTTTATCCTTGCCAATGATAATTATTGGGATAATATTGGTACTCTTCTTTTCAAATAAATATGCAAAACTATCTTGAGCTTTTAAAAGAAATTCTAGATTCTGGTGAAGAAAAATCTGATAGAACTGGGGTTGGGACAATTGGTTTATTTGGCAAACAACTTAGGTTTAACTTACAAGACGGTTTTCCAGCGGTAACGACCAAGAAGCTTGCTTGGAAAGGAGTTGTATCAGAATTACTTTGGTTTTTAGAGGGTTCTGATGATGAGCGCAGACTCGCTGAAATAAGATTTAATGAATCCAGAGAAAACCTAACTGATCAAAGCAAATTTTCTACGATCTGGACTGATAATGCTGATAATCAAGGTGTCTCACTTGGATACACCAATTCTGAAACTGAAAAAAGACTTGGGCCGATTTATGGTGTTCAATGGAGAAATTGGGGAGGTAAAGATCAAATAAAAGAGCTGATTAAAAACCTTAAACATAATCCACACAGTCGAAGGCATATTCTTACCGCGTGGAATGTTGGCGAGATAGATCAGATGGCTCTTCCTCCATGTCATGTGATGTCCCAATTCTATGTTAGTAATAAGTCTAAGCTTTCATGTCATATGTATCAACGAAGTGCGGACATGTTTTTGGGTGTTCCCTTTAATATTGCTAGCTATGCTCTGCTCACACATATCCTTGCAAGCATCCTTGAATTAGAGGTTGGGGATTTTATTCATTCCTTTGGCGATTGTCATATCTATATGAACTGTGTCGAACAAGTAAATGAACAAATTTCCCGAGAGCCAAAAAAACTTCCTAAACTTAAGATGCCACATATCAAATCAATAGATGAATTAAATTCTCTTTGTTTGGATGATTTTGTATTAGATGGCTATAATCCGTATCCAGCGATAACTGCAGAAATGGCCGTATAAATATGTCAGTGATATCTCATTTAGTTGCTATGGCAAAAAATAGAGTTATTGGGGTCAATAATGACCTTCCATGGAGTTTGTCTGATGACTTAAATCACTTTAAACAATATACATTGAATAAACCCATAGTCATGGGTAGAAAGACTTTTGAGTCAATTGGAAAACCTTTGCCTCAAAGAATAAATATTGTGATTTCTAGATCTCTTTCAGAAATTGAAGGTGTAAATGTTTTTAGTGAAGTGGAAGATGGAATTGCTTTTGCAAATCAATATAACGAGAAACATCAGTTAGAAGATGAAGTAATAATAATTGGTGGAGCACAAATCTTTAATGAAACTCTTCCTATTATGAATAGGATAGTGTTAACGCAAGTTGATTGTGAAATTGCTGGTGATGTCTTCTATCCTGAAATTGATATGCATAATTTTTCTAGAAAAAATGTATCAAGTCATTTAAAGAATGAAAAAAATCAATTTGATTTTAGTATAGATTTATATGAAAAAATTTAGGAGTTTTGCTCTATAAATTCTCGCCTAAGCTGTAAATTCCTGACTCTGATTTCTTCATTTTCAGAATACTTTATCCAAGAGTTTGCTGTTTTCTTGATGCGCTTATCATCATCTCTGGCAGCCATTCTGAAATATTTCTTGGCATCATCAAAGTTCTGCAGTTCAAAAAATGCCTGACCAAGTACTAAATGAGCTTGGGAAGTTTTCTTTAATCCGCCTTTCTTGATACCATTTTGGATTGCAACAATCGCATCATCTAATCTGTCTTCAAATAAATAAAGGTTTCCTAGAAGGATAAATGTCTCACCATCTTTAGCTAACTTTGCTGCTTGCTCTAAAACTGGAATTGCTTTATCTATTTCTTGAGCCATTCTCCAGGAGTCAGCTAATACTTTTAAGTTCTTAAACGTATCTTTTACAACTGGTTTAAGCTCCTCTTTTTCAGTTTCTTCATCCTTAACAAGAACCTGTTTTTCTTGACCATCAACAATTACTTGAGCAGCCCAGTAAGGATTTTTATTCAATAATAGTAATTGAGCAAGTGCCATATACTCAGACTCTTTATCGAGAAGATCTTTCATATAGGCAGCTTTAAGCGTAATCATGTAATCAATTTCTCTATCCATTTGTGAATAGACACCGCCGAGCTGAAGAAAATATTGTTTTTTAGGATAGTAGTTAACTAAGATTTCATATATCTCTAAACGCTTTTCTAATGACTCTTGCTTCGTCATTTTCTTAGCATCTAGCAACTCTGCATAACAAGCTGCTAATAAGACATACCAATTTTCCTTGGGTCTATATTCTTCAACTTCTTCTGCCAACCTTACAGCCTCTAGCATGCTGTCTCTAGCCTTGATAAAGTCATCTATTTGATAGTAGGCTGTAGCTAATAATGAATAAGATTGAGCTGTAATCTTCTCAACCTCATTCATCCATCTAAGTATGTAATCAATCCCTTTTTTGAAGTTGCCTTTAACCATATAAAGTTGTGCAACTGTAAATAATGAAGCTGTTCTGAGTGGGATAGTTGCTTCTGGTTCTTGGAGGAGTTGTTCATAGGCATACATCGCTCTGTCATAATCCTCATCACTAAAATATACGTATCCCCAATAATTCCACATGACTGACCTGTCATAGCTTTTAAGCTCATCTTTATTGACTAATAGTTCATTTAATATTGCTCTGACTGTAACCCAGTCGGGATCCTCTTTTCCTTCCTCATTAACTCTTTCTAAGGCTTCGACAACTTTGGTAATCTTTTTGGCGGTGCTGGTTTGGAGAACACGAGCTTTTCGGTATTTTTGCTTCATGTCATCATTCTGATTCTTCTGTGTGCCGGCTTGCGCATTAAGATCAAAAGACAGCGGAGCTGTAATAAGTAAAGATGCAACAAAGATAATGCTTAAAAAGTTTCTCATGTTAGTCATCCTCTAAAATAAATGTGAATTTATGTGGAACATCAGGGACCGGAACTGCTTTTCCATCAACAATTTTTGGTTTGTACTTTAATTTAAGTGCCGCACGTTTTGCTGAGCTATTAAAAATTGAGCATGGTCTAAATTCGGTATCAGGATCCCTTGGATCTCCACAAGCGCCTTCAAGTGCTTCAACATTTTCAACGGTTCCTGTTTCCGTTATGGTGAAAGCAACGATTGAATATCCCATGATGCCTCTTTCTTGTGCTCGTCTTGGATAAATAGGTGTGACCTTAAATAACGGAATATACTCTCCGTCCCTAAAAAATCCACTTCCAGCTGTAAAGTTTGCTTTTGGCTTTGGCATTGCAACTTGAACATTATCAACTGGAGATAAATCTAATTCTGGTTGAGCGATATCTTCGGGCTGTTCTTCAGGTTCTTCAGGTTTCTCAAAATCATCAAAGAGAGTATCAATATCTCTTTCTGGCATGATGACATCGGCTAATTTTCTAGAATTATCCGTTTTGATGCCCGTATCGCCAAGAGATATCAATGCAACCATGAGAAAAAATAACGCAACAGTTATAAATGTAGCTAAAGCGCCACCGGCTAGAAACTTATTATATTCAAAAGCTTTATTTATTAAGTCGTATAAAGGTGCAAGTGCTTTGTTTATAGGATCTGTAATCGATTTCAGCACTCCGTCCATGATATTATTTTGGTTCAGATGCTAGTGATATGTTAAATACTCCTGCATCACGTGCTCCGTCCATAACTTGAATAATTGTATCAGCCATTGCTTTTTCATCAGCCTGAATCACTACTGACCCTTGTGGATTATCTGCAAGAAGTTTTACAACGTTGGCTTTTACTTGTCTTGCATCGATTCTTCTTCCGTCCATCCAGATTTCACCTGTAGGTCCTACGGCAATTAAGATGGCTGCATTTTCTTGCACTTCAGAAGTTTCAGCATCTGGACGGTTGATTTCTAAACCAGGCTCTTTAATAAAGTTTGCTGTAACAATAAAAAAGATAAGCATGATGAAAACAACATCAAGCATTGGAGTTAGATTAATTTCGCTTTCTTCTTCTTGAACAGCTGATGATATTGCATTTCTTCTCACAATAATCTCCTATTAGTTTTTAATAAGTTCTTTAAGATGGATTTCTTCATTATTTTTTGCTGCATTTAAATAAATTGTAGCAAAAACTCCCGAGAGTGCTGTTGTCATGCCAGCCATCGTTGGAAGGGTGGCCTTAGATACACCACCTGCCATTGATCTTGCATCTCCACCACCAGTAAAAGCCATAACTTGGAATACCTCAATCATTCCGGTCACGGTACCAAGCAGTCCAAATAACGGAGCAAGAGCAACGCATGTTTGAATCAAAGACATATGCTTGTTGATCTCCTCCTTGGCTTCAGACCTCAACTTATCTTTGATTTGTGATGCCTTCCAGCTAGAGTGATCGGAAATCCCATTCCACTGTTTGACTAGGGGCTTCATAAACTCTTTATGACCTGAATTAAAGTACCAAATTCTTTCTAGTATAAGTGCCCACATGAAAAGGGCTAAAAACGCTATTAGCCAAAGCACCATTCCTCCAGCTGACATAAAGTCATTGAGAGAATCAAATGCTTCGAAAATAGCGTACATTTAATTATCTATTCTCAGAATGCTCTGCAACAATCCCAGTACTTTGCTCCTCTAGCACATTGATAATTCCTCTTGCAGAGGAGTTAGCAAATGAATGGAGTAAGGTTGTTGGTATCGCAACAACAAGACCAAGAACAGTGGTAACTAGTGCTTGTGATATACCTCCTGCCATGATCTTAGGATCACCGGTTCCAAATAGAGTAATTTGTTGGAAAGTAACAATCATACCTGTAACAGTACCTAACAGTCCTGCTAAGGGAGCTACAACTGATATAATTTTTACAACATTGATGCCTCTCTCAATTGCAGGCCTTTCAGACATAATTGCTTCTGCAAGCTTAAGTTCTAGTGTTTCAATATCTTTATCAAGATTGTCATTACCCACTTTCATGACTCTACCTAATGGGTTATTAGCATTAGGTTTCTTAGCAGATGATTGAGCTTTGACAGCTCTTCCCATCATGTAAAGTTGATAGAGTTTCCAAAGAGCAATAACAACACCAAAGAAACCAACAAATATAATGATATATCCGACTTCTCTACCTTGATTAATTCTTTCAAGTAGACTCGGTGCAAGAATCAAGTTAGCTAATAAGCTTCCGCCTGCAGGTCCTGTTGGGTCAACACCAAATTTAATGATTTCACCCGCTGATGCGTCAGAAATATCACCAGCACCGCCTCTATATTTTCTTTCAGGTTGTTTTGGAAGAAAGGCATATTGGCCTTTTGAGGCAACATATTCTAAATACTTGCCATCACATATTGCATTGTAAAGCCCCACCCTTACTACGTCGCAATTAGTACTTTCTCCATCGAGACCAATAACGCTAGTAGTAAACCTAGTAACTTCTGATCCAGCAACCATTTCTCTTTGCAACTCAAACCAAAGTCTTTCAAGTTCTGTAATAGTTGGAAGTTCAGTGGCATCAGACATTTTCTTAGCCAGTTCATTTAGGAATGTTTCCCTTTCTCTTCCATACTCAGCAGCAGTTAAAGACTCAGAGAATAATGAACTTGCCTCACCAGCTGTACTTTGAAGGTGTCCAAAAAGTTCAACCAAAGAACCAAGCTCTTTTTTATATGCTTCTTCTTTCACCTTTAAGATTTCTTCATTTTTCTTATACTCAGCTTCTAATTGATCAGCTATCCTCTCTTGCCTAGCCAGCTCTCTTTTTTCTGCAGCTAAAATAGATGCTTGCTTGCTCTTTTCAGCAAGGAATGTCTGCTCACGCTTTGTATTTTCATTTTGCTCAGTTGTTCTGCCCTCTTGGACTAACTGGAGCAATCCTTGAATTGTAGTTGGTTCGCCTTCAGCATCTGTCTCTTGCGCTATAAAAGGTATAGATAGAAAAAATGCTATTAAAAGCGGCATTAAATATAGATTTTTCATTAGGAATTACCTCCCATTTTTACTGGCAACACCAGCATGTCGATAGGAGCTTCTTTCTTGGCCATTCTTATTCCGTCTCTTACTTGAGTTCGGTAACCTCCTGGTAATGATTCCCATGAACCTAGTTCTGGATCCCAATAACCAGTATCTCTTCCATCTTTAGTTTGATAGAACATGCCTAATCTGCCCACTCTGAGAATATTCACGACAATTTCTTGATTGTCTAAGACTATTGTTTCTTCATAAGCATCAAGCTTTCTACCGTATTCAGCCTCGATGTTAAAAGCTTCTAAGATCTGTCTAACTTGTTCTGAAGCTGTTACCTTGGGGTTAGAAAGTGAGCTTCTTACCAAGTCGATTCTCTGTCTTCTTTCCTCGATATGAAAGGGTGTATCTAAGTTTACATACTTCTCTAAACCTTCTAGCATTCTTTGTGCTAGTGGTGGTATTTGTCTTTGCATGATTACAACCTGAACAAGTTGTTCATCATATTTGTCCATTAGATCAAGCTGCGCTTGGATTTGGATTCTCTTCTGAGCGTTGTATAGTTTTAAACCTTCAACCTGCTTTGAGACAACCTTGTATTCATTAACAATCTTGTCTGTATCGCTTTCAGTTGAATCGATTTTAGCCTGAGATTGTGCTGATAAATTGGTGTTATCCTTACCTACATCTAAAACTAACTCCATTTCTGAAGCAGTAAGCGATGCGCAAAAGATCCCAGCAATTACTAATTTATTACGAAACATATTAGACCCCTTGTGATTCGAGAAAATTAATACTAACAGAAGAAAATGTAATGACAAAATATAATTTCAACTGCTTTACCTACTATTAATCTTCTATTTTTTTAATTTTATTATTTAGAACTATTTTAAAACAACTTTGGCATAAATTTTGGAGTTTTTGACAAATATTCCTTGTATGAGTCTAAATGCCCCCACTTCTTTCTTGCTTTGTTTTCGAGCATTCTTACCCCGCTTACGTAATTAATAAGCAAATAAGAAAACACAGGCGATATTAATGCTGCATAAGAGAGTCCTGACATGTATTCAACAGACATTATGCTAATTCCCGCCCAAACCAAAAACTCACCAAAGTAATTTGGGTGTCTAGATCTTGACCATAAACCAACGTTTATAAATTTATCTTTGTTTTCAGGCAAGGAATTGAATTTAGTTTTTTGGTTATCAGCGATTATCTCTAAAAGAAACCCTATTATGAATAAAGATAAACCGGCTATAAAAATAGTCGAGATATCAATCACCATAGAACTTGTTAGAGCAACCAGTGCAGATGCTGAGCAAATGCAAACCCATAACCCTTGCAAAGTCCACGTCATTAGTAATCGAGATGGATTAACCTTGATATCAGCAAATCTTTTATCCTCTCCAGCTTTATGAATTCTCATGAATAAAAACGAGCCAAGCCTAAGAGCCCAAATGATTATTGCCCCAGCGATAATAATTTTTGTTGCCGACAGAACGTTAAATATTGAGGCTAGGTAAATAGATATGAGCATTAGAGTCATATATGTGATACTGCCTGTTAGGTCATAAAACTTTTCTGTTTTTAAAATTACAGATGGAATGTAGGCTATCAACTGGATCAGGAATGACAGTCCAAAAAGTAAAATCAAAGCTGGATGATCATTAAAAATCAATGACTCTCCAGAAATCATCCACGAAAATAGCAGTGCAAGGATTACAACCCCAAGGGTTATTACAATGTTAACCATAATTTACTCCCAACCACATTCGAACCCATCATTTTGTTCATCAAGCCATTTCTTTAGTGGCATGTAGTAGTTTAACATTGAGGTTCCGCTTAAAGACCTTGTTCCTGTTATTTTTTCAAATGCATCTTGCCAAGGAACACTTTGTCCTAGACTAAGCATATCTCTTAAGCTTTCTCCAGCAATTTTACTGTTATATATAGAACACTCATGAAGTGGCCCCTGAAATCCAATCTTTTTACATAGGGCTTCATGAAACTGATATTGCATGATCCTAGCAAGATAATATCTTGTGTAGGGCGTATTACCAGGTATATGATATTTAGCCCCTGGATCGAATGCATCTAAGGGTCTTTGAGTTGGTGATGTTATTCCTTGGTACTCCTTTCTAAGGTCCCACCAACTAGAATTAAGTTCTTGATAACTGGTTTTTCCTTCAAAAACACCTCCCCTCCATCTATCAAGCATTAATGTCCATGGAACTCCAACAACGCCATCTAAAGCTTGCTGCATTAATAATGCTATGGGATCGCTATTTGCGGCATTAGCTTCTTCTTTTGAAATGAAGCCAATCCTTTCAAGATAATCTGGTGTTATCGAAAGAGCGAGTAAGTCTCCAACTGCTTCATGGAAGCCATCATTGGCTCCACCTTCAAATACACTAGGAAGATGATTGTAAGCTTGATAATAAAATATATGTCCTAATTCATGGTGAATTGTCGTGAAGTCTTCTGCATTTTTCTCAATGCACATCTTAATCCTTAGATCTTCATTGGAGTCAAGATTCCAAGCTGATGCATGACATACAACATCGCGATCCTGTGGTTTTACAAAAAGAGATCTGTCCCAAAAAGTATCTGAAAGCTCATCAAACCCCAATGATAAGAAAAAATTTTCAGCTATTTCTACCATTTCTATCTCATCAAGGTTTCTTTCATTTATGATGGCAGTTAAATCAATGGCAGATTGCTCTCCTGCAGGCTCATAGACAAGGTCATAAATATTTATCCATGATTGACCCCACATATTTCCTAAAATGTGAGCTGGAATAGTTCCATCGCCTGGCATTATTTCAGGACCATAATATTCAGTTATCTTGTTTTTGACATGACACTGAAGTGAGTCGTATAAGGGCTTTAATTCTTGCCATACCCTCTCGGTCTCATTCTGAAACTCTTCAACCGGCATATCATATTTGCTAAACCATAAATCAAGAAGGCCGGAGTATCCTAAATCTTCTGCACCTTGATTGCCTATTTCTACCATTCTGAGGTATTTTTCTTTCATAGGTTTGCCAATTTCTCTCCAGCCAGTCCAAGCTCTCAGTAAATCATCTGTGTCTCTAGAGTTGTCAATCACATTTTCAAAGGCCTCAAGGTCATAACACTCTCCATCCTCAAAGCAATGTGAGCCAGTCCCATACATTGCTTCTAGTTCAGTTGATATATTTGCTAATTCTTTGGCAAGCTCACTATCATAAGGTGATGGCATTACAAATGAGCCTTTTATTAAATCTAGCTTCCTCCTGGTTGAGTCAGATAATTCTGAATTATTAAATAGGGCTGCTTCCCTTGCCCTTTCCAGGGATAAAAGTTGCAATCTCATGCCGAAGTCGGAAACTATTTTTTGTGAGTCGTAGGTAATAAAATTAGAGCCGATCCAATAAGCTGAACTCGCTATGGGTCCAAGCGTCTCATCCTCTTTCTCGATTCGTTCTAAAAACTCTAATGCATCAGCTTCTGTATAAGTGGATGAATTTGTATCTGAGCAAGATACAATTAGTAATAAACTTGCTAAAAACGTATAAAATCTCTTCATGATAAAACCCTTATTTAATTAAACTGCATAGATATGACTAAAATCTCGACTAATCAATTCAAAAACGGACTAAAGATTATACTTAATGGTGCGCCTTGCTCAATACTTGATCACGAGTTTCATAAGCCTGGTAAGGGTCAAGCTGTAATGAGAGTCAAATATAGAAACCTATTAACTGGCAAAGTGATCGATAAAACCTTTAAATCTGGTGAAAGCGTTGATCAAGCAGATGTGATTGCAAAAGAGATGACATACCTATATTCGGATGGTGAGAATTGGTACTTCATGGATCAAGAGAGCTTCGATCAAATTAGCATCAAAGAAGATATTATGTCTGATGTAAAACAATGGTTAATTGGACAAGAGGCTTGTGAGGTAATTAGTTGGAATGGATCGCCTATCAGTATTGAAGTGCCTCCATTTGTAGAATTAAAAATTACCAGTTCAGAGCCAGGGGTTAAAGGGGACACCGTATCAGGAGCTACAAAGCCTGCGACACTGGAGACTGGAGTTTCAATTCAGGTTCCTCTTTTTGTCGAGGAAGGAGAAACTATCAAGGTTGACACAAGAACTAGTGAATACGCCGGAAGAAAATAATGATTGCAAAGATTAGTGCACTTATTAATAAGAGATTATTTGATTTAGGGCTAGAGGATCAATCAACAAATCAAATTATTAAAAATTCGAAGCTTTCATTTTCAGATAATCTTTACAAGGGTCACTTAACAACAAATATTGCAATGGTCGGTGCAGGAGTTGCAAAAAAGAATCCTAAAGAGATTGCTGAATTTATCAAAAAAAGTCTTTTAGAAGATCAATCAATAAATAAAATTGAAATTGCTGGACCAGGCTTCATCAATATCTTTCTTGAACAAAAAGTATTTTTAGGCCTGTTATGTGAATGCGTTCAATTCTCAAATCAAGTTCCAGAAAAAGAAAAACAAAAAATTCAGGTTGAATTCGTTTCAGCAAATCCTACTGGGCCACTCCATGTTGGGCATGGACGGGGTGCTGCTTATGGAGATGCAATAATAAGATTGCTTAATTTCAAAGGTCATGATGCTACAGGTGAGTATTATGTAAATGATGCTGGCAGACAAATTGATATTCTAACTTGCAGCATAATCCTAAGAGGAAAGAACTTATTCAATGATGACGACTTTCCAGAATCTGCATACAAGGCAGAATATATCAATGATATTGCAGCCAAAATCAGTCCTGAAACCTTTGAAAATTTCAGTATTGATGCATTAGGACAAAGTCCAAATGATCCTGAAAAACAAATTGATGACCTGATTTCAGTTTTTAAAAGAGAGAATCCTGATCTTTGGGCAGAATCAAGACAAATTGGGTTGGCTTATGTGATTGAATCAATTAAAGATGATCTGCAAAAATTTAATGTCATTCATGAACATTGGTTTTATGAATCTAGCCTTGGGAGCATTGAAGATAAAGAATCTCTGCTAGGAAAAGCCATAGAAACTGTAAAAAAGAACAATGGCTATGAAAAAGATGGAGCATTATGGCTTCAATCGACCAATCATGGTGATGACAAAGATAGGGTATTGGTTAGAGAAGATGGGCGAGGTACATATTTAGCATCGGACGTTGCGTATCATAAAAATAAACTTGATAGAAACTTTGATGTTATCGTTAATGTTTGGGGCTCAGACCATCATGGCTACATCAAAAGAATAGAGTCATCCATTGAATCGATGGGTTACTCAAAAGAAAGATTAAGAGTTCAATTAGTTCAATTTGCTAATCTTTTTGAAAATGGAAAAAAGGTAAAAATGTCTACCAGATCAGGAGAGTTTTATAAGCTATCGGATTTGATTAAAAAGCTGGGTACGGATGTTTCGAGGTTTTATTATTTGTCTAAACAGGCTGATCAGCATCTTGACTTTGATTTGTCACTGGCAACAGAAGAAAATAAAGAAAACATCTATTTTTACATTCAATATGCGCATGCAAGGATTTCTTCTTTGGAACAAAAGTACCTATTAAGCAATGATGACCTCCCTTCAGAGTTGATATCAAGCAAGTTCTCTCTTTGCGATAAATTAGTACTCAAATCTCTTAAATTTGATGAGATTATTGATAGCGCTGTTGAAAACTTACAGCCCCACCTCATCATTTTTTATTTAAAGGACTTAGCTCATCTATTTCATCAATTCTATAATGACCATAATATTTTAAAATCTGATGCAAAAACCCAAAATGACATTATGTTTGTCTTGAGTAATGTGAAAAAGATTTTCTCAAAATCACTAGAATTGCTTGGAATTAGTGCAATGGAAAAAATGTAATATGAAGGATTTTGCCAAGCGGATAAATAGCAAAAAGAGTTCAAAAAAAAATAAATCGGTCAATCAAAGATTTATTACAAAAAAATCATTTAAAAATCCCTTTAGCTTAAAAACAGGGCTAACCCTTGTAATCGTCTCAGCGATTTGTGCATTTGTTCTTATTAACAGCATGAATACTGATGTAAAGAAAATGGTTGGGCTTGAAATCACCTCTAATATTGAATTCTCTTATCCAGTTGGTCTCACAGAAGACTGGATTTATACAGAGGACTTGGATAGATCAAATGAGGAGTGTAACTACATATTACAGATAGAGACATATGGGAGAAAAATTTATGCGCAGGAAGAGCTTGCCAATATTCTAAAACTAGGCCTGCAGCCTTATGTTGATAATTATTTCAGCTCCAAAGAGCCTGGCAAAGCCTACTTCAGGTTAATGTCTGGCCCATATGAGAATAAATCTGCCGTAAACAATGCCAGAGAAATTCTCATAAAGTCTGGAAGATCACCATTGATTCGACAAAGATGCTCGAAGAATTAATAAAAAATAATGTTGAAAGCCTTAAGGCTAATATTTCATCTGCAACTCGGTCAGAGCCAATGATTGTTGCCGTCTCAAAAAAGAAATCTGTAGATCACATTTTGGCTGCATTAAATCAGGGAATAAATAATTTTGGAGAAAACTATGCCGCTGAGCTTGCAGAAAAAGCGCAATCTATCAATGCCGATGCTATTTGGCACTTTATTGGCCCAATTCAGAGCAATAAAACAAAGACAATAGCATCTTTTGCAACTTGGGTGCACTCTGTTGAAAGAATTAAAATTGCAGAAAGGTTAAACAAACATTGTTTTGATTTAAATAAATCTATAAATGTTCTGATCCAAGTGAATATCGATGATGAAATTTCTAAATCCGGTGCGCAAATAGGCGATGTTCATCCCCTGGCAAAATTTATTGAGGAGCATTGTTCTAATTTGAGACTTCGCGGGCTAATGTTTATGCCAAGCTTAACTAAGTCTGAAAATGAAAAGAATGAGTCGATGGAGAGAATAAAACGTGCAATCGAAGCCATCAGCTCGGACTTTAACAATTTTGATACTTTTTCATTTGGTACATCGCATGATTATCCAATTGCATTAAAATATGGCTCTAATCTGATTAGAGTAGGCGAAAATATTTTTGGTAAAAGAGAATGAATATTGGTTTCTTAGGTTGTGGGAATATTGCGCAAGCCATGATTGTAGGTTTGCTAGATAGCGGATTAAATCCTGCCTCTATTACCGTACTAACTAGAAACCAAAAAAATAAGAATTTTTATGAAAAAAAATCAATTAAAAGGCTTGCTGTAAGTAAGGCAAATTCAGCTAAATTTGATTTTATTTTTTTATGCGTAAAGCCTAAAGATGTTAAAAATGCCATCGAGGATTCTAGAATTTATTGGGAGAATACCACTCTTGTTTCTGTAGTTGCAGGAATTTCATCTCTGAAGCTAAAATTATTCGCAAATTCGGAGAAGGTTATAAGAATTATGCCGACTACCAGTGCAGAATTTTGCAAAAGTATTACTGCTATTTTCATGGCAGAAGAACAAAAAAAACAAATCAAAAAATTAATTCCCCTCCTAAATAAAATGGGCTCTACAATTGAGCTATCATCAGAAAAGGATCTTCACGAATTTACTGCTGTTGTGGGTAGCGGACAAGCTTTCATAATGGAGGCTTTAAAGCAGTATGATCAAAAGCTTTTAAAGTTTTCAAAGAATAAAAATGCTGCCTCGAAAAATTTATCTATGTTTGTATCTAGTATCGCTCAACATATTGAATTAAATAACGGCATTGAGCCGTCCATAAAAAAAATTATGTCGCCAAAAGGCACTACTCACAGTGGATTAGAGGCTCTTAAGAGAAACAAAATTACTAACGTCTTTAAGTCTGCATTTAAGGCTGCTGAGAAAAGGTCAAAGGAAATACAAAATGAATATTGAATACAGCTTCTTTATTGTACTAATTACAATGTTTTTGAGTTACTTATTCCTGTTTTCATTCCTATTTAGAATCACTAGAGTGAATTTTTACAACCCTGTGGTTAACTTTTTAGCAACAAAAGTAGAGCCTGTTTCAAGTTTAGTGTTGCCATTAGGAAATCCCTTATTTTCAAGTTTGCTGTTTGCATTGGGCCTAAGAATAGTTGGCCTATTTGTTGCCTACTCAGATAGTTATTCTTTGATATTTATATCGATCCTTTCTTTTGTGGATGTTGTAAATTTCCTATTTAGGATAATGTTTTACGCCGTAATTGGGTCGGTCATCCTTAGTTGGGTAGCGCCCATGAATCAACATCCCATTGCAGAGTTGGTTAATAGTCTTTCTGATGCGGTATTGAGTCCCATTAGAAAATATCTGCCATCAATGGGAGGCTTAGATTTCTCACCTATTATAGGTTTGTTGCTCTTAAACCTGGTGAACTCAGTATTGATCAGTTTAATTAAAAGTCTGTCAGGTCCCCTGCTGTGAAAAAAAATAGTGCCGTCTTTAAATCTGAGGTAGATTTTAAATTTGCTTGCAATAAAACGCTTCCCACGATCGAGCTCGTATACGAAACATATGGCGAAATTAATTCAGATAAAACTAATGCGGTTTTAGTTTGTCATGCCTTTTCTGGAAGTCATGAGGCAGCAGGTTTAACAAGTGATGGGAATAAAACCGGTTGGTGGGATGAAATTATTGGGCCGGGTAAAGCAATTGACACCGAAAAATTTTTTGTGGTGTCGGTGAATAACTTAGGGAGTTGTTATGGATCTTCTGGGCCGAAGTCCATAAGTACGGAAATAAATGAGCCCTATGGCTCAAAGTTTCCTGATGTTTGTGTTTTGGATTGGGTTAATTCACAAAAACTTTTGATGGATGAACTAGAAATTGGTTGTTGGGAAATGGTTGCGGGTGGAAGTTTAGGTGGTATGCAAGCCCTTCAGTGGGCAGTATCTTACCCAGAAAAAATTAAGAGAGCAGCAATAATTGCAGCCACTGCACAAACTTCTCCTCAAAACATTGCGCTCAATGAAGTTGCACGCCAAATAATTAGAAAAGACTCTTCCTTTAATAACGGTGAATATATTACGCATAACACAACGCCAAAAGAAGGCTTAAAAACTGCGAGGATGCTGGGACATATTACTTACCTGTCTGAGACTAATATTCAAAGAAGGTTTGGAAGAAAAAAACAAGCGCCTGGAACCAAGGTTGCCGAAGAAGTTAATTTCGAAATTGAAAATTACCTACAATATAAGGGAGATCAGTTTTCTGAATTTTTTGATGCCAATTCTTACATTTTGATGACCAAGGCGATGGATGAATATAATCTAGCTGATCAATTTGAAGGCAGTATGAGCAAAGCGTTAAAAAGAATTAAATCAAAATTGCTCATTATTAGTTTTACTTCAGACTGGTTATTCCCAAGCTGGCATAGCCGACGTTTACAAAAAGATTGCATTCTTTCTGATGTAGAAAGTTCCTTCATTGAGCTGGAAGGTTCGTACGGGCATGATAGCTTTTTGTTCGCTTCCCCTGAATATTCAAAAATACTAAAAACTTTTTTGGGCTCATAATTATGGACTCTGCTTATTTAAATAATTGGATCAAGGATGAAAGCAAGGTTATTGATCTTGGCTGCGGTGATGGTTCATTGCTTAAAGATCTCATGAATACAAAAAGTGTTAATGGTTTCGGGGTTGAGAATGATTTAGAAAAAATAGAAAAATGCATCGAAAATAATGTTCCTGTAATTCAGCATGATTTGGATGATGGACTGAAAGATTTTAAACATCTCGGCTTTGATGCTGCCATCATGGCTAGCTCTATTCAATGCCTCAGAAACCCTAAGAGTGCTTTGATTGATTTGTTGGATGTCGCAACCACCTGTGTGGTTTCAATCCCTAATTTTGGTTATTGGAAAATTAGACTATTAATGATGGCAGGAAGAATGCCTGTTTCTTCAAGATTGCCATCAAAATGGTATGAGACCAAAAATATCCACCTGTGTACTATCAAAGATTTTGAAGAGCTCTGTGCTGAATTGAATTTAAAAATCTTAGAAAAAATTTATCTTAATGATCATGGAAGGCCTTTAAAAAAAATTAAAAGAGGAAATTTGTTAGCTGCTGAGGGAGTTTATTTAATTGGGGCCTAACGATGTCTTTGTTATCGCATCAAATAACAAAGGTAAAATTGATGAATTTAAAACTCTGCTGTCCCCTGCCGAAATTATTCCCCAAAGTGAAATAGTCCGGTTAGAGATTGATGAAACTGGCTCAACTTTTTTTGAAAATGCGCTTCTAAAAGCTAGAGGAGTCTCTGAATTCACAGATCATAGTGTTATAGCGGATGACTCTGGTCTGATAGTGCCTGGCCTTAATAATGAGCCCGGATTAAAGTCTGCTAGATATGCATCTAATGATGCTTCAGATGATGAAAATAAAGAAAAACTTAAAAGTGAAATGCGTCGTCTAGGCTTCGAAGAAATGCCGGCTTATTTTGTGTGTGTGCTGGTGATGATTACTTCAAAAGATGATCCTCTTCCGCTTTATGTAGAAGGAAGGTCAAATGGAACAATTAAAACAAAATCAATTGGTGATCATGGCTTTGGCTATGATGATATGTTCTACCCTGATGGCTACAATGAGTCCTTTGCCTCCATAAATGCCTCAACAAAATTAAAGCTAAGTCATCGAGGAATAGCATTTGCAGCATTAAAAGACAGATTAAAATAAATGGATAATTTACCAGAGCTATCGCTGTATGTTCATTTGCCTTGGTGTGATAAAAAATGTCCCTACTGTGACTTTAATATTACAACTGAATCTTTGAATGATTCCGTTAAAGAACTTTTTAATGCGCTTAAAAATGACCTTGACCAATCAAAGCCATTAATTAATCAAAGGCCTTTTAAATCAATCTATTTTGGTGGTGGTACTCCATCAAAGGTTCCAACAACCTTCGTAAAAGATTTTTTAGATTTTTTACATAGTAAATTTAAGGTTGTTTTGAATTGCGAGGTAAGTTTTGAAGCAAACCCAATAGATCTCACTTCAGATTATATTGCCGAACTAAAAGATAGTGGTATTAATCGAATGTCTGTTGGGATACAAAGCTTTGATGATCAGTACCTTGGCTCTTTGGGAAGAAATCATAATGCATCAGATTCATTAAAAGCTCTCAGGCTTCTTTCAGAAAGCGGGCTGATTGGAACAATTGACTTAATATATGGAGGGCCGAATTCAAATTCTCTAACTCTAAAAAATGATCTGGAGATATTCCTTAATGCAGGTATAAATCATCTTTCTTTGTACCAACTAAATATTGAACCAAATACTATTTTTTATAAAAAAAGGCCTCTGCTGCCAGATGAAAATGAAATTGAAAAAGCAGAAATTATTTCTTCAGATCTTTTAGTTAAAAATGATTTTAACCAGTATGAAATTTCATCTTGGTCAAAAGAAAATTCAAAATCCATTCATAATCAAAATTACTGGAAGTACGGAGATTATTTAGGAATCGGACCTGGCGCATCCAGCAAAATTTTTAAAGATAATTTTCATCATCGTTTTAGAAAAAGTAGTTCTATAAAGGGTTACATCAATGACACAAAACCCATCCATATGGAAAAATTAGAGGGTAAAGAACTGGATTTTGATTTAGCTATCAACATTTTAAGAAATAAGTCAAGCTTAGATGACAAAAACCTAGCAACCAATCAAATTAAATTATCAGAGCGCTTTATTAAAAAATATAAAATCGGAGTTGATCTAGGATACTTTCAAAAGAGAGGGCTTGGTACGACTGAGAAAGGCTTTAAGTTTTTGGACGATGCAGTTTCTTTATTTTCATAGTTTTGTAAATAAAAAACTGTTTATATCCCTACCCTCTTTTATTGCACGCTGATGAAAGCGCGTCTCAAATTCAAACTCAATATTTTGTGTTCTCTTTAATTTGAAATGAGAACTCATTACTTCGGGTAATTTGCTAATTTGTTCGGCATAGTCTTCCCAATCAGTTCGTACAAAAATTTTTGCATTAGGCTTAAGTAAAGGATGCAACTGATACAAAAAGTCTTCACAAATGAGTCGTCTTTTGTGGTGTTTAGCTTTTTGCCAAGGATCAGGAAATAGAATATTGACCGAATCTAAAAATTCCTTGGGTATTTGGTCCATTAATAACCTTACATCTTCATCGAAGATGCTGATGTTTGAGATTTTATAATTATTAATTAGGCCTATCAGGCTGCCTATTCCAGATAAATAGACCTCAGTTGCTATTATGTGTTTTTCTTGAAAAGCATTCGCATAAGCAGCAGTGTATTCCCCGTTACCAAAACCAATATCTAGGACAACATGTTTGTTTTTTAAGTCCTTTATCTTTGTCTTGTAGAGATCTAAATCATTTAGATTTGCTTTTTGTGCAGCTGTAATTCTACCCAACCGCTTTACAAAACTTGGAAGATATTTTTTTTGTTTATTCAATTAGATTTGTTGTTGGCGATGATGGAGAAGCTGTTTCTCTTTTCGGCATTCTGCCTGCAAGAAAAGCTTTGCGACCCGATAGCACCGCTTCCTTCATCGCTTCAGCCATCAAGACAGGATTTTTGGCATGTGCGATTGCAGTATTCATCAGGATACCGTCGCAACCAAGTTCCATTGCAATTGCAGCGTCTGAGGCTGTACCAACACCAGCATCAACAATGATTGGCTTAGATGAATTTTCCAAGATAATTTCAATGTTATAAGGATTAATTATCCCTAAACCAGAGCCAATAGGTGACGCAAGCGGCATAACTGCTGCACAACCCATGTCATCAAGCTCCTGACAAAAAATTGGATCATCAGAACAATAAACAAGGACCTCAAAGCCATCATCAATGAGTATCATTGCAGCCTCGATGGTTTGTGACATATGTGGGAACAGATTTTTTTTCTCGCCAAGAACCTCTAGTTTTACAAAGGCCTTTCCATCCAAAAGTTCTCTTGAGAGCTGGCAAGTTCTAATTGCATCCTCAGCGTTAAAACACCCAGCAGTATTTGGAAGGATGGTCCACTTATTAGGGTCAATAAAATCCAGCAGATTAGGTTCATCTTTGTTCTGACCCATATTAGTTCTGCGCAATGCGACCGTAACTATCTCCGCACCAGATGCACTGATAGCACTCTTAGTTTCTTCAAAATCTTTATATTTACCAGTTCCAACCATCAAACGAGATTGAAAAGAATGCGAGCCTATTTCTAGTGATTTATCCATTATCCTCCACCTACTGCTTCAACGATTTCGATTCTATCATTCTCTGACAGCTGATAGGATGAATGTTTCGATCGTGGGATAATTTCTTTGTTTATTTCAACAGCATATCTTTTATTTTGAAGGTTTAAGGAATCCAAAAGATCTTCAAGCTTATCTGAAGGTAGTGTGGTGGGTTCTCCGTTGAGAGTAATTAATAATCTAGGCGGCATCTGACATTGCAGACTTCAACTTTTTCAATGCGCCATTTTCAATTTGTCTGACTCTTTCAGCAGAAATACCATACTCATCTGCCAGATCATGAAGCGTAACCTTCTCATCAGAAAGAAATCTTCTGTTGATGATGTCCTTGCTTCTTTCGTCAAGATCTTTGAGTGCTGAAAAAAGCAAATGTTTGTTATGTTGCTCAAAGTCATCTGCTTCAACAATATCTTCTGGACTAAATCTTTTATCCTCAAGATACTGTGAAGGTGCCATAACATTACTCTCATCATCATGGTCAGCTGGTCCGTCAAATGATGAATCATTTGAAGACAATCTATTTTCCATATGAAGGACGTCTTTGACTTCAACATTTAAATCTTCAGCTATTTTTTCTGCCTCATCTTTAGTAAGCCAATCCAATGACTTCTTTTTACTTCTAAGATTGAAGAACAATTTTCTTTGAGCTTTTGTGGTCGCTATTTTTACGAGTCTCCAATTCTTTAGAATGTACTCATGTATCTCTGCCTTGATCCAGTGAACAGCAAATGATACAAGCCGTACACCTTTATTAGGGTCAAATCGATCAACAGCTTTCATTAAACCAACATTCCCTTCCTGAATAATATCTGCAAGTGGAAGTCCGTAACCTGAATAGGTTCTTGAGATATGAACCACAAAACGTAAATGAGCCAGCACTAGTTGTCTAGCTGCATCAAGATCATCATTATCATAAAGTTTTTGGGCTAGTTCTCTCTCTTGAACGGGCGTTAGAATTGGAATTGAATGCACAGATGAAAGATAGGACTCAATATCCTTTCCCGGAGTTGATAGCTCAATAGTCTGTAATTCGGTTCCCATTATAAAATATAAGTATAAGTATTTATAAGTTTCAATTATATATTATCATAATTATAGCAAGGTTTTATTAAACTCTTCTACTAATTTTAAAACCTCTATACCATTTATATAAGGGCTGATTGCTATAAAGCGTGGATTTAAGACAGAATCTTGCTTCCCATAAGCTAACTTTTGATGTGATTCTAAATCTACTAAAAGCCCCCCGGCATTACTAAGTACGGCATTTGCAGCAGCTATATCCCATTCACTTGTTGGGCCAAATCTTGGATAAATATCTACATCGCCATCTGCTGCTAAGCAGATCTTCAAAGAGCTCCCAAGTGGCATGGGTTGTGCGTCTACTCCGCTATCTTTAAGAAAATTTAAAAAGCTTCTGTCATCACTAGACATATGACTAGCACTGGTGGCTACATTAATTTTGCGATCAAAAACTGACTCTTGATTCTTTATAGCTTGATTTGATTTGGCTGATAGCCAGATCTTTTTCATCGCAGGCGCGCTTACCATTCCAAAAATTGATTCAGATTTATTAACTAAGGCAATATTTATTGTAAATTGATCAGTTTTTTTAATGAATTCTTTTGTGCCATCAAGGGGATCAACTAACCAAAATGTTTCTGGAATATTTTCTGGATACTCGAGCTCCTCTGAAAGCACTGGAATATTTGGAAAGATACTATTAAGACTATTTTTAATTATTTCATTTACAGCTAAGTCCGCAGATGTAACAGGAGAGCCGTCTGATTTATTTTCTTGCAAAATTTCATTGGACTCATAAATATCAAGTATTTTTATTGAGCATTCTTGCTCAATTTCACGCAAGACTGATTCTGCTTCCAAAAAGAAATTATCATCTAGTTTCATTGATCCGCTGAGCAGCTTGCCTCAGATGCAAGCTCTGTAATGATTTTATATATTTCTGTTTGATCAATCTTGCCTGAAAAATTTTCAGCACCTGGACCATAGGCAAAAATCCCAATTGGTGCGAGTGTGTGACTTCCGCTAGTCCAGCCTATGACAACATCATCACCAGACTGCTTAATGACATCCAGTCCTCCAGTCTCGTGATCTGAAGAAACGATCACCAGAGTGTCTTCTCTAGTTGCAGCATAATCCAATACATAATTGATCGTTTCATTAAAATCTTTTAGTTCAACCAGCATTTCATCTACTTTATTGTCGTGAGACTCCCAATCAATCTGACTACCCTCACTCATAAGAAAGAAATTATTACAGTCCTTTGCAGCAGAGGATAAAAACTTCAGTGCTGCTTTTGTCATTACAATTTGTGATGGGCCTTCAGATCTTTCGATGCCATCTTCGGCAAACAAGCCTATAACGCGACTGTCAGTGCTGATGTTTTTTAATTCACTTAGATCTTCGATAAAAAATAAATCTTGTTTATTTTCTTGTTCGAAAAACTCTGTTCCTCCACCTAAAGCTATTCGAATTTCAGATTCTACTAGTTGTTGAGCAATTAGCTCTTCTTTGTACCTACTATCTGTATGAGCGTATTGAGCTGCAGGCGTTGCGTGTGTCACCGATGATGTTGCTACTAAGCCAGAAATAAAACCAAAGTCTTTGATAGTTTCTGAAATATTTTTTTTAGGTTCTTTGTCGACGGTTACTCCAACAAATCTATTTTTTGTTTTAAAGCCTGTATTCCATGCGGTGGCGCTTGCTGCTGAATCAGTATATAAGTCATCAACTGAATGAGTGGTGACAATTCCAAATACTGGCATTCTATCCATTGCCATATTGAACTCTGGACCCCCGAATGCAATTCGACCTAAAAGTATATGATTAAGCCCCATCCCGTCTCCGATAAGAAGAATGATTTTTTTCGGAGGATCTTGATAGTCTCTTTGAGTAAGTTTTTCAGGACTAGCGGATGATCCAATCTTTACTTTTTCTTGATCATTGTATTGAAAAAAATAAATTGCAGAAATTATAAGCAAAGCTGCTATCACTAAAACTTTTTTCATCTGGCCTCATCCAACTTTTTATTTCTAATCTGAATGATTTCTTGATTTGATCTATCAAAATTAAATTTATAAAGAGCGCCTTCCCAGTCACCGTAAGTAGGGTTTTCAATCATGAACCAATACTTACCCCACATATCATTAAATTCGGTAACAACTTCAATACGCTTTTCTGGCGATTGATGACTGAGAGAAAGATCTACAAAATCACCAAGATTATCCCCGATTTGAAATATCACTCTGTGGTTTTTAGCTATAAGTTCTCTTCTAGATGTTTTATTTGAGTCCCAACCATTTTCATATCTCATCAAGAGCGAGTCTTCATCACCCTCAATAGGAATACCAAATTTTTTAAAATTCTCAAGCGTCCCTTTTTCGTATTCATATTTTCTATTGGTCACATAAAAAATCTTAACTCCCATTTGCACTGCTTTTAAAAGAAATTCCAAAACACCTGGCAAAGGTTTTGCTTGTGATTCGTTGCACCAATCTCCCCATCCTGAAGGATAAGATTGTCCAGATTTAATAAGCCGCGCTTCATAGGGTGAGTTATCCAATACTGTGTCATCAACATCTATGATTATTGCCGGGGCTAGATCGCGATTGCTTGATGCAAGTTTTGGCAAGGCATTCCATGATGCATCCTCAATGGCTTCTGGCAACAGGTTGGTTGCTGTCTTAAAAGTTTGGAGCACAGAGGCACGATGCTCTGCAGCTGTTTGTACATAAAGGGTTGAGAGCATGCGTTGCTCTTCATGACTAAAATCCTTTGCAGAAAAGTTAAATGCACATAATAAAAAGAAAAGGTAAATTAAAGGTGCTTTCATGATGAGGTGCTATTATAATTTTTTGTCTAAACAAAGTATCTAATTATGTCAAAAGAGTTACAGGAAAAATTAAACGACCTAGAAAAAGGGTTAAAGCTGCTATCTAGAGACCGAAAGGTTGTTCTACCGCATCACAAAACCTTTGATCTAATTGATGAAATGCTAACAACTGTTAAAGAACTTAAGACAAAGGAGTCCAGTCAATGAGTGACTATACATGCTTTAAAACTGAAATATCTAACGGTGTTGCTCACATTATTATGTCTCGTGGTAATGAGCTTAACACCATGACACGACTATTCTGGAAAGAGCTTCCAGAAATTATCAAAACAATTGATAAAAATGCTGATGCAAGAGTGATTCTTCTTCGAGGTGAAGGTAAACACTTTAGTGCGGGCATGGATTTAGCTAATTTTGTTAACGATGGCTCTGGTAAGAAGAAAAAAGATCCTTCAAGAACAAGAGAGGCTTTTTATCATGAGTTATTAGAACTTCAAGGAGCATTTACTGCATTAGAAAAGTGCCGTATGCCAACAATTGCTGCAATCCAAGGTGCTTGTGTTGGAGGTGCCATTGATATGGCTGCTGCATGTGACATGCGTTATTGCACTACTGATGCTTTTTACAAAATTGCTGAAGTTGATATTGGTCTTGCAGCCGATGTAGGTACCCTTCAGAGACTGCCCACCCTAATGCCTTTGGGTGCAGTAAGAGAATTAGCCTATACTGGTAGAAAGTTTGATTCTGCAGAAGCTCATCAACTTGGCTTTGTCGAAAAAGTCTTTCAAGATCATGGCCAACTATTAGAAGAAACCACTAAACTCGCTGAAGAAATCGCATCAAAGTCTCCCTTAGTCACGAGCGTTATCAAAAAGCAAATCAATTATGCGCGTGATAATAGTGTTGATGATGCACTTGATTATCATGCGATATGGAATTCAGCTTTGATTAGCTCCTCTGATATGGAATCAGCTATGAAAGCTTATATGGAAAAAGTCTCTGGTGATTTTGAAGACCTTGAGCCAAAGAAATCTTTTTGGGAAAAGAGCGGATTAATTTCGTAATAACTTTTTAGTATTCAAAATGGCAATTATTATCTTCATCAGTAATTGCCTGCAACATCTCTAGTGAATATTCATCCTCACCTTTAACTGCATTAAGTGTATCTAAAAACTCAGAAAGATTATTTACGGTTGCTGTAACTATGCAAGAACCATTTTCTATGTCTTGCTCAACTGATACTGTTTCAAATTCTAATCCATGCTCTCTCATTTCATCCAATGCGTCGTCAGCCTCAGCCATTCCAATGTGTAAAAAAATTTCCATTTCATTTCCTCCTTATTTATTATTTTCGTAAAAAAACTGGTTCTGATGGCGTCGACATTTTTTTTGAAAACTTATAGCCCTCTAAATCAAAGCCTTTTAAGTCTTCACTTTTTGTAACCTTATTTTTAATAATCCAAC
Source organism: uncultured SAR86 cluster bacterium (assembly GCA_902628925.1). Taxonomy (GTDB): domain Bacteria; phylum Pseudomonadota; class Gammaproteobacteria; order Magnimaribacterales; family D2472; genus MED-G82. Next base: position 110,670 of record CACOPA010000001.1, read on the forward strand.
TGCTCATATATCCACGTGCTTTTTTTGCATAAAAACTGATGATCTTATATTGACCATTCTTATAATCTTTAAAGACTGGTGAAACTACTTCGATGTCTTCTGGCAACTTACCAACAACAGAGAAATACTCTTTTGATGCAAGATTAATAACTAAATTAGAGTTGTTAGCTTTAAGCTCATTAACAATATTTTTTTGAATCTTATCTCCCCAAAACTGATACAGGTTATCACCGCGTTCGTTTTTATATTTAGTTCCCATTTCCAATCGATAAGGTTTAATTAAATCTAAAGGCTTGAGCTCTCCATAAAGACCTGAGAGGATTCGTAGATGTTTTTGTGCAAAAGCAACATCTCCTTTTGATAAGTTTTCGGCTTGCAAGCCTTGATAAACGTCACCCTGAAAAACAAACAGAGCATGCTTTGAATCAGATCCAATCTTTTTCGATGCTGACCAAGACTGGAATCTTTCAAAGTTAAGCGTTGCTAGCTTATCACTTAAACCCATTAAACTCGCAATATCTTTAGGCTCTTTTGATTTAAGACCCTTAACAAGTTTTGCAGAGTCATTTAAAAAAGTAGGCACAGAAGGTTGGAAATTAAAGTCCTTACTGTAATCTAATGTTTTGGCAGGGGATAATAAAATAATCATGTTAGTTATTTTACTTAAATCTTTTTAATTAAGGCAATATGAATAACAAAGTTGGAAAGTTTTTTGCTCTTTTTCTTCCAGTACTTTTAGTGCTAATGATTGCTGTAGTTGTGAGCAGATACTTTTTTGGTGTTGGTAGGACAGACTTGCAGGAGTTAACGCTCTACTTGCATGCCTTAATTTTCCTTGGGTGTGCTGGATGGGCTTATCTCGAAGATGAACATGTTAGGGTTGATATTTTATATCGTAACTCGGAGCCACAATACAAAAAGATAGTTAATACCCTAGGGATAATATTTTTTCTTTTTCCTACTGTTGGAGTGCTTGCTTATTACTCGACTGATTTTGTATCAACTTCTTGGTCGGTAAAGGAAATCTCGACTGAGCCAGGAGGGTTGAAGTTTGTTTATCTTCAAAAAAGTTTAATTTTCTTGTTTCCAATAGTTTTAGCAGTTGCGGGATTAAAGGAGCTCTATAAATTATGGAAATAATACCCATTCTCTTAATTGCTCTAATTTGCATGGCGCTGCTAGCAGGATACCCAGTTGCATTTACCTTGGCAGGCACCTCAATATTATTTGCTCTTCTCGGAATCGTTTTTGGTTTCTTTGATGCTAATTTATTTAAAACTTTACCTATGCGAATTTTTGGGATCATGAATAATCAAACACTTTTAGCTGTTCCTTTATTTGTGTTTATGGGAGTGGTGTTGGAGAGGTCAGGCATTGCCTCCAAAATGCTAAGAGACATGGCAATAGTTTTTAAGAATACTAATTCGGGTTTGAGTATTTCAATAATTGTTGTAGGGGCACTTTTAGCAGCCAGCACTGGAATTGTGGGTGCTACCGTTGTAACCATGGGGCTAATGTCTTTACCAGCGATGTTGAAACAAGGTTATGACAAGGACTTTGCCTCCGGCTTAGTTGCTTCAACAGGAACGCTGGGACAAATTATTCCACCTTCAATTGCGTTGGTTCTGCTTGGAGATGTGATGTCAAATGCCTACCAAAGAGCACAAAATAATCTTGGAGTGTTCTCTCAGGAAACAGTCTCTGTAGGTGATTTATTTGTTGGGGCGGTTGTCCCTGGCCTAATGATAGTAATTGGCTATTTGATCTACACAATATTGATAAATAGAAAAAAAGAGTTTGTTGTCATTGAAGAAACTGCAGGTGAAGCCAACATTCTCAAAACCCTCCTGCCGCCAGCCACTTTAATTTTTGTTGTGCTTGGATCAATTATTGGAGGTATAGCAACGCCTACTGAAGCTGCTGGAGTGGGCGCTCTCGGAGCACTCATTATTGCTGCCATTAATGGCAATGTGAACTTAGAGCTTATTAAAACAACTAGTTACAAAGCAGCAACGGTGACCACCATGATATTTAGCATCCTTATTGGAGCTTCAATTTTTTCACTTATTTTTAGAGGGGTGGGCGGTGATCTCTTAGTTGATCAAATTTTTGAGATGATGCCAGGCGGTAAATATACTGCCCTATTCTTTGTCCTTTTTGCCATCTTTCTTTTCGGCTTTATTTTGGACTTTATTGAAATCTGTTACGTCATTATTCCACTAGTGGCTCCGCCTTTATTAATGATGGGCTTTGATCCTGTCTGGCTTGGAATATTGATGGCCATTAACTTACAAACATCTTTCCTTACACCCCCCTTTGGATTTTCTTTGTTTTATTTGAGAGGAGTCGCTGAAGCAAGTATAAAAACAATAGATATCTACAAAGGAGTCATGCCTTTTATAGCCATCCAACTAATAGCCTTATTAATAGTTGTCCTCTTTCCTTTTATAATCTTATAAAACCGCTCATTCTTGCCAATAGTGTGCTAAACAATATTTGGATAAATTAGTTGCATTATAATTTTCTCTATCTAACTTTGAGAAATCTTCAAAAGTTAGTCGACCTGATAAAAAAGAAACAAAATTTACCAAATGCAAGTCCGGTTTACTGCAAAAAGCAGCAGTTTTTGTTGGCCAAATATCCCTCTGATCTAAATTTAACTCTCTAGCTAACTGCAAGTCTTTGATAAAATTTGCTGCTAATGGAACACCATAACCACTTAAATTAGAATATTCTCTAGTGAGTTTTCTAATATGAATGTTAATCTCCCCTGAACTTTTTAAGTGAGGCGCCGTAACATATTTGTAAAATTCATTGATTGAGCCTTGGTGTTTTGAACTAATATTGGATAGTAAATCAAATATCAAGTCTAGATCTTTTTTAGGATTCTTATTATCTTCTAACGTTAAGATTTCAGGCCATGATTCATTAATTTCATTTAATGTATTTTTATCAGGGTAGTTTCTTGTGTAATCTTTCCATTGGTTCTTAAAGTGCTGCCTATTTATCACCAAATCCTTAGGAAGGATATCTATATTTCCAATTACAGACAGTGAAAATTCTTTAACTAGCTTAAAGATCAAATCCTTATATTTATTACTCGCTTTCGCACCCGATGCATATCTGTTTCCTACAGAAAAAACTAATAAACTGTCAAAACTAGGAAACTCGCCATTCAATAATTCAGGATAATATGGATAGACAATATATTTCTCAAAATTTAAATCTTCAAAATACTTATTTGAACTCAATGAGTCTTTATATTGCTCAAAAAGCCAGTCTTTCATCTCTATAAAAGTATTTTCTGTAAAATTGACGTCAGTTTTATCTTTAAAATTTTCAAAAAAGACCTTATAAAAATCTAGTGGGTTATTATTTTTTTTATGTGTTATGTCTTTTTCATTATTACTAAATTTAAACTTATCTCTGTTTATTTTTTTAACATCAATCAATCCAGAGCATTTTCCACTGCCCAAAAGATAAAAGAACCTATCAAACTCTATCGGCAAGATCTTTGCCTGTGCTGCCAACACATTAATATAGTCAGCTATTCTAAATTCTGCATCTTTTCTATTTGGGACATTAATCTCACCTCTTGGTGAATCCACTTGAATGGGATGATTTACTTGTTGTGGTTGCGCTTCAACTAAATCAACTAAAAAATTAAACAACTCCTGATTTTGTGGGTTTACATTCATGCCATCTCTTAATTTGACTACTTGCCTTAATTGGAGGTCTTTAATATGAGATGAATACAAGTATCCAGGATTAGCTCGGGTTGTTATTCTTTCATACAATCTGAGAAATTTTGCTCTTTCTTTCATACCTGTATTATTAAAAATGTTTGTAAATTTATCTTCTTGGGATGGGGTAAGTTTCATTTTTAAATTCTCTAAACCTCTATAAACATTAATCTATATTGACGTAATTTGGTATAGAACTATTTTGATCATAATGAGATGCTTTAATGTATTGCTTGTAAACTACTTTATCATTACCAGCTAGGATTTCACTTCTTTGGTCAGCACGACGAAATCTAAATGAGCTGATCTCTTTTTTTGTGCAGCGTCTATACCTTGCCAACGAAAAAGATAGATTTCCTAGGTTCCAATCAACAAACTGATCAAGATCGCTATCTTTAATTCCCTTTTCTTTAAACAAAATTGATCTGACAGTATGCTCCCATTCCATGAAAGGTAAGTTTCTCTCGATTTCGCATCTATCAATCATCATATGAATGAGCTGAGGATTTTTAGTGAAAAAAGTACAAATCTCATCTGAATAATGCAGTGTAATAGTTACCTTAATTGAGTTAACTCTCACATACTTAGAGTTATGAATAGTTATATTATTGAATGGTGCATTTGAGTATGCCTGAAAACTTAACCTATTATTATTTTTCTTCATAGGCATTATTTAAAACTACATATACGACAAATATTGTCGTATATACAGAATATTAGAATTTGACCAAGTTATTGATTTTTTATTAATGGTCTAGAAATTGTTATCCTTGAATAAGTAATTCTTCTATTAAAATCAAGCATATTTCTTAATAGATCTTATATGTATTTCTTGAATTTCTTTTTTTAAGTTTAAAGGTCCTAACACTCTTACTTGGTCACCAAAACCTAGAATCCATCTCTTAAGTGTTTCTGTATAAGGAGTCTTTACTTTAAGAACAATAAATCCATTTTTTATGATTTTTATGGATTGATTTTTAGAAAAAGGTGTCTCAATTAAATGCGAGCCTGCAACTGGTGAAAACTCTAAATGCAAATCAATTTCTTTATCGTATAAGTAATTCAGTTCACCTTTATCAAGATATTCATCAAGGTTAAATTTATTTGGTATATTGATCGAATCCTCTAAGAGACTTGCAGATTTAAATCTCTGAAGGGGTAAATGCCTAATCAAGTTGTCAGCCTCTCCTTTTAATTCTCTAGTGCAAATGACTCGCGTTACAACACCATGTGAAATTATCGCCAATGGGTTATAAATTCCTTTTTTTTGTTTTTGGGACCCTCTAGACAGATAGCTACCACTGAATTTTTGTTCTCTAAGTACTGCCTCATAAATTACTTGTTGAACGTCCTCTCTTATTTTTGGACCTATGTATTCGTGGGTAGCAGGTACTACTCTTACTTTATCATTCCATTTTATTAGGTCAGAGCTCTGGGTTTGATTCAAAAAGGCTTCAGCTCTGTTAAACAGGCCAGTTATTCTAGAGGAGTGCTGAAGAGGCAGTACACTAGAGAGGTATTTTTTGGCAAGACTTAAAGTAAGTGCTTCCGCATGATCCATTGCAGCAATATCTACCCTTTTTGCATCTTTCATCCAGCACCAACCATGAGGAATACTCCGATCATCACAATATAATCCAAACGATCCTTCAAGCTTTCTAAGATCTCGCTGAATTGTTCTATCGCTCACCGAATGTCCGTACTCCGATAAATGAGATCGAATTTCAGATAAAGATCTTTTAGCAGGATACACAGGCAAGTACTGAAGCATTTCTAAATAACGTAAGGATGTATCATTGTTCATGTCATGATCATATACGACATTATATGTCGTAACAATAATTTACTATCTTTAATACAGAAATTAAGAATATGTTTTTAAAGACGACATTATATGTCGTATAGGTAAAGCATAATAAATCTATATGCAAAAAGTTATCTACCTAAAAGAATACAAACAAAAGCTCATCGATCGCGAAAAAGCTTTGGAAAAGAAAAAGGATTTGATTGATGAAGACGCTAATTATGAAGATATTCGATTTGAATTGGAATGTGAATGGGATAAAGAATTCAATCATCGTAATCTTGGATTTGTCCTGAGAGAAAATTCCAAGCTGGATTTATTTTATTTAAATGGAAAGTTCTGTAGATATATGGATTTAAAGCTAATTGATAATAAAGAAATTCTTCGTGAACCATCAAATGAAACACCTATAAATGAATGCATCGTTGTTGAGTTCACCGGCACTTATGAAACATATCATGAGGATGGATCAATTGAAATTAGTGCCGATTTTAACAATGGTTTATTGCATGGCAGGTTCATTCATTTTCTCAGTAGTTTCCATAAATGGAGAGAGTACAACTTCTTAGCTGGAAAAAAACATGGCAAAGCAACTTACTTCTATCCTGATGGCAGATTAAATTCATTAACTTATTGGCACGAAGACAAAAGGGATGGAGATGTCTTGCGTTTCACCGATCAGGCTGATCAAAAAGTAACAACCTATTCATATAAAAAAGGAAAATTAAATGAAATTTCAAAATAAGCTTATCTTTAGTGACACTGAAACCACCGGAAAAGATCCAAAAGATTTTATTCAAATAATACAGTCAGCTTCGGTGGTGACAGATCAAAATTACAACATTCAAGATTCAATGAATGTTTCTTGTGCTCCCTTACCCTGGGTAGTTCCTTCACCTGGGGCATATTTAACTCATAAGAAAATAGAAACCTTATCAAGCTCAGAAACACATTATCAAATGATGAAAGCCATTCATGGTCAGTGGAAAAATTGGAGCAATGATGATCCTGCCCTTTTTATTACTTATAACGGTCATAACTTTGATGAAGAACTATACAGGCGTCAATTCTTTTGGAATTTACTGGATCCATTTATTACAAATACTAATGGCAATGGCCGATCTGATTTGCTCATGCTAACCAGATTGGTTAGTCAGCTCTTCCCAAAGATGATTGACTTCGAAATAAATGCAAATGGACATCCAGTATGCTCCTTATCCTCGGTCGCCGAACGAATCGGCATCGATACTGCTAATGCACATGATGCATTATCAGATTGTATTTTTATGATCGAGTTACTTAATTTTTTTCATTTATCAGCAGAAAAGTTAGTAACAGACTTTCTGAGTCAGGGAACAAAACAAGGTTGTGCTGAATTTTTAAAAAACACAAAAGTAATTGGCTATCGATATCAGCCGTTTGCTAGATTTTGGACATACCCCATTAAATTCGTTGGTATCAATCCAACTAATCAAAATGAAGCCATATGTGTGGACCTTAACTATCCAGTTGATGAAGTTTTAAATCTTGGTTACGAAGAGATCATAAAGTTTTTAGAAAAACCCTTTACTGAGTCTCCCTTCAAAGTTATTCGATTGAATAGATCAAGCGGCTTGGCTGACGCAAATGAATTTGATTTCAATTTTGAATGCTCAATGAAAGAGCTGAATTCAAATGCCGAAAATTACTCTAGGAATGAAGATTGGATTGAAAAAGTTCTTGTTGCATCTACAGAAACCAAACAAAGAAAATGGCCAAAGAAAAACCTTATTGAAGAGACAATCTATGAAAAATTCTTCGACTATGAAGATAAGAAACTATTTGAACAATTTCATAATTCAAAGAGCTTGGAAGAGCAGTTATTTATTTGCAAAAAATTCAATGATCCTAGAGCAAAAGAGTTTGGCTACAGAATCTTATCCCAAAAAAATGAATCTGATCTTCCAAGTGAACTCACCTCTTATTATCAAGAGTTAATTAGAGAACGATGGACATCTGAGGGTCCTTGGCCTTCAAGCTCAGCATATTTAAAAGAAGCCAAGGAATTAATAGAAGATAGATCCTCACCATCAGATCTAGAAATCATTCAAGGGGTTGAGCAATTTATAAAAAATAAAATCGAGGTAAATGCTTATGGATAAAAAATTATTAACAAGACAGTTAAGGAGGATTTTCTATGAAAGAATTTTATAAACACGTCACCAAACTCTCTAAACGAATTCAAAGAGAGCTAGGTGCAGGATTTAAAGAAAATGTTTTGCAAGCTGCATTAGCAGTTGAATTCATAAATTCTAGAGTTGCCTACGAGAAAGAGTTCTCACTTGATGTGTTATATAAAAAGCATCCTGTTGGATATATTGTTGCTGATTTTTATATTCCTCAACAAAAAAACTTTGGGATAAAAGAAGATCTCATTATTGAGACAAAGCAGGCAGCATTAGAAAATAAAATAGAGTACTTAAGTCAACTAAAGATTTATCTTAAATCTAGAGCCAAACATTTATCCAAAGAAAATACTTGTAAAGCCATGTTGATTCAATGGAATAAGAAAGACCATCTATCCGAAGATGGGTTGACGCTTGAATTTTCATCAAACATAAAAGTTGAAGTTTGGGAGCTTGATAAAAATAAACTTAACATGATTTGGAGCTCTGAAAGCGATGACTAGAAGGCATATTAAATCTCTCTATGTTTTTGATATAGATGACACCCTTTTTCGAACTACCGCCAGAGCAAAATTAACAAATAGCGAGGGTAAAGTTAAATATTTAAACTCGCAAGAGCTAAAAGATTTTAAGGTAAAAGATGATGAAACCATTTGTTTTGCAGAGTTCAAGGACTCAAAAAAATTTGTAGACGAGTCGCAGCCAATCAATCCAATTATTAAAAGGGCGCAGGATTGCATAAAAGAAGCTGCCTATGGATCCAAAACAATTTTATTAACAGCAAGATCCGATTTAGATTGCAAAGATCTATTTCTTGAATACCTAAACTCCTCAGGACTAGATATCAATCATATCTATGTTGAAAGGGCAGGAAACTTAGCTAAGCTAAAAACTGCTGAAGCAAAAAAATTAATTATCAGTAAATATTTAGAATCTCGTCAATACCAAGCAGCTTATCTGTTCGACGATTCTATCGATAATATTCAAAGCTTTGTTCAGCTCAAAAAGGTATTCCCCAAAATAAGGATTATTCCAAAACATGTTGATGATACTATGATTAATGAAAATAAATTTTTAAATTAATCATGAAAGATTCAAAATCAATAAAAGATCTAAAAAATATCAATACTGAGTTATCTACTATTCTAGAAATGTTTGTAAAAAAAGTTGCACAGAGTGATTCTTTTGAAGTTGAATCGTGGCTAAAAAAGAATAATCTTAACGCAATTGCAGATATCCGATTATTGCAGAAGTACCTGCAAAGGACCTTTCAATTATTTCGAAAACAATGGATGGAAGATGGTTATGAGGATTACTGGCAAGCAAGAACATTAACTAAAACAAATTTCCGAAGGGCTGATGCGGAACTTTCAAGAATAATTAAAGCTTTAATAAATTAAAGGAGAAAACCATGATCAATACGAATGCATTTATATTTCTTTTGGGAGGCCTAACTTTCTTGTGTGTCTTTTCATTTTTTAAAGATGCAGCAATGGAGGTCTTCAAAAAAGAACTCACAGCGAATGAAGCTCATGATGGTGTTTGGTCTAAGCTGTTTAAAGTGTTCTTTGTGGATTGGTTGATCTGTGTACTGGGGGTCCTTGCTACAGGAGTCTTATTTGTAGTGATTTTTAATTTAGCACATTAATTATTTTTGGTATTTAAAAAATTTGTTGTTAAGGTTATAGGCCGTCAAAAATATTGGGGCATTAAAAGAGGAGAAAATTATGAGAGCAATTTTAGGTATAGAAGTTGATGGAGAATCATTCGGCGCCGAATTAGGTCATGAAGCAGTGGAAAGTGTGCTCTACTACATTCCGGACACAGATGAAAATGCTGGTATATTTGCAGCCCTAGCAAAACATCCCTTTCCGCGCGTTAGAGAAAGAGTTGCAGAAAAGAGGAATTTGGATCAAGAGACCTTAATGAAGTTGGCTGAAGATACTGATCCAAGAGTGGTTGCTTCAGTGGCTTACAGTGAGGGCTTCAAAGAAGAGGCGTCGCTAGATCAACTAAAGAAAATAATGGAAAGAGAAGATGAGCAAACGCTTTCTAACATCATTGCTTATTGTGGAAGTTTCAGCAAAATTAGCGTGGATGAGATTGCACAAGCCATCAAAGATTTAAACATTCAAAATCCATATGTTCTTCTTCAAGCTGCTAATAGCTATGACATGCCAACAAACTTTATTGAAGAATTAACTGAGCATCCAGATGCGAGCGTATCTTCAGCTGCTAAAGAGCAATTAAATAATAGATAAAAGTATTCTTTAAACAAGGGCTTCTAGAAAATCGAGAAAATGGGAAAACTTTCTTTAAGTGAAATATTCTCAGCCATGTTTGGTGAACTTAAAGAGGAAATTAAGACTGCTAATAGTTTTGAATTTACTTCAAATAAATTTGATCAAACATTTAACCTAGAAAAAGATTTGCTGAATGATGATGGTAAGTTAAATGTTCATGGAGAAGGCACGATTTATGCATGGGTTATTCAATACATCACTGAAGACAAGTCTCTAGCCAACAGAGATTTTGATGCAAATGAATTGCATGCCCTTTTTAGGCAGCTGATCAATGGTTGTGGCATTTACGGACATCAAATAGGCTTGCGTATTTCTAATTTCATTGAGTATGCAACACAAATGGAAGATCCTTTGATTCTAGATAGAATCATGGCACTGACACTTCAAGAGGATTACGCCGCTCTTGGAATTGATAACGACATGGCTGAATTTCTTGTTAGCACCCTATCAGGAGAAATGCTATCCATGCTTATGAAGGATAACCTTGAAAGTTACTTGCTGGATTGGCATGGGGTAACAAAGCATGATTATGAAGTCGATAAATATGCATGGCTTCAAAGAATTAAAGAGGCTATGGAGCATAGAATCTCCGAAGAGACCTCAGGTAAATCAGAAGCAGTTCTGGGTTCAACTGGAGGTAATAAAAAAAATAAAGTTGGTGCTCAATCTAGTGAGAAACTTTCTGCAAATGATATGGCAAAAATTCTATTTCAAGGGGGTAATTCAAATTCAAACAAAACTGATGGCTCGCCTAAATCAGCAAACGAACTTGCAAGCAGTTTATTTAAATCACAGGGTGCAAAGAAAAAAGAAGATAAAAGAAAAAATAAAGAGGTTCCAAAAAATCTAATTGCGGAAAGGACTTCACCGGGGAAAAAACTCGAAATCATTGATATGGATGTCGATAACTTTGAAGAAGGTGCAAAAATTTTACTTTGTATTTTGCTTAATCATTTTACCAATGAAGAGTTTGATCCTGATTTGCTCCAACCGGATGATTTATTAGCTCAGCTAGTTAATTTTGATTCACAAATTATTATTAATATCAGTACAAATATTTGTCATCACTTCCAAGAACTTGGCAACTTACATAATCCTGAAATTCAATACACTGCTAATGACCCTGAAAAGTTATCAGTAGGAGATGTCATTGCATACGCCGAAGACATGGTGAATGATTCTGAGTCTGCCTATGTAAGATTGATGCAAGATAAAAAATCAGAATAAGCTTACTTGGACTAACTTGAAGAAATCAAAAACCAATATTTACTATGCAAAACCAACCACAATTGTTTATTTTTTGAATGTCCTAAACGGAGAAAAAATTGTTAACACAGGAGATTTAGGGAATAAACACAGCCTTTATTCCATTAACCATCCAGAAAAAAATATAATTTTTCTTTATAAAACCAATGAGTTGGCATGGGGAGAAAATCATTTCTATGCTCATAATAGAGGAGGTTTGTATATTTTTGTTTACCTGCCTGGACAAGATAGTATGTTTGGAATTTATGGCGATGATATCGAAAAAAAAGAATTTGATGCAGCTGATTTTTCAGCTAAAGGTAACCATATCCATCTTTCATAGTTACTTCAGAATCTTGTTATTTCCATATTAAAATTATTACTGCTAAGGTAATAAGCGTTTAATTCTTAAAGTTGGGGACAATAAAAATTATGAAATTAGAGCTAAAAATTGAAGCATCCGGAGTCCAAGTTTATGCATACGAAATCGATGCAGCAACTAAGGAACTACTAAAAGAAAATAAAGAAAATGAGACGAACGGTTTAAATTATCGAGAGCCAATAGAAATTGTGGAGGAGCATGCTAAGGTTACATTGATTTCACATGGTATCGCACCTCGAAATGAAGGCTGCAAATATACTGCCATTATTGATGGAGAGGAAAAGGCATTTTTCCCGTGTATGTTTGAATATACTGAAATGGAAGATTTTGAAAACTCTGACTATATCGAAATGGCTATTACAGACTATGGTTTTCCATATGGTCTTCCAGATAATGTTGATGCAGATGATTATGTTTGGAAACCAATTGGTGACGATGACTTCCAGCATTTGGGGGCTAAGGAAGCTATTGCAGAGGGGCATACTGTCATATTTGAAGTTATACCTTATTCCTCTGGAACCCTTCACACCTCTTTTGAAGTAGCTAACGATTTTAAGCTTAGGGACCTAAAATTGATTATCGATAATCCTGACACCAATGAAGAATATGACCTTTCATGGCTCTACTATTGCAATGTATTCGATGGTATTTTGGATCAAAATGGAGATAAGCCATTTGATGAAGATACTATCAGAGCAGTTGACTATAAAGGTGAGCGACATGATTTTCATCTAGATTTTCAAGGTGGTTCTGGGTGGCATGAAGCTCATGAAAAAGGGGAAGATGGTTGGTTTCCCTCCTACTTAGTAAATGGATGGTTGAGTGAGGGTTGAGGAATTTAAATTATCTACTCTTGCAGCACTGGAAAAAATAAACTTAGATCCAGTGTTTGATTACAGTCAAGCAGATGGAGAAGCAAGAAAAATAATAGCTCAAACTTTTAATAATGAAAATCAGGGTAAAGAACTCTCTGTTGTTCTTTCAAATATCAAGCAGTCTGCTCAGTTAATCTATGAAAAGAGTGGCGTCTTTGATCATGGAATACAAGATGAAGAGTTGTCTACTTCAAAGGTCGGAACAAATGCAATTGATTTTTGTAAAGCTTTAATTCATTTTGTCAGGGAACAGCTCGAAGATCTTGAAAGACAAGAAATATTTATTCCTATCGCCCTCAAGTGGCATGTAGGGGTAGCAGTTTTTATCTTAGACAGCAGCAATGATGGTAATTCGATTATTGTTTTAGAACCCAGTGATTCACAATGGGATGATTTATTAACAGAGTACTTGGATCAGGAATGGAAAGAATGGGGTGCTGCAGAGTATTCAAACAAAGATGACTTTATGGATGAATTTGATTGGACTGATGCAGAAGTGAACTGTAGAGATGCGTGGCAAGCCGAAGAAATTAATAAAATTATTAAAGATCTAAAAACATAGTTATCATTCAAAGACCTGCATTATTTTTTTCTAAAGCTCTTTCAGCTCTGTAGCTTGATCTGACCATAGGTCCAGAAACCACTTCGAGAAATCCTTTTTTTAGACCGATGTCTCTGTATCTATCAAACTCATCTGGAGTAACCCATCGCTCAACCGGTAAATGATTGAGGGTTGGTCTTAAATACTGACCTAAAGTTAGGATATCGACCTTATTTTTAATTAAATCATCCATGGTCTCTTCGATCTCAGCATCGGTTTCCCCCAAACCAAGTATTATGCTGGTTTTTGTTAGTACCTTAGGATTAATTTTTTTTGATTCTGCAAGGACATCTAGAGTTTGCTGATAACCCGCTCGAATATCTCTGACTGGATGCGTGAGTCTTTTAACGGTTTCAACATTTTGAGCAAACACTTCGAGTCCGCAGTTAACCAAAGTTTCAATTGATGAAGACAAACCTTTGAAGTCAGGTGTTAGGGCCTCAACCGCCGTATTGGGATTAAGTTCTTTAATGGCTCTGACTGTATTAGCGTAATGTTCTGCTCCTCCGTCCTCTAGATCATCTCTATTGACCGAGGTAAGGACAACGTACTTGAGGTCCATGGTTTTGACCGCCTTAGCAGTTTTGAGAGGTTCATCCTGATCCAACCATCCTTTTGGATTGCCCGTATCAACAGAGCAAAACTTACAAGCACGTGTGCAAACAGAGCCCATGAGCATGAATGTTGCGGTTCCCGCTGACCAGCACTCTGACATATTTGGGCACATACCCTCCTCACATACAGTGTTAAGTCTTTTGCCATCAACTTGCGCCTTAACTGCCTTAAAGTTTTTATCGAAAGTAGCTTTAACCCGAATCCAATCCGGTTTCTTTTGGTTAGGAATCGTAGAATACTTATTGGCTTTTTGTCCATTTTTTACAGCCCTGATGCCGTCTCGATTAACAATTTTTTGTGTCGGTATGATTTCCATTATTCAAAAACTTTGATTATTTCTTGCTGGGCTATAGATTCTACATCTTTAATTTTCACATTTGAATCATAATTCTTTATTTGAGTGACCTCTAATCCCTCATACCCGCATGGGTTAATAAATAAAAAAGGGGTTAAGTCCATGTCCACATTGATGCTAATGCCGTGATAGGTTTTCCCCTGTGAAATCCTTAACCCAATTGAGGCTATTTTTTTATCATCAACATAGACTCCAGGTGCACCCTCTATAAAACTTGATTCAATATCATAATGACCCAGAATGCTCGAAATTAATTCTTGAAGCTTTTGAACCAATGCCTTGGGTCCAAGTTTTATTTCTTTAATATCGATCAAAAAGTAAATTACCAGTTGTCCCGGTCCATGATAGGTAACCTCACCACCTCGATCAGTTTGGATTACGGGGATCTGACCAGCATTAATAATGTGAGATTCATCTGCTGCTGTGCCCAAGGTAAATACTGCATCATGCTCCAGCATCCAGATCTGATTGCTGGAAAAATTTTGGATATGTTTTTTCATATCCTTATATATATCTTGGTAAGGTTGTTTTCCTAGATAAGAAAATTTCAAATTATTGTTCACTCAGATTGCGTGCTTCAACAAATGCATCTTCGGCAATTGCATTAAAAGATCTAACTTCTCCCATAAATTTTTTGAATGATTCATAAACTTTTTCAACATCTGCATCGTTCTCTGCTGAGGATGTCAAAATATCATCAGATATTGCTCTGAATTCATTGATCACATCATCGGGCAATCTTCTTAACTGAACATCATGGGTATTAATTAATTCCTGTAAGGCTCGATTGTTTGAAGCCGTGTATTCATCTAAAAGGTCTTGATTGACTGCCTTGGCTGCAACCTCAACAATCTTTTGTAAATGCGTAGGAAGTTTATTCCACTCATCAATATTAATCATAAACTCAAGCATGGACCCCGGCTCATGCCAGCCAGGATAGTAATAATATTTTGCAACTTGCTGAAAGCCAAAAGCGAGATCATTGTATGGGCCCACCCACTCAACAGCATCAATGGTTCCCGTTTGCATAGCTGTATAAAGTTCGCCGCCAGGAATATTCACCGGTGTGCCACCTGCTCGCTTAAAAACCTCTCCTCCAAAACCAGGAAACCTCATTTTTAAACCCTTTAAATCTGCAAGTGAGTTGATTTCCTTATTAAACCATCCAAACATCTGCGTGCCGGTATTACCTCCCGGTAAGGGTTTAATGTTAAAAGGCTGATAAATTTCTTCCCACAACTCTAAACCACCGCCTCGATAAACCCATGCATTAATTTCATCAGCCGTGAAACCAAATGGAACCCCTGCGAAGAATTGTGCAGCAGGAACCTTACCTTTCCAGTAATAAGCGCCACCGTGACCCATTTCCACTGAACCTGAGGAAACCGCATCGAAAACTCCCATGGCAGGAACAAATTCACCAGCACCATATACAGTTATCTTAAGTTGACCTTGAGACATCTCATTCACCATTTTGCTAAAGCGCTCAGGTGCCATCCCTAATCCAGGATAGTTTTTTGGCCACGTAGTCACCATGGACCAATTAAATTTCTTAACGGCTACTTCTGATTGAACAGAATCTTGTGAACAAGAAATTAAAAATAAAACAAAAAAAGAAAAGCAAAACTTTTTCATTAAATCACCTCAAGATTAGCAAACGAAAGCACCAGCCACTTAGTGCCAGCAGATTCAAAATTTATTTGCACTCTTGCTGACTCTCCGGAACCTTCGTAATTTAAAACTATGCCTTGACCGAATTTTGGATGCAAGACTTTTTGACCAAGCGCAATGCCGATCTCTTCTTTAAAATCCATCGGACTTGATTGTGAAGTTCTTTTATAGGGAACATTAACTGAAGCTCTGGGTCTAATTTCATCAATGTATTCTGCTGGTATTTCTTTAATAAATCTTGATGGCGGATTAAATACATCGGAACCATGCAGCCTTCTGGATTCTGCATAAGTTAGATAAAGTTTTTTCATTGCTCTGGTGATACCAACATAACAAAGACGCCTCTCCTCCTCTAGCTGATTAGGTGATTCCATCGATCTGCCATGGGGAAATAAAGTTTCCTCAAGTCCAGTCATAAATACCAAAGGAAACTCTAAACCTTTGGCTGAATGCAATGTCATCAGCTGGACCGCATCATCAAATTCTCCGGCCTGGGTCTCACCAGCATCCAAAGATACGGTGTCTAAAAATGATTCAGAAATTTCTTTAATTGTTTTTTCTTTATCAAAACTCTGTTCAAAGTTTTTAGCTGCAGTAATAAGTTCTTCTAAATTCTCTATCCTCGTTTTACCCTTTTCGCCAGGTTCTTTTTCATGATGTTGTATTAGGCCTGATGATTTAATAATTGAATCAAGCAAATCAGGTAGAGGTGTTTTATCGAGTTGTTCGCCATGATCAATCAATAGCTTTAAATAAGATCTTAAGCCAGCAGCACCTCTGCCACCAATTGACCCTTCATCAAGCATCTTTGCAGAGGCTTGAACATAAGATAGATTATTCTCATTAGCTTTATTTCTAATTTTAATCAGAGTCTTTGCTCCTATGCCTCTGGGTGGATTTGCAATTGAGCGCTCAAATGACGGGTTGTCATGTGGATTAAAAATAACCTTTAAAAAACTTATGGCATTTTTGATTTCTAGCCGTTCATAAAATCGTAAGCCGCCATAAATTCTATATGGAATACTTATTCTCAATAATGCTTCTTCGATTGCTCTGGACTGTGCATTGGACCTATACACAACAGCACAATCTTTATAGAGCTCACCGCTATTCATCCATCCCTTGATAACTTCGGCGATAAATCTAGCTTCATCTTGCTCACTGTAGGCTTGATAAAGTGTGATCAGTTCACCTTCTTTGGAGTCAGTCCATAAATTCTTGCCAAGTCTTTCTTGGTTATTCTCTATGAGGGCATTCGCGGCATTTAGAATGACACTGGTTGATCTATAGTTCTGTTCTAGTCTGATGGTTTCACTTTGATCATGAGATTTTTTATAAGCATCAATGTTTTCAACCCTTGCTCCTCGCCATCCGTAGATTGATTGATCATCATCACCCACTGCGGTTAGATTAGCTTCATTTGAAGCAATCTCTTGTAGCCATTTATATTGAATTTTATTTGTATCTTGGAACTCATCGATAAGAATATGCTTAAATCGAGAATGAAAAAATTTCTTTACCTTTGCATCATCACGGATAAGCTCATAACTTTTCAGCAAAAGTTCGGCAAAATCAACCAAGCTATCTTGCATGCATAAATCTTCATATTTTTCATAAAGACCTTTTATGGTTTCGGTATAAAAATCTTTTTCGGCTTTAATATCCTTAGATCTTTTTCCATCATCTTTCCATGAGTTGATTTGCCATTGAATTTGCTTAGGTGGCCATGCGCTGTCCTCAAGCTCCAGCTCTTTGGCTAATCTTTTAATGATCCTTAGCTGATCATCTGCATCAAGAATCGTGAAGCCTGAAATAAGATTTGCCTCTTTATAAAATCTTTTTAGTGTTCTGTGTGCCAATCCATGGAACGTTCCGCACCATAATTCCGGAACGGGTGATTTGAGTAGCTCCTGAATTCTGCTCTGCATTTCATTCGCAGCCTTATTGGTAAAAGTAACTGTCATAATGGTTCCAGGATTTGATCTAAATCCATCTACAATCCAAGCTACACGATGCACCAGTACCCTTGTTTTTCCAGACCCAGCGCCAGCCAAGACAAGCAGATGAGGTGATTCAGATGTAACAGCCTCACGCTGCTTTTCATTGAGGCTTTCTAAAATATATGAAACGTCCATTTCTTGAGGTTACAATTGATATGTACAGATTATTTTACCTTCATGCAGACTAAATTACTCAGAGAAATCCAAGGCGCATACGACAATTTAAGAAAATCCGAAAAATTGGTTGCTGACTTTATTTTAGAGCATCCTGCTGATGTAGTTGCCAGTACCATGGCACAAGCTGCTGAGAAGATGGGTGTTAGTGAGCCAACCTTAAATAGGTTTTGTAAAGCGCTAAATTATTCAGGGTTTAATGAATTTAAACTGACCCTTGCTCAGCAACTTGCTGCAGATGAGTACTTCACCTCATATGAGATTGATCCGGAGGATTCTATTCAGGTGCTAACTGAAAAGGTTTTCGATACAACCATAAGTGAAATCTTAAACATCCGCTCGCAACTAAACCAAGAGCTCTTGGAGGAAGCTATTGAGGCACTAGCAAACGCAAAACGAATTGAGTTTTTTGCTTTTGGAGGTTCTGCCCCGGTTGCAATGGATGCCCAACATAAATTTTTTAGATTAAAGATTCCTTCTTCTTGTATATCCGATCCTCATATTCAATTCATGTCAGCTAATTCATTAAATGAGGATGATGTGGTAGTTGCGATTTCTCACTCAGGAACTACCAGCGCTTTGGTGGATACTGTTAGAACTGTTAGGAGTTTCAATGCTCGCGTCATTGGCTTAATGCCCTCGGGGACACCGCTCTCAAAAGAGTGCGATATTTCTCTTGAGGTGGATGTTGGAGATTCAGCAAGACTCAATAGCCCTATTACTTCCCGACTTGCTTATATGGCAATCATCGATGTACTAGCCGTTGGTGTGGCCCAGCTCAAACCGGAAGCTCAAGACCACCTTTACAATATTATTGTTAGTCAGTCGTCTTTAAAAATTAAGTAGCTAATAACGCAGTCTTTCTCTAAACCAGAGA
Source organism: uncultured SAR86 cluster bacterium (assembly GCA_902628925.1). Classification (GTDB taxonomy): domain Bacteria; phylum Pseudomonadota; class Gammaproteobacteria; order Magnimaribacterales; family D2472; genus MED-G82. Next base: position 129,480 of record CACOPA010000001.1, read on the forward strand.
TTGATTGCCCACTTTTCCCCAGCGATTACTGGGAGCCCAGCATGTAATGATTTTGGATGGATTTTATTTGAGTCTGGGGGAGTGTTGTGAAAAACCAAAACATCTCCTTTTTTAGCCTCGATTTCCACACCAAGATTAGGAAAGCCTGTTCCTCCACCTTCCTCAACGTCATTTAAATAAGCAAGTGCTGTTAACATTCTTTGTCCGCCAGGTTCCCAATTTTTCTTGCCTTCTTCGGCGTCATAATCAAAAGAATCATAGTGCGGCTTATATTCTGCTCCAGCTTTGTAGTAAACAACCTGATATTGCTCCGCATTTCTTATTGGCATTTGAACCAATATAGATAATCGTTTGCTGACCTCATGAACTATTTCATTGGCATCATGTTCGAGCCAACAGTTTTGCGAGGTTCTGCTCTCGTGTTTAATAAATTTGTCCTTGCTGATGACCGTTGAACCTTTAAGTCTCCCTTGTGCGGCACTGATAAATGCCTCGCACTCATCATCATTTAAAAAATCGCTCACCAAATAAACTATAGGATCTGCTGAATACATGGTTACGTTATCAGCAATTTTTTTTGGTAACTCTGATTGGCTCATATGAGATAATTGTATCTTAAGTACTTTTTATAATGTCTATTTTTATTTCGATCGCATCCTATCAAGATCCATTGCTAAGCTCAACAATAAAGAGTGCTTGTAAAAATGCGGCAAATGAAGCTGAATTAGTTTTTGGAATATGCGATCAATCATCTAAACCCATAGACATTAGCTCTTGTTCTGAACAGGCAATAATTCATTATGATCATGTGGAGCCGATCCTTTCGAGAGGTCCATGCTGGGCAAGACATAGATTGCAGAGTTTTTATCAAGATGAAGATTATTTTCTCCAAATTGACTCTCATACTCAATTTCAGAAAGATTGGGATCTTGTTCTCATAAATCAACTAGATTCAATTAAAGGATTATCTAATGATACTTATTTTTCAAAGCCAATCATCTCCTCATATCCGCGTGGTTTTGAAGTAATTAATTTAGAAAATGAGGAGTTTAAATTAGACTCAATTGATGACTTGGTTTATTCAATTGCCTATAGAAAAGACAGTATGTTTATGCGAGATTTATTCTCACGTCAAATTGGTAAGCCCTTAAAGACAGATAAGCCAGTGCACGGATATTTACTCGCTGCAGGATGTCTTTTTGCCGATGGGTGTTTTGTGAAAGAAGTGCCTTATGATCCAAATTATTATTTTTACGGAGAAGAAATATCAATGATGCTCAGAGCGTTTACGAAAGGATTTTCCATTTTTCACACTCCTAATATTCCTATATTTCATTTATATAATAATGATCCAGAGACTTCAGGCAGAAAACTTCATTGGAATCCTGATGATGACAAAAATAGAATTACTAAATGGCATGAACTTGAAAAACAAAGCATTCAAAGACTAACCGATTTAATTGAAGGAAATTTGGAGGAATTTTGGAGCTTGGGTAAAGTAAATAATCTAGACGACTATACAAACCTGAGCGGATTGGATTATAAAAATAAAAAAATTTTAGATGAAAAAAAAGCTTTTGAATCAGAGTTTTTTTTGAGCAAAGAATTAAATAAGAAACCTTTTTAGGTTTAGGAGAATGAGATGGGAAACGAAGTAAAAGACTATTTAAATGATTATTGTGATTTTGTGACCAAAGTCACTAGCGAGCCCAGTCTTGATCAAAAAGCATTATTTGAAAGGATGGAAGAAATTGAGACAGAGTCCAACATCAAATCTGCCAGATTACTTACAGCTGCTCTTGGTTTAGGCAGCGAGGGAGGAGAATTTGTTGAAATTGTTAAAAAGATTTTTTTACAAGGCAAGCCTTTTACTGAAGATAATGTTTTTCACATGAAAAGAGAGTTGGGTGACATTATTTGGTATTGGGCAACTGCTTGTATGGCTTTGGATTTAGATCCTTATGAAGTCATCAACGAGAACAAATCAAAACTTGAAGCAAGATATGGTAAGGGTTTTAAGGTTGAAAAGAGTGAGCACAGAAAAGATGGAGATCTTTAATTTAAAGAATTATATTTCTGATTTTTGATTAAGATCTTGAACTGCTTCTTCAAATTCCATCGTTAAATTGTCGACAAGTTTTTCAACTGAGGGTGAGTCTTTTATTGAACCTGTTCCCTGACCTGAACCCCAGATATCCTTCCATGCCTTAGATTCAGTGTTCCCACCGGAACCAAAATTCATAGTAGATTTATCCGCATCCGGTAAATTTTGAGGATCAAGGCCAGCCTTTTCAATTGAACCTTTCAAATAATTCCCATGAACACCGGTAAACAACGATGAATAAACAATATCATCTGCAGCACTTTCAATAAGCATTTGTTTATATCCTTGATCGGCATTAGCTTCTTCTGTGGCAATAAATCTTGTTCCAATGTAAGCAAAGTCTGATCCTAAGGCTAGACTTGATGCTACTGCGCTTCCTGAACTAATTGCACCTGAAAGAATAATAGCTCCATCAAACCATTCTTTTACTTCTCTAACTAAGGCAAATGGAGAGAGTGTACCGGCGTGACCCCCTGCTCCAGAGCAAACCAAAATAAGTCCATCGACGCCTTGTTTAGCAGCTTTTTTTGCATGTCTTACATTGATTACATCATGAAAAACCATTCCCCCATAAGAGTGAGCAGCTTGAACTATTTCTTCGGGCGGTCTTAGAGAGGTAATGATGATTGGGACTTCGTGCTTGACACAAATGTCCATATCACCAAATAGCCTATCGTTTGAACCGTGACAGATCTGATTGACAGCAAATGGAGCTATCCTTTTTTCTGGGTTAGCCTCTTTTGCCTGTGCTAGCTCATCTTTAATTCTAACAATCCATTCATCAAGAACATTTTGAGGCCTTGCATTTAATGCAGGAAATGAACCAACGATGCCGGATTTACATTGAGCGATTACAAGTTCAGGCCCTGATACCAAAAATAGGGGTGCGCCGATTACCGGAATTTTTAATTGTGTTTTTAGTTGATCTATTTTGCTCATAATGACTGTAAATTTTAGCTATCTTATGCGATAGAAAAATTAACATCAAACGATTTATTTTTATGCTTTAATAACTATCATTAAAACCTTCCAATTGATATGAGCTTTGCAGAAATCACTAACTTATTTGTCTCGCTCGCATGGGGTCCATGGTTGGTTTTCTTGCTGGTAGGCTCAGGAATTTTTTTCTCTTTTTTTTCTAGGTTTATTCCCTTTAGAAACCTTAAAAAAGGGTTTAAGTACATGTTTCAAAAGGAAGCTTCTTCTGAGGGCAGTATTTCAAAATATCAAGCGCTCAGTTCAGCTCTTTCAGGGACGATTGGCCTTGGAAACATAGCAGGGGTTGCTCTAGCAATTCAGCTTGCTGGACCTGGAGCTGTTTTCTGGATGTGGATCACAGCATGTCTTGGTATTGCGACAAAGTTTTTTACCTGCTCACTCTCTGTCATGTATCGTGAAAAAGATTCTGATGGAACTATTTTAGGTGGGCCAATGTATGTCATTAAAAATGGTTTATCCAGCAAATGGGCGTTCCTTGCTTATCTGTTTGCTTTTTTTGGAATGATAGGAGGGTTACCCGCAGTCCAAAGCAATCAGATGGTACAAATAATTAGTGAATTTGCTTTGCCATTTTTCTCTTTTGATAATCAGTTGATCTTCAATATGATTTGTGGACTTATTATTGCTGTGCTTGCTGGCACGGTAATAATTGGTGGGCTAACCAGGATTGCTAAAGCATCGTCCTGGCTTGTTCCCATCATGGGCGGACTGTATGTCTTAACAGCGACCTTTATTTTGATTGCTAACTTTGAAAATGTTCCAAGTGTTATCAAGATAATTTTTTCAGATGCCTTTACAGGAACCTCAGTCGCTGGTGGAACCTTAATGGGAGTTATTATGTATGGGATCCAAAGAGGAGCATTTAGTAATGAGGCTGGTATTGGAACCGAGGCGCTGATTCATGGTACTGCCAAAACAAACAACCCAATAAAACAGGGATTTGTTGCCATGATTGGTCCTATCTTTGATACGTTACTAATTTGCACTGCCACTGCAGTTGTAATAATTCTCTCTGGATTATGGATGGGCGATCAATATTCAGGAGTTAGTCTAACTGCAATGGCATTCCAAACCTTTCTGGGAAGTGCTGGCATTGCAGTTGTATTTTTGTGTGTGGTATTTTTTGGAATCAGCACTATCTTCACCTACTCTTATTATGGATCAGTATGTGCAAGATTTTTATTTGGTCCCAAGGGTCAGAGAGTTTATCTTTACATTTTCATTGCAACCATTATCTTCTTTGCCTCAATCTCTTTAGATTCTGCAATTAATATTATTGATGGATCTTTTGCAATGATGGCAATACCTACGCTAATTTCATCGATTATTCTGGCACCAAAAGTTATTGCCGAAGCAAACAAGTTTTTAGCTAGATAATATTTTCTTGAAATAAATTACTGAGTGGCCATCTTCAAAGTCTTTGGTTCCGCACTCTTCAAATTCATTTTTTTTATGAAACTTAATTGATGGCTCATTTAATGGTTTAGAATTCACTTCGCAACAAATGACAGGTCTTTTACCTCTAATTCTTGCTAGCTCATTATAAAATTGGGTTCCCAATCCTTTTTGTCTAAAGGGAAGATCAACAGCTATGCGATCAATGTAAATAAATTGACTTAATTGGTTGCTAAAAAATAAGTAATTTTCTGATTGATATTTCGAGCCTTCAAACATGCAGACCATGAAACCAATTAATGAGGATTGATTAAATGCGCATAGCAAAATATTGGACTGGCTCAAAAGTTTTTTTAGGTGATCCTCGTTGGTTAAAGAGCCGACCTCAGGAGTATTTTTTTGATTCAGGGCGTATATTGAATCTAAATATTCGGATGATTCATCCTTTGAAATATTAAGGATTTCGGTTTGCATTTGTGTAAATGCTTATAAAACTTTTTGCTTGAATTTATTCATGGCGTCTAAAACAACTTTGGCTGTCTCATCCTTTGCGTAACGCTTAGTATTTTCATAAAAGGGATGGCCCAAAGTTGCTAGATCCTCTGCTTTTTCTAAAGCTGCCTTCATGAGAGATTCTTCGTTAACAACCACATCGAGGTATCCAGCCTCTACTGCATCAACCGTTGAAAAAGGTAAGCCATGCAATACAGCATTATAAAAATGCTTTTTAGAAACTCTATCCTTTAGGATCTCCATCATTTGAGTGGGTATGTCCATATTGTTGCGCACCTCATTTGCCTGACAAATATATTCTCCTGTGACTCCAATTCTGTAGTCTGCACAACAAAGAATGAATACTCCTAGTGCTATGGAGTGACCCGATGCTGCGACAATAACGGGTCTTGGAAATGTATAAATATCATAGAGAAGCTGATTTCCAAGCGTTACCATTTTAGCTATCTTTTCTTTGTCGCCCGATGCGAATGTTTTTAGATCAAATCCTGCAGAAAACATTCCTTTTCTACCAGTGATAACCAGGCATCCTTTGTCTTTGTGTACTTTACTCAAACACTCATAGAGACTCTCAAGCATGACTTGTGAAAAGACATTTGCCTTACCATCGTCAAGCCTGATGATTGAAATATCATTTTGAAATTCTATTTTTGCTGTCATTTTTTTCTCAGTTATAAATTATTTTCTGCCTCAAGAATTATCTCACCGGGCAAACTAAATGCATCCCTTTTAATTTCCCACTTATTTATAATCTTTTCAACTTTTAGGATGCCATACAAGTGAGGAAATTCGCCAGATCTATCTCCAGCCGGCACTGCTTTCTCAAAAATAATTTCATCCTTAAAATCCTTTGTGTTAATTTGCAGGAGAATCAAGGAATCAAAATCTTTAAAATAAAAAGCTAGCGTCCCCGCTAATTGTTGTGCGGTTGATAAATGTATGAAGCCATCACTGCGATCTAGGGCCGTCTCAATTTCTCCTAATTCTTTTGCTTCTGTCCATTCGCTGATAGTTAGTATTTTATAAACTTGTTTATTCATATTTTCTTCTCTATCAAAAGAGCATGCCATTAATAATATGCCACTCAAAGCAAGCAATAGCATTTTTGACTTAAATTTCAGGATTCTCATAAAACTAAACAATAATTAGTATAATTTCGATCATGGATTATGTGCCATATGCAGTCCCGTTTTTTTTATTAGCCATTTTGGTGGAACTTACCTATGGTTATTTAAAAAAGAATAATACCTACAGGCTAAATGATGCGATCTCAAGCTTATTTATGGGGTCCCTTCGAACAGCCAATAAACTGATCTTTATTGGCCTGGGTGGATATGTATTTTACTTGATTGAAACAAACCTTACGCTTTGGCGGATGGATGCAAGTTCGGTGTTTACTTGGATTTTTGCTTTTGTGGTCTACGATTTTTTTTATTACTGGTTTCACCGTATTAGTCATGAGCGCCAAATTTTTTGGGCTTCACATGTTGCTCATCATCAAAGCGAGGATTACAACCTGAGCACTGCTCTAAGGCAAACTGGAACAGGCGCTTTGCTGACTTGGGTTTTTTACATACCGGTTTTCTTGATAGGTGTGCCCTCCCATGTATTTGTCAGTGTTGCCTCATTAAATCTAATTTATCAATTTTGGGTTCATAGTGAACATATTCCAAAACTTGGGTTCTATGAATGGATTTTTGTGACACCCTCAAACCATCGCGTTCATCATGCCCAAAATGACGAATATATAGATAAAAACTATGGCGGTGTTTTTATCATTTGGGACAGAATGTTTGGAACCTTTAAAGAAGAGGACACCAAAATTCCGTGTATCTATGGAATAAGGGGGCCTATTAAAACCTTTAACCCGATTTGGGCAAATTTACATATTTATGTTCAGATGTTGAAAGATATTTGGGGTTCAAAATCGCTGAAAGATAAGCTCTATGTTCCCTTTGCCCGAACCGGCTGGCGCCCAAGTTCATTGGAGAATGATTCATTCAAAGATGATTTTGATCCGAATTTATTTAAAAAATATAATCCGCAATCATCAAAAAAAATTAAGTTCTATGCTTTTGCTCAGTTTATCGTACTGAGTTTTGTTGGGCTTATAGTTCTTGAGTCAGGTATTTTTGGATATTCCGAATTATGCATAATCATCGGGATGATGGCATTCACAATGTTTTGCACTGCCGCTTGGTTGGATGGGAAAAAGGCATACAAATCTGAATCACTCAGATTGATAGTGCTAGTAGTACTTGGAGTCTATGCGTTAAGTAATCCTCTAACCTACCAGCTGGCTCTGGGCTTATTTGTTTATGTAGGCTTAAACTTTATTGCATTGCCAACCTTAAAACCATCGATCAATTAAGATCATGAAACCATCTGTTTTTAGCAGAATTTTCTTAATATTGCTTTTTTTAATTAGTGTCTTAATTGTTAATTTTATTTTTTCTCCAATTGAGCGGGTCATTTATTTGGTGAAATTGAAGCCTGAAGTAAAAGTGCTTGATATAGACGGCATATCTTTTAGGGATCTAAATAAAAACAATAAGCTTGATCGATACGAAGATCATAGACTTGATACTGTCCAAAGAGTTGAGGATCTAATATCGCAAATGACACTTGAAGAGAAAGTAGGAACATTGTTTCATCCACCGGTGACGATCAATCCTGACTGGATGTTTAGGCTTTATTCATTATTTGTGGATGGCGGAAAGCTTACTGAAAGTGAGATCATTAATCAGCACATTAATCACTTCAATTTATACGGCAATCCAAAACCTGAAAGACTTGCAAAAAGATTAAACAACCTTCAAAAGATTGCCTCAAGATCAAGATTGGGGATTCCAGTTACCATTAGCTCAGACCCTATTCATGAAGTGCCAAACGGAGGAGGTGTAGCATCTTTTTCTTTGGATGGGTTCTCTAAATGGCCCTCGCAGCTAGGTCTCGCTGCCTCTCAAGATCCTAACCTTGTGAAGCAATTTGCAGAGATAGCGCGAGAAGAATATCTTGCTGTTGGAATCAGAACTGCGCTGCATCCAATGGCTGATCTAGCAACTGAGCCAAGGTGGGCAAGAAACTTCGGTACATTTGGGTCGGACAATGTTATGAGTTCAAAACTAACCATGGCTTACATGGATGGGTTTCAAGGTAAGACCATAGACTCTCAAAGCGTAATGACCATGGTCAAACATTTTCCTGGCGGCGGGCCTCAAGAAAATGGCTTAGATCCTCATTTATTTTCTGGCAGGAATCAGATCTATCCCGGAAACATGTTTGATTACCACATTAAGCCCTTTATCGATGCCATCAATAATAACCTTGCCGTCATCATGCCTTACTATGGAATCACGGTTAATCAAACTTCTGAAAATGTTGCTATCGGTTTTAATAAAGACCTTTTAACCACCCTGCTTAGAAATGAGCTTGGCTATAAAGGTGTAATTTGTTCAGATTGGGGAATCATTAATGGTCGACACTGGGGAGTTGGAGATCTATCAATTGAAGAGCGCTATATTAAAGCTATTGATGCTGGGATAGATCAATTTGGCGGAGAAAAAGATACTGAAGTTGTTATAGAGCTTGTAAAAAAAGGTCTAATGCCGTTATCTAGAATAGATGCCTCTGTTAAAAGGATCTTAAAAAATAAATTTGATCTTGGGTTATTTGATAACCCCTACGTGGAGGTTGATCAAGTAAAAAGTCGAGTAAATACTGAGCGCAATATTAAGCTGGGGAAAGAGGCTCAAAAACAGTCCATGGTTCTTCTTAAAAATGACTCAACTTTACCACTTGAGAAAAACATTAATATTTTTGTGGATGGGTTTAATACAAAAAGTATTGTTCATGGCAATGTGGTCAGTGATATCAAAGACGCTGACGTAATTGTTTCTTATGTACATACAGTTTTTAATGGCAATCAGCCATCTGGCATTGATAGGCTGGTAGATAATGTTCTAAGCTCTATTTTTCCCAACCAAGACCTTAACTTTTCTCCAGAAATTTTGGAAAAGCTTGATGAATTTTCTTCGATTAAGCCCCTCATCGTTATAGTTGATCTCAACAGGCCAGCCATTCTGGATTCCATCAATCAGATGAGCTCTGCTTTAGTTGGAACTTTTGGCGTTGATGAAAGTGTAATTTTTGAAACTTTATTTGGTGAATCTAAACCTACTGGGAAATTGCCTTTTGAAATTCCCTCCTCAATGAAAGAGGTGAATGAACAGCTTGAGGACGTTCCAGATGACACCATGAATCCAACTTTTAAATTTGGATTTGGCTTAACCTATCCCTAGTAATTAAAAGTTCTCTTCTCTAACGTAGCCGACATCCGTGCTTTTAAAATGTTTGAAAGGTACCTCCAATGCTCTTACTGCTGCGATAGCATCCTCAGATAAATTTCCATAGACTTCGATTTCAAAGGTATCAGCTAATTCATCATGTTTTTCAACATATGCTTGAACGGGCGGATTGTTAATGTGGGCAATCAAGGCCTCGCTGTCGGTATAAACTTCACTCCACACAAAACCAAGTGGATCATCAGGATCTTTATCAAAATTATGAAAAAGCATGCCGGGCTCAGATTCCTTAACTGCGTTATCAACCTCTTCCGCTATGGCTAAGTATTCTTCAATCATATTTTCTTTTACGCCAATTCTTGCTATTAATAAAAATGGATTTCTACCTGTCATATTGTTCTCCTTCGATTATTTAATTCTTCTAACTCTTATTGATAGTTTTTTACCTTCAACCTTTAAAACAAAACCACTAATTAATGCCTCATTAATTTCAATATTATTTGAACCTTTAAGTTTTGAGAGCTGTCCACGATTGAGCGCTTCGACTGTCCTCCATGTCTGTCCATTGTTGAGCTGAACGCTAACTTTTTTATTGGAGAGTTGCTTCACTGAAACTATTCTTGCTTTAAGACTTATTTTTTTTGAATCCTCTATGAGTTTTTTTGGTAGCCCAAATTCTTCTCTTGCTTTCACTTGAGGAGGCGAATCCTTTTGCGAAATCTTTGGTTGTGGTTTATCAATTTGAATGATTCTTTCAACCTCACCCTCTTTTGGCTCCTCCATAAAAATACTGTCATAGCATGCCAAGCGCTTTTTATCATTTGAGATTTGAGTGCAATCGTTAGCTATTGCATCTGCATGTAGGAATGAAAAAAAAGAAAGAGCTGCAAACGATAAGAATATTATTTTTTTCACAGGTCTAAATATATCAAAAGTTTAAAGAAACAGTTATGAAAAACCATTAAGAATAGGATGATTTAAGTATGCTCTATGAATAGTGTTGGAACACTGTGTGTATGGCTTTTAATTGTCATAACCAAAGTACCTTCTTTAACGCCTTTCTTGATTTCTGTTGCATCGACTCCCAACTTCATTAGTCTTTCTCTGCATGAAGCTAGGTCACTTACATTCCAAGCTAAACCCCAAAGCTTGTCGATTGCATCATTTTGATTCTTTTCTTCGATCACTTCGATTGTGGTTTTATTCAGTCTAAAAAACAACATTCGCTTTTGCCAATGCTCTACAAATTTATCTAATGCAAGTCTGATATTGAATAAATCTCTGTAAGTCTTAATAAACCCTTCCGCATCATTGGTACTTATAACAACATGATCTAATCGGTGAACTGATGAGTCTGAATATTTATTAACCTTGAGCAATTTACCTCCGGTATGCTCAATGATGAATGAGAATAATCCCCTTGAAAGCTCTGACACTAAGAATTGATTTATCCAAGTTCTCTTCTCTCCCGTTTCCAAGTTTACGCCTTCGCCTGAAGATGCATCAGCCAAGTTGAATGAATTTTTTTGCATGGTGGTTCTAAACTGATTCATGTCTGAGGTTCCAAAGACAATACCATTTAGTCCTTCACCATTGTTTTTAAGAGTATGTTTTATAAGGTCAGCACCAATCCCTTCACCCCCGACAGCAAGTAATTCAAGGTAGGTGTTTTGGAAATTAAAAAGGGTGTTTTTAGTGCCAAATTCTTTATGCTCACCTTTCCAAACAGGAGGGTTGCCAAGAATCATTTCATAATTTTTTGATGCCTCATCCAGATCTTCAACTGCGATGATTACATGATCAATTGAATCTAGCATTGAAAAAGGTTTATAAGCTTTTTTGATAACCAAAAATAACTTTGTAATCTGTTTTCATCTGTAGGTTATTTTTGTCCTGATCAATTGGAAAGATGACTTCTAAACCGAACCTATGATTGTCGCTCGAAAATATTGAAGTAATCAGGTTAACCCCAACGGCAAGGTAAACATTAAGACCACCATAATTTCTTGGATCTGCAGTTTGTACTGGCGCAGATATTAAGATGTTTCTTCCCGAAATTTTATCTTGATGTATTGTATTTAACCTCGATGATATTGACACAGATTTGCTTAGGGGCATTTGTACCCATGAGTTAAATTCTGCCTTATCTCCAAAAGCCCAGTCTTTGTCATTAATAACAGTTTTGTTCCTAATCTGGTTACCCCAAACCATACCGTTTTTAAATGTTCTGACATTGGTTAATCCTAAGATCACTGATGTTGCATCATCACCAGGCTGCATCCCATAAGGCAAAACCATATCCATCCTTTGGTTCATTGGGGTTAGCACTGTGTCCTTTGAGGTATTTTCTCCAATTGACTGCTGAAGGCCTGTTTCTAGGTGCCACCTTGAACTAATACTTTGGTTGAATCTATAAAGCAGGCTTACAGATAAGTCAGATAAATCACTTGATGAGGTTTTAAACTTTCCAATGAAGTCCCTGCTCATCATTGGCTTAAATGTTTTTAAGTCCATGCTTTTGGACATATACATGGCCATGGCCATTAAAGTTATATTATCGGATGGGGAGTACATTCCTCCCAGCATGGTCATTTGCATGTTCATTTCTTTGGGCACAACAGACAGATTTGCTGGCATGTTTGAAACGGTGTTTGGTAAATTTATGATTGCCTGTTCTCTAATATCTTTTCCATCAAGCAGGTTGCCGTTCATATGCATATATTCTTGCCTCAAAGAGAGCATAAATTTACTGTGATGCATGTCCCCCATTATTCCAATAGGTGCATGATCAGAAGCGCTCATCATTTTGTGATGATGCATGTGTTGATGCGCCATTTTCTTTTCTTCAGATAGCTTACTGAGCAATGGCTCGCACATTTCGCAAACCGAGTAAATGCTAACACTCATAACTAATGTGGCCAAAAATAAATATTTATTACTACTCATTAATTAGCCTTATGTCCTTCGATTAAAAAATAAAATTATGCCTGATAATGATGTAAAAAGTGCAATGAAGGAAAAAACTTTTAGCCATAAATTATCTATGTTATCTCTTTCAACCCAGTCCATTATGTGGATGCCCCACATGAAATCCCAGATACGCCACTGCAGAGATCTAATGGCACTTACTTCGCCTGAAAATGGATCTACATACACGTTTATTTTTTTACCTTTTTCGTTTTCAGATATAACTTTGTACAGTGGCAAATTGCGTCCCCTAAATTCAGAGCCACGAACTTCTTCATCAATCAATAAGGGTTGAATGGGAGTGAGTGTAGTTTTAAGGGAGACTATTTTTTTTGCTTCTTCTGTACTGAGCATTTTAGTTTGTTCTTTTTCACTAGGACCTTGAAGTTTGTTCTCTATCCTATATTGCTCACCACGTACGTTTTCTATTTTATTGAATGAGAAATAAATTCCTGAGATGGTCCAAAGCAAGAGCTGAATCGAAACAACTAAACTAATGTATTTATGAAACTTCCTTAAAGTAATTTTCATTGCCTAGAAGACGATTTACCCTTTCTTATCAAGCTTTTCAATTATCTCAATAACTTGATGAGCATAATTGCCAAGAATTGGAATAAATTCTATCTGCGCAAGAATTGCTACCAGGATTGAAACCAGTAATGTAGCGCCAACCACTGAACCCAATCCAATGGCAAGTCCCCTAAGTAAATTGTAATAAATAAACTTTATTGGGCTTGCATGTATCTTCATAAAATTATGATCATGAAGTTCCTCTAAAGCATCTGCTAATCTTTTTTGATCATCGCTCATAAGTGCCTCCGGGTACTTTTTATATAACAACTCTTAGTTAAATCCAAATATCATTCTTGGCTGTAAGCTCATTTTCGATATCGCCAGTGTTTTTTACATCCCTTGGCTCTATCAACATAATGTGAGCCTCACCCTTGGCAATGGGCTTATGTTTTACTCCTTTTGGCACAACAAACATCTCACCCTTACTTAATTCAACAGTTCTGCCTTCTAATTCTATTTCAATGCTTCCTTCAATAACAATAAAGGCTTCATCGGTATCATTGTGCTCATGCCAGACAAATTCGTCTTTAATTTTTGCAAGCTTAAATTGGTAATCATTTAGTTCGGCGATAACTTTTGGAGACCAGTAATCTTTTATTGATTCAAGTTTTGACTTTAGGTTGATTTTAGATTCTGTCATTGGGCTCAATCACTATCAAAAAAATTTACTCATATATCTCTTTGATTTTCTTAATAAAAAGCTTTTTTCCCCTAGTAACATTCTCTTTCCAGTCTTGGCTAGCATTATTATCTGCCTGGTCAGAAATATATTTGAAACATCTGAAATCAATATGATTCATCTTGCAAATTTTTGCAATAGCATAAGCTTCCATGTCAACTATGTCGGTAATAATCTCAGGTGTATTTGTTACAAATGAATCGCCCGTTCCACAGCTAAACCCATCCCTCCCAAAGTGGATCTTAAAACTATCTTCAAATGGAGTTTCGCCGAACTTTATTCCTAATGGACTGGCATCCATATCACGTTGAAAGAAATTTGTTGCCTCAACAAGACCCGAAATTTCTTTATTAAGGCTTCCGGCTGTTCCGTAGTTAATAATTAATTTTGGTGAATATTTTTCTATGGCTTCGATTGTTTTAATTGCAGCATTGATCTTGCCCACTCCCATATGCTCAATTTGAGGCTCATTTAAATCTTCTTTACTGAGCTCATCTTTAAGGGCGACCAAGATAATCATTGAGCAAGACATAAAGTTATCAATCTAAAAGTTATTAGATTAAAAAAAGAAAAAGTTTGCACAAAGAATCATGACCGATATGTGGCCAATCCTTTATCTAGAAATTTAAGACTACTTCGCGCAACAAGTGCACTCGCAGCAACTACAACAATCACACATGAGTGGATTATAGATTAAATTAAGTAGATTGAACAATCCTAAAATTGGTAGGGATTACAATGCTGGATTATGCTGGTTCTTTGTGACAGTCCGCACACTCTAGTCTTTTGCAGGTTTGAAAGTTTTGGTAGTGTGCAAAAACTAATAACAGAGATCCAAGAAGCGTAATGGCTTGTTCACCTAGCTCACCCAACAATCTCTCTCCCATAATTACAGCAGCAACCAATGCGATAATTCCAATTGTTGCTGCAGGAAAAAAAGAGGTGGTTTTATGATTTTTATACCCAATGTACAGGGCGATGATACTCACAGGAACAACAATAAATATTAATAGCCTATGAATAAATTCATTATCGATGGTAATGGATAAAAATCCTGCTGAAAGTATTACAAATGACGGCATAAATAAACAATGGATTGCACATGCTAGAGAAACTGTTATTGCGATCTTATCTGTGCGTTTTTGAGTTTTTTGCATTAAAATTTGCCTAATCAATAACCTCTTTCTTTCGAACTATGTTGCTCAATTATAAGCTCAATATCATCAATGGACTCTAGATCTCCATCTCTGTAATTATTCGCAAGCAAAAATAATTTCAAAAATAAACTGCTTCCGTTTACATTTGATAAAATTTTGATCTTTTTGGATTTGATTTTTTGATTCCAAACCTCTCTTACTTTATCCCAAAAATTTGAAGTTTCGTCCCAATATAAGTATCCGGCAGACCAATCAAAATCTTTTATTCTTTGGTATCTTGCAATACCAATTTCTTTTGCAACAACCTCACTGTCTATTGTTACTTTATTATTATTCTGCTCATGAACCCATCCGGTTGGAGTAATAGTATGAATGTTTGTGCCAATAATTAAGTCATAGTCATTTCTTATGGATGCCTCTCTTCTTGGTAAAGGTCTTTTAGTTTCATTGCTGGTCCACGACGAGGAGTTAGGCAGGTGCTTCCAAGCACCGAAGCCCTCATATCTAGGAGAATCATCAACTTGGTAAACAGTTTGCGTCCAAGTTCCTCGTCTCTTTGTCCAAGGAAGACTTTGCTTTTCCCAGGTGTTATTTCCAATAAATGTGCTGACGTATGCATCTTGATATGTCCAGTCTTGCCTCCAATGCTTCATAACCATGGGCTCAGAAATAGTGCCATCCTCTTTTTCAAAAAACATTACCA
Source organism: uncultured SAR86 cluster bacterium (assembly GCA_902628925.1). Lineage (GTDB taxonomy): Bacteria > Pseudomonadota > Gammaproteobacteria > Magnimaribacterales > D2472 > MED-G82. Next base: position 144,874 of record CACOPA010000001.1, read on the forward strand.
TTATGTGCTGAAGTGCTATAAAGTTTTTCTTATCTTCCACCACTATTACAAATTCTGTGCCCCATGATTGATAAGGTTTTGCAGGCATATAATTCTCAACAAAACCCATTGTCTCCATAAAGTCAAAATTTACTTTGTATTCTCCCTGCATGGCTAGAATAGCAAGCCTATCTTTTTCAAACTTAGTTAAATTTTTATCTTGAATTTTTTGCCAAAAAGGGCTTCGAGTATTGTCCAAACTGACATTGGGACCTGAAGAAGTACCTCCTCTTGGAGTCATAAGATCAGGGTCATTTAGCTGAGTCCAACCAAAAACATAATTACTTTGGTTAGCGTGGGCAAATTGACTTAACAACAATAATGTAATTAACACGAATTTCATAAATTTTTAACTCTAAGGTAGATAATTATATAAATATAAATTATAATATAATATTAACTTCATTTATAATACTAGAATGCGTAATTTAACTTTTTTATTTATTTTTGTAACGTTATCTGTAAGTGGTGAAAACTTTAACATAAAAATGGTAAATACAGATTCATCTGGGCAAATTATGGTTTTCGATCCACCTTTCTTAAGGGTAAATGTTGGTGATACTGTGACCTTTATACCATCCGATGCTCTTCATAATTCTAAATCTGTTTTAAATTTAATACCGTCTACAGCTGCCCCATGGGAAGGAGCCATGGACGAAAAAATAACTGTTGAGTTTAATGTCGAAGGCATATACGTATATCAGTGTACCCCTCATATAGCCCTTGGAATGATTGGAGTGATTCAAGTCGGAAATCCTGTAAATCTTCCGGAAATTAATGAAAATATATCATCTCTTGAGTCTTTGATTGCGATCAATAAGGAGAGGGTAAAAACTTATTTATCTAAAATTAACTAATGACCAAACCAAGAAACTTTTCTGATTACTTCGCTCTATCTATGACTAAATTTTTTAGGCTAATAGCAGATACATTTTTTGCAAAAAGATATGGGCACAGAGCCGTTGTGCTTGAAACTATTGCTGGTGTTCCAGGGATGGTTGCGGGAATGATCATTCATCTGAGAAGCTTAAGACATATGAAGACTGGATATGGATCCAGAATTAGAGAGATGCTTGCTGAAGCAGAGAATGAAAGAATGCACTTAATGTTTTTTGTAGAAATTGCTAAACCAAATACTTTTGAAAGGCTTTTAGTCCTTTCAGCTCAAGGTTTTTTTATGACCTTTTATTTTTTTATGTATATCTTTTTCCCAAAAACCTCACACAGAATGATAGGTTACTTTGAGGACGAAGCTGTAAAAAGTTATACAGAATATCTCGATCAGGTTGAAAATGGTACAACTTTAAATATTAATGCTCCTAAACTTGCCATTGAATATTACGGCTTGTCAGATAAGGCAAAACTGTCGGATTTAATAAGGTGTGTAAGGGCTGATGAAATGCATCATTCTGGAGTAAATCACAGTTACGCTGATGACTTTGATAATATAAAGAACAGTTCCAAAAGAAAAGATTCGGCTATCGAAGATAGCGAACAAAAAAAAATCGCTTGACGAAAAGCTCTGTTATTCGCTCTCAACGTTGAAGAGTTTCGTGTAAATCTGCCAATTACCCTCTTCTTTTATGAAAGAGAGTGTGTCCAAGAACGTGATTCCTAGATACTTATCTCTCACTTTCACAAAAGCTGTTGTCCCCTCTACCTCGCATGCAAGAATTTCAAAAACAACATTCTCACCTTTTTCTTTTGGTGAAGGTTGTTGTGATGCAACAAACTCTGCAAAATCATCTGTAGACATTTGCATAAAATCCCCATGCAAGTAACCAACTACTTTTCCATTGCTATGAAATACCTGCTTTACTTTGTTAGGATCAGATAAATCCATGCTATCAATATAAAGCTGGACCATATTTTCGATTTGTTCTTTGTCGCTCATAATCTGCTCCTAAATATGTTTGATAATTGTATTATTTTATTTATCTGCATATAGGGTTAGTGAGCCGACCTTTGCTGCAATAGAATTTGGAACTAACATTGTTAAAGCATAGTGAGATACTTTCCATTCACCATTTATATGCTCAACGACGCCTGTCCCTCTACAATGTCCCAACTTTTCATTAAACAAAATCTCATCAAACCAACGTGTGTTGCCATCCCCTTCCCAGTTACGCTCTATTACTGAATAAGTCCATCCATGACCATCTGAAAATGCTGGCTTAGCATAAGCTTTAAATTCCTCTATAGTCCATCGCTCAGTTTTATCTGTGCCCAAAAACACAGCATTATTACTGTAGCGATCAAAGTAAGACTCAAAATTTCCTGTATGTGCATCTTGATGAAGACCATCAACCAGGTTATCTAATTTTTCAAAAGCCCAACCACTATGAGACAAAACCAAAAAAATTATTAGCGTTATGTTTTTCAAAAAGTGCAAATTATGATTCTTTATTTGGATTCCAAATTACAAGGTTTTTTGTTTTGAGCCTATTTGTAATTAACTTATACCTTGACTGCTCTTCTTTCCATTCCTTTAACCAGTTAGCACCATCTCTTTCCGCATCAACAAATATTGCGTTTGTGAAGGCTAGAGGTAATATTACTGAGACGTGAATGACGATACTTATAACCGTATTGTAATTAAAAAATCCAAGATAATTCGCTGCCAAGAATCCAAAAAATATACTCCATACTACGAACAACACCAACATAAAATAAGTCTGTAAGCTTGGATCAGGTATATACTTTAATGGATTAAATCTAACATCCATCACTCTTCTCCATCCACTAACAAGTTTCATTACAGTTCTTCTGAATAAGCTTGGTTTTTTCATATTTGGTTTTATCATCTTTTTCTACTATTAAATCTTATGAACTCTTTAGTCACATGCATGCCAACAGTAATCCATGTCACTGCGAGCAAACTCCAAAACAATATTTCAATCATAAAAATTTTATAATTTAATGTAAATAAAAAATCATGGCTAAGTATCTCGTCATGCAATAAACTTAACCCTTAAAAAACCCACCTACGAATCCTCTCAAATCTGCGTTCCAGTCGACTAATTTTTCCTTCATATCTGATTTAATATCGCCTAAAACAATAAATTGTTTTATTTCAAAGTGCTCTGGAAATTCTTTAACTAGATGGCTTGCGGAATGATTTTCTAGTCTTAGTTTGGCAGCATCACTATCCTCAAACATTTCAATTAAGGTTGCTGACCTTTCATCCTCAGATAGAAACCATTCAAATCTTATGGTTTTAGGTTCGGCACAATTGAAAACATAAGGAGAAGAATTTTCTCTCATAAACTTTTTAACCTCATCTACGCTCTTGATCAGCCCCAACTCAAAAATGTAAGTTATTATTGGATTTTGCTTATTTAGTTCGCTCATCTTTTTTTGAATCTATTGAATTTAGCCACCACCCTCCATTCTTGACATACCATACTCAACAAATCCTTTTGCTAGATTAAGATAATCTCCTGGTATACCCCTGCCCTCTAAGTCATCTTCAGTTAATGACTTTTCGATTTCACACATAATATTGATTTGTTTGGCAGCTAGCTCTTCATCTTCGAAAAGATCATGTGGGTCATCTGACGGAGAACATTCCTCACAAATAATAAAAACAAAATCATCAGCTATGGTTTCGCCATAATCCCATTTTTGTGGTCCAACAGTCTCGCTTGCTGGAACACCTGCCCCTATAACAATTTGATTAAACGTATCTAGTACAAAATTTTTAGTTAGGTCATTTCCCATTTTTACTCCTTTAAATTAATTTACTGATTTAATATTAAGTTATTAGCTTAGGTATTATTCCTAGTTGAGCAAGAATACCAAAGATAATTAACAATATGACACTGAAAAGTATTGTAATATTCTTTTTTTGAATCCATTCAAACGAGTCATCTATAAATTTTCTTATCCATTTGTCAACTTTATCCATCCATTTAATAGCTTTTCTTGTCCACTTCTCAGAGACATCAATTAATAATAGTGAAAATGCTGCAACGATAAGCCACACAAAACCATTAAGAGTCATGTCAATAATCCAGCCGACTACTACCCAATTTATTTCCATTGTTATTTACAATTTTAATTCAACAGTAACAGAGTGGAATTAACCCGACCCTTTTTCATTGTTTTTAATATAAAGTTTGCCAAGAAGGGCAAACAAAACATATAGCCCAAATAACCACCATTTATAGTCACCTGTTGTTAACAAAATAACTGTTAATATTCCTGCTGCCCAAAATGGCGAGTTAATAATTTGTATGAATTTATTCATTCGACGGTTACTGAGTAGATTTGTTTGGAGCAGTTATTAAATTGCTTAAGCATAACTGATGATAACTTACAGTTTTTCTTTTTCATCCATATCTTCTACAGTTATGCCCTGTTTTTTTAACATTTCTATTAAATTTTTCAAAATTTTTTCATAAGAATCATCAGGTGACACTACCACACCTTCTAGTTTTTTCTCTTTTTTCATTTATTACCTCATTTAATTGTTGGTTAACCGCATCTTTTTTTCCACCTTACCTGAGTTAGCAGGTTGGAGAGGATCTTAATCCTGCTCTTGATGCATCTTAAAATTATACAATATTTAAATCACTGTTCGAAACTACTCGACAGTGACTGAGTTGAATTGGTTGTCCTTGTTTTCTTCATGACTTTCCTTTTCCCAAACCTGGTGAACCACCCTGAACGGGTCTACTACCTCTATTAACAAATTTGAACGTGTCTTTTGGAGATCTCGATTTAAGTTTATGTCTATAATTCTCAACATCGTAAACACCATGAAGAAACCTAATTGACTCTTTTTTAGAAAATTTGAATTCCTTCATTAACATTTGTTTAAATTTTTCTTCAAAACTGTTATCAGTGGTTCCTTTAATTTTTTTTAAGTGTTCCTCAAACACTGGGATTAAGTCTTCACCACCATTGATTTCCAATAAAGTAAATAACCGTCTTTTAAATCTAACTCTGGACATCTTAGAATTTTGATCTCCTAAAAAAAGTACTCAAAACCAGTACAATCAAATCTACTCCACCGTCACTGAGTAGATTTGATTGATGCATTATTTTTTTATTCATCTTGTTCAAAAATATCTTCTGCAACACCACTATTAAGTTCATCAAGCAAATCCTGTAAAAACTGAAACTTTTCAGGAAGTTCCTCTAAGTCTTCTCCGATTTTGCTCCCATCTTCATAATAATAATCCCATGTATCTCCATATTCATTAATAGAGAGTCTCAATCCATCATTGCCATAATATCCACAATTATCAATCTTGCCATTTGGGTAAAAGAACTGCCAGAATCCACTCCTCACACCATTTTTATAGTTTCCCTTGCCTCTTAAATTTCCATCTTCATCTCTTATTTCTTCATATCCCTCTTTTGGCACTTCTTTTCCATTGACAGAAACAAAAATCATGTCCTCTTTTTTAGGAAAATCATTATTCAAAAATTTCTTTGTACTCATGTTAGGTTTTATTTCTTTCATACTTACAAATAAGTTTATCCAGAAATGAGATAAGTTCACTTTTGATTGATCTGTCAAAATACTCACCAAAGATATTTGAACTTATGAATTTTTCTTTAACCTTCGTTTCGATATACCTTCTTTGTTGTTCCTCAAGAAAATTTGTTTCTTTAATATATTCAAAATTAACATGATGGTGAGGAGACTTTAAATTACATCCGAAACATTTTTTTAAATAGTTATCCGCATAACCTTGGTTTTTCCAATACTCAATAGTTGGCAAGGGTTCAAACTCTCTGTATCCGTAGGTCTTGGTATAACTGGTCATTCTTGATCTTATGTTGATACATTTTCCGACCTTGATCATACTGTTATCAACATATCTTTTTGATTGTGGTCTATATCTGTAATACACCATAGGTCTTTCCATATTAAAGGAGAGAACATACATCCCCGGACCTTTAGAAAGATTAACTAATTGATTTTGAATCATCCCAATCAATGTCAGTAACATGCCCGACAGTGGTATGCTCTTCATGAATCATCGCAACACATCTGTTAAGTTCTATATTATTATAAAGTTCTTCTGGTGTTTTGGTTTCAAACACTTCTTTCTCGCATCCAGAGCAGAAACGAATATCTCTATCATTTGAATCTGTTCCAACATGCTTCATGCTTTTCCATTTTTTTTTAATTGGTTTTTTTTGAAGAATTTAGATAACAAATTTATTATTTGATTCTAAAGTTTTTAATTTGATTTGAATAGATTTCATTTCTACACATAACTCTCTCTTTTCTCTCTTGCATGCGTTTCAAATTGTTGTGAACCTTAGAGTTAGACCAAGTTTTTCCTGTGTGGGTTTTAATCCCTGACCTGTTAAGAAAATCAGATATTCTTCGATATCCGATGCCTTCTGTGTGCATAAACTGAATGAGTTTATAGATTATGATTTGTCTTTTGGTGAGTTGCTTGAGGGGTATTAATTTGTTGGTTCTATGAACAAGAGTAAATTCGACGGTTATTTTCTGCCGAATAAATGCACCATTCGAGACTACTCCACCGTGACTGACTTGGCTAAGTTTCTTGGCTGATCAATATCAGTACCTCTTAGCAACGCAACTTCATATGAAAGAATTTGTAGTGGGATGGTGTAGATGATTGGCGTCAATAAAAAATCGCACTTTGGCATAGGAACAAGGCTTCCTGATTTTACATCGATGGAGACACTCGGATCTGAAAAGACATATAGAGTTCCGCCGCGCGCCTTGACTTCTTCTAGATTAGAAACGAGTTTTTCCGCAATCTCGCTTTCAGGTGCTAGCGCAATGACTGGCATGTTTTTATCAATTAGTGCCAAGGGTCCATGTTTAAGCTCGCCTGCTGGATAGGCTTCAGCATGAATGTATGAGATTTCTTTGAGTTTCAGTGCGCCCTCCTTAGCAACTGGATAAAAAATACCTCGCCCTAAAAATAAAGCATTATCCTTGTTGGCAATTGATGGGGCCATCTCAATAATAGAGTCTTTTAATTCTAAAGTTTGTGTGATGATTTCTGGTAATGCTCTTAAAGCGGTGACCACCCTTTGTCTTAATTTTGGATTCAAGTCTCTCGCTTTTGCCAGTGAGAGGGTTAACAGCATTAAACCAGCAAGCTGTGTTGTAAACGCCTTAGTTGAGGCAACTCCGATTTCTGGGCCTGCATTGGTAAATAAAACAAAATCAGATTCTCTTGCTAAAGTGCTGGTTGGCACATTACAAATGCCAACAGTTGCAAGATAGTTTTTTTCCTTTGCATAATTTAATGCAGCAAGCGTATCAGCAGTTTCTCCTGATTGAGAAATAGTAATAAGAATTGAGTTCTTATCAACATGTGGATTTCTATATCGATATTCACTTGCGTAATCTATTTGGCAAGGGAGTTCAGCTATTGCTGAAAGCCAATTAGCGGCGACCCTGCCAGCATGAAGGCTAGTGCCACAGGCAACAATTTGAATACGCTCTACTTTTTTAAATAATTCTGTGGAACCCAAACCAAAAATATTGTCCAAAACATCTTCGCCACTGATACGGCCGTCTATAGTATTTAGCAATGCATCAGGTTGCTCATAAATCTCTTTTTCCATGAAGTGCTTATATTTACCCCTAGAAGTTGCTTGTGATGAGATATCAATGCGGTTTACTTCTCTAGATGCTTCTGAATCAACTGCATCAAAGATTTTGTAAGTATCTGCAGATATTTCAGCAACATCGCCGTCTTCAAGAAAAATAAAATCATTGGTTAGTTGAGATATAGCTAATGGATCTGACGCAGCAAAAACCTCGTCTGTACCAATACCAATAAGCAGTGGTGATTTTTGTCTAGCAATCACTAACTTGCTTTCATCATCCCTGTTCATGGCAGCGATTGCATATGCCCCATCAAGCTTTTCTTTTGAGGCAAACATTGCCTCTATCATGGTCATGCCTTGCTTTAAATTAAAGTCTAGTAGATGCGCAATAATTTCTGAGTCTGTTTGTGATGCAAAAGAATAGCCTTCTTTTTCAAGCTCAGCTTTTAACTCCAAATGATTTTCAATAATGCCATTATGAACAATAAATACTTCATCATTTGATTTGTGTGGGTGAGCATTAGCTTCCGAAGGCTCTCCATGTGTTGCCCAGCGTGTGTGGGCAATGCCAAGTTTACTTCTTGGTTTTTCTTCAATCATCTTTTCCTCAAGGAGCTGAACTTTGCCCAGTGTTCTTAAATGTGCAACACCATCTAGTTGATGCAGAGCAATACCGGCTGAGTCGTAGCCTCGGTACTCCATTCTATGCAGACCCTGAACCAAAAGTTTTCCAACATTACGGGTAGAGGCTGCAGCTATGATTCCACACATGTTTTACTTTTTATTTTTCGCCCAGTCAGGCTTATTTGATTGCTTGCCCCGCGCGACAGCAAGAGCATCATCTTCGACATCTTTGGTAATTACTGAGCCTGCCCCAATATATGAATTATTACCAATATTTAATGGTGCCACTAAGGACGAGTTGGTTCCGACAAAAGCTTTGTTGCCAATTTTTGTCTGATATTTGTTGGTCCCATCATAGTTACATGTAATTGTGCCAGCACCAATGTTGGAACCCTCTCCAACCTCAGCATCTCCTAAATATGCTAAATGATTAGCTTTCGAGCCTTTACCAATTTTAGTTTTCTTGGTTTCAACAAAATTACCAATCTTTGCCTGGTCCTCTAATATAGTTCCCTCTCTGAGTCTTGCATATGGGCCAACACTACAATCTGCACCGATTTGGGTAGAAACTATGTGTGAAAAGGCCTCAATGGATACGTTGTCACTAATAAAAACATCCTTTAAGTAGCAGTTTGGTCCGATGGAAACATTATTGCCAAGAGTTATTTCGCCCTCTAAAATTACATTAACATCGATCGAGCAGTCCTTCCCTGCAGACACATCACCCCTTACATCCACTCTTGATGCATCTGATAAGGTTATTCCCTTTTCAAGTAAGTCCTTAGATTTCATCTCTCTGAAAATATTCTCTATTTCATGAAGTTCGCTTTTGGTGTTAGCGCCCAACACCTCAGTTTCTTCAACTACTATAGGGTTAATTTTAACACCCTTTTTGTTTGCTATCTTAATGACGTCGGTTAAGTAATATTCTCCGGCTGCATTATTATTGTTAACCTCTCCCAAAGAAGATAAAAGCATCCCACCCTTAATGATCATAATTCCAGTAAATACTTCATTAATTTTTTTTTGCTCGGCGCTGGCATCTTTTTCTTCAATGATTTCGGTTGCCAAGCCTGAATCGTCCTTGATGACTCTTCCATAACCAAAGGGATCTTTTGGGATCATGGTCAAAATTACTGCATCGTGATTATCATTTAATGCATTTTTTAGGGTCTCATGGCTAATAAGGGGCACGTCGCCGTAAAGAATTAATACATTTTCCTCATCCATTATGTTCTTTTGGGCTGCTTTGACCGCCCCTGCAGTTCCATTGAGTTCGGGTTGAACAAAAGTCTCTACGTTTTTAAAGTTTGCACTTAAATGTTCATTAAGAACATCTTTTTTGTAACCGATGATGGTGGTTATTTTGTTGGCTAATGTGCCTGCAGTTGTGATGACATGATCTATCATTGGTTTGCCCGCCAGGGGTTGCATCACTTTTGGAAGATTTGTGTGCATTCTGGTGCCTTTGCCAGCTGCGAGAATAATAGTATGTAAATTCACAAATAAACTAAATAAGGAATACCTTACTTGTTTTTGCGGAGCTTTTGTATAGTTTTGATTCTTGCAGCAGCTTCTGCAAGTTGGGCTGCGGCTTTAGTGAAATCCATGTCAGCATCTCTATCGGATAATTCTTTTTGTGCAAGCTCTTGTGCTTTAATAGCTTCTGCCTCATCTAAAGAGTCTGCCCTTTCTGCGGTGTCTGCTAAAAAGGACACTTCATTGGGTTGGATTTCAATAAATCCGCCGGAGCAAAAAAAGGTCTCTTCCCCGTTTTCAGTTTCAAGCCTTACAGGACCCGGCGCCAAACCAGTTAATAAGGGTGTGTGTCCTGGTGCAATACCAAGCTCTCCAAGTGAACCAGTGGCGTAAACCATTTTAGCCTCACCTGAATATATTTCTTCGTTAGAAGAAACAACACTTACCTTAATCACGCTCATTGTTAATTAAATGGTTTTTCCTTTTTCAACCGCCTCTTCAATGGTGCCTACCATATAGAAAGCTTGTTCTGGAAGGTCATCATAGTCTCCTGCTAAGATTCCTTTAAAGGCTTTAATAGTATCTTCTAAAGAAACATATTTTCCAGGCGACCCTGTAAAGACCTCTGCAACAAAGAATGGTTGAGACAAGAACCTTTCAACCTTTCTTGCTCTCGCAACGGTTAACTTATCTTCTTCAGAAAGTTCGTCCATACCTAAAATGGCAATAATATCTTTAAGCTCTCGATAGCGTTGTAGTACTCCTTGAACACCTTGCGCAACTTCATAATGCTCGGCTCCAACAACCAACGGATCTAACTGTCTTGAAGTAGAATCTAACGGATCAACAGCCGGGTAAATTCCTAACTCAGCTATTTGTCTTGAAAGTACAACGGTAGCATCCAAGTGGGCAAAGGTGGTTGCAGGTGAAGGGTCGGTTAAGTCATCAGCTGGTACATAAACTGCCTGAATGGAGGTGATCGATCCTATCTTGGTCGATGTAATTCTCTCTTGAAGTGCTCCCATTTCTTCAGCTAGAGTTGGTTGATATCCCACCGCTGATGGCATCCTACCTAGCAAAGCTGACACTTCAACACCAGCAAGCGTATATCTGTATATATTATCAATAAAGAGAAGCACGTCTCGCCCTTCATCCCTGAACTTTTCAGCAATCGTTAAACCTGTTAAAGCTACTCTTAGTCTGTTGCCTGGAGGCTCATTCATTTGGCCATACACCATGGCAACTTTTGATTCGCTTGGTTTTTCTACGTTTACAACGCCTGATTCTTGCATTTCATAATAGAAGTCATTTCCCTCTCTAGTTCTTTCTCCAACACCGGCAAACACTGATAAACCAGAATGCTCGGTTGCGATGTTGTTAATAAGCTCCATCATGTTTACTGTTTTACCAACACCAGCACCCCCGAATAGACCAATTTTTCCACCCTTAGCAAAAGGACAAATTAAATCAATAACTTTAATACCCGTTTCTAAAAGCTCATTGGAGCCAGACTGATCAACATAAGAAGGTGGCTTTCTGTGAATTGGCATTCTTTCCTGCTCACCAATTGGGCCCTTTTCATCGATTGGGTTACCCAAAACATCCATGATGCGACCAAGTGTTTCTGTGCCCACAGGAACTGATATTGGTGCATTCGTTCTTTCGGCTTGAAGACCACGTTTTAATCCTTCAGTGGTTCCCATTGCAATGGTTCTAACAATACCGTCGCCAAGCTGTTGCTGGACCTCTAAGATAATTTCCAAACCGTCAATGGTTAAGGCCTCATAGACGTTCGGAATGTTATCTTTTTCAAACTCGACATCGATAACGGCTCCGATGATTTGTATTACTTTTCCGTTGCTCATTTTTTTCTCCTTAAACTGCTGCAGCCCCGCCAACTATCTCAGATAGCTCTTGGGTAATGGCAGCCTGTCTTACGTTGTTGTACAACAACTCAAGTTCTTTAATTAAATCTCCAGCGTTTTCACTAGCGTTTTTCATTGCGATCATTTTTGCAGCTTGTTCACAGGCATTGTTTTCAACGACTGCCTGATAAATTAAAGCCTCTATGTATCGAGTTAAGAGGCCATCAAGTAATTCAGCAGCCTCCGGCTCATAAATATAATCCCAGTGTGTATTGATGAGATTTTCGTCATCTATGGCTGGAAGTGGTATTAACTGTGTAATGGTAGGTTGTTGAGTCATTGTGTTAACAAATCTATTTGAACAGAGATAAACCTCATCCACACCTTGGTTTTTATGAAGATCAAGCACCACCTTGGTTAGCCCTATAAGATCTTCAGGGTTTGGTTGGTCCCCTAGTTTGTCTGCGGTAGCAACAACCTCTCCTCCAACACTTTGAAAAAATGCAGAGGCTTTTAAGCCAATTAGTGCAAAGGATGAATCAATGCCATTGGTTTTGAATTCAGCGGCTTTTGCGACTATAGATTTAAAAAGATTAATGTTGAGTCCGCCACACAAACCCTTATCAGTTGAAACCACAATAAAGCAGGCCTTTTTAACAGCCCGATCCTCATAAAAAGGATGTGAGTGTTCTGAGTTTGAGGTCGCGATATGCGAAATAACTTCTTGAATTTTATTAGAATAAGGTCGGCCAACCATCATTAGGTCTTGCGTGCGCTTCATCTTACTAGCAGCCACCATCTCCATTGCAGAGGTAATTTTTTGGGTGCTTTTAATGCTAGCAATTTGTTTGCGAACTTCTTTGGTGTTAGCCATTTATGGTCTCTAATAAGTTTGTGTTTTCTTAAAATTTTCTAACAAAGACTCAAACTGCTTCTCGATGTCATCATCCCAGTCGCCCGTCTCATTGATTCTATTTTCAAGCTCACCCGCTTCTGCATGAAAGTACGAATGCAGTGAGTCCTCAAAAGAGCCAAGCTTTTCAACCTCAACGTCTTTTAAAAATCCTCGGTCAGCAGCAAAAAGAGTTACTGCTTGTTGAGCCACGCTTAAAGGTGAATATTGTTTTTGCTTAAGCAGCTCAGTAATTCTTTGGCCGTGAGCCAATTGTTCTTTGGTTGCATCATCTAAATCAGACGCAAATTGAGCAAACGAAGCAAGCTCTCTAAACTGAGCTAGTGCCAACCTAACCCCACCACCAAGTTTTTTAATAATTTTAGTTTGCGCCGCACCACCAACCCTAGATACAGAAATACCTGGATTAATTGCAGGCCTTACTCCTGAATTAAATAAGTCAGTTTCTAAAAATATCTGACCGTCAGTAATGGAGATGACATTGGTTGGGACGAACGCCGAAACATCACCGGCCTGTGTTTCAATAATTGGAAGTGCTGTTAAGGATCCTGTTTTGCCCTTCACTTCACCGTTGGTAATTTTTTCAACATAGTCAGCATTTACTCGTGCTGCTCTTTCTAAAAGACGTGAATGCAAATAGAAAACATCACCCGGGAAAGCTTCACGACCTGGAGGTCTTCTTAGAAGAAGTGATATTTGTCTGTAAGCTACAGCTTGCTTTGATAAGTCATCATAAACAATTAGTGCGTCCTCTCCTCTATCCCTAAAGTATTCGCCCATTGCGCATCCAGAATAAGCAGAAAGATATTGCATCGCTGCCGGATCTGCTGCTGCAGCTGAAACAACAATGGTGTGATCCATGGCGCCGTATTCTTCTAATTTTCTTACAACATTGGCAATCGTGGATTGTTTTTGACCTATTGCAACGTAAATACATTTAATGCCGGTGTCTTTTTGGTTGATGATGGTATCAATAGCAACAGCTGTTTTACCTGTTTGCCTATCACCAATAATGAGCTCCCTTTGACCCCTACCAATAGGCACCATAGCATCAATAGCTTTTAGTCCTGTTTGAACAGGTTGGTCAACGGACTGTCTTGCGATCACCCCTGGGGCAACCACCTCAACAGGAGCAGTTAGCGAAGTTCCGATTTCTCCTTTACCGTCAATAGGGTTACCTAAAGCATCAACAACTCTGCCCAACATTTCGCTACCGACTGGTACTTCGAGGATTCTTCCGGTACAAGTTGCTTTTTGTCCTTCAATCAATCCGAGATAGTCACCCAAGACAACAGCCCCTACCGAATCCTGCTCTAAATTTAGCGCTAGACCAAGCACGCCGTTCTCAAACTCTATAAGTTCGCCAAACATGACATCTCCCATGCCATGAATACGTACAATTCCGTCTGAGACACTAACAATGATTCCCTCATTCTTTCGCTCTGCGCTAAGGTCCAAGCCTGCGATTTTTTCCTTTAGAACGCTTGAGATTTCTGATGGGTTAAGTTGGCTCATAATTTCACCTTTAAATATTTAGTTCGTTTGCTAATTTTTGAACTCTTCCTTTAATTGAGAGGTCAAGGATCTCATCATCTATTTTGATAGTGATGCCACCCATAATTGCTGGATCAACTAAAAAGTTAATGTTAGAAGTTTCTCCATATTTTTTTAATATTGATTGTTTTAATCCTTCCTTGGTTTCAGCACCAAGATCAACAGGAATTGAGACATCAATGTCGAGTTGTTGGTTATGTTCTGCAAGCAGAGATTCATATAAGTTAGATATTTCAGGACAAATTTCTAACCTATCGTTTTCTGCCAAAGCCCCAAGCAAATTAATTACCAACTCATTAACCTCTCCATCAAATATTGATGTGAGTTTTTTTAGAACTTCACTTCTTGATAGGGTTGGTGAATAGATAAGGTCTGTAATTGCTTTTTCTTTAAATCCTGCGGCAAGACTTTTAAGGCTCGCTTGAGTTTCTGAAGTAGACCCACCATCAACAGCGGCATCAAAAATTGCTTTAGCGTATGGTCTTGCTAGTGGGACTAAGTCTTGCATTAGATTTTTTGGGCAGCCTCAGAAATAATTTTTTCATGTTTTTCTTGTGAAATTTCATCTCCAAGAATTTTTTCTGTTGTCGAAACGATAATTTCTGACACATCTTTTCTTAAGGCTTCTTTGGTCTTATTAATTTCAGCCTCAAGATTTTTGTTTGCAGATGCAATAATCTTTTCTGCTTCAGCCTCTGCTTTTGTTTTAGCCTCAGAGATTATTTGTGAGGCACGCTGATTTGCTTTCTCAACAATGTCTGCTGACTCTGATTTGGCTTTATCCAATTCTGCTTCGTAATTTAGTTTAGCCTCCTCTAACGAGTCGTTGGCTTTTTTAGCAGCCTCAAGACCATCTGAAATTCTTTTTTCTCGCTCCTCCATAATCGCAATAATTGGGGGCCATACATACCTCCAACATATGGCCACAAAAAGCACGAATGCTAATGTCTGGCCAAGAAGCGTTGCGTTGATATTCATTAGGCAGCAAACATAATGTATAGACCAAGACCAACACCGATCATTGGTACCGCATCAACTAAACCCATTACAATAAATAGCTGAGTTCTAAGAAGTGGGATAAGCTCTGGTTGTCTCGCTGCACCTTCAAGGTACTTACCACCCAATACACCCACACCGATTGCTGCGCCAACAGCACCCAAACCAATGATGATTGCTGCTGCGACAAATAATAGAGATTGTTCCATAATTTTCTCCTAAATTTTGAGGATTAATGATCCTCTGTTTCATGCGCCATTGCTAAATAAACAATGGTTAGCACCATAAAAATGAAAGCCTGAAGAGCCAAAATTAAAATATGGAATAGCGCCCATATTATATGTAAGCCGACACCTAACAAGCCAATAGCTATAGAGTTAAATACGAGCATTAAAGCTATTAAGATGAATATCATTTCACCTGCATAAAGATTCCCAAATAATCTCAAACCCAAAGATATGGGTTTGGCTATCAGGTTAACAAACTCGAGCACAAAATTTACTGGTATTAAATACTTTCCGAATGGATGGAGAGTTAGTTCTGCAACAAAACCCTTTAGCCCTTTCATTTTGATGCTGTAAAAAATAATTAATACGAAAACTGCTAGGGCCATTCCTAGTGTAATGTTTGGATCTGTGGTGGGGACCACTTTGAAATATGCATCCCCTGGTTCCTCTACTAATCCGGTGAAAGCCGCAATGTTTCCAGCCAACGTTGGTAAGTAATCAACTGGCACCAAGTCCATTAAGTTCATTAAAAATACCCAAACTAAAACAGTTAATGCCATTGGTCCAATAATTGGGTTTTTTGCTGAAGTGAAAATGCTCTGGACATTTTCATTTACAAACTCAACACACATCTCGACAAAGTTTTGTATTCCTGATGGCGCTTCGGTTGATAGTTTTGGGATTCCCATGCGAAAAAGGCCTATAAAAACAAGACCCAAGAAAACAGACCAACCAAGCGAATCAACATGAAAGCTCCAAAAACCCATTTGGTCGGCCAGATATGGATCGCACGTCCAACCTTTTTCGGTTTTGCCGCAAATAAGATTGGTTAAGTGGTGTTCGATGTAACCAGTGGTTGTAATTTCTGAGCTTTCGGTTGCCATTAAATTAATAAGCTGTTCTTTTTTTGATGGGTTTGGTTGTTGCCATTATTAAAATAGTTGCCGCTATTGAAATAATTTTTGGATCTGCGTTTTGTGTGATAAGTAAAATGCAGGCCAAAACAAATATAATCCATCTACCAACAAACCCTGCTACCAGGGCCCCAACATCACTATGTATTTTTTCAATTAAACTCAAAAGCATTAAAAGCAACACATATGATGCCAAACCAATGATCGCACTCACCAATGAGTCAAACAACAACATTGTTAAGAGAGCAATAATTGCTGGAAAACTTTCTTTTATGTTTCTGATGTTTCTAATAAAAATTTTCAGGCTGAATTATAGGAATTATGTCCTCTTCAAACAAGGTTATTTGGAACTTAATTTTGATAATTTCTTAATGATGATTTCTCTCTCATCAGCTGAAAAATACTGAATTGTTATTTGGCCTGTTTTTTTGGATTTTTCTTGGATTGAGATTTTGTGGCCAACGCTCTCAGATAATGACTCAAAAAGGTCCTCCACATCGGTGTCTTTCTTTGTTTGTGGTTTTGTTTTTTTAACTTTGGAGGTTAGGTCTTTTACTGTTAAGCCCTCTTCAGCTATTTTTTTGGCTGCCTTTAAAGCATCTTTTTCGGGAAGAGAAATAAGAATTTTTGCATGGCCTCTCTCTATCTTTCCGGATTCAAGCAAGCTTAAAACCTCGGGGTTAAGAGATAGAAGCCTCACTGCGTTTGCAATTGTGCTTCTTGCCTTTCCGGTAACACTAGATATTTCTTCTTGTGTTAAGTTAAATTCCCTTTTAAGCCTGTCGTACCCCCTGGCCTCCTCAACAGGGTTTAAGTTTTCGCGTTGAAGGTTCTCAATTAATGCTATCTCTAGAGACTGTTGGTTTTCAGTGTTTTCAATGAGGCATGGCACCTCTTTAAGTTTTAGGTTTTTTGCTGCCCTAAACCTTCGTTCACCGGCAATAATTTCATACTGATCAAGCGAAGCCTCTCTCACTATAATGGGTGAGAGGATGCCGTGTTGTTTTATTGAGTCTGCAAGCTCTGATAGTTTTTCATCATTAAATGAGGTTCTGGGTTGATACCTGTTGGGTGCTATTTTGTTGGTTGGTATGTTTTTTACTATGTTGGCATTTGGTTGTTCTACATCACCAAGCAAAGCATCCAAACCCTTATTAAGTATTGGTTTTTCAGGCACCTTCTATCCTCCTTAAAAACTCACCAGTTAATGCTATATATGCCTTTGCTCCAAGCGATTCTGGCATATATTTTGTACCAGAAAGTCCGTGGCTTGGCGCTTCTGCTAGCTTAACATTTCTTGGAATAAGCGTGTTAAATAACTGGTCGGGGAAGTGTTTTTCAAGATCGTCTGACACACTTTTTGCCAGGTTGTTCCTCATGTCTACCATTGTTCTTATGATCCCAACAACTTTGTTGCTGCTCAAGCCCCTATTTCCAAGGGAGGTTATTGTATTAAGCAGCGAGGAAATGCCTTCAAGAGAATAGTATTCGCATTGAAGGGGAACAAGTGTGCCAACAGAAGATATTAATGCCTCTACCGTAAGTGAGTTTAGGGCTGGGGGAGTGTCTATAATTACAAAGTCATACTTTAGCTCTGATAGAGATTCCTCAATGAATCCTTTTTTGGGTTCTGTTCTGATGTGAGCCTCTAGAGCAACAAGATCTTCTCCTCCAGGAATAACATCATAGCCATTGTTTGAGCTTGCAACTATCTCGTTAATATTCTTGCCTTCAAATAAACCCAAAAGTGTGTTTTCTTTTTTTAGGCCTGAGGCGGTGGTTGCGTTTCCCTGGGAGTCTAGATCAATTAAAAGGGCCTTTCTTTTGGTGGATGCTAAAACCGCAGCCAAGTTAACGGCTGTTGTTGTTTTGCCCACTCCGCCCTTTTGATTTGCGACTGATATGATTTTCATTGCGTGTTAATTGTTATTCTAACAAGATGTCTTTGTTTGTCTGTTTGATCGCTTTTAAAAACCTCTGTTTTGTATTTCTTTATTCTTGCTATCTCCTTTTCGACTATTTCCTTTTTGCCTTTAAATAGTAAGTATTCTCCGTCTTTTTTTAGAAGGTGTGACGACATGTTAATAATTTTCTCAATCTCGCTAAGGGCTCTTGCTGTGATGTGGCTAAAGCTTTTGAGTTGGGTTTGTTTGTTTATGCTTTCGTTAAACACAGAGGCATTTGAAATGTTAAGTTTTTTGATTGTTTTTTCTAAAAAATAAGCTTTCTTTTGGTTTTTTTCTGCAAGGGTAATTTGGATTTCTGGGAGGTGGATTGCCAAAACTATTCCCGGAATCCCCGCACCTGTTCCTATGTCTAAAATGTTCTTTGCTGCTTTAAAGTGATCTAAAAACAAGAGTGTATCGAGAATGTCTTCTTTATAAATTTGTTCCCTTGATGACCTTTTAACAAGGTTGTGAACTGAGT
Source organism: uncultured SAR86 cluster bacterium (assembly GCA_902628925.1). Classification (GTDB taxonomy): domain Bacteria; phylum Pseudomonadota; class Gammaproteobacteria; order Magnimaribacterales; family D2472; genus MED-G82. The sequence goes on from CACOPA010000001.1 coordinate 163,469, forward strand.
TGTACTTTAAGATTTCCTTGATATAGGCATCAACCTGTTTCTTTCTCAGCATTTTGATTTGGTTGTTTTCTAAGATAAATTCTTAACAGGTTAATGCTTGCTGGGGTTACTCCCTCGAGCTGGGCTGCGACCCCTATGCTTGGTGGCCGAATGTTTGAAAGTTTTTCTTGAATCTCGTTTGATAATCCAGGTATCAATGAATAGTCAAGCCCCACAGGTATTCTTGTTGAAAAGTGTTTTTTGTTTGTTTCAATTTCTCTGAGTTGTTTTTTTATATACCCACTATACCTCTGATCTATGATTGCTCGTTCGATTTGGGGGTGGGATGCAAGCTCTTCTCCGATGGCCTCTTTTAGTTTTGCTGTGCTTACATCTGTTCTCTTTAAAGCCTCAAGAGCTGTTACCCCCTCAAAAGGTTTTGAAAGTTTTTTATTGTCGAGAAGTTTTTTAAAGACTTGATATTCCTCCTCTTCTTTTTTGAAAGACTTAAAATCTTTTTGGTTGATTAGTCCGATGCTATTCGCTTTAATTGTGAGCCGTTCTCTTGCAGTGTCTTGAGACAACATCAGTCTGTGTTCTGCTCTGCTGGTAAACATACGATAGGGCTCTGTAACACCATGAGAGATAAGGTCATTAATTAGTACTCCGATATAAGATTCGTGTCTTTCTAGAATAAAAGGCCTTTCTTTTAACAAAGACTTGCACGCGTTAATCCCGGCCATTAGCCCTTGTGCTGCTGCCTCTTCATACCCAGTGGTTCCGTTAATTTGTCCAGCAAGGTAAAAGTTATTGAAGAATTTTGTTTCAAGCGTGTCGTTAAGGTTTCTTGGGTCTATAAAATCATACTCAACAGCGTATCCGAACTCACCTATCTCACAATTTTCTAGACCAGTTATTGTTCTAATAAATCTTTCTTGGGTTTGTTTGGGTAGGCTGCTTGATATGCCGTTGGGGTAAACCAGATCAACATTGATTCCTTCGGGCTCAATAAATACCTGGTGGGTTTCTTTGTCCTTAAATTTAAAAACCTTATCTTCGATAGATGGACAGTAGCGAGGCCCGATTCCTGATATTTGACCAGAATACATTGCAGAAAGGTGTAAGTTTTCCTCAATAATTTTCTTGGTTGCCGGTGTTGTCCTTGTTATGTAACAAGACAGTTGTGTTGGGTGGGGGTGTTTTTGTTGAAGGCTACTCATGAAGGGTGTTGGGCTGTCGCCTGGCTGCTCTTCCATTACCTCTAGATCCAGAGTAGACATTTTTATTCTTGCTGGGGTGCCTGTTTTAAGCCTTCCCATTGGGAGCTTAAGATCGTAAAGTTTTTGGGATAGAGGGATGGATGGTTTATCTCCTACTCGCCCTCCTGACTTTTTTTCATCCCCGGTATACAAGATACCATTCAAAAAGGTGCCTGTTGTTAAAATGGTTTTTTTAGCTTCTATGGCTCCCAAAGAATCTGTGATTACGCCCATCACATTGTCTTTTTCAACAATAAGGTCGATAACCTCGCCCTCCATAACTTCAATGTTTGAATTATTGATGATTGATTGAATGGATTGTTTGTAAAGATCTCTATCACATTGCGCTCTTAGTGCCTGAACTGCTGGTCCTTTGCGTGTATTGAGTGTTCTGAACTGTATGCCTGACATGTCAGTTGCCTGAGCCATAATCCCGCCCATTGCATCAATTTCCTTTACTATATGAGATTTTCCCAACCCACCGATTGCAGGATTGCAAGACATCTGACCGATGGTATTTTTTTTATGAGTTATGAGGCCGCACTTTAATCCCAATCTATAACATGCATGAGCTGCCTCAACCCCTGCATGACCACCACCAACAACTAAAACATCAAACATATAAGAATAATAATAAATATAAATATATATTTTTAGTTGTTTTTATTATGGAGTGTATTTTCTGTTGGTATCTCCCTGTAAGACTCTCCACGCATATGTTTAGGGTTGTTGATAAACAGGGATAAGCTTTCTGACTCTTTTGTGGCATGTGAATGTATAAACTGTGCATATTATTTTTTATACCAAAATCCCAACAAGATACCCCCATCATTTCCCAATACAAAAATTTGCAAAAATGTCACCCAGTAAATCATCTGAAGACTTGGACCCAATAAAATCATCAAGACGTGCGCGTGACTGTTTGAGCTCTTCTGCAGCCAACTCAAAATCCTCTATGGATATTTTTTCCAAGCAATTTACACAACATACAGTTGCCCCATCAATAAGCTTTGCTTGCCTATTATTAATAAGAAAAAGACGCTCTTTATCTTGGTTGACCGAACTGATTAATTCAGCCACTCCTTTTACTAAGCCACTTACACCAAAACCAGTTTTTGCTGAGACTGTAAAATCTACACCTGGGTGAGAATCACAATCACCAAGGTCAGATTTATTTAATATGATGATGTGTGGAACATCTTTTAATATCTTTTTTGAAACCGCTATAAAATCTAAACAAGTACTATCAACCACCACTAACACCAATGATTGATTTTTTGCTTCCTGTAAAACCAATGATATGCCACTAGATTCGATCTCATCATTTGTATCTCTTATCCCAGCAGAATCAAAAAGACTGAATTTATTTGAATTAAAAACCATCTCACTTTCAATCATGTCGCGAGTTGTTCCTGCAATATCAGACGTGATGGACCTCGTTCTTCCTAACATACTATTAAACAAAGATGATTTTCCTGAGTTGGGAGGACCCACCAACAAAACACTTTTTTTCTCCCCGACATCATCCACCAGCCTTGAATTATTTCTGAGGTCACCCAACTGTTTGATTATGTCATTACACATAACACCCATCCGATCAATGTTTTCTTCATTAACCCCATCTTCATCTGAGAAATCAATTTGAGATTCTAACTCCACTCTTAATAAATCAATTAAATCTCCAACCCTCACAACCCTTTCAGACAAAGCCCCAGAAATAGCAGCAACACTTAACATAACCTCATGCTCATCAATGGAGTCAATAAGAGTCGAAACCATTTCAGCCTCATTGAGAGACATTTTATTATTTGCCACTGATAGTCTTGTAAATTCTCCAGGCTCAGCCTCGCGCATGCCAAGCTGCTCCAAAAAACCAACAATACCCTTAACCACACCAAGCCCCCCATGTGAAAAAATTTCCACCATATCCTCACCGCAGTAGCTTTTTGGACTTTTATAAAAAACCAACATACAACTATCAAGAACTCCTTCTTGAGACCTTAAATCCCTGAGAAAAATTTGACCAAAAGTATTTATTGGTTTGTCTAATGAAGAGTTTATTTTTTTATGGCAGCCCTCACCGGCAACCCTTATAACTGCTATAGCTGACTTACCTACAGGGGTTGCAAGGGCAAAAATCACCGATCTGAGACCTAACCACCAGGGGTGCTGAACGAACTAGCACCATATTTTCGATACATCATACGCTGTTGAACGAGTGAAAATAGTGCGTTGGCAACCGAGTACAAAACTAACCCCGACGGTAAAAAAACAAAAAACACAGAGAACACAACAGGCATGTACTTCATGACTTGAACCTGCATTGGCTCCATGTTGGGCGGGGTTGGGTTTAGTTGCTGAGTTAAATACATAAGCCCGCCCATTACGACTGGTAAAACAAAATAGGGATCCGGGGCCGAGAGATCCTGCAACCAAAAAAAGAAAGGAGCATGTCTAAGCTCCACAATTTCTCTAAGAGCAAAGAAAAGAGCAATAAAAACAGGAAACTGCAACAACATTGGAAAACAACCACCGGCTGGATTTATCTTCTCTTTCTTGTACAACGCCATCATCTCAACACCAAGCTTTTGTCTGTCATCTTTATAGCGCTGCTGAATCTCCTGAAGCCTTGGTTGTACGACACGCATTTTTGCCATTGATCTAAAACCAGCTGCAGAAATTGGCCAAAGCAACAACTTAACCACAACAGTCAACAATAAAATTGATACACCCCAGTTATTAATAAGGTCATTTATAACTACAAGCAACATTACAAGGGGTTGGGCTAAAAACCAAAACCACCCCATATCAATAGATAGCTCTAAGTCCTTGGCAATTAACATAAGATCAGACCTGATTTTTGGCCCAAAAAACAACTTATGTGAAACACCTGAATTAATATCAGAGATTGTTTTTTCTCTAACAATGGAACCCATTGAGTAAACACCACCAGGAACACCGGGGGGGTTTGCAAACATTGTCACCACATCATTTGGGTTAACCAGCAAAGCGGTTAAAAAATACTTTTGAATAAAACCAACCCAGCCGCCAACCTGATCAAACAGAAGCCTTTCATCAATAGAGCGCAGCCTGTAACTATCATAAGGATCATCAGGAGTATTAAAGGCCACCCCAACATATGAGGCGTTATCAATCCATGAGTCTGTGGCGTCCAAAGGCTTGCCGTCAGTTCGATACATTGCAACAAAGGGATCTCCAGGCTTATTCCCACCCAGATAACTATCATTAATATCAACCAAATACCCCTCTTTAATCGATATAACTTTTTTGTAAAGACCGTCACCCGAAACAAGCGTGATACTGGAACCATCATTGTTTTTTAGTGAAAAGGCAGGGCTTTCAATACCAAAACCACTTTTGACATAAAACTTAAAGGCACCCTCAGACCCCAATAACCTAAAGTTTGGAGAGCCCTCTTTTTGAAGCACAGGATACTCACTAAGCTCTACACCAATTATTGAGCCGCTTAAATTATCAACAACAAGGGTCAAAGAGCTATTGCTTATTTTTGAAGTATTTGAGCCATCAACACTATCGACACCAGAAGAAACCTCATCAACTCTTGTGGTTGCAACAAGCTCTGCCTTTGCAGCTGACTCTTGTGACCACTCCCAAAAAAGAAGGTAAGCAAACAACCCCACCATCAGAATCCACAACAACCTAAAACTCATTATTTAACCTCATCTATGCCACCTTTAGACCATGGTCCACATCTTAATATCCTTACCAAGGAATACCAACCACCAACAATTACCCCATGCTTGTGAATGGATTCTACACAATATTCTGAACAGGTGGGGTGAAATCTACAATTGTTACCAAGCAATGGACTTATAAGCCACTGGTAGCCTCGAACTAAACGTATAGCAATATTACGCATTTACCTTAGACAGCTCAAACAAGACCAATTTTTTTATTTCCACATATGATTCACTTAACAAACCACCACCCACAACACAAATAAGATCTTTAGATTGATCATTTTTATAGGTTTGAGCAAGAGCGCTTTTTATTTGTCTTTTTATCCTGTTTCGATCCACGGCTCTAGGATAGTCTTTTTTTCTTACCACTATAAATATTCCCGGTTTGACGGAATAAGATTTTTTAAAAAAAATTTTTAAACTAGCTCTCACCCTATGAGCGTGGCGTAGCTAGGCTGATAGAACTTTCCTACCCTTTTTTCTTCTATTAGAAAGCACAGCTCTGCCGGCTTTGGTTGCCATTCTGGCTCTAAAGCCATGAGTTCTTTTTCTTTTAATGTTGCTGGGTTGAAAGGTTCTTTTCATGGTTAACTCTAAATAGGAGCAAAATTATATAGTAAAGTATTTTTTTTTCCATAAAATAAAAAAAGAATTTTAATGTAAAGATAGCCACAAGTTATCCACAAAAAATTCATTGGTTTATGCTGTAGATATCTTGTTAATTTTTGCTAGACTTGTTTCAAAACCGGAGAGATATATTGGAACTATGGACACAATGTTCAGGCCTTCTTGAGTCAAGGCTTTCATCAGAAGACTTTAATACCTGGATCAAGCCCTTATCTGCAGAAACAACCAACAACTCATTAGAGATAAAAGCTCCAAATGATTTTATTTTAAATCATGTAAGAGAGAATTTTTTAGACGACATCAATGATGCGCTTAACGGCATTGACCCAGAAAAGGAAATAATTTTTAAGACTCTCGATAAGTCAACATTTGTTGACAAACTTGACTCTTCTGAAGATAGAAATCCGGGTTTAGTTCAAGCTTTCACATTTAGTACTTTTGTTGAGGGCAAATCTAACCATATGGCACTAGCTGCTGCCAAACAGGTTGCCCAAAACCCAAAAGGAGACTATAACCCTTTATTTATATATGGGGGCGTTGGGCTTGGAAAAACCCATTTAATGCACGCTGTAGGAAATGAAATTCTTAGAAACAGCCCAAAAAAAAGAATTGTTTATGTGCATTCTGAAAAATTTGTTGCTGACATGGTAAAGGCTTTGCAGTTAGGGGCTATGAGTGAATTTAAATCTTTTTACAGAAACGCTGATGCGCTATTGATTGATGATATTCAGTTTTTTGCTGGCAAAGAACAATCACAAGAAGAATTTTTTCATACATTTAACACCTTATTGGACAGAAACCACCAAATGGTGCTGACTTGTGACAAATATCCCAAAGAAATTGACGGATTAGAGGAAAGACTAAAGTCTAGGCTTGGTTGGGGCCTGCCCGTTATTGTTGAGCCACCAGAGCTAGAAACCAGAGCAGCTGTATTACTAAGAAAAGCGCAACTTATGGGCGTTGAACTGCCCAATGATTGCGCTATCTATATTGCACAAAGAATCAGATCAAATATTAGAGAGTTAGAGGGGGCGCTAAAAAGGGTAGTTGCAAATGCAAGGTTCTCTAATACAGAAATTGATGTTCCTTTTGTAAAAGAGTCTCTAAAGGATTTGTTTGTTATTTCTGCAAAAATGGTTTCAATAGAAAACATCCAGAAAACAGTTGCAGAGTATTACAATATAAAACTTTCAGACCTTTTGTCTAAAAGAAGAAGTAGGTCTATTACCAGGCCAAGACAACTCGCTATGGCTTTAACCAAAGAACTTACCAACCACAGCTTGCCTGAAATAGGTGAGTCTTTTAATGGTCGCGACCACACAACAGTCATTCACGCATGTTCAAAAATAGCTGAGCTCAGGAAAGAACTACCTTCACTTGAGGAAGATTATAGAAACCTCACCAGAACACTCACAAATTAATGCAAGCAGTATTTAAAAAAGAGGACATTACCAAGGCTCTTGGAGTAACTCTGGGTGTTGTTGAAAAAAAACAAACCCTTCCGATTTTAGCAAACGTACTTCTTGAGTTTAATGAGTCAGGTTTTCATTTAACCGCAACAGACTTAGAGTCAGAAGTAAGGACAAGCGGCCCACTAGAGAGTGTTTCTAGCGAGGGAAGAACTACAACCTCCGCTAAAAAATTAAACGATCTATGTCGATTAATACCCGATGGTTCAAGCATAGAAGTTAAACTCTCAGGAGATAAAATTCAACTTAAAACACCCTCAGGAAAGTATTCACTAGCAACACTTCCAAGTGATGACTTTCCTATATTTGAGAATCAAGAAAGTGGAGAACAATTAAAGGTTAACTCAAAAGATCTGAGAAAAATCTTTTCAACAACATCTTTTGCTATGGGTAATCAAGATTGGAGACATTATTTAAATGGACTCTATTTAGAGCTTAAAGATGATTTTTTAACTGCTGTGGCAACAGACGCGCACAGATTAGCAATAAACACATTTGAAGTGTCTGCTGGAAGTTCGTTTTCTGGAATAGTACCTAGAAAGTCTGTAAATGAGATGACAAAATTTCTAGCTGATGCAGACGGGGAAGTCTCGTTATTAATAACTGATTCCTCCATTGAGCTTAATACAGGAAATATAACCTTTAAAAGCAAGCTGATTGATGGAAACTATCCTGATTTCAATCAAGTCATACCATCCGGCGATAGTTTTGTTCTTGGGGTTGATGTTAAAGAGCTTTCAGAAAGCTTAAGCAGGGTTAGTGTTTTATCAAGTGATAAATATAGAGGTATAAGGTTGAATGTATCTGATGGAAGTTTGATGGTCTCCGCAAATAATCCCGAGGAAGAGGCCGGAGAGGAAACGCTGAGCGTTAATTATTCTGGTGAAAATATTGATATAGCTTTTAATGTCAATTATTTGCAAGAAATATTGAGCCACCAAGAAGGAAGTGTTTGTAATATAAAATTCTTTGGATCTGATAAAAGCTGTTTAATGCTTCCGCCTGATGCTGATTTTCCAAAATATGTTGTAATGCCACTTCTTATCTAGGTGGCAATAAAAAATCTTTCTTTAAAAAATTTTAGATGTTTTCAAAACACATCATATGATTTGTGTGATGGACTTAATTTTTTCCACGGAACTAATGGGGCAGGTAAAACGTCCATATTGGAAGCAGTTTATATTCTAGGATCAGGCAACTCTTTTAGAACGACAAAATCAAATAACCTTATCAAGCTGGGCTCAGAGAGCTTCAAGATTTCTGCAAAAATTGGCGACTATGGACAAAAGATAACAATTTCTAAAACAAAATCTAAAAATTTATCAATTAAGGTTAATGAAAAGAATAAAATAAAAAGAGAGTTGGTGAGCTTGCTACCAATAAATGCAATAGACTCTAAAATGTTTTTTTATTTATCGTCTGCTCCAGACTACAGAAGAAAAAGTTTAGACCGCTCATTATTTTTAGTTAGTAACACATATCAGAAATCCTGGTTTTCATATTATTCAGCTTTAAGACAAAGAAACTCATCACTAAAACGAAATTCTCCACAAGAGGCAATTTCTTGGAATATGCCTTTGTCGGATGCTGCATCAGTAATACAAAATGAGAGGAGTTATTTTTTAGATAAAATCAAAGCGAATTTCTTCAATCTTGTTAAAGACCAACTTCATGATAGTTTTGCAGAAAGACTATCAATAATGAACATTAGCTTAGAAAAAGGATTTAGCAATGAGGTTTTGCTTGATGATCTGGAAGCATCATTAGCACAGGATCTATTTAAAAAGACTACCCAATGTGGTCCTCATAAAGCTGATTTAGTTTTTAATTTTGATTCATCCATGGCAAAAGATTTATTTTCAAGAGGAGAAGAGAAGGCCTTCTCTATAATCTGGGGGCTTGCTATTTCAATGACGTTAATTGACCTGGGTATTGATAATGTAACAGTTTTAGATGACCTCTCTTCAGAGATTGATGAAACACACCTTGAAACTTTATTAGCAATAATTAAAAAAGCACCCAATCAATTCATTTTTTCAAACATATCTGACCTGTTTAATAGTAAAATAGATGAAAACTTTAATATTAAAAAGTTCCACGTGGAACATTAAACTTAATGCCAAAAAAATCTAAAAAAGATCCCAAATACGACTCATCAAATATCCAAGTTTTAAAAGGTCTTGAGGCTGTTAAAAAGAGGCCAGGAATGTATATTGGTGATACAGATGACGGGACTGGCCTTCATCATATGATCTTTGAAGTTTTAGATAATAGCATTGATGAAGCAATGGCTGGCTATTGCAGCAAGATCCTATTGCAAATAAACAAAAATGGTTCGGTAACGGTTAAAGATGACGGTCGCGGAATACCAGTTGATAAGCATGAGAAAGAAGGAGTTCCAGCTGCTGAATTAATCATGACGACACTTCATTCCGGTGGAAAATTCGACGATAACTCATACAAAGTTTCTGGTGGTCTTCACGGTGTTGGTGTCTCAGTTGTTAATGCGCTATCAAGTGAATTAGTTTTGACTGTATGTAGAGATGGGGGTATGTACCAACAAAAATACTCAGAAGGGAAAAAGAAAACTAAACTTTCCAAGGTCAAAGCTTCAAAAGAATCTGGCACCGAGATAACATTTACTCCTTCCGATAAAATTTTTACATCTATTAAGTTTGATATAGACATTATCAATAAACGAGTCCAAGAACTTTCCTTTCTTAATGCGGGCGTAAACATTGAAGTAAAAGATGAGAGAACAGGAAAGTCAAAAACGTTTAAAAATTCTGGCGGGGTTGCTGGTTACGTAAAATTTTTAAAGGGAAGAAAGCAAAGTGTTTGTGAGACCTTCCATTGCGAGGGCAATCAGGACGATATAACTGTGGAAGTTGCCATGCAGTGGAACGACTCGTATTCTGAAAATGTACTTTGTTACACAAACAATATCCCACAAAAAGATGGCGGTACTCATCTATCTGGATTCAGAGCCAGCTTAACTAGAGTTCTAAAAGCATTTATAAAAAAAGAAGAGTTAAATAAAAAAGCACCAATAGAGTTGTTGGGCGAAGATGTTAGAGAGGGGCTCATTGCTGTAATCTCAGTAAAGGTGCCAGACCCAAAGTTTTCATCTCAAACCAAAGAAAAACTTGTATCCTCAGAAGTAGAGGGTGTGGTCAGCACAATATTAAGTAAATACCTTAACGAGTTTCTTCTCGAGAACCCCAAAGAAGCAATGCAAATACTTACAAAGGTTTCTGAGGCAGCGTTGGCAAGAGAAGCAGCTAGAAAAGCTAGAGAAATGACAAGAAGGAAAGGGGTTTTAGAGGTGGCAGGATTGCCCGGTAAGCTAGCAGACTGTCAAGAAAAAGATCCAACACTTTCGGAACTATATTTAGTTGAGGGAGATTCTGCTGGAGGATCAGCAAAACAAGGAAGAAACAGACAAAATCAGGCAATCTTACCTTTAAAAGGAAAGATTCTTAATGTTGAAAAAGCAAGAATTGATAAAGTTCTTTCTTCGCAAGAAATAGGCACTATGGTTACTGCTTTGGGGTGTGGAATTGGAAGAGATGATTTTGATATTTCAAAACTTAGATATCACAGAATTATAATAATGACAGATGCTGATGTTGATGGATCACACATAAGAACCCTGCTTCTAACTTTTTTCTATAGGCAGATGTTTGAGATTGTTGAAAGTGGGCACATTTATATAGCGATGCCACCTCTCTATAAAATCACAAAAGGTAAAACAGCTTTATATTCATCAAATGAAGCTGAAAAAGAAAGCCACGTTAAAGAACTTTCTAAAGGTGGCACCAAAGGTCTAGAGGTTCAAAGATATAAAGGTCTTGGCGAGATGAATCCCGATCAGTTATGGTCAACCACAATGGATCCTGATAACAGGAGAATGATGCAGGTAACCATAAAGGATGCCAAGGAAGCGGATGATGCTTTTGAAGTCTTGATGGGTGATCAAGTAGAGCCAAGAAGAGAGTTTTTAGATGCTAATGCTTTATCGGTATCTAACTTAGACATTTAGTGCTTTATAGTTTTCTCTAAACCATTCTTCTATTTCTGTAACATCTAATTTTTCATTTTTAATGAAAAAAGGTTTTCCTATTTTTACTTTGATAGTTCCTGGGTTTTTGGTAAAGGTCTTATTTATCCAAAACTTTCCAGAATTATGGCAAACCGGGACTATTGGTGCGCCTGAAATCATTCCAACTCTTGCGAAACTTGCACTAAATTTAGAGGGGCCATAGTCTGCACTATTTCTAGTTCCTTCAGGAAATATGATCACAGTCGATCCATTTTTAAGCCTATTCACACTTTTTGATACAACTTTTTTTAAACTAGAAAGCTTTGTTTCTCTATTAATTCTAATAGGCTTCAATGCAGCTAAACCCCAACCAAAAAAAGGAATCAAAGTAAGATTTTTTTTAATAATGCTGCTGCTAGGAATTTTTAGAGTTTGAACAAACAATGATTCCCATGGACCTTGATGGTTTGCAATAATAATACAGGGCTCACTAGGTAGGTGTTCATTTCCTGAAATCTCATAATTAATATTACAAAGAAAACTTAGAGCTTTATTGTTTAATATAATCCAATATTTGCAAATATTTTGTAAGGTTTTTGTTGAGTTAAAAAAATAGAGAATATTTATTACTAATGAAACAAGAACTATGCTAGATATAAAGAAAATATAAAAAAAAAGAGATCTAATAAACAACATTTGTTTATTTATAGCAACAAATGTTTACTAATATCATCTATATCTATTGTTTTTTGATCCATTGTATCTCTATCTCTTAGGGTAACTGTTTTTTTTCTCTAAACTGTCGTAATCAATTGTAATACAGTTTGGTGTTCCAATTTCATCATGTTTTCTATAGCTTTTTCCTATGTTGCCTGTATTTTCAAGAATTATTCTGCGGTTTGATACCTGCTGTAACTTGTCCTTAATATCCTTAGCTAAGTTTACTAATTTATCATCATTTTTTTTGAGCGGAATTACAGCAGCAGATATCGGAGCAAGATGTTTTGAAAGTTTTAATACAGTTCTGGTTTTTCCATCAGGAAGGCTTTCCTCGTTGTATGCTTCATTAAGTATTGCAAGGAATGCTCTATCAACGCCAGCAGAAGGCTCAATTACATATGGTATCTCCCATTTTTTTTCATCTAAATTATGAACAGCGAGCTTAGAATTAGATTCTTTATTGTTTGTGACCTTGGCTGTTATTTTAAATTCATTTTGATTTTTGCTGTGAGACCCAAGATCAAAGTCTGTCCTGTTAGCTATACCCTCTAATTCTTCAACTCCATGTGGAAACTTATACATAAGATCATATGTTTTTTTTGAATAATGAGAGAGCTCATCCTGAGGTACATCCAAAATCTCAAGACTTGATCTAGGAACTCCCTGGTCTTCCCACCAAGACAATCTTTCTTCTAACCAATATTCATGCCATTTTTCATCATCACCATTTTTTACAAAAAACTCTAACTCCATTTGTTCAAATTCGCGCACTCTAAAAATAAAATTTCTTGGTGTAATCTCATTCCTAAAAGCCTTACCAATTTGAGCTATTCCAAATGGTAAACTTTTAGGATTCGAATCCAATACATTTTTAAAATTTGTGAAAATTTGCTGAGCTGTTTCAGGCCTTAAATAAGCAAAATTTTTACCATCATCAACAGGCCCAACTGCCGTCTTGAACATCAGGTTAAAAGGACGCGGATCTGTAAGGTTTGTTGAACTGCAAAGTGGGCACTTACTATCATCTAAGTGATCGGCTCTAAAGCGTCCATTACAGTCCTTACAATCAACTAACGGATCTGAAAAAGTATCCTCATGTCCCGAATATTTAAGTACTTTTGGGTTAGTTAATATTGACGCATCCAGGCCTTCAACATCGTCTCTTTTATAGACCATTGATGACCACCAGGAATCCTTAATATTCTTCTTAAGCTCTACCCCCATTGGACCATAGTCATATATTCCCTGAAGACCACCATAAATTTCTCCAGATTGAAAAATAAATCCTCGCCTCTTACACAAAGAAACAAGTTCATCCATTGAATTTGCAGGCATATAAAGATCCTAAAAATTAAATTATATACTCTAATATGATCATATAATTAAGTATGAAAACATTACTTTATGTTTTAACAATATACGGGTTAACCATTGGAACTAAGCTAATTGAAATTGCGTATAACCTCGGTCTTAGATTTTTAATTAGAAGGACAAATTTTTACAAAATATCTAAAGCAAATATAACTACAGCTTTTACCAATAAATCTAAAAATGAAATAGACAAGCTAGCCAATGAAAGCTGTAAAGAAACACTCATCTCATTTTTTGAAAGTCTTTATTCTTGGGGTCGTGGTGCCCAAAAAACTTCCTTTCACGTTAACAAGGTTGTAGACCGTTATTTGTACACTCAAGAAACTGTTAACAACCCAAGGCTATGTTTCTCTTTTCACAATCGCAGTATAGATTTCTTGCTTTCCTGGATAGTAGTACAAAGTCAAAGTACGGTAATGTACAAACCTTTTAAATTGAAACCCTTTGATGAGTTTGTAAAAAAGCATCGCTCATATAACAATTCATTACCTGTTGAGGCATCTATAAGAGGTGTTCGACAAATGCTTATAGACATTAAAAGCAATAAGACTATAGCTCTCGCCTCTGATCAAGTTCCACAAAGAAAATTAGGCATCGAATCGTATTTTTTCGGGAAAAAGTGCTATTCAACAACAATAGTTAGCTCACTTGCAAAAAAAATGAACAATCTTCCAGTAATGGTCTATGTAACCAAACCAAATAAATCAATTTATTCAATAGTATTTACCCAACCTTCACCTCAAATTAAATTAGATGACGGTCATAAATATATGAATCAACTTTTTGAAGCTGAAATTTCGAAGAATCCGAAAGAATATTCATGGGAATATAAAAAGTTTAGAAGAATAGAAGAAAATAAAGATTTATATAATTTCTAGCGTTTCCAAAAAGCAGGAGTCAGTAGAACCAAAAGCGTAAAAATTTCTAATCTTCCAAGTATCATCGCTAAAGATAGAACAATTTTTGTAAAGCTTGAGAGAGATTCATAGTTTGATGAAACTTCCCCCAGTCCTGGTCCCAGGTTGTTAAGGGTTGCCCCAACAGCCGAAAAAGAGCTTTCAAAATCAAGTCCAGACATTAGCACTAGAACTAAAAGAACTATGAAAGTAATTACATACACAGCAAAAAACCCCCAGACTTTTTCAGAAATAGAGGCATCAACAACTTTTTTACCTATTCTTGAAGTTACAACAGCATTTGGATGAATGGTTTTAATTATTTCTTGCCTAGCCTGGTCTAAGATTATAAGAACTCTCCATGATTTCAGACCGCCACCAACAGATCCAGAACAAGCACCAATAAAGGCTCCAACAAGAAGCAAGAAAGGTATATATCCCGGCCAAAGCGAATAATCGTCTATTGTAAAACCTGAGGTAGTAACTATTGAGATTGTTTGGAAAATAGATTTTCTTAACGTATCCCAATCGAGCATTGAAAATGTCGCAAAACATATAATTGTAAGAGTAAGAAATATTGCAATCACGGAAAGAAAAAATTTCAGCTCCTCACTATACAAATATTTAAGAAACTTCCTCTCATATAGAGCAGCATAGTGCAGCGAAAATGATGTTGCAGACATCAACATAAAAATAATACAAACAACCTCTACAGCAAAACTATCAAAATAGCCTATGCTTGCGTCATGAGTCGAAAAGCCACCAATCGCAACAGTTGATAATGCATGAGCGAAGGCATCAAACAACCCCATTCCTGAGATTAAATATGCTAATAAACAGCTAATCGTCAAAAATAAATATATTTGCCAAAGAGCTTTTGCGTTTTGTGTGATCCTAGGAGTTAATCTCTGCGAAGACTCAAAGCTAGGAACTTCCATCTTAAATAATTGACCACCACCAATACCTAGAGTTGGCATAATCGCGACCACAAGAATTATTAGCCCCATTCCCCCAACCCATTGAAGCATCTGTCTATAGATCAAAAGTGATTTTGGCAAATCATCTAAGCCAACAAGAATCGTTGCGCCCGTTGTTGTTATTCCAGATGTTGACTCAAAAAATGCATTTACCGGTGATATTCCATAAGTAATAAAAGGTATAGCACCCACGACACCTAACACGAACCAAAACATAGCAGTAACAATAAAACCATCTGATATTTTGAGTGCATCAATTGAGTTTTTGTTTGGAAGCCACATTAGCAAACCCAATAACATCACACCAAAAAAAACTAATATGAAGCTGAAGTAATTTATTTCATTAAATATGTAACCCACTAATGCTGGCACTAGAAAAACAGCACTAAATGAGCACAAAAGAATTCCAAATAATGAAAAAATAGGCTTTATATTCAAATTTATGACTCCTTGAAGAGTTTTTCAATTTGAGATTTGTCTGTCTTGCCGTTGATAAAAACTATTAAGTGATCGTCTCTCTCAATGGTAAGGTCATCAGATGGAATAATGTTTTTTCCATTTCGATAGATTGAACCAAGAACCGAATTTTCAGGTAGAGGAAGCAGGGTATATTTTGATCCAAATAAATCCTTAGTATCATTATTGAAATGGATAACACCTTCCAAGGCCTCAACCCCTGAATTCATTTTTAATAAAACCTCTTGTGGCATATCTACTGATGTCAGATGCTGCATTACTAGAGAAACTGTCATTCTTTGTGGTGAAAGAGGAAGATCTACAAAACTTTTCGGCAGAATATTAATGTATGAATAATTGTTAAGGATTATGAGGGTTTTCTTTGCACCTAGTTTTTTTGCAAGGAAGGCTGACATAATATTTGTTTCATCATCATTTGTTAGCGCGCAAAATACATCTATATTTTCAATGTTTTCGCTCCGCAATAACTCTTCATCAGAGCCACTTCCCTTTAATACTATTGCTTTGTTTAAATCTTTTGCAATTGATTCACATTTGGTATGGTCTTGCTCCAAAACTTTAACTTTATAATTTTTTTCTAGGGTCATTGCCAAGGAAAGGCCTATCCTGCCTCCTCCTACAATCATTATTCTTGATGTAGTATCTCCTTGATCCCTGAGCTCATTAACGATTTTGTCTATATTCTCTTCAGAGGATAAAAAGTAAACTTCATCATCATCTTTGATGACCGTGCCTCCATCAGGAACAACGGGCTTATTTTTTCTAAATATAGTTGGAACAAATGTATCTATGTCAGGCAAATCACTTTTTATGGATTTAAGTTCCCTATTAACAAGCTTTCCATCTTTTTTAGCTTTTACTGAAACTAGCTTCACCTTACCATCTGCAAAAGATTCTATTTGTTCTGCACCTGGATGATTAATTAGGTCAACAATGTGCTGAGTAACTTCTAGCTCAGGGCTAATGGCAACATCAATATTATCTTTGCCAAGAGCATCCAAGTTCTCAATATATGTATAGTCAGATAGCCTACAAATAGTCTTTGATACATTAAATAGTTTTTTCGCTAGCTGACACGCGACGATATTCACTTCATCATCATTAGTAACTGCAAGAACAACAGTCTGTATATTGGCGCCTGCTTTTTTAAGAACTTCAGGGCTTGATGCATGCCCTTGAACAATTGCCAGGTCATGATCCTCTTGTATACTTTTTAATCTTTCAATATCAACATCAACTATACAAACATCAAATGTTTGTCTGGCTAAATTCTTAGCAATATTTCTACCTACTTTTCCAGCCCCTAATACAAGAATGTTCATATGCGTAACTTAAACCTGTTTTGCCTCAATGGGAAGTTATTCAAAATAATTTGAGTATGCATTATAAATATCAGTCTGATTAATGACTTTCTTTCCTGGCATTTGTAAGTGAGTGATTACTATCTTTGAATCTATTGTTTTAATAAATAAACCATCTTTAGTAACTTTAAATATTGAACCAGAATTTTCCATGTGAATATCATCATTAGGATCTAAAAGCTTTAGTCCATGTATTTTTATATCTACATTTTTATATCTAAAAAAAACTCCAGGCCAGCCTTTATATGCTCTAAACTTGAGAAGTATTTTTTCTGAATCATCTTTTTGTAAATCAATCAATCCAGACTCTTTTTTAATTTTCTTGCAATATGATGCATCATCATCATTTTGGGCAATAGGTTTTATATACTTATTTTTTATTTCAGATAAAACACCAGTAATATTTTTAGCTGCGATGATAGATAGCTTATCTTCAAGCTCTTCCTTATCCGATTCGTTAATATCTATTTTAAACTTTCTATAAATTGGTCCCTCATCCAATCCCTTTGTCATTTTCATTATTGATATTCCAGCCATTGTGTCACCTGCCAAAATTGTTGATTGTATTGGAGAAGCCCCTCTGTGTTTTGGTAAAACTGAATAGTGAACATTTATTGGCTCATAAACAGGAGCGTTCAACATCCAATCAGGTAGAATTTTTCCATAGGCCGCAACAAGAAGAAAATCAAAATCAAAGCCAGTAATTAATTTTTTAATTTCATTTAAAGATCCTGGCTCCAATAAATCAATACCATTTTTAGCGGCCTTAATAGCTACTTCTGTGGGTATGAGCTTGTTGCCTCTTTTTGCTCTTTTGGGCTTTTGTGAAATAACGTATGGAACTTCTACCTTACTATTGTCAATTAATGATTGAAGTATTGTTGAAGATGATTTTGGAGAACCTGCAAAAACAATTTTTAACTTATTTTCCATTGAATTATTTTAAAAGTTGCTTAGTATAATTAAATTCGCTTAAATTCGCTTAAATTCGCTTATTTAGCTTGTTTCTTATTCTATCTCGCTTTAATGTTGATAAATAGTCGACCATAAGTTTGCCTTCTAAATGATCTATTTCATGTTGGATACATACAGTTAACAAGCCCTCTGGTTCATCTTCTAATCGATCGCCATCAAGGTTCTGCCATTTTAGGATTATTTGATCAGGCCTTGTAATTTCCTCATTAAAACCTGGTACAGAAAGACATCCTTCTGAGAAGGTAAATAAACTTTTGTTGCTTTTTATTTCAACTTCTGGATTAATAAATACTCTGGGCTCATTTCTTTCTTCACTTATATCCATAACAATAACTCTTTTATGAACATTTACTTGAGTTGCAGCTAACCCAATACCATTTTCTGAATACATAGTTTCGAGCATATCATCTGTTAGCTTTTTTAAACTTTTGTCGAATTTTTCTACTGGATCAGCAACTGTTCTTAACCTAGGGTCAGGAAAAGTTAATATTTTCATTATAGACATGTGGATATTATAAGTTCTTTATTTATAATCTAAACTATATTTTTTAAGGAATCATAATGTCTAACGAATCAGTGTCCGTAGGTATATTTATGGGATCTAAATCAGATCTTCCGATTGTTGAAGAATCTGCAAAGATCTTATCTAATTTTGGTGTTTCTTACGATCTTAACGTGCTTTCTGCTCATCGAACACCTCATGAGGTTGTTAGAAAGCTTGAAGAGCTTGAAAACAAAGGAGTTAAAATTTTTATTGCTGCTGCTGGCATGGCAGCTCATCTTGCTGGCGTAATAGCTGCACACACTCATAAGCCTGTTTTAGGAATACCCTTGGGGGGTGGTGATATGAACGGACTGGATTCTTTAATGTCAACCGTCCAAATGCCAAAAGGTATTCCCGTAGCAACCTTTGCTATTGGAAAATCTGGTGCCATAAATGCTGCGTTATGTGCAGTTCAGATTTTATCTCTTGCTGATTCAAACTTAAGCGAGAAGTTTGATCAGTTTAGAAAAGATCAAACCGAAGAAGTTATTCAGATTAACTCTGAAACAAACTAATTTTGAAAGAAATTGTTGACGTCAATGAGGGCGCTGACTGGCTTTCAAACAATCGCATATTAATACATCCAACTGATGGGATTTGGGGCTTAGGTTGTATCGCAACTAGATCTGCTATTACAAAGCTTGATAAATTAAAGCAGAGAAAAAAAAATAAAAAATACATCATCCTATTTCATGACATTAACAATGCATTAAAGCATATAGAGTCTGATCAAGCTGATAGAAAATTTATGAGAGAGGTATGGCCAGGACATGTAACTTTAGTAGCAAAATCAACAAGCAAAATTTTGGAAAATATTGTGGATGAAAAAAATAATATTGCATGTAGAGTGAGCACCCACTATCATCTAAATGCACTGATTAAAGAACTTAAAGCTCCTTTTATTTCTACATCAGCAAACATATCCGGAACAGAATATACAAACAATCTTAAGGATATATGCAATACTTTTAAATCAAATGAAGTTGCATTATTTAATCATCAGCTTGGGGGAATTTCTAAGCCATCAAAAATTATTATGCTTAAATCAAAAAAGGTAATAAGAGAGTAATTAAGTGAAGATAGATTCAGATTTAAACAAACAGATTGTTAGTCTTTTTCAGGACCATCAATCAAAAATATCATCTGATTTTGCAGGGATTAACGAAACCATTGAAGAAAATATTTCTGAGTGGTCAAGACAAAATGGTGGTGGAGGAAAAACAATTATTCTTTCCGGAGATAAAATTGAAAAAGCTGCAATAAATTTTTCACTAATTCATGACAATAACATTCCAAGTTCTTCTCAAGCAAAAGCATTAAGCTTAAAAAAAGGAGATGAATTCATTGCGTCTGGACTATCTGTAATTTCTCACCCATCAAACCCAAAAGCACCCACCAGTCATATGAATGGAAGAATATTTATTATTCATAACAAAAAGGAAATAAAAAAATGGTGGATTGGCGGCGGCTTTGATTTAACACCCTACGTTCCTTATAAAACAGATGCTGAGTTATGGCATAAAGGCGCAAAAGATTTTTTAAACAAATTTAATAAAACTTATTATTCAAGATTTGCAAAAAATTGTGATGAATACTTCTACCTACCACATAGAGATGAACAGAGGGGTATAGGAGGGATCTTCTTTGATAACTTGAAACATAAAAACATAACAAGCTCACTTAGCTTATTAGCAAATATGTTTGAAACCTATCTATCTAGTTATAAAAAAATAATAAATAGAAGGTTGAACTCTAAATTTTCTATAGATGAAAAAGAATTTCAGTTATATAGACGCGGAAGATACGTAGAGTTTAATTTGCTTTTTGATAGGGGTACGAAGTTTGGTATTGAATCAGGGGGAAGAACAGACTCAATTCTAGCTTCACTACCTCAAAATGTTGCTTGGCCAACCAAATTAACGAGCAAGCAAATTTCCATGAACAAAAAACTTAATGATTTTTTATCAAATGATTGGCATGCATAAAAATGGAATATAAGTTAGGAGTTGTTGGCTCTCCAATTGAGCACTCACTGTCTCCTGAGATTCATAATATTTTTGCGCAGGAGCTAAATATTAAAATCAGCTATGAGAAATATCTTGTTAATGCCGGCGATCTTAGCAGCTTTTGTAATCAATTTTTTGACAACCCTAACGCATTAGGATTAAACGTAACTCTTCCATTAAAAAAAGAAGTGCTTGAGCTTGATGCGAACAAATCTAGTATTGTTAATAAAATTCATTCAGCTAACACCATAAAAAAAAGCAATGAGTCATTATATTTGCATTCCACTGATGGCCAGGGACTTGTAAATGATTTAAGCAAAAAAGGCATATCAATCAAAGATAAAAAAATTTTAATACTTGGAGCAGGTGGCTCAGCTGCCAGCATAATCCCAGCCATTGGCGGTTTCAATCCAAGTAGTATTGAGATCGCAAACAGGAGCGAAGAAAATGCAAAGAAATTAATTGGTCGGTTCGGGGAATCCGTTTCTCTTCATGATTATGAGCTTAGCCCTGATATAGTTATAAATTGTTCATCTGCTGGCCATGATTCATCAGTGCCTAAATTCTTTAACAACTTAAAAATTTCTAAAGACTGCATTCTATATGATTTGAGTTATGGCAATCCTCACAAACCAACAAGAAACTGGTTTAAAAAATATTCTCAGTACATATATTCTGGAGAGGGTATGTTGGTGGAGCAAGCAGCTCTTTCTTTTGAGTATTGGTTTGGGAAAAAACCAACTACAAAAAATATTATTAAAGAAATTCTATGAATAAGCAGCAACTGAAGTTCATTGCAGGAGCCATTTGTCCAAAATGCAAAGCTCTTGATAGAATTGCGGTGACCTATGATGATGAAAAAATCATCTGTGTTAGCTGTGATTTTGAAGAGCTTAAACCTAAAAATCCACAAGAAGAAAACAAAATTAAAAAGCTTTAAAAGCTTAAGAATATTGATGTTAAATTTTCCTTTAAATCCCCCTAGAAGTAAGCTTTAAATGAAGCTATCATAGCGACCGTAAATCGTTAATTAATTGATATTTAACTGTAAATTCACATTATTTTTATTTATAATTGATTATACAAATAATTTATTTTATTCAGAACACGGCACAAGGGACCACAATGTTTAATATTCGTTCAACTTTTATCAGTTCGCTTACAATTTTTTTAGGTTTAATCTTTAGTCAGTCAGCTTTTGCAGAATGGAATGCCCTTAACATGACTGAGGGTGTAACCGACATTAGTAGAGAAGTTTTTGGTCTTCACATGTTCATCTTTTGGATCGTTGTTGCCATCGGAGTTCTTGTCTTTGGTGTCATGTTTTATTCAATGTATGCTCATACTAAGAAGAAAAATCCAGAGCCAGCTACCTTTCATGAAAATACAAAATTAGAAATACTTTGGACCGTTATTCCTTTTGTAATATTAATTAGTATGGCAGTACCAGCAACTAATACATTACAGAAAATGTATGCTGACGAAGAAGGCGATATAAATATTCAAGTAGTCGGTTATCAATGGAAATGGGAATACAAGTATTTAGAGGACGGTGTTAACTTTTTCTCCAACCTAACCACTGATCAAGACGAAATTTACAATCAAACACCAAAAGGCGAACACTATTTACTTGAAGTTGATGAGCCGGTTGTGATCCCCACTGGCAAAAGAATTAGATTCTTAATTACAGCAAATGACGTAATTCACTCTTGGTGGGTGCCAGATTTTGCAATCAAGCAGGATGCTATACCAGGCTTCATTAATACCGCTTGGACAATTGTAGATGAGCCAGGTATATACAGAGGTCAATGTACCGAATTATGTGGAAAAAATCATGGCTTCATGCCAGTAGTGGTAAGAGCAGTCACCCCCGAAGACTATGATCTTTGGGTAGCAGAAAAAAAACAGGCAGCCTTTGAACTTGCCCAGCTAACTGAGAAAGATTGGACCATGGAAGAGTTAGTTGCAAAAGGAGAGGGTGTTTATCAAATGAACTGCGTTGCCTGTCATCAGGTGAATGGAGCAGGAATTCCTGGAATCTTTCCCGCACTAGCAGGTAGCGACATAGTTTTAAACAATAAACCTCGCAACGTAGAAATACTGATGGAAGGAGTTCAGGGTGCTGCAATGCAATCTTTTGCGAATCAACTTTCTGAAGTTGATATGGCGGCTGTTATTACATATACAAGAAGAGCTTGGGGCAATGATGCAAAAGGAGACGGTGAAATTGTTGCTCCAAAAGAAATTGTAGAATATAAAGAAAACAAAATTAAGATATAGGAAGTAAATATGAGCGCAGTTATAGAATCTCATGACGATCACCATCACGGTCCTGCAAAGGGCTTAACAAGATGGTTATTCACCACAAACCATAAAGATATTGGCACTTTATACCTTTGGTTTAGCTTTGCGATGTTCTTAATTGGTGGAGCAATGGCTCTGGTAATTAGAGCAGAGTTATTTCAGCCTGGTATGCAAATCGTAGAGCCAGAATTTTATAACCAGATGCTTACTTTGCATGGTCTAATAATGGTCTTTGGAGCAGTGATGCCAGCATTTGTAGGGTTAGCAAATTGGCTTGTTCCTATGATGGTTGGTGCCCCAGATATGGCACTACCTAGAATGAATAATTTGAGTTTTTGGATTTTGCCTTTTGCTTTTTTGATGATGCTTTCCTCTTTATTTATGGAGGGAGGAGCACCTAATTTTGGTTGGACTTTCTATGCTCCATTATCCACAACATATGCACCACCCAGTGTTACTTTTTTCATTTTTTCTGTTCATATTCTCGGAGCTTCATCAATTATGGGAGCCATTAATGTGATTGTAACTATTATGAATATGAGAGCTCCAGGAATGACTTTGATGAAGATGCCATTGTTTGTTTGGTCATGGCTTATAACAGCATATTTGTTGATAGCAGTTATGCCTGTCCTAGCAGGAGCAGTAACCATGATGCTGATGGATATCCACTTTGGAACCAGTTTCTTCAATGCTGCAGGTGGCGGAGACCCAGTCCTTTTTCAACATATTTTCTGGTTCTTTGGTCACCCTGAGGTTTACATAATGATATTACCGGCCTTCGGAATTGTTTCGCATATAATTTCTACTTTCTCTAGGAAAGAGCTTTTCGGTTACTCGTCAATGGTTTGGGCAATGGTTTCAATTGCTATTCTTTCTTTCGTCGTTTGGGCTCATCATATGTTCACTGTTGGAATGCCATTAGCAGCTGAACTATTTTTTATGTGGGCAACCATGCTAATCGCAGTTCCTACAGGAGTTAAGGTTTTTAATTGGGTTGCAACCATGTTTAGAGGCTCAATAACTTACGAAACACCGATGTTGTTTGCAATAGCATTTGTTGTTCTATTCACGATCGGCGGGTTTTCTGGGCTAATGCTTGCTATTACACCAGCTGACTTTCAATATCATGATACATATTTTGTTGTTGCTCATTTCCATTATGTACTCGTACCTGGAGCAATATTCTCAATTATGGCTGCAGTATATTACTGGCTTCCTAAATGGTGTGGAAACATGTATGACGAAAGGCTAGGCCGCTTGCACTTTTGGCTTTCTTTTATTGGCGTAAACGTTACATTTTTCCCACAGCACTTTATTGGTTTAGCTGGAATGCCTAGAAGGATTCCTGATTACGCGCTTCAGTTTGCGGACTGGAATATGGTATCTACTGTTGGAGCTTTCTTGTTCGGTGCCTCTCAAATACTCTTCCTATTTATTGTTGTAAGAACAGTTATGGGTGGGAAGAAGGCTACTCCTGAAGTCTGGGAGGGAGCCCAAGGTTTAGAATGGACAGTTGATTCTCCTCCTCCATACCACACATTTTCAACACCACCAGAAGTTAAGTAATTATGAACGAGGGAGGCAAAAAGACTATCAAGATGCTTTCACTTGCAGTGCTGGGCATGTTTTTCTTTTCTTTTGCCTTGGTCCCTCTTTATGATGTCTTCTGTGAAGTCACTGGACTGAATGGAAAGATTGACTTATCTCCAACCAGGATTGTCGAAAGCGATATTTCAGAGGGTAGAGATATTACTGTTCAATTTGTTTCTCATAATAATGAACAAATGCCGTGGGATTTTGGTCCTTCTGATGAGGTTATAAACATAACAACTGGTAAATACTACACGGCTACCTATTATGTTAAAAATACAACCAGCAGAGCAATGGTGGCTCAAGCCATTCCAAGCGTTGCGCCATCGAATGCAGCTGCTCATTTAAAAAAATTAGAATGTTTTTGCTTTGAGCAACAAATCTTAAAGTCAGGTGAAGAAGCTCTGCTACCAGTAAGACTTATTTTTGATAATGAATTACCAGACAATATTAATAATATTGTTCTCTCGTACACAATCTTCGATGTTACCGAAGACAATTTAGACGAATTAGCCAGTTACATGCATGAGCATGGTGAAGATCATCACTCAATGGGGAGTTAGAAATGAGCACTTACGAAAAATACTATGTACCAGAGCAGAGCAGATTTCCAATCTATGCTGCGACTTCTTTATTTATTCTAGTTATGGGTGCTGCCAGTACTATCAATGCAATGGGACAGCCTGACAGCATGGCCAAGTACATGCTTTATGCTGGGCTGGCATCTTTTGGTGCTACCTTATTCTTTTGGTTTCGAAAAGTTGTTCAAGAACATTTAGCAGGACTAGATAGTGCTCAGCTAAATCAATCATTTGTGTATGGAATGGCATGGTTCATTTTTTCAGAAGTAATGTTTTTCGCAGCATTTTTTGGTGCATTATTTTATGTGAGAACATTTTCAGTTCCATGGCTTGGCGGTGAGGGAGAAAAAGGCTTAGCAAATATGCTATGGGAAAATTTTCAGTCAACTTGGCCGCTTTTGACCACTCCAGATTTGGGTGCTGCTTACACTGTTCCTGAAAAAAGTATGGCTTTTCCTGGATGGGATAAAATATTAACTTGGCTTCCACTGTGGAACACAGTCGTTCTTCTAAGCTCTAGCGTAACAGTTCATATGGCTCATGTTAATTTAAAGGCTGCAAATAAAAATAAGTTTAATATTTGGCTGGGCGTTACCGTCTCACTTGCAATATTTTTTGTTTTTCTTCAGGCGCTTGAATATTATGAAGCTTACGAACACTATGGCCTAACCTTAAATTCTGGAATTTATGGGTCAACTTTCTTCATGCTAACAGGGTTCCACGGCTTTCATGTGATGATGGGCGGTTTGATGCTTTCAGTGATGCTGATTAGATCAGTTTTTTATAATCACTTTAAACCAGACCCTCATGAGCACTTTGGTTTTGAAGCAGCATCATGGTACTGGCATTTTGTTGATGTTGTTTGGGTGATGCTATTTATGTTTGTTTATATACTTTAAGAGCCCCACGGCACTGAGTTGCCAAGTTCTCCGGTATACAAGCCATAAGCTACTAATATAAGAAGCAAGGCAGCCAGTGATACTCTAACACCCAAGCTTATTACTGTTCCTTTGCTATTGCCTCTGTCTTTGAACAGAAAGAACAGACCACTCGTTAAACTTAGAAGTATTAAAATGATTAAGATGAATATAGCAGGCTTCAACCACATTATTTGATTGTAACTTAAACCTATAATGAATTATTTAGAATTAATAAAAAAAAATTCAGCTTTATCAGTTTTTAGCTTCTTTTTTATAATAGTGTTCTTCTCCCTTGGAATTTGGCAGGTTTATAAAGGTAACCTTAAAGCACAAGAAGAAAAAGAATTTTATGCTTATAAACCGAGCATCCCATATTCTCAATCACTTCAGGCGTGGTCCAATGTTTCTATTGAGGGAAGGTTTGATTCCTCAAGACAAATACTTTTTGACAATCAGCTTTTGGATGGTAAACCAGGATATAAAGTTTATACGCCATTTATTTTTTCGGATGATCGACTAATCATGGTAAATAGAGGGTGGTTATCAAAAGCGGATATGAGTCAACTGTCACCAATGCTTGATGTAACATCTAATTCAAAGACAATTACAGGAATAATCTATCGCCCGGAAAGAAATATTACCTTTGGAGATAATCTTATTACTGAAAGCTGGCCTAAAATTAGTCAGCTAAGAGACACAAATTTTTATAGCGAACAGTATTCAGAATCAGTCGAAAATTTCTTTTTACACCTAGATGCAAATCATCGGGAAGTACTAACTTTTCAAGAAATTGTCCCCTTTACCATTTCATCTACTAGGCATTTTGGGTACGCTTTACAGTGGTTTGTCATGACAATAGTCCTTGCAGCAATGTATTTTTTTACAATAAATAGGAACGAGAATGAATAATCGGATTTTTTTAATTTTTCTATTAGTAACGCCACTAATTGTAATTATTGGATCAACGCTAGCATTTAACCTTGGGTACTCACCTGAGAACACAAAAAATAATGGAACTTTTTTTGATAGTTATTTTGAAGTTAATCCTAGGTCGTTAGTTGATGAGAGCGGATCTGTAATTGAATTTGAGGATGGTAAGTGGGTACTGGGTGTTTATTACAATAATGATCTTAATTTTGAGAATGCACTTTATGTAATGCGACAGTTAAATGTTGCTCTTAACAGAGATATATTCAAGCTTAAAAGAATTTTCGTTCAATCAAAGTCTTTTCAACCAAATGCAAAATTATTAGATGATTTTCCGCGAATTGAAATTTTTAATGATGTAAATGATGAGTTCATAAATCAAATTGAAAAAAATACTACAGATTATTTCTCAACCCCTCGAATTTTTGTAATAGATCCATATGGTCGGGCAGTAATGTTTTTTGATGCCTCAATGGATCCAAAGTTAATCCTAAAAGACTTAAAGGTGCTTATATGAATATAAAAAATGTATCTCTCTTTGGAATTCTATTTGCTTTCGTGGTTATAGCTCTGGGCGCTTGGACTAGACTAGTTGATGCTGGGCTGGGATGTCCTGACTGGCCAGGATGCTATGGCTTTGTTTTTTTTCCAACGACTGAGGCAGAAGTTGCTCTCGCTGAGCAAAGATATCCAGCATTTCCATATGAGATAGATAAAGCTATTCCAGAGGTTGTTCATAGATATTTTGCTGCTGCACTTGGTTTGCTGGCAATTTTTGTTGTGTACTTAACCCATAAAACCGATGATACACAAAACAAAAGAATTTCAATTTTTTTGTTGATATTCATCTGCTGCCAAGGATTGTTTGGTTATTTAACTGTCAGCCTTAAGCTGCTGCCCATAATAGTAACAACTCATCTATTTGGGGGCTTTATTACTCTTTCCACATTCTTTTATTTGTACATTAAAAATTCTAATTTTTTCCAAAACTTTCAAATCGGTCACTTAAAAAATCTAGCGATGCTTGCTTTGTTTGTTTTGGTCATACAAATATTTCTAGGGGCATGGACTTCAACAAATTATGCCTCATTGGCATGTCCAGATTTTCCAACTTGCCAAGGCAGTTTTATACCAGATATGGATTTTTCAGCTGGATTTAATCTTGCTCAGGAGGTTGGACCAAACTATCTTTATGGCCTTTTAGATAATGAAGCAAGGGTTGCGATACATTATTCCCATCGTATAACAGCAATACTTCTAACAATTATTTTTCTAATATTAATTTCCAGGTTGTGGTTCTCTAGTGCCGCACCTCTCGCATCTACTATAGGAATTGTTCTACTTACTCAAATATCTCTTGGGATAATGAATGTGGTTTATGTATTACCACTTTATATCGCGATTGCTCATAATTTAGTCGCAGCACTGTTATTATTAACAACTCTCTATATAAATATGCTGGCTTGGAAAAAATGAGCATACTCAGAAGTTACTATCATCTATGTAAACCAAACGTGGTTTTTATGATGCTAATAACTTCATTAATTGGATCATTATTGGCAACCAACGGGTCTAACTTTAATCCATTATTAATTTTAATTTCACTCATAGGAATTGGTTTATGTGCAGCTTCTGCCGCTGCCATTAATCAAGTGGTTGATCAAAAAGTTGATGCTAATATGTCAAGAACAAGTGAAAGACCAATACCTCAAGGAGAAATATCTTCCAGCAAAGCAATCTCATTTGCTATTGTCATCGGCTTGATTGGCTATGCCATTTTATACAGATATGTAAATGTGCTGACAGCATATCTAACAATTGCTTCATTGATAGGCTATGCAATTATTTATACAGTTTTTTTAAAAAGAGCAACGCCTCAAAACATAGTGATTGGTGGTCTTGCTGGAGCCGCGCCTCCTCTTTTAGGTTGGAGTTCTATTACTGGGAGCATTGATCCTAACGCTCTTTTGCTGGTATTAATTATTTTTGCGTGGACGCCACCACATTTTTGGGCTTTAGCCATTCATAGAAAAGATGAATATGCCAAAGAAAATATCCCAATGCTTCCAGTTACACATGGCATTTCGTTTACAAAATTACAAATTATTCTTTATACGATTGTCATGCTTTTGGTGAGTTTATTTCCCTATTTTGTAATGATGTCTGGAGCATTTTATTTAGTCTCAGCTATTGTGCTTGGATCAATTTTTTTATGGTATGCATTTAGGTTGTATGGTGATGATTCAAATACCCTTGCTATGCCGACATTTCAATATTCAATTTATTATATTTTTCTTATTTTTTTAACGTTGTTAATTGATCATTTCATCTTATGAACAGAAATATTTCAATCTCAATCATATTAATAATTTTATTTATGGCTACTGTCCTGACTTTATTTGTAAATAAACTAACAACACCACGCGAGCTGTCTAGGAGCGAACTTTTGGTGAACGGTTATTATTCACTTAGTCAGCCTAAAGAGATTTCTAATTTTGAATTCATTTCTTCTAACAATACCAAGATTACTAAGGACTTTTTAAAGGATAAATGGACGCTGGTTTATTTTGGTTTTACTAATTGCCCAGACGAATGCCCTGTTTCTATGTCCATGATTAGGGAGCTTTTTTTAACATTGTCTGAAAAAGGTATGGATTTAAGCGATAAGCAGGTACTTTTAATTTCTATTGATCCAGAAAACGATTCACCCAAAGAAATCGATATGTATGCAAAAGCATTTAATAAAAATTTTTACGGAGCAGTAGCAATTCGTCCAATGTTGGTTAATCTAGCAACGCAACTAGATGTCATGGTCACATCACCCAAACAAAAAGATCATGCTAGCCATGCAGATCATTTAGACAATCATATGAACAATATTATTTTGATCGGACCCGATCAAAAATACTTAGGCTATTTTAGACCGCCTTTTATTAAAGAGAATTTACTTCTTACTTATCAATCAGTAGCTTATTAATCAGGATTTCTCTAAGAGAAAATTTTTAAGTTTTCCTAGGGTTTCGTCATCAATTTCAAGCCCTTCAGCAATAAAGTTTTCTATTGATCCGTAATCTTCAATAATTCTATCCATGGCAGCAACAATGAATCTTTCTTCCACGCCCATTATCGGCCTTAATTGGTCTACATCTGCTTGATTAAGGGAGTAAAGCTTAATTTTCTTTAAGTAATCATCAACGAATTCTTTTGTGTATTCATTTGTTTTCATGTAATCATTTATTACTGTTTCCATTGGGACGCCAACTGCTAGCAATGTTATAGCTGCCGCAAATCCAGCCCGATCTTTGCCGGCTGTACAATGAAAAAGAGATGGTTTTTGTTCGTTTGCGAGAGTTTCAAGGAAGTCTTTGTAGACACCTTTGTACTTTGATACAAATTCTGCATTCGCTTCAACTAGCAATTCGCCCAAATCACCCTGATCTTGACCTCTCATCATAGCTTCAACTTTTGGGCGAATGGCGCCGTCCGCCTCAATTGGTAATTGGATGTATCGCATACCATCGGGAATTAGGTCTGGATCCTCAGATTTTTCATTACTTGACCTGAAGTCGATTACATTTTTAATGCCCAGTGATGATAAGTATTCTTGATCATCTGTTGAGAGGTCGGATAATTTATCAGACCGATACAAGACCCCCCATTTGACTTTTTTTCCATCAGTAGTTTTATACCCACCAAGCTCTCTGGTATTGTGAGTTCCATCCAGAAAAATCTTTCGATACTCTTCTGTTTGAAAGTCAGGATTATCTTTGTGTATTACTTTCATTTTTTCATCAGATTCATTCGTGCACGAAATGCATAAGAACAAAAAACCAAACAGCGTTAATTTATGCGATTTCAACAATTACCTTTCCAGTTGCCTTCCTTTCAGCTAGGTGCGCAATTGCTTTTGCTGAATCTTCAAGCTTAAATTTATCTTTTATACGAGGATTAATTTTGCCTGCTTCTAAAAGCTCAAAAAGTTCTTCAAAGTTTTTGTGATTTTCTTTAGGAAACATTGCCGTCCATGCACCCCAAAAAACACCTACAATTTGACAACTTTTTAACAATGCAAGATTAAGGGGCGGCTTAGGTATTTCACCAGCTGCAAAACCAATTACTAAATATCTCCCTTCCCAAGCTGTTGCACGAATAGCAGGCTCACTAAAGGATCCCCCGACAGGATCATAAACCACATTAGCACCTATACCTCCAGTAAGTTCTTTAATTTTATTTGAGAACTCTTTTTGTTCATCTCTATTCATATTGCCCGATTTATAAACAAATCCTTCATCTGCACCATGCTCAAGACAAATATCCACCTTTTCCTGTGTTGAAGCTGCAGCAATAACCTTTGCACCCATAGACTTGCCTAGCTCAACAGCAGCCAAACCAACCCCACCTGCTGCTCCAAGAACCAATAATGTTTCTCCTGCCTGAAGGTCGGCCCTTTGCTTCAATGCATACAGCGATGTTCCATAGGTCATGGCAAGTCCTGCAGCGACCTGAAGGTCCATTTCTTTTGGGATCTTCTGCACTCTAGATTGATCTGCAACTAGTTTTTCTGCAAAACATCCATTTCCTGTCATCACAAAAACGTGATCACCTTCATCGAAGTCAGCGACGCCTGATCCAACTTTCTCCACAACACCTGCTGCTTCGGCACCTGGAATGAAAGGCATGGGCGGCTGGAATTGATACAGACCTTGAACCATTAATACATCAGGGAAATTAACACTAGCTGCTTTTAGGCTTATTAAAATTTCATTATCGCCTGGGATTGGGTCATCAACTTCGATATATTGAAGTGTTTCTGACCATTTTTCCTGACCAGCTAATTCAATGCAATTAAGCGCCTTCATACTATCCCCTTAGACCTTGGTTAAAATTTTTAAGATATTCGATTATATCAATTTTATCTTTTTCTTCGAGTTTCATTTGCTCATCAATTGATTGATTTGAAGCCTTCTCAAAGTTATCTAGTTGAGATTTATCATTATATTTTTTGTTTTCATTATGATGTTTTGATAATTCCAAAATCAACTCACAATGAGTTTTTTGATTATCAAAAATATCTGACATTATCTTTTTAGATATTGGGCTGACAGTTGGAATAAATTCTTCCGTTAATTTTTTTAGAGATTGATCATATAAAGCCATCTCATTGCCTATTGCTAAGATTTCTTCAAGTAAATTCTTTGCTGCTTCATTTAATGATACCTCCTTACCTTCAACAAAAATTGTTGTTTGTTTATCTCTGCCTTTATATATAACAGCCCTGTTGTTTTCCTTTATGATCTTACTCTCATTGTCTTCAAGCATAGGTGACTCATTAATCAGACAATGCAGCAAGAAAAGATCCAAAAATTGTATTTGTTCTTTGCTAATACCAACAGGTTCATAAGGATTAATATCTAATCCTCTAAATTCAATATACTCGACACCCTTTGACATTAGAATATTTGCTGGTCTCTCTCCAGCAAGAACCTTTCTTTTTGGTCTAACTACATCATAAAGCTCATTCTCAATTTGCAGAATTCCATTACTAATTTGTAATGGATAATTTTGTTTATCAAGGAGTCCTATTCTTTCAAACCTCTTTGATGGGTTTTTAATTCCATCAATCAAACCAGACACAAAGGTATCCAAATCATCATATGAAATTTTCAGGTTATCCTGTTCAAGGCTCTGATAGCCAATGTCGCTCATTCTCAGGCTTGTAGATGTTTCCGCATAAAGATCCGCTTTTCTTTCTATTAATTCATGCTCTCTTTTTTGGAGAAATGATTGATGGCATATCGGGCTGGCACCAAATAAATATGCAATAAGCCAATAATTCCTTTTTACATTTCGAATTAGACCAAAATAAGCTCTGTCTATTTCTGTTTGATTGGATTCATTTTGATTAAAAAAATCTTGCCAGCTCTTTTTTGAGAGAGAAAAATTATAATGAATTCCAGAAACACATTGCATGGCAGAGCCATAACGTTCACGTAAGCCTCTCCGATATATGTTTTTTAATCTTCCAGTATTACTAACACCGTACTCAGCAATTTGTATTTGTTTTTCATCACCTAATTCACATGGCATAGAGGCGTTCCAAAGAATCTCATCATTAAGATTTTCTTTTACAAAAAAATCCAGATTTTCAAGAAAACTATGCAATCCCTGAACTGTATCAAAAGTTGGGGTAACCATTTCGATCAGCGCCTCAGCAAAGTCAGTTGTTATAAAGGGGTTTGTTAATGCAGACCCAAGAGATTTAGGATGTCGGGTTTTAGAAATAACTCCATTGAGATTTGAACGTAAAGCCTCACGCTCTATACCTCTTGAAATTGAAATATTTTTAAAGAATTTTCTATTACTCAGGGCAACAAGTGCTTTTTCAAAGTTAGCACTAGTCATTTGCCTTAACCCTACATGCTAGGTCCGGCTTTGGAGATTTCTGGTCTAACGTTGAATTTTTTAAAATTTTCTTCAAATTGAGCTATAAGTTTTTTTGCAGCCTCATCATAATCATCAGCATTATCCCATGTTTGTCTAGGGTTGAGTATGTTCTTATCAACCCCTTCAATATGATTTGGGATTTCTAAATTTAAACCGTCAAGTATTGTTTTTTCTGACGTTTTTAGTTCTCCAGCTTGAATAGCATTAATAATTCTCCTTGTAGTGGGGATACTAAATCTTTTGCCAACACCATGTGGGCCACCAGTCCAGCCTGTATTAACCAGATAAACTTGAGAATTAAAAGATTCTATTCTTTTAATTAACAGATCAGCATAGACACCAGCAGGCCTAGGGAAAAAAGGTGCACCAAAGCAGGTTGAAAATGTTGATTCAATGGCAGATGTAGAACCAACCTCTGTAGAACCAACTTTTGCTGTATAGCCACTCAAAAAATGGTATGCAGCTGCTTCCTTACTAAGGATTGAAACCGGGGGTAGAACACCAGTTAAATCACAGGTCAGAAAGATTACAACTTCAGGTTCGGGCCCATTGTTTGTGGGGACTGCTTTTTCAACATGAGATCTTGGATAACAACAACGTGAATTTTGAGTAAGAGTAGTATCGGTATAATCAGGTACCAGTTGATCATCTAAAATTACATTTTCAATGATGCTGCCCTTTTTGATTGCTTTCCAAATAACAGGTTCATTCTCCTCAGAAAGATCTATGCATTTTGCATAACAGCCGCCTTCAAAGTTAAATACAGAACCCTCAGACCATCCATGCTCGTCGTCGCCAATAAGGTGACACGAAGGATCAGCTGATAAGGTTGTTTTTCCAGTACCAGACAAGCCAAAAAATAAAGCAACTTTTCCATTAGCATCAACATTTGCCGAGCAATGCATTGGCAAAACATCCTTTTCTGGAAGGAGGAAATTTTGAACAGAGAACATTGCTTTTTTCATTTCTCCTGCATACTTCATTCCAGCAATTATGACCTTTCTCTTTGCAAAATTAATTATCACACTCGCTTCTGAATTAGTTCCATCGACCGCAGGATCGCACTGAAAATTTGGAGCGCTTAAAATTTCCCAACACTGTTTTTCCTTTGGATTAAATTCATCTGGACAGACAAAAATTAATTGCGAGAACATGTTATGCCATGCTGTTTCAGTTGTAATATTTATTGGGATATAGTGCTCGTCATGTGAGCCGACATGCACATTAGATTTATATCTATCTTTTTCTGCTAAATAAGAGTGGACTTTATCCCAAAGCAAATTAAATGCATCTGACTCAAAGGGCTTATTGATCTCACCCCAGTCAATTAGATCTTCCGTGCTAGGTTCTTTAACAATAAATCTGTCATTAGGACTTCTGCCGGTTCTTTCGCCAGTTTCAACAGATAAGGCTCCGTTAGATGCAACGATACCTTCGCCGTTTTCAATAGCTTTATCAAGAAGCTCCTGCGCAGATAAACTGAATTCCTTGGTCAAAGCTGACTGATCATTATTCATATATAAATATTATAGGTTGATAAAAACTTGTGTCTATCTATGTGTAGTAAAATTAAATTTTAAAAGGATACCAAGGTCAAGAAATTTGTAAAACCTTAAGATATAGGCATTTTAGATACAATAAGATGTAGTTTTGCTACATTATTTTTGCTTTAAAGCGCTAATTGTTTTTAAAAAGATCATCCCTAAAAACGCAATAAGCGCCCACTCAGCAAAGTTAAAAATAAATCTCCAGCCATCTTCAGCGCAAGAGGGCCCGCCCTGATAAGCCATAATTAAGGCATTAAGTAAACCCTGATATTCAACCATGGTACTAAATGGCATGCCGCAACCACCTATAGACATCAGCTCGTCTATGGGGAGGTTTTGAACAAAAATCTGTCTAGAAGAAAATAGTATTCCAAAAATTAAAAATCCATAGAGCCCTACCATCAAGAGTGTGTTGAGATAGTTTTTTTTAAAAATTGATAATCCTAATGCAGACAAACCAGCAAAAGCAAAACACCACCTTTGCACAATACACATAGGGCAAGGATAAATACCCAAAGCATCAAATATGAAAGCCCCAATCAATAAGCCCATGCATATAAAAAATATGACCAAGTTATGATGTTTAATTAAGTAGTTCACAGAGCAATCATTAAGATAGCTAAATTATATATCTGTTGGAACAAAATTTATGCAGGTGAGATAATAAAATATGGCATCCAAAAACAAAGTTTTTTTAATTGATGGCTCCTCATATCTTTATAGAGCTTTTCATGCAATGCCACCTCTAACGACTTCTAAAGGACTTCCTACTGGGGCAATTAAAGGTGTTGTTAATATGCTGAGGAATTTAAAAAAAGAACATCCAGAATCAAAAATAATTACTGTCTTTGATGCAAAGGGAAAAAATTTCAGACATGAGATTCTTAATACTTACAAAGCAAATCGGCCGCCTATGCCAAAAGAGCTTGTTGAACAACTTGAGCCATTAAAATCTATTTGTAATTTCATGGCGGCTCCAGTCATTGAAGTTAAAGGAGTTGAAGCAGATGATGTAATAGCAACTCTTGCAGAGGAGCTTAAGTCAAAATACGAAATTATTATCTCTAGTCTTGATAAAGATCTGATGCAGCTTGTCGAAGACGGAAGTGTATCAATGATGAACACAATGACTAGTGAAGAATTCGATGAAAAAGGGGTAGAAAAGAAATTCAATGTAAAGCCAAATCAAATTGTTGAATACTTGGCTTTAGTTGGGGATTCATCTGATAACATTCCAGGTGTTCCAAAAGTAGGGCCAAAAACTGCATCTAAATGGCTGAATGAATATCAAGATATTTCAACAATAATTGATAATGCTGAATCACTTAAAGGCGCTGTTGGAGAATCCTTTAGAAATTCCATAGACGATTTGGCAAGGAATGTTGAGTTGGTATCACTTAAAAAGGATGTTGATCTTGAAATTAGTATTGATAAATTAATTGCAGTTGAAGAAAACAGTAAGAAGCTAGAAGCATTATTCATCGAGCTTGAATTTAATGCCTGGATCTCAACCCCACAAAATAAAACAAAACCTAAGAAAATAAAAAGTAATTATGTTTGCGTACTAGACAAAGATGCCCTTTTAAAAGTTTGCGAAGAAATCAGTCAATCAAATGTCTTCGCAATAGATACTGAAACCGATTCACTGGATACAAAGACCACTAATCTGCTAGGGATATCTCTTAGCACTAAATCAGGCGAAGGTTATTATATTCCTTTTGGCCATGATTATGATGGAGCGCCTGACCAAATTTCATTGTCGGATGCAGAAGACATTCTTGGACCCATAATTGTTGCTAATGAAAAAAAGTTAGTTGGTCAAAATCTAAAATTTGATTTACCGGTGTTAAGAAGACATGGTTTTGACGTCTCCGATTTTCTTGCCGATACCATGCTTTTATCTTATGTATTTAATAGTACTGGATCACGACATGGGCTAGATTATTTAGCAAAAAATTATTTGGACTATGAGCCAACAAAATTTGATGAAGTAGTTGGTACAGGGAAAAAAAGAATTAGTTTTTCTCAAGTGGATCTAGATATTGCAACAGAATATGCTGCAGAGGATGCTGATATCACCTTAAGACTTTTCAAATATTTTTCAGACCAATTAGCCAAGGAAAAATCATTAAATACTTTGTTAGA
Organism: uncultured SAR86 cluster bacterium; assembly: GCA_902628925.1. Classification (GTDB taxonomy): domain Bacteria; phylum Pseudomonadota; class Gammaproteobacteria; order Magnimaribacterales; family D2472; genus MED-G82. The sequence goes on from CACOPA010000001.1 coordinate 200,352, forward strand.
AACAATTGAGAAACCTGCTCTTAATGCACTTCTTAAAATCGAAACCAATGGTGTAAAAATCGATCAAAATTTTCTTGAAAGCTATTCCAAAGAGCTTTCATTACGAATTGATAAACTTCAAAAACAAGCATATAAAATTGCTGGAGAGGAGTTTAATTTAGATTCACCCAAGCAGTTACTTGAAATTCTTTTCAATAAACTTGGACTACCAATTCTTAAGAAAACTCCAAAAGGACAGCCTTCCACCAACGAGGAAACGCTTGTTCGACTATCTGAAGAATATGAACTTCCAAAAGTTATTTTGGAGTATAGAGGTCTAGCAAAACTTAAATCAACTTACACTGACAGTCTTGTGAAAATGATTCACAATCAAACAAAAAGAGTTCATACCTCTTATCAACAGGCTGTGACCTCAACAGGAAGACTTTCTTCAACTGAACCAAACCTTCAAAATATTCCCATTAAGACAGAAGAGGGTAGAAAGATCAGACAGGCTTTCATTGCAGAACCAGGCAAAATAATAATTTCTGCTGATTACTCACAGATTGAGCTAAGGATCATGGCGCATCTTTCTGAAGATACAAATTTAACTAGAGCTTTCAAAGAAGGGCTTGATGTTCATGCCTCCACTGCCTCTGAGATATTTTCAATTCCAATTGATGAGGTAACCTCTGATCATCGACGCAAAGCTAAAGCAATTAATTTTGGTTTAATGTATGGCATGTCAGCATTTGGTCTTACGCGTCAGCTCGGAATTTCAAGACAAGATGCCCAACAATACCTTGATTCTTATTTTGACAAATATCAGGGAGTGAATGCATACATGGAGTCAATTAGAGGTGAAGCTAAAGCAAAAGGTTATGTTGAAACCGTTATGGGCAGAAGAGTTCATGTGCCTGAAATAAATTCAGGGAATGGGCTTAGAAGACAAGCTGCAGAAAGAGCAGCCATTAATGGACCATTACAAGGCTCTGCTGCAGATATCATTAAAAAGGCTATGATAGATGTGTATCACTGGATAGAGGACACAGGCTCAAGTAATGAAATAAAAATGATTATGCAAGTTCATGATGAATTGGTTTTTGAAGTGAAAAAATCAAAAACCAAAGAGTATCAAGAACAAATTGTTTCCCTTATGGAAAATACATTTAACCTATCGGTGCCGCTAATTGTTGAAGCAGAATCTGGAAGCAATTGGAATGAGGCACATTAATCTAGTTTCGAATAAGACCACTCCAAATAACAGGATTTTTTATTTTTCTTTCCTCGGGTAATAAAATTTTTATGCCAAACTCGTCTCTGATATCACAGACTCTCATCTTTAAATATTTTTCATAGGATTTGAATGGCCATTTTTTTTTCATTCTTCGAGCGCGCTTCCGAATAAGAATCTTCGTTGGAATTAAAGAAATTACCATTCTTATAAGTCTGATATAACCAACTTCACGACCAAGGTATTTTTCAAGCTCCTTTAATTCTGGCAACTTTCCATAGGCAAGTAAATCTTTCAATTTCCAACTGGCCCCAGAAAACAGCCATGAATCCAGAAGAGATTCTTGTTCAAGAGAGGTATCTAAACCAAATATGACATGCGTTACATCATGATCTCTTATGACGTATGAGCCAGGGGCATCTTTAAGCTGTTTTTTATTATTCATGTGTAAGTAGGATCTGTATTCAATTAATCCATCTTCTAGTGATAATGTGCAAGCTTGTTGTTGAAAACTTAGGTCACTCATCTTTCAGAGAATAGCTTATCAGACGCGTCCTTAGCTCTTTAATTCCTTGATCCTTTAAAGCTGAGACTGTGAGAACTTCTTTCACTCCAGTTTTCTTTTGAACTTCTTGCTTAACCTTAAAAATTTGATTATTTGAGACCTTATCAGATTTCGTTAATACTGGGAGAAACTCAACATCAAAATCCCTACAAAGACCAATCATATCAATATCGATTTCCTTTAAAGGGTGTCTGATATCCATAAAGACAACTACTGCTTTCAAGCAGTATCTTTTTTGAAAATATTCACCAAGCATTGGTCCCCAATCTTTCTTTTTTGACTTATCTGATTTAGCAAAACCGTAACCGGGCAAATCTAGCAGCCTAAGATGTTCGTTAACACGAAAAAAGTTTATTTCTGTAGTACGACCAGGCGTCTTGCTTGTTCTTGCAAGTTTACGATTCTCAGCCAGAGCATTTAAAGCACTTGATTTTCCTGCATTTGATCTGCCTGACAATAGCACCTCAACACAATCTTCATCGGGCATGGATTTATAGTTCAGAACACCAAATTCAAAGACTGTGTTTTTAAAGGGATTTTTCATATTTATCTTTTATGCAGGCGCCTCTGCGCATATAATAGGCTCTCTTTATTAAATATCAAAAATGCAAAAAGTACTTTTAGCTATCAGTTTAGTTTTCATTGGCTTTAATTCCTATGCTGCAGAATTAAATATACCAAATGTACTTAAAACCGGAGACGCTTCAAACGGCTCTTCATTGGTAGCAACTTGTGCAGCTTGCCATGGGAATGACGGAAATAGTATTAATTCTGATTGGCCAAGTCTTGCAGGGCAAAACCAGAAATATTTATACAATCAATTGAACTATTTTATAAGTGGTGAGAGAGAAAATGCCCTCATGATGTCAGTTATTCCATACTTAAAATCTCTTAGTTCAAGTGACCTTCTTGATATAGCAGCATATTATGCAGATAGCTCAGCTTCTGTTGGTCAGGCTGACTCTAATCCTGAATTACTTTCTTTAGGTGAATCTTTGTATAGAGCTGGGGACCTAAGTCGAGGTATACCAGCATGTACCGCTTGCCACTCGATATATGGAGAAGGAAATATCCAAGCAGGCTTCCCAAAAATAGCTGGTCAGCAAAAGGGTTATTTAGTCAGTACCCTAAAAGAATATCGTTCACAAATTAGAGATACTGGTAATTATTCTATTGTAATGCAACAAGCATCAGCCAATCTCAAAGATAAAGATATAGAGGCGCTAGCTAACTACATGCACGGGCTTTACAGGAAATAGAATGAAGAACTTTTTAAATGTATTTACTCTTATTTTTGTTTTTTTAATTTCTTTAAATTCATTTGCTCAATATCAGGCTGGAAGAGATTATGAGAGAATTTCTTCTCCATTGCCTATTAAGCAAGACGGCAAAGTAGAGGTTATAGAAGCTTTTTGGTATGGATGTGGCCATTGTTATTCGTTTGAACCGGTGATTAATAAGTGGAAGAAGGAATTAAACGATGATGTTAAATTTGCAAAGCTCCCAGTGGGTTGGGGTCCAATGCATCAACTTCATGCTACGCTTTATTACACTATCGAGGCTCTAAAAATTGGTGAAACAGGACATGGTGCGGTCTTTACGGCAATTCACAAAGAGGGCAATTATTTATCAAGTGAGAAGTCAATATTAGAATTCTTGTCAAAACTTGGTATTAGCGAGCAAGAGGCTTACAAACAGATGAACTCATTTTCCGTTAAACAAAAAGTTAAAAGATCAATTGAATTATCAAGAAAGCTTAAAGTTTCTGCTGTCCCAATGATGTTCGTCGATGGCAAATATAAAATCCAAGTAAAGGGATCCACCAGCAAGATGCTAGATACAGTTGATTATTTAGTTAATATTGAAAAACCAAATTCTTAATATGAAAAAAATAATCCCAATTCTTACCGTTGCTTGTGCTTTAATATTTACTTTTAATGGTAAAAAATACGATGACCTTGTTTCATCAAGACTTTCTTCAGATGTCGCAGTTTGCTTGGAAGGCCAAGATTGTGGAAAGTTAATTCAGTCATCTACCAGTCCATCATTAGCAAGCCAGAAAAGAGCTCCTAGTTCTGAAAAGGTAAAATTGTCTGAAGGTTCTGAGCATACTGTAAATATGTTAAATATGGGTGAAGGTGGTCAGATGATCTTTGAACCCGCTGTTTTAAAGGTCTCTTTGGGGGATACTATTCATTTTAAATCAGTTGATGCAGCTCACAATTCAGCTTCAATTGAGGGCATGGTCCCTGATGGGGCAACTTCATGGGCCGGTCAGCTTAGTCAAGATATTAGTGTGGTTCTTGATACTGAGGGTGTTTATGTTTATCAATGTGATCCTCACCTAGTAATGGCCATGGTTGGTGTTATCCAGGTAGGTGAGGCAACTAATATTGATGAGATTAAACAACAAGCAGCTTTAAAAAAATCTTCATTTATGATGAATACCGATCGTCTAGATAATTATTTGTCACAACTGTAAATAAATAATTTGAAACTAAGTTCATTTTTCTTGTTACTAAGCATACCTATTTATGCAGAGGTCCAAAACGATGACTTTAGCCAATTAGAAGATAATGGAAAAAATATCTATGAAAAAGGATGTGCAGCATGTCATTCAGCTGGTGTTGCTGGGGCACCAATGCTTGCTAATAAAATTCAATGGGAGAAAAGGCTAACAAAAGGAACATATACTCTAATAAACAATGCTTGGTCAGGGATTGGTGGAATGCCCGCAAAAGGTCTTTGTGGCGATTGTACAAAAGAAGAAATCGCTCTAGCAGTAGAATATATGCTGGATACTCTTTAAATTATTTTTCTGATCTTGATTCAAGTTTCTCAAGACGTTTTTCTAAGCTTTCCAGTATCTTAAGAACACCCTCATATTTTTCTTTACTGACATAACCTTGCTTTTCAAGAAATGGTTCTAACTTAGATTTAATTAGTTTTTCTACCTCATCCGATGGATTATTGGAACCAAGTTCTTCAATTTTTTTTTGAATAACTCCGACCAAGGCTCGTAAAGAGTCTTTAGAATTCATATTTTTGCTCAATATATTCCATTGCATTTTTCCAAGAACTAATCTGAGGAGGCTCCTCTAGATCTAAGCCCCATTCATTAGATTTATTGTTAAACCATAAAGGATTTAGACCAGCCCTTATACATCCACTTATATCAGCAATTTTATCATCCCCAACATGAAGGATTTCCTCAGGGAGCACATCAAAGAACTCGACTGCTTTTTTAAAGTGTTTTGATGAGGGCTTGTTTGACTTAACATCTAATGAGGTAAAGTGGCATTTGAAAAATTTATCAATACCAATTTTTTTTACGTCAGCGTTTCCATTAGTAAGAATTCCAAGAGGCAACTTTGCAGAGGCAGCAGCTAAGAAATCTTTTACATGTGGATATAGAGTCACCTGTTGTCTCAAATTAAAAAATATTTCAAAAGCTAATTCGACAAAATTATTGAGCTGACTTTCATTGCTAAATGCATGCTTAACATGATGCTTAATACTCTCTCTTCGAAGTGCTCCCAAATCATACGCTAGACTCTCATTTTTTTTTATTAGTTCTTCTCGAAGAAGCATAAAGGATTCATAATCTCCCCAAGCTATTTCTTCATCTAATCTACTTTCTATCCACTCTCGTGTTTTTATTTCCGCATTTATGATTACAGGACCTATATCCCAAAACGTATCATCAAGATCAAAAGTAATAGCCTTAATTTTAGTTCTCATGAATTAAGAAAAGCTTTTGGATGTGATTTTTCATAAATTCTTATTAGGTGCTGATAATCTAATTTTGTATATATTTGGGTGGTTGACAAAGAACTATGCCCTAATAGCTCTTGAATACTTCTTAAGTCACCGCTTGATTCTAACAGATGAGTTGCAAAGCTATGCCTCAGCATGTGAGGATGAATGGGCGGAAGACCCTGAGTAATTCCTATTTTTTTAATTCTCTCTTGGATTGACCTAACAGACAACCTTTCACCACGGAGATTTATAAATAATGCTTTTGTATCAGGATCAATTTTATTCCGATGCTTCAGCCAAACATCCACTGACTTTACAGCAAAACTTCCAACCGGAATTAATCTGGTTTTAGAGCCCTTTCCCAATACCCTCAAGAATGATTTATTATCTTCAAAGTCATCAATATTGATATTGCTTGCCTCAGAAACACGCAAACCACAAGAGTAAATAAGCTCAAGAATTGCAAGATCTCTAAAATCTTGAGGTTTCTTTGCAGGAAATGAGAGCAAATTATTTACTTGATCAGGGCTAAGGACTTCAGGAAGATTCTTTGGTGCTTTGGGTGCTGCCACATCATCAAATGGAGATGAATCAATCAAGCTATTCTGTTTCAAGAAATTAAAGAACCCCTTTCCCGAAGACACATGACGTTGGATGCTTTTAGCACTCAAATTATCTGCGAATAACTGACCTAACCATTCAGAGCAAATTTCAGAAGTAATTTGCTTATATGTAGTGCAATCTTTTTTTGCTATGTAATCAGAAAACTTTTTAAGGTCTCTTAAATATGCTTTTTGAGAATTCTTTGATAATCCTTTTATATCTTTTAAATAATTTGTGTATCTAAGAGCATCTTCAAAAACAAAAAAGATTTCCTTATCAGACATTATGATTAAGACGTTTTAATGAAACCGCAAGCACATCTCTAAGAAACTCAACAAAAGTAACATCTGCTTCGCCAAGATACTTGATGGGATCCTCAGAACCAAACTTAATTAATCCAAATTTTTCTTCACCATAATTAAAGCCTGCAACCACAGCTGATTTTATTTTTTCACTATTAAAGAATGTTTTAAGATTTTTTACATTGAAGGTCCCTGTGAAAACCTCTGATTTAAGGAGATTCAGTTTTGTTGCATCACCCAAATTAATTAGTGATTTTTGGTCAAGAAATTCTAGTGAACATGCCTCTATTTGGAAGTCCTTTTTTAAAGATGATTCAAAAACTTTTTTTGTCATCTCATGACTGTCAGCTTCTAAAACCTGAAGAACAAGTGATCTAATTTTTGAGAATAGAATTTCGTTTTCCTTACCAGTTTCTAAAAAATTTGATAAAAGCCCTGTAAGTTTATTTTGCTCATCTCTTAATCGAGCAACTTGGCGCTGAAGTAATGAAGATATATCTCCTTTTTCTTCTTCAAAATCCATTTCAGCAAGTATGGCAGGGTGCTTAACAAAAAAATCCCTGTTCTCAAGTAGGAACAACTCTACATCTTTTTCTTTTAACTTTCCCATCTTCCTTCGAATAGCTTAACTGCTGATCCTATTAGTCTCATGTTAGCAGCTTTAATGGTTGTAATTTTACCACCTCTAAACTTCAGAGTTGTTTTGGCATCATTTTTGCCAAATGCAAAACCAATACTTGCTGCCGCAGAACCACAAGCCAACGTTTCACCAGCACCATGTTCGCTTGTACGAACATTTATAGCATTTTTTGTTATCTTTATTATGGAAATATTAAAGTCTCTTAAAAAACTATTTTTACGTAATGCGCTATCAGTATTTGCTAGGTCATGAGTATCGAGATTACTTATTCTTAAGATTAAGTGTTTATTACCAACATCAATAGCTTGAGAGTTCTTAAAGCCTTCTTTTTCTAAAAAGTTAAGAACTGATCTAGGCAAAGTAATTTTTTTTGGCAAATCGAAGGAAAGTTCGATCATATAATTTTTAAGAAGTTTTGCTTTTATGCCCTTAGTTTTAGTTCCAAGATTTAATACTTTTTTTGGGGCCAATTTATTTTCCCAAATGAAATAAGCTACACATCTTAGGCCATTCATGCACATGTCAGCTTGTGAGCCATCTGCATTAAAGAATTTTATAAAAAAGTCATCCTCCTTTTTTTTAGGTGGATAAATAGCTATCAATTGATCACACCCAACGCCGAGCTTTCTGTGTGCAATTTTTTTAACTAACGCTTTAGAAAAAGTAATATTTGAGGTCAAAGCATCAATAACTACAAAGTCATTACCGTTACCATGCATTTTTTCAAAGGTAATCATTCTAAAAAATCTATTTCATGCTTAAACAAGTCATCATGAGACTCTCTTTGTCTTATTAACCTAAAGTCATCTCCCTCAACAAGAATTTCACATGCTCTTGGTCTAGAGTTATAGTTGGAGCTCATTACAAAACCATAAGCTCCAGCAGTTCTAACTGCCAAGAATTCATCTTCTTTGATTTCAACTTCAGCCTCTTTGGCTAAATAATCCCCACTTTCGCAAACAGGCCCAACTACATCTACTTTATTATGACCGATGTTTTGTTCTAGCAAGGGTACTACTTGATGATTGGCTTTGTATAAAGCAGGTCTAAGCAAATCATTCATTGCTGCATCTGTAATAAGAAAATTATTCTTCAAATACTCTACCTTAGCTAATAGAATTCCAGCATTTGCAGCAATAGATCTGCCCGGTTCAAGAAATATTCTTTTGTTGGTTCCTGAGAAAACATCCTGATAAATTTCCATGAGTTCAGCAGGAGCAGATGTTTCTTCATCAATATATCTCACTCCTAGACCACCACCCATATCAATAATATTAATTTCTAAACCTATTTGATCTAATCGGTTTGCCAAATCTAACATTTGCTCCGCAGCATTTTTAAAGCTTTTTAGATCTAAGATTTGAGAGCCAATGTGACAAGTGATTGCTAGAAAGTTTAACTCTGGCTTGTTCGAATATTCTTTTGCAATATCTAAAGCTTTTTCAAAGGATATTCCAAATTTATTTTCTTTTTTACCTGTCTTTATGTACTCATGTCCACCAGCATCAACATCTGGATTAACTCTTAAGCCAATAGGTGCAACTAAGTTCATGTTCTTAGAAATTTGATAGATTCTTTTCAGCTCACTTTCAGACTCCACATTAAAAGACAAGATACCAACCTTGAGGGCAAGTGCGATTTCATCTGCAGATTTCCCTACTCCTGAAAATATTATTTTTTTGGGGTCAATACCTGCCTTAATGCACCTATGGAGCTCACCGCCAGAGACAATATCAAAGCCACTTCCATGTTCATCTAGTAACTTTAAAATGCTAAGGTTTGAAAGGGCTTTTACTGAAAAACAAACGATTCCATTAAGGCTTTCAAGACTTTTTTGATAGACATTTAGGTGTCTTAACAGCGTAGCTTTTGAATAAACATAAGCTGGAGTTCCAAACTTCTCAGCAATGTTTTTAATGGGAACATTCTCACAAAACAGCTCCCCTTGTTTGAAATTAAAGTGATCCATCTATATTTTGAGTACCCGGGCTCAGAGTATTTGGTTGTATGGGACCCTTATAACCACAGCTAGACAGAAATACGAACAGAAGTACTGCAATAAAAATTTTCATCGAAGTATTATGAATAAATAATACTTAAAATCCTACTTTCTAATACTTGTATTCTTCTTCTTTAAACGGGCCATCTACAGGGACATGAATATAATCAGCCTGCTCCTGAGTAAGCTTAGTAATGGTTCCTCCAAACCCTTGAACCATTAATTCAGCAACTTCCTCATCAAGTTTTTTTGGTAGAACTTTTACAGTAATTAACTCTTTCTTTTTCTCATCATCATTAATGCTTGCAAAAGCCTGTTCATATAAGAAAATTTGAGCAAGGACTTGGTTTGCAAATGATCCATCCATAATCCTACTAGGATGACCAGTTGCATTTCCAAGATTTACCAATCTGCCCTCTGCCAATAAAACAATAAAATTTTTACTGTTAAGATCAGGCTCTTCGTCTGGAGTCGCATCTCTAAAAACTCTATGAACTTGAGGTTTTATCTCTTCCCAATGCCATGCATCTCTCATGTATGCAGTATCAATTTCATTATCAAAGTGACCAATATTACAAATCAAGGCAGTATTTTTAATATTTCTCAATATCGGTGCATCACATACATTTACATTACCGGTAGTAGTAACTAACAAATCTGTATCTTGAAGTAAGGTTTTATTAATGTCCTCATCTTTTCTTGATACAACACCATTCTCATATGTTGAAACCACTTCAAAGCCATCCATACAAGCCTGCATGGCGCATATTGGATCAGACTCGACCACTCGAACGATCATTCCTTCTTGGGCTAAACTTAATGCGGAGCCTTTACCAACATCACCATAACCAATAACAAGTGCTTTTTTTCCAGACAGCAACATATCGGTAGCTCTTTTAATGCCATCATTCAGACTATGCCTGCAACCATATTTATTATCATTTTTTGACTTAGTAACAGAGTCATTAACATTAATAGCTGGGATTTTTAGTTCTCCATTTCTAAGCAGTTCTTTTAAACGATGAACACCGGTGGTTGTTTCTTCTGAAACACCATGTATTCTCTCCAACATTTCTGGATATTGTTGGTGTATTAACCCGGTTAAATCTCCGCCATCATCAAGAATCATGTTTGCATCCCATGGTTGTCCATCTTTTAATATTGTTTGTTCAAGGCACCACTCATACTCTTCTTCAGTTTCACCTTTCCAAGCAAATGTAGGTATACCTTTTGCAGCCATAGCAGCTGCTGCATGATCTTGAGTTGAGAAAATATTACATGAAGACCATCTAAGCTCTGCACCAAGTTCTTGCAAAGTTTCCATTAATACAGCAGTTTGAACTGTCATATGAATGCAGCCTAAAATTTTTGCTCCTTTGAGAGGCTGATCATCTTTATATTTATCTCTTAATGCCATAAGTGCAGGCATTTCATTTTCTGCTAGAGATATCTCTCTTCTGCCAAACTCTGCAAGATTTATATCTGCAACTTTATAATCTTTGCTCATAACTATCTCCAAAAAATTAAGACTTTAAGGCTTCTATTTGGTCTACTTTCTCCCATGTAAAAGAGTCATCTTCACGACCAAAATGCCCATAAGCAGCCGTATCTTGATAGATTGGCCTTTTTAAATCAAGCATTTTTATAATTCCTTTTGGTCTAAGATCAAAAACCTCACGCACCCTCGACTCTATTTCAGCTTGATCAATTTTTCCACTGTCAAATGTGTTTACATTAATTGAGGTTGGTTCTGCAACACCAATAGCATATGAAACCTGAACCTCACACCACTCAGCAAGACCAGCCGCAACAATATTTTTTGCTACGTATCTAGCAGCATATGCTGCTGATCTGTCTACTTTTGATGGATCTTTGCCTGAAAATGCACCGCCACCATGACGCGCCATCCCACCATATGTATCTACAATTATCTTTCTTCCAGTAAGCCCACAGTCTCCAACAGGACCTCCAATAACAAATTTTCCAGTAGGATTAATAAAGATCTTAGTTTCATCTAATAACCAATTTGATGGAATCACAGGCTTAATTATTTCCTCTAAAACAGCCTCTTTTAAGTCGCCCTGAGAAATACCCTCATCATGTTGTGTTGATAATACAATTGCTGATAGGCCTTTTATAGATTTACCATTATCGTCATAAATAACACTTACTTGGCTTTTCGCATCAGGTCTTAACCAATCTAAGCCACCATTTTTTCTCAGCTCAGACTGCTTTTTAACCAATTGATGTGATATATCGATGGGTGCAGGCATCAGAGCTTCATTTTCTTTACAAGCATATCCAAACATTAGGCCTTGGTCGCCAGCTCCTTGTTCTAGATTCTCACCTTCACCTTCATTTACACCTTGAGCAATATCTGGAGATTGCTGAAAAATATGATTTTGAATTTCACAATTTAATCCATTAAATCCCAAGTCATCATTATCATAACCAATAGAATTTATTGTATTTCTTATCACCGGCTCGAGATCTGGGTTTCCTTTAGAGGTAATCTCTCCTGCAACAACAACAATATTATTTTTAATAAGAGTTTCGCAAGCCACTCTGCTGTCCGGATCCTCTTTTAAGTATGCATCTAAGATTGCATCTGATATTTGATCACAAACTTTATCTGGATGACCTTCTGAAACAGATTCTGATGTAAATATGTAACTCATAAAAAACTCCTATCTCTAAAAATTTTATTGATTAAATAAGACTTGTTAAGTGTATAAAAATGGAATTTTTGGCAGCCCAATTCAGATAAATAGTCCAGCTGATCATTACAAATTTCAATAGCATACTTTTGATTTGATATATCATCATCTCCAAACTTGTTGATGATATTTGATGGAACTTTAGTACCGCATTTTTCTGCCATTCTTGTTATGTTTTCTATGTTATAAATTGGCATAATTCCAGGTATGACCTCTACTTCAATATTTTCCTTTAGAACAGTTTCAATTAACTTTTCATAATCATCTTTGCTAAAGCAAAACTGCGTAATGGCTTTTTTTGCCCCAGATGCAGATTTATTTTTAAGAAGCTGTAAATCAAAATCAAACCCTTTGGAGTCCGGATGTGGTTCTGGATATGCGGAAACAATGACCTCAAAGTTTTTATTGTTAAGAAACTCCACAAAGTCCGAAGTATTAAAAAATCCGTTAGGATGTTGCTTAAATTTTCCCTCTGGACTGTCGCCCCTCAATGCAACAAATTTTTTTACTCCAAGTTTCTCAAAATCTGAGACTATTTTTTCTAAATCATCAATGCTTTTGTTAACAAGGGTGATGTGAGCAGCGATATCCAGATTATTTTTTTTAAGTGCCTTTATAAGTTCCAGTGATTTATTTTCTGCACCCCCACCTGCTCCATAAGTAACTGAAACAAAAGATGGATCAAGGTGCTCTAGTTTCTTATACTCAGATAACAGAGCATTAAAGTCTAAGTTTGCTGGCGGAAAAAATTCTAAAGAGATATTCATTATTCTGCACCTTAAAGGCGCCCCCATTTAGCAGTTTAAGTATGCAAGCAGGGACAAATCACTTTTTAAGTTTTGGTATTTTATAGTTTTTAAGAGATAGAGACAATTAAACGTTTAATTAATTTTATAGGCGTACTATTATTAACTTTTATTTCTATCATATATGTCAAATTTACCTCTAGTAAGTAATGCGATTAGATTTCTTTCGGTTGATGCAGTTCAGTTAGCAAACAGTGGGCATCCAGGAATGCCAATGGGAATGTCAGATATAGCAGTTGTGCTTTGGAAAAATCACCTCAAACATAACCCTCAAAATCCCAAATGGTTTAACCGAGACAGATTTGTATTATCCAATGGTCATGGCTCAATGTTGCTTTACAGTTTGCTTCATCTTTCAGGCTATCCAATCTCAATCGATGATATTAAAGGATTTAGAAAACTTGGATCTAAAACCCCCGGACATCCAGAGTACGACATTGAGATTGGTATTGAAACAACTACGGGTCCTCTTGGTCAGGGGCTTTCAAATGGTGTTGGCATGGCTTTGGCTGAAAAGCATTTGGCTGCAAAATTTAATAAAGAAAATCTAAAGGTCATTGATCACTATACATATGTTTTTTTAGGTGATGGCTGTTTGATGGAAGGAATATCCCACGAAGCTTGTTCCTTTGCCGGAACTCATAATTTAGGAAAACTTATCTGTCTTTATGATGACAACGGAATTTCTATTGATGGTGAAGTTAGTTCTTGGTTTAGCGATGACACTCAAAAGCGTTTTGAGAGTTATAACTGGCAAGTAATCAAAGTTGATGGGCACAACTTGAAAGAAATAGATCAGGCTATTTCAACTGCTAAAGAGAATGCTGATCAGCCAACACTTATTTGCTGTAAAACAAAAATAGGATTTGGTTCTCCTAATAAAGAAGGTACATCTGGAGTTCATGGTGCTGCATTAGGTGATGATGAGGTTAAACTCACGAGAGAAAAACTGGGTTGGGAATATCCTCCATTTACAATTCCTAGAGAGGTTTATGAGGTTTTTGATGCAAAAGCAACAGGAGAAGCCTATGAAGATGACTGGAACAATCTTTTAAACAATTATCATGTGGATTATCCTGAAGATCATTCTGAGCTATTGAGAACATCATCAAACAACCTACCAGATAATTTTGAGGATAAATTTAATGAGTTTTTATCTAACTGTGTTGAAGAATCATCAAAGCTTGCAACAAGAAAAGCTTCTCAAAACTGTTTAGAGTTCTTTTGTGCTCAACTTCCAGAAATGATTGGAGGCTCCGCAGATTTAACTGGCTCAAATAATACCTTAAGCTCATCTAATACTGAGCTTTTACCAGAAAGCCCAGAAGGAACTCATATTTACTATGGGGTAAGAGAGTTTGGAATGACTGGCATAACCAATGGCATGATTCTTCATGGTGGCATCAAACCTTATAGCGGGACTTTTCTAGTATTTATGGATTATGCAAGAAATGCAGTGAGATTATCTGCATTGATGAAGATACCAAATATTTTTGTATACACTCATGACTCAGTTGGTTTAGGTGAAGACGGGCCAACTCATCAGCCAATTGAACACTTAGTAACTTTAAGAGCGACCCCAAATTTAAATAATTGGCGTCCTGCAGATTTAACTGAGACCGCAGTAGCTTGGCATAATGCAGTTTCTTCAAAGACTGCACCAACTTCTCTTATTTTAACCAGACAAGGCCTGCCTTCGATTGTAGATAATAAAGACACTGCTGAGCTGATCAAACATGGTGGCTATGCAATAAAGTTTGATAATAATTCGGAAGTAAATTTAGTGGCATCTGGCAGTGAAGTGCATTTAATTATGGATGCAGCTAATGATCTTGAAGCTGAAAATATTCTATGCAACATCGCATCAATTCCATGTCTTGATATTTTTAAAGCACAGTCAGATGAATACAAAAATCAGGTAATTGATCCTACAAAGCCAACATTGTTTGTTGAAGCACTTCATCCAGATTCTTGGCTAACAATTGCAAAACCTGAGGATGCTGTTATCGGCATTAAGACGTTTGGAGAAAGTGCTCCCGGAGATGAATTAATGAAAGAATTTGGATTTACTGTCGAAAACATTATTTCATCAGTCAAGAAGTTAATCTGAATTATGCGACTGTTGTCCGATTTAGATATTGCGAAAAAAAAAGTAGCACTAAGGTTAGATCTAAATGTTCCCATTAAAGAGGGAGTTGTTACAGACGATACCCGAATTTTAGCATCGCTTGAAACCTTAAATTTCCTAATTAAAGCAGAAGCAAAAATTGTTATCCTTTCCCATCTTGGCAGACCCAAAGAAGGGACTTTTGATGACCAACTTTCTCTAAGACCGGTTGCCAGTCACCTTAGTAACGAATTGGGTATCTCCATTTCCTTAATCAATTCTATGAAAGAATTCCATGATACAAATGCACAAATCTGTATGTTAGAAAATATTCGTTTTTTTGAAGGAGAATCAAAAAATTCTGATTCGCTTGCAAGGGAAATTGGTTCACATGTCGACGTATATGTTTTCGATGCATTTGGAACTTCGCACAGAAAGCAAGCCTCTACTCATGGAGCAATCAAAGTAGCCCCTTTTTCATGCGCAGGTTTTTTAGTGCAAAGAGAAGTTGAAGCCTTATCTAGGGCATTAAAAGATTTTTCATCTCCCTTTGCTGCAATCATTGGAGGATCAAAAGTTTCAACAAAGTTAGAGGTCATTCAGAATTTAGGCCAGATATGTGACAAGGTCATTACCGGAGGTGGGATAACCAATACCTTCTTGGCGGCCAAAGGCTTTAAGGTTGGCAACTCACTTCACGAGAAAGATATGATTAAGACTGCAAAGTCTTTATTAAATGACTTTAATATTATGCTTCCGGAGGAAGTTGTGGTCTCATATAGTTTTGATGGCCCGCCAATAATGAAAAGAATTAGTGAGATCGAAGATAATGAAATTATTTTAGATCAGGTTATCTCTGAAGATATAAAACAATTTATTGATTCATCGAATACGATTATTTGGAATGGGCCCTTAGGTGTTTTTGAAAATAAAAATTTCTCAGCCGGCACAAAAGAGCTTTGTAAATTAATTGCTAGGTCTGATGCTTATACACTTGCAGGTGGTGGCGAAACACTCAACGCAATTAATCAGTTTATAAACAAAGAAGATATATCCTATTGCTCTACAGCTGGTGGTGCTTTCCTTGAATTTATTGAAGGAAAAGAGTTACCATCGATAAGCGCACTTAGGGACTAATTATTAAGGAGAATTTATGTCATTAAATACAATTGAAGAGATAGCTGAATTTATAGTTTCTGATGGAAAAGGAATTTTGGCAGCAGATGAGAGCAATCCAACTTGTGGGAAACGCTTCGATTCCATTGGTGTCGATTCAACTGAGGCTAATAGGCGTGACTATAGAGAAATGTTATTTCGATCAGGAGGAATTAAAGATAATATCGGGGGCGTAATACTGTTTGATGAAACGCTGAGACAGAGAGCTAAAGATGGCACTCCCTTGATTGAATTAATAAAGAATCAGGAAGCTTTACCAGGTATAAAGGTAGATAAAGGACTCGCGCCCTTTCTAAATGAGTCTTCTGAAGAGAGCATAACTCAAGGTCTTGATGGTTTAGATAAAAGATGCAAGGAGTATTTTTCTCTTGGTGCAAAATTTACAAAGTGGAGAGCAGTGATAAAGATATCTAATGATATTCCAACTGATGAGTGTATTCATGCCAATATGGAAGCTTTAGCAAGATACGCAAAAATTGTTCAAAACAATAATATGGTGCCAATGGTTGAACCTGAAGTCTTAATGGATGGAGATCATTCTATTGAGAGATGTTATGAGGTTACCAGTAAGTCTCTAAAAGAACTTTTTAAATGTCTGCAAGATGAGGATGTAAATATAAGGGGCACAATTCTTAAACCAAATATGGTGACTTCTGGATCAATAGCTGCGCATAAAGCACCAATAGACCAGGTAGCTGAAATGACCGTAAAATGTCTAAAAGAAAATGTTCCATCAGAGCTTCCAGGTATTACCTTTTTATCAGGTGGTCAGTCAGATTTAACTGCAACAGCTCATCTTGACGCCATGAATAAAATAGGTAGCTTTCCATGGAAACTCAGCTTTTCCTATGGAAGAGCCCTTCAACAACCTTCGCTAAAGGCATGGCAAGGGAAGAAAGAGAATGTTTCTTTGGCTCAAGAAGCTCTTTCTCATAGAGCTTTAATGAATAAGCTGGCTGCTAATGGAACATGGAATAAAGGATTAGAACAATAAAATTTACTAATTGAAAGCTATAACTCAAAGAGTTTCGTCGGCAAAAGTATGCATTAAGGATAAGACCCACGCATCAATCAAAAAGGGTATTTTAGCTTATGTATGTTTTGAACAAGATGACAATGAGGATGTAATAGATAAGTTTATTAATAAAATACTGAATTATAACTTTTTTGAAGAAGATACCAACATAATGTCTGCAAGTTTGAAGGAGATAGAAGGAGAACTAATGATAATTAGCCAGTTTACACTTGCTGCGATAACGAAAAGAGGAAATAAACCAAGTTT
Organism: uncultured SAR86 cluster bacterium; assembly: GCA_902628925.1. Lineage (GTDB taxonomy): Bacteria > Pseudomonadota > Gammaproteobacteria > Magnimaribacterales > D2472 > MED-G82. Next base: position 217,521 of record CACOPA010000001.1, read on the forward strand.
TCACAAGGCACTTGATTCAAAAAGGGCCAATACTTTATATAATTTATTGTTAAAACGCCTTTCAGATTTTTCTATCAGATACGAGTCAGGTATTTTTGGAGCCGATATGGATGTTCATTCTATAAATAAAGGACCAGTTACTTTTTTATTTGACATATAAATATGGATGAAAAACTAACTAGCTTTACAAAAGAAGTTGATAAATGGATAGAGGATAATTGTCCTAAATCCATGAGGACACCTATGCCTGCTGATGAACAAGTATGGGCCTCTTCAAATATTAAGTTTCCTAATGCTGATTCAAAGAAATGGTTTGATGCAATGGTATCAAAAGGTTGGTGTACTCCAGAATGGCCAGTTAAGTACGGAGGAGGAGGATTGTCATTTGAAGAGTCACAAATCTTGAGGAGTCGCTTAAAGTTTTTCGGATGTCGTCCTGCACAAATAAACTTTGGAATTTCTATGCTTGGACCAGTAATTTTAGAGTTTGGAACACAAGATCAAAAAGAAGAGTTTTTGCCGAAGATTGCTAGAGGTGAAATCTGGTGGTGTCAGGGCTTTTCTGAACCTGGAGCTGGTTCAGACCTTGCTGGACTGAGTACCACAGCAACAACAAGTAATGATGAAGAGTATTTAATTAATGGATCAAAAATTTGGACTTCAGAAGCAGATAAAGCCGATTGGATGTATTGCCTTGTTAAGACTGATAAAACTAAAAAGCATGATGGAATTTCATTTGTTCTGATTGACATGAAACAAGACGAGATATCAACAAGCAGAATCCAACTGATTAGCGGCGTATCACCGTTTTGTCAGGTTTTTTTTGATGATGCTAAAGCGCTTAAGTCACATTGCATAGGTGGAGAGAATAAAGGTTGGCCAGTTGCAAAGTCATTGCTAATGCATGAGAGAACGATGATGAGTGATATGGAATCTGAAGGTGCAATTGATATATCGCCTGCAGATTTGCTAAATAATTGTTTAGAGTTTGCAGACAAAAAATTGTTACGTAATGAAATTACAAAACATGAACTAAGAAATGAGCTTATTGATTTGACCATGCAAAGAGTTAAAGAGGAAAGTCAATTTGGATTTTCAGAGGCTGCGCTCACGCTTAAGTATTTGAGTACTGAAGAGCTTCAACTCAGATGGGAGCTAAACATCAAATCTCTTGGTATGGGAGGACTACTTGTCCCTGGAAAAGGATCTGAGATGATCAACGACGTGGTTAAATCTTTTTTTTATTCAAAGGCTTATACTATTGCCGGGGGTTCGAGCGAAATTCAGCTCAACATCATTTCAAAGAATATTTTAGGATTACCGTCATGAAAATCAAAAGTATTGCAGTTTTTTGTGGAGCCCATTTGGGGAATGATCCAATCTATGAGGAAAAAGCCAAGGAAATTTCTCAATTAATTGCTTCAAAGGGCATCAATGTTGTTTTTGGTGGTGGTGATGTTGGCTTGATGAAGGTTGTTGCAGACACCGCAACTGAATTTGGTGGTGAAGTAACTGGTATTACTCTAAGCAGCCTAGATTCCTTTGAGCTTACCAACCCAAGAATTACCAAAACAATTATCACTAAGGATTTATTTGAAAGAAAACAAGAATTCTTTAATCACAGTGATGCATTTATTGTTCTGCCTGGAGGCGTAGGGTCATTGGATGAACTTACCGAAGTTCTTGTCAGCAACCAACTAGGAATCATTAATAAACCAGTTGGAATTTTAAATACCAATAATTACTATGACTCTTTTTTTAAATGGTATGACCATTCTGTTAAATCTGGTTTTGTATCAGAGGCAAACTACTCACAACTAATTGTGGACACAAATCCTGACAAACTATTAAATCGTGTCATGGATGCTAAGATGCCAGAAGATGACTCATGGCTGGAAAGACTAAATGTTCCCAAATAGCCTATTTTTTTGAGAAAAGAAGGCCAAGCTCAAACAATAACCACATAGGTAGAGCTAAAAATAATTGAGAAAAAATATCTGGCGGGGTTAACAACATCGCTACAACAAAAAAACCTACTATAAGATAAGGGCGCAAAGCTTTCACTTCATCTTTAGTCTTAATTCCACTTTTAATGGTCAGATAAGTTGCTACTGGTACTTGGAAGGCAATTCCAAATGCCAAAAGCAGTTTTAGCATGAAATTTAGAAATTGATTAATATCAGTCATTACAGCTATGTTTTCTGGAGCAATTCCAACAAGAAATTGAAGAATTAGCGGGGTTACAACTAAGTATGCAAATAGCACTCCCATATAAAAAAGAATCGCTGCACAAAAAAGGATTGGTTTTAAGGTCGCAGTTTCTTTTTCATATAATCCAGGCGCAATATATTTCCATGCCTGATAAAAAAGATACGGCAGACTGATTAATAAGGCGAGATAGAGATTTAGCTTTATCGGAACAAGCAATGGGGAGGTAACTTCAGTGGCTATCATGGTTGAATTGACCAAAAGCTCACTCATGGGAGTAGAAAAAATATTATAAATTTGATTTGCAAATGGGATGGATACAACAAATATAACTGCAACACAGATTACATAACTTAATAATCTCTTTCTAAGCTCTGAAAGATGACCAATTAATGAATCAGATTCAGGATTTTTCTGATTCATTTTTCTCGATCTCTTCCAGCCTAAACTCATTAAAGATATCTTGCTTTATCTCATCTGCGCCAATGTCTCTTTCGATATCCTCCCTAAAGGACGAAAATTTTCTTTTTAAGCGGGTTATGTTTTTAATTATTATTTTTGAAATCTCAGGAAGCCTTTCAGGGCCAAAAAGCAAAAGAATGATTAATCCTATAAAAAGAATTTCAATAAAGCCTATTTGAAACAATTTAGTTACTTCTAATCTTTAGATTTATCATTCTCCTTAGATTCGTCATCATTGATAGCTTTTTTAAAACCTTTTATGCCTTGCCCAAGATCGGACCCAATTGACCTTAGTTTTTTGCTACCAAAGAGGACTAGAACCACCAAAAGAATGATTAATAGTTGCCAAATGCTAATACCGCCGAATCCCATATTTTGACCTCTGCAATAGTATACTTTAAAAGACAGGAGCTAAGAATTAATAAGAAATAAAACTGCTAAGAGCAAAAGGCCTGCCAACGATAGCCTGTTAATGAATTGTTGCTTAAAAATCTCATTTTTTAATGCTTCGACTTTTCTATTCTGATGCTGTGGATTATCTGCAATGAATTTCAAAGCATCTAAGATATTTAAAATCTCATGGGGCAAGTTAGCTCCCTTTTCCAATATTTCGTATTTATTTTCCTCAATGTATTTGAGCAATTGCTTGGGATGATACTTATTTCGAATCCAGTCATCTAAATAGGGCTCCGCTATAGACCAAAAATCTAGTTTAGGATAAATACTTCTGCCCATGCCTTCAATATGAATTAACGTTTTTTGGAGGAGCACCAATGACGGCTGGATTGATAAACCAAAACTGCGGGTACTTTCAAATAAAAACAGTAACAGCTTTCCAAACTCAATTTCCGCAAGTGGTTTTTCAAAAATTGGCTCACAACAAGATTTAAGTGTCATTTCTAGGTCATGAAGATCTGAATCTTGTTCTACCCATTGATTAGAGATAAATAAATTAGCAAGTTTTTTGTAATCTTGTTTAATTGTGCAACTTAGCATGCGTGCCAGATTATAAAGGTCCGCATCACTTAGGCTGCCAACAATCGCGCAGTCAACAGCAATATATCTATTCATTTCTGGATTTTTTAAATCAACAAAAATATTGCCTGGGTGCATGTCGGCATGAAAGAAATTATCTCGAAAAACTTGATCAAGAAAAATTTTGACCCCGTTTTCTGCAAGGACCTTTAAATCAACTCCAGCAGTTTTAATTTTATCAATATCTGTGCATGGAGTTCCGTAGATTCTCTCCATGACAAGAATGTTTTTGTTAGTGAATTCCTTATAAACTGATGGAATATAAAGCAGATTTGAATCTAAGAAATTTTCTCTAGTTTGTATTGTGTTGTTTGCCTCCAATCTCAAATCGATTTCTTTTAAGATTATTCTTTCGTAGTCATTTACAACTTGATTAATCTTTAAACGGTAACTGTCTTTGAATAAGACCTTAACAAAGAATGCAAATAACTTAAGAAGCTTTATATTTGAATTAACCTTTTTGGATATATTTGGCCTAAGAATCTTAATTACTATTTCTTGATTATTTTCAATTAGATTGGCGGTATGAACTTGCGCAAGTGAAGCTGAGGCCAAGGGCTTTAAATCAAAATTCTTTATTTTTTTAAACTGTTCGTTTGTAATTGATCTTTTGAATATTTCTAGCGCCTCTTCTCCTTCAAATGGCTTACAAGAATCTGTTAGTTTCTGTAGCTCAAAAGTATATGTCTGAGGAAGTACGTCTGTTCTAGTAGATAAAAGCTGCCCAAATTTGATAAATAATGGCCCCATAGATTCAAGAAAAGCATTCAATCGTTCAGAGGATGGTACTTTTTTCTTGAAGAAGTAAAAAATGTTTAAGTAATTTAGTAGCCCAAACAACTTACTAGTGCCATTTTCAAAAGGGATATTTATTATTCCATGATAAAAAGATAAGAAAGTTATTTTAATTACACCAAAAATCATTATTAAGATTGCCCCATTCTTTCTGCTCGATCCAGTTTCAAGGCAAATGCCCTAATATTATTTAAAACTATGTCTTCATTAAGGGCCTGATTAGATTCGGTCTGCGCGGCTCTTCTTTGAAGCATCATTAATGCAAGCGCCGGTATATCTCCTAAATGTTTTGCTACCAGATATTCAAAATTTATATTGGTATTTCTAAGCAAGTTAATTAGACCAAGAGCCTTTTCACTATCACCTGAAATCCATTCTTGCTTAAATTTATGACTCAATAAAAATGATACATCAGTCAGACTGCAGCTGATTTCAAAATCTTTGTCATTAGATTTATTAGTAGAAAACTGACTCAGTTCTTCTGATAGAAAAAGATTGAACTCACAAATGCCAGTTATCTCAAGGTTGGCATTAATAGGATAGAATCTTTTTAAGGCGTTTTTAAAAGCATTGTTAGATTCAAATAATTCATCTAATAAATGTGTCAGCTTTACTTTCATTATTTATAAGCCTTATGAATGGCAACGATCCCATTTAATAAATTAAAGAATTTACATTCCTCAAATCCACCATCCAGTATCATTTGCTTCAATGTTACTTGGTCAGGATGCATTCTTATTGATTCAGCCAAATATTTATAACTCTCTGAATCATTTGCAAGAAACTTTCCCATCCTAGGAATGATGTTGAAAGAATACCAATCATAAACTTTTGAAAACAGACTATTTTGTGGTTTTGAAAATTCTAAAACCAAAAGAACTCCATTACTCTTAAGACATCTTCTCATCTCCTTTAATCCATCTTCCTTATTGGTAAAATTTCTTAAGCCAAATCCAACTGTTATTAGATCGAAACTATTATCCTTATATGGGAGTGACTCGCCGCTAGCAACTGAAAAGTATGTATTTGAATGAAAGTTTTCATTAACCGCCCTCTTGTAACCATTCGACAACATTGATGCATTAATGTCTGTCATATGTACTTCTATTGTATTGTGCTTACTCAAAAGAATTTTTGGAATATCTCCAGTACCGGTAGCTATGTCCAATACCTTGCTGTCTGATTTGACTTCACTAAGCTCAATTAAAATTTCTTTCCATAATCTATGCAATCCAAAGGACATCGCATCATTCATTAAATCGTAATTGTCGGCAACTGATGAAAAAACGCCCCCCACCTTTTTTTCTTTATCTTTTTCATCAACTTGTTCAAAGCCAAAATGTGTTTTTCTATTCATCTATATTTTTTACTAATTCTTGGAAGCTATCATACCTTGACTGATTGATCAGACCCTCTTCGATTGCTTCTTTAACGAAGCACCCTTTATCCTTTTTATGCCCACAGTTTCTAAATTGACATTTTTTTGAAGCTTCTGTTATCTCATGGAAAACACTTTTTATTGAACTTTTATTTACTGGACCCTGTTCAATATCTCTTACGCCTGGCGAGTCAATAATAGACCCATCAAGGTTTTCTAGCTTGAATAGCCTAGATGTTGAAGTGGTATGTTGACCCTGTTCATTCGATAAGACTTTTGTTTTAAGATTTATTCCAGTAAGCGCACCGGTTAGAGAAGATTTGCCAACACCTGATTGACCAACAAAGATGCAAGTTCTATTTTCAAGATAGTTTTTTAATTCTGTAATGCCAAAATTTTCTTTGTAAGAAGTGATGAAGTAAGGAAGATTTAAATTCGCGTATAGATCTTTTGTATCCTCAAATTCTTGTGATAACTCTAGATCAGATTTATTAAAAACCAAGAATGACTCTAGTTTTGCTCCATCAGCAATTGTTAACCACTTATCGATAAATAATCTTGGTGCTTGAGGAACTGAAGCAAGAATAATCCCAATATTAGTTAGATTCGCTGCCAACAACCTTTTCTTTTGCCCACGAAATCTGTACAAAGCACTTGATCTATCAAGAATTTTACTAATGATCGCATTAGATGATTGTTCAAGTATCTCAACATTATCTCCGACAGCAACTTCATAGTTTTTTGGAGTCATACAGTTGTATGTCTTTTCCTCAGACAGCACCAAGCAAGAATTTGTATAAAACTCTATTACTTTGCCAATTTGAACTTTTTCCATTTAAGTCACAAAATACACATATTTTAGGACATAACAGTTAATGCCATCTCAATTATCTAATAAAAATCTTATTTGGCTCGATTTGGAGATGACCGGTCTTGATCCAGAGCAAGAAAGGATTATTGAAATCGCAACGATTGTCACTGATTCTGAACTTAACATTATTGCTGAAGGCCCCAACTTGGTAATCAATCAAAAAAAATCTCTTCTAGACTCTATGGATGAGTGGAATCAAAAACAACATGGTTCAACCGGTTTAATTGATGCAGTTAAAATTAGCAACATCACAGAACAAATGGCAGAAATTGAGACCTTAGATTTTATTTCTAAGTACGTTGGTCAAAAAAAATCTCCAATGTGTGGGAATACCGTTTCTCATGATCGAAGATTTCTTTCTAAATACATGCCGCAACTAGAGGCGTATTTTAATTATCGGCACATTGATGTTTCCTCAGTGAAAGAAGTAATTACCCGGTGGTCTAATAATGCTCAAGCATACGAGAAGAACAGCTGCCATCGCGCTCAAGATGATATCAGAGAGTCCATCAATGAGTTGCGATTTTATAAAAAGGAATTTTTTAGGATTTAGGATCTATAGTAAAAGTCTTAGAAAAAGAGATTTCTGCAGATTTTTCCAACACAGATTCTACAAATTTAAAAGTTCCCTTAAGGATAGATTTATTCATGTAAATTTTTGTATACCCTCTGTGAGAAGTATTTACCCACTTTATCTCTTTATTTGCATTAATAATACTTTGCTCGAGATCTCTTGTGTTGACCCCATTTAGATATTCACTTAGTCCAGGAGAAGTAACGGAGGGAGTTCCAAATTCATAACCAATATGTTCTTCAGCATTGTCAAAAAGTTTTGAAAACCATGCATTATGTGTATCACCTGCCAAACTAATTAACTTTGAATTATTGTTTTTAAATAGCGAAAAGATTCTATCTCGTTCTGCAGGATATCCATCCCATGCATCTAAGTTGCTTGGCAATCCAAGCTTTAACAAAGGCAGATACTGCTTAACCTCCTCTGAAAGGTTGCTGTTAGACAGTGCAGATGAAATATCAGGAAATTTTAATTTTGTCATTAAGACCTGCTGGCCTAGGATATTCCAAGCGACTTCTGAGCTGCTGTAAGTATCTGCCAACCAATTTAATTGAGGTTCTCCAATTAGTTTTCTCTCCTTATTTAGAAGATCATTATAAAAACTATCCATATCAAATTGACCGGAGGAAAAATAGTTTCTTACATCAATTTGCTTATCTCTATTGTTTTGTCTTGTATCAAGCATGATTAGATTCAGAAGCGAGCCAACTTTAAATGATCGATAAATATTTCTCTTATCTGTATTCTCTCTTATTGGCATCCATTCTAAATATGCCTTAATGGCGTTTGATTTCCGCTCAAGAAAGCTCCCTTCTGATGCATCATGATTTTCTGCACCGTATTTCCAAGTATCGTTTGTAATCTCGTGGTCATCCCAAACTGCAATCAACGGATGAGTTGCGTGTAATAGTTTTGATTGAGGATCTTTTTTATATTGAGCATGACGTTTTCTGTAATCAGATAAAGTGAGTATTTCATGTTGAGGTTCCGGAATTCGGTTTAACAGCTGTGCATTTCCAGTTGCATAGCCATCCAGAGGATATTCGTATAAATAGTCACCAAGATGAATCCAGAAATCTATTTCTTCATATGCACAAGCTTCATAGACATTAAAATAGCCTGCAGGAAAATTTGAACAACTCATTACAGCAAAGCTAGTTTCCTTTGCTGAATCATCCAGAAGCTTTGCCCTACCAATATCTGAAGTTAATCGATCACTACGAAACCGGTAAAAAAAATATTTGTTTTTACCAAAGCTGAAACTTGGTTTGTAATCGTATTTAATGCAGTAATCTGTATCAAAAGTTGTGATTATTTTTTTACTAAATACGATGTTGCTGAAATTTTTATTAAATGAAACTTCTAAGTTGCATACTATTGGACCTGGGGATAAAGGAGTAGCTCTTGTCCAAAGAATAATGCTTTTATTTGTTGGATCACCGCTGGCTACTCCATGATAAAAACCTTTAATATTTGATTGCGCCCTTATGGAGTTTCTAAGCCCAACACAACTTGCTGATGCAGCAGCAAGACTTAATGCAGAAATCTTAAGAACTTCTCTTCTTTTCACATAACTATATTAACTCTAGAGAGTAACTAATTTGTGAAATTTTGGTAACTTAATCTTGCTTAGATTGAGGCTGTATATTTATAGGGAAAGGCGTAACTTGATTTTTAGTTTGTTTAATTTTAGCTTCTCCAGATTCAGCAACTTCATCTATTCTGATAATGGCATTGATGGGCAAGTAAGACCTTTCAACACTCTTAAATTCATTCTTTAACTTTTCGTTTGAAGGATCTACTACTAGCTGTTTATTTTTATTGAATATATACTTTTCAACCTCTATGAAACCATACATATCGCTTTGATAAATTTGTTTGGCAAAAATTTCATAGATTTCTCCAAGTTGAAGAAATATTATTTTATAAATTGTCTTTTTATTGGCCATAATTAGTTATATGGGTACTAAACTTTATATTAAAACCTATGGTTGTCAAATGAACGAATATGACACTCAGAAGACCGTAGAAATCCTAAAAAAGGAAAAAAATATAGAGCTAACGCAGTCACCTGATGATGCTGAAATTATTCTTCTAAACACTTGCTCTATAAGGGAAAAGGCTGAAGAAAAGGTTTATTCAGAGCTAGGAAGAATTAATAAACTGAAAGAAATGAACCCAAAATTAAAAATTGGGGTCGGTGGTTGTGTTGCCTCGCAAGAGGGAGAAAATATTTTCAAAAGAGCGCCCTATGTAGATCTTATTTTTGGACCTCAAACACTCCACAAGGTACCTGAACTATTAGATCAAGAAGATAAAATTAAAGCTGTTGACGTATCTTTCCCGATAGAGGAAAAGTTTGACTCACTGTTGCTGCCTGAGGCATCTGGCCCTTCAAGTTTTGTTTCAATCATGGAGGGGTGTTCAAAATTTTGTACTTTTTGCGTTGTACCCTATACCAGGGGCGAAGAAGTAAGCCGAAAACCAAGGCAAATCTTTGATGAAGTAGCTAGATTAGCTGAGCAGGGTGTCAAAGAAATAGTTTTTGTTGGTCAAAATGTAAATAGTTACAAATATTCTGAGAATGGCAGAATCCTTGGTTTAGCAGATTTAATTCAAATAAGTGCAGAAATTAATGGCATTGAACGCATAAGATATACAACCTCACATCCTCTTGATATGACTAACGATTTAATAGAAATATATAAGTATGTGCCTCAGTTGGTTGATCACCTCCATCTACCAGTTCAATCAGGGTCAGATAAAGTTCTTTTAGATATGAAAAGAAATTATTCTTTTGATGATTACCTCTCTATTATTCAAAGGCTTAAACAAATAAGACCAAGTATTAAAATTTCTTCAGATTTTATTGTTGGTTTTCCAACAGAAACTAAGGAAGATTTTGAAATGACCATGAACTTAGTTAATGAAGTAAAATTTGATGCCTCCTTTAGTTTCATCTTTTCTGCCAGACCAGGAACACCAGCTGCAAAGCTAGCAAATTGCTCAACATTAGATGAAAAAAAAGAGAGGCTGTATGAACTTCAATCAAGGTTAAACGAGTTTCAGGCCTCATACAGTAAAGAATTGGAAGGAACAATTCAAAGGTGTCTTGTAACTGATTTATCAAAGAAAGATTCAAGGGAAATGCAAGCAAGAACAGAATGTAACAGAGTGGTAAATTTCCACTTCCAAAATCCAAATATTCTAGGTAAATTAGTAGATATAAAAATTGATGAAGCACTTTCCAACTCTCTCAAAGGTACCCTTTTTACTCAATAGTTAATGCAAGCACAGCAGACCTCCTCTTTACATCTTAAATTAGAGCCTGAGAATCCAAAGTATATTGCCGCATTTGTTGGAGAGTTAAATGGCAACATAAAATTGATAGAAGATAAATTTTCTGTAAGGATTTTCCACAAAGGTAATGAAATTAAAATCGAAGGTGACGAAAAGGTTATTGAAGAGGCCTCCAATACAATTCAAAAACTTTATGCCAACTGTTGTTCGGGAATTGAGCTATCAAGTGATATTATTCACGCCGCATTAAATAACAAAAAAGAAGATTTAAGGTCATTGAAAGAATACGTCATTAAAACCCCCAGAAAACAAATTTCACCAAGAACCACTAACCAGGAATATTATTTAGCAAGCATAGATAAACATGAAATTAATTTCGGTGTAGGACCAGCTGGTACAGGTAAAACCTATCTAGCAGTTGCAAAGGCAATAGAATTTTTGCTTTTAGAGAAGGTGGACAAGATAGTGCTTATAAGGCCAGCGGTCGAGGCGGGTGAGAAGCTAGGGTTCTTGCCTGGAGATTTAAATCAAAAAGTAGACCCATATTTGAGGCCACTTTACGATGCTTTATTTGAAATGTTAGGAGTTGATAAAGCTAATAGATTATTTGAAAGAGATATCATTGAGTTAGCTCCATTAGCTTATTTGAGAGGTAGAACACTCAATAATGCGTTTATTATTATGGATGAAAGTCAAAATACCACCATTGATCAGATGAAGATGTTTCTTACAAGAACAGGCTTTGGTTCATATGTTGTTGTAAATGGAGATATGTCACAAGTAGACCTTCCAAAAAATGTTCTATCTGGATTAAGGCATGCCATTGGAGTTCTTAAGGATGTTAATGGTATATCTATTACAGAATTTAATTCCAAAGATGTTGTAAGGCACCCATTGGTTAAAAAAATAATCGATGCTTATGCTGACCATGAGAACTCCTAAAATTCATGCCATTGAATATATTTAACAGTACAGACTTAGATATACGTTCTTTCAAGAGCGAGATGGATCAATTAGTAAGCAAACTATTAAAGGATATGAACTCAAAACAAAATGTAAATCTCAATATCGTCGATGATGAAGAGATGCAAAAACTTAATAAAAGATTTCGCAATAAAGATATGCCCACAAATGTACTGGCTTTTCCAAACATAGGTATCGGTGCAGTTGATGAGCTTGGTGATATAGCTATCAATACAGATGCTGTGACAAGAGAATCAAATCAACAGAATATAACAACCAGAGATAGATTCTTGCATTTGCTGGCACACGGAACTTTGCATCTTTTTGGATATGATCACAAAGAAAATAATGAAGCAGAAGCTATGGAAGAACTTGAAATAAAATACCTTAAAGACTTTAATATAAGGAATCCATATACATATGAAATCTGAAGTAGAAAAACCTCCGTCGACAGCATTTAAAAAGCTAAAAAATTTAATATCTTTTAAACCTAAATCTCTAAATGAGGTGTCAGAGGTCTTACAGCATGCGCTTAATACAAATATTATTGATAAAGAAGCACAATTAATAGCTGAGAAGGCTATACGGCTCGGAGATACAACTTTGAAGGAAATAATGATTCCAAAGGTTGAAATGGTCACAGTTGACGTAAATGAAAGCCAAGATGTATTTATAAATAGAATTATCGAATCTGGGCACTCAAGGTACCCTGTTATGGGTGAAAATAAGAATGAGGTTAAGGGTCTTCTTTTAGCCAAGGACATATTACCAGCTTTGCATTCTAAAACCCCTATTTCCCTAGAAAAAGTAACAAGAAATATAAAAGTAGTTCCTGAGAATAAGAAAGCCGACACTATGCTTGAAGAATTTAAAAACGACAGATCTCATATGGCAGTGGTTATAGATGAGTATGGATCAGTATCAGGCTTAATAACCATCGAAGATGTTCTTGAGGAATTAGTCGGAGAAATTGAAGATGAACATGATACCGGCGACGTTGATGAATTAATTCAAGTGAGTCCTACTGAATATATTGCCGACGCTAGATTAGATATAAATGTATTTGAGAAAAAATTTGACTTAAAGTTTGATGATCTTGACGCAGAAACTGTCGGTGGATTATTTATTCATAAATTAGGTTTGCTGCCAAAAGTTGGTGATAGGATTGAAATTAACAATATGACTTTAGCTGTCACGGCTGCTGATAAAAGGAAAGTTAAAAAGATTGGCATCACAATTAATAATCCAACGTCTGATTAAATATCTCACAACCGCATTAGTTGGAATATTATCGTTTCTTGCTTTTGCACCTTATGACCAAAAGTGGATCCTAGTATTATCCCATTTATATTTGGTCTCGATACTAACTAGTTCTTCAACTGAAAACAAATGGTTGCATATTCTCTTATGGGGATTTGGACTTTGGTTTGCTGGAACTTTTTGGCTAATAGTGAGTATTCACTATCATGGAAATGTGAATATAGCATTATCAGTCACTGCATTAATTTTTCTAGGATTTTTACTTTCAAGTATATTCGTGCTCCCGATCATGCTATTTATATATATTAAAAGAATATCTAACTTTACAAATGCACTAATCCTATCTTCAATATTAATGCTGCTTGAATCAGCAAGATTTTTTATTTTAGGAGGATTTCCATGGCTGCAACCAGGAGTAATTTTCCTTGATACGATACTTGATTTCTTGATACCAATAATTGGTGTGATCGGATGCTCATTATTATTTTATTTAATAGTCTCATCAGCAGCTCTTAGTTCAAAAAAAGCATATAAGTATGGCTTGAGTATTTTATTAATAATTGCATTTGCAATACCTTCCTTAACCACAAAATTAGACATTCATAATTCAAGCGATGAGCATTTAAAATTTGGAATAGTTCAGCCCTCATTTGGACCACGTCAAAAATTTGAAAGTGATTATGGGAAATCAATTGAAGATAGATTAATCAGCTTGAGTTTAGAGAAAGATGGATTAGATCTTATTGTTTGGCCAGAATCTCCTTTTCCTTACACGCAAAGGAGTTCATATGGAAAAAATCTTGTGAGGAGGCTTGAAGAGAATAATTTGAATGTAATTTCCGGTATCTACCAATCTGAATCAGCTCCTACATCAATTAATTATTTTAATACTTTGACAATCCTGTCTAGTGAAAAATTATCCGGTTATAAGAAGGTGAATCTTGTTCCATTTGGGGAATTTCTTCCATTTGAATCAATTCTAAGGGGCTTAATAGATTTCTTTGATTTACCTATGTCTTTTTTAAAACCTGGAAATATCACTGACGAAACCATTCCTTTTAGAAATCACTCTATTTTGCCACTTATTTGTTTTGATACAGCATATGTAAATAACTATATACGAAAGGTTAAAAATTCAACAATTGTTGTTAATGTAAGTAATGATAGTTGGTTTGGAGAGTCAAATGGTCCACATCAGCATTTTCAGATTGTTAGATCAAGGGCAAAAGAAATTAATAGGTGGATTTTACGATCTACTACAAGCGGCATATCAGGTTTTATTGATAATAAAGGAACAATTGTTGATAAAATGGAGATTAATGAACAAGGAATTATCTCTTTTAATGTCCCCCGGACAACAAATAACTCCTTATTTGTAAATTTTGGTTATGATTTAATGAGATATCTCATAATATGTTGTTCAATTTTTATTATAATATTGTTTTTAAGAAAAGTTTTAAATGAAAATTCATAGCTCAGCATTAACTCTTATTATTCTTTCCAGTTTTTTAAGCGCTAATAAGTCTATTGAAATTGATATATCACAGCAAAGACTATATGTTTATGAAGATAAATCGATGTTAGCTAGTTACCCTATATCTAGCTCATCTTTTGGAGAGGGTCAAATCGAAAATTCCTATAAAACACCACTGGGAAAACACAAAATTCTTACTAAAATAGGAACAAATGTTGACAAAAATACGATTTTTGTTAGTAGAGAAAATATGAATCAAGTTGCTGAGATAATTCATGAGCGACAAAATAATGAAAATGACTACGTTACATCAAGAATACTATGGCTTGATGGGCTTGAAGAAGGCCACAACAAAGGTGGAAACGTAGATTCCTTTAAAAGATACATATATATTCATGGCACCCATGAAGAAGGACTCATAGGCGAAAAAGCATCACATGGGTGTATCAGGATGTTCAATAATGATGTGATTGAGCTGTTTTCTTACATCCCTGAAGAAACAGAAGTAAATATTAAAATTTAGTACTTAACTTCTTGCTTAAATGCTAATTTCTCTTTTTTGAGATCATCGGTTGGCGCATCAGCAAATTTCCCACCATTATTAGCCATTGCAACCAGTAAATCTGCTGGTTTCCAGAAATCTTCATCTTTTTCTGCAAATTTATTTATCTTTTCAAGTACTTTGTCTAGACCAATTGAATTTGCATAAAACATTGGACCGCCTCTCCATACAGGAAAACCATAACCATTGATATAAACGATATCCATATCACTTGATCTTTGAGCAACACCTTCTTCCAAGATCTTCGCTCCTTCGTTTACTAAACCGAGAATACATCTATCAACTATTTCTTCATCAGAAATATCTCTTCTAGTGAAACCATTTTCTTCTGCAACCTTGACATAGATCTCTTCATTTTCTGGCGCCGGGTTAGGGGCACGAGATCCATCAGAATAATTATAGAAACCCTTACCATTTTTTTGGCCGAATCTTTCTTGTTCACATAATGCATCTGCAATTTTATTAGTAAGAGGTGTTTCAAGTTTTGCAAGTTTTCTTGCTCTCCACCCTAAATCTAATCCAACTAAATCCATCATTCTGAAAGGTCCCATATTCATTCCGAAGGATTCAAGTGCAGTATCAACTTGATTAGGTAATGCGCCTTCTAGCAATAACATATTTGCCTGTTGGGTATAACCAAAAAGCATTCTATTGCCTATAAAACCTGGAGCATTTAAGGACATAACCGCAGCCTTCTTTATAATCTTTCCCAACTTCATTATTGTGGCAAGAGTTTCTTTTGATGTTTTCTCTCCTCTTACAATTTCCAACAACCTCATGATATTAGCCGGACTAAAAAAGTGAGTACCCACTACCTTTTCTGGCCTATTAGTAACTGATGAAATTGCATCAATATCAAGACCTGAAGTATTGCTTGCGAGAATAGCGTCGCCCTTAACTACATCATCAAGTTTCTTAAATATTTCTTGTTTCAAATCAAGATTTTCATAAACCGCCTCAACCACAATGTCACAGTCAGCTAAATCCTCATAGTTGAGTGATGGTGTAATTAAGCTCATGACACCATCTTTCATTTCTTGTGAAAGTCTCCCACGGTCAACCATCATTTGATAATTTTTTTCTATAACACCTATTCCCCTTTCTAGGTTCTTCTCATCTTGATCAAGAACAATTACCGGTATACCTGCATTAGCAAAATTCATTGCAATACCACCACCCATTGTTCCTGAACCAACAACACCTGCAGATCCTATTTTTTGGGTTTCTGTATCTTTAGGAACATCCAATATTTTTCCAGCTGTTCTTTCACCAAAGAATATATGAATCATTGCTTCTCTTTGAGGATGAAGCAAACACTCTAGAAACAAATCAGATTCTTTCTTCATGCCCGCATCAAAATCATCTTCTTCAATTGCAGCCTCTACACATTTAATAATTTGACCAGGTGCAAATTGACCTTTTCTTGACTTAGATGCTAAAGCTTTTGCTTCTGCCATTACGTTTTCATTGCCACGTGCTTCAACTAATTTTTCATTTAAGTCTCTTACCTTTGGATGTTCAGTTGTTTCATCAAGCTTTTTATGCAAAAAGCTAATTGCGTCATCTATTAAGTCACCGGTAGAAATGCCATCTAATATACCTTGATCAAGTGCTTTTTTTGCAGGAACTGGCACCCCAGAAAGCATTATTTTGAGTGCTTGTGATGGCCCAACTATTCTTGGTAATCTTTGCGTTCCACCTGCACCGGGCAATAAGCCTAAATTAACTTCTGGTAATCCTACAATTGATTTTTCAGTTGCAATTCTGTAATTACAGCATAGAGCTGTCTCTAGACCGCCACCTAATGCAGGCCCATTTATTGCTGCAACAACTGGTTTTTCGCTGTATTCAATGTTTTTTAGTGCAGTATGGAGGTCCGGACCTTCCATTTTTTGACCAAATTCAGATATATCTGCACCTGCAATGAATGCATTTCCTGCTCCTTTTAAGACAATACCTCTAACATTTTCATCACTATTAGCTTTATCAAATTGATCACAAAGACCAACCCTAACACCGCTGCTTAAAGGGTTTACAGGCGGATTATCAACCTCAAGGATTGCAATATCACCTCGTAACTCGTAATTAACTGTACCTTTCATTAAATACCTCTTATTTTCTGTAAATTCTCTGAATAGAGATAAAATTATATAGGCATTATTTTGTTAAATATACTGAAAATACACTTTACATATCTTAATATTACTGATTAATTCATAATGTTTATATCTTAAAATTAATTAAAATTATTTATAAATAGTATTGATATTTAAATATAAATACATATAATAATAAGAGTCAGCACTCCTCTCCCCCTATGTATTGCTGACATTCTCTGGAAATAATGGAGGGCTCAGTGCCCTCCTTTTTTTAAAAAAATATGAGCAATAGGCATAAGAAAAAATTCATTGAATCAGTAGAGGTACTTACTTTAGTAACCCTATTCCTTTCAAGTATTTATGCTGTTGCGCCTGTAGTATAGTATTTTCCTATGCGCATAATACTAGGTTTAATAATATCACTGTGCTTTTTTGGGATCACCCAATTTGTGAGTGCCTGCTCAGAATTGTTAGACCATGAAATCAGGTTGCTTGATTCTGATGAAAAGCTAAATCTTTGTGAGTTAACTGGGAAATCAATTCTTGTTGTAAACGTTGCGAGTAGATGTGGATATACAAATCAATATACTGAGTTACAAAGACTATATGAAACATACTCAGAAAAGGGTTTTATTGTTTTAGGTGTCCCATCAAGAGATTTCTATCAAGAATTTAGAGATGATTCCAAGGTCTCTGAGTTTTGCTCAACTGAATATGGCGTAACATTCCCTATGCTAACGACCAGTAAAGTGAAGGGCTCCAAAGCACTACCATTCTTTAAGAAACTTGCTGAAACTTCTGGCATGGAACCTAATTGGAATTTTAATAAATACTTAATTTCAAAAGATGGTTTGACTGTAGAGGGTTTTCGATCAAAAGTTAAACCAAGTTCCGAAGAACTAACCTATAAAATTACAACTGACCTAAATAGTTAAGCAGTTAAAACCTTGTTTGGTTTTCTGATAGCAAATATTCCATTTTCAACAACACCTGGTATTGAATTTATTTGAATTTCCATATCCTTTGGATTTGATAAATCAAGTTTTGAAACGTCGATGATATGATTGCTTTGATCTGTAATGACACCGCTCCTATAAGTTGGAACCCCTCCTAGTTTTACAATTTCTCTTGAAACAAAACTTCTACTTTCGATCAAAACTTCAACAGGAACACCAAAGTCTCCTAGACATTCAACATGCTTTGATTGATCCACAATACAAATAAACTGATTCGAAGCTGAGGCAACTAATTTTTCTCTTGTGTGAGCTCCGCCACCACCCTTAATTAAGTTATGTGATGGGTCAACTTCATCAGCTCCATCGATATAAAACTGAATTTCATTTACATCATTAAGACTAAAAATCTCTACATTAAACTCTTGAAGAAGTAGGGTAGAAGCCTCAGAGCTAGATACGGCACCTTTAAACTGAATGTTGCTTTGTTTTAAGATCTCGATGAAGCAATTGACTGTGGATCCGGTTCCAATTCCTAATATAGATTCTTTATTTATTTGAGGAGCCATTTCCTCAAACGCCTTTTTAGCAACCTGCACCTTTGCGTCACTCATACTTGTATAATAAACAAAATATTAGCTTTTACTATGCGTTTAAAAATAAAAAAAACGGGATCATTCAAGCAATCCAAGAAGTATATTGATTTAATTAATCAGGCCACTGTTTATGATGCTGCTATTAAGACCCCGATTACTTTTGCTAAAAATATTTCTAAGAAATTAGCTAATGACGTTTTCTTAAAAAGAGAGGACTTGCAACCAGTTTTTTCTTTTAAAAATAGAGGTGCTTACAACAAGATTTCACAATTGTCTGCATCACAAAAAAAACTAGGAGTTATAGCTGCATCTGCTGGAAATCATGCTCAGGGCGTTGCTAATGCATCACAAAAATTAAAGATCCCATGTTTAATTGTTATGCCTGAAACAACTCCAGAAATTAAAATCCAATCCGTACAATCATTTGGCTCAAAAATCCTTTTACATGGTGATAACTATAATCAGGCATACAAAAAGGCATCTCAGATTGCCAAGGATAAAGGGATGGAGTTAATTCCTGCCTTTGATGACCCGCTAACCATTGCGGGACAGGGTACGATAGGTAAGGAAATTGAATCCGAGGAAGAAGCTTTTGATGCCGTATTTGTCCCAGTTGGTGGAGGAGGCCTATTAGCAGGTGTATCAGCATGGATTGCTCAACATTCACCAAAAACTAAAGTCTATGGTGTAGAAGTAGAAGATTCAGCATGTCTCTTGGAAGCAGTTAAATTTAATAAGCGTGTAAAACTAAGAGAAGTTGGACTGTTTGCTGACGGCGTGGCTGTTGAACAAATTGGTAAACATACTTTTGAAGTAATTAAAGAGTGTGTTGACGGTGTTATTACGGCGTCAATTGACGAGGTATGTGCTGCCGTAAAAGATATATTTGAAGACACCAGAGTTTTATCTGAGCCGGCAGGGGCATTGGCTCTTGCTGGTTTAAAAAAGTACTGTAAAAAAATTAATAATAAGAAATTAATTGCAATTAGCAGTGGCGCAAATATAAATTTTGAAAGACTTAGCTATATTGTTGAGAGATCTGAAGTAGGTGAAGATCGTGAGAAATTATTGAGTATAAAGATTCCTGAAAAACCAGGGAGTTTCCTAAAGTTATGCAGAATATTTGGAAAGTCACAGATTACCGAATTTAATTACCGTTTTTCTGATCAGGCAGAGGCACACGTATTGGTTGGCATTCGTCTAAAAAATGATAATGCTTTTAAAACATTAAGAGCAAAGTTAAAAAAAAGTCGCTTCTCGTATTCCGACTTAACTCGCAGCGTTATTTCCAACGATCATTTACGTCATATGATCGGAGGCCACTTAATTAAAGCCAACAATTTAAATGAAAGACTGTTTAGATGTAAGTTTCCTGTGAAACCAGGTGCTTTATTGGATTTTCTTAAAGCCTTTGGATCCGAAAGAAATATTTCACTTTTTCATTACCGAAATCTTGGAGCTGCATTTGCAAATGTTTTAATTGGTATCCAGGAAGAAACGGGTAAACAAAAATCTCTAATCAAGCATCTTCAGTCACTTGATTATGAGTTTATCGAAGAGTCTGACAATGTCGGCTACATAAATTTTTTGAAATGAAAAATATAAAAGAATTTGAAGTTTATGTCCCGCAATCAAAAATTGATTTACTGTATGAAAAAATAGCGCTCACTCGATGGCCAGATGAATTAAATGATAATAAGTGGTCCCTCGGAACAAGCCTAGATTATTTAAAAAAAGCTACGCATGCTTGGGTTAATGATTTTAGTTGGCGTGATCATGAGGCTTTAATCAATAATGCTGGTAGCCATATGTTTCATTCAAGTTCAGGGTTAGATATTCACTTTCTTCATAGTAAATCAAAACATAAAAATGCATACCCCTTAGTGATGACGCATGGTTGGCCAGGGAGTGTGCAGGAGTTTTTATCGATCATACCGATCCTTAATGAAGGAATAGATGGAGTTTCTTTTGATGTTGTATGTCCTTCAATGCCTGGTTATGGATTTTCTTCTAAGCCAAATGATTTTGGAATGAACTCTCAGGAAATTGCAAAGATTAACCATGAACTTATGCTTGCTCTCGGATATAAAAAATATATAGCTCAAGGTGGTGATTGGGGTGCAACAGTGAGTAAGTGGATGGCGGATCAGTTCAAGGATAGCTGCGAAGCCTTGCATTTAAATTTAGTTCTTGCCTGGCCACCTGACAGTGATGATCCTATGCAAGGAGTTACCGAGGAAGAGATTGAAGGGATGAAAAACTTTGAGAAATATCAAGAGAAGGGGTTTGGTTACTTTGCTATTCAAAGTACAAAACCTCAAACCGTTGCTTATGGTTTAAATGATTCTCCAGTAGGTCTAGCTGCATGGATTATCGAAAAGTTTCATGCCTGGACTGACGATGATTCAGATCAATTGGTTATACCTCTTGATCATGTACTCAGCATTGTTTCACTCTATTGGTATACAGAAACTATTTCCTCATCGATGAGGCTTTATTACGAAAATGGTCAAACAGGTTTTTCTTTTGATTATGTAGACCAACCTACAGGATGTGCAGTTTTTGATCATGAGATCGCAAAGCCTCCCAAGGCTTGGGCTGAGAAAATATATAACATAAAGCATTGGGACACTCACCCAGGAGGACATTTTGCCGCAATGGAAAATCCTAAGATTCTTGCCAAAAGTATCGTAAACCTTGTTAAAAAAGGTGATTTATCAACAGGCAAATAATCCGTTTTCATTACAAATGTAGTCCATTGGAATATCATGAGGCTCACTATCAAATGATAATTTTTGCAATTCGAAAGCAATTCCTATTTTTTTAGCACCACTTGAGGATAGGGCTTTATCATAATAGCCGCCCCCATAACCCAATCTATTACCTGACTTGTTGTATGCTAGACAAGGACATATAAATAACTCAATGTCATTAACTGAAATCTCCTCATTGTCAGTTTCCTTAATACCAAATTTGTTTACAACAAAAGTATCATCAACTCTATGTAGGGTAAAAACCATGCTGTAAGAAATAATCTTTGGAAGAGCAATTAATTTATTTAAATCAAAACAACTCTTAATAATATAACTTGTGTCAACCTCATTTTTTATAGGTAAATAGCAAGCAATTAGGTTTGCTTCTTGAAAAATTTCAGATTCAACAATATTTGTTTGTATCTTTTTTGATCGATCAAGGTACTCGTCTAGAGGAAGATGTAGCCTCCGATTAAGTTGTGATCTTCTTAAATCAGATTTCACGATTACGGAGGCTAAAAACCAATTCACCGCTATACATTTTTTCCTGAACCGAAAGTCCAGGTGGCAAAGCTCTTATCGAATCAGGCTTCCCTAAGGTATTGCACAACATCGACAGTGGAATATTGCCTATCATTTAAGTATCGGTTCAAAGATATCGAATGTATTGGCAAATGAACCAGTATTTAAATTATACATCTTAAAATTGATTTCAACATGCAGGATTTTTTTAAGCGAGATTAATTCAGGGCATCATCAATGGATGAGATTATTTGATTAATTTTATTTGAATCATCATCACTTACTTGCGTTCCCTTAAGTGACTGAAACGCTAGATTAAGTGCTGCCAAAATTAGCGCGTTGCCTTTATCCGGTATTTGTTCAATCTCTTTGTTTAGAATTGTTGAGGCCTCTAATAGAAGTGGCTTATCCTCAGGAGGACATGCAATTGCAATATCTCTTCCCATCACACGTATCGACAGGATCTCTTTATCACTCATGTTCAGATTTTGATTGCAGTTTAGTTAGGTTTCTCTTTAAGGATTCAATTTCTTGTGTCTGTAAGATTTTATTTTCTTTCCAAACCCTTTCCTGTTTGATGTAGTGATCAATGATTCCTTTTTGCTCATTGAACCTATTGAGCAAGTCATTTACTTTTTTAATTAGGTCAGAGAGCCCTGTTTCTTTCGATTCCATTAAATATCAGTTTAAATCTTAGATGTAATTTAGGGAAGTTTGATACAAAAAAAGAGTAAAATGCTTTTATGAACACTATGTTTGCAGACAGAAGAAAGGCAGTTGGCAGTGCAATGGGTCCGAATGCATGCCTACTGATTGCGAGTAATGATCATGTTTCACGTAACATTCATCATACTTACTCTTTTAGACAGGATAGTTATTTTTGGTATCTATCCGGGTTTAATGAATCAGATTCCATAATACTTATTAAAACTGATAGCGAGGCAAACTTAAGTTCCTATATGTTTGTCCCTCCCAAAGATGAACATTCAGAACTTTGGGACGGATATCGTGCTGGACCTAAAGGAGCGGTAGATGACTATGGATTTTCTCAGGGATATAACAATCATGAGGCAGATCAAACTATTCCAGATTTATTGGCAGGATGTAACAAGGTTTTTTCATTAATTGGTTACAAAGAAGATTTTTCTAAGAGGGTTGCAGGTTGGGTTAAGCAGGCAAGATTGAAAGATCGTCATACTGCAGCCATCGAGCACCTTGATGCTGGGCTATTTTTATCCTCGTTAAGGCGAGTTAAATCAGAAAAAGAAATTCAATTAATGAAAAAGGGTTGTGAGATTTCCGCACAAGCGCATAAAGCAGCAATGCAATTTGTTGCTCCTAATATGAATGAGCAAAGTCTTGAAGCATTTTATTTATATAAATTTGCTGAGCAAGGCTCAAGGTTTCCTGCCTATACACCGATTGTTGCCGGTGGTGAAAATGCTTGCATCTTGCATTATGTTGAGAATGATCAAATCTTAAATGATGGTGATCTAGTTTTAGTGGATGCAGGTGGAGAACATGAATGTTATGCGTCAGACATCACAAGAACATATCCTGTGAATGGAAAATTTAGTGATGAGCAGCTAGCAGTTTATAAGGTTGTTTTGGAGGCTCACAAACAAGCCATTGAGGCGGTCAAAACAGGGAATCATATTATGCAGCCTCAAGAAATTTCCGAACAAGTCATTACTGAGGGATTGGTTGATTTGGGCATACTTGATGGAAAAACTGAAGATTTATTGGAAGAAGGTGCTCACAAAAACTTCTACATGCATAAAGTTGGCCATTGGATAGGCCTAGATACACATGATGTGGGAGCTTATTCAGATGGCAATAATTTCACTAATTATGAGGCAGGAATGGTGCAAACCATTGAGCCAGGAATTTATATTTCTAGCAAAAGCTTTGTTGATGAAAAATGGAAGGGGATCGGGGTTCGAATCGAAGACAATATTCTTGTTACCGATCAAGGCAATGAAAACCTTACACAAAGTGCTCCAGTAGATCCAAAAGAAATTGAAGCCCTAATGTCTTCATAAATTCAATGAGTATTTTAATTGCAGGCAATGGACTTGTGGCAAAAATACTATCAATCAAATTAAAACAATCAGGCATTTCATCACAGATCCTTGAGGGGGATCCTAAACATTACCAAAATATTAGAACCATTACTCTCAATCCTGCATCGATAGATTTTTTGAAGAGCTTGGATTTGGGAATTTCAAAAGCTGAGGTTCAAGATATTCATGTTTATGATGCAGAGGGCAGTGGCCGGATTTCTTTTTCAAGTGATGACATTAGCGAAGATTACCTTGCCAAGGTAGTTTTTTACGATGAACTAAATAATGCTTTGGCCAGACATGATTTTAATTTTTTCTCAAAGAATGATTTTGAACAAAATAAAAAATCCACTGATCTGGTTATTTACTGTGATTCAAATCAGCAAAACATGCTCGGTGTTAAAGAGGCCCAAAGTTATGAGCAAATCGGTCATACATTTTTGGTCTCTAGCAATGACTTAAATGATAACTCGGCAAAGCAATACTTTTATAAAAATGAAATTTTTGCGATTATGCCAACTAATAAAAATTATTTATTTACTGTTGTTTGGTCGATCCCAAAGGCTCATGCATCATCTGATAAAGAGTCAGTTAAGAGGAATCTCTCAAACATCTCTAAGAAATTTAATCTCAAATTAGAACTTGAAAGTGAAATTGTTTCATTCCCTTTGTCGCATCATCACACAAAAGATTATGTTAAGCCTGGCCAATGTGTTTTGGCTGATGCCGCACATTCAATTCATCCCCTTGCAGGGCAAGGACTCAATCTAGGTATTGCAGATGCCAGTGTTCTTTTAGAAGAACTTGTCAGAGCTAGAAATGCAAATCTTTCGTTTGGAGATATCTCTGCTCTTAAAAGATATGAAATCAGACGAAGAACAATCAATAAGTCTATGTTGTCAGGCATTAATCTTCTCAACGGTTTATTCAAAGCAGATAATCTTTATTTAAGATTTTTTAGAAATAGGGGTCTAAGCCTGGTAGATAATATTCCGCAATTAAAAAAATTTTTTATAAAAAATGCAATAGGAGAAATAAGATTTTAGTCATTCCAATGCTTGCACCTAAAAATGAGAATGATTATCATTCTCATCAATACTTTTTAAACAATGAACCTACCTAAACTTTATCAAATATTAGCTTTTTCTTTATTCTTAACAGCCTGCGATCAAAGTGTTAAGGAAGATACACTAACTGTATATACATCTCGTCAGCCTCAATTGATAGAACCTATTTTGGATAAATATGCAGAAGCGACCGGTATTGATATCGTATTACTATCAGGAAATGCTCAGCAACTTCTTGAGAGAATAGAAGTGGAGGGTATAAATTCTCCAGCCGACCTATTAATCACTGTTGATGCAGGAGTTTTGTGGCAAGCCAGCCAAGCAAATATTTTCGAACCAGTTTCTTCCAGCATACTAAGTAATAACATTCCTAAGAAATTTAGAGATCCTGAAGGAAAGTGGTTTGGACTGTCAAAACGCATAAGAGCAATTGTAGTGAATGATAAAGGCAATCAAGCACCCCCAAAAAGCTATCGCGAGTTAGCTGAAAAAGAATGGAAAAATAGGCTTTGCCTTAGAACTTCAGCAAAAGTTTATAATCAATCCCTAATTGCAAGCATGCTCTATAGACTGAGTGAAGAAGAAACGCACAAAATTTTATCTGGATGGAGTAACAATCTAGCCACTAAGGTATTTTCAAGTGATACCCTAGCGCTCAAGGCAGTTCAATCAGGTCAATGTGATGCAACAATAGTTAATTCGTATTATTTGGGCAGATTAATAAACCAACAAATTGGAGACAATCTTTCAATTATCTGGCCTGATCAAGAATCATTTGGCGTGCATGTAAATATTTCAGGCGGCGGTGTGATAAAAACTTCGAATAATAAAGCTGAAGCTGTGAAATTGCTTGAATGGTTGTCAGGCAAAGAAGCGCAAAAAGATTATGCTTTCGTAAACTTTGAATATCCAGTCCTTCAAGGTCAAGAACTCCACCCAATATTAAAATCATGGGGCAACTTCAAAGAAGATACTATTCCTGTTCATCAATTAGGGCTATTGCAAAGACAGGCTGTCTTAGCAGCGAGGAAAGCGGACTATAATTGAAACTGTTTTAGAAGCTTAAGTGCTTCAAATAGCGGCAAGCCTACAACATTCGAATAACTTCCCTTTATTCCTTTTATAAACTTTTCTGCATAACCTTGAATTGCGTATGCTCCAGCCTTATCGAGTGGTTCATCAGTTTCACTGTATTCTTTAAGCTCAATGGCTGAAATATCTCCAAATTCTACAAATGTAGATACAGATATCGTTGCTATATCTGCTTTTTCAGAATCCCAAGCACCAACTGAAACACCGGTAATGACTTCATGAACTTGTCCGGAGAGTTCTGATAGCATCGTAAAAGCATGATCTGATGACTTAGGCTTGCCATATATCTTATTACCCATAACAACAATGGTATCTGCTGCTAATACAGGGTAATTTTCAAGATTGGTAGCAATTGCATTTTTTATCCCTTGAGAACACTTCTCTTTTGCAAGTTTCTCTGCATTAAATGCTGGGCTACCTTCTAAGACGAGATTCTCTTCAATTTCTGCTTCAAGTAACAAAAACTCTACATTGATTTTTTTTAGTAATTCTGCCCTTCGTGGAGATTTTGATGCAAGATATATCATAAATATATTTTATAGCATAGGTGGGAAACATCATGACAGATAAAGGAAAAGTTATTCTGGTTACCGGGGCAAGCAGGGGAGTGGGCAAAGGAATTGCTGAAAGTGTTGGCAAACCCGGTGACACAATTATTTGTGTAGGACGCTCTGTAGATTCAGGCAGGACAGTAAGCCAATTTGGTTTTGAGATAAATTCAAGCTTGATTGATACGGCCTCAAATATTGAAAAACAAGGTATAGAGTGTGATGTTTTGCCAGCAGACTTAAATCTAAAAAAAGACATTCAAAACATTCAATCCATTATTGAGGATAAATATGGCAGACTCGATATGCTTATCCATGCGGCATGCCAAATACATGACGACCTGGTCTTACCCAAACCTTTTTGGGAAAAATCAACAGATTTATGGTCTGTTATTGAAGTTGGATTAAAGTCAAATTATTTTCTTAGTCATGTGCTAGCATCAATGTTGATAAAAACACCCAAATCACTGGTTGTTCAAATTTCTTCACATGGCTCAAGTTGTTATATGCATGGCCCAATTTATGGAGCTCAAAAAGCAGGAATAGACAAAATGGCTTTTGATATGGCTTTTGATTTTAAAGATCATGATGTATGTTCCATTTCACTTTGGTCAGGTATTGTTCTGGATGAAAAAACTGAAAAAGTTAGTAAAAATATGGATGAACAATATGCTGAATTTCTAAAAGGAGCCGCTTCCCAAGCTTTTGCAGGAAAAGTCATTAGAGCGTTTTACGATCAGGAAAATAAAATGCAGCATAGTGGTAAAACACTCATTGCAGCAGAAGTTGGTAAAGAGCTAGGAATTACAAACCCTGATGGAACTCAACCGAGAAGTGATAGAGAGATGCTCGGAGGGCCTAAAGATTTTAATGAAGCAGTAGTTTATTAATTAAACTTTTTCGCCTTTGGCTCGGATATCTTTAAGAACGGCACTGATACCTTTCTTATCAATAATCCTCATACCCTTAGCAGAGACTTTTAAGGAAACAAATCTATTTTCAGATTCAACCCAGAATCTGTGGGTATGTAAATTAGGCATAAACTTTCTTTTCACGCGATTATTAGCGTGTGAAACATGATTTCCAGACTGAGGCATTTTGCCTGTTACTTGACATACTTTACTCATAGGCAAGCGATTTTAAAGTACGAAGGGGTTATAAGCAAGATAGAATAACTAAGTGAATCAATTATTTTTATTACGTCATGCTAAGTCATCTTGGGCAAGCAATCATCTTAGTGATTTTGATAGACCATTAAATAATCGTGGCAGAAGAAACGCCATGGATCTTGGAGAATCATTTTTTGAAAAAAAGCTCAAAATAGATCATGTACTATGTAGCCCAAGTGCTCGAACAAAAGAAACGTTTGATATTATCCAAAGCATTTCTAACTTTGCATTAGATCATAAATTTATTGATAGTATTTATCACTCAAGCATTGGGAATTTGATAGAGATTCTTTCTCAAATCAATTTAGAAACTGCGTCTGTAATGATTGTTGGTCATAATCCCTCCATGCACTTAATGACCGAGCTGCTAGCAAATCAAACAATAGATAAATTTCCTACTTGCACGCTGGCACAAATAAAAATTGTGGATTCATGGGATAAACTAAGGAAACATCAAAATAAATTGATTAATTTTAAAAAACCAAAAAAATAATTATGGAAATTGAAATAAAAATTATTGACCCCAAACTTGGAACCGAAATTGCTTTACCTGAATATGCTACCGAAGGATCAGCAGGCATGGATCTAAGAGCGTGCCTCAATGAACCCATTAAAATAAAATCTAATGAGACTTTTTTAATTCCTTTAGGATTTGCAATGCATATTAATGATCCAAGCTTGGCAGCGATAGTAATACCGAGATCAGGGTTAGGATTCAAACACGGGCTTGTTTTAGGTAACCTAGTGGGCTTGATTGACTCTGATTATCAAGGTGAACTCAAGGTGCCCGCATGGAATAGATCTGATAAAGACTTTGAGATTAACTCTGGGGATAGGATAGCCCAAATGCTTATAGTTCCTGTAATCCAAGCACAATTCAACATCGTTGATGTGTTTAAAGAATCAAAAAGAGGAGTAAAGGGATTTGGTAGCTCAGGGGTTGGTTAGAAAATTTATTTCTTTCCAAATCTTTTTTCAAATCTTTGAACACGACCACCGGTATCAACAATCCTTTGAGTGCCTGTGTAAAAAGGATGAGATGCAGATGAAATATCAAGAGGATAATAAGGATAAGTTTTGCCTTCATACTCCCTTGTTTCACTAGTTTCTAATGTTGAAGGTATGAGAAAGTACTTATCAGCACCAGAATCATGGAATAAAACTTCTCTATATTCAGGATGTATATCTGCTTTCATAATAAAATTAGCTTCTAAGGATGTGCACTATATCAAAACCTGATGGCTTTACAAAGATAAATGAGTAAATTTTTTTATAACATCTCTTTACCACTTGCTGTTCAAGGAACATTTACTTATTCGTCAGATATTAGGCTAGAAATTGGATTTAGAGTACTGGTTGATTTCTCCAACAGAGAAAGAATTGGTATTGTAATAAAAAAAGTTGATAAGCCTGCATTTAAGACCTTAAAAATAAAAAAGGTTTTCGATGACTTTGAAATTTTTAATACCAATGAATTGGCATTGCTGCATTGGATATCAGACTATTATCACTTTCCAATTGGACAAGTCATCGATAACTTTGTGCCTCCCTATCTAAGAAAAGCTAATGCAGTTGAACTCCAAAACAATGATTTAGTAAGTGAGGCAGTATCGGACTTTAATTTAGATTTAACCTCACATCAAGAAAAAGCATTTTTAGCTTTAAAACAATTAAAAGGTTTTGATCCCTGTCTTCTGTATGGTGTGACGGGTTCTGGCAAAACTGAGATCTACATTAAATTAATTCAAGAACAACTTAAGACCAATCAATCTGTATTAATGCTTATTCCTGAAATTTCTCTAGCTCCGCAAATGGTAAAGAGGTTAAAGAAAATTTTTGGAGAGTTGGTAGCTTACTACCATTCTGGAATTACCAACTTAAATAGATGGAAGGTTTGGAGAGATGCTAGAAATGGTAATAAAAAAATTATTATTGGAACTCGATCTTCTGTTTTAATGCCACTAAAAAAACTTGGTCTAATTATTGTTGATGAAGAGCACGATCATTCTTATAAACAAGTTGAGGGCCTTAGTTATTCAGCTCGTGATGTAGCAATCAAAAGAGCCAGCGATCTAAAGATACCAATAATTTTAGGCTCTGCTACCCCATCTTTGAGTATCTTGCGTCAGGTTGAAGATAAGAAATTTAAAAAAATAGAGTTACTTGAAAGGTTTAATCAATCATCGCCACCTAAATTAACTTTTGTAGACATCAATGCAAATAATTTAAAGGGCGGGATTTCTGAGATTGGCCAAAAAGCCATCTTAGATGATTATGCGAGTCAAGTACTAAGCATGGTATTTATTAATCGACGAGGATTTGCACCTGAATATCGATGCAGTGAATGTGACTGGGTTGCGAGATGTAATAATTGTGAAACCAACATGGTATTCCATCATGATAAAAATCGATTGATATGCCACAGATGTGATTCTGCATATGGAATACCTGAGCAATGCCCTGATTGTGGGAATAGTGAGCTTGGAGGAGTAGGCTATGCCACTGAGAGTATATCGAAATACTTACAAGACAATACCCCGATTGATAGGGGCGAGGTTTATAGATTTGACAGTGACACAACTAAAAAAAAGGGCGCTTTAACTGAGCTATTAAAAAACATTAATGATGCCAATCAGGGCGTAATTGTTGGCACTCAAATGCTCATTAAAGGACACGATTTTAAGAAATTAAAAACAGTAATCGTCATGAATATTGACGCAGGATTAACCAGTATTAATCCATCAGCATTAGAAGATCTTGGTCAACAATTAATTCAAGTTAGTGGGAGAGCAGGGAGGTTGGATACTAAAGCAGTAGTCCTAGTTCAGACCAGGTATCCTGATCACCCTTTCTTAAAGAAACTTAAATCGGGAACATATATGCCGTTTGCTATGGATCTATTAACAGAAAGAAAAAAGCAGAGCCAACCGCCTTACGCTTATCAAGCTCTTTTAAAATCTTCGTCAACTGTGATCCAAAAAAATATTAACTTTTTAGAAGCTATTTTAAAAAATTTTGAATTACCAGGGTGTGATTTTTATGGACCGATGCCTGCATCGATCTTTAAAGTCAGAGGACGATATTTTCATTATGTTCTTTTGCAAGCTAACAAAAGAACGGTACTCCATAATGCTTTAAATCAATTGGAAAAAAGAATTGGTCAATTAGCAAAATCAAGTAGCGTGAGATGGAAAGTGGAAATTGACCCTTTGAACTTTTAGTTAGATATCAAATTCCTGATTAACAAGTTTTTCAGATAGCCTCCACAATTTTTCTGCTTCCGCTTCATTTTTTGAGTAGTGTGATGTTTTGGCAACTCTTCCATCTACCCAGTAAGCTCCAGTAATACTGAGACCGTCTATCTCAGCCAGATAAATTATAGTATTTGCACCTTTGAGAGGTGATCTAAAAAATGGCTTTAAAATTATTTTCAATACTCTTCCTAAGAGTGAATTATTTTGATTGCCCAATGAGGTATTAACTCCGCCTGGATGAATTGCATTGACAGTAACGCCATCTTTTTGAAGTTTTTTCGCTAATTGTTTTGTAAAAAGAATGTTTCCAAGTTTTGATTGACCATAAGCTTTTAGCCCCATTTTAAAGTCATCTTTATAATTTATGTCATCCCACTGCATTCCTTTTACAAAATGATGTGCTGCTGAAGAAACATTGATGATTCTTGATTCACTTTCCTTTTTAACAATATCTAGCAATAGGTTTGTAAAAAGAAAGTATCCCAAATGATTGACTGCAAATGTATTTTCAATTCCATCAATGGTTTCACTGTATTCGGTATTCACCACTCCAGCATTATTGATAAGCAAATCTATTGCTTTAAGGTCATTTTTAATTTTATCAGCACATTCTCGAATAGAGTCTTGAACAGAAAAATCACAAAAGAAACTATTGATTGAAAGATTTGGATTAATTTTTTGCATTTCATTTTTTAAATCTTCAGCCAACTCTTCATTGCGATAGGTAAAAGCAATTGATTTTGCTGATTCGGCAAACTTTATTGCGGCAGCTTTGCCAATACCGTTCGTAGCACCCGTTATCAAAATTATTTTGTTATTTGTCCACTTCATCAGATATATATTTTAATTTTTTGACCCGGAAATATACTAGATGGATCTAATTCATTCCACTTAATCACTTCGTTGACGGTTACCCCAAAACGAATTGCAATTTCAGAAATAACATCTCCTTTTTGGATGGTATAAGTCAAGAATTCGGGTAAGGGATCCATAATGGTATTAGGTTTTGGCTTAACTTTGAAATATTCATGAATTCCAAGAAATATACTTCTTGCAATCATTCTTCTGCCAGGTTTTTTTGATAATCTCCTAGAATCGTCAGGGTTAGTTATGAATCCAGACTCAACTAAAACAGATGGGATATCTATTGATTTTAAAACTCTAAAGTCAGCAAATTCAACATTTGGTTTATGCATGTGTGTGAAAGGATCTCTTTTTAATTGCTCTAATATCTTTTCACCAAGAATTATACTATTTTCAATTTTAGCCGCATAAGCTAGCTGGTATATTGCTCTGGCAGCATCCTCATCAAAGTCTTGGAAATCAAGCCTTCCAGCCTTTAACTTTATTGAGCTATCTGCAACAAGCTTAGCTTTTGACAAATTCTCTGCTGTAATCGAGGAGGCTTCTTCAGACCATACATACACTGATGCCCCCTTTACTCTTGAGAGTCGAAAGCCATCAGCATGAATAGAAACAAAAAGATCTGCTCCTAATTCTCTTGCTTTTTGATAGCGATCATCTAAATTTACAAATTCATCTGTAGATCTAATCATGATCGGCTTATAACCTTGGGTATCCCTAAGAGTTCTCTCAAGCTCTTTGGCAATCATCAAAGTTACGTCTTTTTCAAGAATGTTGGTTCCAACCGATCCAGGATCCTTTCCCCCATGGCCAGCATCAATTGCAATTAAAATATCGCGCGTATTTTTTTTAACTTTTTGCGATTGCTTGATTTCCAGTATTAATTTGACATGGTCTTTAGATTTAATCTGCCATGGCTTTTTCCAATAAACAGACTCTTTAAGATCAATTTCAATCCGAGAGAGGTTATTTTGATCCGATGCTCTTACAAGCTTTAATGGCCCAAGGTTATTTTCTTCTGAAAATGAACTTACCTTGGCATCTCGAACATCAATAACAATTCTTGATGGGTCATCTAGGGCATAGGCATTAATTAGGGCAACTTTTTGAAGCCTGAAAGAAATTCTTATATCACCATTGGATAGTTCTTTTATGTTTTCAAAATTTAGTGAGTTTGCGCCGAGGGGTGTAAATAGACACAAAAAAAATACAAATGAAAAGACAACTCTATGCATGCTTAGATTCAACAGTTTTTATTATTTTACTAGCTGTACCTGAAAGTTTAACTAATCGAGATTCATTTTTATGCAAAATAGAAATTTTTAAATCAAATTGTCTTTTGTTGGGTAAATTTTCTGGCCACTCAATCAAGATTAATAATTTTTTTTCAGAAACCGTCTCAAGATTTAACATATCTACATCTTCCTGATTATCAACTCTATACAAGTCAATATGTTTACAAAGAAAATCTTTAACTTGGTATTCTTCATAAATTGTGTAGGTTGGACTTTTAACTTTACCCTGCCAACCAAGACCATTGATCAATGAGCGTGCAATGGTTGTTTTGCCCGCTCCAAGGTTACCTTCTAAATGAATTTCAAATTTTTCTTCATCAGCGGATCGCAATGCATCTGACAATAATCGTCCAAGTTCAATTGAAGCAGATTCATCCTCAAGCAAAATATTCATAGGAAAACTAATTAATGTTCTTTTTTATCAGCCTAATCAGTGTTTTAGCATCTAAACCTCTATCACCAAAATTTTTTGAGTACTCGGTGCCAGATCTTCCGTGAACAGCTACACCAAGTTTAATCGCGCTTAATAGATCCAGCTTGTTACCAATTAGACCAGCAATTATGCCCGCAAGAATGTCTCCTGATCCGGGAATTGATAGGGCTGGAGAGCCCTCATTACAAATATAATTAGCATTACTTGAAATAACGGTCTGATGGCCTTTGAGAACAATTGATGCCTTAAATTTTGTTGCTAGATTGGTTGATGCAGAGAGTCTGTTTTCTTGAATTTCTTCAGTGGACAAGTTTAACAGAGCTGCTGCCTCGCCTGGATGTGGTGTAAGGATTAATTTAGAAGGAAGGTCTGTATCTTGAAATGGTTTATTGCATAAGAGCCTTAATGCTCCAGCATCCATGATCAAGGTTTGATTGTTTTCTTTTGCTGATTCAATTGCCATATACAATAGTTGTTCTGACCAATAACTGTCTTTAAATCCAGGACCGCAAACGATTACTTCGGCACTTTTAATATCGTCTTTAAAATCTTGTGGATTATCAGATCCAGAAACCATAAGTTCTGGTAGATATGACAGCGCAGGGGTAACAGCATTCTCCTGACTTAAAAGCCTTACAAGTCCAGCTCCAACAGCGAGAGCTCCTGCACTTGCAAGTATTCCAGCACCCTCATACCCTGCATCGCCTGCTAGGACGGCTATTTTTCCAAACATGCCTTTATGAGAATCTAACTTTCGTTTTGGTAAAAGGTCTTTCACATCTTCAAATGAAAATAAATTGGCGGCTTCTGTCATCTCTTCATCTATATTTTTATTTAATTTAAGTAATTCCATTTTACCAGTGAAATTTTTTCCAGGATCAAGAATTTGCCCAATTTTATATCCAAAAAAAGTCAGTGTATTTGTTGCTAGAAAAGTTTCTTCTGATGCCTTACCACTTAATGCATTTAAGCCAGTAGGGGCATCAATAGCAATCTTATGTTCGAATGTATTTGCTATTTTATTTACTGATTTGATTTCATTCGAAATAGTTTCTCTGCCACCGATTCCAAGCATGGCGTCCACAATGATGGTTTCCTGTTTATTGAAATCATCCAGATCAACCAGTGCAATCAAGTGATTTTCTATATCTTTTTCAGCAGCTATAGTGAGGTTGGATTTAGTTTTTTCTTGTAGAACCCTTAAAAAATAAACCTTATAACCATGATCAATTAAATATTTACCTATATAGATCCCGTCACCACCATTATTGCCAGGACCAACAAGAATAATGAAGCTTTTCTGTTTGAGATTACTGATTATCCATTGTGCTGCAGCATTTGCAGCATCCTTCATTAGACCTAATTCATCAATGCCTGATGCAAATAATGATTTTTCAAAATCATATATCTGAGATGGGAAATAGAGTTTTTTCAAGACTATTGAGTTATATAGCCAAGGCGATTAGATCTAAATGAACCCAGCCAAACTCTCTCATCTTCAATAAGAGCAACTGTCCCTGGACCCATATTTGTATTCTTAAAAGAGATTTTATTTTTTAGATCCAGTGTATTCCTATTTAGAACTGAAATTGACCATGGCAAGGTGCAGTTTTCGTTAAGCCCGCATCGAGCATAATCATAAATATTTGAATCATGAGAGACAACCCAATAATCATTGTTTTGGAGAACAATGTTATCAGGAGAGTTTGTTTTATAAGTAGCTAAATGCTGTTTACTTTCTAGGTCATATAATGAAGTTGAATCACCCAGATTATAATTTACAGCCAAATAATTTTTTTCTGGATCATAGCTTAGGCCATTAGGGTAAGCCCCTGAAGTATATCTAAGCTTCTTAAATCCATTTTTCTTTTCCCATTTAATTACAAAACCCGTATTAAATTTAAAATAATATGCGAGAATCCATTTCTCCATACTAAAATTTCTAGGAAACATATGCGTTGCATAAAATGATCCTGAATCAGTCAAACTCACATCATTCAAGTAGTATTTATTTTTTGTTGAAACACAGCCCTTCCATTCAAGGTTCCAGGTCTGATCTTCTTTGAAAAGCTTATACATCTCAATCCGCTCATCAGGCAGGTGAGAAACAACCGCTAACTGATATTGACCATCTTTACGTTTAACTAGGTCAATGCCATGGGGCCCGATCAGATCTGAGTCTTTACGTAAGCACTTTCCATCCCCCCATTCATTACTACCGTATAAAACATCGATTTTTTCTTTCTTCAAAGTTTTAAGGTTAAGCAAACTAATTTTGCCTACCCCTTCTTCTTGAATTGGTTTTTGTCCACCGTACTCGGAAACGATGAGCCCACTTCCATCTGGAATTATTACTAGGTCCTCAGGATTTTTAAAACCGCAAACAACTTGAATCTCATCATTGCTTTCACATCCAACCAATGGCTCAAACGGGGTTTTATCTTTTGCACTTTCTAAAAGAAGAACCGTGCCTATTGCAAAGAGAAAAAGAGTACCAAAGATCATAAATTTTTTGAAATGATCTAACGCAATTGTTTTGGCCCAATCACTAAAAAATAAAAATAA
Source organism: uncultured SAR86 cluster bacterium (assembly GCA_902628925.1). Taxonomy (GTDB): domain Bacteria; phylum Pseudomonadota; class Gammaproteobacteria; order Magnimaribacterales; family D2472; genus MED-G82. Next base: position 253,676 of record CACOPA010000001.1, read on the forward strand.
TAAGCCCCTGAAAATACTCAAAATGCCAATTAAAATAATGATGTAATTCCATGGTTGGTAATAAATAGGACTTTCAGGAATTCCAAAATATAAGAAAATCCCGCCAATAATGACACCAAAAAGACCAAGCATCTTCAGATAATTTGAGGCAAGGGTTCGAATCACGGCCTTACGCCAAAACTTATAAAACAAAGGAAGGCTAACGCCAAGTGCAATTAGTAATACACCAAAAATTAATTCCATTTTTTTAATTCCATATTAATTAATTCCGCAAGCTCAAGAGGCTTATCTACCAATACGTGATGAGCCGCATCTTTTATAACTTTAAATTCCATTATTTCACTGAATGCACTTTGCATATATTTCATTATCTTTGATCCTAAAAGCAAACTGTCGCTTCCAGAAATAAATAATGCTGGACAGGAAAATGAAAACCCATATCCATCCAGTCGTTTTAATGATCTAAATAATCTGTCATCAAATTTCCATCGCCATCCATCGCTTGTTTCTTTGATTGAAAATTCAGCAATAAATCTTAAATACCAATCATTTTTACATTCTTGGGGTGGCATTAGCCTAAAACGAGAAAGAATTTCTCTTTTAGATGAGTAATATTTTATGGGTCTTAATGGACCGCTACTTATGTGCTTATCGTAATCATAGTCAGGAGGTCTTATTGGACTGTCGATGATGATTAAACCACTAACAAGTTCTGGCATTTCAGATGCAATGTATGCAGCTAGATGCCCTCCAAGAGAATGACCAACTAAAAAAATTTTTCGTTTTAACATTCCTTCGTTATCAATAACGCCAAGAACGGCATCTTTAAATAACTCAAAGTCATATTTATCAAAATGACTGGTATCTCCCATGCCCGGAAGTTCTGGGGCAATAATCGTGCCTTTTGATTCGAGCAATGGTGCAATAGGATCCCACCATTTACTATGTGCGCCGGTCCCATGAATTAAAACAGTTAGCTGTTCTTCATCATCAATATCCCATTTCTGATAGGCAACCTCATGACCATTAAAAGCATATTTTTTTTGTTCTAATTTTGCCTCAATTGCTTGATGAAACCAGTTCGGAGCATCTGCAATGTCTTCCTTAAGCGAGTCGGATATTTTCATTAGATGCATTCTAATAGATAATGGCTGACTAAACGAATTATGCAATTGATCAGACCAGCGGCAACCATAGTCTTAGCAAGGGATTCATTAAAGGGCCCTGAGGTATTGATGGTTAAAAGAAGTACAAACTCAGCATTTGGTGATTTGCATGTATTTCCAGGAGGCACTCTTGATCCAGAGGATTATTCGTCAGAAATTTATCAAATGAGCGATGATCTTGATGACCAATCAGCTTCATCAATGTTAAAAGTTGAAAAAGATGGACTTGCTTATATGATTGCTGTTGTTAGAGAGTGTTTTGAAGAGGTTGGTATATTGATGTCTAAATCATTGCCGGCATTCCTTGATCCAAAGGCACTAAAAAACATTCGGGATCAGATCAATAATAAAAAATTAACGTTTTATGATTTTTGTCTTAGTAACGATATCCATTTTGACTTCACTAATATCGTTCCAATCTCACACTGGATAACACCTGAGGTAGAGAAGAAAAGATTTGATACTCGTTTCTTTTTTACAAAAACAGATGAGTCACAACAAAATGATCATGATGGCTGGGAGCTAACCGAAAGTGTATGGATAAAACCTAGTGATGCACTTAAAGCAAACAGCGAAGGCACTTTTAATATGATTATGCCTACAATCAAAAACCTTTCTCTGTTACTGCCCTATAAAACAGTAGCTGATGCTTTCGCTGGTCTGAAAGATGAGGTTGATAATATTCAATCTATTCTGCCAAAGTTTTTCAAGAGAGATGGAAACTGGATCGGTTTATTACCTGATGATGAAGGATATGAAGATGCATAGTAAATTAATTCAAAAGATTACAGCACCCAATGCAAGTATGTTTACGGGCGGTGGTACAAATACTTATCTGATAGGTAAAGAAGAGATAACTATTGTTGATCCAGGCCCAAACATTGAGACACACATTAATGAAATTGCTAATGCAGTAGGGGAAAAAGCAACAAGGATTTTGGTTACTCATACTCATAGGGACCATTCACCAGGAGTGAGACCATTAAAAGATATATTAAATATTCCCTCCTATGGATTAATGGTGGAGCAAGATGATGGACATCAAGACAAAACCTATACTCCAGATAAAGTCTTAGGTCATGGCGATGTGATTGACTGCGAAGAATATAAAATTGAGGTCATTCATACGCCTGGCCATGCATCAAATCATCTTTGTTATTTAGTTCATGATGCATCAACGTTAATTACCGGTGATCATATTATGAACGGTTCAACAGTAGTGATTGCTCCGCCTGATGGGAACATGAAGCAATACCTGTCTTCATTAAAACTTCTCAAAGACTATGCATTTGATTACATTGCGCCTGGTCATGGAGATTACCTTGAAGATCCAGTCGCTGTGGTTGATTGGATTATCAATCATCGACTTCAAAGAGAATCTAAGGTTCATGAGTGCCTAAAAAAAATATCTCCATGTGATGTCAATGATTTGGTCAAGCTTGTTTATGATGACGTTGACCCAAAATTACATCCGATTGCACTGTGGAGCCTCACAGCACATTTAGAAAAATTAGAAGAGGATGGCATAGCTGTTTTGAGTGAAGATAAAAAAATCTGGTCACTCAATTAGCCATGTTTGGATTCATTTTAGGCTGCTTGTACTTACTAAGCGCCTTAACTTTTCTTTGGCTTAATAATAGTAAATTTGATCTCGTTGGATTCTTTTTTAATAAAGCGAATCATAAATTCTATGTTGGTTATGAACTTAGTTTCTTGGTCCTTTGTATGCTTGCATTGCTGGAATCAATGAGTTGGGTTTTCTTTATTTTGCTAGCAATCCATTTCATGGGTTTTTATATATTGGCTTTCAATACTGAAAAATTTTATTCAATGAGAAATGAAATTGACGCACTAGGTCAAAACTCAATGATAAATTTTTCTGTAATCTTTTATCTGCTCGGAGGAGTTTTTTCTTTATTCACTGTTTTGATTTAAAGAGAGTTTATTCTCAACTAAATTCTTAACAACTTCTGGTTCAGCTAAGGTAGAAGTATCTCCCAGATCATGAGTTTCACCTGCTGCAATTTTTCTTAAAATCCTTCTCATTATTTTTCCTGAACGCGTTTTAGGCAAACTGGGTGACCATTGAATTAGATCAGGTTTAGCAATGGGACTGATTTCATTGGCAACAAATTTTGAAAGTTCTTTGGCAAGATCATCGTCTGAATTTTGCCCAACCATCAGGGTTACAAATGCATAGATTCCTTGCCCTTTGATGGGGTGCTCAAATCCAACAACTGCAGCCTCGGCAACAACCGGATGAAGCACGAGGGCGCTTTCAATTTCAGCTGTCCCGAGCCTATGACCTGAAACATTCAAGACATCATCTACCCTTCCTGTTATCCAGTAATAACCATCTTCATCCCTCTTGGCACCATCTCCGGTAAAGTAGATATCCTCATACTCAGAAAAATACGTATCAATCATTCTTTGATGATCCCCATAAACAGTTCTTATTTGGCTTGGCCAAGAATTTTGTATCACAAGATTTCCTGAGCCTTCACCCTCAATTAAATTACTTTCATCATCCATTAAGCCTGGGTTAACTCCAAAAAAAGGGAATGTTGCTGAACCTGGTTTTACAGGTGTAATTCCGGCAATGGGTGAGATCAATACAGAGCCAGTCTCTGTCTGCCACCAGGTATCAATAATTTGACAACGCGATTCTCCAACAATTTTATAATACCAATCCCAAGCCTCAGGATTGATGGGCTCACCTACAGTACCAAGCAATTTTAAAGATTTTCTAGATGTATCCTTTACAGGTTTATCACCTTGAGCCATTAATGCTCGAATCGCAGTTGGTGCAGTATAAAAAATATTTACTTGATGCTTATCACATATCTCCCAACATCTTGAGGATGAAGGATAAGTAGGCACGCCTTCGAAAATAACACTGGTTGCACAATTACTTAGCGGTCCATAAACAATATAAGTATGCCCAGTTATCCAGCCAACATCTGCGGTACACCAATAAATATCATCTTGTTGATAACCAAATATAAATTTAAAACTCAGGTGTGCTCCCAGCAGATATCCCCCAACACTATGCATGACTCCTTTAGGTTTCCCTGTAGATCCAGATGTATAGAGAATAAAAAGAGGATCCTCCGAATTAGTTGCCACACATTCGCAAGTCTGATCATATTGAGCAATCTTTTCTGTGTAGTAATGATCCCTGCCTGCAACCATTTCAATACCTTCACCTGTCCTTTGAACAACAATACAATTTTTAACTCCAGGACAAGAATCTAATGCAGTATCTACATTTTTTTTGAGATTAGTTTTCTTTCCTCCCCTAACTGATTGGTCAGCAGTGATGAGTAATGAGCAGTCAGCATCTAGAATCCTGTCCTTAAGAGATTCAGCAGAAAACCCTCCAAATACCACAGAATGAACTGCGCCTATCCGAGCGCAAGCCAGCATTGAATAAACTGCTTCAGGAATCATGGGTAAGTATATGCAGACTCTATCGCCCTTGTTTACTCCAAGATCTTTCATAAAATTAGCCAATCGACATACATGGTCATGTAATTCTTGATAAGAAATATTCTTGCTTTCAGCAGGATCATCGCCTTCCCAAATAAAAGCAGTTTTATTTTGATGATGCTCTAGATGTCTATCAATGCAGTTATAAGCAATGTTTAACTCACCATCCTCAAACCATTTCGCATTTTTGAATTGATTATTAAAAGTAGTTGTAAACGGCTTACACCACACCAAATTTTCTTTTGCGGCATTTTGAAAAAAAGTAACAGGGTCATTGATGGACTGTTCATACAGTTTTTTATACTCTTCTAGTGAGCTTAAATGCGGGTTTGTGAAACCTCTTTCAGGTGAGATGACTTTTGTATCAGTCATTAAAGGATTGTTGGATGAGGATTTATAAAGTTTTTACCCTTTGGATTTGTGGTAATAGTTTCTAAGAGCATCTCATAATCGTTACCATCTTCCTCAAGATTAATGTCTGCAGCATTTACTATGAGGAGCGGGGCACTTTCATAGTATAAAAAGAATTTTGAATATGCTTCATTAAGTCTTTCAAGGTACTCACCAGTTAAATACCTCTCATTAGGATTTCCTCTTTTATTAATTCTATCGAGTAAAACCTCAACAGGAGCTTGAAGGTATATCACCAAGTCTGGAGATGGAGCGTCAATTGTGGTGTGCTCATAAACTTTGTCGTACAGTGCTAGCTCTTCATCAGATAAAGTTACCTCAGCAAAAAGCCTATCTTTTTCTATTAGAAAATCAGCAACTCGAACAGGCTCAAACAAACTTTGTTGCTTAAGATCCTCAATTTGTTGCATCCGCTGAAATAAAAAGAAAAGTTGTGCAGCTAGTGCAGATTGACTAGGATTTTTATAAAAACTGTTCAAGAAAGGATTTTCTGCAGGTTTTTCCAGAAATACATCATAATTAAATGATTGCGCTATTTTATGAGCAAGGGTTGTCTTTCCAACACCAATAGGTCCTTCAACTGCTATGAACTTTGGTATGGGAGCTTCCTGAATTGCTAAATCCATCAATGTAAAAAAATTATCTTATAAAGATTATCCCAACTCTCCAGATAAGCCAAATTTTTTAGAGTCTGATGAGTTCTCTTGATGCCTTTTAATCATCTCAAGTTTTGTTTGTCGGTTGCTCGATTGAAATTTTGTCCACCAATCACCAATTTCGCTCCCAGAATTAGAGGCCTCAATTCTTAATAATATCAAATCATATGCAGCTCTAAATCTTGGATGTTGAAGTACTTTAAAGGGTTGATTTTTGATCCTACTTTGAAGCCTCAACTGCAATGACCAAATATCTTTTATGTAAGTATAAAATCTCCTTGGTACAGCAGTTAAGATTTGCTGGTCTCTTAAAATTTTGTCCATGTTAGGAAAAAATCTTCTTGTGCTAATCGAATCTTCAACAGTTGCTAGTTCAATCAACTTTGGCCATAAAATAGCCGCTAAAAGAAATCCAGGAGTTACTGATTTACCCTCATGAACTCTGTTATCAGTATTAATAAGCGCTAACATCTGCAATCGATAACCATAGCTATTAGACTGCCCTACATAACTCACCAAATGTTTTAACAAGTCGAAAGTTTCCAGTTTTTCAAAGTTATGCTGGGCTTTGCCGTGCATAAATATTTTATTAAATTCATCAAACCTTCTGGCATTGGATATGCTGCTCAAAAGATATCCTTTTTCATAAATTGCATCTTTTATTTGTTTATCAATTTTAAAGTTTAGCTTCGTTGCAAATCTTACAGCTCTTAAACTTCTGACAGGATCTTCTTCGAAGCGCAGCATGGGGTCGCCGATAGAAACAATTTTACGCTTAAAAGAATCGTTCACCCCTTGATGTCTATCGAATAATTTTTTTTGAATAGGGTCAAAGTAAAGAGAATTAATTGTAAAGTCTCTTCTTTCACAATCCTCCTCAATTGTCCCCCAGACGTTATCCCTTAGAATTTTACCTAGCTGGTCCTTAACAATTTTTTCTTGATTCGATTTTGCTCCGGATGCTCTGAAAGTAGAAACTTCTATAACTTGGCTGCCCTTATAAACATGAACTAACTTAAATCTTTTTCCAATAATTCGTGAGGCTTTAAATATCTTTCTAATTTGCTCTGGTGTTGCATTGGTCGCTACATCAAAATCTTTAGCTGGAATATCTATTAACTGATCTCTGATGCATCCCCCAACAAGGTAGGCATCATGACCATTTTTTTGTAATTGCTTGATGATCTCCTCAGCAAATTTATTAAATTTATTCTGGAGAAGTTTTTTTGGTGGACTTATAAATGAATTATTTGGGTTACTCAAATTAAAATTTTGGAGATTGATTATCCACCTAGTTGTTTTTCTTTTATCTCATCTAGAGTCTTGCAATCAATGCAATGCGTGGCAGTGGGTCTTGCTTCTAGTCTTTTTAAGCCAATCTCAATTCCACATGAATAACAGTATCCATAGTCATCTTGTTTAATTTGCTCTAAAGAGCTCACAATCTTTTTGATAAGTTTTCTTTCCCTGTCCCTAGTTCTTAATTCAAAGGCAAACTCTTCTTCTTGTGAAGCACGATCAACAGGATCTGCAAAAGTTTCACCTTTATTTTTAAGGTGATCAAAAGTTTTTTGCATTTCTTCTTTAAGGTGCTCTCTCCAATTAAGTAAAACTTTATTAAAGTGACGCTTCATAGCAGCACTCATATATTTCTCATTCTTTTTGGGCTTGTAGGACGAGATTTGGGGTTCTTTCTTCTTAGCGACTCTTTTCTTTTTTGCAACAGATAATTTTGCTACTTTCTTTTTCAGAGTCTTAGACTTAGCTGCAGTATTCTTTTTAGTTATTTTCTTTGGCGCTGCAGTTTTTTTCTTGGGAGCAGCTTTCACTTTTTTATTGACTGTCTTGGTTGATGCTTTTTTATTTGAGGTTTTCTTTGCTGTTGTTTTTTTACTTTTTTTAGTTGGCATTTTAGTTTTTAAGTTATTGAAATTAATCAAATTATTTAAGGGCGAAGAAAATAGCAGAAATGAACCTAATAAGCTAGTTTTTTATAATTTTTTTAGAACCTCATGATAGCCAGATTCTGTTAATCTTGGACCAAAAGTCTCAACAATTTTAGAAGCCCCATAATTAGCAAATTTTCCACATTCATTCAGAGAATTGCCCTGAGAGAGCGCATATAAAAAACAACCTGCAAACATATCGCCGGCTCCATTTGTATCTACCGCATTAATGCTTTCAGCTTTTACTTGAATTAATTCATCTTTATTAACAATTGAGCATCCCTTCGAGCCTCTTGTAACAATACTAATAAAATCTTTTTTTGTAAGATCATCAAGTGCCGAATCAGTAGATTCAGTTGATGTAAAAGACATTGCTTCTTCATCGTTACAAAAAATGTAATCAACTCCAAAACTTTCTAGTTCAGTAAATCTGTCTCTAAATCCCATTACAATGCCAGGATCTGAAAGTGATAGAGCAATTTTTACATTTTTTTCAGACGCTCTTTTTAAGAGCTTAAGGGTTACAGAATAGTTTTCATCACTCGTGACCATATAGCCTTCAACGTAAAGAATGTCTGTATCAAGCATTGCTACAAAATCAATATCATCCTCTCGCATAAGCGCACTTACATTGAGGGCTGTCGACATAGTTCTTTTTGCATCTGCTGTAACCAAGATTAAGCATTTACCTGTTGGGACTTCATCAGCATCCCGCATTTTTAAATTATGGTTAACACCTATATTTTTAAGGTTTGCAAGGTAGCTATGACCATCTTCATCATCAGCAACCACGCAAGTATGAAAACATTTAGCACCAAAATGAGTTGCAGCTACCAATGTATTTGTTGCTGAGCCTCCACAATCAGAAACGGATTCTGCATTCTCTTTTTTTAACTTATCAATAATTGGAGCATGCTCCTCAGCACTTGATAGATTCATTTGATCAATTTCTAGGCCAACTTCTGCGATGAATTCATGTGATACTTTAAATTGAGTATCAACCAATGCATTTCCAATCGCAGTTATGTCATATTTCATCTTCATAATTCCTCTATTGCATCTAAGACTTTTTGGTATGCAGATTGCATTACTTCGTCTATATGCGTGGTTGATAAAAATCCAGCTTCAAATTTTGAAGGCGCAAAGTAAATGCCTTTACTCAAAGATTTGATAAAGAATTTTTGGAAAACTTTTGAATCTGTTGCACATACATCTTCAAAGTTTTTAGGAAGTTCTCTTGAGAAAAAGAAACCAAACATTCCGCCGGAAGCATTATAAGCAAAATCAATATTCTTAGCTTCTAAGCTTTCTGAGATGGCGTTTAAGAATTTTTTAATAATTAATTCTAATTTTTCGTATGGGTTAATTTTTTGTAGTTCAGAAATTAGAGCTATGCCTGCTGACATTGCAAGTGGATTACCTGAAAGTGTACCTGCCTGGTAAACAGGGCCTTCAGGAGCAAGGCATTTCATAATATCTGCATTACCACCAAAAGCCCCAACAGGAAGACCTCCACCAATAATTTTACCAAGTGCAGTCAAGTCAGGTTGAATGTTATATATTGATTGCGCACCACCAAGATTGACCCTAAACCCTGACATTACTTCGTCAAAAATTAGAACCGTATTATTTTGACGAGTTTTTTCTTTTAGAACATTTAAGAATTCAACATGTCCCTTGATGAAACCCATGTTGCCAGCTATTGGTTCAACAATTACTGCAGCAAGATCATCTTTAACTTCATCAAAGGTCTTAATAAATGCTTTGGTATCATTGTATGGAATAGAAATAGTGAATTTAGCAAGCTCTTCGGGGATTCCGGGGGAGTCAGGTAAGCCAAAAGTGGATACACCTGAGCCTGCTTTAACGAGCAATGAGTCAACATGCCCATGGTAACAACCATCAAATTTGATAATGGTATTTCTGTTCGTATATCCTCTTGCTAACCTTATGCAACTCATTGTTGCCTCGGTACCAGAATTAACCATTCTGATTCTCTCAATAGAGCCGATGCTTTCTTTTATCAGAGAGGCCATGTGGTTCTCTAGTTTTGTTGGTGCTCCAAAGCTTGTCCCTTTTTTTAGCTGCTCGTTTATGGCCTTTACGATAATAGGATTACTGTGACCTAATATCATTGGCCCCCAGGAGCCAATAAAATCTATGTATTGATTTTCATCTTCATCAATTAAATATGCGCCATTGGCACTCTTAAAAAAAACAGGTTTTGAGTTAACATTTTTGAAAGCTCTGACAGGGGAATTAACTCCTCCGGGCATCAGCAACTGCGCCTCTTTAAAAAGAGCATCTGATTTATTGCGATTCATGATTTATTTAACATATTTAAGAATGAGGGCAAATCTTCTGAAGAAAAGATACCATCTGACATAGCAATCATATCAAAATTGTTACTGATATTTGACTCATAAGTATTTAAATTAATTCCGCCAATTATGGCTTTTGGTTTTCTATTGAATTTAATTATATTTTGAAGTTCAGCTTCAGATATCTTGCGTGCATTTTTTTTAGTTGGAGATTTGTATATGGCTCCAAAAGAAACATAATCAATGTAGTCTAAATACTGATTTGCAAGCGATGAACTGTTATAACAACTTAAGCCAACAATCTTGTCTTTATAGACATGCTTTACAAAAATTGGCGAGATATCTGATTGACCTAAATGAATGCCATCAAAATTAAATTCTTCAATGTGGGTAATATGATCATTGACTAAGACAAGCCCCGAATGATTGTGAATTTTTTCTATTAGACTTTTTAATTTTGGTTCATGCTCAAAAAAGATACTTTCGTTTTTAAATCTTATTTGAAATAACTTAATCTTATTTTCCAAGCAAACTTTAATAGTTTGATCAAAACTATCATGCAAAAAGTTTGCTTCACCGATAATGCAATATAATCCCTTTAATTTATTGCTAAACATTTTGATTTATTCGTTATTATTGTATCGTTATTAAGATGAGTAAAATCCTTTTTTTATATTCATCCACAGATGGTCATACTGAAAGAATAAGTAGGCTTATGATGCAGCAATTTTCTTTGACTAATAACAAGGTTGACTTAATTGATTGCAATCTAATGCCCAAAATAAACTTTTCTGATTATGATAAGTTTTTACTGGGCGCCAGCATAAGATATGGTAATTATAATAAAAACATTCCTAAATTCATAAATCATAATTTAGCCGAAATACAAAAACTTAAGAATGGTTTCTTTACTGTAAATGCAGTCGCGAGAAAACCTGAGAAACAAACACCTGATTCCAATCCTTATGTAAGCAAGTTTTTAAGGCTTTCATCTTGGCAACCCAATAAAATAGGGGTATTTTCAGGCAAGATTGATTATCCAAAATACCGATTCTTTGATAAACATATCATTAAATTCATTATGTATATAACAGGTGGACCAACAGATACTTCAAAGTCATATGAATTCACTGATTGGGATGCCGTCAAAAAATTTACAGAGGACTTTGATTTGTTATAACTATGAATATAATATTCTATTTCAATGTCAACACAATCAATAATTGTTACTGAATCTGCTAAAACTAGGATCTTAAATCTTGTTGAAACATCGGATTCAAATAAATTCAGAGTTTACGTTACTGGTGGAGGTTGTTCGGGTTTTCAATATGGTTTTAAATTTGACCAAGAAATAGCGTTCGATGACGATGAAATTAATTTTATTGATTTTAGCGTTGTTTTAGACTCACTTTCATACCCATATCTTTACGGATCAACACTTGATTTTGTTGAAGATCTATCAGGTTCCCGCTTCATCATTCAAAATCCTAATGCTAAAACTACATGTGGATGTGGCGAATCTTTTTCTATCTGATTTTTGTAATAGATCCAAGCAACCCTTTAGAACCTTTGCCTTTATTTAATACTTGAAGAGTTTCATGATCGAGCCTTTTCTTTGCAAGCCATCCAAAAGCAGCTGACTCAACCAGCATTGGATTTAGACCAATCTCTTTTGAAGATTTGATTTTTATTTTGAAAAGACTTTCAAGGTTGCTTAAAAGGATTTGATTTTTGATTCCGCCTCCGCAGACGTAAATTTCATCAATGGCTTTTTTAAGCTTTTGAGTTTGTTCGAAGATCATTTTTGCCGAAAAGAAATTTAGAGTTGCAAGTACATCCTCTTTAGGTTTTTTTAATAATTTTTTTGGTATGAAATTTAAATTAAAGATCTCTTTACCAGTAGACTTTGGTAATTTTTTTTGGAAAAAAGAATGCTTGCTCATCTCATTGACCGATGATGCATGAATATCTCCCTTTGCTGCAATTAAGCCGCCTTTATCAAATTTTTTCTTTAAGACTTTTTGGCAATATGTATCCATGAGTGCATTTGCAGGCCCAGCATCAGAGCCTAAAACAAAAGATTTTCTTATGAAAGTGAAATTTGCAATGCCCCCAAGATTTATGATGAGCCTTGATTTCTGAGACTTAAATATTTCATGATGAAAATAAGTTGTTAGGGGAGCGCCTTCACCCCCTAGGGCAATATGAGAATTCCTAAAATCAGATACAACTGGCACACCCAATGCATGAGAAATATAATTTGGATCGCCAAGCTGTATTGAGAAGGGGTGTTTGAATTTTGGTGCATGCCATACTGTTTGCCCTGATAAGCCAATACCTTTTACTCTTGAGTGCTTGATAGAATTTTTTCTTATGAGCCCTTTAATACTCTTTAAAAAATAACGCGTACATAATTGATTAATTTCACCAAATTCTTGCGCAGTAGTAATCTTACCGGACGCGAGGTTAATAATTTTGGTCTGATCATTTGAAGTAATTTTGGTGCTGTATGAACCGATGATTGATACAGATTTATTATCAATATTCAAAGCGCATGATTCCACAGCATCCGCGCTGGTTCCGCTCATGGTCCCTATGTATATATCTTTAGTTGGCATCAGCTATCATTATAGATAGCTTTTTAGTTAAGTCTAAAATCTGCGATTTTGTTTGATTAAACTTAGGTAGCTCCATTTTATCTATCGGTTTATCATCTGGCAGCCTAACTTTTAAAGGGTCTGTTCTTTTATCACCGACCTTGAATTCATAATGTAGGTGAGGAGCGGTAGCAAGACCAGAGTCACCCACATAACCAATAACGGTACCTTGATTAACTTTAGATCCTTCACTCAGCTTTTTATTATATGACTCTAAATGTGCATACAGGGTGGTAATTTCACCTCCATGCCGTATCTGAATAGTTCTTCCATATCCACTTTTCCAGCCTTGATGAATAATTACTCCATCTCCAGTTGATCTTATAGGAGTATTTCTCTTTGCAGCATAATCTACCCCGTTATGCGCCCTGATTTTATTTAATATTGGATGTTTTCTTCGTGGATTGAAATGAGAGCTGACATAAGCAAAATCCAATGGCGCTCTTAAAAAAGCTTTCTTTAGACTGTTGCCGTCTTTATCGAAATAAAATTTTTCTCCAGATCCATCAAAGAATCTAATGGCTGTATACTCCTGCTCTTGATTGATGAACTCTGCATAAAGGATATCGCCATTATCTATCTTAGCTCCCTTAACGTATGGCGTTTCATATAGAACTTTAAAACTATCCCCTTCTCTAATATCAAAAATAAAATCAATGTCCCAGCCAAAAAGATAAGCAAGATCCATTATCACACTATCAGGAATTCCACTCTCAAGAGCTGCCTCATAAAAGCTTGAAATTATTTTGCCTGACTTAAACTCTCTGATAACTTCAGGCTCTATGTTAATTAGCTCATATTCAGGCTCATTTGAATTTGTAACTGATAAGGAAAAGAGAGACCCTTTTCTAAGCTCAATCCTAAGCAACTCATTATCTAAAAAATGAAATTCAAATTCATTACCAGGCATTAAGTTTGCGAAATCATTCTTGTGGGGACCTCTCAAGATTCTATAGGTTAAATTTAGGGGCACTTTGTTTTCTTCGAAAACGACACTCATACTGTCACCATCTTCAACAGTATAAAAACTCGAATGTTTATTCTTTTCTATCGAGACCTCAAGATTTATTGAGCTCTGCTCTATGGAGAGTTCAGGAATTTCTTCATCTTCTTGCGCTGCAAAGAAAACAATTAACACCGCCAAAAAAGCGGGAATAATTAGATAGATATTTTTTAGCTTAAGCTCCTTGAGAATTGCCATTTTAAGTTTCTAGATTAAGTAGCTCTGCGTTTCCTCCAATGGCCACGGTATTAATCGACACTAATTTTTCATTCACAAATTGGATTAAATAATTTGGACCACCAGCTTTATGACCAGTTCCAGACAAGCCAGAGCCACCAAATGGCTGAGTCCCAACAACAGCTCCAATCATATCTCGATTAATATAACTATTACCCGAGCTTACCAACTTACTTATCTTTGTCGCTTTACTCTCAATTCTAGAATGAATTCCAAATGTTAATCCAAAACCCTTAGATTTCAATTCTTGTAAGACAATTTCTAGATTTTTTTCTTGAAATGAAACTAGGTGTAATACAGGCCCAAAGATTTCTTCATTGATATCTGAAAGCGATGACATCTCAATAAATGTAGGTTGAATAAACTGATCAGTATGATAATGGTTTTCATTCGCACAAAATATTTTGAATCCCTCAGACCTCTTTATATCAACATAAGCTTTAATCTTATTTGCTGCATCAACACTTATTATTGGTCCTACGTCTGTTCGAGTCTCTCTTGGATTACCAACTACAAGATCATCCATTGCTCCAGCAAGCATAGTTTTAAAATCTTGATAAACATCTTCATGAATCAATGCAATTCTTAATGCTGAGCATCTTTGACCTGCAGACATAAAAGCCGATCTAATCACATCATCGCAAGCTTGTTCCAATAGTGCCGATGAGTCGATAACCATTGCATTCAGGCCGCCTGTCTCAGCAACTAGGGATACAATTTGTCCTGATTTTTGTGCAAGATTTTGATGAATGTTTTTTGCAGTCTGAAGTGAGCCGGTAAAACAGACTAGGTCCAAGGGTTGTGATTTAATAATACGCTCACCTACTTTCCCATCACCAAGAACAAGATTTATTGCATCATCAGGAACCCCTTTTGTCAGCAGCAATTTAATAAACTCATATGCAATGATTGTTGTGTGCTCCGATGGTTTTGCAATGACTGTATTACCGGTCACCAAGGCTGCAATAATTTGTCCCGCAGTAATAGCAAGAGGAAAATTCCATGGGCTAATACAAAGCACTACTCCTTTTGGTACGTGCTGAAGAAAGTTTTTTTCACCGGTTGGCCCAGCCATCTCTTTGTTTTCAAATAGATCTTCAGCTTGCTCAACGTAATATCTGATAAGATCAATTGCCTCCCTTATTTCATCTACTGAGTCTTGATAAGTTTTGCCTGATTCATTTACAAGGAGGCTTAAGAATTTTGTTGGGTTGGATTCAATGTGATCGGCAACTCCAAGTAGCACTTTAGCTTTGTCATCAAATGATTTTTCAGCCCAGTGTTTTGACTGCTGGAATATTATGTCTTGCTCTGCATTAAAACTTGAATAGGTACCAAGAATCTTTCCATCAATAGGGCTAGAAATTTTAATTTTATCAGTTGAATTTATTTCAGCTGAGGATAAGTTAGTAACATTAAAGGCGTTTTCAGCAAGAGTATTAATTGAGTTCTTTAATTCATTTAAAGATTCTTTTTCAGATAGATCTGTTCCTAATGAATTTTTTCTGTTTCCGTACATATTAGGTGGAATTTTGATCGGTTTTATTTTATTGCAAAGAAGCTTTTCTTTCACAACCCTTTGAGGTGATTGAGCTACTTTTTCTGCAGGGATATTTTCATCAAATAATTGATTAACAAATGATGCATTAGCACCGTTTTCAAGTAACCTTCTGACTAAATAGGGCAGCAGTTCTTTATGTTCACCAATAGGACAATAAACATTTGTTTTAAAATCCTGATCAAATATTTTTTCGCAACCCTGGTATAAGAGCTCACCCATTCCATAGAGCCTCTGAAAAGAAACATCCTTACCATCTGCAAGATGCATGATGCTAGAAATTGTATTGGCATTATGGGTAGCAAAACAAGGCAGGATTGAACTCGAATCAATCATCGCTTTGGCACAATATAGATAGTTTAGATCAGTTAAACTTTTGGCAGTGAATACAGAATAATCTGGGTATCCATTTTTTTGAGCATTCTTTATCTCATAATCCCAATAAGCACCCTTAACTAACCTGACCCCGATCTTTTCACGCTCTTTGCCAAGCTGGCCTATATGATTGATTAAATCAAAAGCTCTTTTACCATAAGCTTGAACCGCAACACCTATCTTTTCCCAATCCCTGATATCTTTTTCAAGCAAGATTTTTTCAATCAAATCCAGACTCACTGTTAACCTATCTTGCTCTTCTGCATCGATCGTAAGCGGAACATCTTTTTCTAAAGCCAATAAGGCTAGATCTCTGAATCTTGGCAGCAGCTTTTCATTAACATCATTTTGATGAAGTAAATCATACTTTGAGTAAAGTGCAGAAAGCTTAATTGAGACACCATGATCATTGCCTGTTTGCTGATTAAATTTACCTACAACATGAATAGATTCCTTGTAAGCACCCAGAAATTCTGAGGCCTGAACTTCATTCCTTGCAGCTTCTCCCAGCATATCAAATGAACAATTTTCATTTTTAACAATTGTGGAATGCTCAAGATCTGAAATATTTCTAGCACATACAAACTCATCACCCAAAATACTCATAGCCATCCTTACGGCTTCTCGGATGGGAGCCTCACCAATTTTGTTTGATAGATTTTTTAACCAGTGCGATTCAAGACCAATAGGCTTGAGGAATGTTTGAGCAATGATCAATCCCCAGGTAGCGGAGTTTACTAACAAGCTATCAGCTTGATTAAGGTGTTCAATCCATTTGGCAGAAGTAATTTTTTCTTTAATTAAATCATCTCGTGTTTTTTTATCAGGAATCCTTAGAAGTGATTCGGCTAAGCACATTAGTGCTATCCCTTCATTATTAGAAAGACCATACTCTTCCATAAAAGCATCAAGGCGGGTTCTTTTTGATTTATTTTCTCTGCAAAAATTTACTAAACGAATAGCATTTTCTTCAATTTCACTTGAATCAAGAAATTTAGAGTTTTGCAAAATTGAATGTGCAATCTCAACATCTGATCTAAATTTTGAACCGGTTTTCACAAAGATAAGCTTATTATTCTTTAGTTATTCAAAGTTAAGTTTTAAAGCACCCACTTCATCAATCGATGCCTCCAATATGTCTCCTTTTTCAATGTTTCCAACTCCAGCTGGAGTGCCAGTAAATAAAATATCACCTGGTTTAAGGATTACTTTTTGAGACAAAATGCTTATTAATTCCTTTATTCCCCAAACCATCGTATTGATTGAAGTGCTTTGTTTTTCTTCTCCATTAATTGATAGCGAAATATTATTATTCTTTAATACCACTTCCTCATACTTTTTTATTTCTGAAATAGGCCCAGATTGATCAAATGATTTAGCGCTCTCCCAGGGATGGCCCTTATCCTTGGAGTTTTTTTGAATATCTCTTTTAGTTAGATCCACTCCTACTGCATATCCAAAAATACATTGATGCGCTGCATCAACATCAATATTCATACCACCTTTTTTTAAGCAAACGACTAATTCAACCTCGTGGTGAAGATTGGCTGTATCTTCAGGTATCAAGATTTTATCAAGTTGAGTAACTGACTCAGGGACTTTTGAAAAAAAGAAGGGCTCTTTTTTTTCAACCTGAGAACCCATTTCTTTTGCGTGTTCAGCATAATTTTTACCAACACAAAAAACCCTATGAATCGGAAATAAAGTATTAGATTCTGCAATCCTCATGCCTCTAACAATTGGATTGAATTCAAAGCTTAGTTTATTTTCTGTACTCATTTAGTTAATACCTCTCTATCTAATACTATAATAAGCCAATATCATGAAAGAAGAATTAAAATTAATTCATCGGGGTTCTGATGAGCTAATTAATGAGAAAGAACTTGTAGAAAAACTAAAAGAAGGCTCACCCCTTAATGTAAAAGTAGGTTTTGACCCAACTGCACCTGATCTTCACCTAGGTCATACTGTGCTAATAAATAAAATGAAGCACTATGAAGATTTAGGCCACAAGATCATTTTCGTCATTGGCGACTTTACTGGAATGATTGGTGATCCATCAGGTAAAAATAAAACAAGACCTCCGTTAACTAAAGAGGAGGTTTTAAAAAATGCGGAGACTTATAAGAAGCAAGTCTTCAAAATATTAGATCCAAAGAAAACCGAGATTAGATTTAACTCTGAATGGTGCTCAGCTTTGGGAGCAGAAGGTTTTATTGAGCTTGCATCTCAATACAATCTAGCAAGGATGCTTGAAAGGGACGACTTTAATAAACGATACAAATCAAACCAAAGTATCTCCATTCATGAACTGCTTTACCCTTTAGTGCAAGCCTACGATTCTGTTTACTTAAAAGCTGACGTTGAGTTGGGTGGTACGGATCAGAAATTTAATCTTTTAGTCGGCAGAGAAATTCAAAAATCTTACGGAATTGATCCACAGGTAATTCAAACTGTCCCCATTTTAGAGGGTTTAGATGGAGTAAAAAAAATGTCTAAATCGCTGGATAACTATATCGGCATAGATGAAGAGCCCAATGATATGTTTGGTAAAGTGATGTCAATTTCGGATGAGTTAATGTGGCGTTGGTTTGATTTATTGAGCTTTAAATCCGATAAAGAAATCAAACAATTAAAAACATCACAAGAAAAGGGTGCAAACCCTAGAGATATAAAAATAGAACTAGCCAAAGAAATCATTGCTCGGTTTCATGATGGGGTTGCCGCTGATTCTGCGCACTCGAATTTTGTGAATCAATTTCAAAAAAAACAAACACCTGATGATATTGAAGAGGTCAAACTCACTATCGCATCATCCTCAATAGCTTTACCAAACTTACTTAAGGATAGTGGTATGTTAAAAAGTACTTCTGAAGCCATGAGGCTCATCAAGCAAGGAGCAGTAAAAATTGATGAGCAAAAAATTGAAGATCCAAAGTTCCAAGTTGAAAAAGGTACCAATCAAACCTACCAAGTTGGTAAAAGAAATTTTAAGAAAATTAACGTCACCTGATAAAATACAGACACTTAAGTTAAAAACCACCCAATGAATCAGTTCTTTTACACACTCTCATTTTGCCTGAAGCACTTTTCATATTTGTTTGTACTGGCGCTGCCGCTTATAACATTGGAATTTGCAGTTAGTTATTTAGTTTTACAACTCGATCTCAATGAGAATATGTCTAATGACTTGATTATTGAATCCATCCAACCAGTCGCAATACAATTGGCTGTCCTAGGAATTGTTTCAATGGTTCTATCGATAGCTTTTTATGGAGCAATGATGGTCGCCTTTGAAGCTCTTACATCCAATCAAGATTTGAGTATAAATCAAGCATACCTCATGGGCTTGAGAAAATTTTTCCCATTACTTTGGAGTTCTATCGCTGCATCAATTGTATATGGGCTCGGGCTATTACTGCTTGTGTTGCCAGGATTTTACCTATTTGCAAGACTAGGAATGTATCCAGCATACATCATGTTTCAAAATAAAAGGGCATTCGAATCGCTGGGCCTAGCATGGAATGATTCGGATAAAGAGGGCACCAAGCTCTTTTTAATCACGAGTGTATTTATTGGACTTCAATTAGTCATAGGTTTAATTTTTGGCCTGCTAGCCATTGATACCAACATGGTTACAATATTGGTCTTGGCTTTGGTCAAATACTTCACACTCATACCACTTTTTTATCTTTTTTATAGCCTTTATAAATCACTGCATCCAAACAATATCTGATTGTCACTCAGACGAATGAGTTGTAGAATGCACCTTCCAATTTTTTGGGTCTGTAGCTCAGCTTGGTTAGAGCGCACCCCTGATAAGGGTGAGGTCGGAAGTTCAAGTCTTCCCAGACCCACCAAGTTTTAACATACTTGTTAATAAGCACATTCCCATACAGATTAAAAAAAGAAAGTACTTTATAAGAGTAATTTTATTTTTATAACTAACTATCATCATTTCTGTTGTTTCAGCTTTTAACAGCTGAATCTGAAAAATTCCTTCGGTAAGGTCGGCTGCAATTAATATTAAAGGTAGTAAAGCTAAAAACCTCCATTGGCCTTCAAGATTATCTATCAGGATCCCAAAAAATAAAAATCCATAAGCAAGTGGGAAAATAACATCCAGCGTCATTGTTACCCATAGATGAATACTTGCCTGCAAAGTACTCATATTGTCAAGAATAAAAAGAACCCTTTGATCAAGGTATTCTTGATCTAAATAATTAATTTCAAACTTGTTTCCAACAAATAGAAAAGCACATATGCAGACAAAAGATAAAATTAAGCATCCAAATTGAAATCTCTTATTTTTTACTACTTCAAACATTGTTTAATAGGTATTTTAATTCAGACAGATACTATTTTTGTCTGAAACAATGCAAAATTAATATCTATGCAATATTTAATTGCCCCAATTCTTGCTTGTATAACTATTTACCTTGGCAGTCCGGTAGTAGGGCTATTATTAGGGATTGGATTCTCTATTGTTTTTTTAACTGATAATGAGTTTATAACCAGAAAGTACGCCACTAGATTATTACAAACCGGAATCATTCTTTTGGGTTTTTCGATTGATTTTAGTGTTGCTCAAGAAACCAGTTCAAGCTATTTGTTACCAATATCTTTGTTTGTTGTTTTTGTTTTTTTATTAACTTTAATTTTAGGAAAGCTACTGAAATTAAAGCAATCATACATATATTTAATTGCATCTGGTTCATCAATTTGTGGTGGAACAGCAATGGCCGCAGTAGCTCCAGTTATAAAATCAAAACCTCAAGAGTTGTCGATAGCCATTGCCATAATCTTTTTATTAAATGCAATCGGCATATTATTTTTTCCACTGATTGCTGAACAGATTAATCTCTCCCAATCGGAATTTGGTCTATGGGCGGCGACAGCGATTCATGATACCAGTGCAGTAATTGGAGCTGCGATGATTTATGGAGCCGAATCCCTTGAGGTTGCTGCAACATTAAAGCTTGGTCGAACATTATGGATTATTCCATTAGTTATCATTCTTTCATTAATGAATAGGACAGACAGCAGACCAAAATTACCATTGTTTGTAATTGGTTTTATCTTAGCTATTTTTATAGGCTCCTCATTTCAACTGCCAATTGATTCTTCTCAATTTAAACAATTAAGTTCAGTTTTCTTACTGTTAGGTCTTTTTTGTGTAGGTACACAAATTAGTAAAAATGCTTTTGTGGGAGTTGATAAAAGCTTATTTATCTTTCCGGTTTTAATTTGGCTTATTGTTATCCCAGCTTCATTGTTTTTGACCTTTCAAATAGCTTAATAGTTAATTTATGATCAAAAAACTTTTTTTATTTGTTCTTCTGTTACCAATAGCTAATCTTGAGTCGCATGAATTTAATCCAGCTCACTTGATCATTAATCAAAATAATAATGAGGGAACTTATGATGCTACCTGGATGTATCCAGTTAAAAATGTTGGGAAAAAAGCTGAAGTCATATTTCCTGATGTATGCATCTCAGAAGGCTTGGATCCTTATGTGCAGGGTAAATATTATATTGAAAAAATTGTTCTTAATTGCAGTGAATCGATCAAAGGAAAATCCTTAGAAATAATTGATTTAGGGGTCTTAACAGATGCCCTGGTAACCATAAATTTTCAAAATGATACTTTTGAGGGATTAGTGAATTCTCAGAGAAATAAATTAGATATTCCAATCACAGAACAATATTACCCAACCACATATCTTTACCTTGGCATCGACCACTTATTTGATGGCCTTGATCACATATTATTTATTTTTGGTCTTATATTTTGTATTAGTGGATTGGGAAATATTATTAAAACCATCACTGCCTTTACTGTTGCTCATAGCATTACACTTGGACTTTCTATCTATGATTTAATTTACTTACCGCTAGGGACAGTAGAGGCGCTAATTGCTTTAACAATTATCTATTTAGCCTTGGAAATTAATGAATCTGATAGGCAATTCAAAACTCCCTGGCTGATGGCATTTAGCTTTGGTCTGTTGCATGGGTTAGGATTCGCCGGAGCTTTAAGTGACATAGGGATTGCTAACAATCAAATGCTACTTTCTTTATTATTTTTTAATGTAGGCATTGAGATTGCGCAAATTGCTTTGATACCTATACCACTGCTGATTATTTATTTATCTACAAAAATAAATATTCAAAATTACTCTCAAATAGCTGCAAGCTTAGTTATTGGTAGTATGGGAGCCTATTGGTTTATTGATCGAGTCATCGGCGTCATTCAATAATCATTCCATCCTCGGCAATGATGATATCGCCTGTAAATGTTGATCTGACCTCTTCCATAATATCTTTTGGTGTTGATCCCCAAAACAAGATGTGTGAGAGCACTAACTTTTTTGGCTTAGCAAGGCTAGCAATCTCTCCTACTTCAATTGTTGAGGTGTGATGTTCTGAATGATATTTCTGCCAGTCCTTTGTTTTCTTTTTAAAACCTTCAAGCGAGTAAACCTCATGAACTAAGATATCAGCATTTTTTGCTAATTCAGCAATCTTAAGCGATTTTCCAGTATCGCCTGAAAATACAATAACCTTATCTGCAGTTGTAAATCTAAAACCATAGGCATCCTCAAAGTCTCCATGTGGAACTTTAAAAGCTTCAACTTCTATTTCCTCATTTTCGAAGACAATGCCTTCATTCAGTTCTTTAAATATAAATTTATATCCAGTCTTATTTGCTGGCTGAGTTCCATTAATTCTGTAATCAATATCAATTTTATTTGCCTTTAGGGTATTTGCTGCAAGCTGATCAAGGCCCTTTGGTCCATATAAATTTAATGGCTTGCTTCTTCCCATCACCCATGGTGTTAGCAAAAGATCAGCAATGCCCATCGTATGATCTGAATGAAGATGAGTTAGAAATGCATGTTCAAAATTTGCAACATTCATTTGAGGAATTTTTCCACCCCAATTTTGAGACAACTGAGCAGCATTTCTTATGATTCCTGGACCAAAATCAATCAAATAGACTGCCTGGTCTGTGATCACCGCATAACCTGAGCCCATTCTGTCCGGATCTGGATTTGGCGTTCCTGATCCCAGAATTGCTAGTTTTGTATCGCCAAACAAAAGACTCGGGATGAGTATTAGAAATAAAATGATATGAGAAATTTTCAAAAGCCAAGAAAGGCCCCTCATTAAAGAGGGGCAAATAATTTATTTACTTAATTTGTAACCGTTTTGCTGAGCAATAAGTAAATCCTCATTAATGTCACCGTGATGAACAATTTGCCCACTATCATTAAAGATGAATCTTTCTACTGTCCACCATCTGACTTCATTTCCATCTTCATTAGTGTCCTTGCTTTCAAAAGAAGCATAGACTTCATTGCCTTCAGCTACGACAGGATTCCTTTGGATAACCTTTGACCTATCTTTCCAATCTTCTTCATTAAAGGTTGATAACCAGCCAAGCATTCTTTCTTTATCGCCTCTATTTGTTTGAAGAGCTCTATTCATTTTTACAGTCATTTTTTTTCCATCTCGCTCCAGCTTTACTTTGACCTCTCCACCAAGCGGTCCTTGGAATGGAAGTTCATTGCCTTCTTTTGCTTTGATGCCATTAACTGAAAGAATTTTATCGCCAGGTTTTAGATGATCCTTTGCAGGTGAGTTGACTACTTCTGCAACTGTCATTTCGTCATCATTCATCCTGAAACCAAGGCCTACATATCTACCTAACCATCTGTCATAGTCCTCAGCAACTAAAGATGCGTATGTGTCTGCAAATTCCCTAGCCGTGCCATACTCATATAGATCATATAGTTTCTCTACTGTAGCCTTGTTTGAAGCAGCATCTGCTTGAACAAATAATGCGAAGCAAGCAACAGTAAGTGTTATAAACTTATTCATGATTTTCTCCTCTGAAAATATAAGTTAACTATAAAGTAAAAAAGTTTATTGTTTCTACCTTTGAGTAAAATTTTTTCATGTATTTTTCTAGCACAAAGTGACATAGAATTAGCCTTATGAAAATTCTTGTTATGGGTTTGCCAGGAAGTGGTAAGACATACCTTACTGAGAGACTTGTTCCTTTACTTGAGGCTGCTTGGTATAACGCTGATAAAGTTAGAACTATGGCAAATGATTGGGACTTTTCTGAATCTGGCAGGCTGAGGCAGAGTATGAGAATGAAAACCTTTGCTGATTTTGAAAAGGCTAATGGTCGATTCGTTGTCTGTGATTTTGTTTGTCCTACCAAAGAAACAAGAGAGAATTTTGAACCCGATATTGTTATATGGCTGGATACAATTTCATCCGGACGGTTTGAAGATACCAATAAGATTTTTCAAAAACCTGAATCGGTTGATTTTCAAGTTACTGAATGGAATGAGACCAACCATATAGAAATAGCAGAAAAGATTTTAAAGAATGTTTGATCCAAAAAAACCCACTGTTCAAATGTTAGGCAGATGGCAGCCTTGGCACGATGGCCATCAAGAGCTTTTTAAGCGGTGTGTGGCTAAAACCGGACAGGTAATCATTCAAGTCAGAGACGTTCAAGGTTCATCTGGAGGTGAGGATCAAGATGACAATCCTTTTGATTGGGACACAGTATGCAAAAATATTGAGGAAGGTTTGTCTAAGGATAATTTTACTAGAGGTATTGAATACGAAATCATGCTAGTTCCTAACGTAGTTAATATTACTTACGGACGCGGTGTAGGTTATGTTTTCGAGGAAGAGGTTTTTGATAAGTCAATAACTGATATTAGTGCAACTAAAATTAGAATGAAAATGAGAGAAGAGGGAGATCTTTAGCTTTTTAAATTTTTTACTTCTGCTTCAAGTTTTTCAATTCTAGCTTCTAATTTTCAGAGCTCAGCTTTTTTCACAAATCCAGATTCCTTTAAAAACTTTTCAAGCGCAGGCTTTAGCATTTTTTCCATGCCCTTAATGTCTCCTGCCATTTTTAATGGATTAAACATAAATTCCCTTTGGCCATTAATTAGCGTAATATTTTATTAGCTAGCAACCAATTTTCAAAGAGAGGATATATGAGCATTTCAGCATATTTAGACAATGTCGCAAAACCATTTATGAACCTTAGCCCATGGCTATTAAGGCTTTCACTTGGAACATCTTTTATTCTTCATGGATTAGGTAAATTCCCAATGCCAGCCGATGGCATGGTTAAATTATTTGAGAGTAAAGGAATCCTTTTTCCTGAGTTAACTGCTAGCCTCGTAGCGCTAGGAGAGGTTGGTGCTGGTGCAGCAGTGATAATCGGTGGATTTCTTGGAGCAACTGGTCATCTTGTCACTCGATTGGGTGGTGGCGCAGTTGCTGTAATTATGATTGGAGCTCTACTAATTGCTCATCCTGACTGGTTGATTACTAAAAAATTATTCATGAGTGAACAAATTTTCTTATTGGCTTTGGGAACCTATTTCGCTATAAGAGGAAATAACTAACAAAGTTGTTGCAAATCTAAATGAGAATGATTATCATTATCATTCTCAAAGGATAGGTTTTCTTATTCTTTGATTTTTAATTGGAGAATAAAATGGAAATTTCAAATCATTCAAAACCAAAATTCTGGGTGAGCCAAGCTATCAGCTTGCCGTCACTAATAGTTTATTTAACTATTTGCTTAACCTTACTTATATCACCTCTAGCTTTTGCTCAAGTAGATGAGATTGAGGAAGTAATTGTTAAGGGCAATGTTTTATATTCTGATCAAGTAAACGCCTTAAAAACCCCAGTTGAGGTTATTGATGTACCGCAAACAGTCTCAATAATTACTGATGAAGATATTAGGAAGCAAGGCTTCAGGCAAATTGGTGACATTATTAGGTACACACCAGGTGTAAATACTTCCCAAGGAGAGGGCCATAGGGATGCAGTTGTATTTAGAGGCGTTAGGTCTACAGCAGACTTCTATCAGGATGGTGTTAGGGACGATGTTCAATATTACAGATCACTATATAACATAGATCAGGTTGAAATCCTTAGGGGACCAAACGCATTATTATTTGGCCGTGGAGGAACTGGAGGTATTCTAAATAGAGTTACTAAGAAAGCTAAGGTTGGAGAGAATTTTGGTTCTTTTGACTTTGGAATCGATAGCTTTGGAGGAAGTGATCTTGCTGCTGATTATAACGTTGAGACTGGAACAAATACTGCGCTTCGATTCAATATTCACAGTGATGCTTTAGAAAATCATAGAGATCATTACGATGGCGATCGACTTGGTTTTAATCCAACAATGAGAGTTGAGCTCAGTTCTGCAACAACACTAGATTTATCATATGAATATGCAGATCATGAAAGATTTATAGATAGAGGTGTGCCAACAATGAATGGAGAGCCTGTTGAAGCTTTCGAAAAAGTAACATTTGGCGATCCAAAAATTAACACCACAACCCTTGAGGCAGATATATTTAGAGGTTCCTTAAATCACGACTTTTCTGATACCAGTAAAGGCGTTATTTCCATTACTTCCAGTGAATTTGAAAAAATGTACAGGAACCTCTATGCCTCCGGATATGATGGCACACTCGTGACCATGGATGGTTACGAAGACCCTACAGAGAGAGAAAACTTCATTTTATCTGCAAATCTCATTAATGAATTAACATTTGGTTCAACAAAACATACCTTATTAGTAGGTACTGAAATGATCGATACTGAAAATGCAAATCTAAGATATGATACTTACTGGTCAACTACTCAAAAAGATAAAGAATCATTCAAGATCACCAGGCCAATGGATTTCTCAGTAAATTCTGATGGAGTTGCCACAAGTGTTGACTTTACAACAAAGCTTAAAAGCAAAACAGAATCTGATATAGAAGTAACCTCATTCTATATTCAAGATCAAATTGATGTTAACGAAAACTTGAAGCTAATGCTTGGCGCAAGAGTAGATACGTTTGATATAACTGTTAAAGATATTAAGTCAGGAACATCACAATCAAGAGAAGACGATGAAGTATCTCCAAGAGCAGGAGTAATTTTTAAACCTGCTGATAATGTATCTTGGTATGTTAGTTATAGCGAAAGTTTCTTGCCAAGATCTGGTGAGCAATTTAAAAAGCTTACTGCTGACGCCGCAAGACTAGATCCAGACGTATTTGAGAATACAGAGTTTGGAGTGAAGTGGAGCATTACGCCTAGCTTATACTTTACAGCAGCATACTTTGACAGTGAGCAAACACAAGCTGTAAGAGATAGTGAGACAGGTGAGAATTCAGAAATTGTTGGCTTGCAAGTTGATGGATTTGAGCTTGAGTTAAAGGGTGATGTTAACGAAAAGCTATCAATTGCTGTGGGTGTAACAAGTATGGATGGAGAAACTAGCTCTGGTGGTGAGCCAAGAGAAATCCCAGATACACAAGCTTCTTTATGGGCAACCTATCAAGTTAATGACAGATTTGGTTTGGGTTTTGGTTTTACACACCAAGGAGAATCTAATATCAGCAATAATAAGCCAGGCTTAGTATTGCCTGACTATACAAGAGTTGATTTAGCTGCATACTATATGATCTCAGATGAGTGGAGCATGCAGTTCAACGTAGAGAACCTTACTGATGAACTCTATTTCCCGCATTCTCATAGCACACACCAAGCATCAGTTGGCGAACCAATGAATGCAAGAATTTCAATTAGGAGGAATTTCTAATTTAGTTTTGGGACGGCTGCTTAGTCATGATGATCCTTGTGCTTCCATACGGTGATCTAAGCAGCCAATTCACCAGTTTGGGTAGATAATCAATGAACTTAGTTACATTCCCCTAAGTGTTAGTTTCACATAACTCATATAGATTTTCTACCCAACCATTTTTAAAGTAAAGAACTTTTATAACATCTCATAATATATTTTTTTAGAAATTAATCTTGTACAATAGCTCTCCAATGTGGGGCTATAGCTCAGCTGGGAGAGCACCTGCTTTGCAAGCAGGGGGTCCGCGGTTCGATCCCGCGTAGCTCCACCAATTTTCAGATGATCAAATTTCCTTCAACAATTTCTTTAATCGGTATGGCAGGCGCTGGAAAGACTTCTGTTGGCAAAGCTCTAGCAGAGAAATTAAATTATAAATTTATAGATACAGATAAAGTTATTGAGGATACGCATAAAAGCTCTTTGCAAGAATTGCTAGAAAGATATGGATACTTAAAACTAAGAGAAATCGAAGAAAAGGAAGTTCTAAGCCTATCAATTGATGGAAGCATAATTTCAACAGGCGGAAGTATTGTCTATGGAGCCGATGCAATGAATTTTTTAAATGAAAATTCAACCATTGTTTATCTTGAGATGAGTTTAGAGCAAATCTACAAAAGAAAAATTAATTTTTCAAATAGAGGCTTTGCAAAGCATCCCGACCAATCCATTGAAGAAGTATTTGCTGAACGCACAGAACTTTATAAAAAGTATGCAAGACTTACTGTTTCAAATAATGCTGAAATTGACGATTGTGTGAATCTAATTATTGATAGGCTTAATCAATAATCGTCTTTGATACCTAAATAATATTCCAAAACTTACGATAATATTTATTAACGCATGCAAAGTCATGACAATGCTTGGTAGCAAGGTTTCATCAGCAAAACCAAATAGATAAATTAGTATTATCACCCCGAGTGCTCTAAAAATTTCAACATAAAGAACTGAAAAATTATTGTTCAGAGTAATGCCTATGATGCTGGATGAAATTAATATTGATCCTCCAAAGAAAGCAGTTTCAGTATATGTTTGCTGACTGACAGTCAGAAAAACTATCATTGCGAAAACTGGCATAATGAAGATCTGAGTAAATAAAAATGGTTTCAGTGCTGAATCAAGCTTTGGATCAAATTTTTCTTCAAACTTTATATCCTTAGGAGGGAATCTTTCGATCATGTCCGCTGGCCTCCATTTGGTCGAAGAAAACCAAACTTTAATTTTATCTTTCCAGTGCTTTGTGTAGAAAGAATCTCTTACCATTCCAGAAAAGACCTCCACATTAGCCCAAAGCGGATTCCAGCTTCTCAATGGCTTAACCGTTCCATAGATTGGCTTAATTTCATCTTTTTCTTCGATGTATGTACCGAAGAACCTATCCCAAAGTATAAAAACACCACCGTAATTAGCATCAATATACTCAGGATTTTTTGCGTGGTGAATTCTATGATTAGACGGGGTAATAAAAATTTTCTCATACCAACCAAGCTTTCCAATGTGTTCAGTATGAACCCAATATTGATAGATGAGATTTAAGCCGCCTACTGCAACAAAGATCAATGGTGGGACCCCTAAAATTACCATTGGTAAATAAAAAATCCATTTCCAAAGAAAACCAGTGCTCGTCTGACGCATCGCAGTTGATAAATTGAATTCTTCACCATGATGATGAACCACATGAGTTCCCCATAGTAGCTTATTCTCGTGATGTAAACGGTGCATCCAGTAATACAGAAAATCATACAAGACAAAAGCAAATACCCATGTAAAGATTGAATTTTCAGGCAGAATATTTAAGCTTAAATATGATGCAACATAAGCATAAACCAGGCCCTGAAGTCCTAAATTTAAAATAGTAGGAAATCTGCTCAGTAATCCAATATTAATGCTAGTAATGGTATCGTTTAGTCGGTAATTATTTTTACCTTTTAATTTGCCATAGCTATATTCAATCAAAATCATGATAAAAAATATTGGAATAGCTAAAAATATTAGAAATGATTTATCCATGATGTAATCTCAGATGGAACATTTTATCCTATTTTAAAGGTAAAATTGAACTATGAAGATTTCTGTCGCAAGCGGAGGATTTGATCCGCTGCATTCTGGCCACATTCAATACCTTAAAGCCTCTGCAAACATAGGGGATCATTTGGTTGTAGCGCTTAATAGCGATGACTGGTTGATAGCTAAAAAAGGTAAAAATTTTCTTCCTTTTACTGAGAGAAAGTTGATTTTAGAACATATGGAGATGGTGGATGAAGTCATTGAGTTTGATGATGATGAACTTGGGAGCTGTAAAAATGCGCTTTATAAAATTAAAGAGAAGTATCCGAGTGATGAAATAATATTTTGTAATGGAGGAGACAGAGACCAAGATAATATCCCAGAGTTAGAAGTCGAAAATGTAATATTTAAATTTGGTGTAGGTGGAGAAAGTAAAGCTAACTCATCGAGCTGGATCTTAAAAAATTGGCATTATGGAGATGAAGATAGGATTTGGGGCAGCTATAAGAATTTACTTAAGGAATCAAATTTAACCGTTAAAGAAATTATGCTTGAACCAGGTAAGGGGATGAGCTTGCAAAAGCATTCCATGCGCAGCGAGGTTTGGTTCGTAAGCAAAGGAGAGTGTTACGTTAATCATTCTAAAGAGTCACCAGAAAAAACCGAAGAGATTTTCTTGCCAAATGAGTCAGTATTTATGGTCAATCAGGGTCACTGGCATCAACTCTTTAATAAGTCAGATCAGCCATGCCACATCATAGAAATTCAGTATGGAGATAAAACTACTGAGGATGACATAGAAAGACACAGCTATTTTAAAAATAATTAACTAGCTAATTTTCAATACAACCAAGAGCATTTGCATACTCACAATTTTCTGCATACTCACCTTGTATGCCTGCAAGTTGCAGTCGTTCGCTGATTCCAGCTCGAACATTTTTAAGTAATGCAGTTCTGCCAATAAAGTAAACTTTATCAACCCCTAGCAAAAAGGCATTAAGATATGAAATCGTTCCAATAACTTCTCCGACCATATTGCAAAGACTTGCAGCAACATTTTCCATGGTTGCAGATTCTGAGTTAACTGCTTTGCCAAAATTTGCTGCCGTGATTTCAGGAGACAAATTACCGATCTGATTGACCACGTCGCCTATCAGAAAGTCAATTTTAGATTTATCTCCTTTTTCTGCAAATTCATCAATTTCCAATGCATCACCATTTTTAAAAAGCAGATTACCTAATCCACACAACATTCCACCCCCAACAGCAATGCCTCCCATGTGATTGCCATTCACACCATCAAAGTGCACACAAGCAGTTCCTGTGCCAGTGCTAACAATTAATGCACTTTCTTTTAGATCATAAAGTTGTTTAGCACCAAGTGCAATTGAATCAATTTCATTCTTATGACTCACAGGCAAACCATTGAATGTTTGAGGTAAGTCGCTTGATTTACCTCCAGTTACAAATATTTTTTTTATATTTTGTGGATCCTGAATGGAATCAAATACACATTTGAGGTCTTGATTTATTTTTAAAGATTTAAATGTTTGAAATTTAGTTCCTTGATCGTCAGTAATAGCAACATCTGTATTAGTAATGCCAAAATCAATTCCAATTTTCATCTTTTTAATAATCCGGATTATGAACCTTAATCTTTATTTATTTCTTCTGCTTTGCCTTCAATAATTCGTCCGGATGAACTACCTCTTTTTGAAGAAGGGTTCTTTTTTCTCCATGGAGGAGTACCCCAATTTATTCGATCATCTCTATTTGTCTGTTTAGCAGAGGCTTTAACTTTACCAAGATTAAAGAATATAAATAATGAAATCGCAGCTAGCAATCCAAAAATTATGGAGTTCATTTGGTTACCTGCTTCTAAGCTTAGCTAAGAGTCTAAGGATTTCTAGATAAAGCCAGATCAGCGTTACCATCAATGAAAATGCCCCATACCACTCCATATATTTAGGAAGACTATTTTCAGCACCTTGTTCAATAAAATCAAAATCAAGAACCAAGTTAAGAGCAGCTATGCATACAACAAAAAGCGAGAAACCAATTCCAAAAATTCCATTTGAATGAATAAAACCAATACCCGAGCCAAAAAAGCTCATAACAAAACTTACAAGATAAAGAATCATGATTCCAAATGTTGCAGAAAAAATCATTAATCTGAAATTTTCTGTTGGTTTAATTAATCCACTTTTGTAGAAAAATAATAATGAGGCGAGCGTCCCGAAAGTTAGGCCAATAGCCTGAATCGCAATACCCGGATATTGCATTTCAAGTACCAATGAAATACCTCCCAAAAACAAACCCTTTACAAAAGCATAAATTGGGGCAGTAATTCCAGCATTTCTTGGCACAAACGAGGTATATATTGCCAGGCAAAAGCCAACAAGAGCTCCTCCAACCATTAAAAATGGGTTTGGAATATTCCAGCTGATAATCGCTCCAAAAAAACATAGTCCCAAAAGGACACCTGTTTTATTAACTGTTCCATCAAGGGTCATTCTCTCAGAACCTACAAAGCCCTGTGACTTATTAAATTTATTTCCGAAGACAGGATTTCCTGATCGACCAAATGTTTCCAAAGCAGCGTGTCTAGCCATAATTCACCTCTAATATATATTTATGGACATTTAATTAAAAGTAAAGTTTATAGTGAGTTAATCCATTCACTAATTACTTCAATCCCTTCAGCATGTTTTAGAGCTCTTCCAGATTCTGGCATCATGATGCCAGGATCCATCGACTTCATTCTTCTTAACAATATAGACTGGTTGGGTTTTTTTGGAACAATTGAATATTTTAGATTAAAACTTGCCTTCCCTGCAGCAACTGGCTTTTTATAAAATCCAAGACTCTTTTTATTGGTTTCTTCTAACATTAGATATAGCCCTGTGGTATCTGCTGCTCCGCCAGGGATATGACAATGAGCACAGTTTATTTCAAGGTAAGCACGTGCACGATCTTCGATGTCTTCATTAAGGCTTAAATAATTGATCATTTTCATAAAATCTATATCTTGATCAATCCACCCCAGATCATGCCATTTAGCTAATTGGTTTTGAGATTTATTATCATAGCTTAAAATTAGATCCATATTCCTTGCTTTTGGCCCAATAGGAGTTAAAGAGGCATTAATCTGATGACACTCTTTACACTGATTTTTATTTGGCGCACTATATCTAACTGATCTGATGTTGCCGTCTTCATCACTAAAACTTGTTTGAATAGTTCCCCCAACCAGACTGAGGTATGCTTCAGACTGATCTTCATTCCAAATGTAGCTTACCGCTTTCCATCCTCCTTCGCTGTGAATTAAGAGTCTCGTTTCTAGTAGCTGAGGAGTAAGTTCGGACATGGTATTTTGATATGAGAAAGTTTTAATCAGCACTGATCCGACTGGAAACATGAAAACTTTATTTTTTTCATGTCCTACCTTCATTGCGGGTGGAACGTATACAAATCTTTGTTTATAGGTGTAATCAGAAAAAAGCTCACTTTGAAGTTTATAAGGCAAGACTTCATCTGTTGGAATTTGATTAGTTAAATCCTTAAAGAAACGGTAATCGGAAAGCTTAGAAAAAAACCTACCCTCAATATGAGCCTGTTTATCTATTGCCTTTATTGGTATTGATACAAAGCTTATAACTAAGAGAATAGATTTAAAGAACTTCATTTAATTTAACTGCTTGTAAGGGCTTTATATTACCTGAGAATTCATTGATATCTCTTTTTACTGGGTCTAAAAGCGGCAGTATGTATTTAATTGGGTCTAATGTGATAATTGATGGAGAGCCATCTTCATCAATTATCATCCTGTCTTCCTGATTTTGTCCAAAAAACATTTGGGAAACTGGAACCACGCCATCCCAAAAGATATCAGGCATCTCTCCATTAGAAAGTTCAAATAAAAGCCTAGCCAAATCGTTTGATTCAACGTCAGGATTTTTACCATTGTTTATGTATTCATTATTATGAATTTGTATGGAGCGAGGATGTGGATAGTAGCTTTTATCTTCATAGTCATCAGCATAGGATACTACTGCAATTCCTGTGGTGCCGTTATTTTCAATACGGTTTTCAAAGACTTCTACATGAGTGTTAGCCATCACCATAATTCCACTTCCGCTAGGCACTTCTCCAACAATATTTCCCTCAGGTGCAAAATTCGGCGTGTTATTATTAATAACTTTATTATTGAAAACCCTTACATGATGTCCTCCTTGCTGTGGTAGATCCGGTAAATCAAAAACAAGGATTCCTCCTGTATTTTCTTCAGCTAAATTATCGAAGACATCTGCATAAAATGAATTCTCTATTTCTATTCCAGCAACGTTATGCTTAACAAAACTATTTTTAACGATGATGTTTTTTGACTGTCCAACATATATGCCCGCATCAGAGGCTCCAATTGCAACACAATCATCAATCAGAATGTTCTCAGATTCAACAGGATATAAACCATAGGCACCGTTTGTTGTTTTGGGACCGCCAGTCCATTCTGTTTTAACTCTTATGAAGGAAATATTATCAGCACCTTTAGATTTGATCGCATCGCCTTTTGCATTCACAACTGCGAAGTCTTGCAAAGTCACATTATCAGAGGTGACCAAAAGTCCTTGTGCTCCAGATTTTTGATTGCTAAATTCTAGGATGGAAGCATCCATTCCTTCTCCTTCAATTTTGACACCCGGAACATCCAAAGATAATCCATCTTCAATAATAAAAGTACCTCCGGTGAGCCTAACAACATCCCCGGGCTCAGCAATAATTAAAGCTTCTTGAATATCTTTATAGGAATTTTCGCTGGGCTCAACAATAATTAGCGCAGCACTTAAATTAAATGATGCAAGGCCGAATAGTATTGCTAAATTAAGCTGAAGCAGGGATTTCGTTAAACTTCTCAAGCGGTTTCTCAAGCTCTTTCCAATCACACTCAAAGTCATCAGGAGCATTCTCATACTCTAATAAACCTAATGCTTCAAATTTAGGACGCACATTATCAGTTAGCAGTCCAATTCTAGATAGGTTAGGCATGATTCTTGAAAATAAGAAATTCCTAAAGGTTGAGTTTGCTGAAGTACTGAGCGTAAATTCTCTAGCTTCTTCAGCTGACATTTTTAGGTACTTCTGCATTGCAACAGTATTGATCAGTCTTTCTCTTGAAATAACACAGGCTTCATATGCAAATTCCGCTCTTTCTTCTACTTCTTCTGGCGACAATGTTTTCACAAAGTCTTCAAGATAATTAATTCCAAAAGTAACATGGCGAGCCTCATCTCTAATTACATAATGTAGTAACTGTTCTAAAAGTGGATCTTTGGTTAGACCTTTAAGCATTTGAAATGCTGCTAATGCGAGCCCTTCAATAATAATCTGCATACCTATAAATTTCAGATCCCATCTTTCATCTGTAAGAATTTTATCCAACAACATTTTTAAATTTTTATTGATTGGATAGTGGATACCAATTTTATCTTGAAGATATTTGTTGAAGACTTCAACATGTCTTGCCTCATCAAAAGTTTGGGAGGCTGCATATAATTTTGCATTATAAGTTGGAGCGCAACTTGTGAGCTGAGATGCTACCAATAAAGCTCCTTGTTCACCATGAAGAAATTGAGAAAGGAGTTCAGCAGCATCGTGCCTATCAAACTCAATTTTTTCTTCTTCAGTTAGTGCTTCATACGCTGCAAGTGTTTCATGAGGAAGCTGCTCATCTACTTCTACAAGCTTCTGATCAGCAGGATGAGTATAATCCCAATTTAAATCGATGGATCCATTCCAATTTAGTTGCTTGCCTAATTCATAGAGCTTCTTTATTCTATTATCCGCAACCGTATAGTCCCAGTTGTAAGCGCCGGTTAGGGGCGTATTAAATATTTCTACAATATCCTCGACATGATCCTTTGTAAGGTTCATCTCATTGTCAAAATACAGTAAATCGCTTGGTGGGCCGTCTTGTTGTTTTATCTTCATAGTCTTAATGTTAACAGTGTAAACATTAATTATAATACTTTTTGGTGTTTGATAAAAGTTCAGTTAACTGATCAAGCAGGACTTCGGCTAATTCTTCAGCACGATGGATGGTCACCGATCTTTGATAATATTTTGTAACATCGTGTCCAATTCCTATTGCAATTAACTCAGTATCTTCAAGTTTTGAGATTATTGAAATTGAATCATGAAGATGATTCTCTAAAAGATTATTTTCGTTGGTTGATAGTGTGCTGTCATCTACTGGAGCCCCATCAGAAATTATAATTAGAATTTTTCTTTGTTCAGGCCTAACTCGGAGTCTGCTGGCAGCCCATAACAGAGCCTCTCCATCAATATTTTCTTTAAGTAATCCATCCCTTAGCATTACTCCAAAATTTTTCCTAGCCCTTCTAAAGTTATTATCAGCAGATTTAAAAATAATGTGTCTAAGGTCATTAAGGCGACCTGGCAGAGGAACACTTCCTTGGTTCATCCAAAGCTTTCTTGCCTCACCGCCTTTCCAATGTTTGGTGGTAAAGCCTAATATTTCTGTATTAATGTTGCATCTATCAAGCGTACTTCCAATGATGTCAGCACATATTGCAGCAAGCGTCATTGATCTACCTCTCATTGAGCCTGAACTATCAATTAATATAGAGACAACTGTATCTTTAAAATTTATTTCTGATTCCTGCTTGAAACTAAGCGCGGAACCCGGCCTAGTAACAATTCTTGTAAGTCTTGCTGTATCGAGCAATCCTTCTTCAAGATTAAAATTCCAGCTTCGATTTTGCTGGGCTTGTAGAATTCTTTGTAGTCGGTTAGCTAGCTTACCGATGGTTTGAATATGGGGTTCCATCAATCTATCTAGCTGTTGTCTTAGCCGTTGGACTTCATCACGAGTTGCTAGATCCTCTGCATTAATGATTTCATCAAAATGCGTAGAAAAAATAGAATATTCTTGTTGTCCTAGGGATTCATTATCAGCTCTGCTATTTCTCTCTAAATCAATCTCTTCTTGTATCGATGTATCATCAACTGCAACCTGTTCCATTGATTCAGTTTCAAAGAATTCTTCAGACATTTCTCCATCAAGGTCTGTCTCAACCGAAGAATCTTCACTAATTTCATTTTGCTCTGCATTTTCTTGTGTTTGTTGCTTATCTTGATCCTGTTCAGGCTCATCATACTTTTCATTATTAAGATCATCATCACTTTTAAGAAACTCCTTAATTAAATCAATGCTAAGCTTTTGATATCTCTCTTGGTCATTTATTGAATTAATCAATTCAGTAAAACTATTTTCAAACGACGCTAGATAGTCTTTATCTTCTTGAAGAATTTTCTTTGCTGCATCGCCTAAATCTTTCTTTGCAATCTCGCGCATGAATAAATTAAGTGAGATTGGAAAAAAATCTTTTTCTTTTTTGCTTGAAACAAGCTCTGCAGATCTTTGCTCAATAAATTTAGCAATATTATTTTCTGAGCCTTTGTAGAGGGAGGTTCCAAGGTATTCAACACGAAATCTTTCAAGCTCATAAAAAAGCTCAACTTCTGAACTGGACAGCTCTTCTTTTAAATTTTTGTGAAATTTTTTCCAGAATAACTGTGTATCTAGACTTCCCCTCCATTGATCAAGTTTTCTTTTTGCTCTAGGAGGCAGTGGAATATGAACCTCACTGGAAGGGGAATTATTCCAGTTTCTTTTGGTGATGCTTAAATCTTTCTCTTTGCTTATTGCCCTAGCTGTTGAGTCAGCTGCAAGCTTTAAGACATCATTTGATAATTGTTCAGGCATTAAGAATCATTTTTTTCTTCAAAACACCTTTGAAAGTATTCCATTACAATGGGTTTCTCAAGATCATCGCACTTATTCAAAAATGTCAAAGAGAAAGAATCTAACAAGTCATGAAAAATAAGATAGTTTTGTGCCCAGCTTAGAACTGTTCTCGGAGACATTAATGTTGATATGTCACCATTAATAAAACCTTGTCTAGTGAGCTCTGCTAGCAAAACCATATTTTTTATAATTTCTTGGTTCTCTTTTCCTTTCAACTCAGGAATCTTTTTTTGAATAATTGCCTCTTCTTGTTTTTTTGGAAGATAATTTAATGTTGAAAGGACATGCCACCTATCCATTTGTCCTTGATTAATTTGCTGCGTTCCATGATAGAGGCCAGATGTATCACCGAGACCAACTGTATTTGTTGTAGCAAATAATCTAAAGGACTCATGTGGGGTAATAACAGTATTTTGATCGAGGAGGGTAAGCTTTCCATCTACTTCTAGGATTCGTTGGATAACAAACATTACATCCGGTCTACCTGCATCATATTCATCAAACACCATTGCTACAGGATTTCTGAGTGACCATGGCAGGATGCCTTCTTTAAATTCAGTAATTTGTTTTCCATCCTCAATAACAATGGCATCCTTACCCAATAGATCAATCCTGCTTATGTGACTATCAAGGTTTATCCTCACGCATGGCCAATTAAGCCTAGCTGCAACTTGTTCAAGATGAGTTGATT
Source organism: uncultured SAR86 cluster bacterium (assembly GCA_902628925.1). GTDB lineage: Bacteria > Pseudomonadota > Gammaproteobacteria > Magnimaribacterales > D2472 > MED-G82. The sequence goes on from CACOPA010000001.1 coordinate 291,716, forward strand.
TCCCAGTTCCGTGATAGCCTTGAATCATAACTCTGCGGTTGAACATAAAGCCAGCAAGTATAGAGCGCGTATTCGATTCATCAAACACATAAGTCTCATCGACCATTGGCACCCATTCAGTTTTTTCTTTGAAACTAAAAACATCAAATCCGGCATCGAAACCAAAGACTTTTTTTGTATTAATCTTCACTTCAGGCCTTTCAGGCAATTCTATTAATTTTTTATCCATTATTTTCTGTGTCGGGGTGCATATCCTACATTTAGAATCCGATTAGTTCTAGTTTTTATGGGATAATTATTTATATGAATAAAGCCTTAACAAATACCCTTAAGCTGTTTGAATTGGAAAAAATTGATAGAGATATTTATGCATGGAGTGGTTCAAGTGTTGGATTCGGAAGGATTTTTGGGGGTCAAGTTATGGCACAAACACTTATGGCAGCATACTCAACTGTAGATAAAAAACGATTTGCGCATTCCTTTCACTCATATTTCTTAAGACCAGGCGACATGAATCAAAAAATTATCTTTGATGTGGATAGAATTAGAGATGGAAAGAGCTTTACTACAAGGCGTGTTAGAGCGATTCAAAATGGTGAGGCAATTTTTAATTGCTCAATATCCTTTAAGATAAGGGAAAAAGGTCTATCTCACCAGACTGAAATGCCTGATATTGTTGGTCCAGATGGACTTGAAAGTGATTCAGAGATGCGACATCGAGTTAAACATAAGGTCGATAAAAAATTTCATTCAATTTGGCTGAGAGAAAGAGAGATTGAAATGAGACAGGTCGAGCCAATTGATTATTTAAATCCGAAGAAAGCACCTCCAATAAGAAATACTTGGATGAAGCCAAATGGATTAATTCCAAAAAACCAAAAAATAAATCAAGCATTATTGTTATATGTCTCCGACATGGGTTTATTAGGAACAGCAGTAAATCCTCATGGCTTAAATTTCATGTCTAGCAATTTCCAAAGTGCTAGTCTTGATCATGCTATGTGGTTTCATAATGATATTGCTTTTAATGATTGGCATTTATACTCAATGGAGAGCCCAATTTCTGGGGGAGCAAGAGGTTTTTCAACAGGATCAATTTATACAAAAAAAGGTAAATTAATTGCATCAACAGCCCAAGAAGGACTGATGCGATTATGGAAAAAAAGCAAATAAATGAAGATTCTCAATAATCCAATTGCAACAAATGATCAGAAGGAGCATGAGATTCTTGCCAATGAAGTTTTTCATGAAAAAGAAGTAATAAACAGAAGAAAAGAAATCCGAGCATATTGGCTTGATCTAGTTAAACCGTCGGAAACAATGCTTAGCTGTTTTGATGATGCTTTTAATGAAGTTATGTTTGGTGCGGTTATTTGGGGATTAAATCAGGATCCTAGTTATCCAAAAGTGATTACTATAAGTAGGGTCGCCCATAAAATAAATAATATTTCTATTCCTGGATCAAGGTGGGGCATAGATAATCCTGATTCAGTTTATCGTGTTATCCCTATAAGCAATGATCAATCTTATGTAATCAGAGGAAAGCTTGGGAAACAGCAGTTTAATGAGAACCACTTCACTTTGTGGGACGATGATATGAAAACAATTGGTCTTATATCTGGAAACCAAATTGTAGCTGATCAAAAAGGAAATTTTGAAATAACAGTTGATTCAAAAAATTCATCTAACAGAAAGAATCATATTCAAACTTCAAAGGGAGCAAAAGAATTTTATATAAGAGACACAATCATTGATTGGCAAAATGACAGACCAAACCTTTTGGATGTAAAAAATATAAGTCAAAACAAGAGTAATAAACCATTTAGCAAAAAGAAGAACATTGAGATTGTTAAGAAATATATGAAAAAATGGGCATTCAATACAACAAGATGGAATCAACAGGCCTTATCTAAGCCTGAAAATGAATTTAGCTTCAGGATAGATAGAGATACTGACGGCGCTTTGAGAAACCAAGTTTATCTGATGGGACACTTTAACTTACCAAGCAGAGACCATTGTATAAATTTAGAAATTTTTTTAGATGGCGCACAATATTTTATTGCCCCAATAACAAACATTTGGGGTACAACAAATGAAATAATGAAAAAGAATGGCAGCCTAAATAATCATCAGTCAAAAATAAATGATACAGGAACTTATTCATTCATACTCAGTCAAGATGATCCTGGCATCCATAATTGGCTAGATCCATCTGGTTTAAATCAAGGAATATTGACTTTAAGATGGTCAGGATTTCCAAATGGATTGGTTGGTAAAGATTTGTATGTAAAATCAGAAGTTATGCTTATTGAAGACGCCAAGAAAAATATCTCAAAAGCACAACTCATTCTGCCTGAAGAAAGAGAGGAGCAACTACAAAAAAGAGCTAGAAGCTATTCATGGAGAATTGAAGATTAAATTAAAATGACAACTCCACCTTTTGTATGGTTGATATCTGGTTGCTCAACTGGATTTGGTCGAGAGATTGCAATTTCAGCACTTGAGGCCGGAGATATAGTTGCTGTGACTTCCCGAAATACTGAAGATATAAGGGATATTTGCAATAAATATCCTTCAACTTCCGTTGCATTAAATCTTGATGTTACCTGTACAGATCAAATTATAGAATGTGTTAGAAATGTAATATCTAAATTTGGAAGAATTGATGTGCTTGTGAATAATGCGGGTTATGGGTATCTATCTGCAATAGAGGAAGGTGAAGGCGAAGAGGTATCAAAACTATTTAATACAAATTTTTTTGGAGCACTTGAATTAACCAAACAGGTTTTACCTGTAATGAGAAATCAAAAATTTGGTCGTATTATCAATAATTCCTCACAAGCTGGCCTGATGGCAAATCCTGGAACTGGTTACTACAGTGCTTCAAAATTCGCATTGGAGGGACTTATGGAAGCATTGGATAAAGAAGTCAGACCGCTAAATATATTCGTAACCTCAGTTCAGCCAGGTGCTTTTAGAACTGACTGGTCCGGTCGATCAATGAAAAAGTCAAAAATTAACATTACAGATTATGATGAACACGTCAGATCAAGAATAAACATGATAGCTGAAATTGATGGTAAACAGCCTGGTGACCCAAAAAAGGCTGCAAAGATTATTTTCGATTTAACTAGATATGAGGATCCTCCTAACAAGTTATTATTAGGTGCAGGAGTTTTGTCTGCATATAGGGAAAAGCTAGATAATATGGAAAATGATCTGGATACCTACGAATCAATAACTTTAAGTGCAGATTTTCAAAATAATGAATAGACAGATTAAATAATGAATGACATTCAGATAATTAAAAATTTGATACATGCATATGCCGAATATCTTGACTTGGGAGACTTAGATGCAGTTGCAAAACTCTTCACAAAAGCTGAGATTTATGCTCCTGCAACTGATAGTACTATCAAAGGAAAGGAAAATATTCTCAAAATGTATAAAGAATCTTGTCGGATTTATAAAGAAACTGGAACTCCCTGCACAAAGCATATTACTACTAATATTATTTTAGATATAGATTTAGAAAATCAATCTGCTGATTCAAGATCCTATTACACAGTCGTGCAGGCAACACCTGAGTTTGATTTACAAACCATAATTGCAGGTCGATACCACGACAGTTTTTTTAAATCAGATGGGAAATGGCAATTTAAAAAACGAGTGATGATTGTTGATTTGATGGGGGATTGCAGTTCGCACTTGCTAATTGATCAGAACTTTTAATTTTCAAAATTTCTAACAGAATCTATCATAATTTTAATCTTGTCAGGATGAATATTTGGGGTAATACCATGCCCCAAGTTAAAAATGAATCCTGGATATCCTCTCATCGTTCTAGTTATTTCTCTGGTGTGTCTATTTATGTCTTCATCAGACTTTGTTAAAACATTAGGATCTAAGTTACCTTGAATTGCATAACTATTAAGAAATTTCAATTTTGCATTTTCTAGGGAGTCAGTATGATGCAGGCTCATGCATGCAATGCCATCAAAAGCAATATCGGTAATCTCTATTGGAGAGGCTTTTTCGAAAAGTATGATCGGTATTGTTTTTGTGACTGAATCATTTTTAAGCATTCTTACTAAATTCTTAGTAGGATTGACTGAAAACTTTTCAAATTGATCTCCATTAAGAAGATCTGCCCAAGAGTCAAAAATTTGTATGGCGTTTATACCCGATAAAACTTGCTGTTTCAGATATATAAAGCAAGCATCTGCGTATAGGCCTAGTAACTTCTCTAATGAATTGCTGTGCAGTTGAAGAAATTTCATTAAACGTGGAAAAGTCTTAGATCCAGATCCTTCAATTGAGTATGCTGCAAGGGTCCATGGACTTCCGCAAAATCCTATTAAAGGTAATGATTCGGGTAGTGCTTTTCTTGTTTCTTCCACGGTTTTAAATACATAATCCAAATCATTTTCATCAAAAATTTTCAAATTATCTATATCTGATGGCATGGTAATTGGATTAGCAAATCTAGGCCCCTCACCTTCTGAAAAAGATAAGCCAAGATTAAATGCATCAGGTATTGTTAAAATATCTGAAAATAAAATTGAAGCATCAAGCTCATATCGTTCAATTGGCTGAAGCGCTAATTCTGCACAAGTTTTTGGTTCTTTGCACATATCAAGAAAATTTTTATAGTGTTTTCTGATAGCTTTATATTCAGGCAGATATCTACCAGCTTGTCGCATTAACCAAATCGGAGTCTTGCTAGTATGCTCTAAATTAAGCGCTTTTATAAAAGCTGATTCACTAACTGACATACTGAATAATACTTTTTGCAGCCTCTCTACCTTCCCAAATTGCAGTAACCACAAGATCTGAACCTCGCACCATATCTCCGCCTGCAAATATGCTTGGGTTGGAAGTTTGGAATTTAAATTGCTGATGCTCTTCTGCAATCACTAAGCCATTCTTATCAGTATTTATGTAATGTTCTGCAAACCAGTTATAGGGACTTGCTCTAAATCCAAAAGCAACAATTACTGCATCTGCCGAATAAATTTTTTCACTTCCCTTTATTGGAATTGGCATTCTTCTGCCATTAACATCTGGATCCCCAAGCTTTGTATTAATGGTTTTAACTCCCTCAACTTTGCCGTCACCAATAATTTCAATTGGTTGAACATTAAACTCGAAGTTAACTCCTTCTTCCTTTGCATTCACGACCTCTTTTCTAGAGCCTGGCATATTTTTTTCATCTCGCCTATATAGGCATGAAACAGACTTTGCAGATTGCCTAATAGCAGTTCTATTGCAATCCATTGCGGTATCACCACCACCAAGTACAACAACATTTTTACCCTTAAGGTTGATGTAGTCTTCTTTTTTTTGTGGGAGTTTGAGCAAGTGATTAGTATTACCAATCAGGTAGTCAATTGCTTTAAATACTCCTGGTAGGCTCTCACCCTCAAAACCTCCTTCTAAAGAGGTATAGGTTCCAGTTCCCAAGAAAACAGCATCATATTTAGACTCAATTTTTTGAAAAGAGATGTCTTTGCCAATTTCACAGTTTAAGTTAAATGTAACACCCATTTCTTCAAACATCTTTCTTCTTTTTTTAACGATCTTTTTTTCAAGCTTGAATTCAGGGATCCCAAAGGTTAATAAACCTCCGATTTCAGATTGTTTTTCAAAAACATCGCATTTAACCCCAGCCCTGATTAAGACATCAGCACAAGCCAGACCTGCAGGACCTGAACCAACAATAGCAACTTTATTTTTGGTCCATCTTCTGTTTTCTAAATTGGGTTTCCAGCCTAATTCAAATGCTTTATCAGTTATATATTTTTCAATATTTCCAATGCTAACAGCTCCATAGCCATCATTAAGAGTGCATGCTCCTTCACATAATCTGTCTTGAGGACATACTCGACCACAAACCTCAGGGAGACTGTTTGTTTGATGACATAATTCGACAGCTTCAAGAATATTGCCTTCATTAACCAGTTTGAGCCAATTAGGAATGTAATTATGCACAGGGCACTTCCACTCACAATAAGGATTTCCACAATCTAAACACCGATGAGCCTGACCTGCAGCCTCTACTGAATTATAGTTTTCATAAATTTCAATGAAGTTGATGCGCCTTTCTTGGATTGTTTTCTTTTTTGGATCAAATCTATTTACATCTAGAAACTGAAAATCATTTTCTAAAGTGACATGGTCCTTACTAGCGAATGAATCATGCAAGCTTTGGCCTAAAGCCATTGCTGGAATTGCTTCTGCTTGTTTGGAAGTTAGCTCTTCTTTCCATTCATATAACCTTGTTTTTGCTTCCTCAAGGGTGGTGATTGGCGCAAATGATTTAGTAAAGTATTTTCTGTTAAGCCTTATTTTCCCATAGTAATAGGGTGACTTTGGTTGGGTGAAAAGCATTAATCCTTTTTCAACCTTATATTGCTTGTGCTTCTTATTCATAAAGGTATGACATAGTATGACATTTTTGTGTTAGTATCTACCTCCCAATGACCATAAACGCTAAAACTTTATTTGACCCAAGTCTTGAAAAGGACAACTGTGGCTTTGGCTTAATTGCACAAAGAAATGGTAAAAGATCAAGAAAGCTAGTAAAAAAATCTATTTTAGGACTTACCAGCATGACCCATCGTGGAGCAATTGGTGCCGATGGAAAAACTGGAGATGGCTGCGGATTATTATTTGATCTAAACCATTCTTTTTTTAAGTTGAAGGTTGCTGGAGAGCTTGACGTTGAGCTTCCAGATTTTTTTGCTGTTGCTCAATTATTCCACAGGAAAGATTTAGATTTTTATTATAGTTCGATACGTAAATTTCTTAGTTCCCAAGACTTAGATATTGCGGTCACAAGAAGCGTTCCAGTTAATAATGGAGTCCTTGGGAAAATTGCAAGACAAAACTTACCTAATATTTCACAGGTTTTTATAACTTCAAAAAATACAAATCTTAACAAAGAAAGGTTCGAGGCTTGCCTACTTCAAGCGAGAAAGTTTATCGAAGAGAAGTTCGATAATGATGAGGAGTTTTATGTTTGTAGTATGTCAACTCAGACGATTGTTTATAAAGGTTTAATGCTTCCAAGTGCAATTGATCAATTTTATTTAGATTTGAAGGATAAAAAATTTGAAGCAAAGATTTGCTTATTCCATCAACGATTTTCAACAAATACATTGCCTAGATGGCATTTAGCTCAACCATTCAGATTATTGGCTCACAATGGAGAAATTAATGCGATTAGAGGAAATAGAAATTGGGCTAAAGCAAGAAAATCGAAGTTCTCAACGGCATTAATTCCAGAGATAACATCATTCAAGAATCTTGTTAATGAAAAAGGATCCGATTCTTCTGCTCTCGATAATATGATCGAAATATTAGTTAAAGGTGGCATCAATACTTTTCGTGCATTGAGAATGGTGCTACCGCCTGCTTGGCAAAATATCCATATGATGGATCCCGAAATTAAATCTTTTCATGAATATAATTCCATGCATATGGAGGCATGGGATGGTCCTGCTGGTATTGTTATGAGTGACGGTAGATGGGCAATATGTTTACTTGATAGAAATGGCTTGAGGCCCGCCAGGTATCAAATTGATAATGAAGGATATGTCACAATTGCTTCAGAGATAGGTGTATTCCCCCAAGATGAATCAAACTTCATCACCAAGGGAAGAATTGGGGCAGGGGGAATATTTGCCATTGATACTGAGACAGGTGAATTAATTGATCAATCAATAATTGATAGCAATCTCAAAGAAGGCAAACCTTACAGAGCTTGGTTACGATCTAAAGCAAAGTACCTTGAGTCTTCGCTCTACAACTATGCTGGAAGTGGAATAAAGCTGATTTCTTCTTTTGATCTAAATAAAGCATCAAAGTATTTCATGCTTTATACCGAGGAAAGACAAAGTGTTATCAAACCCTTAGCCATGGATTCCAGTGAGGGAACAGGTTCGATGGGTGATGATACTGCGTTAGCAGTTGTAAGCTCTATGCCGAGACAGATTTATGATTTTTTTAGGCAACAATTCGCGCAGGTAACAAACCCGCCTATTGATTCTCTTAGGGAATCAGCAGTAATGTCCTTGGAAACTTGTTTTGGTCCAGAGCTTAATATTTTTGAGGAAACCCCAGAGCATGCAAATAGAATAGTTACAAGTTCACCTGTTCTGTCTCATAAAAAATTAAATACTCTTTTAAAAAGTAAGCGATTTAAATCTCAAGAATTCAAACTAGTTTTTTCAAAAAGTGAGGCACTTGAAGGCGCACTCATTAAGCTAGGCGATAAGGTTAAAAGTGCTGTTAAAAAAGGAAATGTTCTTATCCATCTAATTGAAGAAATGCCGGGAGATAATATGCTCAGCATCAACGCATTGCTTGCAACTGGTTATATACATCAGCAGCTTATTAATGAAGGGCTTAGAACTGATGCAAACATTATTGTTAGTACAGCTTCTGCTAGAGATACTCACTCTATTGCTTGTTTGATAAGTTATGGTGCGACAGCTGTTTATCCATGGTTGGCATTTCAATCTATATTAGATCTAACCAATAAGGGAGAGCTAAAAGGGAGCCCAACAGAAAATTGTGCTAAGTACAGAAAGGGAATAAATAAAGGACTGCTTAAAATCATCTCAAAAATTGGTATCTCAACCATTTCAAGTTATCGGGGTTCGCAGCTTCATGAAATAGTTGGCCTTGATGATGAGGTTGTAGATAAATGTTTCACTGGAACAGTTAGCAGGATTGGCGGCAAAAACTTTGGGTCAATAAAACAACAAGAGACAGATTTATTTTCGTATGCAAACTCAAATTTAACCGACATTAATCCGGGTGGTCTCCTAAAATTTGTTCACGGTGGAGAGTATCACACCTATAACCCCTCAGTTGTAGAAGCACTCCAAAAAGCAGTTAAGTTATCTTCAAAAGAAGAATTCGATATTTATTCAGGCCTTGTAAACAATCGACCAAAATCAATGCTAAGGGATTTTCTTGAAGTTAAATCAAGCAACGAACCAATCCCCCTTTCAAAGGTTGAGGATGAAACTAATATTTTAAAAAGATTTGATTCAGCTGGCATGAGCCTCGGCGCACTTTCACCTGAGGCACACGAGACATTGGCTGAAGCAATGAACGAATTGGGTGCCCGCTCAAATTCTGGAGAGGGCGGCGAAGCTCTTGAACGCTATGGAACTAATAAGATGTCAAAAATTAAGCAAGTTGCATCAGGTAGGTTTGGTGTTACACCGGCATATTTGGTAAATGCTGAGGTTTTGCAGATTAAAATTGCACAAGGCGCTAAGCCGGGTGAAGGAGGTCAACTTCCTGGTGGTAAGGTTAATAGTCTTATTGCGAAACTAAGATACTCCACTCCAGGGATTACATTAATCTCGCCACCTCCTCACCATGATATTTACTCAATCGAGGATCTAGCTCAGTTAATTTTTGATTTAAAACAAGTGAATCCAAAAGCGCTGGTATCTGTAAAACTAGTTTCTGAACCAGGCGTGGGCACGATAGCGGTTGGTGTTGCAAAAGCCTATGCAGATCTCATCACAATTTCTGGCCACGATGGCGGCACAGGAGCAAGCCCTTTGTCTTCGATTAGACATGCAGGATCTCCATGGGAACTTGGTCTAGCTGAAACCCATCAAGCTCTGAGAAATGCTGGGCTTAGAGGCCAAGTCAGGATTCAAGCAGATGGCGGATTAAAAACCGGATTAGATGTCGTTAAGGCTGCAATCTTAGGTGCTGAGTCTTTTGGTTTTGGTACAGGCCCAATGATATCAATGGGCTGCAAGTATTTAAGAATATGCCATTTAAATAATTGCGCTACCGGAGTTGCCACTCAAAGAAAGGACATTATTAGAAATCATTTTGTTGGTGAAAAAGAGAGAGTAAAAAATTATTTCAGATTTATTGCGCAAGACGTTAGAGATATTTTGGCAGAAATTGGACACGAATCACTTGAGAGCATTGTTGGCAAGACATCATTGTTAAAAGAAATTTCTGAGGCAAAAGACTTTGGTCTTTCATTAGATCCACTTCTTTACGAGGATAAAAATTTAGATGAACCACATACCTGCATTACTGATCTTAACGATCCTTGGGATAAAGCTAATCTCAGTCAGAAAGCTTTAAATGATCTCAAAAAAACAATAACATCCCAGCAAAAAAATGAAGTCAGTTATCAAATCTCGAACCGAGATAGATCTTTTGGTGCAAAAATCTCAGGATTTATTGCTATGAAATATGGTGAAAAGGGATGCTTAAAAACCCAGACCATTAGCCTTAAAGGAAATGCAGGACAAAGCCTAGGCGCATGGAATGCTAATGGATTGAATATTTCTCTTGAAGGAGACGCAAATGATTACGTGGGTAAGGGTATGAATGGCGGCAGAATTATAATTCATAACTCTGCAGATTATGCACAAAAGAAAGACCCATCAATATTAATTGGTAATACTGCACTATACGGAGCAACAGGCGGTGAGTTATATGTTGCGGGTAAGGCGGGAGAAAGATTTGCTGTAAGAAATTCAGGCGCAAGTGCAGTCATAGAAGGTGCTGGTGATCATTGCTGTGAATACATGACTGGCGGGAATATTGTAGTTCTTGGAGATGTTGGAAATAATTTCGGAGCAGGAATGACAGGCGGCTTTGCTTATGTTTTGGATATGCAACAAACTTTCTTTGACAAGTGCAATCGGTCACTAATTAACCTTGAGAGGATTGTTGAAGAAGAAATGGAGCCTCATAGGCAATTTCTTAAAACGCAAATTAAAAAACATATCAAATACACAAATAGCTATAGATCAAAAGAGATCTTAGAGGACTTTGACAAATTTGAATCTAGGTTTTGGCTAATTTCACCGAAGGCGATTAGTGTAAAAGATTTGCTAAAAGCCACTACAGCTTCAGCCGCCTAATTAAAAATATTTCTTAAAATTTTCGAACTTACCATATCTTCGATTTTCGCTTTAGAGATTCCATCCAGCAGCACAAACCTTAACTTGCCTTTGAGTATTTTTTTGTCTTTTTTTAAGTAGGGCATTAAATCATTCAACTTTAAATTTGGTAAATTACTTTTGATTTTAAGCTTATCGAATAACTCCAGAACTGCCTCAAATTCTTTCGATGTAATTAATTTCAGTTCCAGGGAGATTTTGGCAGCACATCTCATACCAATAGCTACTGCTTCACCATGCAAATATTTTTTGTATTTGTACTTTGCTTCGAGTGCATGCCCAAAAGTATGACCAAAATTTAAAATTGCTCTTAAGCCTTTCTCTCTTTCATCTTGTTGAACTATTTTTGCTTTAGATTTAATCGATTCTGAAATAATAAAGCTTAGAGCCTTGGTGTCTTTATCTAAAATAGACTCATAGTTTTTTTTCAGATAATTAAATAACTTCCTGTTATCAATGAGCCCATACTTTATAACTTCAGCTAATCCAGCTTTATATTCTCGTTCTGCTAATGAATTTAGATGAGAGGGATCAATGATTACCAAAGAAGGGTTATAAAAAGCGCCAAAAAGGTTTTTTCCGTTTTTTGAATTGATAGCTGTTTTTCCACCCACGGATGAATCAACTTGAGCCAAAAGCGTTGTTGGAATTTGAATGAAATCTATGCCTCTGAGATATGTGCTTGCCACAAAACCACTTATGTCCCCAACAACACCACCTCCAAGAGCAATAATGAGATCATCACGCGCAAAATTTTTCTCTGCTAAATGCTCTAATATGTACTGATAGTTCTTAAATGATTTTGATTGCTCTCCATTAGAGATAGTTAAAACTTTGGCACTTACACCACATAACCTGATGGTCTTTTTTAGATCATTAATGTATTTTTTTGGAATGCCATAATCGGAAATAATTAAGACATTGTTTCTATAAGCGACGTAAGGTTTAAGGTTTGATTTATTTACACCTTTATCTTGGATAATCACTGAGTAGGATTTGAACCTACTCTTTATCGATAAATTAATTTTCATTCTTACTTTTTAGTGATCTTAGTATTTGTTGGGTTACTTCGTTCTCATTAAGATTAGAAGTATCAATAACAATATCTGCTAAATCAAGAAAGAAGGGCTCTCTTGCCGCATTTGTCTTTTCGATTGATCCATCAGAGTTTTTGCTAAATAAGGGTCGATCATCTGAATTAGCCAGTCTTTTAAGTTGCTCCTCAAAATTGATTTTAAGATATATGCAAGTTCCATTTTTCATAATGACCCGATTTTCTTTCATAAGAACGATTCCGCCTCCTGTTGAAATTATAGATTTTGGCTTTACCGACAATTTCTCAAGCGTTTGTGATTCAATAATCCTAAACCCACTCTCACCTTGTTTATCAAAAATCGATGATATCGACATGCCTATTTTTTTCTTTATTTCCTCATCGGTATCAAAAAATTGATATTTAAGTCGGCTTGAAAGGATTTTACCTATTGTTGTTTTGCCAGATCCCATTGGGCCTATAAGATAAATCATAATACATACATAAATTTTCGAATGCATTCTATCATTTAAGTTATTTTTTTCTTATATTAGCCAATAGACTAAGTTAGTAATGCTTCATTTTATTTACAGGTTTTTCCATTTAATTCTTAACCTTTTAATCGCGGCTACTCTATTATCAATTACAGTAATCCTTACAGGATATTTTTACTTTAAGCCTTCATTGCCCTCCATTGATTTGGTTGATGAGAATGTTCTTCAGGTTCCCATGAAAATATTTTCTGCTGATGAAAAATTAATCGGTGAGTTTGGCGAGCAAAAAAGAAGGACTCTTTCATTTGATGAGATACCTGAAAATGTTAAATATGCTTTTTTAGCTGCGGAAGATGATCAGTTCTTTTCACATACAGGATTTAGGTTGCTTTCATTCACAAGGGCTTTATTACAGATTGTTCGATATCGCGAAATTGTGAGCGGTGGAGGTACCATTACAATGCAAGTTGTTAGAGGTTATTTGCTAAGCAGGGATCAAAATGCAATTCGAAAACTTAAAGAAATCTATTTAGCTTTTGAGCTTGAAAGCAAGGCTACCAAGGAAGAAATTTTTTCTCTTTACGTGAATAGAATTTTTTTAGGAAATAGAGCATATGGTGTTGAGTCAGCTGCTGAAGTATATTTTGGAAAGTCAGTTGAAGAGCTTAGCCTCGATGAAGCTGCATTGATTGCTGCCTCAGCACAACTCCCATCACGTATTAATCCTATTCGAAATCCTGAGAGATCAAAGATACGACGTAATTGGATTCTTCAGAGAATGCATAAGCTTGGATACATAGGAAAAGGACAATATTTATTTAATGCTCGAAAACCAATCAATCTTTTCAATGAAACTGACAGCTTTGAATCAAATGCAGAATATTTTGCAGAGCTAGTCAGGCAGACAATGATTGAGAGGTATGGACTTGATGCATACAACCTAGGATGGAATATATTCACAACATTAGACACAGAAATGCAAAATCACGCAGAAGACGCCATATTTAAAAATATTGAGATTTATTCAGAGCGTTATGGGTGGATTGAAAAAAATAATTTTGCTGAAGAACTAGGAGATCAATTCTTTGATCAGATAATTCTTAATGGACCATCAATAATTTTTGATGCTGTTGACGAAGCTGATGATTCTGAATCAATTTTTAACAAGCTGGGTGAGATTTTTGAGAGCCATAAAATTCCTGATCGATATTTACGAGCATTGGTTGCTGATGTCCAAAAAGATCAAGTAACTGTTTTAACAGAGAATTATGATAAAGAAATTTTAATTTGGGATGATCAATACGGTTGGGCTAGAAAGCGATCAAACAATAAAAAAGGTCCAAAGCCAGATAATTTTTTTGATCTTGTAAGAAAAGGTGATCTGGTTACATTATCTAATAACGAATCCAATCAGCGAATTATTCAAATTCCACCTGCTGAGGCGGCATTTGTTTCCATGAATCCTAAAAATGGTCACGTTAAAACCTATATTGGCGGTACAAACTTTTTGAAAACCAAGTTTGATCGAGTTAGGCAATCTTTTCCGCAAACTGGATCAAGCTTCAAACCTTTTATCTATGCAAGTGCTATCTCTAGAGGTTATGACGCATCATCTCTGATTAATGATGCACCGATCATATTTGAAGACGAAAATCTAGAAGATTATTGGAGACCAGAAAATTACACAAAAAAATTCTATGGTTTAACAAGGTTAAGAGAGGCACTCGTTCAGTCCATTAATATTGTCTCAATTAAACTTCTCAGAAATATTGGCGTTGAAAATGTAAGAAATGATCTTCAAGCATTTGGTTTTGAAAAAAGAAGATTGCCAAGTGATCTGTCTTTGGCACTAGGATCATCTAGTTTCTCACCAATTGAAATGACAAGAGCTTTTTCAATCTTAGTTAACGAAGGCAAGGTTCAAGAGCCTGTGTACATAACAAAGGTAGAGGACAGGAACGGCAACATCATTTATGAACATCAATCTTTTAATGATGACAAGGCAAAGGATAATATTAATTTCCCTTGGATTAATAATGAAAAAAACATAAAGCCAATTCAATTAATAAGTGAGGTTGGTTCTGTAGAAGACTTTGATCCAAGGTCGACATATGTAGTAAAAGACATTTTAAGAGAAGCAATGCAAAGAGGCTCAAACCGCAGAAGGACAGAGTCAATATTGAGAAACGATTTTGGTGGAAAGACAGGAACAACGAATGATTCAATTAGCACATGGTTTTCAGGATTTCATGAAGATTTAGTGACAACTGTCTGGATTGGCAATGATGATTTTTCGTCGCTTGGGGAGGACGAGTTTGGATCCACAATTGCATTACCAATTTGGGTGAGTTTTATGGAGGAGGTGATCCCACAGCTTCCTGAATATAAGGCAAGCATTCCACAAGGAATCTCATTTGTGAGAGTCAATAAAGAAACAGGTGAAAGATCAGATGACCTTGGTGATGATGCCTATTTTGAATTGTTGCTAGATTAGCCTATTTCAGAATCGATCTTTCAAGTATTTGCCAGTAATTATCTAAGTAACTGCTTGGATTTTCTTTAAATTCATTGCGAATAAATCTTGCTACTATTCCTTCAAGGCCAGTGATTACTATTTGCGCACATAGGCCCGCAGGAGCAACGAGTTTTTTTTCATCAGCAAGTATTTGTTTTACGGATAACTCAAGGCTATTGAAGAATTGGTTAACAGCATCAATTACATTTTTTTCAGCTGGCCCCAATGCTTCTCTAGAAAGAATTCTCGCAAAACCTTTATTTTTTTCAACAAACATTACCAAGAAGAAGAAAAGAATTTTGATTTGTTCTATTGAATTCTTATTTGTTTTTTTTAATTCAGATATTTTCTCTCGAATTGAAACATCACAAAAATTAAATAATTCTAGGTAGATTGTTCGCTTACTTGGAAAATGACGATATAGTGCAGCTTCAGTAATTCTTGATTCTTTTGCTAAAAGTGCTGTAGTTATTTTGGAAGGATTTCTTTTTTCTAACAGTTGCGCTAGGGCCTGTAAAATTATTTGTTTCCTTTCATTCTTCATATTTTATCAATTATCTTATCAAGATTAGGGTGTACTTTTTGAAATTCATCATTAAATTTTCTGATTATGCCATCTAAACTTTTTTGACTTGTGCCTTCAAATCTAAGGACTAGTTTAGGTGTTGTATTAGAAGCCCTCAAAAGACCCCATCCATCTCCAAACTCAACTCTTAGGCCGTCCAACGTACTTACTGATGCGTTTTCAAATGATGCGTTCTTCTTAAACTGATCTACGATTTGAAATTTCTTATCTTCATCGACATCGAGATTTATTTCAGGTGTGGTAAAGCCGTCTGGAAATTCACCAAGTAGCTCAGAAAGTTCAGATTCATTTTCAATCAATATCTTTATAAGTCTAAATCCAGAGTAATGAGCATCATCAAAGCCATACCAATCATCGTTAAAGAAAATATGGCCACTCATTTCACCCGCTAGTTGGGCATTAGTTTTTCTCAGCATCTTTTTAATGTGAAAATGACCTGTAGGTGACATAATTGGTTCACCTCCATAGCTTAAGATCACATCTTTTAATCTATTAGTGCATTTAACATCAAAAATAATTTTTGCTTGTGGTGTGTTTTTAAGAATATCCTTTGCAAGCAACATCAAAAATTTATCTTGTGGAATAATATTGCCTTTATTATCAACAACTCCAAGCCTGTCTCCATCTCCATCAAAAGCCAAGCCAATATTAGCTTTTTCACTTAAAACTTTATCTGAAAGATCTTTTAAGTTTTCAGGATTGCCTGGATCAGGGTGATGGTTTGGAAAACTGCCATCAACCTCACTGTAGATTTCAACTACACTAAATCCAAGTGCTGTAAAAAGCTTTGGAGCTATAACGCCTGCAGCGCCATTGCCACAATCAATAACAACTTTAATTTTGTCTTTTGGCTGAATGCTTTTTGATTTTACTTCCTCAATATAATTATCAATAACATCTTCGTTTACAGAGGCAGTGCCTTTACTAGTTGCATTATTTGGTGTGCCTATAAGCTCAAATATCTCTTTACCTGATACTGGCTCATCATTGATAATCATTTTAATACCGTTATATTCTTTTGGGTTATGGCTTCCCGTAACCATAATTCCGCTTTTGGAGCTATGTTTTTTCGCAGCATAGTAAAGCAACGGACTTGTAACAATACCTATATTTTCAACATTTATTCCATTATTTATTAATGAATTTTCGAGAGCATTCATTAATGATTTTCCAGATAAGCGACCGTCTCTTCCAAGGACAATGCTATCAATACTTAATTGATTACATTTATAAGCTATCGCATTACCTATTCCAAAATATATATCTTCATTAAGGTCAATAGGATAAATACCTCTGATGTCATATTCTCTGAAAATATTTTTGTTCATCTAAAAGTCTTTTAGAATTTCATATTTTAACCTTGTTTGTCATAATACAGCGCTTAAATGTTTATAAATACAGATTCAAAATTCATTTGGATGAACGGAGAGTTTCTTAAATGGGATGAAACTAAGGTTCATGCGCTTACTCATACTCTGCATTATGGTGTAGGTGTCTTTGAGGGGGTAAGAGCTTATAAAAATGATTTAGGCGGAGCAATATTTAGATTAGATGATCATACAAGAAGGCTCTTTGATGCAGCTTCAAAGGTAAACATTGTTATTCCTTACTCAATAGAAGACTTAAATCAAATTCAAAAAGATACTCTAAAACAAAATAAGTTAGAGGAGGCCTACATTAGACCGATTGTTTTTTTTGGTTCTGAGGAACTAGGATTGCGAGCAAGCGATCTCTCAGTTAATGTTGCTGTTGCCTGTTGGGAGTGGCCCTCATACATGGATCCAGAGAAGAAAAAAAATGGGATAAGCATTGTTACCTCTCCGTATAAACAATATGAAAACCCACTTTATTCAAATAATAAAATAGTTGGCACCTATGTAAATTCAATAATGGCTCTTCACGATGCCCTAGCAAGAGGATCGGATGAAGCATTGCTGATGGATATTAAGGGCAATATTTCAGAAGGCAGCGGTGAGAATTTGTTCATTGTAAAAAACGGAGACATTTTTACTCCAACTACTGAAAACTGTCTAAATGGTATAACCAGGCAAAGCATAATAAAAATAGCATCAGATCTTAATCTGAAAGTAAAAGAATTAAATCTTAAGTACGAAGATTTATTGGATGCCGATGAGGCTTTTTTTACAGGGACCGCTGTCGAGGTAACACCGATTTCCAGGGTGGATGATAGGATTATTGGGTCAGGGAAGATTGGTTCTATAACTCAAAAACTTCAATCAATATTTGAAGACATAGTTTCTGCAAAAAATGATCAATATAAAAACTGGCTATATCAGATTTAATATATAAAAGATCTTAGAGTGAGAAAATTTAAAATAGCTTTTTTAAGTTATCGAAGTGCACCCTTCAGTGGAGGGCAAGGTATATATGTTTATGAGCTTAGCAGGGCTTTTAGAGATTTAGGCCATGAAGTAGATATTATCTCTGGCCCCCCTTATCCAAAGTTAGCTGATGGGATTAATCTAATAAAACTGCCTGGCTTAGATCTTTTTAGCACATTTAATTTTCGTGACAGATTAAATTTATTTTTTAATAAGAAAAATAAAGATTTTGATGATTATTATGAATTTTTTATAGCTTTGATTGGAGGATTTCCTGAAATGAAAACATTTGGAAATCGAGCAAAAAATTATTTATCAACCAGAAAAGAATACGATTTTGTTATCGATAATCAATCTCTTTCTTATGCAATGATTAAAATTCAAGAAGAATTTCCTCTTTTTCAGGTTATCCATCATCCTATCCCAAGGGATAAAGAGTATGAATTAAAGTACGCTAAAGGTATTGTAAAAAAGATCTTTATACGAAGCTGGTATTCATTTCTAAAAATGCAATCAAAAGTTGCTCCCAAAATGCATAATATTATTTCTCCATCCAAAAGCTCCAAGAATGACATTCAGAAGTACTTTCATATAGATGCAAGTAAAATTCATGTAATTCCAAATGGTATTGATACGGTGATATTTAAACCAAATCCAATGATTTCAAAGAAACCATTCAAGTTAATTACAACGGCAAGTGCAGACGTGCCTTTAAAAGGCCTAGATTTCACTCTTAGGGCGATAGCTGTTGCGAAAGAAAGGTACCCATTAATTAATTTGGTAGTTATTGGAAAGCCGAGATCTGGAGGACATACTGAAAGATTAATTTCTAAACTAGGTATTGATGAGTTCGTGTCATTTAAAACTAATTTGACCAATCAAGAGGTTAGTGATGAATATGCTTCCAGCCAAATTGCAATTGTAAGTTCTTTGTATGAGGGGTTTGGATTTCCAGTTGGAGAAGCTATGGCATGTGCTGTTCCTCTTATTGCTACAGATGTTGCTTCAATACCTGAGATTACTGGACCTTACGCTGAGATGATTGCCCCCGAAAGTCATGAAGATATTTTTAACTCATTGAATAATATTTTCCAGAACTATGATCACTACATGAAAAAAGCTAATTTAGGACGAGATCACATATTACAAAAGTTTAGTTGGTCAGTTATTGCAAACAGTTATATAGACCATATCTCTTCAATTTTAACTACGCATGCTGACATTTAATTTCTCAAATATTTATTTATCACGTGGGGACAAAATACTGGATGTCGGGTGCGGAGAGGGTAGACATATTTTTGGAGCAATGGATGCTCAGTCAGGTCTAAATCTTTTTGGAGTTGATATGGATATTCCATCAATAGAAAAGAGCAATCAAGGCTTGGATTTTTTTAGAGAGATGGATTTTAACTTAGTAAAATTTTTACAAGGCTCAATCTATAATCTCCCTTTTAAAGATAATGAATTAGACATTGTGATTTGCTCTGAAGTCTTGGAGCACTTAGAGGACTACAACAAAGCAATTCAAGAAATCCATAGAGTGCTAAAGCCGGGAGGATATTTTCTTGCAAGCGTCCCATCATTCTTGCCGGAGAAAATATGCTGGATGCTATCAAAGGAATATCAAAATATGCCAGGCGGCCACGTTAGAATTTTTAAAAAATCAAATATCTTAAAAGTAATGCAAGACCATAATTTTTCTTTTATTCAATCTGAAAAATATCATGCATTTCATTCTGCCTATTGGTGGCTTAGATGCATCTTTTGGAAAACACAAGAAAATAATTTTTTAGTAAAGGTTTATAAAAAAATACTCGAAAGGCATATCTTAAAAAATACCCCAATCATGGATGTAATAGAAAAATTACTTAATCCCATACTTGGAAAGAGTATTAGTTTTTATTTTAAGAAAAATTAATATATGGCTATCCATTCTTCGGAAGATTTTATTTATCACCTAGGCAATAAGCTTAAGGAATATCAAAATTCTGATGGTTCAATAATTTGTAAGGACGATCAAACTCATGATCATTGGGATCATTTAGAAGCATGCATTGGTCTTGGTATTGCAGGATTTAAACATGAATTTGAGAGAGGACTAGAATGGTCTCGACTTAATCAAAACATGGATGGAAGTTGGTATGAAGAATACAAAAAATCTAATCCCACAAAGTTTAATAAACAATCAAATCATGCTGCTTATTTTGCAACAGCACTCGCATTCCATTACATCCTTTTTCAAGATAAAGCCTTTATTAAAAAAAATTGGAACTGCCTTCTTATGGCAAATGATTTCCTTTTGGATATGCAGTCTGAATCGGGCGCATTTATTTGGAACATTGATGAAGATGGTGAGTACGATATTGACTTTTTGCTTACCGGTAATAGTTCGATAGTTAAAAGCCTTGAATGCTCAATTTTCCTTGCAGATGAAATGGGAGAATTCTCAAATAAGGATAAATGGTATGAAATTTATCAAAGTGCAAAAAAATGTATTCAAGCACCAAAAAACAATTTTGATTTAAAAGCTGATAGAAGTAATTTTTCTATGGATGCCTATTATCCAGTTCTATCTGGAGCATTATCAGCAGAACAAGAGGATGTGTATTTAGAAAAAACAATGCAGATATTCTATGTTGATGGACTAGGAGTAAAGTGTGTTGCAGAAGAACCATGGGTTACTGTGGCCGAGACATGTGAATTTTGTATTGCCCTAGTAAAAGCTGGACAAAGAGAAAGGGCAATTAAAATCTTAGAGGAAGTTAAAACCATTAGCGATGACGAACAGATTCCATATATGGGATGGCAATTTAATGAAAAAATATTTTGGCCTTTTGAGCAGCCAAGTTGGACCATTGCTGCGTTAATTCTTGCAGAAGATGCTATATATAATGCATCAAGAGCATCACGAGTCTTTACAACTAATTTAGCTTAATACTTAAGACAAACTGTTGTATCAACTCTATCAAAAATCTTAAAACCATCATCGATGGCCTTTTGGAAGACTTTATACGGTGCTTGGCCTCCTTTGCTAGGATCTTCATAGATATCATGAAAGGCCAAGGCACCACGCTTTTCAATTAAATGTTTCCAGTTTTCATAGTCATTACTTGCTGACTCAAAACTATGACCACCATCTATAAATAACATCCCCAATCTTGTTTGCCATGATTGTGAAATAGTATTTGCGTCGCCAATTATTGGGATTATGTTTTTAATTTCTTTAACTTCCTCTAGATTTTTTTGGAGTAACGGAACAGTATTTACCCTGTTAAGGGTCTCATCAAAATTTTCTTGATCAAAATACTCCTCTCCAAGCTGATGCTCTTCAGACCCTCGATGATGATCAATTGTATAAACTATCTGATTATTTTTTCTTGAGCCATAAGCTAAGAATGCAGCAGACTTCCCTCCAAATGTTCCTATTTCTAAAATAGGACCTACTTTTGAGAATTTTTCCGCCCATTTTGCTAAAGCCTCTCCCTCATGCAGCGGCATATATCCTTTTAATGAATTGATCTTATTTAGCATCTTTATAAAACTCTTTTCCTAGAGAACTTTTAAATCTTTTATGATGCCAAAGGTACTCACCAGGATTTCTCCTAATCGATGATTCAATTCTTTGACTAATCATTTCAGTTGAAGCAATGTCATTATTTTTAGATATTTCTTCAAGGTTAATTCGAAGCGCACCTTGTTCAAACCATGAGTCTAAAAAAACAACGTTACAATTTGTTATCTCTTGCAGTCTTTCAGCAGTTGTAATTGTGTAGGTTGGTATCCCAAAAAAATTTATTTTTTTTGAATGTTTTATTCCATAATCTTGATCAATTGCATACAGAACATTTTTTCCCTTCTTTAACCACTTAATAAATCTTAAAGTTTCTTTTTTAGATGCTGTATCTTTAACAGCTCTTTTCCTGCCCGAATTAATAATTTTATGCATATATGGAGAGTTATGCTCTCTACCTACACCATACAGTTCTGCTTGCATCCCTAAAATCCTTGCATCCAGCTCCAAGTGCAAAGAATGTTTAAAGATAATTAAATTTCCTTGTGAACTATTATTTATTAGCTCCAAGTTAGTTATCTTGCTAGGAAGTTCTTTTTTAATTCTTGCATCGCTCCAAAACCATGCAATTCCCATATCGAAGATTGATAGGGAAGCAGCCTCAAGGTTCTTCTTGAAAATACCCTTAAGTTCTTGTTGATTCATTTCTTTAAAGCATAGCTTTATATTTTTCTTAGCAACTTTGATTCGATTAAATAAAAATATTCTTAATAAGAATGAAAATAGTTTTGCACCATGAAACCTTCGAGGGATTCGAATGATTAATTTCCATAAGAAAATAATGATGCTCATATTTTTTAATAAAACCGTTATTATTACATTTAAAGTATTCTCACATTGATGTTTCTATTTATTTATCAGATTTGTTTTTTTTGCTTAATACCAATCTTTTTTTTAAATTTATTTATTAAGGGAGCTAAACAAAAGTTATATCTATCAAAGATTTACAATAGGATTGGTCTAGGATTCAAGAAAAGAAATAATCCTATTCTTATCCATGCGGTAAGTCTTGGTGAGGTTTTAGGTATCAAGAATTTTGTTAAAACCCTAGAAAGAAATAACGAAATTATTATTAGCGTTTCCACTGCTACTGGATTACAAAAAGCTCAAGAATTATATGGTCATAAACATCAAGTTATATTTTTACCTTGGGATTTTTTTATTTTTATTAATCTTTTTTTTCGCTTTTTAGATATAAAACTTATCCTCTTATTTGAGACCGAGATATGGCCCTATTTAATTTACAAAGCCAATAAACTCAATATTCCAGTAATCTTGCTCAATGGCCGTCTTAGCAAAAGATCAGCAAGCTTATATAAAAAAACTCGCTTACTAATGACTCCTATCTTTAAAAAAATGGATAAACTTTTTGTTCAATCAGATAAGCACTTAGAGCGATTTTGCAACTTAGGGGTTGATTCTAAAAAGATAGAAGTTGTTGGCTCTGTGAAATATGATATTGAACCTGCAAAAGAAACATCATCAGAAAAAAAACTGCCAAACAAATTTATTCTTGCTGCAAGCACTCATAGGGGAGAAGAGGAAATTGTTTTGAATGCCTACAAAACATTTAAGCAAGATAATCCATCACATCCAAATGTAAAATTAGTTATATGCCCAAGACATCCCGAGCGAGCTAATTATGTAAAAAGTTTATGCAATGAAATGGGATTTGATGGCGAGACATTTTCTTGTGTGGATGGCGATTCCCAGTCCGAAGTTATCATCATAGATAGAATTGGCCTATTAAATACTTGCTATATGCTTTCAAGCTGTGCCTTTGTTGGTGGAAGCCTCATCAATCATGGAGGTCATAATCTTGCTGAGCCTGCATGCAATAAAACACCAATTATTATTGGCCCATATACATTTAACTTTGAAGAAATGTCATTTGAATTCATTTCAAGTGGTTCTGCTGTAGTAGTTCATAATCAATTAGAGCTTGGTAATGCCTTTAATAAATTAATTAATGATGTGAATTATTCTTCTTCATTAGTAGCTAACGCAGAAGATGTTTTTAATAAGAACAAAGGCTCAACTCAGAGACAAGGGTCATATATAATGAAACTATTGGAATCAAAATGAGATTAATCACTGCAATTATAAAACCTTTTAAATTAGAAGAAGTTCGAGAAAGTCTAGATCAGTTAGGTATTACTGGCATGACCATTAGCGAAGTAAAAGGATATGGAAGGCAAAAAGGACATACCGAACTTTATCGAGGAGCTGAGTACGTAATTGATTTTCTCCCAAAAATTAAGATAGAAGTTGCTGTAAAAGATGATCAAACACAGTCTATTGTTGAGGCAATAAGTACAGCTGCTTCCTCAGGAAAAATTGGAGATGGAAAGATTTTTATTTCACCCCTTGAAAAAGTTATTCGTATTAGAACTGGAGAACTTAACGAAGAGGCTCTTTAAACTTGGGTAATCAATCCAAGCCCTCAGCTATATTTCTACTTGGACCTACTGCGTCAGGCAAAACCAGATGGGCAATTGAAATTATAGACAAATTTCCAAAAACGTTTGAATTAATATCTGTTGATTCAGTTCAAGTCTATAAGGGTTGTAATGTTGGATCTGGTAAACCTGACCAAGATACGCTGAAAAAGTATCCACATTATTTGATAGATCACTGTTCTGTAAGCGAAATCTATAATGTAGCTGAGTTCATCAATGATGCCTCAAATCTTGCAAAAAAAATTGTTGATGATGGAAAAGTTCCATTATTTGTTGGGGGCACAATGATGTATTTCAAAAGTCTTTTTGAGGGCATTCACTCATTGCCTAATGCCGATTCCGCATTGAGAAAAAAGTTAGATGCTGAACTGAAAGAAAATGGGCCAAACAAACTGTTTGATCAATTGATTAAATTAAATCCAACAAAAGCTAGAGAAATTTCACCCAATGATAAGCAAAGACTAATTAGGGCAATAGAGATAGAGCTCAGCCAGGATAATCAAGATAAAGACTTAGCTAAATCAGGAATTAGAAATGAATTCAATATTATTCAGATAGGAATATTTCCAAATCAAAGGGCTGAATTGCATGAAAGAATTGAAAAAAGGCAACCAAGTCTTGTAAATGACAAATTAATAAATGAACTTGATGAATTGATTATGAATAATAATTTGGAAAAAAATCACCCTATATTGAAGGCAGTGAACTACAAGCAAGCGTTTATGGTATTAAATGGTTCGCTAAAAGAGTCGGAAATGTTAGAAAAATCAATTTTTGGAACACGACAATTAGCAAAAAGACAAATCACATGGATGAGAAGTTGGCAGGATTTAAGTTTTTTTGATTTACATGAGCAAGACGCTGCAAGTGAATTCATTAAAAAGGGCTTAAAGTTATAAGTAATTCTTTAATTATTAACTTTCGCCCTTAAATACTAGATATAATCTTCATTTTAAAGGCATTAATGTGAACTGGGATAACCAAAACAACCAAGACCCTTGGGGTCGAAACAACAACAATAATGATGGCCCTAATTTTGATGATCTAATGAAACAATTTTCTCTACTTTTTGGGGGAAATAAAAATTCTACTAATGGATCAGGGGGTTCTGGCAATAATTTCTCTTTCAAAAGAATCTTTACATATGGAATCTTCGGCCTCCTAATCATTTATGCATCAATGTGTGTTTATCAGCTTGAAGCGCCTGAGAGAGCCGTTGTACTAAGATTGGGAACATACTATCAAGAAACTGATGAGGGTTTGAATTTTATGATCGCTGGTATTGACGAGCGATTTGTTGAGAATGTTGCCCTTACTAGACGTTTTTCTCAAACTGCAAATATGCTAACTCAAGACGAAAATTTAGTTGATGTTACGATTTCAATTCAATATCGAATAAAAAACCTTAAGGATTTTGTATTAAACGTTAACGACCCTGAAGCAAGTCTCCGCCAGGCCACAGAAAGTTCCTTACGTCATGTTGTTGGAGATAACTCACTTGAAGAAACGCTTACTACGGGTAGGCAAACCCTTGCACTGAATGTGCAGGATCGTCTTCAAAGTTATTTAGATCTTTATGCTACTGGTTTAATAGTTCAACAAGTAAACATAGAAAAGACAGACCCACCAACTGCTGTAAAAGAAGCCTTTGATGATGTTGTGGCTGCAAGAGAAGATAAGGTTAGACTTCAGAACGAGGCTGAAAGGTATGCTTTATCCATCGTTCCTGAGGCTCGCGGTCAAGGGGTCGCTAGAGTACAAGCTGCAGAGGCATATCGAGAAGAAGTAATCGCAAATGCAGAAGGTGAGGTTGTTAGATTTGAAAAGCTTCTAGCAGAGTATCAAAAAGCTCCAAAAGTAACACGTGATAGGCTTTATCTTGATGCGATCCAAAGTGTCCTGTCTAACTCAACAAAAATTATGGTGGATGTAGAAGGAGGTAACAATCTTCTTTACCTTCCACTAGATAAAATCATGGAGCAAAATAAAAAAGCGGAGGATGATGATGAATAGATCTAATCTTATATTAATTCTTTCTGCCCTAATCATAGCTGTTATTGCAAACAGCATTTACATAGTTAATGAAAAAGAAAAAGCATTGGTAACTCAATTTGGTGAGGTTATTAAGCCTGATGTTGAAGTTGGAATTCATTTAAAAGTTCCACTTATTCAAAGTGTTAGAAAATTTGATGCAAGACTTCAAAGCCTTGATGAGGAACCCAACAGAATACTTACGGTAGAGAGTAAATATCTCCTAGTTGATTCATTTGTAAAATATAAAATTGTTGATGTATTAACTTTTTACAAAGCTACTTCTGGAAGCTTCCTTACACTTAATAACTTGCTTGGTCAGAGAACAGAATTTGAACTCAAAAATCAGTTTGGCCAAAGAACCGTTACAGAACTTGTCTCTGGTGAGCGAGATGAAATGATGAATTCTATGACAAGTAATCTTGGTGCATCCGTAGCAGATCTTGGTATTGAAATCATCGATTTTAGAGTTAAGAGAATTGATCTTCCGTCAGAGCTAAGTAGCTCTGTCTTTGAAAGAATGCGTACAGAAAGAAATAGACTCGCTGAAGAGTTAAGATCAGAAGGTAAAGAGCTCTCTAATGAAATACGATCTAAAGCAGACAAACAGAAAGTTATTATTCTTGCAGAGGCCTATAAGCAAGCCGAGCAGATTCGAGGTGAAGGTGATGCCAAAGCTGCAGCCATTTATGCTAACGCTTTTTCAAAAGATCCTGAGTTTTATGAATTTACTAGAAGCATAAAGGGATATACCAGTACTTTCCAAAATAAGGCTGATGTATTGTTAATAGATCCCAAGTCTGATTACTTTAAGTATCTAAATAAATCTGACGGTACACAAAAGCCCTAACTAATGAATTCCACCCTAATTCTAGGATTGCAATGGGGTGATGAGGGAAAAGGCAAAATTGTTGATGCTCTTTGCAATGAAGGCTCATTGGTTTGTAGATTTCAAGGCGGACATAACGCTGGTCATACAATAAAGGTTGATGGTTCCCAAAAAGTTCTTCATTTAATCCCTTCAGGAATTATGCACTCATCTTCGAGCTGCATTATTGGTAACGGGGTTGTGATTTCCTTGCCTGCACTCAATGAAGAAATTGAGATGTTGTCTAACAGCAGCATATCCGTTAAAAACCGACTTTATATTAGTAATGATTGCCCACTAATTTTGCCAACTCATATTGCCATTGATCTAGTCCGTGATAAGCATGAAGGAATCGGCACGACTGGAAGAGGTATCGGTCCAGCTTACGAAGACAAGGTTGGAAGAAGATCATTAAAATTTGGAGATCTTGCTGATCTTGAACTTCATAAATCTAAGATTTTTGAGCTAGTTGAATACCACAATCAATTACTCACTAAAATTTATGAAAGTACTCCTATTGATATCGATTTTGTGATTGAGGAACTAATAAGTTTTAGAAAGCTACAAACTAATTTTGGTTGTGACACTTATAAAATTTTGCACAAAAGCATCCAAGAAAAAAAAGAGATAATATTTGAGGGAGCACAAGGCTCCATGCTAGATATTGATCATGGAACGTATCCATATGTAACCTCATCAAGCACAACCGTCGGTGGAGTTTCATCAGGACTTGGGGTCGGCCCAAAACAGATTAATAAAATTCTGGGAATCACAAAAGCTTATACAACGAGAGTAGGAGAGGGCCCATTTCCTACTGAATTATTTGACGAAGATGGTGCAACCTTAGCTAAAATTGGTCATGAGTTTGGAGCTACAACTGGAAGACCTAGAAGATGTGGATGGCTCGATCTGCATGCACTAAAAAAAATTATATTTATAAATTCAGTAACAGAATTATGCATTACTAAATTAGATGTTATGGATAGTTTCGAGTCGATTAAGGCTTGCATTGATTACGAAGATGGCAAGCCAATATATGAGACTTTTCAGGGCTGGCTTGAAGAGATATCAGATATAAAAAAATTTGAAAACTTACCAATAGCTGCTCAAAAATATATATCATATATTGAAGATTATCTAAAAGTTCCTGTTACAGTAGTTTCTGTTGGACCTGATAGAGATCAAACCGTTCATAAGTAATATAAAAAATCTTGGGGGTTTTTATGAAGAACGTCTTAACCTCAATAGTTCTTTTAGCAGTTTTTTCACTCGTCATTTTTTTCATTGGAGGCGTATTTAAACTTTACGGGACCTTAGAAGGTCCAGGGGAAATATTAGGCGATAAGGTTCCCGAATATGTTATTCAGGAAAGGGAGCAAAGAATATCTAAAATTGCAGATGATCTGGGTGTCGAATCAAGGAAGCAAATTCTCTTTGGTGACTTGCATGTCCATACGACATATTCTACCGATGCATTCATGTGGTCTTTACCTTATTTTAATGGTCCAGGTGCATCACCAATATCGGATGCATGTGACTTTGCTAGATTTTGTTCAGCACTAGATTTTTGGTCTATTAATGATCATGCTGAGGCGTCAACACCAAGAAAGTGGTTAGATACCAAAGAAAGCATTCGTCAATGCAACAATATCTCAGAGGGCACCAATGATTTAGTTAGCTTTCTCGGTTGGGAGTGGACTCAGGTCAGTGATGTTCCCGAAGATCACTTTGGCCATAAAAATGTAATTTTTTTAGATACTGAAGAAGATGCTGTGCCACCTAGAGCAATTGGAGCTGGAGGTATTGCTCCATTAGTCATGAGGCTTGGGTTGCCATGGACCATGTCATTGGTTCCTGCAACCTTAGATCTAGATAATAGAGAAAGATATTTCGCATTTGACAAATTTTTTGAAGAAATTCAGAACACTCCAATCTGTGAAAGAGGTGTTCCTTCAAAGAGTCTTCCACTGGATTGTTATGAGGAAGCTGAGGATCCAAACATCTTATTTTCTAAGCTAAAGGAGTGGGACACTCCATATATGGTTATTCCCCACGGAACAACATGGGGTTATTACACCCCAGCAACTTCAGATTGGATGAAGCAGCTTGTTGATTACCAAGATGATGAATCTCAATTTTTATTTGAGATTTACTCAGGGCATGGAAACAGTGAGGAGTATCGGTCTTGGAGCGATGCCCTAGAAAATGAATCTGGAGATCTATTTTGCCCTGAGGCAACCGAAGAATTTTTACCAACCTGCCAACAAGCAGGAAGAATCATGGCACAAAGGTGTGAAGACGCTGGCTTAGATGAAAAAACTTGCAATGACCTTTCTGAAAAAACAAAATCTTATGCAGCAAATATGGGATCAGCAGCATTTGGAGCAGTCAATGAGACAAGGGGTGATGATTTCATTAATGCAGGACAATGCATGGATTGTTTCTTACCTGCATTTAATTATCGTCCTCTCGGATCTGCTCAATATATTTTGGCTTTGAGAGATTTTACTGATCCAGAAAATCCAAAACGATTTAAATTTGGGTTTTTGGGATCAAGCGATAATCACAACGCTCGACCAGGAACAGGGTATAAAGAGTTATTTAGAAATAGAAATACTGAAGCTAGAGGTTGGGCAGATCCTATATCAGAGTTCTTAGCTGATACCAGAAGACCAAAAGGAAAGCTCGAACCAACATACCTCAGATTTGGAGGAGATAGAGAAATAACCAGCATTATCGATTTAAATATTGTGACTGATTCAGAGCGTCAAAGTGCTTATTTTATGAGTGGTGGACTGATCGCAGTTCACTCTAACTCCAGATCACGCGAAGACATTTGGGATGCTATGGAGAACAAAGAAACATATGCAACTTCTGGTCCAAGAATCCTTTTATGGTTTGATGCTTTTGAAAGTAACGCACGCCATCATATGGGATCTGAATTATTCGTATCAGAATCACCTAAGTTCAAAGTCAAAGCTGCTGGCTCTCTAATCCAGAAACCTGGCTGTCCAGATTATAGTGATCAGGCTCTCAGTCAAGAGAGGCTTGAAAAAATTTGTAATCTTGAATGCTATAACCCGAGTAATGAAAGAAGAAAAATTGATAGGATTGAGATTGTTAAAATCTTACCCCAACAATATGCGGGTGAACCTATTCAGGATTTAGTCACTGAATCATGGATGGTCTTTGATTGTGATGATACAAGCTGTGAAATTGAGTTCAGTGATGAACAATTTAAATTTGGTAAAAGGGATGCAATTTATTATGTGAGAGCTATAGAGGAAGCTTCGCAGGCCTTATCAGCAGATCCACTAAGATGTGAATTTGATGAATTTGGAAACTGCATTCAAACAAAAATATGCCAAGAAGGATATAGAAAGACAGAAGAGTGTATGGGGTCAGTAGAACATAGAGCCTGGTCTAGTCCAATCTACTTAAACTATAAGTTGTAGATTTTCTCCAGCTTTGCATTGATAAATTTATAGGCGCTTTCGTTAGAGAATTTCCTAGCTAACCTAATACTTTCATCAAATATAACTTCTTTTGGAAGCTCTTTAAGATCTCTTTCAATTAATGCATAAGCCATGATTGCTTTATCAATTACTTGATAATTATCATCCTTATTTTTGTAATCAAGTGATTTAATTATTTGTTCTTCATTTGCAAAAAAATATTTAAGTCTAGATTTCAATAAATTAAAACTAATTTTTTTAGGATTATTTTCCTTCGTGAACTGTTGCATCAGCAGCTCAACGTTTGAAGGTTCCATTAAGCTTTGATAAAGGGCTTGAATGATACACTCGCGTGTCTTTACTGAGACCTTGTGCTTTGCTAGGTTTTTGACCATTAATTATTTCGAAGAGCTAGGATTTCTAGGGCTGACTGGGCAAATTCTTTTCCCTTATTTAGCTGATCAGGATTTGCTCTTTTAAGTGCCTGCTCTTCATTCTCTGTAGCTAAAAGACCCATGATCAACGGCTTATCATTTTTAATCATAAGATCCATCAATCCATGAGTTACTGTTTCAGAGATCAATTCATAATGAGTTGTTTCTCCTCTAATAACTACACCAAGGGGGATAATAAGATCACATTTACTGATTAATTTTTGGGCACCAGTAACAAGCTCCCATGAGCCTGGAACTTCACAAATCTCGATTAGCTTAATGCCAGAAGCCTCCAAATGGTTAACTACTTCTGATGCAAGCATGTTAACAATCTCATGATTCCATTTAGATTTTACAATGCCGATTTTCCAAGATGGATCAGCTGTTATTGCTTGAAAATTAAAACTCGAATTGTTCATTTCTCAAAACCTATAACCTCAAGATCAAATCCAGATATAGATGGATACTTTACAGGTGTAGCCAGTAATTTAATTTTTGTAAGCCCCAATTCTTTTAGAATTTGAGAGCCAATACCAACTGTTTTAGTTTCAGGTTGTGGCACATTTTTTTTGCCCTCTAAGTCCATCATGATTGATTGATTCTTTTGCTCAGTTCCAATAACTAACAAGACACCACATTTGGATTCATGAATCTTTTTTAAGGCCTCCTTAATATTCATGCGTTTTCCAAAACCATCCATCCCAATCATGTCATGAAGAACATTTGGCACATGAACTCTTACTAAAGGTGCATCTGATTTCTTAATATTTCCAACCTCAAAAGTTAAATGTAAATTTTGAAAAATTGAGTCTTCCCATGCTTTTAACTTAAAACTCATTCCGTCAATGGTTATTGTTTTTGAATAAAGTTTCTCAACAGTTTTTTCTTTAAGTGTTCTGTAATGAATTAAATCCGCGATAGTTCCAATTTTAAGCTTATGAGTCTTTGCGAATGCTATCAAATCATCGCGTCTAGCCATGGTCCCATCTTCATTCATAATTTCACAAATCACACCAGCTGCTCCTTTATTTGCAAACTTGGCCAAGTCACAAGCAGCTTCTGTGTGTCCTGCTCTACTTAGTACGCCACCTTCAGAGGCTCTTAGCGGAAATATATGACCAGGCTGAACTAAGTCAGATGATTTTGCATCTTTTGCTGCAGCAGTTTTAATGGTATGAGCTCTGTCTGATGCAGAAATTCCAGTCGAGATACCACTTGCAGCTTCAATTGAAACAGTGAAAGCAGTTCCATGTTTGGTACGATTATAATTTGTCATCATCGGCAGGTTGAGCTGATCACATTTTTCGGGTGACAGGGTTAGACAAACTAAGCCTCTTCCTTTCGAAACCATGAAGTTGATTATCTCGGGCGTTACAGAGTCAGCAGCACACACTAGATCGCCTTCATTTTCTCTATCTTCATCATCTAGGAGAATAACCATCTTTCCAGACTTAATATCTTTAATTAACTCTTCTGTTGAATTAAATTCCATTAGCTTTTTTATTTATATAAGTAACTTTTATATCTTCACCAAAATTTTCTATCGAATGAACCTTTGTAACGGTATCAATAATCTTGTCAGCTTTATTATCCATAGCTTTTAGACCCTTACTACCCAAAATTCTTGGGGCAGTATATACGATGAGCTCGTCAAAATATCCTTTTTTGATAAATGAAGAAATTATGCTTTTTCCACCTTCGACAAGAATACTGGTATAGCCTCTTAACATTAGTTCTTTAAAAAGTTTCTGTAATCCATTTCTTTTATTTGTTTGAATGCAGGTAATTTTGCTGGAATATTTCTCAGGCACAATAAGTTTCTCAGAAGAAACAAAAAAAATATGGGAGAAGTTTTTAAAAATATTTTTTTGAATGAGTCTTCCAAAATTATTCCCAACGATTATTTTCGCTGGCTGGATTTTAATTTTTGATTCCGGTCTCGATGTTAATCTGGGATTGTCCAATCTTAATGTATTGGCACCAATCAAGATCGAGCTGTGCTCTTTACGTATATTTTGCACATCTTGTTTTGAACGGGCATTACTTATTTGAATGCCTCTTTTGGCTTGATAGCCAATCATTTGATCTAATGTTTGGGCATATTTAATCGTAATAAAAGGTCGCTTGAACTTTTGGTTCACAATAAAGATCTTATTGAGCTCTTTTGCTTCATCTGATGCAGCTCCAACTTCAACTTTAATGCCCGCTGCTCTTAATTTATTGATTCCTTTTCCGTTTATCCTAGGATTTGGATCTTTGATCGAGCAAACAACCTTGGCTGCTTGAACACCGATAATTGAATCGGTGCAGGCAGGCGTGTTGTTTTTTATTGAGCAGGGCTCAAGGTTTACAAAAAAGCATGAATCTTTGAGAAGCTCTTTTGATTTATTTTTACCAAATTTTGCCTGGCAATCTTTTATTGCATTTACCTCGGCATGATCTTTTCCGTATCTCTTATGCCATCCTTCACCAATAATCTTGCCTTTTTTTGTGATGACACATCCAACCATGGGATTTGGTGCAACTTTTCCTTTACCCTTTTTTGCTAAAGTTAAAGTTTGAGAAATGAAATCTTTCGAACTCATTATTTAGAAGTTTTAGATCGCTTTTTTTCCTTGGAGAGGGTTGATATCTCCTGAGCAAACTCTTCAATATCCTGGAAATCTCTATAAACAGATGCAAATCTAACATAAGCTACCTGATCAATAGACTTCAATGACTTCATTACAATCTCACCTAGCATTCTCGATGGAATTTCTCTTTCTCCGAGTTGCCGAATCTGCGTTAAAACGTTTCCAAAAACTGCATCAACCTCCTCAGATGATAAGGGCCTTTTCTCAAGGGCTCTGAGCATTCCCGCTTTAAGTTTTGTGCCATTAAAAGGCTGCCTTTCCCCATCACTTTTTATAATTCTTGGGAGCGCAAGGTCTGCTGTCTCAAAAGTTGTGAACCTAGCCTGACAGAGCTCACATTCTCTTCGCCGCCTAATTTGAGAACCATCGCCAACCAGCCTTGAATCAATAACTTTTGTATCTTGTGCTTGGCAAAATGGACAATGCATTACTTATAAACTGGAAAGGCTGCGCAGAGCTCTTCTACTTCTCTTTTAATCTTATTAATCTTTTCATGGTTCTCTAAATCAAGAACAACATCACATATCCAGTTAGAAAGTTGTTCAGTTTGTTCTTCTTTAAAACCTCTTGTAGTGATGGCCGCAGTTCCTAACCTAATTCCTGAAGTAACAAATGGGGATTTTGGATCATTAGGAACAGTATTTTTATTAACGGTAATATTTGCTTTCCCAAGTGCTGCTTCAGAATCTTTACCAGTAATCTCATGTGATCTTAAGTCCATTAAAACAATATGATTATCCGTGCCTCCTCTCACGACATCGATCCCTCTTTCCATAATAGTTTTACACATAACTTTTGCATTTTTTACTACTTGCTGCATATAAATTTTGAATTCTGGCTCAAGTGCTTCTTTAAAACATAATGCCTTTGCAGCAACAACATGCATTAGTGGACCGCCTTGGGATCCAGGAAATACTCCTGAATTAAGCTTTTTTTCAAGATCAGGATTACTCTTAGCCAAAATTATTCCTGATCTTGGACCTCTAAGGGTTTTATGGGTAGTTGATGTTACTACATCGGCAAATGGTACTGGGGAGGGGTACACTCCAGCTGCAATCAAACCTGAAACATGTGCCATGTCTACTAAAAAATAAGCCCCAACCTCATTAGCGATAACTGAAAACTTTTCCCAATCAACAATTCCAGAAAATGCTGAAAAACCAGCAATAATAAGTTTTGGAGTATGTTTTTTTGCCAAATCTCTTACTTGGTCATAATCAATATCATGACTTTCCGGATGCAAACCGTATTGAAAAGCATTGTAGTTCCTTCCAGAAAAATTGACTTTTGCACCATGAGTAAGGTGGCCACCATGATCAAGTGACATGCCAAGGATATTGTCATTAGGCTCTAGCATTGCTAAAAATGCCGCGGCATTTGCCGATGAGCCTGAATGTGGTTGAACATTTGCGTAGTCAGCTTGATAAAGCTCTTTAGCACGTTCAATCGCTAAATGTTCTGCTACATCAACAAACTCACAACCCCCATAATATCTTTTGTCTGGATAACCCTCGGCATATTTATTAGTGAGCAAAGATCCTTGAGCTTCAAGTACTCGTTTACTTGCATAATTCTCAGAGGCAATAAGTTCAATATGATCTTCCTGTCGGATTGATTCATCTTGCATTGCTTGCCACAAATCCGCATCATAGCCAGCAATATCTGAGGGATTAGAAAAAATTAAATCAGCATGAGATTTCATCATTACTCCAAAAAATAGGTATATTGTTTAAGTTATTATTCTAATTTATCTAGGGTCTTTTGTGGGCAAATGGCCGAATTCTTTTCGGATTAATTGCTTTACAAATCTTACACTCAAGGGCAAAACATTCATGAGCTTGGCAAAACTCTCTTCCCCAAAAGATAATTTGTAAATGCAGCTTGTTCCATAATTCCTCTGGAAAGATGCGTTTAAGGTCTTTTTCAGTTTGAGTAACATTTTTACCATTAGTAAGCTTCCATCTTTGCGCTAAGCGGTGGATATGTGTGTCTACTGGAAATGCTGGATGACCAAAACCTTGGCTCATTACCACAGAAGCAGTTTTATGCCCAACACCCGGGAGTTTTTCTAGTAGCATAAACTCTTCAGGCACTCGACCTTGATAGTCTTTAACTAAAATCTTTGAGAGTGATTTGATTGCCTTTGACTTTTGAGGGCCTAAACCGCAAGGTTTTATGACTTCATAGATCTGCTTTTGAGAGAGTTTTGCCATGGAATATGGATCATTTGCCAGCTTAAAAAGCTTTGGCGTTATTTGATTTACTCGCTCATCTTTGCATTGAGCTGACAATAATACTGCTATTAAGAGTGTGAAGTTATCAGAATGGTCCAATGGAATTGGTGTTTTAGGATAATGTGATTCAAGAATATCGATAATAATCTGCGCTTTTTCTTTAATTTTCATGAATTTAATATTTCGTAGATTTATTTGCCCAAAAAACACATATCAGTATATGATAAGACTCACGTTCAGACATATTTAGCACTATTAATAGGGGGGTGTAATATGAACCGTTATTTATTATCAACAATATTCGTTGTTACTGGATTATTTATTCCAAGCATCAACGCTCAAGAAGAAGAGAACAGAACCATTGAAGAAGTCGTGGTTTCCGCTCTCAGACAAGAAACATCACTGCAAGATACTGCGATAACTGTAACAGCGATTACTGGCGATAGTCTTGAAACTCAACAAATTGAAAATATGGAAGATCTTCAGTTTGCTGTACCGACTCTTGGTTTCCAAAAAGGAGCTTATTCAGGTTCCGGTATTACCTTAAGAGGTATTGGTAACTTTGCTGTGGGTAACTCAACCAGTTCCTCTGTTGGATACTTCTGGAATGGTCAGGTTGCATCCATATCTTCACTTTATGAGGCTGAGCTCTTTGACGTAGAGCGAGTTGAGGTACTTCGTGGACCTCAAGGTACTCTTTTTGGAGATGGAACAACCGGTGGACTATTGCAAGTTATCTCAAAGAGACCTAACAGTGATTTCGGTGGCTATGTAAAAGCCGATATTGCTGAATATGATTCTACTAGAATATCTGCTGCAGTTGATCTACCCCTATCAGATACTGTAAGAACAAGAATTGCTGCAAGTAGCCTTAAAAGAGGCGGCTTCGTAGTCAATAACTATAATGATGAAGAATTGGATGATAGAAATACGCAATCTGCGAGAATTACTATTGAATGGGATGTTTCAGATGAAACCTTATTTACTCTAGTTCATGAAAACGTAAGCGCTGATGATAATCGATTAAGAGCAGCTAGACAGTTTTGTAAACAAGACTCATTCTTTGGTTGTAGTCCATTTGAAACTGGCATGGATGCTGTTTTCTCAGCCGGTAGTTATGGGCATTGGGTTCCCTATCTTCAGTTCCAAAATCCTGATTTACAATCAACTGTTTACAGAAATAATCCCTCAACAGATGTTAGAACTGTTGATTTAGATTACACACCAATTCACTCAGCTGAGTATCAAAATACTTTACTTGAGATTCAAACTCAGCTTAGCGATGATATTTCAGTAACCATTTCTTCGCATTATGCAACTCGAGATTACCATGATCAGGCTGACTATGATCATTCTGTTTCAGTAGTAAATTATGCTATGGGACCAATAACTACGTCTCTGGGTATTGATAGCAATAACCACACAACTGGTGGAGTTGGCACTAAAGTTTATGCTTCTGATCAGGCAGTTGATAGATCAACTAATGAATCTGAGTGGTGGCAAAACGAGATCAGAATCGTATCTGATTATGACGGAAGCTTCAACTTCACAGCAGGTCTTTTCAGGTACGATGAAGACAGTGCTAATGAATATCAAATTATGACGCCCTATATGCAATACTGGGCAAATACATCAGTTGGACCTGCTTGTACATTATTTGGACAATGCGGATATGGTGGTGCTCCTTTCTGGGCTCAATCATTCTTAGGTGCAGCCGCAGCGCAAGCACAAGTGCCTGCCTTAATTGCTGGCGGCATAATCACTCCTGCACAAGCCCAAGGCTATGTTCTTAATTCTGCTTTTGCTACAGGCGCAGCAGCTGCTGGTCAACTACCAACTAACGGTGTATTGCCGGATTGGCAGTCTTATTATCATAATGATTCAAACTTAAACAGGAATACTGCTGCTGTTTATGGAGAGATGTACTTTGATCTATCAGACCAAACAAGACTAACAGTTGGAGGAAGATACACAGAATACGAGATCAGTGATTGGGGATACTCATCACTACTTGACCTTCAGGGTGATGCTGCTGGATATTATGGTCCAACTATACCTGCTGCAACCAATCGTGTGTTTGAATCTGATGAAACCACTTATAAGTTAGGATTAGATCACAGCATCAATGACAATCATCTTGTCTATGCAACATATAGCACTGGATTTAAGCCTGGTGGATCCAACCCAACTGACGGTGAGGGCGGTACTCCAACTGAGTTTGGGCCTGAGACTGCTAACGTATTTGAAGTTGGTATGAAGAGTACTTTCTTGGAAGGTGCTTTGCAAGTTAACACCTCTATCTATTCAAATGACTATGAAGGACTTCAGCTTTCTAAAATTATCAGACGTTCTTCTGTAAATGAAAATGCCGATGCTACCATTGAAGGTATCGAAACAGAATTTAAATTCTTTGCTTCAAACACTTTATTGATTGATGGTTACATTGCTTGGACAGATGCTGTAATTGATGAGTTTAAATCTGTTGATCCATTAAACATCAATGCGGCTACTACAACATTACCAAACTCAAGTATTTTTGCTCCAATCGGGGGGACAGCAACTGGAATGTTTGGTGACTTTGCTCAATTCGCTGCACCTTGTGCTGCTGGTCTTGTAACTGGAGCGCTATGTGGAGCTGCAGCTGCTGCTGCAAATCCATTGTTTGCTGCTTTAGTAAAATATCAGTTAACAGATGCTGGAATAGTATATAAATCATTTGGACCTCTATGTACTCAGCCTTTCTATGGACTTGATTCAACAACTGCACCATGTCCAGCGACTGATGGTGTTGAACAAGATCTTGCCGGTAATAAAATGCCGCTATCTGCAGAGCTAAATTGGAGACTAGGTGTTAGTAAGTTCTTTGAAAGACCTGGAGGTACATGGATTTTCAGAGTTGACTACACGTACAGAGATGAGACATGGTCAGATGCATTTAACAATGCCAGAGCATATACACCTGAGCTCGATTATATCGATGTTTCATTAAAATATACTGCTGCTGATGACTCTTGGTATGCAGGTGTTTATGTTAGAAATGCTGGAGATGAAGATCACCTTTATGCTAAATATTCTACAGATCCAACTGTAGCTGGTTTTGCTAACGGTGTAGCGATTGATCCAAAAATTGCTGGTTTCAACTTTGGTATTAATTTCTAAAAATAATTATTTGATGAAAGCCCGGTTTATCCGGGCTTTTTTATTTATATGAAGCAAGTAGAAAAATTTTTAATCAAACTTAAAGAATTTTTTTTGGCAGAAAATGCTGAAAATCAAAAAATGCTTGATACCTATATTAAATTTGCGGAAGGCAAGGCATCGGATGAGGAATTAGCAAAAGCAAACGATCAGCTTGCTGAAAATTTTAAAAATTTAGGTTTGGGTGTTCTTGTCATACTGCCCTTCAGTCCAATAACAATCCCTTATATTTTTAAAAAAGCACAAGAGTATAAGATAGATATTGTGCCCAAATGGTATAAGAATATTATCAATGAAAATAAGGAAATTAAATAGCTTATTTAGATTTGCAGAGGGCAGTTTGTGGCATATATAATGCCATATTCCTGGGTATTCAGATAAAGTTTAAAAAGGAGAATAATAATGAAAACAGCTGTAATAGTTGATAGCGTTAGAACAGGCCTTGCAAAATCGCATAGAGGTGGTTTTAACATTACAAGAGCTGATGACATGCTTGCACATATCATCAACAACCTAATGGAAAGAAATTCAAATTTGCCAGGTGAGGCGGTTGAAGATGTCATCATGGGGTGCGGTAATCCAGAAGGACCAATGGGTCATAATATAGGAAGAAATGCTGCTGTGCTTTCAAACCTCCCCGTTACTGTTGGAGGTACAACTGTAAATAGATATTGTTCTTCAGGACTTCAAACTGTTTCCATGGCTGCAAGTCAAGTAATGGCTGGATGTTATGATACTGTTATTGCTGGTGGAGTAGAGCAAATTTCTATGTTGCAAGGAAAGCAAAACATGGAAGGCTTTGTTAATGAAAAACTTGCTGAGCAAAGTCCTGGTATTTATCACCCAATGGGTATAACTGCAGAAACCGTTGCTAAAAGATATGATGTATCAAGAGAATCTCAAGATGAATATGCTTTGGAGAGCCAAAAGAGAACTGCGAATGCTCAAGAGCTAGGTTTATATGATGATGAGATTGTTCCAATGAAAACCAAGATGCTACTTGTTAACAAAGAAACTGGTGATTCAAAAGAAGTCGACTATACAGTTGATAAAGATGAATGTAACAGACCAGATACAACATTGGAGGGCCTTTCTTCTCTAAAGCCTGTCTTTGATCCAGAAAATGGATCAGTTACTGCTGGAAATTCCTCTCAGCTGTCTGACGGTGCTTCAGTGACCTTGGTTATGAGTGAAGAAAAAGCACTCGAACTTGGCTTAAAGCCTTTAGCTTATTTTAGAGGTTTCACTACTATGGGTTGTGAGCCAGATGAAATGGGTATTGGACCAGTTTTTTCAGTACCAAAATTACTAAAAAACTATGATTTAAACGTTGATGATATCGACTTATGGGAATTAAATGAGGCTTTTGCGGTGCAGGTTGTTTATTGCAGAGATAAGCTAGGTATCTCCATGGATAAGCTCAATGTAAATGGGGGCTCAATTTCAATTGGTCATCCATTTGGTATGACAGGCTCGCGACAGGTTGGCCATATGGTTAGAGAACTTAATCGTCAAGATAAGCAATTTGGTGTTGTAACCATGTGTGTAGGTGGTGGCATGGGTGCCAGTGGCCTATTCGAAAGATACCCAAGTTAAAAATCATTTCTGAATTCAAGATTATTGAGAAGTACCTATCTAATATAGGTACTTCTTATAATAATAAGAATAAGATCTTGAAAGGTGTTGGAGACGATGCCGCGGTAATTTCACTATCAGATAATCTTATTGTTTCAACTGATACCTCCGTAGAGGGTGTCCATTTTCCAAAGGCTATTAAACCAGAGTATGCAGCCTATAGAGCATGTGTTACAGCACTAAGTGATCTGGCAGCAATGGGCTCTCATCCATTAGCCTTTCAGCTTTCTCTTTCCACTAGAGAGAATAGCCCAAAATTTTTTTCCTCATTTAAAAAAGGACTTCAAGATTTTTCAAATGATTACAAAATTGGCTTAAGTGGTGGTGATCTTGTGAAAGGACAATACCAGATATCTGTGACTGTCTTTGGTAAACAGCATTCAAAAGTTTTGCTAAGAAATAACGCTAATGTTGGTGACATTGTTTGTTTATCCGGTCAATTAGGCAATGGTTTATTTGGTATGCAGAACTTCAAAAAGCGTAATAGAGAAAATAAGATTTCATCTGCTTATCTTAAACCTAAAGCTCTAATTGATTATGGCAAAATCATTGCAGGATTTGCCTCGAGTGCGATTGATATTTCTGATGGATTTCTTCAAGACCTTGAACATCTAAGCAAAGCATCTAATATAGGATTCGAATTATCTTCAAGCTTAATACCCTACAATTTAAATTTATCATTAAACCAATGCTTAAATTGCGGTGATGATTATCAATTAATTTTTACTGTGCCTAAAAAAAATATTCAGTCTCTTGCCATAAAAATGAAAAAAATGAAGTTTGAAA
Organism: uncultured SAR86 cluster bacterium; assembly: GCA_902628925.1. Lineage (GTDB taxonomy): Bacteria > Pseudomonadota > Gammaproteobacteria > Magnimaribacterales > D2472 > MED-G82. The sequence continues at coordinate 332,948 of CACOPA010000001.1, forward strand.
TGTATCAAGTTGGCACATCAATTAAAACGAAGAAAATATATCTTGATGGTAAAATAACTTCATTAAATAAAGGCTATAAGCATTTCTAAATTTATATGAGTTTCCCAAATTATAATAATGTATCCCATGTTCTGGCGACTTGCTTTGGGGTTGGATCTATCCCATTTGCTCCAGGAACTTGGGGAAGCTTATTTGCTATTTTATTAATTTATAACATAGCTTTTTTGCAAGAGTGGATTATTCTTGCAACAGCTTTAATAGTAGCTTTTAGTTGGTGGGTTTGTGTTGAAATACATAAAGAAACAAAGTCCGATAGCTCAGAAATTGTTATTGATGAATTTGCAGGAATGTTTGTGGCTTGCATGTTTATCAATCATGATTTTATTTCACTCGTCTTTGCATTTTTATTTTTTCGTTTTTTTGACATTGTTAAACCATGGCCAATTTCATGGGTCGATAAAAATATTAAAAATGGACCAGGAATCTTGATTGATGATCTTCTTGCAGGATTATTCTCAGGCATTTTAATGCTTGGCATTTTTGAAATTATAATTTGATGTGTAAAAGGATTTTTACAAAATCAAAATCTTATTACTAAATTAATTTTTTAATCTGATCGAGTATGGCATCTTCATCAAGACAAGCCATTTTTATCATTTCATCTCTACTGGCATGCTCAATGAATACATCAGGAATACCAAATGATTTGATGGTTACATTCAAATTATTATCAGCAAACCATTCTTGAACAGCTGATCCTGCACCGCCATAGCGACTACCATCCTCAATAGTAACAATTAGTATTTTATCATGTATTTTTTTAAGAAACTCAGCATCAAGGGGTTTCACAAATCTCATATCAGCTAAAGAGCAATTTAATTTTTCTGCAACGTTTTTACTCATCTCCATCAGAGCACCGAAATTTAGGATAATTATTTCTGATTCTTTATTGATCACAAGATTTGATTTACCTATCTGTAATGTTCCTAAGCCCTTATCAATTTGAATATTTGGACCGGTTCCTCTTGGATAGCGAATAGCTGCTGGACCCTTATGCTTGTAACCAGTGGATAACAGCTTTCTGGTTTCATTTTCATCGGATGGGGTCATGATTATCATGTTTGGAATACATCTTAGATAGGCAAGATCATAATTACCTGAGTGTGTTGGACCATCCTCGCCAACAAGTCCGGCTCTATCGATTGCAAAGGTAACGTCTAGATTTTGTAGCGCTACATCATGAATCAATTGATCATATGCCCTTTGTAAAAATGTTGAGTAAATCGCAACAATTGGTTTCTTACCTTCTACTGCCAAACCAGCTGCAAATGTAACAGCGTGTTGTTCAGCTATGGCTACATCAAAGTATCTATCAGTAAATTTTCTACTAAATTCAACCAATCCAGACCCTTCTCGCATTGCCGGAGTTATTGCATATAAGCTTTCATCTTCCGTTGCCATATCAACAATCCATTCACTAAAAATATCCTGATATTTTGGTTTTGAACTATTTTGTTTTCTTGCAACAGGTTTTATTTTTCCAATGGCATGAAAACCTATTCGGTCAGCTTCAGCCGGATCAAGACCTGCTCCTTTTTTCGTAATGATATGCAAAAACTGTGGTCCTTCAAAATCCTTTAAATTCTTTATGACACTTAGTAATTCATCAATATCATGTCCATCAACTGGACCAATGTAATTTAGTCCCAGTTCCTCAAAGATTGATCCTGGCGAAACCATGCTCTTCATTTGTGTCTCTACTTTTCGAGCTAGATGATGAGCTTGCGGTAGATTTTCTAGGAAGCTTTTTCCACCTTTTCTAATTCCTTTATAAAGTTTTGAAGCCCAAATTCTAGAAAAATAATTAGATAAGCCACCTACATTTTCGGAGATAGACATATCATTGTCATTGAGTATGATCAGTATATTTGGCTTTACGCTGCCAGCATGACTCATTGCCTCAAATGCCATACCTGCAGTCATTGCTCCATCACCAATCACAGCAATTGTTTTTTTATTTTGATTAGCAACAGCCATCCCTAAAGCTGCACTAATTGACGTGCTTGAATGACCGGTACCAAAAGCATCATACTTACTTTCGGTTCTTGAAGGAAAGGGAGCTAGACCCCCTTTAATTCTGATGGTTTTAAGTTTATCTCTTCTTCCAGTCAGAATTTTATGTGGATAGGCTTGATGACCCACATCCCATATTAAATTATCATCCGGAGTATTAAACAAGTAGTGCAAAACAACGGTTAACTCAACAACACCTAAACCGCCACCTAAATGACCGCCCGTTTGTCCAACTTGATAGAGCAAAAATGCTCTTAATTCATCGGCTAAATTTTTGAGCTGCTCAAGGGTTAGAGGTTTCAAATCTTTAGGTGAATTAATTTCATCAAGCAAAGGTGTGCTAGGGCGAGAATTTGGTATTTCTTTAAAAAATCTCATAGCTAGTTATCTCTATTAATAATAAAATCACAAATCTCCAACAGGCTCTCACTATTTAAATTACCATCAAGATCTATAATTTTATTTTTTGATTGTTCAATCAATTTTTCAGCATTTTTTATTGCAGGTTCAAGACCATAAACCGACACATAAGTTAGTTTTTTGTTCTTAACATCAGATCCTGAGTCTTTTCCAAGAGCGCCTGAAGAGGCAGTTACCTCTAAAACATCATCCATGATTTGAAATGCTAAACCAACATCTTCTCCAACAGTTTTTAGTTTCATCCTAAGTTTTGAATTTGTGATTGGTAGTGCAAGGGAAGCACTAATTAATCTGCCAGTTTTTAAGGCATGGATTTTATTTATATCTCCAGAATCTGATCCTTCAGATTCTAAATCCAATTGCTGTCCAAGAATCATTCCATTAAAACCGCAAGCGTCTGAGAGTAATTTAATGATGTTAACTTTTTGCTCAATAGATAAGTGAGCATCATTAGCAACAATTTCATAAGCCAAGCTGTGCAAAGCATCTCCTGCAAGTATTGCAGTCGCTTCACCATAAGCAATATGACTGGAAGCTTGACCTCTTCTCATATCGTCATCATCCATAGCTGGTAAATCATCATGAATCAATGAATATGAATGCATCGCCTCAACTGCGGTCTCCAAATTATTTATAGATTCTTTTTTTAGAATGCCTTCAAGCTCGGCAGCAGCCCTTACAATTCCTGCTCTAATACATTTGCTTGGAGCTAGCACGGTGTGAAGCATTGCTTTAGAAACTTGAGAATTGTTTTTAATGATATTTAAGAATTGTTGATTCACACTTTCTCGCACATTAGCGAGGTATTCATCAATCATGACTTAATTCTCTTGATCTAAAATTTCACCATCACCCATAAGCTTATTAACTTTTAGCTCAGCTTCTTTAAGTTGCTTTTGACAGTCTTTTACAAGCTTGATGCCTTCTTCAAATTTTTTAACGCTCTCTTCTAGGCTAACGTCACTATTTTCTAAGGCATCAACAATACCCTCGAGCTTTGCCAAAGAATCTTCAAAGTTAAGGTTTTTTTTGGTCATATAAATATTTTAACTGAGTTTTGTATTAATTATTAGGAAGTCTCGACCACTGTACTTTTACTAAAATAATTTTTAATTGATTCAGGAACCATTAAGGCAGCTGGAGTAAAAATAAGTGTTAAGATTGTACTAAATCCTAGTCCAAAAACTATTGACTGTGCTAAAAGCTGCCACCAATCTACAACGCGGCTGCCTAATTCAATTGATCTTGCAACAATATCTAGGCTTACTCCAGCAGCAAGCGGCAGCAGCCCGAAAATAGTTGTGAGGGTTGTTAATAAGATCGGTCTCAATCTTTGTTTACAAGCCATGACCACTACATCATATCTTGCTAGATTTTGATTTTCGTGTCGAAGCCTGTTAAAGGTATCAATCAAGACGATATTGTTATTAACAACAATTCCGGCTAACGCAACAATGCCGATTCCAGTCATGGTTGTACCAAAAGGTTGTCCAGTAATTAGTAATCCTAATAACACTCCTGTAGCTGACATAAATACTGCAGACAAAATGAGAATTGATTGATAAAAGCTATTAAATTGAGTTAGTAGCAGGACAAGCATAAGGAAGATAGCTGTAATACCTGCAACACTCAAAAAACTATTTACCTCCTCAGTTTCCTCTTGTTGCCCCCTAAATTGAACAAAAATTCCTGAAGGAAACTCTTGTTGATCTATCCATTGCCTCATCTCTTTAACTTTTTCATCAATTAAAATGTCTTTATTTGCTCCAGCAGCTCCAATTTCATGAAAAAACTTACCGTTTCTTCTAACAACAGATTGCCTGTTTTCTTTTGGAATAATTTTGATAAATGAGCTGATAGGTACTTGTCCTCGCGAGGAGGGGACCTTTAGATCATCAATACCCGTTAACGATCTTTCATCGCGCTTAAACCTGACTCTTATCTCAACTTCATCTCTTGAATCATCAGGTCTATATTCACCAGCTTTAAAACCATTTGTAAGCATCTGCACAATAGCGCCAACGTCAGAAATATTGACTCCCAGTTGAGCAGCTTTTTGTTTATCAACATCAATCTTCCACTCAATCTGGGGGTAAGGTAGCGTTGAACTTATATTCGCCAAGCCAGTAACCCCATTCTTTGCATAGTCCTCCACCATCCGAGTTACCTGAACAACCTCATTCTCAGTATTTCCAAAAATACCTATTTCAATGGGATTTTCAAAAGCAGGCCCACCTTCTTGCTCGCTTATCTCAACAATAATGCCTGGGATATTTGCTACTACTAGTTGAGCTTGATCAATTATTTGTTGACCCGTAAGTCCCTTTGAATTGAATTCCTCGACCTCAAAAATGCCACGTCCAACAACATCACCTCCTGAGTTAAACCACTCAGAGCCTGTTCTTAAATAAAGACTTTTTATTTCTTGAATTTCGAGCAGCCTGTCTTCAACTTGCTCAACAATGTCTTTTGATTCGATAGCTGAAAAATTACCTCTTGCTCTTATTGACACCTCAGCAGCAACAGGGTCTACGTAAGGAAAATATACTGTGCCTTTTCCAAAGCGATCGTAAGAAATAATAATGACTGATAATAGAAAAAAAACGCTTAATATTGTTTCAAATGGATTCTTTGCAAAAACCCTTACCCATTTGCTGTAGAAGGATGAAATTCTGTCAAAAACAACCTCTCCAGTTTTTTCAGATTCTCCAGACATAAGTGAAGATCTTCTTTGACCAAATACAGCACCGAGAACTGGCACTACAATCATTGCATAGACCAATGAAGCCGATAGAACTATGAAAACAGCAATTGGTAAAAAACGCATAAATTGACCTGTGAATCCAGGCCAGAAAATAAGTGGTGTAAAGGCAGCAATTGTAGTTGCTGTCGAGGACAGTATCGGATAGAACATCCTTTTTGAAGCGAGTCTGTAGGCTTCAATTCTTTGTACGCCTTCAGATATTTTTCTATCTGCATATTCAGTGACAACAATAGAGCCATCGATTAGCATTCCAAGCCCTAACAACAACCCCATCATTACAAGGAAGTTAAATTCAATATTTGCAATATTCAAAACAATAAATGTTAATAGGAAGCAAAACGGTATCGATAGACCAACCAACATGCCGACTCTAATACCCATACTGGCAACAACCAATATCATTACCAAAAAGATTGCAGTAACAATGTTTCCTTGGAGCTCTGTAATCATTTTTTCAGCCCAAATAGTTTCATCATCAGTTTTAACAATTTCAATGTTTTCAGGTAGGTAAGGTTCAAACTCAGATATATTCGACATAATTGCTCGTTTAGCATCTATTGCATTAGCACCCTCTCTAAGTTTTACCTCAAGCGTAACTGCATCTTTACCATTAACTTTTGAATATGATGAGTAATCTTTAAAAGTTCTTCTTATTTCACCAAGATCTCCAAGGGTCACAACTGCTGAGGAGGTAACTTTGATAGGAATGCTGTAAACATCTTGAGCAGTCTCAAAAACTCCAGGAACTTCAATGTTAAAACGACCATCACCAGTATCTTGAGCACCACCAGGAATAATTACGTTATTGTTTGAAACAGCTAAATATAGGTCTCTTAATGTAATTCCATAAGTTTCCAGCTTTGACTTATCAATAATTGCTTCAAGAACCTCATCTGGAGCACCACTTATATCAATACTCAGAACCTCATCTATGCCTTCAAGCTGATCTTGCAGTTCTTTTGCAAAAAATACTTTTTGCCTCAATGGCCCATTTCCTATCAGGCTGAGGTTCATAACAGGGAATGTCGCAAATGAGTATTCTCTTATTTGTGGATCCTCTGCCTCGAGTGGAAGCTTGTATTTAACTTCTTCTACTGCCTGTTTGATATCAACAAGTGCAGCATCAATGTCATGTCCTACTTCGAACTCAGCAACCAATCTTGCAAATCCTAGAGTGCTACTGGATGATATTTCTTCAATCCCAGGGACACTTCTAAGTCTATTTTCTAACGGCTTTGCTATTAATCTAGATGCGTCATTCGGAGAAGCTCCATCGAGAAAGACCGAAACACTCACAAGGGGTAGCTGAATACTAGGGTCTGCAGCAACGGGAATGATCGTGCGAGAGTAACTTCCAGCAATTAAAACTAGCAAGGCAATAGTTAATGTTGTCTTTCCTTTGGAAAGAGCAAAATCAACAATTTTATTCATAGACTAGCTAGATTTGTAACAGCTACGGTTTGGCCATTTTCAACAAATCCCTGTCCTTGAACTATAAGATTTGAAAATTGAGGTATTCCACTTACCCAAAGCCCGTCGGCTGTATCCTTAATAATTTTTATTGAATGAAACTCAACTTTGCTTTCAGAATTAACAGTCCTTACACCAATATTGCCTTCATCGGTTAGCAATAAAACGGAAGCAGTAATTTTATGGGCTAAAATCGGTTGAGTACTAATATGCATTGTGCCAGTAATACCATCTCTTACAGCGCCAGTGACATTCTCAAACTCTGCTTCAACTCTGAAGGTTCTAGTAGCGGGAGATGCGCTTTTAGATACGAATGTGAGATTAGATGAAATAGTTTCATCAGTGATTAAATCAATTTTGACCTGAAGACCTTCAAAGATGTCTTTGATTTTAGCTTCAGGAACCTCAGCAACGAATGTTATAGGGCTTAGCTCAATTATGGTTGCGCAGATTTCACCTCTTTGAATAAAGTTACCTGGCTTAACAATATTTTCTACATAGCCATCGAATGGAGCTTTTACTTCTGTTCGATTCAGTTCGACTATGCCGAGTCTACACAAAAGCTCATCTTTTTTAACCCATTCACCTTGTCGAACACCTGTTGCAACGACTTCACCTGAAGTTTTTGCCTTAACCGCAACTCTTTTTTCACTGATAGCAACAGAATTTACGCTTATGGTCGGAGAAATCATTTCCGCAATACTTTCATTAATTACAACTGAGGATAATGTTTTCTGAGCTTTTGGCGGTTCTATTTTGTCCTCTTCAAGCACGCCAGTTGCAAACCAGAAAGATACTGGTAGCAAAATTAGTAAAGCCATCCTGACGTTTTTAGACATAATTTTTATATTTTAAGACCTACAAACATATATAGGTCCAAATCTCCTGTTTAAAAGGGTGAGTATTATAGTGTAATCAGCCCAAATTGTATGTTTTTGCCTCAAAGATCATATTTTTTTCTGAGTTGTTTGAATAAATTGGAATCAAACTTTTTTAATTCAAATTCTTCAGTCTCAGTATAATCAATTGATAAATCCACGCCTTCTTCAAGTTTGATTAGTAATTCTGCATAATTTTTTCTAAATTGGTTGATTGCATTGTATTGATTGGAGTCATTCAGAGTACTCCATCCAGTTTTGCATCCAGCGAAATAAACTATCGGATGTGACCAATTATATTTTTTTCTTGGAGAATAAGATTTTTGAGCTTCCAAAAATGCTTCATCAGCACTCGGAATGCTATCTGAGTATGGCTGCTTTCTTACTGCTTTTACAAATTCGTTTAGAGTGGGAATGAACTCATTGTTGCTGATAATAAAAGCACTAGCTTGGTTTAGCTGATGAATTGAAAAGTTTTTTAATGTACTGGCCCAGAGTCGTTTCGCAGTAATTATTTTTTCATTGGATGAATAAATTTTAAAGAACTGATAATGATAGGCCACTTCAAACTTATAAAATAAGTCCTCAATAAATTGAATTATGAGTTTCTTTTTAGAGCTCGAGATCTTTTGACCACGATAGGTCTTTTGTCTGCTCTGAAGATTCCCCATGGCCTTCTTCTTTGTTATTAGATCTTTTATTTTCTTCATTATTAATTGTATTAACTATTTCTTTTCTTTTTACAAAGTCTACAAACTTTGAATTCCATGATTTTAGAGCTACTCCATCTTCTTCCCAAAACAGTACAAATTCTAATATATATGATTGTGAAACATTTTTTGGGATATTAGCTAACTCAAGAACCTCATAGGCGTCACTGCTTGGTTGCCAATTTCGATGCATTTGGGTTGGAGCGCCCTTATTTGGTGATTTTTCCTTTACCCATTCTCTTCTTACAAAATCAACAAAGATTGAGTTCCAATTATCTTTAAGCAAGCCTTTTTCACCCCAATAAATTTTAAATTCTTGAAGCTTGTTAGCACTAAATTCTTTTGATATACCACCCATTAATAATACTTCGTAAACTTCTAGATTAGGTTGCCAGTTAGTATGCATCTGCTTTTTTAACCCATCTGGAGACTTCCCAGGAAGCTTCAATTTATAAACATTGTCTTTTTTCCCAGTTGCAGAATCGCTAGATCCAATAAGTTTTAGTTTCAAAAGCTTTTGAGTTGCTTGGATGAGATTTTCCCTATTTTCAAATTTTAGATAATTCTCTAAATTAGAGATCAGTTCATCGAAGTTTTCAGAGGAAATTTTATTTTGCTGAATTACAGCCAAAACTATTGCTGAAGTAGGGCCAAGAGTATTAATTATATCGAGTGAAACTGAAACTTCCTTCAATTAGTTTCCTCTTCTTTTTTCAACAGCTTCATAGCAAGCATTTAAACATATCAACGTATCTTCTGTATTCATGCATGCGTCAGTAATACTTTGACCATATGTAAGATTTTCTGAAATTGACTGATTACCTTCAACTAAATTGCTCTCTAGCATGAGGCCTCTGATAAGCAAGTTACCATCAGAAATTTGATCAGCAATTTTTTGTGTAACGGTGACTTGATTTTTATGTTGCTTCTGACTATTTCCATGGCTCGCATCGATCATGATTGATTCATTAACCTCCGCCTCTCTTAATGCTATCAAGGTTTGCTCTACTGCCTCATTGTCATAATTAGGATTGCTGCCACCTCTTAAAATAATGTGAGCATCTGAATTGCCTGAAGTCTTGTAAATGGAGACCATACCTTCTTTTGTATTAGAGAAGAATACATGTGAGTGGTTAGCTGCTTGGATTCCATCAATTGCTGGCTTGAGTGCACCAGAAGTTCCATTTTTAATACCAATAGGACAAGACAAACCAGATGCTAGCTCTCTATGTATCTGACTTTCTGCAGTTCGCGCACCAATGGCGCCCCAAGATATTAGATCAGCAACGTATTGTGGTGAAATGGGATCTAGGAATTCTGTACCTATAGGAAGCCCAATTTCAGAAATTTCTTTAAGAATTGATCTAGCTAACATCAAGCCTTTATTGGCATCAAAAGTATTATTCAGATCTGGGTCGTTAATGAGACCTTTCCAACCAACTGTAGTCCTAGGTTTTTCAAAATATACTCTCATTACTATTAAAAGATTATCTGAGAATTGATCTCTAGCATCTTTTAAAAATTTAGCGTATTCAATGGCTGATTTTTTATCATGAACTGAACATGGCCCACATATCACAAGCAACCTATCATCTTTGCCATGGAGAACCTGACTTATTTCATTTCTAGTTCCATATACAAGCGCTGCAACCTCATCTGTAAGTGGATATTTCTCTAAAACTTCATTAGGAGTTATTAGATCAAACTTCTCTACAATTCTTGTATTGTCAGTAAGATAATTCATTTGCAGTATGATAATTGATAAAAAACTATAAAAAATATATTAATCAAAAATATATATGTTTTTACCGTAAATTAACTGATTTAGTTAAATCTTTTGTATAAGCCTCAAAATGCTTTAAAAACACTATATATTGTGTATTATTCACTCAATGATTACACTATCTAGTAGATGAGCTCTACAATTCAAAGAGAATTTCCGCTGCTTAAGGGTAAAAATATTGATGCTCTCCCAGAGGATTTATTTATTCCTCCAAATGCCCTTGAATTAATCCTAGAGGAGTTCTCAGGTCCAATGGATCTTCTTTTATATCTAATTAATAAAAAAGATATTGATATACTGGAGTTAGATCTAGCTTCAATCACAGAACAATATCTCCAATATATAGAAATTATGGAAGAATTGAAGGTTGAGCTTGCATCAGATTATATGGTCATGGCGGCAACTCTAGCGCATGTTAAATCTAGAATGTTGCTTCCTCAAGATAATGAGCTTGAAGATGAAGAAGATCCAAGATCAACTCTGATAAGAAGATTACAAGAATACAAACGCTTTAAATCTGTCTCGGAAAGAATCTCAAACCTTCCCAAAATTGAACGGGACTATTTTGTTGCCAACGCTGGCTTGCCAAAGTTTAATGAGCCCAAGGAGCAACTCCCTTTCAATACAACCGATCTTCGGGATGTGTTTGCTGAAGTAATTTCAAGACCTAAATTTGAAGGAATCCACTTTGTTGAATTTGAGGAATTATCAACGCAAGAAAGGATTGAGCACATTCTTGGCCTTTTAACCAAAAGAAATATCATTCAATTCTTTAAGACCTTTAAAAAATCTGAGGGGAGACAAGGTGTTGCAGTTGCTTTATTGGCATCACTAGAGCTTGTTAAGGATGGCAATATAGAAATCATTCAGAATGAGGACTCAAATCAGTTGTATCTTAAATCAGTCAGTCAGGGAGTCCATTAATGGAATTAAATGCAAATCATGTTGAAGCTATCTTGTTTGGCGCAGCTCGACCAGTAAAACTTTCAGAAATTAAATCTCTTTTATCAAATCAAGGCATCAAAGTTGAATTATCGGAAATTAAGGAAGTCCTTAATGACTTGGAATTAAGATATCAAGAAACTTCACTTTCAATATTGGAAGTTGCTAGTGGATACCGTCTTCAAATTAAATCTGAGTTTTCTGAATTAATTTATCCAATGTGGAGTGATACCCAAGCTAGAACATCTAAAGCCTTAATGGAAACCATTTCAATAATTGCCTACAGGCAACCAGTTACAAGAGGCGATATTGAGGATATTCGAGGCGTTAGTGTTAGCTCTCAAATTATAAGAACACTTCTTGATAAAAATTGGATCCAAGCTGCAGGATATAGAGATGTTCCAGGAAGACCAACTCTTTACAAAACTACAACTAATTTTTTAGATGATTTACAAGTTAAATCAATATCTGATCTTCCGCCATTACCCGAGATAGAAGATGCTTCCATTGACCTCGTTGACGATGATTTCAATCTTCAAACTGGATAATGCATTGAATGCAAAGACTACAAAAGTTTCTAGCGAGCGCTGGGTTTGGATCTAGGCGCAAATCTGAAGAAATCATAAAACGAGGAAGAGTCCGACTCAATGATGCTCAAGCAAAGCTAGGAGATAAAGTTGGTGAATTAGACAAAGTATATGTTGATGGAAATTTAATAGAATCTATTGCTCAACCCACTAGAATTATAATGCTTAATAAACAACGTGGTGTGATATGTTCTAAGAACCCACAAAAATTTGGCGCAACAATATTTGATAATTTACCTGATCCATCGACTAATTGGATTTCAATCGGCAGACTTGATGTCAACACAACTGGCCTCTTATTAATAACAAATAATGGTGAGCTAGCACATAAACTCATGCATCCATCTTCGATAATTGATAGAGAATATCTTGTCAGAGCAAGAGGGAACTTTAGTGAGAAAATCAAAGAATCCATGCTGAAAGGTATAAATATTGATGATAAAAAATTGCAGTTGACAGATATTGTCCTGGGGGTGAAGCAATCATCCAATCAATGGTTTACTGTCTGTTTACAGTCAGGGAAAAATAGAGAAGTAAGAAATCTTTTTGATTATCATGGCTTACAAGTCAGCAGACTAAAACGTGTTAGATTTGGTTCGATATTTTTAGATAAGGACTTAAAAGAAGGACAATTAAAAGAACTTACCTCAAATGAAGTCGACCAAATCATTGAAAATGGAATATAAGAAGATTCATTTGGATTTATTAAAAATTTCTAAAAAAAATAACCACTCTAGTTTTTTAAATTTTTTAAAAATCAGCCCTCCAAAACAGCTCAAAGTATTTAATGGAGAATTGTCAGTCTATTTATCAAAGGCAATTGTAGGACAACAACTTTCTACAAAAGCTGCAAAAACTATATGGGAGCGAGCTGAGAAATTTATCATTAATCTACCATTACAAAATAGGAACTTAGAGAATGACCTTAGGGATAGCGGACTCTCTCAAAAAAAATGTGAATATGTAAAAAATATTTTAATTTCTAATAAATTACAAAAGAAGAAAAATTATTACAAAACCATTGGAGCAGAGGGATTCACTAATTTATTAATTTCTTATAAGGGGATAGGGCCTTGGACAGTAGATATGGCAAAAATGTTTTTCCTAGGTGATGTCGATATATTGCCCAAAGGAGATTTAGGCATAAAAAGGGCATGCAATAATTTTTTTCCTAATGAGACCTTAGAAAGTATCGAGGAGATTTATAAACCCTTTAATTCCTACCTGAGTTTGAACCTATGGGATAGTCTTGATTAATTCTGAATATCTAAAGTAATGTTCAGTTGCGGCATCACTATCCTTTGAGAAAAACCAGTCATAACAAGGCATTAGATCATCTAGTGATTTAAGGTCATTTGGGTCTTCGCCAGGATATGCAGTTGACCTCATATCCGTTGGAGATGCACCCGGATCAAAATTAAATATCTTTAGATCATGAATATTTTCGAGTTCATCTCGAAATATTTCAGCCAGTCCCTTCACAGCAAACTTGCTTACCGAATATGCTCCCCAAAAAGCCTTACCATAATCAGCCACACCAGAAGACGTAAAAATAATTCTAGCTTTTTGAGAGTTAGTTAAAATTGGTAGCATGGTCTTTGCTAGCATAAACTGTGAAGTGAGGTTTACATTCATTACCTTGTTCCAAGTTTCTAAATCATAATCACTCAAGGCACTCATCTTGCCTAAAATTGCTGCATTTAGAACAAGGCCGTAAAGTTCATCATAGTTTTCGTCAATATTTAATTTAATTTCATTGTAATGAGATGCATCTAAGTTGCTTAAATCACAGCAAATAATAAGATGCTTACCTTTCGGGTTAATTGACACCAATCCATCATAGGTCTTGTTAAGACTCTCCTCATTGCTTGCTAGTAAAACTATGTTAGCTCCTTGAGAAGCAAAATGCGTTGCTAGCTTATTGCCTATCCCTCTAGTGGCACCAGTGATCAGAATATTTTTATTTTCAAGCGTGTTCATCTAGCAACTTAAAATTAGTTTTTGAAAACTCTAATAAATTTCTAACTTCAATATCATCATTGTCAAGGTCAGATGATTTTAATGCATACCCATAAGTGCATGCTGCGGTAAGAGTTCCTGCTGCTCTAGAAGCCATTAAATCCTTTTGGTGATCTCCAAAATAAATCACTTCTTTCGGATTAAGGTTAAGCTGATTGCATGCTAACAATATTCCTTCAGGACTAGGTTTAGCTTTTTTTAGATGATCTGGACAAACCAAGGTCATACAGGATGATAGATCAGGGGTTTCTTCAATAATTTTAGAGGCATATACATATGGTTTGTTAGTTACGATTCCCCATTTCAAATTATTGAGTTTAGTTTTTTCAATCAATTCCGAAGCACCAATAAATAAATTTGAAAACTTGCCAAGGTTATTTTTATAAGTATCAAGAAATTCTTTTTTTAATTTTTCGAATTCAGGATGATCCTCCTCAATTTTAAATCCAAGCTTGACTAACATTGCGCTTCCATCAGAAACATAAGATCTTATTAAATCTGCATCTGTTGGAGGCTTTTGATATTTTTCTAAAAGAGAATTTAAGCAATAAACAAAGTCTGGAGCAGAATCAAGTAAGGTGCCATCCAAATCAAAGAGCAATCCTTTAATCAACTTTTACACCATGCATCATATAGTTAACACCTAAATCATTATTTAGTGTTGCACTATGAAAGAGGGGGTTATAAAAAAGACCCTTGCTTTCCATAAGCCTTACATTTGCTGAAGTCATATATGACTCTAGTTCATAAGGTTTTATAAATTTTGCATATTCATGAGTGCCTTTAGGCAACAATTGAAAGAGGTATTCGGCTCCAAAAATTGCTGTTACAAAAGATCGTGGATTTTTATTGATTGTTGAAAGGAACAAGGACCCATGTCTTTTGAGCATAGAGGAGCATTCGTTTATTAAAACTGATGGGTCAGGTACGTGCTCCAAAACCTCAAGACAGGTCACAATATCAAAGTAGTTTTTATGATTATTTGAAAAACTCTTCGCATCTGTGAGATGGTATGAAATATTTTTTTTGTGAGCATTAGCATGATGTTTTGCTACTTCAATATTTCTTTCTGTTACATCTATTGCTGAAACCTCAGCTCCCGCATCAAATAATGCTTCAGCAAGAAGACCGCCACCACATCCAACATCCAAAACTTTTTTGCCCTTAAGATCAATTTTATTGGAGATATATTCTGCTCTGATTGGATTAATCACATGCAAGGGTTTGAAATCACCAGTGGGATCCCACCATTGTTCTGCAATGGCTGCAAATTTTTGAACTTCATTTTGGTCGATATTATCAGTCATAGCTTATTCATTATTAGTGAACAGGATTGTAAGTATTTTTGTTATAAAAATGTAATTTCGAAAAAAGTTTTTATATATAGTATTTAGGAATTATTGTTGTTTTATCAATAAATTTATATAAAATTCACCATCTATGTCGCAAATCCTTGTAAAACTAACATCCTAGTTTGATTATTTCTATTATTAATTTTAATTTTATTCTTTAGATTCTGTTGGAGATAGTACTATAGCTTCGCAAAAGAAAAACTTCATGCCTATCAATGAAAAGATTAGGGCTGATGAAGTTATGTTAATTGATGATAGCGGTGAAAAACTTGGGATCGTCATGATTGAAGAAGCGCTCGATAAAGCAAAAGCAAAAAACATTGATCTTGTTCAAGTATCACCTTATGGTGCAAATCCAACTGTATGCAAATTATTAGATTACGGTAAATTCCAATTTGAAAAGAAGAAAAATCAAGGGGGCGCAAAAAAACAGAGAAAACAGTCCTTAAAAGAGATTAAATTCAGGCCCTCTACAGATGTTGGTGATTACAACATTAAATTAAAAAAGATAAAAAACTTTATTATTGACGGAGATAAGACTAAAATTAGCGTCCGATTTAGGGGGCGTGAGATTTTAAACTCTAATCTAGGTCTTGAGCTGCTTAATCGAATTAAAGATGACTTAAGTGATGTTGCTCAAGTTGACCAAGAGCCTTCATTGGAAGGTAGACAACTGTTGATGGTGCTTTCTAAAGTCAAAAAGAAATAAAATTATTATGGGTTATAAGTTAAAAACACACTCTAGTGCTAAAAAGAGATTTAAAAAGACAGGTTCTGGCTTAAAGCGAAGAAGTGCCAACAGATCTCATATTTTAACCAAGCAAACCACCAAGAGAAAAAGACACAATAGAGGGCTTATTAAGATGCAAGATGAAACTAAAAAAATAGCATCTAAACTTTTAGTCAAATAAGAGATAATCATGCCAAGAACAACTAAAGCTGTAACAGCAAAAGCCAAACATAAAAAAGTTCTTTCCTCTACAAAAGGCCACTATGGTGCGAGAAGTAGGCTATATAAAACTGCAAAACAGTCAAATATTAAATCGCTTCAATACGCTTTTAGAGATAGAAAGAACAAGAAGAGAACCTTTAGATCTTTGTGGATTGCTAGAATATCAGCTGCACTAAATGATCATGAGATCTCATATAGCAGGTTTATAAACAACCTTTCAAAGTCTGATATAAAGCTTGATAGAAGAATTCTATCTGGAATCGCTTATTCTGACCCAAAAACATTTTCAAAGATTGTAGATAAAGTAAGGCTATAATGCTCTCATGCAAATCCCAAAGGATTTAATTGAAGAGGCCTTACGAAGTTTATCTTCCGTAGCTAACGAATCAGATTTTTTCAAAGTCAGATCCCAATTCTTAGGTAAAAAATCTTTCATTCAGCTAAGTTTCAAAGAGTTAAAAAATCTAGATCCTGAAAAAAAAGTTCTTGCGGCAAAAGAACTTAATCTATTAAGAAATCAATTAAATAATATTTTTAGGGACTTCCAAGAGAATATTAATTTTAATAGTGCAGTTGATATCATTGATACCTCGTTGCCAGTTCAAGATTCGGTATCCGGAGCTCACCCAATTTCTGAATGTACTAATAAAATATTAAGGTATTTTGAAAATCTTAATTTCAAAACTTTCTATGGCAATGAAATAGAAACTGATTTTTATAATTTTGAAGCTTTAAATTTTCCAAAAAACCATCCCGCAAGACAAATGCATGATACTTTTTATGTCGATACAAAATCAAAAGACAGTTACTTATTAAGGACTCATACCTCTAATACTCAAATTCACTCAATGTTAGAGCATGCAGCTCCGATATATATGCTTTCTCCCGGGAGAGTGTATAGGTGCGATTCTGATACAACTCATCTTCCAATGTTCACGCAGGTGGAAGGTTTGGCTGTCGATGTTGATATCAGCTTTGCTGACTTGAAAGGAATTTTGATTGACTTTCTTGAATTCTTTTTTAACAAAAAAATGGATGTCCGTTTTAGGCCATCTTATTTCCCATTTACTGAACCTTCTGCGGAGGTGGATATTAAGTTTGATTCAGATTGGCTAGAGGTTTTGGGTTGTGGAATGGTCCATCCAAATGTTCTTAAAAACTGCAATATCGATCATCATAAATTCCAAGGTTATGCTTTTGGAATGGGTGTAGAAAGGCTTGCGATGCTTTATTACGGTGTTAAGGATATTCGAGACTTCTACTCATCTAATTTAGAATTTTTAGAGCAAATTTAATATGAGAATCGAATATTCATATTTAAAGAAATTTTTAGCCTCTAATGAAAGTCAAAATAGACTTTCTGCGATTTTTACTGATCTTGGATTTGAATGTGAGGTTGATGGTAATTGCATAGACTTTGATTTAACTCCAAATAGGGGTGATGCTTTTTCCTTAAAGGGGCTGGCAAGAGATTATTGGGCATTCAAAAATCAAGATCTCCATAAAAAATCTTTTTCTTCAAAAAATAATCTTACTTTCAAGAGAGACTTAAAAGTAATTAAGGAGATAGAAACAAATGCATGTAAAAATTATCACCTACTTTTGTTGGATGATATTGTTCTAAAAAAATCTCTTCCAAAAAATATTAAATCATTACTTGAAAGTGCTGGCATTCCGCTTATCCATCCCCTAGTGGACTTAGGTAATTTTGTTATGCTTGAGCAGGGAACACCTCTTCATGTATTTGATAGGGAAACCCTAAGCTTGCCTATTTCAGTTGGTTTTTCTGTTAATAAAGAATCCCTTAAAGTAATAGGCAATGAAGTTAAAGAGATCACCAAAGATACACTGATAATTCGTGATGAGTCTGGAGCAATTGCAATAGCCGGAATTATCGGAGGTGCTAACACCGCTGTTTCAGATTCTACAAAATCAATTGCAATTGAAGCTGCGTTCTTCTCACCTGAAAGCTTAATGAATAAGGCAAGACAATATGGTTTGAGTACTGATGCATCAACAAGATTTGAAAGGGGGGTTGATCCGTCAATTCAAGCATTTGCGCTTGAGAGATATTTAGATTTACTTGAAGAAATAGCTTCATTCAAATTAATAGGCTGCAATAAGTTAGAAAAGAAAACAAACTTCGCAAAAAAGATCACCCTAGATTATCTAAATTTTGAATCTTTTGCGGGCGTTAAGATATCTAAAAAATTCATTACAAGAACACTTAAATTGCTTGGGTTTATAGAAATCGATTCCTTTAAAACAGGGTTAACTATTTCAACTCCAAGTCATAGATTTGACATGAGCCTTGCTGAGGATCTTTATGAGGAAATCCTGAGACATTATGGCTATGACAATCTTCCAGTGAACAAACCTAAGGCTGCACAATATGCGAAAGTTATTAGTAATAATATAAAGAACACCTTAAGATTATTTTTCATAAATCGAGGCTATCAAGAGGTAATGCATATACCTTTCACAGCTTCAAACCTAGATCTCAGCGACAACAAATCAGTTAAAGTCGCAAATCCATTAAATAGTGAAGAGTCTTTATTAAGAAGCAATCTCTTACAGTCATTGATTAGCGCTGTTGAAGATAACCTAAAGAGGGGGTTTAAAACTATAAATCTCTTTGAGATAGGAAGATCCTATAAAAAAAGCGGGATATCTTTTTCTGAAGAAGAAATTGTCAGTGGAGTAGTCTGCAGGTCAACTAAGGCTAAATTCTGGGATCAAAATTCATTGGCATACAATTTTTTTACTTTAAAAAAAGACATTCAAGATTTGCTAAAAACACTTGGCTTCAAAAATTATGAATTCATTTTCAATACCGATAATACATTTTTTAATGAAAACTCATTGATGATTAAAAACAATCATTCAAAAGAAATTATCGGCAGTTTTGGTGAAATCAATAATAATTTCTCATCCGAACAGTTGTACGGATTTAGTTTATTGGTTGATAAACTTCTTCAAACCAATCAAAGAGATAATTTAAATCCTGTTTCCAAATTTCCATTCTCTGAAAGAGATTTAAATATTGTGCTTGATAAGAAAATTGATTATTCGGTTATTGAGAGCTTAATTTCAAAGCTTAAGATTAGCTATTTAAGAAAGTTCGAATTGATTGATATATTCTCTGGAAAAGATCTCCAGGAAGATCAAAAAAGTCTAACCATTAGGTTTAGTTTCCAAAGCCAAAGTCGGTCTTTAAAAGATGAAGAAGTAAATCAGTCAATCGATAAAATCTTGCGAAACTTAACTAGCAAACTATCTGCTAAACTTAGGAAGTGACTTTAACCAAAAAAGAACTTGCTCAAAACCTCAGTGATCAAACTGAATTATCTTTTGCTGATGCAAAAAAATTTGTTGATTTATTTTTTGATACCATCAAGGAACAACTAAACTCTGGAAAGACCGTAAAACTTTCTGGTTTTGGGACATTTGATATTGTTCAAACAAAAGAGAGAGTTGGAAGAAATCCAAAAACAATGGAAGAGTTCCCAATTCCGTCAAAGAGAAAAGTTAAATTCACTGTATCTCCTAAAGTTAAAAAATCTATTAACTAGTTTAGAGATTTAGAGAAACCCCTCCATCAACTGTGATAAGTTGTCCTGTGACTAGTGAGCTCCCACTTGCAAGATAATAAATTATTTCACCAATAGATTCAGGCGTACAGGTCTTTCTTAATGGCGCAGTTGCTTCTATGTGCTTTTTAGTACCCTCGTAGACCTCTTCACCCATACCTTTTTTAAGCCATTCACCCTCAATGAATCCTGGGCAGATAGCATTTACTCTAATGGGCCCAAGATTTCTAGCCATTGACAGTGTCATGGTATTTAATGCTCCTTTTGAAGAGGCATATGCTATTGAACTACCAATGCCTTTGATACCGGCAATAGAGGAGATATTCACAATACTAGGGTTTGAAGATTCAATGAGATGTTGTTTGCATGATTTAACCATTTGAAATGGGCCAATGAGATTTACCGAGTAGATTTTAATAAAATCTTCTGCGGATAAAGATGAAAGATCAGAATGGTCCCAAACAAATTTTGTTGTACCTGCGTTGTTTATAAGAGAATCTAAGCCTCCCCAAAGTGATACGCATTTTTCAATGGTTGCATCACAATCTTTTTGATTTGAAACATTCGCTTGAATTGCAACTATTTCACCTGAGAGATCATCTGACTGATTAGCAATATTCTCCGCTTCATCAATAGAGCTCGAGCATGTAATTAAAACATTCCACCCATGAGATGCTAATTTTTTTGCTGCAGCTGCTCCCACACCTCTGCTTCCTCCTGTGATAATTGCTGTATATTTTTTATCTTTAAACATAATAAAGTTAGTTTAATTCATCGTTAAAAATTAAGAAAAAATAAATTTTATTGTAGTGATACTACATGCATCTCACATATAAATTATTGTTTTTAAGCTAATTTGTGTAAAGATTGACATATGTAGTCAAATAAATTCGAATGTACTACATATTAATTAAATATTTAACATGATTATTGGCGCACTAAAAACTACAAGTCCAACTGACAAAAGATCAGTTCTTCATCCAGAGACAATCTATAGCTTAGTTAATTTAGAAGGTGTGAAAGTTATATTTGAATCTGGTATTGGTCAAGGCATAAATGTGTCTGACAGTGAATTTCAAAAAAATAATTTAACTCCTGTATCTCGTCATAACTGCTTAAGTGAAGCAGATATTTTAATTGTTCCATCGGCTTTATCGAGTGAGGAAGTTCAAGCACTAAAAAAGAATTCAATTGTCTTAGGCATGATTGATCCTTTCGGAAATAAAGAACATCTAAAAATGCTTGAAACTTCTGGACAAACAGCTGTAAGTATGGAGTTTATACCTCGAATAACCAGAGCACAAAAAATGGATGTTTTGAGCTCTCAAGCCAATCTTGCAGGCTATTCTGCAGTCATAGAAGCTTCAAGCTTACTATCTTCAGCTTTACCAATGATGATGACAGCTGCTGGAACTTTAAAACCTGCAAAAGTCTTTGTAATAGGGGTTGGTGTGGCAGGCCTTCAAGCTATAGCTACGGCAAAGAGACTGGGCGCTAGAGTAGAGGCTTTTGATACACGTGATGTGGTTGAAGAGCAAGTGAAGTCATTAGGTGCTAAATTTGTAAAAATTGATCTAGGTGAGACAGGTGAAACAGACCAAGGCTATGCTAAGGAATTAACTGAAGAGCAGATAGCTAAGCAAAAAGAACTCCAATCCAAAGTATGCGAAAAGTCAGATATTGTAATTACTACTGCTCAGCTTTTTGGAAGACCTGCTCCTAAATTAATTGATCAATCTACGATCAGTAAAATGAAACCAGGAAGTGTAATACTAGATATGGCAGTTGAAAGCGGCGGCAATGTAGAAGGATCCATAGTAGATCAAGTTGTTGAAAATAATGGCGTGAAAATTGTAGGTATATCCAACTTAGCTTCTAGGGTTGCCGGTCATGCTTCGGTAGCATTATCAAATAACATTATTAACTGGATAACAGAGTTTTTTGATAAAGAATCTGTCTCGATAAATCTTGATTTTGAAGATGAGATTATTAAAAGCAGTGTTCTAGTTCACCAAGGTAAAATTAGGGACGAGAGGTTTAAATAATGGAAATATATATTTTGCTTGGATTTGTTTTACTGTTATCAATTTTTCTTGGCCTAGAGCTTATCTCAAAGGTCCCAAGCACTCTTCATACACCACTTATGTCAGGTGCAAATGCTATTTCAGGTATAGCACTTGTGGGAGCTTTAATGTTAAGTGCTGAAGGTCAAATACAAAACGTTTTAGCATTCTTTGCAATATTATTTGCATCCATAAATGTTTTTGGTGGCTATTTAGTAACTAATAGAATGCTGAGCATGTTTAAAAAGAAATCATAATGAACACCTTGATAGACATTACCATTTTTCAGAACCTCGTTTATATAGTTTCTTCTGTTCTATTTATTTTAGGTATAAAGATGCTCGGTAAAGAGTCGACTGCAGTTCGAGGTAATATACTTTCTTCAGTTGCCATGTTGTCAGCAGTTTCTGTAACACTTATCGACGTAGACATAGGTATCGCTATTATTATTTCAGCAATAATCTTGGGTGCCTTAATAGGCTCTGTGATTGCACTGAAAGTTAAGATGACTGCAATCCCAGAAATGGTAGCTTTATTCAATGGGTTTGGGGGAATGGCTTCCTTTCTAATAGCCTGGTCACAATTTACTGACACGCAACCAGCGTTATTACAGAATCTTCTAATTATGATAACCATTTACATTGGGGGGATAACCTTCTCTGGATCAATTGTGGCTTATGGAAAATTATCAGAAAAAATTAACCTAGAGAAAGGGTCTTTGGTAACAAATATTTTAGTTACGTTCTTTTATCTTAGTATTCCTGCCTTATTAATTATGATGTTTGTTCCAGCTTTGAGCATAAATCCAAATTTTATTTTCTTGGGATTTTTAGTATTAACAGTATTGGCAGGACTTGGTTTTGTCATGCCCATTGGTGGCGGTGACATGCCAGTAGTAATCTCCTTACTGAATTCACTTTCTGGAATTGCTGCCGCATTTGCAGGTTTGCTATTACTAAATAATGTTTTGATAGTGGCAGGCTCCTTAGTTGGCGCCAGTGGTTTGATTTTGACCATTATCATGGCCAAGGCGATGAATAGAACAATTGGAAATATTTTATTTGTTGGCTATGCATCTGCTTCCTCATCTAAATCAGAGGGGGAGCAGGGAGAAGTCAAACCTATAAACGCGGAAGATGCTTATTTAATATTAGAAAATGCTTCTTCGGTGTTAGTGGTTCCAGGATATGGAATGGCGGTTGCTCAAGCGCAACACGTTGTTAGAGAGCTAGGAGAGCTCATGGAAGAAAATGGTACCGAAGTTAAATATGGAATTCATCCCGTTGCAGGAAGGATGCCTGGTCATATGAATGTCCTCCTTGCAGAAGCAAACGTTTCTTATGATCTACTTGTAGAGCCAGACGATGTGAATCCAACCATGGATACTTTTGATGTCGCAGTGGTCATTGGTGCCAATGACGTTGTTAATCCCTCAGCTACTGAAGAGCCAGGAAGCCCTATTTACGGAATGCCCATTATTGAAGTTCATAATGCTAAGACTGTTTTTGTGCTTAAAAGATCAATGTCATCTGGCTTTGCTGGAGTCCAAAACCCACTGTTTTTTAAAGAAAATACTAGGATGCTATTTGGCGATGCAAAAGAGTCAATTGGCACAGTAGTTTCCGAGTTTAAAGACTAATTTTATCCCCCAAAATATGGTAAAATTTATACCTTAAATTAAGGTATTTAATAGATATTTAATCTGTCAAAAACCCAGAGAAATTTATGTCAGATTTTGCCAAAGAAATACTCCCAATAAGCATTGAAGATGAGCTGAAACAATCTTATCTGAGCTATGCAATGAGCGTAATTCATGGCAGAGCCCTGCCTGATGTCAGAGATGGCTTGAAACCTGTTCATCGTCGCATACTCTTTGCCATGCATGACCTAAAGAACTACTACAACAGACCCTACAAAAAATCTGCCAGAGTTGTTGGCGATGTGATTGGTAAATATCACCCTCATGGTGATAGTGCAGTCTATGACGCCATGGTTAGAATGGCTCAAGATTTTTCTATGAGATACATGTTGGTAGAAGGACAAGGAAATTTTGGCTCAATTGACGGTGATCCACCTGCTGCAATGAGATATACCGAAGTACGGATGTCAAAAATCACTGATCAACTTTTGGCGGACATAGAAAAAGATACTGTCAACTTTTCACCTAACTATGATGGGTCAGAGCAAATTCCTGATGTCCTTCCAACCAGAGTTCCAACTCTATTAGTGAATGGCTCATCTGGTATTGCTGTTGGAATGGCAACTAATATACCTCCGCATAATCTTACTGAGGTTGTTAATGGATCTCTTGCACTCCTAGAAAATCCAAAGACTAGTATTGATCAGCTGACGCAATCGATTTCAGGACCCGATTTTCCAACAGGTGGAATTATTGATGGAAAGATGGGAATCTATGAAGCTTATAACACTGGCAGGGGAATTATTTATGTGAGGGCGAAAACTTCAGTTGAAGAAGATAAATCAGGGAATCAATCACTGGTAATCAATGAAATACCATACATGGTTAACAAAGCTCGCATGCTAGAAAAGATTGCTGAACTCGTTAAGGATAAAAAGATTGATGGCATAAGAGAAATTAGAGATGAGTCTGATAAAGATGGCCTCAGAGTTGTAATTGACGTTAAAAAGGGAGAATCAGTCGATGTCCTTGAGAATAATCTTTATGCCCAAACTCAATTGGAGCAATCATTTGGCATCAATTTTACTGTTCTTGTAAACGGACAACCAAAAGTTCTAAATTTAAAGGAAATCCTTCAGGAGTTTATTAAGCATAGAAAAGATGTCGTTACCAAAAGAACAAAATTTGAACTAAAGAAAGCCAAAGACAGAGGCCATATTGTAGAAGGCCTGATGGTAGCAATTGCTAATATTGATTCAATCATTACTATCATTAAAAAATCTAAGGACCCAAAGATTGCTGCTGCCGAGTTAAGCAAAAAAACATGGAAAGCTGGTCCAATTGAAGCCATTCTTAAGAAAGTAGGCAAAGATGCATGCAAGCCAAAGGGGCTTCCCGCTGACTTAGGCCTTAAGGGTAAAAATTACAAACTTTCACCCGATCAAGCTAAATCAATTCTTGAGCTGAGGCTCGGGAGGTTAACCGGACTTGAGCAAGACAATTTATCATCTGAATTTAATGAATTAATTGAGAAGATTCAAAAATTACAAGAAATCCTAGATGACAATAATGTGCTTCAAGGAGTTGTTCGTGATGAGCTCAATGAAATCAAAGAAAGTTTTGGCGATGAAAGGAAAACAGATGTTAACGATGCAAGACAAGATATATCAAATGAAGATCTGATTCCTGAAGAGACAAGAGTGTTAACTCTTTCAAGAAGTGGCTATGCTAAAACCCAGCCTCTTACTGAGTACAGGGAACAAAGAAGGGGAGGTATGGGCAAGGCTGCAGCTTCAGTGAAAGAGGAAGACCTTATTCAAAATCTATATGTGCTTAGCTCGCACTCACAGTTATTATGCTTCACAACTCTAGGAAAAGTTTACTGGTTAAAGGTTTATGAAATTCCTGTTGCCAGTAGAACTTCAAAAGGTAGACCACTGGTAAATATGCTCAACCTTGATGATGATGAAACTGTTACTCAAATTTTACCGGTTGAAGATTTTGCTGAAGATAAGTATGTGTTTATGGCAACTAGAAACGGTACAGTAAAAAAAACTTCTCTTAAGTTTTTTGCAAAGAAGTATAAATCAGGAATCAAAGCTATAAAGCTCGATGAGGGCGACAAACTAGTTGGGTCAGTAGTAACTGACGGTAATCAAGAAATTCTTTTAGCATCTCTCTCTGGGAAACTTATTCGATTTCATGAATCTAAAGTAAGACCGATGGGCAGAACTGCAAGAGGCGTTAGAGGCATGAGATTGCAGAAAGATATGAAAATTATTTCTCTAATGGTGGGAGATACAACAAAGACAATTTTATGTCTTTCAGAAAACGGGTACGGCAAGAAATCTAAGCTTGAAGATTTCACAATGCATAATCGAGGCGGTCAAGGTGTTATTGCTCTTAAAACTTCAGATAGAAATGGCTTAATGGTATCTGCGTCTTCAGTCGATGAAGAAGATGGAATAATGCTTATTAGCGACAAAGGCACAATGATTCGAACAAGCGTTGGGCAAATACCTACGCTTGGAAGAAATACTCAAGGTGTCAAAGTTATTACTCCCAAAGAAGGTGAAAAACTTATCGAGGGGGTGCGAATACCTCCTGATGAAGAAGAAGACTAGCCAATGAGAAAATGGAATTTCTCAGCTGGGCCCGCGATCATTCCTGAATCTGTTCTTAAGGAAACACAGTCAGAGCTTTTAGAATTCAAATCCTCCGGTATGTCTGTGATGGAGATGAGTCATAGATCCAAAGATTATGGTGAGATCGCCAATGCTGCTAGAGATGATTTAATCGAACTTTTAGACGTTCCTGAATCTCATGATGTTTTATTTCTTCAGGGCGGCGCTACTCTTCAATTTGGCTTAATTCCAATGAACTTTGCCCACATTGGTATTCCTGAATATTTAGAGACTGGAACTTGGTCCACAAAGGCTATTAAAGAATGTTCTAAAGTATGTGATCTAAACATTTGTGCTTCCTCTGAGGAATCTAATTTTACTAATGTACCAGAACTTATAGACTGGAAATTAAGATCATCAAATGGCTATTTTCATTATGTAGCCAATGAAACGATCCAAGGCAATGCAATTCATGATGTTCCATCAGTTGAGAACCCCATCATTGCAGATATGTCATCTGTTATTCTTGCAGAACCAATAGACGTCTCAAAGTTTTCAATGATTTATGCGGGTGCTCAAAAGAACATTGGCCCAGCAGGTTTAACCATAGCAATTATTAGCAAAGATTTTTTGTCATCATGCAATAAAGATCTTCCAAATATCATGAATTACGATAAACACGCTCAATCAGGTTCAATGCTGAATACTCCGCCAACATTTGCATGGTACATGGCAGGTAAAGTTTTTAAATGGCTTAAATCTTTAGGCGGTCTTGAGGCAGTAAAAGAGAGTAATTATTTAAAAGCGTCAACACTGTATGACTACATTGATAGGAGTGATTTCTACAGCAACCCAGTTGCCAAAAAAAATAGATCAATTATGAACATTCCCTTTATTCTAAAAAGCCCTGATCTAGATGGCGCATTTCTAAACGAAGCCGAAAGTGAAAATCTCCTAAATTTAAAAGGGCATAGATCAGTTGGAGGAATGAGAGCTAGCATCTATAATGCCATGCCTCAGGAGGCAATAGATGATTTAATAGCCTTTATGGAGGCTTTTGAATCAAAATATGGGTAATGGTGACAAAGACAAAAATTGAACAAGTCAGAATAGAAATTGACAAAATAGATGACAAAATTCTTGAGCTTATTCAAAAAAGGGGGGTTCATGCTAAAGAGATTGGAAGTCTAAAGTCTCAACTTTCAGTAAAGTCTAGCTTTTATAAGCCTGATAGAGAGGCCCAAATATTGAGAAGGCTTATTGAAAAAAACTCTGGTTTGATCTCTGATAAAAAAGTTAAGTCTATATTTAAAGAACTTATTTCTGCTTGTCTATCTTTAGAAGAGTCCTTACAGATAGCTTTTTTGGGTCCTTTAGGTACTCATTCTGAGGCCGCAGTTAAGAAACACTTTGGATCATCCATAAATCTTGATCCACGATCAACAATTGATGATGTTTTTTACCAAGTAAATAATGGAGCTTCACAGTTTGGAATGGTGCCTTTTGAGAATTCATCTGAAGGGGTGGTAAATGCAACATTAAATTGTCTAGTTGATGAAAAGTTATTGATTTGTGGTGAAACATATTTGGATGTTGAGCATAACTTAGCTGGCAGGGCAACTTCAAAAATTAGTACAGCAAAAGTAATAGCTTCTCATCCTCAAGCGCTTGGTCAATGCAGTAAGTGGTTAGAAAATAATTTACCCAATATAAAAAGGAAGCTAACTTCCAGCACAGCAAAAGCTGCAGAATTAGCTAAATCAAATAAAGATACTTTGTGTATTGTTGGAAGTCTGGCTGTTGAGAAATATAAGCTGAAAACGCATGCCCAAAACATAGAAAATCATTCAGATAACAGAACCAGGTTTCTTATAGTCGGCAATCAAAAAATCTCTAAAACAGGAAAAGACAAAACATCTTTGTTAATCCAAACAAATAATAAACCTGGAGCATTGGTTAAATTGCTTAAACCATTTGAAGAAAAGAAAATTAATCTTTTTAGAGTTGAAACCCGTCCCTCGAGATTAACTCGAGACTCCCATAATTTCTTTATTGATTCTGCTGGACACCAATCCGACAGTAAACTACAAAAAGTGATTTCAACGATAAGAAGTGATGGAGCCTTTGTAAGGATTTTAGGCTCTTATCCAGATGAATCATGAGTAATGATATTTTTTCTAGATTGAATCCTGGAATTTCTGATCTTGCTCCTTATGAACCAGGCAAACCTATCGATGATGTCGCTAGAGAATATGGGATTAGCAACATTATCAAGCTTGCGTCCAATGAAAATCCTTTGGGCGCATCACCTAAAGCATTAAGAAGCATAGCTGACCTAGATGATAGCCTTCATTTATATCCAGATGGTAATTGCACCGAACTCAAGAATGCAATTGCTCATCATGAAAAAGTTGCAAAAGAATCTGTAATCCTTGGGAATGGGTCCAACGAAGTATTGGAATTGATTGCAAGAGCTTGGCTTAACCCAAGCAGAAACGCCATTACTTCAAGGCATGCTTTCGCAGTCTATAAGATAGTTACACAAGCTGCTGGAGCAAAGCTAATCGAGGTTGAAGCAAAAAATTGGAAATTCAACCTTGAAGCTTTTCACAACTACTTTAATGAAGAAACCGCAGTAATATTCATAGCGAATCCAAATAATCCAACAGGTACATATAACACCCACAAAGAAATTGAAGATTTTCTTTCGAATGTACCCTCAAATATATTGGTTGTATTGGATTGTGCATACTATGAATATGTTCAAGAAAATGACTATGTAGATGTAAATCAGTTATTAGATAAGTACGAAAACTTAATTGTGACAAAATCATTTTCAAAAATTCAAGGTCTTGCAGCAATAAGGCTTGGCTATGGATTAGCTAATGCATCTTTAATTGAGAGCTTAAACAGAATCAGACAACCTTTTAATATTAATTCTTATGCACAGAAGTTAGCTATAAGTGCTATTCATGATAAGGAGCACATTCAAAAGAGCATAGATTTAAATCAAGAAGGGCTAAAGTACCTATCCGCAGAGCTTTCAAAATTAAAGCTTACAACTATACCATCCGTTGGAAATTTTATTTCTTTTCATGGACAGTTTGATGGGAAAGAACTATTTGAGTCTCTTTTAAGAAGGGGAATTATTGTTAGACAAATTGATTTATATGACATGCCTGATTTCATAAGGGTGACGGTTGGTACCATGGAACAAAATCAAATATTTATCAGTACTCTCAAAAAATTATTATGAATAATATTGTTATTTGTGGGATTGGCCTAATTGGTGGTTCAATTGCGAAAGGTCTCTCTAAGGACAATTTCAATGTATATGTAATTGATTCAAATCATGAGTCTAAAAATAATGCTATTAAAAATAAGCATGCCCAAGAGGTCATGCATTCAGTTGAAGAAACAAAAAAATTAGAAGATGCTATTTTTATTTTTGCTACTCCGCCCAAAACAACACTTGAAATTTTAAAAAAAAATGAATGGTTGCTTGGTTCAAAGCTTTCTATCACTGACGTAACTAGCGTAAAAACCGAGCTTGTAGAATATTTAAAAGGTTTCGATGCTAAGAATTTTATTCTCTCTCATCCAATTTCTGGATCTCATCTAAGTGGATTTGACAATGCAAGTGAAAATCTTTTTGCTGGTAAGACAACTATTATCTCTTCACTTGGCTCATCAAAATTTCATTTAGACAGAATTCAAAATCTTTGGAAATCTCTAAACTCAAATGTAATTGAATTAGATTATGAAAACCATGACAAAATATTTTCATTAACAAGTCATCTACCTCATTTTGTTGCCTACAGTCTGATGAAAGTTCTTTATGATAATAATATAGATGTAAATACATATGCTGGAGGGGGCCTGAAAGAATTTATACGCTTGTCTCAATCCTCAACTGAAATGTGGGGAGATATTTTTCAGTCTAATGCATACCTAAACAAACATATCGATGAGTTGGTTGAAAAGTTAATTGAGTTAAAAGAGTTATCAAGCTCAAAAGATAGCTCTGCGCTTAAAGAATATTTAAATCAATTTAAACAATAATTCACTCATGAGATTGATAGCCAAACCATGCAATAAAGTTTCTGGCGAGGTTTTATGTCCCGGAGACAAATCGATATCGCAAAGAATTGTAATGCTTGGCTCATTGCTGGATCATGATTTGACGGTAGAAAACTTTTTAAGCGCAGCAGATCCCATTTCTACAATGTCAGCATTAGAAAGAGTGGGATTTAAATATCAATACCTAAATGACTTAGATACTGTAAAAATCTTAAACTCAAAAAAAAGAGTAAGTGATCCTGATTCTTCTTTGGACCTCGGAAATTCTGGAACAGGCTTGCGTTTAATGCTGGGATTCTTGGGAGGCTTAAATATAAAAGCTAACTATATAGGAGATAATTCACTCTCAGCGCGTCCTATGGCTAGGGTCTTAGACCCACTCAGCCAAATGGGAATTAAATACAACAGTAATGCAGGAAAACTGCCAATTAATTATATAAATTCAACTCCTATTAAAAGTTTTAGCTATAAACTTCCTGTTGCGAGCGCACAGGTTAAATCATCAATTCTTTTAGCAGGCTTATGCTCTGGAGCTAAGATCGAGATAATCGAGCCAACTGCTACCAGAGACCACACTGAAAGAATGCTTGAGTTTTTGGGTGCAAAAATTGAAGTTGATGATAGTGTTGAAGGTAGGAAGATAAAGTTATCAGGACAATTAGATAGTGAAGTTACTTATTATGATGTGCCTGGTGATTTTTCTTCAGCAGCTTTTTTAATTATTTCTGCGTTAATAACAAAGGATTCAGATTTGCTCATTAAAAATGTTGGCATCAATAAAACACGATCTGGATTGTTAGATGTATTGCTTGAAATGGGTGCTGATATAAAGCTTATTAATCACCAAAACATCATGAACGAGCCTAGGGCAGACATAAGGGTAAAAAGCTCAGAGTTACATGGAATAAATATAGGAGGCAGTATTATTGCCAACCTGATTGATGAAATACCTATACTTTGTATCGCTGCCTCTTTTGCCTCTGGCCAAACTAAAATCGTGGGTGCTGAGGAACTCCGTGTAAAAGAGTCAGATAGATTAAATGCAGTTGCACGAGGACTCGAAAGGCTTGAAATTAATTTTGTTGAACTTGATGATGGGATAATTATTGATGGAGGCAATAACGTGAACGTTAAAAATATTAATATTAATTCATATCATGATCACAGAATAGCAATGTGTTTTTTAATCGCCTCTTTGAGATCAACTGAAGCTATAACTGTTGATGATTGTTCTAACATTGAAACTTCATTCCCCTCATTCATGCACGTTATGAATCGGATAGGATTAAACATTCATGAAGCTTGATAAGAAAATTATCACTATTGACGGGCCTTCCGCATCAGGTAAAGGAGTTCTGTCTTCCTCATTAGCAAATCATTTAAATTTTTCTCTTTTAGACAGTGGATTACTTTATCGGGCTTACGCTTATTGTTATGAATCATCTCTTGATCATGATTTAGCATTGAAAAGCTTCGAATCTATCAATTTTGTTAATGCATCAAATAAGTACTCTGCAAACCACAATGGAAATGAAATTACAAAACAATTAAGAAGCGAAAGTATGGCAAAAATTGCCTCTAAAATTAGCATGATGCCAGAGACTCGAAAAAATTTAATTTCAATCCAGAGATCCTTTAAGAATGATAATGGTCTTATCGCTGATGGCAGGGATATGGGCACGGTTGTATTCCCGGAGGCGGCATACAAGATTTTTTTAACAGCAGACTCTGAGACTCGAGCTAAAAGAAGGTTTCTAGAGTTGCAGAAAAAGGGACAAGAAGTTAATATGCGCGATCTGGTTGAGGATATTGAAGCGCGAGATAAAGCTGATATGGAAAGATCTTTGTCACCCTTAATTCCCGCATCAGATGCATCAATTATTGATACATCTAATTTAAATCCTGATCAGGTATTATCTAGGGCTATTAAATTAGTCTGTTAAAAGGAAGTAAAAATTATATGTCAGAGAATTTCGCTGCACTATTAGATGAAAGTTTAAATACATTAGAGATGCAGCCTGGAACAATTGTATCCGGGGTTGTATTGGATCTTGACAAGGAATGGGTCACTGTTCATGTGG
This sequence comes from uncultured SAR86 cluster bacterium, assembly GCA_902628925.1. Taxonomy (GTDB): domain Bacteria; phylum Pseudomonadota; class Gammaproteobacteria; order Magnimaribacterales; family D2472; genus MED-G82. The sequence continues at coordinate 364,975 of CACOPA010000001.1, forward strand.
GTCTCAAGTCAGAAGGAGTTATACCACTTGATGAATTTAAGGATGTTGAGGGAAAAGTTGACATCAACGTTGGAGATGAAATTGAAGTAGCGCTCGAGGCAGTTGAGGATGGTTACGGTGAAACAAGGATCTCCAGAGAAAAAGCTAGAAAGATTTCTGCATGGAAAAACTTAGAAGAGGCTCTAGAAACTGGCGAATTTGTTACTGGCAAGGTTTTGAACAGAGTTAAAGGCGGTTTCTCTGTAGAGGTTGATGTAATTAAAGCATTCTTGCCTGGTTCCCTAGTTGATATTAGGCCTGTAAAAGAGGCACCTGAGCTTGAGAATACAATTCAAGAATTTAAAGTGATTAAGCTCGATTACAAGAGAAATAACGTTGTATTGTCTAGGAAGGCAGTTCTTGAGCAAATTAATTCCGCAGAAAAAGTTGAACTTCTTAAAAATCTTGAGGAAGGTCAAATTGTTAAGGGTATTGTTAAAAATATAACTGATTATGGTGCATTCATAGATTTGGGTGGCTTAGATGGCCTACTTCATATAACTGATATTTCATGGTCAAGGGTTGTCAATCCAAAGGAAGCCTTGAATTTGGGTGAAGAAATTGAGGTGAAGGTATTAAGTTTTGATAAGGAGAAACTAAGAGTTTCTTTAGGCTTAAAACAAATTCAAAATGATCCATGGGAAGGCATCGAAGGTAAATATTCTGTTGGCGGTATTTACGAAGCAACAGTATCTAATTTAACTGACTATGGTTGTTTTGCAGAATTAGAGCAGGGCGTTGAGGGACTAATTCATTTATCAGAGTTAGATTGGACGAATAAAAACATTCATCCATCTAAAGTAGTAACTCTTGAGGAGAACATTAGAGTTATGATTCTAGAGTTAGATAATGAGAAAAGAAGAATTTCATTAGGTCTTAAGCAAACAAAACCTAACCCATGGCTTGAATTTGAAAACAAATACAATATCGGAGACAGCGTAGACGGCTCAATCAAATCAATTACTGATTTTGGTGTATTTGTTGGTCTTGAGGGTGACATTGATGGCTTAATTCACCTTTCAGACTTGTCTGATAATGAAAATCCCGAGGAAGATTTAAAGAATTACAATAAAGGAGATAAGCTTTCCTGTATCATATTTGGTATTGATGCAGAGCGAGAAAGAATATCTCTTAAAATAAGTGACTAATAATACATTCAATAAATCTGATCTTTCTGAAAAAATATCTGGACCATTAAATCTTAGTTCTTCCATAACCTCAGACTATTTAACACAATTATGTGGACTTTTAGCCTCATCTATTGCACTAAAAAACAGGGCAGAGTTTAGAGATTTTGGCACTTTTGTAAAAAAAACTATTAGGCCAAGAAAGTTCATAAATCCAAAAACTAAAAATGTATCTTTTTTAGGTGAAACCCATACCATTTTATTTTCACCTTCAAAGAACCTGCTCGATGACTGAAAAGAATATTATTGTTGCCTTGGATGATCCACTTGATTATCAGGGCGTGCTTGAAGTACTAGATCCAAAAAAATGCATTATTAAAGTTGGAAGCGTAATTTTTAATTATCACGGTAGAAAAATACTTGATGAAGTTGCGAATCATGGTTTTGAAATATTCTTTGACATAAAGTTTCATGACATTCCCAACACAGTAAGCAAATCTATTAAATCTTTTAAAGGATATCCAATAAAGTTGCTGACAATTCATCTGTCTGGTGGAAGCTCTATGATCAAATCAGCCCTAGTTTCAAGTAAAAATATTAATGCAAAGTGCATAGGCGTGAGCATTCTCACAAGTATTAACGAAGAGGAATCTAAAGAAGTTTATAATCAAGAAATCCCAAAAACAGTGACTTCTATGTTTAATTTAGCAAATGAAGCAGATATAGATGGAGTCGTTTGCTCTCCGCATGAGCTAAAACTCGCCGGTGATCTTCTTCAAGGTAAAATTAAAATTACGCCAGGTATAAGACTATCAGACTCTAATTCTGATGATCAATCTAGAGTAATGAACCCAAAAGAAGCGATTGATTTGGGTGCTACATATTTAGTAATTGGAAGACCAATTACATCTCATAAAGATAAAGCGTCTGCGTTTGAAAAAATATATCAATCCATCTATGAAAAATAGACATTTAAAGGAATTAAACAGCCTAAAAAAGCTTAATAATTCTGGCTTATTTCATAAGAGTTTTAAGCTTCCTAATCTAAAAATTTCTAGCATTTACCAGAATTACTCAAATGATGTATTTCAAATCATGGATAGCATTTATCATGAGCTAAAAATAGATACATTAATAAGAGCATTACATAATGGTAAGGAAGTTAATTTTGCTGAAAAAAAGGCGGCTCTCCATCATCGTTACAGAGATCTATCCAAAAAAGATAATGACTTTGATTCAATAAGTGCATCAAAATTTTTTTTAAAAAAAATAAAAGAAAACTCTTATAAAAATATTTTTATTTTCGGAATCGGCGGCTCTTACGAGGGACCAAAATTATTGCATGAGTTTACTGAAACAAAAGACAATTTATTTTTTATAACCGGACCAGATAAAGACGAGTTCTTGAGTTTGGTAAAGCCAAGGCTCAAAGAAAATAATTTATACGTTTTTATAAGCAAATCCTTTTCTACTGATGAACTGCTTTTATCTCATTCATGGCTCCCAAAAAATATACTTAAGAAGAATTTATTTGCTATAACTGCAAACAAGAGTAAAGCAATGGGATTCGGTTTTGTTGAACAAAATATTTTAGATTTTCCAGAGAGCGTTGGAGGGCGTTATTCAATTTGGTCACAAGTGAATTCTCCAGTTCTTCAACCTAATGAGTGTAGAAATTTTCTTAAGGGAGCAGCAAGTATTGATAATAATGTCCAAAAAAAATCTACTGTAAAGAGTGCTCTTAAAAATATTGTTTTTCACGATATCTGGTCTCATAACTTCATGGATAAAAAAAACAGAGTCATACTTTCTTATAACTGGAAGCTCAGATCTATCACAAATTATCTACAACAACTTGAAATGGAATCTCTTGGTAAGCCAAATAATCCTGAATCAATATTCGCGTACACAGGCCAAACTATTTACGGTGGATTTGGCCCAACAGCTCAACATTCATATTTCCAACTCTTGCATCAAGGTACTTCTGAAACATCAGCTGATTTAATTTCAAGCCGAAGCAGCTATTCAGCACTTCTTAATTCTCAGGCTGAGGGGCAATTCAAGCTATTATCAGGAAAGATTAAATTCAAAAAAGGGATGGATGCTGCCAATAGCAATATTGGAGGGAATTTTTTCTCATTAGATAAGCTAGATCTTTCTTCATTAGGTGCTCTTATAGCTTTTTGGGAGTATAGAGTTTTTGTCACTGCTGCTATGATTCAAATTAATCCTTTTGATCAATTTGGTGTAAATGCCGGTAAAAAGGTTGCTAAGAAAATTTTAGATAAATAGCCTTATATAATTATTTAATGATCAAAGATTTATCACATGTCCCCAACAAGCCAGGGGTATATCAATTCTTTGATGACTCAAAGATAATTTATATTGGCAAGGCCAAAGATCTAAATAAAAGGGTAAGATCTTATTTCACCCCGTCAATTAAGGATAGAAAAACTGAGCAAATCAAAAAGCAAGCTATTAAAGTAGAAACATTTACAACGCACTCTGAGACAGAAGCTCTAATACTAGAGCAACAACTTATCAAAGAATATAAACCCAAGTTCAATATTCTTTTAAGAGATGACAAAACCTATCCATTTATCTATTTTTTAGGTTCCCATGATTTTCCTTCCATTCATTTGAAAAGAAGTAAGCAGGCAATAGATAAAAATTTTTATGGACCATATACGAACGCAAGATTAGTTCGTGATCAGATCAAAGAATTACAAAAAATTTTTAGACTGCGTAATTGCTCAAATAGCACTTTCAGTAATAGATCTAGGCCTTGCATTGAGTATCAAATGAAGCGCTGTAGTGCACCATGTGTAAATCTTATTAGTAAGTCAGATTACGCTGAAGACATATCCTCAGCACAGAGATATTTAACCAGCGAAAAAAAATATATAAAAAAAATTCTCAGAGAAAAGATGCTACGTCATTCGGAGCTACTTCAGTTTGAGGAGGCTGATAGATACAAAAAAAGACTTGATAGTATTATTTCACTTGAAGATGAAGCATCAATCAATATACACCCGCTGGATATTGATATCTGGCATGGTTCTTTTAAACACAAGACTGGCATTGCTAAAATATCAGTCAGAGACGGTAAAGTAAGATCTACAAAAACTTATTTAATTGATTCTGATGAATCTTCACAAGTAGATAATGTTTTTAGAAGAGCAATTTTTCATAATTACTTACATAAAAATCAGATTCCAAATAAGATACTTATTGGTAATAAGATCTGTGAAAGAAAGCTACTTCAAGAAGCACTTGAACAGACATTTAAAAAGAAAGTTAATATTTTTATAAAAGCGCCTAAAGGAAGTAAAAATTTTTTAGATTTAGCGAAATTAAACTCAAAACAAACCCTCATAAATTCTGAAAAAAAAGAGCCTCCCATGAAGCAAGCTTTCAAAGAATTGATAAAAAAGTTCAACTTAAATTTAAATAATCCTAGTTTGGATTGTTTCGATATAAGTCATCATTCCGGGAGCAATCCCAAAGCAGGCATTGTTAGATTTAATGAGTACGGAAAAGACAAAAAACTCTACAGGACCTACAACATACCTAAAACTTTAGGCGGCAATGATACAGGGTCAATTGCATATGCTATTAGCAAAAGACTTAAAAACAAAAATGAGAGACCTGATATTATTTTAGTTGATGGAGGCAAAGCTCAACTAAATGCAATAAAGTCAAACATTCAAAACGAAGAAACTTTAATACTGGCAATTGAGAAGGGATCTAATAGAAAGACTTTTACAGAAAGCATTTATTCGTTAAAAGGCCAAGAGTCAGTAAAGCAAGATTCAATAGTATTTAACCTTTTGGTGCAAGCAAGAGATGAAGCTCATAGGTTTGCAATTAAAGCCAATAGATCAGCAAAAAGAAAGATGATGCATAAATCAGCTTTGGATACGATTAGCGGTATTGGTCCAAAAACCAAAGAGGCACTTTTCACAAAATACAAATCAATTAATGGTATCCTGCAAGCTGAGGATAAGGAAATTTTAAAAATACCAAGGATTAATAAAGCAATCCTTAAAAAAATAAAAAATATAAAAATTTAATGAAGAATTTTGTACTATTTCTTACATATATAAGAATATTGTGCGCTCCAATTATTTTCATACTAATTATCTTTTTTTCTGAATTTACAGCATCATTATTTCTTTTTATTTTGGCAGCAATATCCGATTATTTTGACGGTGTTCTTGCAAGAAGATTCAAGGTATCGAGTGAACTTGGAGCAATTCTAGATCCTATTGCTGATAAAGTTTTATTATTATTCTCATTGTTTGCAATCGCCATCTCCACTCAAAATAACTATATTGGGTTATTTGCAGCAATAATCCTTGCAAGAGAATTCTGGATAAGCGCCTTAAGAGAATATAATTCTAAAAAGCAAACTACAACAAAAACTGATGTAACTTTTTTAGCAAAAGCTAAAACAACATTCCAATTTGCTGCAATAGCTCTTTATCTTTTTGGTATGGCATACCAAGCCCAACTTGTCATTTTTATAGGGTCATTTGTTTTCTTTATTGCATTGCTACTTTCTATCAAGACAGGACTAAATTACACGAAAGCTACTTTTTTTGATTAAATTAAATTTAAAATATCTTTATTACATACTTAATTTATAATCCATATTCAGATTAAACAATTTTCATGAAGATATTAGTGACCGGGGGAGCAGGCTTTATTGGATCTGCCTTAGTAAGATTCTTAATTAACACTACTGAACATCAAGTCATCAATGTGGATAAACTTTCATATGCTTCTAATATGAAGTCACTTGATTCTGTTACTGATAACGAAAATTACAGTTTTTACAAATATGACATTTGCAATAGGGAAAAAATAGATATTCTTCTAGAGAAAGAAAAGCCAGATGTAATTTTTAACCTTGCTGCAGAGAGTCATGTAGATAATTCACTAGCTAATTCGCGTGATTTTATATTCAGCAACATAATAGGCACTTATGAGTTAATCGAATCAACACGAAATTACCTATTAAAAAATCAAAAAAATAATTTTAGATTTATTCATATTTCAACAGATGAAGTATTTGGGGATCTTTTACCAGATGACAGTCCGTTTACTGAAACCAATCCTTATAAACCTAGTAGTCCGTATTCTGCAAGTAAAGCTAGCTCAGATCATCTAGTGAGGTCATGGTTTCGAAGTTATGGATTCCCTGCAATTATTACTAATTGCTCCAATAATTATGGACCATACCAATATCCCGAAAAGCTAATACCATTAGTAATAAGCAAAGCCTTAAAAGGAGAATTACTACCTATATATGGAAATGGACTTCAAATAAGAGATTGGCTCCACGTAGAGGATCATGTTTCAGCTTTATATAAAGTTTTATTAAATGGAAAAGTTGGTGATTCATATAATATTGGTGGTAAAAATGAAAAAACAAATATATCAGTAGTGAAAGAGATTTGTAGAATCTTGGATGAGACTATAAAAGTAAAGCCAAATAATATTTCCTCGTTTAGCGATCTAATAAGTTTTGTAGAAGATAGACCAGGGCATGATTTAAGATACGCAATCGATGCAAGTAAAATTTCAAAAGAACTGGACTGGGATGTTAAATATAATTTTGACGATGGTCTCAAATATACTGTTGATTGGTATTTAGATAACATAAGCTGGGTTAGCGAAACCCTCAAGTAATAGATATAAATAATGAGCAAAGAATATAAAGGAATTGTCTTAGCAGGTGGTAACGGCACAAGATTACATCCTTTAACTTCCATTGTTTCAAAACAACTTTTGCCTGTATATGACAAACCTATGATCTTTTATTCTTTGTCGACTTTAATGTTAGCAGGAATTAGAAATATCCTTCTCATCACTTCCAATGAACATATAAGTCTATATAAATCATTAATTGGCGATGGGAATAACTTTGGAATAAATATTTCCTATGAAACTCAAGACAAACCAAACGGAATCGCTGAAGCATTTTTGATAGGAAAAAAATTTATAGGTAACTCAAGTACAGCTTTAGTTTTAGGAGATAATATTTTTTATGGTCCCTCATTCTCAAGGATTTTACACTCAGCAAAAAAAAGAAAGAATGGCGCAACAATTTTTGCTTATAAAGTATCAGATCCAGAAAGATTTGGAGTCGTAAGTTTTGATAAAGATAAAGTTGCAACGTCAATTGAAGAAAAGCCGACTACTCCAAAATCTTCCTATGCTGTTACAGGTTTATACTTTTATGACAATAAAGTAATAAATTTTGCTGAAAACCTCACTCCTTCAGGGAGAGGTGAGCTAGAAATTACTGATATAAATAATATGTATCTTAAAAACAATGAACTAAACGTTGAAATTCTTGGAAGAGGTTTTTCTTGGCTTGATACTGGAACATTTAGCAGTCTGCATGAGGCATCTGCATTTGTTCAAACAGCTCAAAATAATCAAGGCCTCAAAATTGGTTGTCTTGAAGAGATCGCATGGAGGAATGGCTGGATTTCTGATGATGAATTAATCTCTATTTCTAAAAGATATCCTAATAATGAATTTGGTGGTTATTTTAAAAATATACTTCACTCTGAGAAATGACTGTAAAAAAGGTTCTACTCACAGGATCTAATGGCCAATTAGCTAGGGCGTTACATAAAAACTTTCCAAAAAACCATAATCTAGTAGCCTTATCAAAAGAGGATTTTGATATTTCAAATATGACTCATGTAGAGAAATATTTAAAAAAAAATAAATTTGATTTAATTATTAATTCGGCGGCATATACAAATGTTGATTCAGCTGAAGATTATCCTAGATTAGCAACACTTGTAAATAAATTTGGATCTCAAAATCTTTCAAAAGCCTCAAGTGGGATGTGCCCAATCATACATATTTCTACAGATTATGTTTTTAATGGAAGAAAAAAAACGCCATACCTAGAAGATGATGAAACTGATCCAATAAACAATTATGGTAAATCTAAGCTAGATGGAGAGCTTGAAATATCCTCTCATAATCCTGAAAGAATAATAATTAGGACTTCATGGTTATTTAGTGAATTTGGCAATAATTTTTTAGATACCATTTTAAGGATTTCTAAAGAAAAAAACTTAATTAATATTGTTTCAGATCAATATGGTGGTCCAACATCAGTAAATGATTTGTCACTTGCAATTATATTTATTGCTGAAGAAATCTTTGCTGAGAAGAAAATTTCATGGGGGACCTATCATTTCTCTGGATATCCATATACATCATGGAAAGAATTTGCACAGGAAATTGTGAAATGTGCATATAAGTATAACTTATTACCTCAATTGACTGATGTCAGAGGCATAAAAACTGAAGAATATATTACCAAAGCAACTAGACCAAGATCTTCAATGCTAGATAATTCAAAAATTTATAATGAATTCTCAATCAAACCATCAAACTGGAAAGAAGAGCTTAATAGAATTTTAAAATCATATGGAAATTAAAAAAACAACAATAGAGGGAGTTCTATTAATTAAACAGCCAGTATATCAGGACGCAAGAGGATATTTTATGGAATCTTGGAACCAAGAAATGTTTAACGAGGCATTGAAAAAACAAATAATTTTTGTTCAAGATAATTTTTCAACTTCAGTACATGGAGTTTTACGAGGATTACATTACCAGTATCCCAATTCACAAGGAAAATTAGTGCGTGTAACAAGAGGAGTAGTTCATGATGTAATTGTAGATATCAGAAGAAATTCTAAAACTTTTGGACAAAACCTTATCATTGAATTAAGTTCCGAAAACAATCTACAGATTTGGATGCCAGACGGCATTGCGCATGGCTTCCTAGTAACGAGTGAAAGTGCTGACTTTTTATACAAGGTAACAAGTTTATATGATAAGGATTCCGAGCATTGCATCGTGTGGAATGATGAAGACCTTAGAATTCCTTGGCCTCTTCATTTGCTTGATGGTGATCCTTTAGTGAGTGAGAAAGACAAACTTGGACTTAGCTTTAAGGAAGCTATAAAGTTTTAGTAAACTTAATGTAAAATCACCATTTGAATTGTCTGGCTGGATGGCAGAGTGGTTATGCAGCGGCCTGCAAAGCCGTGTACGCCGGTTCGATTCCGGCTTCAGCCTCCAATCATTTATAATATACATTGAAGGAGAATTATAGATAAAGCCCAGGTGGTGGAATTGGTAGACACAAGGGATTTAAAATCCCTCGAAGGCAACTTCGTGCCGGTTCAAGTCCGGCTCTGGGCACCATAAATTAATTAAATAAAAAAATGAATAATCAAAGATATAGTTACAACGAAAATGAAATTTCATTTACAGAATTATTCAAGTCGTTTAAAAATAATTTGCAGTTTATAGTTTTTGTTACTAGTGGCTTCGCTTTATTATCAATAATTTACTCATTAACCTTACCAAATCTATTTACCTCACATTCAATTCTAAATTTCTCAAGCAGTTCACAATCTTCATCAAGCCAGAATTACTCAGGTGTAGCTAGCCTTGCAGGAATAAGGTTATCTGGAGGAAAAGCTGATAAAGCTGATGAAATGATAGAGCTAATTAAATCTCGTGGATTTTTAGAACATTTAATTTCCTTTGATCATGTTTTGCCCTCGATAATGATACCTAAAGTTAAGAGAGATGGAGCGGTAGATTTTTCCTCAAGATCTTACAACAGCGATGAGAAGACTTGGAGAAAGGGAGCTAAGCCATCAACACTCGAAGCTCATGAAATTTATATAAGAGATTTATTAAAAATTTGGAGAGATAAGGATACTGGATTTATTAATATTCAGATAACTCATATTTCTCCAAAATTTTCATATGAATTACTATCATTAGTAATTTCTCAATCAAATGAAATTATGAGGCTTAGGGACCTTGAGGATGCAAGTAATTCGTTGTCATTTTTAACAAAGGAGATTCAAAATACATCCATTATTGAGATGAGAAATTCAATATCATCTTTGCTGCAATCACAGCTTGAAACGAAAATGGTTGCAAATATTAGACAAGATTACATTCTTCGTACTATTGAGCCTCCTTTTATACCTGAAAAGAAATCAGCTCCATCTCGTTTAATATTTGTTGTGTTAACAACAATTATTGGGTTTTCTGTGGCTTTATTGTTTGTTTTCTTTAGAGACTTCGTATTCACTAGGACTGAATAGTGTTCATCGGTAAAAGAGAAATTTCTCATAATTTTACTCCACTAGTTATTGCTGAAATTGGAATTAATCATGGGGGATCTCTCGAGTTGGCCAAGATAATGGTAAAGCTAGCTAGAGACTCAGGGGCTGAATGTGTAAAACATCAAACTCATTTTGTAGAGGATGAGATGACTAAGGAAGCTCAATCCATCTACCCACCAAATGCAGATGATTCTATATTTGATGTAATAAAAAGTAATTCACTCAATATGGATGAAGAAATTGAGCTCAAGAAGTTTGCTGAAGATCTTGGCCTAATTTATATTTCAACTCCATTCTCAAGACAAGCGGCAGACTTTCTGAATGAAATTAATATTCCAGCATTTAAAATAGGTTCGGGAGAATCAAATAATCTTGCACTTATTGATCACATAGCAAGCTTTAAAAAACCAATCATTATGTCCACTGGCATGCAATCTGTTGAGTCTATTAAACAATCAGTTAGTGTTATAAACGCGTATCATGATGAAATATGTTTACTTGAGTGCACAAATCTTTACCCATCACCTCCTGAAAATGTATCTCTGCAAGGCATAATAGATTTAAAAAATACTTTTCCAGATATACCAATTGGATTCTCTGACCATTCCATTGGACCCTCAATGGCATTAGCTGCCCTTGGACTTGGTGCATCTATTATTGAAAGACATTTTACTGATTCAAGATTTAGAAGTGGTCCGGATATTTCTTGTTCAATGGATCCTGCTGAACTTAGATTTTTAATTGATCGTTCAAAGGAGATACATATTGCTCTCAATAATCCCAAACAAAGAACTAAAGAAGAAGAAGCAGTTTATGCATTTGCAAGGAGCTCAATTGTAGCTGATCAAGATCTTAAGAAAGGAACTATTTTAGATAAGTCTCATATATGGGCTAGAAGGCCGGGCAATGGTGAAATTTCTGGCTCAGAATTTTTTGATATTTTAGGTAAAGAATTAATCAAAGATTTATCAAAAGGTGATCAACTAAAATGGAGCGACCTTAAGTAATTAATAAAAATGATTTTTTCTTTAATTCCAGCTCGTGGTGGCTCAAAAGGTATAAAAGATAAAAATCTTTCTAAGGTTGGCAATCTATCATTGGTTCTAGGAGCTATCAAATGTGCTGAGAGTAGTGGTATTTTTGATAATATAGTTGTTACCAGCGATTCATTAAAAATAAAGAAAGAGATTCAAGCAAAAAACGCTGAATTCTTGAGAAGACCTAAGTCAATTTCAACGGATTCAGCCTCAGCACGAGAGGTTGTTGAGCATTTTATATTGAGTAAAGACCTTAAAGACGATGATATCGTAGTTTACTTGCAACCCACATCTCCTTTTAGAACAAGTAAAAATATTCATGAAGCTCTTGATATTTTTTACAGAGAAAAATGCGCAGTTACAAGTGTAAGCGAAGAAAAATTGTATTATGAAAAATATCTCACATTAGATAATGCTGAAAAACTTCGAGAGCTATTTATTAAAAGTAGTAGCTCCAATAGACAGTCTCTAAATTATGCTTTTAAACCAAATGGAGCGATTTATATTTTCAATAAACTTATGTTTGAGACAGAAGATGGATTTCCAATTAATGGCTCCTGTCCATATTTTATGAATAAAATTGAAAGCCTGGATATAGATGATCCAAAAGACTTAGAAATTTGTAGAGCTATTTCAAAAAACTTAAATGAAAAATAAAAAAATAATTTTTTTAACAGGAACGAGAGCTGACTTTGGAAAGCAGAAAAGCTTAATAGAAAGCGTCTATGGCCATAAAGATTTTGAAGTATATATTTTTGTAACTGGTATGCATCTTGAGAAAGAATATGGATATACATTTGAGGAGGTTAAATCTAATTTCCCAAAAAATATTATCGCCTTTAAAAATTCCAAAAAGAATAATTCGATGGATGAGATTTTGGCTAATACTATTTTAGGCTTCACAAAAGTTGTAAAGGAGATAATTCCTGATTTTGTTGTAGTTCATGGTGACAGAGTTGAGGCTCTTGCAGGTGCAATAGTGGGAGCATTAAATAATATTAGAACTTTGCACATTGAGGGCGGTGAGAGATCTGGAACTATCGATGAATCTATAAGGCATTCTATAAGTAAGTTATCTCATATTCATTTAGTTGCCAATAATGAAGCTATGCACAGGTTGAGATTGTTGGGAGAAGATGAAAAATCTATTTTTATTATTGGATCTCCAGATATAGATATTATGAGGTCTGATAAATTACCTAATTTTGAGAAAGTATTAAAGCACTATGAGATACCATTTAAAGATTATGGAATTTTACTTTTTCATCCCGTCACCACAAATAGCAAAGATCTACCTAAATCCGTAAAGAATCTTGTAGATTCAATCATTGATTCCAAGAAAAGATTTATTGTGATTCTTCCAAATAATGATTTAGGTACAGAGATTATTCAATTTGAGTACAAGAGATTTACAAAAAATGAAAACATTAAGGTTTTTCCTTCTATACGCTTTGAGTATTTTTTAAGTCTACTCAAAAATTCTCAATTCATAATTGGAAATTCCAGTGCTGGAATTAGAGAAGCTCCTTTTTACGGGATTCCAACAATTAATATTGGAGATAGGCAAAGCAATAGAGCAGAGGGTGAATCTATATTAAATATAGATTTTTCCAAAAAACAAATACTTGAAGCTATAAACAATTCGTTAACTAAAAAATTCAACAGAACTAGAGATTTTGGAGATGGAACAAGCGATAATAGGTTCTTGAAATTGCTTGAGGGGGATGATTTTTCGAATATAAAAATTCAAAAAAACTTTATTGATTTTGTTTCCATGAACACTCTTTAAAATATGAAAATTTCAATCGTTGGAACTGGCTATGTAGGTTTAGTTACTGGTATTTGTCTTGCAGAATTGGGCCACAATGTTCTTTGCATTGATAGTGATAAAAACAAAATATCTCAGCTTAAAAAAGGTATTTCTCCAATCATTGAGAAAGGGATTAATTTAGCTCTAAAAAAAACGATTTCATCAAACAACATTTCATTTTCTAATGAATTATCTTTAGCTTGTAATTTTAGTGATGTAATTTTTATAGCAGTTGGCACTCCAACAAAAAGTGATTCAAATGACGCTGACTTATCTATCTTAAATCATGTTTTAAGTGAGATTAAAAATTATGCAAACAGGACCAAAGTAATTGTAATTAAATCAACCGTACCTATTGGCACAAATGATCACTTATCAAAGTTATACCCTAAAGAGTCAAGCAATCTTGTTTTTATATCAAATCCTGAATTTCTGAGAGAAGGAAATGCACTATTTGATGCAAGAAATCCTGACAGAATTGTGATTGGTGGAGTTGACGAAAATTCTATAAAAAAAGTAAAGTCGATTTATCGCAGATTTAAAAATAAAAAAATCATTGTCACTGATCCAACTTCATCTGAATTGATTAAATATGCTTCTAACGCTTTTTTAGCATCAAAAATTTCTTTTGTTAATGAGATTGCATCAATTGCTCTTAAGGTAAATGCGAGCATATCAGACATTACATATGGTATGGGGTTAGATCCTAGGATTGGTAATTTATTCTTAAAGCCTGGTCCAGGTTATGGCGGCTCCTGCTTCCCTAAAGATGTAAAGGCAATAGATTTTTTTGCAAAAGAAAAAAACTTACACTTACCAATAATCTCAAATATCGAGGTTTCTAATCTGATCATCAAAAAGAAAATTTTAGAAAGAATTAAAATGGTGCTCGGAAAAAAGAGTAAGGTTAAAAATAAAATAATTACAATTTTTGGAGTCTCATTCAAGCCTGATACTGATGATGTAAGAGAGTCGGCATCAGTTTTTCTCATAAAAAATCTTACTAAGCTTGGTTTGAGGATCAAGCTTTATGACCCAATCCTTTCAGATACTAATCAAATACCATTTAAAAATAGTGAATGGTATTCATCAGCCTACGATGCAGTTTTGAAATCTCAACTTTTAATTATCATGAATGACTCTAGGGAATTTCTAAACCTTAAGCTTAAAAATATAGCATCTTCGATGCAAAGAAAGAGGATTATGGATCTCCGAAACTTATTCAATGTAGATGACCTTTCTCAAGCTGGCTTTGAAGAAGTTTATAACCTAGATAAAGACATTGTTACATAGAAATAAATTTAAAATCTTACTCCCTATAGAGAATATTGCTCGTGAATTTGATTATAAATTAATTTTATCGAGTTACTTATTAGATAGAGATTATGAAATCATTATCGCTCAACATGATCTTCTATTTTTAATATCAAAGTTTATAAAAAACGGTGTATATATTGGAAAGAATACAATGACACGACTTAATAATGGAAAATGGTTCTCTGACAGGCACTATAAAATAAAAGCTAACAATATCTCTATATTTCATCTTGATGAAGAAGGCGCTGTTTATTATGGAAGAGAAGAAGACTGGGTTAAAAAGATATCAGAACTTCGAGTTGATAAGCATGCTTTTGACGAGAATGATTTTGTCCTCACTTGGGGTAATTTCCAAGCTGATGTTTTCAAAGAGAATACCTCTGCTTATTCAAATAAAATTTTCTGTACTGGACATCCAAAGTTTGATCTTTTGAAAAAAAAATATAGCTTCTTTTATGAAACGGATGTTAGGCGCATTAAAAATGAGTTTGAGAACTATATTCTTGTAAACACAAATTTTGCTCATTTTAATAATTCTCTTGGGAACAAAGATTCACTTTCTCCTCGAATGGGCTATAAAGTAGATAATAATGATGAAAGGATTACCTCAATCAATCAATGGTCATACGTTGGAAAAACATTTTTAGATTTTATCAAGCTAATCACTGCATTGAGCATAGAATTTTCTGATAAGCACTTTGTTATAAGACCTCATCCTTCGGAAAGCCTTGAAATCTATAATAAAATTTTTGATGATGTAAAAAACGTAACTGTAAAAAGAGATGGAAGCGTTATCCCATGGATTTTAGCATCTGATATAGTGATTCATGATGGGTGCACAACAGCACTTGAAGCTTATTTTGCTACAAAACCCATTATTAATTATCATCCGCATCATGAAGAAAAAACAAATTTATATCTGCCAAACAAGGTAGGAATTAAATGCCATGATATAGATTCTGTTAAAGAAGCAATCAACAACAAAGACAACTTACTGCAAAATTCAAATTATAGAAGGCTTGAAGAGGATACTCTTTCCATGTCACTAGTAAAAAATATTTCCAATTTTGAAGATTCATTTCATCAAATAAAAAATTTAATACATGCAGAAATTGATAAGAATTCTCAATCTCAAGTCCAAAATTTTCAGTTAAAATTTTTCATGGCCTTCTCGAGTGCAATAAATTTTCTCAAGCTTATTTTTAGACCATTATTTTCAGAAAAGCAAAAGGATTATCTTGCATACAAGGCAATATTTCCCGGATTTGATAAAAAATTAGTTAAACATAAAATATCTCTTTTAAATAAGCATAGTAACCACATAGATATAAAATTTTTAAGTGATCAAATTATCATTCTAAATAAAAAATGAAAGTTCTCGTAACAGGATCAGCAGGGTTTATAGGATTCCATTTAAGTAAACTCCTTTTAGAGAAAGGCATTACAGTTATTGGTATTGATGGCATGAC
Organism: uncultured SAR86 cluster bacterium; assembly: GCA_902628925.1. Classification (GTDB taxonomy): domain Bacteria; phylum Pseudomonadota; class Gammaproteobacteria; order Magnimaribacterales; family D2472; genus MED-G82. Next base: position 380,962 of record CACOPA010000001.1, read on the forward strand.
TGATTATTACGATATAAAACTTAAAGAAGACAGAAATAAAATACTTGAGAGCTATGATCACTTTACTTTCCATAGAAATATGCTGTCTGATACCGAAAAAATAATTGAAATAGTTAAGAAAAATAATGTGGATACCATAGTCCATTTAGCAGCACAAGCAGGCGTTAGATATTCAATTGAGAATCCAAAGTCATATATCGACAGCAATATATATGGATCATTTAGCATACTTGAAGTTGCGAGGATTTGTTCAATTGAGCATTTACTTTGCGCATCTACTTCTTCAGTCTATGGTTCTAATGTTGATATGCCATTTATTGAGAATCAGCGAACTGACTCTCAGCTAACGATTTATTCAGCAACAAAAAAATCTATGGAATCCATGTGCCATGCTTATTCTGATCTATGGAAAATACCAATAACCGTTTTTAGATTTTTTACTGTTTATGGCCCATGGGGTCGCCCTGATATGGCTTTATTTAAATTTGTTCGATCAGCATTAAATAATGAATCAATTGATGTTTATAACAATGGTAATATGTTTAGGGATTTTACATATGTTAAAGATTTAGTTGAGGCCATTAGACTATTGAGCTCTGTTCCACCTAGCGAAGAAATGGAATCGGATGGGTATTTTTTATCACCATACAGGATTATAAATATTGGAAATTCAACTAAGGTTAAACTGAATGACTTTATCCAAGCTATTGAAAAGAAACTTGACTTAAAGATAAAGAAAAATTTTATGGAGATGCAAAAAGGGGATGTACATGCTACTTGGGCAGATTGCTCTGAACTTGAGAATTTAATTGGATTCAAGCCTTCTATAAAAGTTGAGGAAGGTATTTCAGAATTCATTGACTGGTACAAAGAATATTACAGTAATTAGGTCTTGTATGAATTTAAAAGATATCAAATTAGGAATTATTGGGCTTGGTTATGTTGGTTTGCCCTTGGCCTTAGAATTTGGAAAACAACGAAAAGTTGTAGGCTTTGATATAAGCAAAATAAGAGTAAGTGAGTTAAAAAAAAATTTCGACTCTAGTGGTGAATTTTCAAAAAATGAAATAAAAGCATCGCAAAAACTTAAATTTTCATCAGAATTGAATGATTTGAGAGCCTGTAATACTTTTATTATCTCAGTCCCAACACCCATTAATAAAAAAAATCAGCCTGATCTAAGAATTTTAAAAACAGCTACCAAAATGGTAGGTCAGATTTTAAAAAAAAGTGACATAGTTATTTTTGAGTCAACAGTATATCCTGGAACTACAGAGGAGATATGTGTTCCTTTGCTCGAGAAAGAGTCAAATTTGATCTTTAACAAAAATTTCTTTGTTGGATATTCTCCTGAAAGGATTAATCCTGGTGATAAAGTTCATACCTTAAAAGATATTGTGAAAGTAACTTCTGGATCAGATGGTTTTTCATCAAGACTGATTGACTCACTATATGCATCAATAGTTAAAGCTGGAACATATTTGGCTGACAGTATTAAAACAGCCGAAGCTGCCAAAATTATCGAAAATACTCAGAGAGACTTAAACATTGCCTTGATTAATGAGCTTGCAATTATTTTTGAAAAGATGGACTTAGATACTTCCAGTGTTCTCCAAGCAGCTAACACTAAGTGGAACTTCTTAGACTTTAGGCCGGGTCTTGTTGGCGGTCATTGCATTGGAGTAGATCCATATTATTTAACATATAAGGCTAAAGAGCTTGGCTTAAATCCTCAGCTTATATTGGCCGGCAGATCATTAAATGATTCTATGAGCAAATACGTAGCCACGAAATTTTACAAACAGATAAAGAAAATCTATCCAAAACCCACAAAACACAAAGTTGTTATATTTGGCGCCTCATTCAAAGAAGATTGTAAAGATGTGCGTAATTCAAAAATATTCGATGTGGTCAGTGAGTTGAACAAAAGAAATTGCCAAGTAGATATTTTCGATCCTAATTTGAAAAAAAATGATCTAATTTATTATCAGGATCTAAATTTCACCTTTAGAGCAAAATTAAAAATATCAAATTATCATGGAATTCTATTAGGAGTACCCCATAGAGGATTTAAATCTAAGTCTGCAAGCTGGTATAGAAAATTTGGACTTAAGAACGCAGTTTTTTTTGATCTCAAATCTGTGTACCCAATCAATCAGTCTGATATTAGGCTTTAATCAGGAATGAAATTAATAAAGAAAATCATCTCATTGCTTTCAGCAAAAGAAAAAAAGCAAGGGATATTAGTGCTTTTGATTGCAATATTCATGGCAATATTTGAAGTTCTTGGTGTAGCTTCAGTTACTCCATTCCTAGCTGTCATGTCAGATCCAAGCATTGTTGAGTCTAATTCAACACTATCTAAAATATATAACGATCTAAATTTCAAAAGCATAAATAATTTTCTAATTTTTCTAGGGATTATTTCTTTTTCTATAATGCTAATTTCAGCATTTGTTAGAACATTGGGTATATATTTAATAACAAAATTTGCTCAGTTAAGACGGCACTCAATCTCACTAGTTTTATTGAATAGTTATTTATCAAAAGACTATGAGTTTTTCCTAGCCAGGGATACGGCTGAATTATCAAAAACTTTACTTTCTGAAGTTGATCAAGTTGTAAATGGTGTCATACAGCCTTTTTCATCATTGGTAGCTTATTCATCAGCCTCAATAGCACTATTACTATTTTTAATATTAATTAATCCAATTACAACGCTTGCTGCATTAGGTTTGATAGGCCTGTCTTTTTTATTAATTTTTCTATTGGTACGACCAAAGATGGCACAACTGGGATCAAAACAAATCGAAGCCAATAAGGATCGTTTCAAAGCTGCATCAGAGGCATTAAATGGAATTAAAGAAATTAAGTTATACAGGCGAGAAAGTTTCTATTTAAACCAATTTAGCAAACCTACATATTTAATGGCGAGGTACATTTCTTTCAACCAAATTTTGTCGCAAATACCAAGGTTTTTAATTGAAGCATTTGCTTTTGGAGGAATAATTTTACTTGCCATAATGCTTCTTCAAAAATCAGGTGGAATAGAAGCAAATAATCTTGGAAACATAATACCTCTTCTAGGATTATATGCATTTTCTGGGTTGAAGTTATTACCTGCAATTCAGGTTGTATATCAATCATCAACTCAAATCCAATTTTGGCAATCAGCTATAAATAATTTGTTAAAAGATTTTATTAAAGGCTTGGAGGCTAAAGCTACAAATGAAATGACAGGAGATTCTATAAATTTAGGAATGTTTGATGCATTAGAGTTAAAAAACCTATCTTTCTCTTATCCAAAATCAAATCAACAGGCCTTAGAAGAAATCTCTTTTAGTATACAAAGAAATGATTCTTTGGCAGTAATTGGTAGATCTGGTTCTGGTAAATCTACGTTAGTTGATATTATTTTAGGACTTATTAAGCCAACTGGAGGCGATATTTTAATTAATAATTGTAATTTAAGAGAAAATATTATCAGGAGCTGGCAAAGCAAAATTGGATATGTTCCGCAAGAAATATACTTACTTGATAGCTCAATATATGAAAATATAGCTTTTGGAATTGCTCTAGAGAAGATTGATAGAGAAAGGGTAAGGTCGGTATCAAAAATTGCTCAAATCTCTTCATTTATTGAAAATGAACTTGAATTTAAATATGAGCATATTATCGGCGAAAGAGGAATACAGCTTTCAGGAGGTCAGAGACAAAGAATAGGTATTGCAAGAGCGTTATATAATGATCCCGAGATTATTGTTTTTGATGAAGCAACTAGCTCATTAGATAATAAAACTGAAAAGGATATTATCGATTCCTTGGGATTGGTAGCAAAAGACAAAACACTAATAGTTATTGCTCATAGAATGAGCTCAATATCTATATGTAACAAAGTTCTAATTTTAAATAATGGCTCAGTGTCAAACTTTGGTAATTACAATGAATTAAAAGATAGTGATATGTTTATGAAAGAGCTTCTAAAGATAGAATCCCAATGAATACTTTTGAGAACTTATTTTTAAATAATAAAATTACTGAAAAATATTCAAATGGAGTTATTTCTCTCATAGAAGATGATTATCATGATAATTTTGGCTTTCAGTGGAACCAATTTAATAAGTTACAGCTAGATTCATTCAACGGATCAAATGAGTCTCTTGATAGGTTATTATTTCAAAGCAAGTTAAAGGAAGGTGATTTTAAAGACAAATTAGTTTTGGAATTGGGAGCAGGAAATGGAAGATTTACAGAGATCTTGCTTAAACTTGGAGCAAAAGTTGTTGCAGTGGATTACTCAACGGCTATTAATGCCAATTATGAGAATCATAAATCATATGTAAATGATAATAAGTTAATGTTAGTGCGAGGAAGCTTGTTTGATCTTCCGCTTAAGAAAGAGGTTTTTGATATTGTAATTTGTTATGGTGTTATTCAGCACACTGGTGATAATAAGGGATGTTTAGACACTATTTCTGAATATGTAAAAAAAGATGGTTTATTGCTAGTGGATATATATAGCAATAGCATAAAACACTTCAACCCATTTATATATTTAATAAGACCGTTCTTCTTTAGGATAAGTGGAGACAGGAAAAAGCTTCGAGTTGTTGAAAATTTTGTTAATAAAGTTTTTCCTGTTCAGCTAAAAGTATTGGGTTATTTGCATAATAGAAAGGGAATATTCAAATACTTGAAATTTGTAATAAATAGATCGCCAAACTCAGTTTACGGCATCAATCTTTATCTAGACGGAAAGATTTCTATCAAGCACGCAAGAGACTGGTCCATTTGTGATACTTATGATGCATGGATGCCTAAACACGACCATCCAGTTTCTATGCGTAAATGGAGGAAATTACTTAATAATCTTGCAATTCAAAAGGAATTTGATGTTATGAGTGTTTTTGAGTGTGGACAGGGGAATGCAGCAGTCCTAAAGAAGACTTAATGTGATTCAAAAAATAAGTGCATTAATCCCATCATTAAGTGGCGGTGGAGCTGAAAAAGTTTTTAGCTTAATTATTTGCCACGTTCTCAATGCAGGAAACTTAAATAGGGTTTATGTTGCCCATGATGAAAAACTTGAACTTTCTTTTAATCTCAACAAGCAAACAAAACTATACACTTTATCAAAATCAAAAAAGAAAAGAGCAATAAATGCAGTATTCAGACTTATAAGTTTAATTTTAAAAGATAAATCTAATAGGTTTTTTCTTACACTTGGGTATGCAAATTTAGCTTTTATTATTAGATTTTTTCGCCCTCATTCTAAGATCTTTATAAGATTAGGCAACACAGTATCAGAAGAAATCAAAACACTAGATTTTATAAAAAAATATAGGTATTTAATTTCCTTATACTTAAATTTAAAGATATCCGACGTAGTTATTGTTCAGTCTAAATTTATGAAAAATGATTTAATTAATTTATTTCCTAAATTACAGAAGAAAATTATTCATATTTATAACCCAATAAAACTTGGCAATAAAAAAGAATATCCATGCCCATATGATCGCCCGTATATTTTTTGTGCCTCAACTTTCAAATACCAAAAGGGAATTGACACTCTCTTAGAGGCTTTTTCAAAATATAAGCAATCAGGGGGGAGAAGATTTTTAGTAATTGCTGGGATTAGTCGCGAAAATAAAAATGTCTTACATTTAATTGAAAAAAATAATTTAAAAATGACCGATGTTGACCTTTTAGGCTTTAAAGAAAACATAGATGCTTATATTAGCAATGCAGATTTATGTGCGCTAACTTCTAGATATGAAGGGATGAGCAATTTTTTACTCGAAGCATGCTCTTATGGAAAAAAAATTATTTGTACTGACTCCCCTGGAGGCAATAGAGAAATTGCCTCCTCTTATGAGAATATTCACTTTGCTGATGTTGATAATACAAATCAAATTGCTAAATTCTTTCATCAAACTAGAGTTGATTTAAACCAAGATAAAGCAATTAAAGCTTTAAGTGAATTCGATGAAAGCCAGATTCTTAATCAATACTATAATATTCTGATGAGTTGATATTTGTATCAAGAAAAATGCACAATAAAATCTCAATTATCGTTCCAGTATTTAAAGGTATTTCTCATGTTAAAGAATTTATTGAGTCATTAGAGAAATTTGAAAAGGAACCAGATGAAGTTATTTTCGTTCTCTCTCCATCCAAAGAAATCGATGAAATTCAATCATTAATTGAAAAATCTCCTTTAAATATTAAAAAACTTATTTCTAACGAAAGGCTTTATCCTGGAGCTGCAAGAAATTATGGAGCAGAAAGGGCAAAGTTTGAGTGGATAGCTTTTCTGGATATTACAACTATTCCATCACAAGTTTGGTTGAAAGAAATTACAGATGCTATTTCCAGTGAGTTAAATTTAATTACATGTAAAACAATTGCAGAAGGAAGATCTTTTTTTCAAGATATAATTAAGCAGGCAACATATGGAGATAAGCCATTTAGATCTATCCCAGGATCATGCGTTAATAAACGTTTTTTTTTAAAAAATAAGTTTTCGGAGAACATCAGAGCAGGCGAAGATATAAAGTGGTTCGAAGATAATAAGCTGCATGTAAATGAGCATAAGATTAGTAAAATCTTAATTTCTTATCATGGATTCCCAAAAAAAATTAAGTCTGCTATAAAAAAATGGTTTAAGTATTCACTTGAAAATGCTAAATCAGAAATCTTAAGAGAAGAAAAATTTCTCTACCTCACAATTCTTCTTATCGTATTCGCCTATTTTATTTATAACTGGAATTTTTTGTTTGCAGGGAAAGAGTGGGAGGAGAGCGAATACTTTATTCCACATATAAATAAGATAATTTGGGGTTTGGTTTTTTCTATATATTTTATTTTCAGAGGAATAATTAAGCCGAAATTAGTTTCGGTAAGTTTAAGAAAAATACTCCCATTTAGATGGATTGGAATAAGTCTTATTGGAATATTGATAGATTTTGTAAAGATGCCTGGGAGGATAATTGGATCACTTTCATTTGTGCGAAATATTTCTCCTACTGAAAGCAAAAAAATTCTATTCCTAAGCCCTTACCCAAAAGGTTGTGCTGCAGGACAAAGATTCAAGTTTGAAAACGCAATTGAGATATTAGAAAGAAATGAATATATAGTGGATCAAAATGCATTTCTAGACGTAGATTCATGGAATGTTTTGTACTCAAGAGGTTTTTATATTATTAAATTTAAAGGTCTTATCAAGGGCTACATGAAAAGGTTATTTATATTATTAAAACTTAGAAAATATGATTATGTTTATCTATATTTATGGGGCACCCCAAGAGGTCTTCCGATTTATGAATTTTTAATCAGGCTATTAAGTAAAAGAATTATTGTTGACATTGATGATGAAGTCTATAAAAAACAAAGTATTTTGATTTCAATTTTTACCTCAAATCTTAAAACAAACTATCTTACAAAATACGCTGACACAGTTCTTCATACATCAGAATTTTCATCTGGTGAATGTAAAAAAATAAATCTTAAAGGAAGCTCTTACTTCATTCCTTGCAACCTTGATATGAATCGATATATTAAAAAAGAATTTGTTAACTTAAATGATAGAAAAATAGTTCTTGGTTGGACTGGTACTTTTAGTTCAAAAGAATATTTAGATTCAATTAGGAATGCACTTATCACCCTTGATAAAATTGTCGACTTTAAGTTAGTACTCATAACAAATTTTGATTACGAAATTCCTTTAAAAGATTATGAATTAAAAAGATGGAAAGAAAGCAGTGAAATCAAAGATCTTAATTGTTTTGATATCGGTTTGTATCCAATTCTTTTTGACAATTGGGGTCTTTCTAAAGGTGGATTAAAGGTCCAGCAATATATGTCCTTAGGAATCCCTAGTGTATGCACCAACCATGGAGCAGCAAAATCATTTATTAAAAATTGTGAAACCGGTTTTTTAGTTAATTCAGAATCAGACTGGGTTGAAAAGCTAAAACATTTAATATTAAACCCAGATCTCATTAAGGAAATGGGATTCAAGTCAAGAATATATGCAGAAAAAAATTTTTCAAAAGAGAATATATCCATGAAATATATCCAGGCTCTTAAGGAATTATAAAATGTGTGGAATTGCTGGCCTTATTTCTAAAGTTCCAATTAATTCTCAAAAAAAAGACAGCTTTGAAAATGTTTTAAGAAGTTTTGATCATAGAGGTCCCGATTATTCTGATACCTGGATTGATAATTCAAATAATATAATTCTTGGACATAATAGGCTCTCTATAATTGACCTATCAGCTTCTGGTCATCAGCCAATGTCCTCAATGTCAGGCAAATTAAAAATTGTTTTTAACGGAGAAATATATAACTTTCAGTATTTAAAGAAAAAACTTGATTCTGTTAAAGAAATTCGCTGGAAAGGATCCTCTGACACTGAAATTCTTATTGAGCATATAGATCACTTTGGGTTAAGCAATACTCTTGAGAGTATTGAAGGAATGTTTGCATTTGCTCTATGGGATATTGAGAAAAAGAACCTGCAATTGGTTCGAGATAGAGCTGGCGAGAAACCGCTTTATTATGCTCTCTTAAATGGTGAATTTATTTTTGCATCAGAGATTCATGAAATTAATAATTTTTTTATGAATACCTTGAATATCGATCATGAAGCATTAAAAAAATATTTAAAAAAATCTTGCATCTCTGCACCTTCTTCAATCTTTGAAGAGATTAAAAAGTTAGAACCTGGTCAAACTTTAAAATTTGACGCTACTAAATTTAACTTCTCTGTATCACATTATTGGGAGCTTAAAGATATCATTCAAAAAGAAACAAAAAGACGTTCAATTAAATTAGACAGCACTTCTGCAAAAAAGAGTACATTGAATATTCTAAAAGAGGTTGTTAATTCGCAAATAATAAGTGATGTCCCCATTGGTGCTTTTTTATCAGGAGGAATTGATTCAACCTTAATTAGTGCTATTGCAAATGATTCATTAAGCGGAAAGTTAAATACATTCTCAATAAGCTTTGATGACAAATCTTTCGATGAATCAAGTCATGCAAAGGTTGTAGCCGATAAATTAAAAACAAATCACATTGAATTTAAGCTCCATGAGGATGAAGCGTTAAGCCTACTTAAGCAAGTTCCATATATTTATGATGAACCGTTTGCAGATTCATCTCAGATCCCAACTCTTTTGTTATGTAGAGAATCTAGAAAATATATTACTGTTGCATTAACAGGTGATGGAGGCGATGAAGTATTCGGTGGCTATAACAGATACATCTATGGACCAAGGTTCTTGAGTCTTAAAAAAATTATTCCAAATAAGCTCTTTACAAGTTTCGGTATAAATATTTCTGCAAAACCTCTTATTAAATTAATGACTAAATTAAGATTTTTACCTGCATCATCGCAATTACGTCTATCAAGATTCGTAGATGTTTTCAGGTCTTCAAAAGATTTGAGTGGTTTCTATGAAAATATTACTGATCTAAGCAATCTTTCAGATGAATTACTGATTAAAAAATCTTATGAAAATATACCACCGACAGATAATGAAGAAATATTTGATCTTGATATTAATGATCAAGAAGCTTTAATGATGTATGACTTTATGAGTTATCTTCCCTCAGATATTCTGACCAAAGTTGACCGTTCATCAATGCATTTTTCCTTAGAAACTAGAGCCCCTTTTCTTGATAGACGAACGGTAGAGCATGCTTGGTCATTGAATATTTCTAACAAAATAAAGAGGAATTCAGGAAAGCATGTTTTAAAAGAAATAATTAATGATTTTATCCCATTAAATCTTATTGATAGGCCAAAACAAGGATTTAGCATCCCATTAGATGATTGGTTAAGAAATCCATTGTATTCGTGGATATCATTAATTTTAGATGAAGAAAGGATAAGGGAGGTAGGAATTTTTGATCCTATAGAGATAAAAAATATTTTACTAAGACATCAGTCTGGTGAAAATTTAGGAGCTATCATTTGGAATGTGATCATCTTTCAACTATGGCATGAAAAAAGTATCGATATTTTAAAACCATGATTTATTATCTTGTATTTGGCTACATAGTTCTTTTTTTATTTCTAAGGCATCTTGGGCGTGATTTTGATAAACCTCTTTACTGGATTACTTTAATTTCGTTATTCATCTTCTCATCATTACGTTATGAGGTAGGGTGTGACTGGGATACTTATGAAATTATCTTTGACTTATTTTCATTCGATCAATCAGATGGCTCTTTAGGCATAAGAAATGCTTTTTTAACTGGTGAATTTCTATATCTTGGTTCAATTGGAACAATAAAATACTTAGGTTTACCATACGAAACTCTTAACATCATCACCGGATTAATATTTTTTTTAGGAATTCATTCTCTTGCACAAAGACAACCAAATCCCTTACTTTTTTTAGTTCTTTCATTTCCAATACTTATTATTAATATGCCAATGGCAGGGATAAGACAGGCAGCCGCTATTGGATTTTTATGTTTCGGATTTATTGCTTTTATTGAGAAAAAGACACTTAGATATCTTTTATTTGTTTTCTTAGCATCTATGTTTCATTCAAGCGCGATAATTTTTATTTTACCGTCTATATTTTTATTCCTTGATCTTAATAGGCGAACATTTCTCCTAATGATCGGACTATTAACCGCTTTTATTTTAATAATACTAGGTAGTCAGGCTGCTCAATTTGCAATTGAAAGGTATTTGGAGGAGGAAATAGATTCAAGTGGAGCAATTTTCAGGGTAGGGCTAGTTGCAGCAACAGGTATTTTCTTTCTGCTTATCCTTGATAAGCAATGGAAGGTTTTGTATGCGCATGATCATCATTTTATTAAATTATTTTCAATAGGAATGATAATGATTTTCCCTTTATTGCTAATCTCAACTGTAATTTCAGATAGAATTGGTTATTATCTGATGCCGGCTCAAATAATGATTTTAAGTAGATTGCAATTCCTTGAATCGAGATATAGACAATTGTTTTATGTAGGTGGCATATTAGTTTTATCTTTAACTTTTATCATATGGACTCAAGCTTCATATCATTTCAATGAGTGCTATTTACCATATAAAAATATCTTAATTAAATGAACTTAAAAACCGTAAAGTTTAATCAAATTGACATTTCTAAATTCAACGGTTTCCTAATTGACATTGACGATACACTTTATAGTTATCAAAAATGTCATCTTTATGCTATTAGAAAGTGTTATGAAAATTTTACAAATCTAAAGTTATTAAGTTTGTCATTTGATGAATTTAGTAATTCATATAGATCAGCAAGGAATAAAGTGACTGATCAACTCGCGTTTCAAGGTTCATGTAGATCTAGGCTTTTGGCTTTTCAAATTATGTTTGAAAAAATGTTGCCAAATTATGACTTTAAAAAATACAACCATGCTTTAAGTTTTGAAAAACTTTATTGGGATGAATTGATAGGTTGCATAAAAATTTATCCTGGAGCATATAGTTTTTTAGAGGATGCATTTAATCAAGGTAAAAAGATTTGCTTAGTTTCAGATATGCAAATGGGAATTCAGATAAAAAAAATAAACAAACTTGGGGTTGAAAAATTTATTTCATATCTTGTAACTTCAGAAGAAGTTGGCGAGGAAAAACCATCAGAAAATATTTACAAACTTGCATTAGAAAAATTAGGAATGTCAAAAGACGAGGTTTGCATGATAGGTGACAGTCCAGATAAAGATTATCATGGTGCTAATAAATTTGGCGTAAAGAGCTTCTTGATTGGTGAAGAACTCTAGATATTTATCAAGATTTTTAGTTGTTGGTTTAACATCAACTGCTCTAAATTATATTGTCGCTATGGTCCTTTTTTATGCATTAAATATATGGATTACACTCTCGACAATTATTGGTTACCTAGCTGGATTATCATTAGGCTTTTACCTTAATAAAACTTGGACTTTTGAAGATACATCAAAAAATAACTTCAAGTTAATTCTAAAGTATTTTTTTGTTTACGGAATATCTTTATTCTGTGCAGTTCTCACAGTAAATTTCACAATTATAATTTTCAATCTTCCGGAATACATAGCAGTTATAATGAGTATAATTGTTTCTACAATCTTGAATTATCTTGGCTTAAGAAACTGGGTTTTTAGTGAAACATATGATAGCAAGCGATAAGAAATTAAGAAGGTATTTGTATTTAGGACTTTTCTTGAAGGTTTCACTTTCAGTAATTTTTTTTTCTGATCTTGAATATAATAACTTTGGTAAATTTGTAGAATTCTTCGTCAGCGGGCAGGGGAATCCATATAGTTTTTTTTATTTAAATAATCACCTAGATGCTTTTCCATACCCTGCAGCCATGTTGTATGTAAAATCTATTGCTAATATTCTCCCATTTTCAGGCTCTATTTATTTAGGTAATTTCTACTCAAAACTTCCATTATTATTGGCTGATCTTTATGTTTTGAAAATATTGCTTAATTGGGTCGACCGATCCGCACAAGATAAAGTTATGATTTTGTATTGGCTTTCTCCAGTGCTTATTTTCATCTCCTATATTCATGGCCAATTAGATGTGCTGCCAATACTATTTCTTTTCATTTCATTTGATTTATTTTTTAAAAACAAGATCTTTCTAGCTGGGATTGTATTTGGGTTGGCTATAAGTACTAAAACAAATATTGTTCTCATATTGCCATTCATGCTTTACTTCCTTCTTTTGAAAGAGACCAGCTTAAAGTCAATAGTTAATTACTCAATTTGTGTTGCTACTTCATTTTGCTTGATAAACCTACCTTTCTTATTTGATTTTTCCTTTTATCAAATAGTTTTTTTTAATTCTCAGCAAGCTCGTGTATTAGATTCATTCTTAAACGTAGGGGATGTCAAAATTTATCTTCTTCCACTTGCATATTTATTATTACTGTCTCGACTAATTTCAGTCAAAGTGTTTAGCAAAGATGTTTTCTTAATGTTTACGGGAGTTATTTTTGGAATATTTTTGCTGTTTATGGAGCCAAGCCCTGGTTGGTATTACTGGTTTTTACCATTTATGTCATATTTTTTGGCTAAATCTCCTCAATCAAAATATATTCATATATTCACTTTACAATTGCTTTATCTAATATATTTCGTTTTCCTACCAAGTATCCAAAATATTTCCGTTGATTTTGGGCTAGCCAATCTTGAGGATATAAATGGTTTCATTTTTACACTTCTACAAGGGTTGTTAGCAATAAATTGTTATATCCTTTTTAGAGACGGGTTTTCTGGTTTTGACGCAAAAAAACTAATTTCACAGCCATTTCTATTGGGAGTTGGTGGAAATTCAGGGGTTGGCAAGACAACACTTTCAAACGCTTTATCTAAATTATTCTTTCCCTCAAATTCAGTTGTTATTAAGGGCGATGATATGCACAGATGGAAAAGAGGCGACAATAATTGGAAACAATTTACTCATTTAGATCCAAAAGCAAATAACCTGCATCAAGAAATTACAGCAATTCAATCACTTAAATTAAATCAAAATATTGAAAGAAGTTTCTATGATCACACAATAGGTGATTTTACAGAACCACATACTATTTATCCTAAGGGGCTAACTATATACGAAGGCCTACATCCATTTTATTTAGAAAGACAAAGAGACTTATTTGATTTTAAAATTTTTATTGATCCCGAGGACAGCTTGATGCAAGACTGGAAAATAAAAAGAGATGTTCATGAAAGAGGTCATGAGAAAGAGAAGATAATCGACTCCATAAGAGAGCGGGAAGAGGATGCTAATGAATTTATTCTTTCCCAAAAGAAATGGGCTGATATGCACATAAGGTGTGAAAAAATTGATAAATCCGGAGAAGCTAAAGCAAAAAATATTAAATATAAGATTTCATTACCAAATTCATTAAATATTGAACCGCTTCTTGAAAAGGTATCAATGTTGGATGGGATATATCTTAAACATAATTATGATTCTAAAGGCGTTCATCAGATAAGTTTTTTTGGAAAACCAGAAATTGAACCGCTTCATGCACTCTTTAGAGATGTCTTTAGTGATGTTTTTGAATTAAATTATGTTGAGCTCAATGAGATTGATTTAACTTATCAAATAGTCTTAATGATGGCAGCATATAGCATAGTTGAAGAGGCAATTCATGGATAGAGAGATCTCAGAGTTTATAGAATTCACAAGTCTAATCGGAAAATCTCTTTATCATGTTCAAGGAGGTGGTGGAAATTGCTCTTTAAAGCTAGGAAATAAAATGTATGTTAAAGCATCGGGAACCTTGCTCAAAGACATTCACTCTCTAGATCAACTTTGTTGCATTGATTTTAATAAAGTGAATATCCTTTTAGAAAAATTTAATCGCAATAATAATGAATTTGATAATCGAATCAAAAAAATGTCAGAAAATGGACTGAAACCTTCTATAGAAACTGGTTTTCACTCAATTTTGGGTAAGTTTGTTCTGCATACACACAGCGTTTATGCTAATACTTTAAACTGCTCATTTCAGGGCAAGGAGTTAATATCTAAAATTTTTCCTCAGGCCATTCTTGTTGATTATGCATTACCTGGACTAGAGGTATCACAAAAAATATTAAAAATGGTTAGAGAATTGAAATTTCCAAACTCAGGCATAATATTCTTAGAAAATCATGGTTTGATATGTTGGTCTGAAAAAGTTAAAGATTTAAAAAATCTATATAACAATGTTCACGATGAAATAAAAAAAAATTTAAAGTTTTTTAAAGAAATTAATATTAAAAATGAAACCCAATTGCCAAATCCTACTATCAAAGAATGTTTATTTCCTGATCAGGTTGTCTTTGCTGGCCATGAGATAAATTCAACGACTAAAGTAGAAAATATTTTTGCTTACAATGAAATTATTAAAAACATTAATTTAAATAATTATGATCCAAAATTTTTATCTTTATTTGATTGCAATCAGATAATTAATTTAGATTCTGAAAAGTTCAGGCAAAAACTTAGCAAATAATTTATGGAAATTATTAAGCACAGAATTAATAAGATGAATGAGCTACAAGAACTACCTAATACTTTTGGTGCTGAAATAGATATCAGATATCATAAAAATGAACTTATCCTAGAGCATGATCCTTTTAATCATCACGAAAAATCATACGTTTCTTTACGATCCTTTTTAGATAGTTACCATAAAAAAGCAACCTTAATCTTAAATATTAAAACCGAAGGTATTGAGGAAGAGTGTATTAAATTAATGAATGAATTTGAAATTAAAAAATGGTTTTTTTTAGATGTTTCAATGCCATACTTTGTAAAGTATACAAATTTAGTTGGCATAGATAATAAGAAATTTTCTAAAAGTAACTTCGCAGTGAGATATTCAGAATATGAACCCATTGAATATGCAATTTCCTTTTCAGGAAAATGCGAATGGGTTTGGGTTGATTATTTTTCTAAAAGCGCACTTGATAAAAATACATACCTAAATCTAAAAAAATTAAATTTTAAAATTTGTCTTGTGTCACCTGAATTACAGGGCCATCAATTATCTAAAATTCAGCAATATAAAAGATCTCTTTCCAAATTTGAAATTGATGCTGTTTGTACAAAGCATCCTGAATTATGGTGCCATAGTGAATAATCAGATTGTTATACCAATGACAGGTAACGGTTCAAGATTTATTAATCAGGGTTATGAAGACCTAAAACCACTAATAAAAATTCATAATAAACCGATGATTAAATGGGTAACAGAAATGTTTGACATACATAATGATGAATTTTTATTTATTTGTAGGGAAGATCATTTGTCATCAATTCCAGATTTAAGAAATACATTAGAAAGTTTAGTAAAAGAATCTCAGGTTATTTCTTTAAGTAATTGGAAGAAAAAGGGGCCTGCCTATGATGTATTACAAGCTCTTAAATTCATTGATGATCAAAGGCCAATATATATAAGCTATTGCGACTATTATATGCACTGGGATTATGCGGGTTTTCATAAGAAAGTTCTGTCAAAAAAATATGATGGTGGGATACCCTGTTATTTTGGATTTCATCCACATTTAATTCATAAAGAAAATTTATATGCCTCTTGTCAAGTTGATAAAAATAATAATTTAATAGAAATTAAAGAGAAATTTGCATGGAGTGATGATAGATTTAAAAATCTAAATTCTCCCGGACTCTATTATTTTAAAAACAAAACTCTATTTTCAACCGCAACTCAAAAGATGATTGATGCTTGCGATTCAATTAAAGGAGAATATTACATAAGTTTAGTTTTTAATTATCTTAATGATGAAAGTAACAAAGTATATTGTCCTGAAAATGTTACATTCTTCTGTCAGTGGGGCACTCCAAGCGATCTTAATGAGTATGAAACTTGGATTAACTATTTATCCTTTAACAGGGGATTGCAATGATTGCTTTGATACTGATGGGTGGTAAGGGTACTCGTTTTTCAGAGGAAGGCTACAAAATTAATAAAGCTAGTATCCCAACATATGATAGGCATACAGGCACTAAGCTGCCAATGGTTATTTGTGCAATGAAAGATATCCCCCAAATCCATAATCACGATACAAAAATTATATGTGTTTCTAGAGATTTTCATTCAGAAAATGGTACTGAAGCGGCAGTAAAAGAGCACTTTAAAAATGTAACATTCATTCATGATCATGTACTGCTAGATCAAGCTTTTGGTTGTTTGCTTGCAAGAGAATTTCTTCTTAAAGACGATGAATTATTTTTAGGCTGTTGTGATTGTGGATTCAATTTTCACGAAAGTGACTGGAACAAAGCTAAAAAAAACTCAGATGCAATAATGATCAGTCATACAAATGACAATAATATTAAACAAAATCCAAATGCACACTCGTGGGCAGTTTTAAAACCTCGATCAAATTTACTTTCGGGTATTTCAATTAAGAGACCTGTATCAGATCAACCTATGAATGACCATGCAACTACAGGAATGTTCTGGTTCAAAAGTTCCAAAAAATTTCTTGAATTACTGGAAGAAATGATATTTAGAAATGACAGATTTGATAATAAATTTTATGTAGATAAGTTGTTGCAATATTATATAAATAATGATTTGAAGGTTAGACATCATAATGTAGATTTTTTTTGTTGGGGAACCCCCTACGATTATGAGACATATCAGAGATCATTTACATATTGGAGCAAATTTATAAACAATGAAAATAAATGATGACGGCTTATCAATTATCATTCCCTCGCTAAATGAATCAGAAAACATAAGACTTATAATTTCCCAATTTAAGCCTCTTCTCAAACAATATGATTATCCAATTGAAGTAATTATTGTTGACGGGCCTTCGAACAAAGAATCAAAGGAAATACTGTATGAAGTTTTTAGATCAATTGGAGAAGAGGACATTAAGCTTATTGAAATGGACAAAATGAAGGGTTATGGCCATGATATTATTTTTGGAGTTAATTCTTCAAAGTATCCCAACATTGCTTGGACTCATGCAGATATGCAAACAGATATTCATGATGTTTTTAATATCTTTAATAAACATAAAGCCAAACTTTCAACATCCATCATCAAAGGAAAGAGAAGAAAACGAAAGCTCATGGATTCAATTTTGACATTGGGTATGCAATTTTTTGTCATCATGTTACTTAGAGTCAACATTCAAGATATTAATGCCCAACCAAAGATATTTTCAAGAAGTTTTTTTATAAAATATATTTCTAAGGACTACCCAAATGATTTTTCACTAGACTTATATTTGTTGTATATGGCAAAGCAAAATAATTATGAGATCATTGAAGAGCCTGTAAATTTTAATAAAAGATTGTATGGTGAAGCTAAAGGTGGTGGTGGATCTATAAAGAATAGAATTGCTCTTATCAATAGAACATTTAAATACATTCTCAAACTAAGAGAAAAAATTGATCATTCTAAGCAATCAGAGCATTAAAGTATTACTAACCACCTTTATACTATTGGTCGTTGGTCTAGCTAGTCTAACTCTTTTTTCGTTTCCTTTTTTTTATATCGGAGGAGATGGTATTCAAGAAATTTCTTATGATGTTGAGCCTGACTATTTCGCAAATATTTTAAGTGTAATTTCATTTGGACATGTTTTTGATTTTCTTCATCCAGGCATTTCAATTACATATCCAGTTGGATATATTGCATTTTTTCTTAATTTAAATCCGGAGCAAATAGTAATTTTAGCAAGAGCATACTGCTTGACCGTATTTTTAACATCGATTTCATTTTCAGCAATCTTATTAAAGTTAAAAATAAACCAATTTTTTATTCTCCTTGGTTTAATTTTTATATTTCCAGGAGTTTGGCTTCTATTTGACAGAATTTCTCCAGATTTAGTTTTGGGTGCATTGTTTATATTAAAGATTGGATTAGTCTTTCGTTATTTAGACAACCCTACTTATTTGAAACTAGTCTTCATTGCCTTTATCAGTAGTTTGATGATTTCAACTAAATATACAGGCTTAATATTTATTTTTCCTTTTTTATTGCTTTTTTTCTTCTATAGACATGGCAGTGATAAATGGGATTCAATGAAGCCTAAATATTTCTTAATATATTTATTTCTATTTATATTTTTTTCTACGTTTTTTTTATGGGACTTATTACCTTTCTTGCCTTTAGTAATTACGCAACTAGATTTTTTTAAAGTCATATTTGATATGAATTATTTCTTATTGGCATCAATATTTTTAGCATTATTTATGGCTCTATTGTTAGTGCGAAAATACCTCGTTTCTAAAGCTAAGAGCATCGGACCAAAAAAGATAACTAAGTTAATTTATTTATCTATTTTATTCATTGGAATTTTAATTTTAATTTCAATTTTTTTACAATCAACTGAATTTAAAGAGATAGCTTTAAGATCAAGGCATTTAATTGGATTTATGATGCCAATAATTCTTATTGTTTCAAAAATTCACTTGAGCAAGTTTTCTTCCATAGCCGGAATTGTATTTTTGGCTATATCTTTAAGTACAAAAATGCTTTCAAACCATCAACATTATTTATATGGAGAGCAATTTAGTTTAAATTTTTATGATGATATTTTTGAAGTTTCTAAATCAAATAATATTTACTTTTTCCCTACAGACAACTTTATTTCAAAGGATTTATTTTTTGCATGGGCTGATTATAGATATGGGAGCCCAACCCTCTTTAAAGATGAAAGTTATAAATTGAAAATGCTTGAAAAGCTAAAAATAAACCACTTCCAATTTTTTGATCTTAGAGGAATTCAGAGGGGTCAGTCGGATAGTTTTTACCTTGAATTTTTAAGTAAATTTTCTTACCTTAGTAAAGCTCATCATAGAATCCTTCAAAAACTTTTAAACAGTATAGAACTTAAAAATATATGTTATCAAGGTATCAATAATCAGGTTAATGTTGCTGATTTTAGTATTATTTTTCCGAAGAGTTATAAATCTTTTGTATTAAATAATAATTTAGAAAGCCCCGATATTGCTCTTGAAAAAATTAAAAATTTGCAAAACAGAATTAATATAGAGTGTGGATTTAAGACTAAACTTGATGAGTTCCAATCTCAAGGAAATTTTCTTTATGAATTATATATTCAACAATAGTTTTTAAGCATGTGTGGCATTGCAGGTTATATTTCGAATACAAGGCTATCCGAAAATGTAATTGATAAAATGATTTCAAAACTAGAGCATCGTGGCCCTGATTCCTCAGGTATATGGAGGGATGAATCTACAAATCTTGTTTTTGGACATAAAAGGCTTTCAATTCTTGATCTCAGTTCAGCTGGACACCAACCCATGGAATCAAAATCTGGCAGATATGTCATTACATACAATGGAGAAATTTATAATCATTTAGATTTAAGGAATGAATTAATAAAAATGAGGCCAAATATAATTTTTCGAGGGACTTCTGACACTGAAACTCTTTTATATTGCCTTGATGAATTTGGTTTAAGAGATAGCATTCAAAGGTTTGAGGGTATGTTTGCAATGTGCATTCTTGATCGAAAATTAAAAAAATTATATCTAGTACGAGATAGATTTGGAGAAAAACCTCTTTATTTTCAATCATCAAATAATTTTTTAATTTTTGCATCTGAAATTATTGCCCTCAAGCAAAATCCACATTTTGATGAAACTATTTCCTTTGATGCATTGGATTATTATTTTAGGAAGGGCTTTACTCCTCCAAGTAAATCTATTCTGAAGAATGTGCATAAAGTTCTGCCAGGCCATTACTATGAATTTGACTTGGATGATCTTAAGATAAAAGAAAATCAATATTGGTCAGCCTCAATTCAATCGGAAATAAATAATAGTAAATTTTCAGGCAATTTTGATGATGCAACTAACCAACTAGAATCTTTATTATGTAAAAGTATTCAAGATAAACTTATTTCTGACGTACCACTTGGCATCTTCTTGTCTGGTGGATTAGATTCTTCGATCATAACAGCAATAGCATGTAAAAAAATCAAGCAGGATATTTCTACATTTTCAATTGGTTTAATGGACCATAAATGGGATGAATCAAAATTTGCCAGAAATATCTCTAAAGAACTTGGATCAAATCATCATGAATTATCTATTAACGAAAGGGATATTATTGATTTAATTCCAAATATCTCGAAGATTTATCATGAACCAATTTCTGATACATCTCAAATTCCTACATATTTAGTATCAAAATTTGCGAGAGAAAATGTTACGGTCGCCCTTTCAGGTGATGGCGGTGATGAGCTTTTTGGTGGATATTCAAGATACATTAACGGACAAAAAGTAATTAATGCCAGTCAATTTATACCTAAAATGCTACGAAAAAAAATAAAGAACTTAACGAAATTTTTCTTCAAGAGTGAATCAAATCCATACATGAAAGGATTTTCTCTAATTGATTATGAAGATAATAAAGATTTATATAGAAAAATGACTGCTTTTTGGCATAACTCACCCATTAATCTTGATTTTATAGAATCAAAATCTTTGCACTATGAACCAATAACATCTAATTTATCATTTCAAGAGCTTGCCATGCTAAATGATACTATTTCCTACCTACCTGAGAGTGTTTTAGCAAAAGTTGATAGAGCATCAATGTCAGTTTCATTAGAATCTCGTGCACCTTTTTTGGATTCTAAGTTATTTGATTTTGCTTGGTCATTGCCAATCCCTTTTAAGATAAAGGGGAATGAATCTAAATTTATTTTGAAAAAGTTATTGTCAAGATTTCTTGATCCAATTTATTTTGATCGTCCCAAGATGGGTTTTGGATTGCCAATTGGCGACTGGTTAAATTCAGCTTTACGAGATTGGAGTAATGATTTAATTATTTCTAGTGAAAGTAATTTATCCCATATTTTAGATATACAAACATTAAAAAATAAACTTGAGGAACATCATACAGGTAAGCATAATCATGCAAATCAGCTTTGGTCGGTATTAATGTTTATAGATTGGCATAATAACTTTTACAATGAATAAGATTTTATTCGTTGTATCAGAAGATTGGTATTTTTTAAGTCATAGGATTGAGCTTGCTAAATCGCTCATCGAAGATGGAAAAGAAGTTTTTTTAGTAGCTCAAGTAGGAAAATCTAGTGAAGAAATCGAAAAAGAGGGCATTAAGGTATTACCATGGAAATTAAAAAGGTCATCAAAAAATCCTTTAGTTGAAATACTTTCAATAAATACTCTAGTTAAGCATATTAACAATATCAATCCAGACATAGTTTACTCAGTTGCTTTGAAACCTAATATATATTCTGGAATAGCTTCTTATTTTGTTAATACAAAGCGACAAATATATGCAGTCGGGGGGTTAGGTTATCTATTTCAAAATGAAAATAAATCTTCATTACAAAATATTATTAAATTTATTTTAAGATCAATATTTTCAAAACCTAAGTCTAAGTTGATTGTACAAAATAGCTTCGATAAGGAATTCTTTTTAAATTTAAGTATTCCTGAAAGGAACATTTTTCTTATAGAAGGATCTGGAGTTGATACGAACAAATTTCGTTTCAAAGAAATTAAAGAATTCCCATGCAAAGTATTGTTCTCTGGCAGACTTTTGTACGACAAAGGCCTTAAAGACTTTGTGAGTCTCGCAATTAAATTCAAAGATAGGAATGATATTGAATTCATTGTAGCTGGAGAAAGAGATCCTCAAAATCCTGCATGTATTGAAGCAAAAGTTATTGAAGAGTGGAAGAAGATTAATAACATCAAATTTTTAGGTAAAGTTAATGATATGCCCAAGCTTATTTCAGAATCACATATTATTTGCTTGCCCTCTTATCATGAGGGTTTTCCAAAAGCACTTTTAGAGGGGGCAAGTGGTGGAAGACCAATAATAGCCTATGATATTCCAGGATGTAGGTCTATTATTCACGAAAATAAAAATGGTTTCTTAGTTAAGTTTAAGGATGAAAGTTCTCTTTATCAAAAACTAGATCACCTATATAGAAACCCTCATTTAATTAAAGAGATGGGTTTAGAAGGCAGAAGATTAGTTTTAGAAAGATTTTCAGATAAGCAAATTAATAATCAAATCAAATCAATACTTAATTAATTACCTCGAGTTATTAAATTAACCATTGATTAAAAGACTCAGTATAATAACTATTATGAATACTATTAGACTCAAAATTTTGCTTGTAGTGGCATTTCTTGTTATGCCATCCCTGAATTCTCAATCTTTGGATATTGATCAATTTGAGAAATTGCTTGATGAAAGGTCACAGAGTGGGATTTTTAATGAAGAAGAAAAATCTTACGAATCTTTCACGCAGAATCAACTATCTAATATTATGAGTAAGCAAGAGCTTGTTGATGAAAAACTAAAACAGGATTTGTATCTCAAGGAATTAAACCAGGATAGGATCGAATTAGCATCACAACTATGCAGTAGAGATAAAAGAGCTTGTTATTTAATCGAGGAGTATCATGATTATCAAAATACTAAGATTCCCCCCTCATCACTTGATGAACTTGAGCTTTATGGTATAGATATTTTTTCCGGATACCCCTTAACTTTTGATCAACAGTCAGATACTTCAATAAAATCAAACTATGTTCTTAAGGTTGGTGATCGGCTAAGAATTTTCTCGTATGGGCTAACTAAGATAGATGAGGTTACTACTATACTAAGTTCTGGTGAGCTTATTATTCCAGGATATGGACCAATAAATATTGCAGGAATGACTTTGAGTGATGCTAATGAAGCTGTAAAGGATTTTGCACAGTCAAAAGAAATTGGAGCAGAGGTTTTTTTAATAACTGAACAACTAACAACTAATCAGGTCTATATTTTAGGAAATGCAGCAAATCCAGGAGCATATAACCTTGGCGTAATGTCATCTCCTTTGAATGCTTTAGTAGCTTCAGGGGGATTCAATAGAAATTCATCCTTGAGATCCATTAAGGTATTTCGTGGTAAATCACTATTAAATGAAATTGATTTATATGAGCTACTAGTTGAGGGTAAAACCATTGATGATGTCAGGATACAGAGTGGAGACTCAATTCTAATTACTGGATTGGGAGACAGTATTAAAGTCTTTGGTGAAGTAATTAGACCTGCTATATATGAGCTTAAACCAGGCGAAACACTTAATCATGCTTTAGATTTTGCATTGGGCTTTACTCCACTTGCTGATAAAAAAAACATAACTATTAATAGATTAGATAAGTTTGGTAATTTCTTTTCAATTGAGGTTTCAAATAAATTAAATTTTAAATTGCAAAATGGTGATCAGATTATCGTAAATAAAATAGATGGTGAAGCTTTGAACAACATTGAGCTAGCAGGTGCAATAAGAAAATCTGGAACATTTCAGCATAAAGGCAATAAAACACTGGGTGATCTAATTAGCATAGTTCACGATCTTAGAGATGATACTTATGTTGGATTTGGTGTTATAAAAAGATTTAACATAAGAACAAGAACCTGGAGTGCTTTCTCGTTTAATCTGCTTAATCAAGACGTATTAAATAATATCTCACTTGAGCCAAAAGATAAGATATATATTTTTTCAAAAGATGATATTGATTTAATTAATGCTGTTTCATTAAATGAATTAATTGACCTTAATATTACCCCCAGAATGATTAGTGACACAAGACAAAAAGAAATAGAATTTATAAAATCTGATGAACTAAATTTTTCAAATCCTGAGTCATTAAGTTGTCTTGAATACGTAATGAATCAAGACAGCAGTAATATAGTGATAGACAATTTTAGTAAAAAACTTGATGTTGTTTCAAGAAACGTTTCTTTGGATTGCACTCCACTTTTAT
Organism: uncultured SAR86 cluster bacterium; assembly: GCA_902628925.1. Taxonomy (GTDB): domain Bacteria; phylum Pseudomonadota; class Gammaproteobacteria; order Magnimaribacterales; family D2472; genus MED-G82. The sequence continues at coordinate 405,243 of CACOPA010000001.1, forward strand.
CAGCAAGCCCTGATCTTTTACCAATCTTAATAATAAATTCAGTTCCAGTCCTTGGAAATGTCAGATTTCCAGGCCTCTACCCAGCCACAGGAATTTCTAATGCAAATGATTTTGTATCAATGGCTGGTGGGCCATTAAGATCAGATGAAGGATCTGAGGTAGATTCTAATTTTTTTGAAAGCGGTGATATCGCGTATGTAAATGTTCAATATGATGAGACCATAGGTGAGCAAAATTATATTTTTTTGATGGGTGAATTTAATGCACCAGGTAGATATACATTCAAAAAAGGGGATACTGTCGGATCAATTATTGCTAAAGCAGGTGGCTTAACATCTCATGCATATCCTGTCGCAGGGATAATGACTAGAAATTCTATTAAAGAGAGAGAAAGAGCTGCTATTCAAAGGGCTCGTCAAGAGCTATCTGAAATTATAGGTTCAGCAGTAACTAGTGGCTACATGAGCCAATCCTCAACTGATTTAGTTAGCCTAGTCTCTTTGATGACTCAATTATCAGAAGTTGAGCCTGTGGGGAGAATCGTTACCGAATTAAACCCATATAACCTTCAAAGTAATCCTGACCTTGACTTAATTTTACAAAATGGAGATATGATATACATGCCTAGAATTCAGAACACAATCACAGTATCAGGACAAGTCCTTAATCCCGTTACGGTACCTTATAGCAGCAAATTAAATACTCGTGAATACATAAATCTTGCTGGAGGATTTAAAGATAATGCGGATAAAGGAAATATCTATGCTCTTCTTCCTAATGGAAAATCAGTAAGACTTAAGTCAAATAGTTTCAACTTATTTCAGTCAAGTGGAGGATTTTTACCAGGTACAACTATTATCGTACCCAGAAAAGCAAGACCGCTTGATTCTCTAGCTTTAGTCGAAACGGTAACTCCTATTATAGCTAGTTTATCTATAACAGCAGCCTCAATTGCTGCAATTAACAATAACTAGAAACTCTACTCTGCCAGTGAGGGCTATATTATTATTCTTATCGATATGTTGCGTATCGATAAAAGCTCAAATCTCTGAATATATTTATCCATATTCTAATGTTCCTATTATTTCTAATTATGGCACAACTGGATTATTGCAAGTTCCAACTGCTAGAATGCACGAAGAGGGAACTATAAGCTTTAGCTGGTCACATCTTGAACCTTATTTAAGAGGATCCATCGTAGCAAATCCGTTTGATTGGTTTGAGGCAAGTTATCAATATACAGATGTCAATAATTACTTGTACAGTACTGTTAAGAGTTTTAGCGGTTCTCAGTCTTATAAAGATAAGGGTTTTGATGCTAAGTTCAGGCTTATCAAGGAAACTAACTTAATTCCTGAAATTGCCGTTGGTTTTAGAGATCTTGGAGGTACAGCACTATTTGGTGGAGAGTTTATTGTAGCTTCAAAAAAACTTGGTAATATCGATTTTTCGGTAGGTATGGGATGGGGAACTATAACAGGCAATTCAGTAAGTAATCCATTGGCAGAATTGCATGATAGGTTTAAAGATAGAAATCTTAATTCAGGTGATGAAGATTCAGTTGGTGGAGAGGTAAATTATGGATCTTTCTTTGCTGGTGAAGAGGTAGGCGTATTTGCCGGGATAGAGTACTTTGTTCCTCGCTTCAATGGTTTAAGAATCATGTTTGAGCTTGATCCTACTAATTATAATGCTGAAGCATACAAGCCAGTTGCCCAGGACTCTGATTTTAATTTTGGTATTGTCTATCCTGTTAATAAAAACCTATTTCTTAAACTAGGTTATATTAGAGGTAATACCTTAAATTTTGGATTTACATATACAAACTCTATCGGCGGTAAGAACCCAATAATTAATAAGAAACCCAAGCTTAGAGAAATTAAAAATTCTGAAAGGTTTAAGAGAGGAAATGAACTTGATAGGTATAATCTTTATAGGTCCTCATTAAAATTTCTTAATGAAAATAGATTATATCTTCAAACTGCTCATTTAAGCGAAGATGAATCTAAGCTTTCAGTAAGCGTTATTCAGCCTACTTATCACAGCCATCCAATTGCAATTGGACAAACCTCAAAAATACTTGACCAACTTGCTCCAGATAATATTGAATCTTTTGAAATCACAATGGCAAATGGTAATCAGCCTATGTATAAAGTTACCTTTCCAAGAAAGGACTTTAATACCTATAAAGAGGCTAACCTCCCATATGCCTTACTTTCAACAACAAAATTTGAAGATATTTCTGCAGCTGAAGTGCAGATGCACGAATTCAAACCCAGAGCCATATTCCCAGTGATTAACTCTAAATTTTCACCATCTATAAGAAGTCAAATTGGTGGACCTGACGGTTTTTATTTTGGTGAATTGATGCTGGCACATCATGCCTCTGTTGTTTTTTCAAGAAATCTTGAATTAACTTCTAATATCAATCTTTCAATTTTAGATAATTTTGGAGACTTAAAATTAGCATCTGACAGTGTTCTTCCACATGTGAGGACTGATATTGTCCAGTATCTTAAAGAAAGTAAAGGATTACACATATCTAATCTTCAATTTAACTACTTTAATAAAATTGGAAAAAATATTTATACAAAAACCTCAGCTGGATTATTTGAGAGTATGTTTGGAGGGGTTGGAGGAGAAATTTTGTATAAACCTGTACTATCAAATTATGGAATTGGTATAGAAGCCTGGTCCGTAAAACAAAGAGATTATGACCAAATGTTTGACTTTAGAGATTATTCAGTCGTTACAGGCCATATGACCCTATATTTTCAAGAACCCAGATCAAGAATCTTATTTAAGTTAATGGGTGGGAGATTTTTGGCAAAAGATTCAGGTTTACACTTAGACTTATCTAGAAGCTTTAAAAGTGGCTTAAGAATTGGAGCGTTTATTGCAAGGACTGACATAAGTTATGCTGAATTTGGCGAAGGGAGTTTTGATAAAGGTTTCTATTTCTCATTGCCTATAGATATTTTCTTTTCAGAATACTCAAAGCCACATACTGGATTCGGCTTACGTCCAATTACAAGAGATGGAGCAGCATTTTTAATTCATTCACATAGGTTATGGAACGTAACTGACTCAGCAACAAAGTCAGATTTAATATTTGACTGGGGTGACATCTATGATTAAGAAAATATGTTTTATGTGCATTTTTTTAGTTTGTGCTTGCACAACTATTCCAATCGGTTATTTAGATACTCTTGGCACTGCCTATAAATCTCTACGAAACTATCCAGGAACAGAAATTGATAAGGATTATTATGATGGTTTCCAGTATAGCTTTATTAGAGCTCAATTCAGTGGAGCGCCACCTGTTATTTTAGTACTATCAAAGGTAGAGAATAATGAATTCTTTTGGGTGGGATCTGATGGATCTACACTTACTACAAATCAAGATGGAAAGATCATTAAAACTGAAGGAATAAATCGTGATATTGAATTTATATCAACAGGCAAAAAAAAATATAAGCTAAACCTTTTTAATCCTGACGCTTTCTACCAACCTTATGAATTTAATTTAACTGAATCTTCATATACTAATATTAATTATCTCGATAGTGAAATATTAGTAATGCTTAAAGAGGAAGAGTTTTATTCAAAAATTATTGGTTGGAAAAATAAGAATAGGTATTATTATTATGAAGGTAGACCAATAAGGACGGTACAAAATATCCATCCTTATTTGCCTAGTTTAAGACTTGATTTTTACTATAAGTGATTAACTACCTGCAGCAGTTCTAGTAGCTGTAGCTGTAGCTTCAAACTCTATTTCAACTTCTACTGGTCGTTGTACGACTTCTTCGCTCGTAACAACTTCAAACTCTTCTTCAGTATTAGATGAAGCAGTAACTTCAAGCTCCATAAGTGGATTACCAGCAGCATCTACGTTAGTAATTGTTTGAGTTGAAGAATTAGCTTCAGTCTCATTCGGATCAGTTGAGGTAGTTGTTGTAGTCTGAACCATTACTCTTAGTGGAACTGTTCTAGTAGCAGTAGTCTTATTAGTTACAACAGAATCAGTATTGGTAGTCGTAGTAGTATTCGATGTAACTGGATACTCATATTCCTCGATAATGGTTGGCGCAGGAGTAGGTGCTGGTGTAGGTGCTGGTGTAGGTGCAGGGGTAGGTGCAGGCGTTGGCGCAGGAGTAGGTGCTGGTGTAGGTGCAGGTGTAGGCACAGGAGCAGCAGATCCACCACCGCCAGAATCAGCAGCAGCAGCTATAGCAGCAGCAGCAGCAACTGCAGCAGCAATGGCTCCAGCACTAAGACTACCTGATGCCGCTTCAGCCGCGTCTTCTCCAGCAGCTTTTGGTTCATCACTTTCTTGTGCAGAAATATTAGTGAATGTGAAGAGGGAAAAGAAACCCGCTAAAACATAATTCAGTTTATTTTTTAATTTAGCCATTTTTTTAAACCTACCTTTGTCTTTAATGTTTTAAAAATATTCATTTTATCTGTGATATTTAAAAAGGTAAATAAAAACTTAAATATTTATCTCTGGAAATATCTAATCACACATATCTCACAATATTAACAAATAGTGTGAGGGTTGTATATTGTAATCGTATTTTTATATTACTCAAGATTTATTTGACTAATATATTTAGGCATAAAATGCCTCAAAAACTATATAATTCTAGTTTTGAAGATTTAATAAAGTATTATCTGAACGATTACTTACAAATTTTTTATAAAATCGGGATGTAGCGCAGCCTGGTAGCGCACCACACTGGGGGTGTGGTGGTCGTCGGTTCAAATCCGGCCATCCCGACCAATTATCTGGTTTTATTGATTACTTCCTCTGCATACCAATTTATCTCAGCAATCATACTTTCAAGCGTCCTTTCATCAGGACCACCCTCATATGCATTTCTGAATGCAACTATTACTTCAGTTGCGCCTAGATCTTCAAGCTGCTTTATTCCATCAGGTGAATATGCGGCCTCACCCATAACTTGAAATTGGAAGTTGGGATGATCATGCGTTCCAAAATCGTTTCTATAGCTATTTATCTTGTTAATTAAAGTTTCGGTCTCCTCTAGAGTAAGACCTGCGCTAATCCAACCATCACCGATTCTAGCAGCTCTTTTTAATGCAAGATTTGAGTGGCCTCCTATGAGTATAGGGACAGGTTTTGTTGGTACAGGGCATAGCTTAAGCTCAGGTATATCGTAAAATTCTCCCTTGTATCCAAAGTATTTACCATCCATGAGTCCTTTCAAGATATCGATTTGCTCATCCATTCTTTTTCCTCGCTTTTCCCAGCGCTCTCCAGTTGCAAGAAAATCTTCATACCAGGGACTCACTCCGATCCCAAAGTGAAATCTATTATTTGTCATTACACCAAGAGTGGTAACAAACTTTGCTGTCGTTACAGTTTGTCTAGGAGCAAGCTTGTAAACAGATGTTGAAAATTCAAGTTTTGTGGTTACAGCTGCAATTGCAGGAATGATGCTAAATGGTTCCAAAAAGGGCACACCATCAAGGAATTCTCTTGAACCATCATCATTATATGGGTAAGTAGAGTCACATTCTTTTGGATAACAAATACTATCTGGAAAAGTAATAACATCAAAGCCAGCTGATTCAGCAGCTTTTCCTAGCTCTAGATAAAATGATGGATCACACATGGATGGATGATAAGCAAATCTCATATTTAGCCTCTTTTAGTATGGGGTTATTTAAATAATTTACTTATAATAAACCACACGGGAATTAATTTTGAGTCAAAATAAGCAAATAACTGAAGATTACGAGCTTCAAGAATGGTTAGAAGCAATTGACAACGTTATCAATGTAAGTGGACCTGAAAGAGCTTCAGAAATATTGAGCGAATTAGCATCTAAGCTTACAGCTTCTGGGACAATACCAACATTTAATCTCACAACCCCATTTAGGAATACTATTCCGGTTACAGATGAAGCAAGAATGCCCGGCGATTTATTCTTAGAGCGAAAAATCCGCTCTTATATAAGGTGGAACGCGTTAGCAATGGTTTTAAAAGCTAATAAGTCTGAAGACGATCTAGGAGGTCATATTTCAACATTTTCTTCAGCTGCAACACTTTACGATGTTGGCTTTAACTATTTTTTTAAAGGGAATGATAGTGGGGAGGCAGACCTAATATACTTTCAAGGTCATTGCTCTCCAGGGATTTATGCTAGAAGTTATCTTGAGGGTAGATTAACTGAAAAAGATTTAGACAACTTTAGAAGAGAAGTAGACAAGCCAGGAATATCTTCATATCCCCATCCTTGGCTTATGCCTGATTATTGGCAGTTTCCAACTGTATCAATGGGCTTGGGCCCAATTATGGGAATTTATCAAGCCCATGTAATGAGATATTTATCTGCGAGAGGTCTTATGGAGAGGGGTAATAGAAAAGTCTGGGTTTTTTGTGGTGATGGGGAAATGGATGAACCAGAGTCAAAAGGTGCAATTGGCCTAGCTGGAAGAGAAAGTTTAGAAAATTTGATATTTGTTATTAACTGTAATCTTCAAAGACTTGATGGCCCTGTAAGAGGCAATCATAAAATTATTCAAGAGCTAGAAAGAGAGTTTAGGGGTTCTGGATGGAATGTTTTAAAAGTTGTTTGGGGCAGGCATTGGGATCAGATTCTTTCTAGAGATGGAAAAGGAAAACTTCAAAGACTGATGGACGCTGTTGTTGACGGAGAACTTCAAAATTTTAAGGCAAAGGGCGGAGCCTACACTCGAGAAAAGTTTTTTGGTCAAGATCCCGATGTTCTGAAGATGGTTGAAGATTTAACCGATGAGGATATTTATAAATTAAATAGAGGAGGGCATGACCCTTATAAGGTTTATGCAGCATATCATAAGGCTGTTAATACCAAAGGTGCTCCAACTGTTATTCTTGCTCTAACAACCAAAGGTTATGGGACAGGATCAAGAGAAGCAGACAATACTACTCACCAAGTTAAAAAGCTAACATCGGATAATCTAAAAGCTTTTAGAGATAGATTTGATATTCCAGTTTTAGATAAAGATTTAGAAAAGCTTCCATATATAAAATTTGCAAAGAATTCAAAAGAATATAAGTACTTAAAAGAATCGAGAGAAAAACTTGGAGGGCCAATTCCTGCTAGGGTTTTTGATGATCGCACATTAAAAAAACCCTCTTTGGAACATTTCAAAAAATACCTTGATGGTTCAGGTGATAAGAAAATTTCAACAACGATGATCTTTGTTAGGCTTATGACTGACTTAATTAAAGATAAGAATATCGGAGATAGGATAGTCCCAATTGTCCCAGATGAAGCAAGAACATTTGGAATGGAAGCACTTTTCAGACAGATTGGCATTTACTCATCTGAGGGTCAAAAATATCAACCCGAAGATGCAGATCAAGTTATGTGGTACAAAGAAAGTAAGGAAGGGGTAATGCTTGAGGAGGGCATAACTGAGGCAGGAGCATTTTCTGCTTGGTTGGCACTTGCAACTTCTTATGCAAACTACAACCTCCCAATGATTCCGATATATCTTTTTTACTCTATGTTTGGCTTTCAAAGAATTCATGATTTAGCTTGGGCAGCTGGTGATTCTCAAGCGAGGGGCTTTTTAATTGGCGCAACATCGGGTAGAACAACTCTAAATGGGGAGGGTCTTCAACATCAGGATGGACACTCACATTTGCTTTCAGCAACTATACCTAATTGCTTGTCCTATGATCCTGCATTTGGCTATGAACTCTCATTAATAACACGTCATGGAATCGAAGAAATGTATTACAAACGGAAAAAAGTCTTTTATTACTTGACTATTACAAATGAAAATTACATTCAGCCATCTCAACCAAAAGGATCTGATGAGGGAATTATTAAGGGTATTTATTGTCTTGATAAAGAAAAATCGCCTGTAATTAAACTTGTTGGTTCTGGAGCAATATTAAATCAGTCAATTAAGGCAAAAGAGATTCTTAATGATTATGGCATTAGCGCTGAAGTATGGAGTGCAACAAGCTTCAACTTGCTAAGAAAAGATGGCATGGAAACAGAAAGAGAAAGAATTATGAATCCTTTGTCAAAAAGAGAAACTTATTTAGATGAAGTTTTCAATGATTCAAAAGTCCCGGTGGTCGCTTCAACAGATTATATGCGTGCTTACCCTGAACAGATCAGACCATATCTTTCCTCTGATTACTATGTTTTGGGGACAGATGGCTTTGGCAGGAGCGATTCTAGGCAAAGATTGAGAGAGTTTTTCGAAGTAGATGCAAAAACAATAGTTCAAACCAGTGTATATGCACTTTATAAATCAGAAATCATAACTAAGCAAAAACTAAACTCAATATATAAAAAATTAGGCATCAAAAAAGACAAACCAAATCCATGGGAAGTGTAGTTTGAAAAAAATTGTACATGTTCCTGATCTTGGTGATGCAAATGAAGTTGAAGTAATCGAAGTTTGTGTAAAAAAAGGCGACATGATTTCAGCTGAGGATCCATTAATTGTTCTTGAATCTGAAAAAGCTGCTATGGAGGTTCCCTCACCTGATGCTGGAAAAATCGTTGATATAAAAATATCTCTAGGAGATCAAGTATCCAAAGGCGACTCCATTCTTGAGATTGAGTTTGAAGAAATTAATGCTGACAAAAAATCTAATCAATCCAAAATCAGTAATTCTAATAAATCAAATGCCATTCAAAGCATACTTATTCCAGATTTAGGTGATTCAGAGGATGTTGAGGTCATTGAGCTTTGCGTCAAGGTTGGAGATAAAGTAAATCAAGATGACTCGATCATAATTCTTGAATCAGAAAAAGCTGCAATGGAAGTTCCGACTCCAGTTGGAGGTGTTATAAAAAAAATCAACGTAGATATTGGAGATAAGGTTTCTGCAGGAAATATTTTTCTAGAAGTTGAAACCGTAGCGTCCTCATTACCGATTCCTGACAAAGAAATCACTCCACCTAAAGCTGAAGTTCCTGCTGAAAGTGATGCGCATAAAAATACTAATGCAACATCCAGTGAAGCTCAACCAGTTACCCAGTCAAAATTTAATGTATATGCGGGTCCCGCGGTAAGAAAGCTTGCTAGAGAATTTGGAATCGATCTAAATTTGATTCAGCCTACAGGTCCTAAAAAGAGAATTTTAAAGACTGATTTACATAGATTTGTTCAGAGGAGGTTATCTGGACAAGAATCTTCAGGCTTTAAATTCAATCAGCCAAATGTTGATTATTCTCAGTGGGGCAAGATAGAAGAAAGATCGTTTACTAAATTCGAGAAAACTGCTCTAAAGAATTTACATAATTCATGGATAAATATTCCTCATGTAACGCAGCATCATGAAATAGATTTTTCATTGGTTTCAGGCATAAGAAAATCTAAAAAAAAGAAAAAGATAAGTATTTCCCCTTTAGCATTCATCGTTTATGCAGTTTCAAAATTGCTCAAGGACTTTCCATTACTTAACTCGTCTCTTAATGAAAGCGTAGATGGCTACATTTCCAAAGATTATGTAAATATTGGAATAGCCGTTGATACGGAACGGGGATTAATGGTTCCAAACATTAAGAATGTGGATAAATTATCTGTTCAAGAAATATCGGAGAACATTAATGAACTTGCGCAAAAAGCAAAGAATAAGAAAATAAAACCAGAGGACTTAAAGGGAGCTACTTTTAGTATTTCTTCACTTGGAAATATTGGCGGTGGATTTTTTACCCCCATCATCAATCCACCTGAGGTTGCAATCTTGGGCCTTTCTAAAACCTATCAAAAACCATATTTAAGTTCTTCAAAAAGTTTAAAAGAAAAAGAAGTTTTGCCAGTCTCGCTATCTTATGATCATAGGCTTATAAATGGTGTTTACGGCGCACAGTTTGTTACATCGCTAGATGCTATACTTCAAGATGCTAAATTATTTGAAAAAATATGACAGATAGAAATTTTAAAGACGGTTGCGTATTTGTTATTGGAGGCACAGGAGGAGTTGGCTCTGCATGCGTTAAGAGCTTTCATGAAGCAGGTGCAAATGTTGTTTTTTCATATAATTCAAATCTTGAGGAAGCAAAAAAAATAGAAGATGTGCATAACGGAGTAGCATCTATACAGCTAAATTTAATTGATGAAGATGCAGTTAAAAATTGTATATCCAAAATCAGCAAAGACCATAATGGCATTAATACAGTTGTTAACGCGGCTGGTTTTAATATCCCCCAAAAATATATATCTGAGATTGACTCAAAATTATGGAGAGACGTTATTGAGTCTGATATAAATGGTTTTTTTAATCTTGTTCATCATAGTCTTCCTGAACTTCGCGCATCAAAAGGATCTATAGTTTTTATTAGTTCAGCTGGTTTATTTAAGTATCCACCGGGCGATGCATTATCTGTTGCACCTAAAGCAACCATTGAGCATTTGATTAAAGGAATTGCCAAAGAAGAGGGAGTTAATGGCGTAAGAGCAAACTCAATTGCTTTGGGTGTTATTGATGCTGGGATTTTTCATAGACTTCTAAATGAGGAAAACACATTTTTTGATGAGGCTTGGCATGAAGCAGTGTTGAATAACCTTGCTTTAAAAAGATTTGGACAAGCTGATGAAGTATCTGAAACAGCACTATTTTTAGCATCATCTAAAGCAGCTTACATCACTGGACACTGTGTACCAGTTGACGGCGGTTATCACCTATAAGCTTTTAAACAAAATAATCTGTATTTTCAACGCCTAGCTGCATGGCTCCAAAATTACGACTAAAGCCTACAGGATTATTTGCCACATGAGCCCTTGCAGTATGAACATCTAAAAACAATTTTTGTATTTCACTTCCAAGAAAAACAGATGCACCTCCAGCATTAGCAAAAAGCTTATCAACAACTCCTAGGCATTTCTCTAGGACTAAAGAGGCATCATATCTAAACTTAACCCTATCAATTAAGGGAATGCCGCCTTGGTTACCAGCTAAATCTGTCATGACATCATAATTTCTGAACATAACTGTTTCGATAGCATCTAATTCAGCATGTGCGTCGGCAACAAGGGTTTGGGTGTGAGTATCACCTGCAAGTTTTGCAGGATCACTTGATGCCTTATTGTTAGCACCTTCAATAAATAACTCTAGCATTCTTTTGGTAGCACCAATGGCAGGTGTGGATACTGCTCGTACGAATAATTGGCCCCATGGAATTTTAAATAAATCATTTTTATTAACTTCATAACCAGGATTAGTGAGATTGAATCCATCAGATTGTTTATGGGTTCTATATTCTGGAACAAAAACATTTTTAACTATTACATCCTGACTTCCAGTAGCTTTTAGCCCCATTGAATGCCAAGTGTCATTAATTTCATAATCTTCTCTAGGCAACAAAAATGTTCTGTATTCTGGTGCACCGCCTTCAGGAGGAAAAACAAGCGCACCTAGTAATGCCCATTCGCAATGCTCTGAACCACTAGACCACTGCCAATGACCAGAAAGTTTGAAACCACCCTCAACTACCTCAACTTGACCTAATGGTGCATAAGACGAAGAAACTAGGGTATCAGGATCATCTCCATAAACTTCCTTTTGTGCTTTGTCATCATAAAGAGCCAATTGGAATGGATGGATTCCAACAACGCCTAGAACCCAAGCCGTAGACATACATCCTTGTGCAACTCTAATTTGAACCTCTGAAAAAGTATGTGGATCCAATTCATATCCACCATATTTTTTTGATTGTAGTATTTTAAAAAAGCCAGCTTCTTTAAAATCTTGAATTGTTTCTTTAGGAATCCGTCTGTCACTGTTTGCAGAATTAGATCTTTCTCTTAAAACAGGTATCATTGCTTCAGCTTTTGCAATAAGCTCATCATGGAGCGATTGATTAGTTCTTTCGGTTTGTGTTGAAAATTTGTATGACATATTATTTATACCTCGCAAGTAATTTTAATGGTTGAATTTCATTAAACAATTAATAATTGCGTAATATTAATGTTATTAATTACGTAAAAAAATAATATTTATATTTTATATCATGATTTTAAGCAAATATATTAATTTACATAATAGATTGTTGTATTTGTGTGCGTTATTACTAATCCCATTCTTTGTTAATGCAAATATAACTGTTTTGACTAGCTCAGGATTAACTACTGCCATTAAAAGTGACGATGTCTATGTTTGGAAAAATATACCCTATGCAAAACCACCGATTGGGGATTTAAGATGGAAAGCCCCAAAAGAAATCTCATCTTCAAATGAGGTCTTATCTGGCAAAGGAAGTGGCTGTATACAGGAGCCTTCAATGTATGCAGGTCTTGAAGGAGAGGGAGTGGTTGGATCAGAGGACTGTTTGTATCTTGACATTTATCAGCCAGAAAAAAATAGTAACGATAAATTACCTGTTATGTTTTGGATCCACGGTGGCGGTAATACAACTGGAACAAAAGATTATTATAATTTTTCAAAATTATCTGCTTCGAAAGGAATCGTTGTTGTAGTAATTAATTACAGACTTGGTCCTCTTGGATGGTTTCGTCATCCAGCAATTCAGTCTCTTCAAGATGGAGTTGATAAATCTTCAAATTTTGGAACATTGGACATCATTATGGCACTTAAGTGGGTGCAAAAAAATATACACAACTTCGATGGCGATAAAAACAATGTAACAATTTTTGGGGAATCTGCAGGCGGGCACAACGTCATGACAATGTTGGCAACGCCACTTTCCAATGGACTTTTTCATCAAGCTATTTCTCAGTCAGGATATACAACTTCCTATACAGCCGAACAATCTCTTGGTGTCTCAAGCAACCAATCAGTAATTAACGATTTTGGGTCATTAAATGTATTCAGCAATTCCTCTGTCTCAAAGATGACTAACAATGTTATCAAAAACTTTAATTCACTTGATTTGGAATCTCAAAGAAGATTTTTAAAAAACCTTAAAGCAGAGGATTTTCTTTCAATATATCTTGAACTGGAGGAAAAAACATTTGATTACATTCCATTGGTAAATAGGGATGGAATTGTAATTCCAGAAGAAGGAATATTTTCTGCTCTTGGAAAGAAAAAATATGCAAAAAATATTCCTGTAATTTTTGGTTCCAATAAAGACGAACTATCTTTATGGCTTGGTATAAATAATTATTTTTCTAAAAGAACCTACCCATTTACAAGACTTATACCAATCCCAAAAATTGAATTAAAAAATCCTGAGTTATATAAGTTATGGCTAAGTGTCAGATCTGAGGCTTGGAAACTCAGAGGAGTTGATGAGCCGCTTCTTCAACTTGAAAAAGCAGGCTATAAAAATATCTATGCCTATAGATTTGATTGGGATGATCAAAAGAAAAGTTTATTTGCAGATTTTCCTAACATAATAGGTGCTGCACATGGACTTGAAATAGCTTTTCTCACGACAGATTATAAGTTTGGGCCAGTCTCTAGTTATGTTTATCCAAAAACTGATGAAAGAGATCAGATGGAAGAAACTTTTTTAAGTGCATGGTCTAACTTTGCAAAAAAAGGAGTGCCAATTATTGATAATGCTAATGTTCAGTGGGAAAAATATGTATCTTCTAAACAATCCTTTATGATCTTAGATAATTTAACTCAATTACGTTTAATATCTGATAAAAAAAATATGGATGACATCTTAAACTTTGCAAACACAAATGTTGCCACTGATCTAGAGAAATGCCTTCTGGTTAGAGAGACAGTTATTAACTTAGCAGATCCAAATTTATCGCTCCTCAACAATTGGAATAATGGATCATGTAATAGGTTTGATCTTGAATTTGAACTAAGAAAAATTGAAGATGACTTAATCAGTAAATATGGTCAAATTTCGTTATTCTAAAAGTTTTCTACTTCTTTTTCTCATTGGTCTGATTGGATGCGGTTCAGATGTACCTCCAGGTTCCGTTGAAGGCGAACCTCGAAATGAAAACAAAATCTATGAATCTGATTTAAAGTTCTATAAGACTAAAGAGAACTTATTTCAATCCTCACAAGAAGTTATAGATGACACCCAAATTCTTTTTGGTGACTTGCATGTTCATACTACTTATTCTATTGATGCTTTTACATTGGAATTACCAATGATGGGTTTGCAAGGAATTCATGATAGTTCTATGGCATGTGACTTTGCGAGATATTGCGCAAACCTAGATTTTTTTAGTTTCAATGATCATGCAGAAAGCTTAACGCCCGAGCATTGGCGAGATCAAAAAGAAATTGTTCTGCAATGCAATATAAATTCCACTGATTCAGTAACAGCTGATTTAACTGTTTTCCCAGGTTGGGAATGGACACAAATAGGCAACACTCCTGAAAATCATTGGGGCCACAGAAACGTTATTTTTAAGGATTTAGATTCTTTGCCTGCTCGACCAATAGGATCAAGAACTCCTGAGTCTGGACTAGGAGTATTTAACATGACAAGGCAAGCAATCAATGCGAGATGGATAGATCCATTAAACTTTAAAAGATATTCTGACTTAGAGTGGTTGCTTGATAGAGTTGCTGAGATACCCTTTTGTGATAATCAATCAAGTGTTCATGATCTTCCTCTTGATTGTTATGAATACGCTGAAACACCTAGAGATCTTTTTAGGAAACTGGATGAATGGGGTCATGATTCAATCGTTATTCCTCATGGAACATCTTGGGGCCTTCATGTTCCTTACAATACATCCTGGGATAATCGTTTAAACCAAAAGGGTCACGATCCTAACAAACAGATTCTTCTTGAAATTATGTCAGGGCACGGAAACAGCGAAGAGTTTAAAAGCTTTTTTGGCGCTGGATTAAATGATGACGAATCAATGTTTTGTCCTGAGCCAACTGAAAACTTCTTACCTTGTTGCTGGCAAGCGGGTGAGATGATGAAGGCTAGATGTGAGGGTTTATCAGATGCTGAGTGCGCTGCAAGAGTTGAGCTAGCAAAACAATATACACTCGAGGCAGGACCCTACTCAAATATGGTATTCCCTGAAGCTGAACCTGAAGAGTGGTTAAATTGTAATCAATGTACTGATTGCTTTAAGCCAGCTTTTAATTACAGGCCAAAACAATCCGCACAATACGCACTAGCATTAACAAATTTTTCTGAAGATGATATTAGATATAACTTTGGATTCATTGCATCCACTGATGATCATACTGCAAGACCTGGTACAGGTTACAAACAATATGAGCGACGGAAGATGACATTTGCTGCTGGTGTAAAATCTGCACTCTTTGATTATAAGTATCCTGCAGAAGATCCTAATTTTCCAGAATTACCTAGTACTTTACCTGGTGAATCTCAAACAGACAGTGAAAGGAATTCAAGCTTTGCCTATCCAGGTGGAATAGTGGCTGTGCATTCTAAATCAAGATCTCGTGATGATATCTGGCAGGCTCTCAAAGATAAAAATGTATACGGTACTTCTGGTCCAAGAATTCTACTATGGTTTGATTTATTAAATGGACCAAATGGCCAAGCAACAATGGGAAGTGAGGTTACCATGATTTCAAATCCCACATTTAGAGTTAAAGCAGCAGGTAGTTTTAAACAAATACCTGGCTGCCCAGATTATTCTTACGACTCTCTATCAGAAGAAAGATTGGATTATTTGTGCGCTAGTGAGTGCTATAACCCTAGTCAGGAAAGATATTTAATTGACAGGATTGAAATAATTAAGATAACGCCTCAAGAATATCAAGGAGAGCCAATTGAGCCTTTAATTCAAGATAATTGGAAAGTTATTGATTGCCCTAAATCAAGTCTTGGTTGTATAGCTGAGTTTGAAGACCCAGAATATTCAAGAGATAGTACTTACTATGTAAGAGCTATTCAAGAGGGAACATTAGCAATTAACGGTGAAAACATAACTTTAGATGAAAGCGGGGATGCGAGTATTTGCAAGGGTAGTTACAAAACGGATCTTACAGATGATTGTTTATCAATCTCTGAAGAGAGAGCTTGGTCATCACCGATTTACCTAACAAAGCCTTGATTTAACTTTGTTCAAAAGAGATCTCTTAATATTAATTAGCTCACCAATTCTGTAAAATAGATTTTCCTCATAGGGATCTATAACCTCATCAATTAATATTAAACTCCATATTTTTTCAAGAAGGTTTAATTTTTCGTTATCACTAAAATTTGAATTGATTTTAGATACTTCTTCAAAAAAAGAACTTGAAATTTCAACATTATTAATCTCTTTTTCTAAAAATCTACTAATATTTCCACTCAGAGAGCTTTCTTCAATAAATCTTTTTAATTCATTAATTTCCGATTCATCAATTTCTCCATCTGATAATGCTAAATGGATTAATAATCTTAGAGCATAAAGATTTATATCATCATCCTCTAACTCTTCTAAGTTATTATTTTTTTTTAAAAATTTAAACATCTATACAGTTATCAGTTAATCGTTTTAATTTTAATTGAAAGGCACCAGTAAATGTACAGATCAATATCTGAAAGTCTATTTTTAATGACTTATTCTCATAGTAATATTTCTCTATTTTACTCAAGATCTCTGGATTGCTCATATCATATCCAGTAACTTGGGCTAATCCCGTAATACCAGGCATATAATTAAATATGCCGCTTTTGTTTCGTGCATGATTTAGCCTATCTTGATTAACCAAGCCTGGTCTAAATCCAATTAGATTTAAATCTCCTTTGATTACGTTTAATAGTTGGGGCAATTCATCGATTTTTAATTTCCTCAAAATATTACTACTAGCTAAATATAAGCTGCTATTTACCTCATGTGTACCTAACAAGGGAGCATGATTTTTCATGGTTCTGAGTTTATAAATAGTAAAATTTTTTTTGTTCAAACCAACTCTCGTTTGCCTAAAAAAAATTGGATAGCCGTCATCAAAAAATATTGAAATTGATGCAAGCAGTATTACAGGCGCCAAAAAAAATAATCCCAATAAGCAAAAAATATTTCGAATGATGATTACCATTTCAATTACACATTTAGAGTTTATACATTTAAGAACAAAGATTTTACAATAAACATATGAAAATAGCTTTGTCAGGCTCAAGTGGATCAATCGGAAAACTCCTAAAAAAATATCTTGCTAAAAAACATAATATTTCAACAATATCATTTAGGGAAAAGCGGGATATTAATGAAGAAATGTTAGTTCATAGGAATGATGTTTTTATACATCTTGCATCTCTTAATGCAAATCTAACCTGTGATAGTGATCGTTTATTGGAATTAGATATTGCTAAAAAAGCCATGAAATTTTGCAAGCAAAACAAAGTTAGATCACTAGTTTTTTTCAGTACATCTCAAGTTTATGGCTCTGCGAGTTTAAATGATAAACCTTTTAAAGAGAAAGACCCTTGTTCTTCCAAAACACATTATTCGCTTGCAAAACTAGATTGTGAAAATTTTTTATCTAGAGAATGCAAAGAAAATAATATTAATCTAATTATTCTAAGGTCATGTCCATTTATTGATCTTCAAAGCAATAGTAAGATTGCCTTTTTAGGAAAATTAGCAAAAAACTTTAAAGTCTCATTTGAGCTCAGTAAGGCTAATATGAATGCAAAGTCTTTTCTTACTGAAAGAAATTTATATTTAATTATTGACGGCGTATTAGGTTTAATAAAAAAATCTGATTCACACTTGCATAAAAAACTAAATATAGGGGATAGAGGTGCATTATCAACCAACGAAATTGTGAGTACTATTGCAGGAGCTTATTCAGTAAAACCAATAAAAATAAGAATTCCAAAGATTTTTGAGTTAATTGCATCTAAAATGCCCTTTATTAAATACCTATATCAAAATTTAACTAGCAATCATGCAATTGATATTAGTCTGACAGAGGCGACACTGGGGATAAAGCTTTTACAAACCAAATACTCTATTTTAAATGATTAACTTAATGAGACA
This sequence comes from uncultured SAR86 cluster bacterium, assembly GCA_902628925.1. Taxonomy (GTDB): domain Bacteria; phylum Pseudomonadota; class Gammaproteobacteria; order Magnimaribacterales; family D2472; genus MED-G82. The sequence continues at coordinate 423,123 of CACOPA010000001.1, forward strand.
GAGGCTACAATTACTTAGCTCAAAGTCAAAACTATTTTTATTATTTTCCAGTGACATCCTTATGGCAATGACTGCATGGGTAGTCTTCGGTCCGCCACTAATTAACTATATTGGCACAGAATTTAGTTACCCAATCTTAAAAACTATATATGACCAGTTCTTCCAGTTCTTAATACCTGCTCTTTGTTCAATATTTTTTATGTGGTTTTTTGGTTTCTATAGATCTTTAATTAGATTTTTTGATTCTATGGATGCAATATTAACTGCATTAATTGGTTCGTTAATTTTTGGGTTTGGCTGGGCACTCATTTATTTAAGCCAGTTAAATTTTTCAGACTCAAACATAATATTTATTGCCTTCTTGCAAGGCATTATCTTGTCCTTTTTGTTTTACGCACTTATCAACATTATCAGAATAATTGCTAGAATTTTAATATATCCAAATTCCAATGAGGAAAATGCGATCCCAGTAGTAATTTATGGCGCTGGAGCAGCTGGAAAAGAGCTTATGGAAGCAGTACAGATAGATAAAAGCAAAAACTTAATTGCTTTTTATGATGACTCATATGACTTAAAGAATAGATTAATTAATAAAGTACCTATCTACGGATCTCAGAAAAAACTTGCAGAGTTAAAAACTAAATATCCAAATCTTGAGGTTTTACTTGCTATTCCAAGTCTGGACCAAAATGAAAGAAAAGACGTCATCTCAAAACTCGAAGAATTAAAGATTTCTGTTAGGACTGTACCTGCATTCCATGAATTAATTTTTGATGAGAAGAAGATGTCTGATATTCAAAATTTAACCATAGATGATTTAATCCCTGGAAGAAAAACTGAGGAGCTTAATATTACCAAACCAGAAGACCGAGAGTTCTTGGTCACAGGTGCTGGCGGGTCTATTGGATCTGAGATTGTTAGGCAATTATTAAATCAAAATCCAAAAAAGATCATTCTTTACGATATATCAGAATATAGTCTTTTTAGAATATATGAAGAAGTAAAAATAATTAAATCTAAAAATGGATTTTCAACCCATGTAATACCAATATTAGGAAATATATTGGATTCTATTCATTTAAAAAGAGTTTTTTCTGAGCATGCTGTTGATACCATATATCACGCAGCTGCATTTAAGCATGTTCCGCTCGTACAAGATAAAAATAATATTTCTAAATCAGTTGAAAATAACTTTATTGGAACATATAAACTCGCAAATGAAGCATTGAATGCAAATATTAAATCATTTGTATTAGTTTCAACTGATAAGGCTGTTAGACCTACAAATGTGATGGGCGCATCTAAAAGGATGGCTGAGATCGCAATACAGGTTCTCAATGAAATGAATCAAAATTCTAAATTATCGATGGTAAGATTTGGTAATGTAATAAACTCTTCAGGATCAGTTATTCCTCTATTTTTGGAGCAGATATCTAAAGGAGGGCCAATCACGATTACCCATAAGGATGTTGAACGTTATTTCATGACAATACCTGAGGCTTCTAATTTAGTTATTCAGGCCGGAGAGATGATGTCTGGTGGCGAAGTATTTATTCTTGATATGGGAAAACAAATGAAAGTTTTAGATATTGCTAAAAGACTTATTCATTTATCTGGCAGGAGCGTATCTGAAAATTCAAATTCTGAGGGTATAGAGATTATAGAAGTTGGTCTTAGAGATGGTGAAAAGATGTATGAAGAATTATTAATTTCTGGAGATGAGGAGAAGACAGTCAATAAGAAAATTTTTATGTCAAAAGAAAAGTTTGTTTCCAATGAGATGTTTTTACAGTTGTTAAACTCAACAAAAGAAGCTATATCAGAAAATGATATATCAAAGTTAACAAGTTTAATGGAGGAATATGTAGATGGGTTTAATTATGAAAAATAAGTTTTTAGTCATATTATCTTTGTTTCATTTTTCACTTCATAGTGTTGAAGTAAATAATTTGGTCGTTCCTAATGGCTTCAAAGCCTCATTATTTGCAAATAATCTAGATGCGCCAAGGCAAATCGCAGAAGGTAACAAGGGGTATATCTTTGTTGGCTCAAAAAAAGGAATTGTTTACGCGCTCAAAGATAATGATAAAAATGGGCAAATAGATGATGTAAAAATAATTTTTGATGGATTAAATGATTCATCAGGTGTCGCATATAGCAATGGCTCTTTATTTATAGCTGAAATAGATAAGGTATGGCGTGTGGATAATATTGAAGATAATTTAGATAGTTTTTCCGATGAGCCACTTAAAAAAACACTTGTAACTGATGATCTTCCTTCAGATCAATGGCATGGCAGAAAATGGATTATGATTGATGATGATGGGAGTATTGTGCTTAACGTAGGTGCCCCTTGCAATGTTTGCCTCAAAGAAGACGAAAGATATGCAACCATTATCAGGTTAAAAGAAAACAGATGGATCATTGAAGCTAGAGGAGTAAGAAATTCAGTCGGATTTGACATAAATCCAATAAACGGAAAGCTTTACTTTACAGATAATGGTAGAGATTGGATGGGGGACTCAATGCCCTCTTGTGAACTAAATGTATTGGAAGAATCTGGCGATTTTTTTGGGTTTCCCTATTTGCATGCAAGTGGCGTAAGAGACCCAGAGTTTGGTAATTATGAACATGGATATGAGATTAAAAAACCTGTTTTAGATTTAGGTCCCCACGTGGCTCCAACTGGAATTGAGTTTTATACTTCTAATACATTTCCACCTCAATATAAGAATAATGCCTTTATAACCTTGCATGGCTCTTGGAATAGTTCAAAAAAAGTTGGATATAAGGTCATAAGAGTTACATTTGATGATGTTGGGAATCCAATTTCAGTTACCGATTTTGTTACAGGTTTTTTAGATGACCAAAAGGTTCTAGGCCGTCCTGCAGCACCATTAATGCTCTCAGATGGCTCACTTCTCATAAGCGATGATCACGCTAATGCAATTTATAGAATCTCACCATCGCTGTAAAATATGAATACATGAACAACTTAGAAATTGCTAAACTAGCAGCTCTTGAGACTGGAAAATTCCTAAAAAAAAATTTTTACCAAAGTCAGAAATTGACCCTCGATCATGGTAGAGATATCAAACTTAAGATTGATGAAGAAGCTGAAGAACTAATTTTTGAAATTATTAAGCAGCACTCAAGTCTACCCATTCTCTCAGAAGAATCTGGTATTAGCTCGGCTTTGGGAGAAAAATACTGGGTTATAGATCCTTTAGATGGGAGCTCTAATTATTTTAGAAAAATAGACATTTGCGCAATTTCAATAGCATTAATTGAAAATAACAAGCCTGTATTGGGAGTAATCAATGATTTTATGAATGATGAGCTCTACCACGCATATAAAGGTAAAGGCGCTTTTTGCAATGAGGAGACAATTGAGGTTTCAAATGTTAAAGATATTGAAAAAGGAACTATCATGACAGGCATACCCGCTAAAGAAGATTATTCAGATGATGAGTTCGCACTAATGACCAAACATTTTCAAAAATGGAAAAAAGTTAGAATGATTGGGTCTGCAGCTATCGCAAATCTTTACGTTGCAACCGGACGAGCCGATTGCTATGAAGAAAAAGATACTTTTATTTGGGATATTGCTGCAGGGTCAATTATTGTTGAGGAGGCAGGTGGTGTGGCCATCATCTCGGATGTCAGTAATGATTATCGTGTTGATGCAAAATTTACAAACGGAAAACTTAACTAACTTAATAAAATCAATTTGCTATGAAAGGATTAGTTTGGCTAAGGTCTGATTTAAGGATTGATGACAATCCTGCTCTGAATATTGCAAACAATGAATGCAGTAAAATTGCATGCATTTATCTATTATCTGAAAAGGAATGGAAAAGTCATAATAACGCAAATGTAAAGCTAGATTTTGTAATAAGAAACTTATCAGATTTAAAAAATGATCTCCAAAAACATAACATACCTTTAGTTACTGCATCTATTAAAAACTTCGATGAAGTTTCAATTGAGATTGAGAGGTTTTGCGAAAAAAATAATATTTCAAAATGTTATTGGAACAAAGAATTTGGAGTTGATGAACGAGAAAGAGATAAAAATGTTGAATTAAGTTTAAAGAAATCTAAAATCGAGTATCAAAGCTTTGATGAGCAAGTCATCTTTAAGCCTGGGTCAATACTTACAGGTCAAGGGAAGCCATTTTCAGTTTTTACTCCTTTCAAAAAAAAATGGATTGAAAATTTCTCACTTGATCATTTAGAGCTTGAATCAAAGATTTCAATAAAAAAACCTTTTCATTTGGTTGACACTGAACTAAAAGAAATTTCATTTAATCAGACTCATCATGTTAATATGAATTTATGGCCATCAGGTGAGTCATCAGCAAAGAACAGGCTAGAAAATTTTCTTCATAACAAAGTTAATAATTATTCAAGAGATAGAAATGATCCAATATTGGATGCTACTAGCAGACTATCTCCATACTTAGCTTCAGGTGTTATTTCCAATAGGCGTTGTTTATTAGAGGCTCTAAAACTTAACAATTTTGAATTTCAAACTGGCAACAAAGGAGTATGCAAATGGGTTGATGAAATTATTTGGAGAGAATTCTATAAAAATATTATGCATTCTTTTCCAAGAGTAAGCATGAATCAACCATTTAATATGTCTACTAAATCAATTCAGTGGAGGCATAACGAAGAGGAAATAAAGGCCTGGAAAAATGGTAAAACAGGCTTTCCTTTGATTGATGCTGCAATGCTTCAGTTAAAATACGAAGGTTGGATGCATAACAGGTTAAGAATGGTAGTAGCAATGTTTTTTACAAAGAATTTGCTCCATGATTGGCGAATTGGTGAAGCCTTTTTTATGGAAAACTTAATTGATGGCGACTTTGCATCTAATAATGGAGGTTGGCAGTGGAGTGCCTCAACAGGAACAGATGCTGCGCCATACTTTAGAATTTTTAACCCAGTAACACAATCACAAAATTTTGATTCAGAAGGACGATTTATAAAAAAATATTTACCTCAATTGGCCTCATTAAATGATAAGGAAATTCATTTACCCTCACCTGAGCATTTATATGAAATTGATTATCCTAGCCAAATTGTTGATCTTAAATCTTCTAGGTTAAGAGCTATTGAAGTATTTAAAGCCAATAAATAACAATATAAATAGCACTTATTTTATAAATAAATATTATTAATAATCTTTACTGTTTATGTATAATCTCATTACTTAAATAGGGAAAAGTTACATGAAAAAAGAGCATAGATTTTACATCAATGGTGAATGGATTGATTCATCCTCAACTGAGCTTATTGAGATTGAAAATCCGTCAACTGAGGAAGTTATTGGTACTATTTCTGCCGGTACAAAAGAAGATATAGATCATGCAGTTGCTGCAGCAAAAAACGCATTTCAATCCTTTGGATTTACATCAAAGGAAGATAGGATTGCAATTTTAGAAGAAATTATAAAAAACTATGAGGCATCATCTGAGGATTTAGCATTATGCATATCTGAAGAGATGGGTGCACCACTATGGCTTTCTCAAGTCGCGCAAGTCGCATCTGGCTTAGGGCACTTTAAAGACACTTTAGCGGTCTTGAAAGACTTTGAATTTGAGTCAAGTGAAGACCATTACCTAGTCAGAAAAGAACCAATTGGTGTTGTTGGAATGATCACACCATGGAATTGGCCCATGAATCAAATGTGTACAAAAATTGCTTCAGCGTTAGCTGCTGGTTGTACTATGGTTCTTAAACCAAGCGAAATAACTCCTTTCTGTGCAGTAATGTTAACTGATATCTTAGATAAATCTAATTTACCTAATGGAGTTTTTAATTTAGTTCATGGATATGGGCCTGTTGTTGGAGCGGCTTTATCTGAGCATCCTGATGTAGATATGATGCACTTTACAGGATCAACAAGAGCCGGGGTAGCCGTTGCTCAAGCATCTGCTCCAACTGTTAAAAGGGTTGCTCAAGAGTTAGGTGGAAAATCAGCAAATATAATTCTTCAAGATGCAAATCTTGAAAAGGCAGTAGCTGCAGGCGCAAATCATTGTTTTTTAAATACTGGGCAATCATGTAATGCTCCAACAAGAATGTTGGTACATTCGTCTCAATACGATGAGGCAGTTGAAATTGCTAAAAATGTAGCTAATTCTATCGTTGCTGGGAAACCAAATGATGAAGGAGTAAGAATAGGCCCCATTTCTAATAGAACTCAATATGAGAAAGTAAAAAGACTTATTGAAATTGGTATTGAAGAAGGAGCAACGCTTATTTGTGGTGGGACTGATTTACCTGAAGGACTTGAGAATGGATTCTTTGTAAAACCAACAATTTTTTCAAATGTCACCAATGATATGACAATAGCCAGAGAGGAGATCTTCGGTCCAGTGTTGTGCATGCTTTCTTATGAATCTGAAGATGAGGCAGTTTCCATAGCAAACGATACTCCATATGGATTAGCGGGGTATGTTCAATCTGAGAATTTTGATCATGCAAAAGAAGTTGCAACAAAAATAAGAGCAGGACAGATTGCTATTAATGGCGGTTCAAATGCCGGACCGGCAGCACCATTTGGAGGATTTAAAACCTCTGGGAATGGAAGAGAGCATGGCAGATTAGGCCTTGTTGAGTGCCTTGAAACCAAAGCCATTATTGGAAATTAATCTAAAAGATCTGGCTGCGCACTTACAATCATATCAAACAGCGGTTGAAAGCTTGCCCATAAAGCAACATCGTTAGCAATAAATCCTCTGGTTTTAATTGCTACTTCATGAGGAATCAAAGTTGGCTTTCCTGCTGCTTCTGCCATCAGTTGGGACTGACAGCATTTTTCCATAGATAAAAAATACCAAAGAGCTATATCTACAGAGCTACCAGTAGTCAAAATTCCATGATTCTTAAGGATAATTACTTGCTTATCTCCAAGGGAGTTTGCAATTCTATCACCTTCCTCAGTTTCTTCGACTACACCAGAAAAATGATCGTACATTGCTTGTCTTTCATAAAAAGCACACGAATCTTGAGTGATTGGATCAAGTAACTTGCCAAGAGATGAGAAGGTTCTTCCATACATTGAATGTGAATGAGCTGCGGCATTAACATCAGGTCTAGCTTTATGAAGTCTTGAATGTATTGCAAAGGCCGCAACATTGACAGGTCTATTACCTTGAACTACTTCACCATCATGATTTACAAGCAATAGATCAGAGATTTTAATTTGACTGAAGTGAACTCCCAGAGGATTAACCCAAAAATGATCATTAAACTCTGGATCTCTAAAAGTTATATGTCCAGCAACTCCTTCATCATAGCCAAAATATGAGAATAATCTAAAGCCGGCGACTAGTTTTTCAAGCTGATTTCTTCTTAACTCAGCCGGAGATTCAAATTCAATCATTTCAAGCCCTTTATCTTTTAAGGGTAATTTTCCTAATTCAGTATCAATCCTTAAAGGTGAAACTTTTGCCATAATTCTTTCTCCAGAGTGTAAAATAGTTTAACCAAATCGAGGCGGATATGAAATATAGAATAGAAAAAGACACTCTTGGTGAAGTTAAGGTACCATCAACCGCTCTTTGGGGTGCTCAAACGCAAAGAGCATTGGATAATTTCCAAATCAGTGGAATTAAATTCGCGTTCCCTTTTGGACGATCTTTCATAGAGGCACTTGGAATTATTAAACATGCTGCAGCTTCCTCTAATGCGGCATTAAAATTACTTCCATCAAGTAAATCAAAACGTATAAAGTTTGCTGCTAAAGAAATTATTAATGGCAAGTATGATGATCAATTTCCTTTAGATATTTTCCAAACAGGTTCAGGAACTAGCACAAATATGAACGCAAATGAGGTCATTGCAACAATTGCATCAAAAAAAGGTAAAACATCGATTCATCCAAATGATGATGTAAATATGAGTCAGAGCAGTAATGATGTTATTCCAACAGCAATTCATATTTCTGCCTTGCTTGATGTTGAAAAGCTATTATTGCCGTCTCTAAAAAGCCTTACAAATCAAATAAAATCTAAGGAACTCAAAGTTAAGGGTGTAGTTAAGACTGGCAGAACTCATCTTATGGATGCTATGCCCATCGATATGGCGCAAGAACTTTCAGGTTGGGCTGCTCAGTTAGGCGATCAATACAATCAAATTAGGCTAGCGGCTGATGGTTTAAAATCATTGCCTCAAGGGGGTACAGCAATAGGAACTGGAATTAATGCACCTAAGAATTTTGGAAATATTTTTGCTACTGAGGTTTCAAAACTAACAAAGATAAAATTTAAATCATCAAGAAATTATTTTAAATCTCTTAGCAGTCAAGATGCTGCTACAAATATGTCTAGTGCAGTAAAGAACTTGGCATTAGTGCTTTTAAAAATTTCAAATGACTTGCGATGGATGAATAGTGGTCCACTAACTGGTTTAGGAGAAATTGAACTTCAGGCACTTCAACCTGGAAGCAGCATTATGCCTGGAAAGGTTAATCCTGTTGTAAGTGAATCAGTAATGATGGCTTCAGCAGATATATTAGGAAATGATTTGACTGTTTCTTATGCCAATCAAGCTGGAAACTTTCAATTGAATGTTATGCTGCCTGTCATTGCATATAACTTGCTTAAAAGTATTACTTTGGCAGCTAACTCATGTACTTTATTGGCTTCAAAAGGAATCAAAAGTTTTAAGGTCAATAAAAAAAATATCGAAAAACAATTATCAAAAAATCCTATTTTAGTTACTGCTCTTAATAGAGAAATTGGCTATGAAAAGGCTGCGTTGATTGCTAAAAAAGCTTATAAGGAAAATAGATCTATAATTGATGTAGCTCATGAAGAGACAGGGATATCAATTAAAAGATTAAATTCAATATTAGATCCAAAAAAGCTTACCAAAGGAGGCATTTAATTGACGGATCTAACAAAACAAAAGTGTGAAGCGTGCACCATAGATGCTCCATTGGTAGAAAATACAAAATTTACTGAACTTTTAAAAGAACTTGATGGCTGGGAGATTATTTATGAAGATATAAATATTCTCTCTAAAACATATTCATTTGATAGCTATGAAGACGCCGTCAAGTTTGCTACAGACATTGCTAAATTAGCAGAAGACGAAGATCACCATCCAGCAATTTTATTAGAGTGGGGCTCGGTAAGAGTCCAATGGTGGTCACACAAGATAAAAGGCTTACATATGAATGACTTTATTTGTGCAGCCAAAACTGAAACACTGATCAATTAACGTCATAAAGTTATTTTTTTGTTTTTTCTTTTCCCTAAAAGTATAATTTCATATGGAAAAGATCAAATTCAAAGCCCTTACATATGATGATGTCTTGCTGTTGCCAAGATACTCTGACTTTACTCCAAGAGAAGTTTCTTTAAGGACAAACCTAACTAGAGAAATATCCTTAAACTTGCCAATAATTTCAGCTGCAATGGATACAGTAACTGAATCAAAAATGGCAATTGCTATGGCTGAAAGTGGGGGTATTGGTGTTATACATAAAAACAATACCATTGAAGATCAAGCAACCCATGTGCGAACAGTCAAGAAATATGAAAGTGGAATTGTTAAAGATCCGATAACAATTCAGTCAACGCAATCAATCGAAGACTTAGTCAAGCTTACAAGTGAACTCAATATCTCAGGTATGCCAGTTGTTGATGATGGAGTTTTGAAAGGCATTGTTACTTCAAGAGATTTTAGGTATGCAGATAATTTAAATGAATTTGTTAGCTCTATCATGACTCCACTTGATAGATTAATAACTGTTAATGAGGGAACTGATCAAGATGAAGTAAAAAAATTAATGTACCAGAACCGTATTGAAAAGGTACTAGTGCTTGATAAAGCTGGCAGTCTTTCTGGGTTGGTTACTATGAAGGACATAGATAAGTCTGCTGAGTTCCCACTGGCAACAAAAGATACCTCTGGACAATTACTAGTTGCTGCTGCTTTAGGAACAGGGGCTGATACATTAGATAGGGCAGAAGCTCTAAATGAAATGGGTGTAGATGTATTTGTTGTCGATTCAGCTCATGGCCATTCAAAAAATGTTATCGAAACTATCAAACTCTTAAAAAATAACTTTAAAGACGTGCAAGTGATTGCTGGAAACGTTGCAACACCTGATGGTGCAGTTGCTTTAGATGAAGCTGGAGCAGATGCAATCAAGATAGGCATGGGTCCTGGCTCCATATGCACTACTAGAATCATTGCAGGAATGGGTGTCCCTCAAATTACTGCAATATTATCAATAAAAAATGCTTTGAAAAATTCAACAACACCATTAATTGCTGATGGCGGCATTAGATTTTCAGGCGATTTAGCAAAAGCGATTGCTGCGGGCGCGTCTTCGGTAATGCTTGGCAGTATGTTAGCAGGTACAGAAGAAGCTCCAGGTGAAATAGAACTTTATCAAGGCAGAAGCTTTAAAACATATAGAGGAATGGGTTCTTTAGGTGCAATGTCAGAAAGAAACGATGCAAATAGATATTCTCAAGATGAGGTCGAGGCAGAAAAACTTGTTCCTGAAGGAGTTGAAGGCAGGGTGCCTTATAAAGGCGTTGCAGTTAAAGTTTTAGATCAGTTTGAGGGAGGACTGCGTCAAAGCATGGGATACGTTGGATGCAAAACCATAGAATCGATGCAAACTGAAACAGAATTCATTGAGGTAACTAATGCTGGGATGATGGAAAGTCATGTTCATGATGTCATGATCACTAAAGAAGCTCCAAATTATCAAAGAAGCTAGCTTATAAAAAAATAAATTTTGATAAAAAAATTATTGTGAGAAACCATGCTCCTGAGGAAATGGCTTTAAGTTTTCCTGAAAAAATTTTTATTATCACATAAGATAAAAATCCAAGTGCTATACCATTGGCAATCGAAAAGGTTAATGGCATCATCACAATTATTACTAGAGCCGGCAGCAGGTCGCTTAAATCAGTCCAATTCAATTTTTCCATGCTACTAAGCATCAAGATTGCTACGTAAATCAATGCACCAGATGTTGCATAAGCAGGAATCATCGTAGCTAGTGGAGCAAAAAATATTGCCAAAAGAAACAGAATTCCAACTGTAACTGCAGTTAAACCAGTTCTTCCGCCAGCTTCTATTCCAGCAGAGCTCTCAACGTAACTAGTTACAGGTGAGCATCCAAATAAAGAACCAACAGCACTTGAACTACTGTCAGCTTTGAGTGCCCTATCTAAATTATCAATATCACCATCAGCATTTATAAGTTTAGCTTGGTTAGCAACTCCAACAAGGGTTCCAGCTGTATCGAATAAGTTCACAAATAGGAACGACATAATGATACTTACCATGGCGAAATCAAAGGCTTGAGAAATATCAAGTTTTAGCAACACAGGCATCAATGAGGGGGGCGATGAAACGATCCCATCAAATTTAATTAGATTTAAAGCTAAAGCTATCGAAGTCACTAAAAATATTCCTATAACAATGGCACCAGGTATTTTGCGGATCGATAGTACAGCAATTACTAAAAAACTAACCATTGCTAAAAGAGTTTCTGGCTTTGTAAGGTCACCCATGCTGAGGAGGGTAGCCTCATTTGAAGTAATTATCCCGCCACTTTTAAGACCAATAATTCCAATGAATAGACCAACACCTGCACCCATTGCAATTCGTAAATTGAAAGGAATACTCTCTAACATCCACTGTCTAAGTGGCGTTATACTCATTATAAAAAACAGAATTCCAGCCAGAAATACAGCTCCTAAAGCGACTTCCCATGAGTAACCCATCTCGCCAACTACTGTATAAGTAAAAAATGCATTTAGACCCATGCCAGGCGCTAAACCAACAGGCCAATTTGCATATACTCCCATTGCAATACAGGCAATAGAGGCAGCAATACATGTTCCAACAAAGCTGGCACCAATATCCATGCCGCTTGCAGCCATCATTTGTGGATTGACAAAGATAATGTATGCCATGGTTATGAATGTAGTGATACCTGCAAGAATCTCACTTTTAAAATCAGTATTAAAATTTTTTAATTTGAAGATTTTTTCGAGCATTTTTTCTCTAAAGGTATTTAAAAATTAAGTTTACAACTTATACTATATTTTTGTTATAGCTTTTAAATTCATTTAAAAACCAAAAGTAAATCTCTCATACTTTTCAAGGTTCCAAACTTTAAAAATTATCTAACAAAAATGGCATTAATATTGCATAAATATTATATAAGAACATTTTTTATAAAAAGGGATTAAAAAATTATGAAATTAATAAGTCATCTTAAAAGAATTAAGTTTTTCGCACTTCTTTTTGGTTGTATTGGTCTTAGTGCACAAGATAGCTTTATAGAAGAAGTATTTGTAACTGCCGAAAAGAGAAGTGAAAGCTTGCAAGATATATCACAGGCGGTGACAGCAATAAGCGATGAGGACATAGAAAATAAAAACATTACCTCTTTTGTTGATCTAAGTGCAATTGTTCCAGGAGTAACTGTTGCAAAAAATGAAGGTTACAAGACGGTAATTTCTATAAGAGGTGTTGGAAATGAAACCAATCAAAATGCGATCGCAGCTCCTTCAGTTGCTTTCCACATGGATGGTATTTTTATAGCTTCTCCCTTTTCATTACAAACTGATTTTATTGATGTAGAAAGAATTGAGGTTTTAAGGGGCCCCCAAGGAACACTTTTCGGACAGAATTCTACTGGGGGAGTGATAAATGTAATCAGCAAAAAACCAACTACAGAAGGACATTTTGGAAAATCTGATATTGCTTTTGGAAATTATGGTCTAACAAAATTTCGTTCATCTAATAATATCGTTTTAGGAAGTTCAACTGCTGCCAGATTTTCAATTTCTACTACTGAAAGAGATGGTTTTAGTGAAAATCTAGTAACTGAACAAGATCTAGATGATGATAGTAACTTGAGTATTCGTGCAGATTTCCTTACAGAGTTTGGGAATAGTTCTTCATTAAGGTTTTTTGGTCAGCTTTTTGAGGTTGATAGAAATGGTTCTGCAATGAAAGGCATTGATGATCCTTCACCAGACCCAAGGGATTTATCTCAAGACTCTATCTCAAATCATGAGCTAACTTCAAAGGTTTTTGCTGCAATTTATGAATCTGATCTAGGTTATGCAAGTTTAAAAATAATGGCGAGCATGCAAGAGGACGACATTTCAGTCACCAGAGATAATGATCGTCACAATTACGGTGATCCCGTTTTAGCAATTCCTGGACTAGGAGACGGAGCGACTTATCAGAGAGCTGAGTTTCGCCCAGAAACCTCTTTAGTCGACACAACAACTTTTGAAATTAATTTAGTTTCTAATGAGCCAGCAATTGGTGGAAAGCTTGATTGGACTATTGGTGCTTTCTACATGGATCATGAGATTGAAAATCATATTCGAGGATATAGAGACAATGATTTAGACGGAGAACTACAATATGTTTGTGGTGAGCCTTTTGCAAGAAATGATTACTGTTTTACAGTTGGTGGTCCAGATCCCTGGTTTTTCTTTGAATTTGACTTTGTAAGTGATGCTTTCCCAAAAAGAGAGTCATTCTCAGTTTATGGAGAAACCACCTACAGCGTTTCCGACGAGTTTCGTATTCTAAGTGGGCTTCGTTATTCTGATGATGAGGTCGAGAGTTGTGTTAAAAATTTCTTCACAACTGTATGTGACAACTTAAGTGGTAGTTCTGATAAGACGACTGGAAAAATAGCTGCTGAATTTGATCTTGATGACGATACTTTGGCATATCTTGCTTTCTCGGCTGGCTTTAAACCAGGAGGAACAAATCTTACATATGGCTTTGCCGATGATAATGCGCCCCCAATGGTTTTCCCTAATTTTGCGGCTGAAACAGTAGAGTCTATGGAATTTGGCCTTAAAACAGACTTATATGATGGCAGGGCAAGAGCAAACATTGCAATCTTTTCATATGATTATGAAAATCTTCAATTCCAAGCGACAGATCCTGATCCATACCGTGGTGGAGTCGCCAACATTCCAGAATCAGAAATGTCAGGTTTAGAGATTGAATTTACTGGCTTAATTTCTGATTCGCTAACTTTAGACATGAATTTGGCATTCCTTGATTCAGAAGTATCCTCTGATTACGAAGCGCTAGATAATGTTGATGCATACCAGTACTTCTTTGGTGAAGAAGATTTGAGATATGGCCTAAGAAAAAATATTAAAGGTAATGAACTGGCTAAGACTCCTGAATTTACAGCTGACATAACAATGACATATGAAACTGTATTATCCTCAGGAACAATGCTTACTGGAATACTTCAATATGTAGAAAGAGGTGAATTCCAACAACGAGTAAATAACAATCCGATAGTAGATGCTATTGATGCTTATGATATTTTGAACCTAACTGCTAGCCTTGATTTTGTTGGTGATAAATGGGGATTAGATTTTATGATCCTGAATGCAACCGATGAGGATGGAGTTAACTCCAGCATGACAGATGTGTTTGGAGTTGCAGCCACTGGTTTAGAATTAATTCCACCAAGACAATATATGCTTAGATTGAGCATGACCTACTAAAAAGTTATTCAGCCCAACTCTTAAATTTCCTGGTTCTCAATATATAATTAGCCATGGAAAAGCATTTCATTAGAGCTGAAGATCTAATTCAAGATTCATTTAATCTTGCATTAAAGGTCTATGAAGATGGCTACAGACCAAATTATATTATTGGTGTCTGGAGGGGTGGAGCGCCAATTGGAATAGCCGTTCAAGAACTTTTTAGTGTACTTGGTGTTCCTTCAGATCACATTGCTATTAGAACTTCCCACTATAAGGCCATTAATCAAAAAGATAGTGAAGTTCGAGTATATGGACTTAACTATATTATCAAGCAAGTTGAATCTGAAGATTCCTTGCTAATAGTTGATGATGTCCATGATACTGGTATATCTATTGAAAAGATAATTTCTGATTTGAGATTCGCATGCAAAAAAAATACTCCTGAAATAAAAGTAGCCACACCATATTTCAAGCCAACAAAAAACAAAACTAATAGAAAGCCAGATTATTACCTATATGAAACTGATAAATGGTTAGTTTTTCCACATGAGCTTGAGGGGCTATCATTGCAAGAAATAAAAGATAATAAAACTGAGGTATCTAAATTTATTGATAAAATATCAAAGCTTATAAAATGAGTACTAATAACTCTTTATCAAAGTCAGATCTTGATACTATTTTGGTATTAGACTTTGGATCTCAATACACACAATTAATAGCTAGAAGAGTAAGAGAGCTAGGAGTATATTCAGAAATACTTCCATGGGATATTACACCAGAAAAAATATCCTCGTTAAATCCTAAAGGCGTTATTCTTTCTGGAGGACCCGAATCTGTAACTAAAGAAAATACTCCAAGAATTCCAGAGATTATATTTAACTTAGATATCCCAATTCTTGGTATTTGTTATGGGATGCAAACATTGGCAGAGCAAAATGGTGGAAGTGTAAGTACTTCATCCAAGAAGGAGTTTGGTTATACTGAATTAAAGATTGAGTATTCATCAAAAATCTTTAGCGGCATAGATAAAAGTAATCTAGATGTTTGGATGAGTCATGGAGACCATGTTTCAATTTTACCAGATGACTTTGTCCTGAGCGCATCAACTCAATCTGCACCTATTGCTGCTATGGAGCATAAAGATAAGCCTTATTATGCTCTTCAATTTCATCCAGAGGTAACTCATACTATCAAGGGTCAAAGAATTATTGAAAACTTTGTTGTAGAGATTTGTAAATCTAAAAAGAAATG
The DNA here is from genome assembly GCA_902628925.1 of uncultured SAR86 cluster bacterium. Lineage (GTDB taxonomy): Bacteria > Pseudomonadota > Gammaproteobacteria > Magnimaribacterales > D2472 > MED-G82. The sequence continues at coordinate 438,901 of CACOPA010000001.1, forward strand.
GAAGTTAGATGATTTGATCGATCATCGAATAAAGGAAATAAAAGCTCAGGTTGGAGAAAAAAAAGTTTTATTAGGATTATCTGGTGGGGTAGACTCGTCAGTGACTGCAATGTTGCTTGATAAGGCGATTGGCAAAAACTTAATTTGTATGTTTGTTGATAATGGTCTTTTGAGAAAAAATGAAGTTCAGGAGGTAATAGATCTTTTTAAAAATAAGATTGATCTAAATCTTGAGGTTGTAGATGCAAAGAAAACATTTTATAGACATCTTAAAGGTATTACTGATCCTGAGCAGAAAAGAAAAGTTATTGGCAGGACTTTTATAGATATCTTTGATAATGAGTCAGTTAGTCTTAGTGCTTCAAGTGAAATAAACTTTCTAGCGCAAGGAACAATTTATCCGGATGTCATTGAGTCATCTGAATCTGAATCAAAAGAGGCAAGAATTATTAAATCTCATCATAATGTAGGTGGGTTACCAGATGAAATGAAAATGAGATTAGTAGAACCCCTCAGAGATCTATTTAAGGATGAAGTCAGAAAAATGGGTACTTTATTAGGGTTGCCGGATGAAATTATTAATAGACATCCCTTTCCTGGTCCCGGGCTAGGAGTGAGAATATTAGGCGAGATAAATCAAGAAAACATCTCCACACTTCAAGAAGCGGACTCAATATTTATCGAAGAACTAAAAAAAGAAGGTTTCTATGATGAAGTTAGCCAGGCATTCTGTGTATACTTGCCTGTAAAATCTGTAGGTGTAGTTGGAGATGAAAGGCGCTATGCAGATGTTATAGCTCTAAGAGCTGTAACTACGGTTGACTTCATGACAGCTGAATGGTCAAGGCTTCCATATGAATTTTTGGGTAAAGTATCAAATCGAATTGTCAATGAACTAGTTGGAGTAAGTAGGGTGGTTTATGATGTTACTGGAAAACCACCTGCCACGATTGAGTGGGAATGAGAGGTTCAATAAATATAGATGATGCTGGGACACCAGGTATTCAATCAAAATCTCAATTTCTTGATGAATCCCGTAAGTCTTGGGCTGCAGTAATAATACCCGAAACAATTTCTGATCAAGTTTTCTATGCGTTTAATATTCTCCAAGAGGGAATAAAACTAGATTTTGGGGCAGATGAATTTCACGCTACAGATATATATGGCGGAAGAGGTAAATGGAAAAATGTTAGTGTAGCAAAAAGGATAGAAATATTTGAATTAATGGCAATGATTTTTGAAAAATTTTCCTTGCCAATTATTTACGTGACAACTCAAAAAAGCACTCTTAAGGAATTAGGCAACCCAAAGAGTAAGAAAGGAGTTTGGTGGGATCTTGAAAATATTGAACATGTTGGTTTACTTAGAATTTGTATTAAAGTGCATGAGTATTTTTTAAAATTTAAAAAGGATGACAAAGACTCTTTTCCTTCAGCTTTTAATGCTTATGTTGATGAAGGTTTAAAAAAAGCAAATACTAAAATAATTTTACCTATGAATTATCAAGATTCTTTTTATAAGAATGCAATTACATTTGATAAATCTTCAAACAATCATGGCATTCAATTGGCTGACTTTGCAGCATTTGTTATATCTAGAACTCAATGGATATTCTCAAATCAAGAGCCTTATGAGTCATTAAAAGAGGGTGATTTGTTGTTTTTAAAATTAATAGGTAGGCTCAATATCCTAAATATGCGTTTTATTGAGGTGAAAGAAGACAATATCTCTAGAGAGTTTTATGATTTTTTACAGAAGAAACATAGGAAAGAAATTGGGTTACCAACGAATATAGAAAATTGAGGTTAGAAAAGTTACAAAGAAGTTACAAAGTCTAATTATGAAGCCTTTAAAGTATTGATTTTACAGGCTATTTTAGTAACGTAACTATTGAGTGGGAGTGAAGATATCATGGACTATATAAAAATTAATGATTCTGAAAATGCAATATTTGATGAAAATGGTAATCTCCAAATTGATGGTGCATCTTATGTAGAAGGATTGGATGACTATGAATGGTTTTTTCAGATTGAAAAGAAATACATAAATGATCTCTACACGGCAATTTCAGGGATTAATACCGATGATAACCAAAGTAATTTATTAATAGATTTTTTAATAAAAAATAAGATTAAAGTTAGTGAACTAGTGGAAGTTTGTAAAAAGAACAATATTGAACATTATTTTACTACTTATAGATGAAATTAATGTCTTATCAAAGTTTGACAAAGTCTATAAATCAAAAAAAGGCACTCGGAAACGCAGTCATAGTAGGGGTTTCAGAGGTGGTGTTTTGTGCAACTATTGAGTGGGAGTGAAAAAAACCCCTGAAAACCTTATTCTTATAGTGTTTTCGTTTGACAAGCTGAATAAAAATTACATATTTTCATAATTTTGTGCGTACATTTATGTAATTTTTGATAAAATAATATAATATGGGTACATTATGAGTACAAATCACGATAAATACTTGGTTTTAAGGGGAAAGAACAAGAATATTTATTTCATTCAAAAAAGGGTCTCGAAAAAGATATCATCAATTATAGGGAAAGATTTTATTAAAAAGTCTTTAGAAACAGAGGATATCCATATAGCTAGAGAAAAAAGAGACGCCATTCTAGAAGAACTTAATGAAATTGAAAAAAATGCTACAAAAGACGATATTAAAGCACAAAATAATGTACCCATAAGTGGAGAATATAACCTTTCTAATGAGTACATTAAAGATATTACTAAAACTCATACTGAAAATGTACCCATAGATATAAAAGAAGAAAATCATGAGTACAAAATAGAGAATCTCAGGTCTAAAAAGCGAAATAGAGAGGCCATTTTACAAAAAATTGATAATTTAACGCCTATGGGAATTATCATCTTAATCATATTGGTACTTTTCATTAAATAACTGCTTAAAATGAAAATTTGTATAGTTTTTGGTCACTATAATACTAAAGATTCATTTAATGCATCTGTGAGAGACACCTTTATTGATGAAGCAAAAAAAATTGGACATGAAATAGATTTGATTAATTTATTTGATGAAGAAGAACAATTGCCATTTTATAGAAGTGATATAAATCCACCTCCAAAGTTAGTAACAGATTATAGAAATAGACTTGAAGATGCTGATGTCATGTTTTTAATGAGTGCTTGTCATAATTTAAGAATGAGTGGCGTCCTAGAAAATTGGATTGACTGGGTTCTTCATCCAACATGGTTTTTTTCTTACAAATCATTATTACCTGATAGTAAGTTTTTCGGGAATTATGGGTATCCTGTTGCTGGAGCAATGAAAAATAAAATTGGGATTGTCTCTATGACTTATGGGGGACCAATGATAAGTTATTTTAATTTTTCTCTTTTTGACAATATTCCCTACAGAAGATTAAAAAAGTCGGTATTTCAATTAGGAGGACTAAAGACAAAATATTTAAGATTCTATTCAGTGCTTCCAAATATGAATAAAAGAGACTTTGAAAAGCATATGCAAAAAGTAAGAATATTTGCAAGAAGCATTAAATGAAAAAAATTTAATACAAACACAGTTGCAAGTAACTGCTTTTATAATGTTTTTATTACGACAAATACAAATTAAGTACAAATTACTTTCTAAGTGTTGCAACAAAGTACTCTCTAGAGCATGCTGCTATCGAGTGGGAGTAATATCTAATTTATATTAACTAACTATTCCTTAATGAAGGTAATTTTTGATGACTTACAGACCTGAAATTGATGGTTTAAGAGCTATTGCCGTATTGCCAGTTATTTTCTTTCACGCTGGCTTTGAAATTTTTAGGGGAGGATTTATTGGAGTTGATATCTTCTTTGTCATTAGTGGGTACCTAATAACATTACTCCTTGTAAATGACATGCAAGATAATTCGTTTAGCATTCTTACTTTTTATGAAAGACGTGCAAGACGACTTTTACCTGCACTATTTTTAGTAATGCTTGCATGCATCCCATTTGCGTGGCTTTGGATGCTTCCAGATGCTTTAGAAAATTTTGGTCAGTCATTGGTTGCTAATAGTTTTTTTGCAAACAATGTTCTTTTGTATTTAACATCAGGTTATTGGGACCTTCATTCTGAATTTAAGCCCTTGCTTCATACTTGGAGTCTTGCAGTGGAAGAGCAGTTTTATCTATTTTTTCCACTCTTTCTTGTTTGTGTTTGGAGTCTAGGTACTAGGAAAATCCTTTGGATAGTTATTCTTCTGTCAGTGATAAGCCTTTTGCTAAGTGAGTGGGGTTGGCGCAATGACCCAGATGCTAACTTCTATCTTGCACCCACAAGAGCATGGGAGCTATTGATTGGCTCAATAACAGCTATTTTTGTAATAAATCACGGCATTAAAAAAAATGATTTTTTATCTATTATAGGTTTTTTAGCAATTCTTTTATCAATCTTTTTATTCAATGAAGATACGCCATTTCCAAGTTTGTATACCCTAATTCCTGTAATAGGAACTTCTTTAATTATTGTGTTTTCTGGTAAAGGATCAATATTAGCAAAATTTCTAAGTCTCAAATTGTTTGTAGGTATGGGGCTAATAAGCTATTCAGCTTATTTATGGCATCAACCCTTTTTTGCGTTTAGTAAGATTTTTTCAACAACCGAAGTTAGCATCCTTATAAAGTTATTAATTATTTTATGTGTAATTATTATTTCTTTTTTTTCGTGGAAGTATGTTGAAAAACCTTTTCGAAATAGAAATAAAACTTCAAGGTCTTTTATTGGCTTTGTTGTTTTCTTTGGCATTTCTTTCTTTTCAATTTTTGGATACTTTCTTCACAGCTCAAATGGTGTCCCAACCAGAATTTTTACTGAAACTGAATTTCAAAGAAGCAATCACGAATTTAAATCCTATCAAGCAAGTTTTTTCATTGATGATTATAAAATTGAGCAACCTACTGAAGTCAGCCTAGCAATAATTGGTGATTCATATGCTGCAGATATATCCCATATTTTTATGTTGCATAGGCCTGATGTTAAACATATTTTACTTAAGCTGGATAATAAACAAAGTTCATCAGCTGAAAGTTTATGTAAAGACGGTTTGATCGAGGAATTAAAATCAAGGGGTATTAAATCAATAATTATTTCTTATGATGATGGATATAATATAAGCTGCATCAGCTCAATTATTAAAAAAATTGAATTCAATAATATGCAGATTTTATTTATTGGCACCAAAAATTTTGGGAACAATCTTAATTGGTTAGCAAGAAAGAGCAAAAATAAAAGAGCTCAACTTTGCCAAAGGCCTAGTCAAAAATTTCTTGATATAGAGAATGATGATTTAACTAATATTCCTCAAAAAAATTACTTATCTTTTATGAGCCTGAATGGAGATATTTCATGTATTCCTATAACAAACTCAAAAGGTGAATTAATCTCAAGTGATAGATATCATCTTACATATGCTGGAACAGAATTTTTTGGATCACTATTCTTTAAAGATAGAAATTTAATCAATATGTTATCCGATTAAACAAAGCTAAGTTTGCTAGCGATTTTAAGATCATCTTTGTAGTTGATATTTATCCAATTTAAGGGAGCAATATCAACTCCTCTTAATTTAATATCTTTTTCCATAGACAGCGTCACAATTGTTTGTTCCCAATGAATTTGCTGATTTATATCTACAGATTTTTTTAGATTATCAAACAAAACCTCAAGAATATCTGCCTTAAAGAGATTTATACCTAATGATTCACCCAAAACATTACCCTGATGATTTTTTACAAGTTCTTTATTTGGACCTTTTATAATTGAATCTATAAAACCTCTTTTTCCAAAAACAATCATTTCATCGTTTGTTTTTGTTGAATAGCTTGAATCAAACAAAATACTTGATTCATTAAAATTGATATCTTGAGAAAAAATATTTGGATCATACAAGATATCTCCATGAATCATCATTACATCTATATTCTTTCTTAGAGCTATTTCTTTTGCACAGTAAAAAGAAAAGGCGGTCCCTGTATTTTTAAACCTTTGATTTTCAATGTAATGAATTTTTATTCCAAAAATCTCATTACCAAGCTCATTGATGATTAAGCTTTTTTCATATCCTACGACTAGTACTATTTCATTAAAATCCAATTGCCTAAGCGCAAGAATTGACCTAAGTATCAGTGATTTATATTTAATTTTAATTAAACATTTTGGCTGAAAATGACTTAACCTCGTCCCCATACCTGCAGCTAAGAATACAGGAAGAATTTTATGCACTTTAATCAAACCATTGTGAGCTTTCTATTAATCTGTCTGTTGCAGCGAATGAAGAAATCTCTTTCTGAACTTCTAAAGAAACTGCACCTGAAACTCTAAAAATAAAAAGCTTGCCAGCATTATCATCTATAGAACTAAAAGCGTGTTTTACAAAAGGTTCTACATAAATTGAATCTCCAGGCATAATCTTATTTGATAAGTTATCTTTCTTATCATTTTCTTTGACCCAAGAAAAATTTACAGGATTATCACCAAAGTTGTATATATAACTGTGCAATGAGGATTTTAGTTGTGTATTAGAATTTAATTCATTGCCAAGAATTTCAAATTCAAAGCCAAACATTTGAGGCATTCTTTTATTGTGAGCAAGAGTTGAAACTTTATAGTCAGGTTTAGCTTTGTTATCGTTAAGAATATAGGATTCATTAAAGTCTTTCTTCTTGATTACAACCTCATTTTCAAAAGTATGATTTGGCAGATCAAATATTGCAGGTGAAATATCTATTGCATCACAAACCTTGACAAGACTTATATCGTCGATTTTATCTCCATCTTTAATACTATCTAAATTTAGGTCTATATTATTTTTCTTACAAATTTGATCAAACATTTTATTGTTGATGCATCTATCGTCAAGAATTTGTTTGAGAAGCAAAGATTTCGCATTATTGTTATTACGGTTATCCAAAAAGTAATTTGACATAGCATTTTTATTAAGGTGATACATTTCTTTTCTTGCTCTTGCAGCATTTCCTGCAAATGTAACAGCTATAATGATTGCATCCTCATTCTTTGAGCGAGTAGCAAAGCTATGCTTCCAAAAAGGAGTGATATAGTTAGAGTCTCCAGTATTCATTTCACTAGAGTATTTTTTTCCGTCAATTTCCCAATAGAAATTAACTGGACCAATAAAGGCTGTCATTTGATGAAGAAAATGACCGTTATTGTATGCAACATCTGGATTTTCTGGATCAGAATTATCAACATACCTCAATTCTTTAATCCACTCAGGTTTGAAAGGGCTAATGTTTGAAGTAGCTGTATCTCTATACTCATAATAATCTGTATATTTTTGAACACTATCTTTTCTCTGAAATACTCTAGCTGATTTTTTAGATTCCTCAGCTCTCATAATTAATACGCCATCTATATGATCAGGCAAATCAATGATCAGATCTCCAAGACTTACGGGATAATTTTTTGAAAATTGTGTAGCTAATTCAACTGCTTCCTCGAATGAAGCATAACCATCGATCACGTTTTCAAATTTAGATATATCGACACAAATCTCCTTTGAGATCGAGTCAATTGTTCTTTTCAGATCATTTGCCTCTGCTAATAGTCTATTGCCTATTAATTTAACAGTAAGGCTTTCAAGATTTTTTATCATAAAATATTTTTGACACTATTGTATCTAGTTTAAAATGCACTTTAAACTAAATTAGCTATGGATTATCTTCGCCTTATTTTTTCTAAAATTGGTCTCTTGCGCTTGATCAGACAAAGCTCACTTTGGAAAATAAAAAATAAAAAATTAACTAGGATTTTTGAAAGCAACGCTGTAAATATATTTAAAGATATTTCTTCTATCTTTAATGCAAATCAAATACAGGTCTGGCCTGAGTTTGGTACCCTGCTTGGAATTATTCGAGATAAAGGATTTATTAAGGATGATCTTGATTTGGATTTTGGAGTTTTTGGAGATCGAGTTAATGAAAAAGAAATTAAAAAATTGCTATTAAATAATGGCTATACTCCAACTGTTAAATGTCTGAGGATCCTCGATGATCAAAAACAAGTGATTTCATGTAAATTTATTAAAGATGAAATCGATGTTGATATTTACTTTTTTTATGAGTCGAGTGATAGAAAAAATTTATTTTTGTATGACCTTGAAACAGACAATGGTCTGAGTGTAAATGAAGAATTTGATCTTAAAGGGAAACTCACTACATTTAAAAATATTTTTACAAGTTTCTCTCTCAATCAATATAATATTTTTGATTCTTACGCTCTTATCCCAGACAATGTAGAAAAACACTTAATTGAACTTTACGGTGAAACCTATTTGACGCCTGATCCTAAGTGGCATAGTGGGAAAAGAAAGAATAGACATATGGATTCCAATATTTCAATATTAGCCTATGAATAGATTTGATTACATTTTAGAAAGAATCAATAAAAGCAAATTCAATCAATCACCATATCAATATATCCTCATTGATAATTTTTTTAACCAAGATGATTTTGAATCTATTATTCAAGCAAGTGAGATAAATACTAGTAATTATCAAGATGATAATGATCTTATTGATTCTTTAGAAAGAAATGGTTTTGAAATAATTTATTTCCCTGGAACTACACAAAATAAAAAAAAATATATTAATTGGCACAAAGAAAAAAATATTAGTTCAGCGTCATCTAACACCTGTGAAGGCTTCGGCATAACATTTAGATTATCAAATCCAAAATCAACAATTATTTCTGAGCTAAATGATTTCTTGATGTCTGAAAGCTTCATTAATGCATTATTAAGCAAATTTAACATCTCAGGAGTTGATATCGAATATGATGCAGGCATCCAAAAATATCTTGATGGCTATGAGATAAGTCCTCACCCAGACATACGAAGAAAACTATTAACTTTTATGGTGAATATAAACCCCTCTAATTCATCTGAGTCCAATAATCATCATACTCACATACAAAGTTTCAAAAAAAAGTATTCTTTTATTTCAGACTTTTGGAGGGAAAATAGGCACATAGAAAGGGCTTGGGTTCCTTGGGAGTGGAGCAATACCGAATTTATCCATAATCAAAATAATTCTTTGATAGTTTTTGCACCTGATAACAAAACCTTGCATGCAGTCAAGGCTGACTATGATCATCTTAAATATCAAAGAACTCAGTTATACGGAAACATATGGAGAAAGTCTAAGAAAAAATTAAAGGCCATGAATTGGGAAAAGTTTGACAAAGACAAGATCCATAGAACAAATTTTTTTAAAAGGCTTTTTAGTTAACTTATGATATTAAGATATAGCTTAATAATATTTTCTTTAGTTATAGAAACAGGATTATTGCTCAATCTTTCAGTATTTACACTATCTACAAGCCTGTCAATAACTTTTTTTTGACCGTCATTAAGTTTAACTTGCATATTTAAACCAAGATTTTTCATAATGGATTTCCATTTATCATTACATGAGATGCAGTCCCCCCATCCTAACAACTCTCTCAAGGCTTCCATTTGAAGCATATGCGAAGATAAGTCTCGGCAATTTACAGCATTCATTGAAGCCAATTGTTCATTAATTATAAAGAATTCACCTAATGTCATACCAACAGCATGACCATGAGGGATTCCAAAAAATGAAGTAATGGAGTAAGAAAGTGCATGTGGAGCAGTAGTTTTTGAGATATTGATTGCTTTCCCTGAGTAATGAGCTCCCAACAAGATATCACTCATTACATTTTCATCTTTGTGATTTATATGAAAATTATCAATATGCTTGTTTATTAAATAAATTGCTTGTTTTGCAAATTTTATACTTTCAAGATTGGCACCTACTGACCAGAAAGACTCAATTGCCTGAGAAAATGCATCAATAACACAGCTTGATTTAATTTTGAGACTCGCATTCAAACATATTGATGAATTCAAAACCGAGTAATCTGGAAGCATATGATCTGAAGCTATAGAATATTTCTTCTTGTTGTCATATAGAACAGAAAAATGAGTAGCTTCACTTCCAGTACCAGCTGTTGTTGGAATAGCAATCATTGAAATTTGAGATTTAGAAGGATTTTTATATTTACCTGGAAAATCCAAAATTGAGCTTGCATCATATAAATAGACTTTTAAAAGCTTAGCAAAATCAATCACACTCCCGCCACCACACGCAATAATTAGTTCAATTTCTTTCGAACTTAGTTTTTGTATTGCATGATTAAGATCTTCTATTTTTGGATTATTCTCAAAGTCAGAATAAAAATTAGACTTTGTATATTTATCCTTGAGTTCACTGATTAGAAAATTTTCTGCTTTTGATTCACTAAAAGAATTTTGCCCAGTCAAAATCAAAATCTTTTTGGCGTCAAATTTTACAATTAAATCTGAAAGATCAGTTTCCACCTCATGGTCATCTTTAGTGTTATGAAAAATTTTATACACTACAAATAGCTATTTCGATAAAAACTCTATCATAGCTTTTTTATTCTCTAGTGGAGATGAAGTAGGCCTACCTAAATCAGGTCTTGACCCCGATGGAACAATTATCTCGGTAAATGATGGACCTTCTGATTTAATTAAACAAGAAATATTCTCTGCAATTGAGATATTGTTGTCATATTTAATAAAATTATATCCCATAGATACTGAGAGAGTTTCAAAGTCAATTTTAAATGCTACCGTTTCTTGCCCTCCAACAGAATCATGACAGCCGTTATTGATAAGAATATGCTTAAAGTTTCTCTCTCCCAAGATTCCTGATGTAGAGAGTGCTCCCATATGCATAATCACGGATCCATCACCATCAATGCAAAATACCATTTTTGATTTTTTAATATATTTTGATAATCCATATGCGATTGAAGCTGCATGGCCCATTCCTCCAACTGTTAGAAAGTCTCTTTCATGGCTATCATTAAAAGCCTCTCTTGTTTCAAATATTTCCCTAGAAATCATACCAGTCGTTGAAACCACAGCTGCATCTTCTGGTATATTTTTTAGTATTTGAGCTAAAGCATCTTCTCTTGATTTTGCTGCAAATTGAATATTATTATTTTGTACTTTGTTGTAGCTATATTTTGAAAACACATCTTTGCACACAACCAAAACCGCCGGAGAGGAGTTCTTCCAAGCATAATCAAGAGCTTTCTTAGTTGTTTCATAATCTTCAGTTTCATCACCTTTAATAATGAAATAATTGAAATCCATAGCTTCAAGCATGGACAACATGACTCTTCCTTGTTTTACATGTTGTGGCTCATCCTTTTTTCCTGGTTCACCTCTCCACCCTACCATCAATAGCATTGGTATAGAGTAGATCTCTTTATCACACAATGAGAGTAGAGGATTAATAGCATTTCCTAGTCCAGAATTTTGCATATAAATTAGAGGTATTTTTTTTGTAGCAAGATGATAACCAATACCAATCCCAACAGCGCTTCCTTCATTTGAGGCGATCACATGATTTTTTGTTTCCACATCATTTACATAACCACAAAATGATTTTAGTAGAGAGTCTGGAACACCGGTGAAAAACTCTACACCAAGAGATTTTATGAAATTAAAGTATTTTTCAGGGTTCAGCATTATTTGGTTCCAGGAATCAATTCCAGGATTTCTTTTATTGGCATGCAATTTTCATCAGCTGCTTCTTTACTTCTACCATGCTCCAGAATACTCATCGCTGTTTTTAGCATCGCAGGGTATGCAGATCTAAGCATGTGATTTGCATGACATACAATTCGAACTCCCTTTTCTTTCCACTCATCTATATGCACAGTATTAAAGCTTGATGGGACTACCATTATCGGCGTTTGTTTATCACTTTCCTTAAATAGCTTACAAAATTCAAAAATTTCGTCCGGTTCTTTCTCCCTGCTATGTATCATTATTGCATCTGCACCTGCTTCAGCATATGCATGTGCTCTTTTTATGGCATCATTCATCCCTTTCTCTAAAATTAAGCTTTCAACTCTAGCGATAACCATAAAATCATTTGTAATTTGAGATCTCTTACCTGAAGAAATTTTCTCTTGAAAATTTTTAATTGAGTCCTGACTTTGAGGTACTTCATTGCCAAGTAAAGAATTCTTTTTAAGTCCAATTTTGTCCTCAATTACTACTGCAGAAATACCAGTTCTTTCTAGCGATTTAACAGTAAAGTTAAAAATTTCTGTTTTTCCACCAGTATCTCCATCAAATACCATTGGTTTGGTAGTTACTTCGAAGATTTGATTGACAGTGCTTAGCCTTGAGGATATGTCTACTGCTTCAATATCAGGCATTCCTTTGGCTGTTGAATCGGTTAAGCTGCTTGACCACATTCCATCAAACTCAGATAAATCTTGATCGGTCTTAATACAAGCAGTTTCTGTAATTAGTCCTGATAGACCATTATGTACCTCATTAATGGAAATAATTTCCTTTGCAGCAAGTAAGCGTCTTAATTGTGAGAGTCGTACATTTGGGGTAGTTCCAATCCTTTTAACTGATTGATTTAGAGAAGATGAATCTACACCATGTGTATATGGAACTTCGATTAACTTACCATCCCACTCTTTTAAGGTTTGTATAACCTCAGCCCTATCTTTACTTTGAATGCCTATCTTCCAATCATCTCCATGAACAACGTAATCTGGCCTAATTTTTTTTAAGTTATCCTTATGATTCATAGACTTTTGAGGAATAACATTTATAACTCCCTTGATATTAGCAACAATTAACTCTCTTTTTTTATAATCTAAATGCGGAAGTCTCTTATACTTTGCAATTGCTTTATCTGTTAGAAGCCCTATGACCACATTCCCCAACTCAGCAGCCTTAGAAATAACGTTCATGTGCCCATGATGTAGTAAGTCAGCTGATAGTGCTACATAGGCTATTTTATTTTTTTTCATATTTATGTGGGAGTATATGATTTTTTTTTGAAATTATAATGGTATATGAATCTATATTTTAAAATAATTATAAAATACCTAATTTGTTATGGATATAAAGTTTATGAAAGAAGCAATAAAACAAGCTTGCCTGGCATACAAGAAAAATGAAGTGCCGATCGGAGCAGTTATTGTAAAGGATAATTTAATTATTGGTGAAGGACATAATCGTGTAATTCATGATCTAGATATAAGCTCTCATGCAGAGATAAATGCTATCAGGGATGCATCAAAAAAAATTAAAAACTATCGACTAAATAATTGCGATATGTATGTAACCATTGAGCCATGTCATATGTGCTCCAAAGCTATTCTTGATGCAAGAATAAAGAATTTATTCATTGGTGCTCCTGAACCTAAAACTGGAGCTGTGTTTTCAATAGATAAATTTTTTGACCGTCATAAGCATAACCATTTTTTAGATTACCAAAAAGGTGTTCTTGAAAAAGAATGCGCAAGTTTGATTAAAAGTTTTTTTAAAGTAAGAAGGTAAATCATATTATTCAATCACAATCTATTTTTCTATTTAACTCATGAAAGCTCCAGCCAAACTGGACAATGATCTGAGGGCTTCTCCATTCCTCGTGCGTCATAATCAATTCCAGTTGATTCAATAGAATTTGATAGTTCTTTTGAAACCATAATATGATCTATCCTTAGGCCCCTTTTGGGATTATCATCAAACATTCTAGATCTATAATCAAACCAAGAAAATATTGAATCTTCATTTGGATTTTGTTCTCTCCAGCTATCAATGAAGCCAAGATCTTTAATTGAATTCCACATTTTAATTTCTTCAGGCAAAAAAGCACATTTACCATCACGTAGCCATCTTTTTGCATTAACCTCGCCAATTCCAATATCATTTTTGGTGGGTGCTACATTAAAATCTCCCATCACAATAATGTTTGGGGAGGAGCGCTGCAAATTTTTAATATGATCTTTTAAATCTTTATAGTATTTAATTTTTTTGGGGAACTTTGATTCATGATTTCTATTTTCACCTTGAGGGAAATATCCATTTAATATGTAGATATCATTTTCTTTAAACTTGTATCTTCCTTGAATAAATCTCTTTTGATCTTCAGCAGTATCTTTTAAGAATCCTTTTGAAACTTCAAGTGGTTTTTTTTTACTTAGTAAAGCAACTCCATAATGACCCTTTTGTCCCCAGTATTCACAGTGGTAACCAATTTCATTTATTAACTCAACAGGAAATTCATCATCATGAACTTTCGTTTCTTGAAGCCCAATAACATCAGGACCTAGATGATCACGGATGTATTCAAGTTGATGAGGCCTAGCTCTAACACTATTGATATTAAAAGAAATAATCTTCATTAATTTTGATTGACCGCAATTAATTGAGAGCTAAATTTTAGGTAATCAACAATGATATTTTTTGATTCATTCAAGAGAAAATCGTTTTCTAAAGATATTTCATCAGAATCGATTTCTTCCCTAAATGTTTCCAAATCATCATAGGTATCAAATGTATCAAAATTTAATAGACTTCGACGTTTATTTTCAGCATTTAAAATCCAAGATCTTCTATCTAACTTATCATTCTTTCTTTCATTAATATTCAAAGAAAGCTCTTTCTTATTTTTACGTTGATCATATTTTTGACGAATTTTAAGAATATATTGCATGTTAGGGTCGCCAGACAATCTGTCAATATGATTTTTTAATGCCTGTTGAATCGCAAAGTTATTAAGATTATATTTTCTGTGCCTAATTGGTCTTATGGTATCCCATGGAAGTGAATCATCTAATGAGCTTTCACCAGTCTCTTCGATGTCCCATGAAGAGGGCAGTACTATATCTGGTTCAATACCCTTCGCTTGAGTACTGGAACCACTGACCCTATAAAATTTTGATTCAGTAATTTTAATTTGACCTGCACTAAGATCATCAAGGCGCTGCACTGTACCTTTTCCAAATGTTCTGTGACCAATTATGATACCTCTCTTATAATCTTGAATAGCTCCAGCAAAAATTTCAGATGCTGAGGCTGAGTATCTATCAACTAAAACTCCAACAGGTTTTTTCCAGATTTGCTTGGCTCTTCCATCGCCCCAAGGCCTAATATTTCCAGAACTTTCTTTAACCTGAACTGTTGCTCCAGATGCAACAAATAAACCAGTTAATTTATTTGCTTCATATAATGAGCCACCAGAATTACCTCTAAGATCAACTAAAACTGCATCTACATTATTCGTGTTAAATGATCTGAGAATATCTTCAACATCTCTTGAGCTGCTTCTGAAATTTGGATCTCTTTCTCTCCAGGCATTAAAGTCTACATAAAATGCTGGCAACTCAATTATTCCAACTTTATAGTTTCTTGATTCTGTATTTATGCTAATAATTTTACTTTTTGCAGCTTGTTCCTCTAATTGAACTTCCTCTCTTACAAGCGTTACAAACCTTTTTTCTGAGGACTCAAGAGATTTTGATGGCATTATCTCAAGCTCTACTTCAGTGCCTGCATCTCCACGAATCAGCTTGACAATTTCATCTATTCTCCAACCAACTACATCTGTACTTTTTTCTTCATATGCCTGTCTTATAGAAACTATTCTGTCATCAGGAGATAGCTGATTTGATTTATCAGCAGGCCCACCAGGAACCAAACTTACAACTTTTGCATAATCATCTTCAATTCCTAATAGAGCACCAATACCTTCAAGACTTAAGCTCATTTGCATATCAAAATCTTCTGCAGATTTTGGCGATAAATAGGCAGAGTGAGGATCAAATTGACTAGTAAAATTATTCATAATGATAGAAAAATAGTCCTCATTAGTACGCTGAGTAATTCTTCTTATTCTTCTCTCATATCTATCGATAATTGTTTGCCTCATATCAGTTTCATTAGATGAACTTTCGTCAAGGATTTCATTCAATAAATCATTCTTTGTGAGAAGAAACCATTCATTTCGTAATTCTGCAAATGAAGACTTCCACTCATTGTCATCAGAATAGATATCGAGGTACTCTGATTTTGAAAAATCAAAATCAAAATCTTTGAGGATTTCAATTTGGTATGAAGTAGCCTCTATAAGACGATTAAAATATTTATTTAATATTTTAAAGCTATTATTTAGATCAAAAAACTCATCATTAAGGTTATTTCCATAAAGCTCAAATTCCAACCTAGTAAAATAAACTTTTGAGGGATCTAGACTTTTAATTAGCTTTTCCTGAAAAATATTATTTATGTCTTCAATATTATTTACTTTAAAAAAGTGATCTTCCTTTACTTTTTTAATAATTTCTTTTTGTATTTTATGGTTTTTAAGCGTTGGTTTGATATCTAAATTTACATCTACTGCAAGCACAAAACCTACGAAAGTAGCACACAAAAATAAATTTAAATTTCTAAAAAATATCATTTGGAATAAACTTACAAAGATGAATAGTAACTATATCGAATTCTACTTCGATTGTTCAAGTCCTTGGACATATTTAGGGTTTGTTGGAATCAACGAGATATCTTCGCAGTACAACATTGAGGTTAAATTTTTACCAATTCTTGTGGGAGGAGTCTTTAATTCTGTAAATGATGATGTATATAAATTCAGAGCTAAGCCTAACCCATTAAAATCTAATTATTACAATCAAGATTTAAAAATGTGGGCTAAAGCGAGGAATATTCAAATTAACTGGCCATCCATCTTTCCCATTAACTCTGTAAAAGCTATGCGTGGTGCATTATTTTTTAAGGAGCAAGATCAAATCTCTGATTATGCCCTTAGCATTTTTAAAGCTTACTGGACAGATGGAAAAGATATTTCTCAAGATAAGGTACTTTCTCAAATATGTGAGGATTTAAATTTAGACTCAGATGTTTTTTTGAGTTTCATAAATCAAGAGACCACTAAAAGCACATTAAAGGAAAATACTCAGGAGTTAATTGATAGAGGTGGCTTTGGATCACCAACATACTTTTTTAACGACTCTATGTTTTTTGGTAATGACAGGATTCAATTACTTGAGCAGGAATTAAAGATTAGTTAAGTTGCAGAGATGCTGCTTCCTCACGGACACGTTCAGGTGTGCCCAATAATTGCCTATTTAAGCCAATTCTTTTGAACCAATAATGTAGCCCTAATAAGTCCGTAAAACCCATACCTCCATGAACTTCAGTTGACTTTTTTGCTACCTCTTTGGTTACATCACTTAAATGAGATTTAGCTTGGCATGCCATAAGCCTTGCTTCATTAGGCATATGTTTTTGAGCATGAGCTGCATGCCACACTAAGGCATAGCAGGGCTCTAATTCAGCAACCATCTCTGCACACATGTGCTTTACAGCTTGAAAAGAACCAATAGCTCTACCAAATTGTTTTCTTTCTTTTGCATAATCAACAGCT
>CACOPA010000002.1 GCA_902628925.1 uncultured SAR86 cluster bacterium
TATTGCAACGTACAGATCATAACCATCATTATGTTTAATGCAAAAAACAGCATCATCAAAGTCTTTTGCATCCTTCCCGTCAATTGTCACAAACGCAAGATCACAAAGGTTTTTTCGATCAAGTTCTTGCAGATTTATTTTCAATGCAGCCGTTTCATGCTTTACAATGTTATTCCACATTGTCGGCAGTACGTTTTCTTGAACAACATGCTCAATGGCTTCTTCAAGGGTAACGGATGATGTATTTTTTTTAAGATTGATAACACATTATATTTAATTAATTTTTATATCGAAACATGCTGCCAGTGAAAAGATTTTTAATATCAGTCGCTCTCTTTCAACTCATATTTTTAAATGCTGAAACAATAGATGAAGTTACTGTAATTGGCTCTTATCTAGAATCGACTGAGATTGATCTTTCACCTGTAACAATAATTGATAAAGATATGATTGAAGATATAAATATCTCATCAATTGCAGAAATTTCTAAGTACATATCCTCCTCATCAGGCTCTCATTTTCAAGCAAATACTCTTGGGGGTGTTGATCAGGGCATGGCATCCATTACCTTAAGAGGATTGGATCATGCATCCACACTGGTCTTGATCAATTCAAAAAGACATACATTTGCTGGCACCCCATCGAATCAAGGTGAAGGTTACATTGATGTAAATATAATTCCTGAAATCGCATTGGATAGAGTTGAGTTGTTGAAGGAGGGAGCAACTTCACTTTACGGATCCGATGCAGTTGCAGGAGTTATTAACTTTTCACTTATTCGAAAGGCTGATGGATTAAATTTAGATTTTAGTTATCAAGATACGGATAATTATGATCAATCCGAATATAACTTTGGAGCCCTTTACGGGTGGACTTCAAAAAATTTTGATTTTGTAGCTGGCTTTAATCATTTGGATAGAAGCCCACTTTCAGCTGCAGAGATTCCAGGAATTGCTGAACTGGCACTGAGCGGTCTTGGCAAAACCTTTAGGGTTTTACAAGATACAACAGTCAATTCAGGTATCTACACCGGCAGCTATTCCAAGGGTGACCTTATTCCTGATCCAAATTGCGAGGAGAATGGTGGGGTTTTAAGTGGTGGTCGCTGCAGGTTCCTTTACGGAAATCGTTTTAATGTTGTTAATGATGAAACCCATAACAAGCTTTATTTTTCTGCAACTTCTGAAACCACAGAAGTTTTTTTGAATTCTTCATTAATCTTTTCTAGGGTTGAGGTAAACGACAACCCGCAGTCTCCATCCTATCCCGCACTTCCTTTTTTAGGGCGGCCTATTCAGGCAAGTCAGGCTGGTAACCCTTTTGGGGTTCCAGTTCTATGGTTTGGCAGACCCTTAGGTTCGGAATTTCCCTCACCACTTTCGCCAAAAGATATTTTTCAATATCACTGGAGTAATCAAATTATCTTTAATCTCAATGACTCCTCAGATTTAGAGATTTCAGTCACCAACAGCATGCACTCAAATGATCATTCAAGACCTGACATTATTGATTCAAGGTTTTTAGATGCAATTAATGGCAAAGGTGGATCGAGCGGTAACAAGTTCTGGAACATTTTTGATTCGCAAAATTTATCAAGCGACCTTATCGATTATGTTCGTGGTTATGAGCAATCTGAAAAGGAAGCTTCCCTTGATGTGCTAGATGTGATTTATACAAGTTCTATTAATGCTTTTGAGTTTGCAATTGGAGCTCAGTATGCCAAAGAATCTCTTGAAATTAATTACAATGAAATCTCTAGAGTTGAGTTTGATCAAAATGGAAAACTATTAAAAACAGCAGATCTATTTTTCTTAGGGGGTGGAAAAAATGTTGATTCCAGCAGATCAAAGCAAGCCATCTTTTTTGAAGCCAATCAAAGCATTTCTGAATTTACAGACCTTAGATTTGCAGCCAGGTATGAAGAAGTAAAAAATGATTCATCCTTTGATCCAAAAATCTCAATTCGTCATCGATTATCTAATAATGTTTTACTAAGAGCATCATCAAGTACAGCATTTGCTATGCCTTCAATGGCACAAATGTATTCAAGCGAAATTAACTTAGGCAGCGTAAGGGATACAGGGAATGTCTTTGTTAGACAAGCTCAGCTGGGTAATCCTGATTTGAAGCCAGCAACCTCAGACAACCAAAATTTTGGGTTGATTTACAAAGCGAAAAATTTTGACCTTGCGGTGGATTATTGGACAATCGATTATCAAAATAGAGTGGAGATTGAAGATGCACAAGCCATGCTCAATCAAGATCCAAATGGATCTTCTATAACAAGAACCGAAAGTGGCGACTTAATCGGTGTCACAACTCAATATTTTAATGAAGATCAAACCGATCTGAAGGGTATTGATTTAAGCGTTAACTCAATCTTTAATTTTAAAAATCTTGGAGAACTTTCTCTAAATCTTGAAGCAACACATCTTATTGAATTTATGACTCCTGAACTGCAGAACCAATCACAGCGTTCTTCGATGATAAATAGGGTCGGTAAATTTAATTACGATTCACCCACTCATGCTCTGCCAAGAAATAGAATGAATCTTTTTATTAATTGGTATGTTGATGGCTATGAGCATGTTCTAAATACAAGATACATAGATAGCTACAAAACCCGCCGATCCATAAATAGTCTTGCTCAATCATTGGGCTATGAAAATGCGATTGATTCATTCTTGGTATTTGACTGGTGTCTTAAATCAAGCACGCAGGGTAAGGAAAGGATTTTTGGAGGCAGCATGGAGGTAGGGTTTTGTGTTATTAATTTATCGGATGAAAAGCCACCACGTTTATATGATGCACCGGATTTCAGTTTTGATACTAGAGTGCATGATCCTCGAGGAAGAATTTTTCAAATATCTTTTAACTACCGAATATAAAAAAAGCCCATATTTCTATGGGCTTTTAAAAAAGAACACATGTAGTAGAAAAAATAGGGGGGGAAAGAATATCTACTACACAGATATATATGCAATATTAATGCCAACTAGTACTTTTTAATCATAAAATGGAGCCACCTTTCAGATTCGAACTGTCGCTCTGATGATTACAAATCGTTCTAAGTTTGTAAATCAAAATTTTGATAAGATTTCACTATGAAAAGATTATCAATTTATATAGT
Organism: uncultured SAR86 cluster bacterium; assembly: GCA_902628925.1. Lineage (GTDB taxonomy): Bacteria > Pseudomonadota > Gammaproteobacteria > Magnimaribacterales > D2472 > MED-G82. The sequence goes on from CACOPA010000002.1 coordinate 3,131, forward strand.
TATTTTATTTAGTTTTTTTTGTAATTCTGAGGAACTAGTTTTTGGAAAAGAGACCCTAGATAATGGGATTAATATTGTCTTTGAGGCAGCTCCTAAGGATACTATTTTCCCAAAAAAATATTTTCTTGACGAAAATAATACTGACATTCACATTGAAATGCTCATCAATTGGTCTGATAAAAGTCCACCTGGATCACCAAATGGTGGCTTTATACCTTATCTAGATGTTTTGGCCACAATTCAAAATAGTAAAGGAAAAGTAATAAATGTGAAGCTCATTCCACATCTTAATATTTCTGATAATTTACACTATGCACAAAATATTCAACTGCCTGGAAGTTTCGATGATTTATATGATGTAACTATTTATATAAAACCTCCAAAAGAAGGTGAGCTAGGAATCCATTATGATTGGAAAGAAAAATATGGATTCTTCTTAAAAAAAAACAAATTTGAGTATAAAAGTCTTTCTTTTGAAGAGGTTACGTTGAAATCAAGAAGATAAAAATAAAATATGACTACATTCTTGTTTTAGCTCTGTATATTAATTACTCGATTGATATTGAGGTCACACTTTAAAAAATGAATACAGCTATCCGTTTAGACAGAAAGGAGTTTGAAGATAAGCTCAATAAAATCTTTGACACTCACCATGAGATTAAGACTCTTGTTCGAGGCGAAGATGAAAAGGTTAGAAGCATTAATCTTATAAATGAGTTTAAGCGTCTAATGGAAGTCTATGATTTCCAGAGAAGGAAGTTAGCTTGGACTATTGCTGACTACAATGCTAAACATGGTGTAGATGAAAGTTCTTCTTTTATGAGCAATTTTTGTAAAGAAGCAGATGAACATTTAAAGGATTGGCTTAATCAACATTCTGAAAAGTTAAACAACGAATCAATCAAATACCCACTAAAAGATATTGATTATTAATGTGTGGCAGATACACAGTTCGAGATACTCAAGCAGTTCAGCGTGAATACGGTGCAGTAATTAAACCTTCCTACAATGTAGCACCATCACAGGATGTTCTTGTTGTAACAGACAAAGCTGAAACCATGAAATGGCATTACTCTCCAGCATGGGCTAAAGAACCTATGAACCTTATCAATGCTAGGTCTGAAACTTTAAAAGAAAAACCAAGTTTTAAAATGGTTAAGAGATGCTTGATTGTTGCTGACGGTTGGTTTGAGTGGCTGAGAGATGGCGACATTAAACAACCTTACTTCTTCCATATGAACAACAGTCTATTTACCTTTGCTGGAATCTATACAGAGTATCGAGGCATTAAAGGCTGTGCAGTGATAACTAAAGAAGCAAATGAAATGCTTTCTAAGATTCACAACCGTATGCCAGTAATGTTGAAACATAATGAGGGTAGAGATTGGTTAAATGGCAAAGATGTTTACAGCTCATCTCTCTCTGAAAGGATTGAATATTATCAAGTCAGTACTGTGGTAAATTCTCCATCAAACAACATCCCTGAATGTATTAAGCCTTTAGAATTTCCTTCAGCAGTTGACGATTGTGCAGATGTGACTTCAGGTTATGATAGAAAAATACCCTAGGAAACTTATCCAAACATACCTGTAGGAAGCCCTGAGAGACTCTGTATTTAACGCTTGAGATGGAGGATAAGGAAACGTAATGTCCTTGTATTTTTAAGTTCTCAGAAACGATATCAAATCTGAGATTACAAGTTTTTTTTAGCTTTGTCAATTTTTGAAACATGTTTTAATATGGAAGAAAATGGGCACTCAGTAAATTATGATGGGATTAATAGCAGTATGCCTAGTACTGATTACGATTGCGATGTTATTTGGTAGCGATGCAGCTGCTGGGTTAGTTAAAGGTATTTTTAAATTAGCTATAGTTGGAATTGTAATAATCATTTTCTTAGTAATCATTTATTCATAATGACCAGCATAATATTCATTATTTTCAAATATGTTTGGGCGTAGCTATTCGGATTTAGCTCTTAATAAATTTTTAAAAGCTATTAAGGAATTTGACCATTATAGCGATGAATTACTTAGCATCTATCCAGTTGATGGAGTTAAACCTCAGTCAGAATTAATTGTTGATGGTATTGGAAGTATCTTCAACAGAAAAAAGAAAACCGAAAGACTAAATAAGTTCATTTGGACCACAGGGGTTTGGATGTATCTTGTTGACTACTACTACGATGGCAAGAAATCACACAGAGATAAGTTTTTAAAAGAAGGCATTAAGGAGGTGGCGCCTTTTGGCAGAGGCGAACTTTTTAACTCATTAAAAAAACACTCAAAGAATATAAATAACACTTATTTTCGAGCAGGTCTGACTTGGGGAGAGGAATTTAATAATCGCCTTTTGAATGGAAATATTTTTCCTGCTGATGAGGAATCTCAAATTGAGGATTTTGAAGTTGATGATAGTTTTTTTGGCAAAGAAGGAAAAATGGTTACAGTTTTGGCTCCAAAAGAAAAAGAGTTTTATAAGAAAGGAAAAATCTTAATAGACAGAACTTATTTTGATATGCGAAATCCTGATAATAATTCCTTTAATCAACATGATTTTAGATACCTGCTTGAACACAATACGCATTTAATTTGTAGAAGAGGTGAATCAAATCATTACTATGAATTATTTTCTGATGAGACCATTAGTGGTGTATTTGACCCTTACTCAGACATTGAGTTTCTTGGTTATGATGATGAGCTTTCAGCAGGTAAAGAAATATTTCAATTTGAGACTAAAGATAAGTCATTGCCGGACCAGATTGAATTAAAAATAAGGAAGTCCAACAAGTATAAGGATGACCTTATGATGGATGCACAGAATGAAATAGAAAGAATACTGGAAAAAAATAGTGATGCTTTAATCAACAATCAGGAAGTGCTGATAAATTCCAGCAAATATAAAGATAAGGTTAATTTTACAGACGCAAAAAAAAATCAAATCAATTTAGAATATCTTAACGAATTGCTTCACAGCAATGAGGTAATCATAGAGCAAATCCTAGAGAATCTAATAGAACATTTGAATGATTGCATGGACATGCAATTTACTATTGAGATTGAATCGAAGCAGTTTAGGGGATTATCAGATTTAAAAGTATTGCTTGGTGGTTATTGTTTCTTAAGAAGAAGAAAGAGGGTTGTAAGCATTGACCATGAAGATTGGAGATATGGATGGGAGTCGGCTATAGCATCAGAAAGATATTTGAACAACCATAGTGGGAGCATCAGTTTCATAGATGAGGTATTTAATAATGTTTGTAAGCATTACTTTGATGGATTGTTAGACGACTCAGATTCTAAATTAAATTTAGAGAGTATCTATTCATCATTTCATGATTTCAAAGAATTTGGTTTGAAAAAATTAAACCTTATTTCCAATAAATGTTATGAGCCATTTAGCGATGAATTTAACTTAAGGTTCTATGAATGGAAAAGATTTAATAATAAATTTGATTATATTTTTCTGATATTAATGATAAATCCATTGGAAGAAGATAATTATAGTAGTAACTCAAAAGTTATTTTAAAGATGGAGGGCAACACCAAAAAAAATCAAGTCCTTTTAACTGGTATGAGTTTAATTGATGATGATTTTAATAATGGAGATGGATGGTTTAGTGAGGATTACCCAAAACGATTTAGTGATATTGTTGAAATGCATTTAATTAGTCCACTAAATCTTCTTTTGAAAGATAAAAATGCAGAAAATTCATACAGGGATATTTATCTTAAAAGTCTAGATGCAAAAGTTTTATTGCATGGTGAATTTATCAAGGAGCCTTTAGATACAGTAATAAAAGATTTCCGAGAACTCAATAAAGAATGATTTTCTATACACAATGTACTTCCTAAACAAAAAACCAACTAAGCGTTACAACAAGTATCCAGATTATTTAGATGATTTAGCACATGAAGAGTCCAAGATTTATATGATGGCTACTTTCGATAAATATGAAGTTCAGTACATTAAAGAAGTTGCACAGTATTATCGTCTTGAGTTGTACATGCAATTAGGCACGATGAAAGAAACCGATGATAACTATTTAAAGTTTTATCGACACGTTAAAAATATTGAAGACCATATCGAGGCAATCTCAGAAAACGAGAGAGCTTTAGAAAAAATTTGTATGCGGATGTATGACAAGCTTGGTGACAACTTCTTAAAAACCAAAAGCGAAATAAGAGCTGCAAAGTAATAGTGAGTATTTCAACACTGATATTTTATGCTTGGTTTGTCATAGCCATTATATTGTTTCTATGGATGTTTATTGAAAAGATACGAGGTGTTCTTGGCTTTAAAAGCATAACTCTTGATGAAGCTACAAAGGTCGCATGTCGACTTGCTGAAAAAAAATATATTTGGTGTGATAGTTTTGCAGGTGAAAAATCATCAATGGCTGAATTATCAATAGAATCTGGGCTATTAACAACTGAAGATTATCTTCAAAAAATAGAAATTTATTTAGATGAGGCATGTAGGCAATATGCTCCTAGTTCTACAGTCAGCAAACAACAGGCAAAGGAAATAGCAAAGCTTTCAGTCTTCATTGAATTTGAAACTGACTACAGATATCGTTTAGATAACCGCAAAACAAATGATAAATCCTTGCCTTTACCTGATATTAAAGACTCAAAATTAAAAGAATTATTGCCATCATGCACAAAATGAAAAACATCCTTCTCACATTGATGGTCTTTGTCTTGATTCTTTATTTCATCTTTAACTAGTTAACAATCCTAAAATTCACAATTTTGGAGAACCACTATATAAATATGGTGGTAGTGGGGTATGGTCACCTGCCTAGTGGGGTTAGATGAGGTGATGCTTATTTAAATGTACTTATATGGGGTGCGAAATAAAAAGAATAGTTTCGATGTATTTAGACTGCACTGTGACTGCACAGAGATATTAATGAAAATACTAATACCTCTGAAAGCCTTATAGAATATGGAGCCACCTGTCAGATTCGAACTGACGACCTGATGATTACAAATCAACTGCTCTAGCCAACTGAGCTAAGGTGGCACGGTTGCATATTATATATACTTTATTGCTCAGGAAAAGAGCAACCTATACCTCCAATTCCACAATAACCATATGGATTTTTTTGTAGGTACTGTTGGTGGTATTCTTCAGCTAAATAATAATCATTTAATACTTTTAATTCAGTAGTTATAGGCCCAAATCCTGCTTTTGATATTTCTTGTTGATAACTCTCTAAAGTTGATTTGGCTAAATTGAGATCTTCTTCATTATTTGTAAAGATCACAGAACGATACTGAGTGCCAATATCATTTCCCTGGCGCATGCCCTGAGTGGGATCATGCATTTCCCAAAAGCTGATCAAAATTTCTTTTAATGAAATCTCTAAAGGATCAAATACTACCCTTACCACTTCAGCATGACCGGTGCTGCCAGAACAAACTTCTTCATACGATGGATTAATTGAGGTGCCACCTGCATATCCTACTGAGGTAAGCGTGACACCTTGCAAATTCCAAAGCCGCCTTTCGACACCCCAAAAACATCCTGCACCCAGAATAATTTCTTTATGGCCTTCTGGGGTGGGTGAGTCTAAATCTAAGTTAAAGATTGAATGAATCATATTGATGCATAATCTACCGAACACTCGCCAGAATTGAAAGTTAAAATTCCATTCTCATTGCTAAGGAGCATTTCACCGTTGTGATTGATGCCCTCAAAAATCCCCTCTACCTTGTTAGAATCACTTAAATTAAGAGTAATTTTCTTATGCATATGCACACAATGCTTTTCCCACTCTGATTCCCAGTCCTTAAAGTTTTCTTTACCTAAAGCTATTTTTTCAAAAGCACTCGCAATTTTGATAATAATTTTGCTTCGATCAACTTGATTATCAATTTCTTTTAGGCCAATCCATGAATCATTTGCTACATCAGATTCAATATTAATGCCGATGCCAACAATGAAATTGTTAATCTTATTAGCTTGATCAATTTCTACTAATATTCCACCGGCTTTACGCTGGTTAAGAATTAGATCATTTGGCCACTTTAAAAGTACATTGATGTCTTTTGAAACTTCTTGAATTGCTTTTTTTACAATTAATCCAGTTACTAAACTCAATGCAGGTATTTTCTCAGAGACTGCAAATCTTAAGGACATATATATATTGCCTATTTTTGGGCTGTCCCAAGCATTACCTCGCCTTCCTCTGCCTGCTGATTGCTTCTCAGCTACTACCAAATCAAGTGTTTTTTTGCTTTGAAGCGATTTTATGAATGTATTGGTTGAATCAACATCATTAAGAACTACTAAATTTGTAATTTCAGAGTTAAGTTTGCCTTGCAATTCAAGTGAATTAAATTTCATCAATTTAGGATTTTATGTTGACTTAAGGGCATTCTAGAACAAAAATACCATCCTTTGCATTGGAGGGGTTGGGGAGCGGTCAAACCCAGCAGACTGTAAATCTGCCGCCTCGTGCTTCGGAGGTTCGAATCCTCCCCCCTCCACCATCTAAAAACCCCCAATTTGAATACCAAAAAAAGGTTGAGTTTCTTGTTTTTTAAGGGGATAATACGCCACCTTAAATTTGGATGTTATAAATCGGGCTCATATAGCTCAGCGGTAGAGCACTTCCTTGGTAAGGAAGAGGTCACCGGTTCAAGTCCGGTTATGAGCTCCAAATTTATGATTTAACTAAATATTATTCAGAGAGGCACTAATGGCTAGAGAAAAATATGAAAGAACCCTCCCGCACGTAAATGTGGGTACGATTGGTCACGTTGACCATGGTAAAACTACTTTAACAGCTGCATTAACTAAGGTTTGTGCAGAAACATATGGTGGTGATGCAGTTGCATTTGACGGTATTGATAATGCTCCTGAAGAAAGAGAAAGAGGAATTACGATTGCTACTTCTCACGTAGAGTACGTATCAACTAACAGGCACTATGCTCACGTTGATTGTCCAGGTCACGCCGACTATGTTAAAAACATGATCACTGGTGCAGCTCAGATGGATGGCGCTATATTGGTTGTAAGTGCTGCTGATGGCCCAATGCCACAAACTAGAGAGCACATTCTACTTGCAAGACAGGTAGGCGTTCCAAAAATTGTTGTTTTCCTAAACAAAGCTGATCAGGTTGATGATCCAGAGCTTCAAGAACTAGTTGAGCTAGAAATTAGAGAGCTACTTAATGAGTATGAGTTCCCTGGTGACGATACTCCAATCATTACAGGTAGTGCATTAAAAGCTCTTGAAGGTGATACATCTGAAATCGGTGTATCTGCTGTACAAAAACTTGTAGAAGAGCTAGATGTATATGTTCCAGAACCTGAAAGAGACATCGATAAGCCTTTCCTAATGCCTATTGAGGATGTATTTACTATCTCAGGTAGAGGAACTGTTGTAACAGGACGTATTGAAAGCGGTATTGTAAAAACTGGTGATGCATTAGAGATCGTTGGTATTAATGATACAACTACCACAACTTGTACAGGTGTCGAGATGTTCAGAAAGTCACTTGATGAAGGTCGTGCTGGTGAGAACTGTGGTGTACTTCTTAGAGGTATTGAAAGAGATGCTGTTGAAAGAGGTCAAGTTCTTGCTCAACCAGGATCAATTACCCCTCATACAGAATTTGAAGCTGAGATTTATGTACTATCTAAAGAAGAGGGTGGAAGACATACACCTTTCTTTAGTAATTACAGACCTCAGTTCTACTTTAGAACTACTGATGTTACCGGTGCGTGTGCGTTGCCGGATGGTGTCGAGATGGTTATGCCTGGCGATAATGTCAAGATGACCGTTTCCCTTATTGCACCGATTGCTATGGACGAAGGTCTTAAGTTCGCTATCCGTGAAGGTGGTAGAACAGTAGGCGCAGGCGTAGTATCAAAAATAATAAAGTAAGGAATTAATTACAGAAGTGCCGAGCATGTCTCGGCTTTTCTGTCTGTGTAGATTGGAGAAATAGGCCAGTAGCTCAATTGGTAGAGCGACGGTCTCCAAAACCGTAGGTTGGGGGTTCAAGTCCCTCCTGGCCTGCCAGTAAAAAGGTGGAGTGTATTAATTGATGGCAACAAAACAAAAAACAGGAAACCTTATAGATAGGCTCAAGTGGATTCTATCTTTGTCTGTTTTTACATTGGCAATTGTTGGTAACTCATATTATTCAGCAACCCCATTTCTTTATAGAGTCCTAGGCGTAGTTGGTCTTTTTATTCTTGGGCTTGTCATTTTGGCGTTAACTGATTTTGGTAGCAATGCTATCAAACTGATGCGGGAATCAAGAACTGAGCTAAGAAGGGTGGTTTGGCCATCAAGACCCGAAACCACTCAAACCTTTTTAATTGTATTTGGCTCAATTGTTGTTCTATGTCTAGTTTTTTGGGGTTTGGAGTCTTTATTGAGCTGGCTTACTAAATTGGTGCTTGGATAATGGATTGGTATGTAGTACAGGCCTACTCAGGCTACGAGCTAAAGGTCAAAGCTGCCCTCGAGGAGAGGATTGCTTTGGCAGATCTGAAGTCTCAATTTGGTGAGATACTCATCCCAACTGAACAAGTTGTTGAGCTTAAAAGTGGGGCTAAAAAGAAAACAGAAAGGAAATTTTTTCCAGGCTACATATTGATTGAAATGGAAATGAACGATGATACTTGGCAGCTTGTTAAACATACTCCGAGAATAAGCACATTTGTTGGCGGTACTAAAGAAAAACCCATGCCCATATCAAAGGCTGAAGTGGATGGAATCATCAATAGAATAGAAGTTGGTGAAGAAGCTCCAAGACCTAAAACTTTATTTGAGCCAGGTGAAGTGGTCAGAGTCTGTGATGGACCATTTAACGACTTTAATGGAGTTGTAGAAGAAGTTGATTATGAAAATAGTCAGGTAAAGGTATCGGTTCAAATTCTTGGTAGATCTACACCAGTCCAATTAGATTTTATACAAATTGAGAAAACATAATGGCTAAGAATAAAAAAATAGCAACAGTCTTAAAACTTCAAATTCCTGCAGGCGGAGCTAATCCAAGTCCACCAGTTGGACCAGCACTTGGTCAGGCAAATGTAAACATTATGGATTTTTGTAACGCTTTTAATGCAGAAACACAAAATGCAGAAAAGGGAGTACCGCTTCCTGTAGTTATTAATGTATATGAAGATAAATCATTTAGTTTTGATATTAAATCGCCTCCAGCGGCAGTTTTAATCAGGAAAGCCTTGAACATTCCAAAAGGTAGCGGGGTTCCTAACTTAGAGAAAGTTGGAAAAATTACACGTGCTCAATTGGAAGAAATTGCCAAGGTAAAGGAGAAAGATCTTAATGCAAATTCAATGGATCAGGCTGTAAAAATTATTGCTGGTACTGCCAGAAGTATGGGCGTAGAGGTAGATATTTAATGAGCAAGAAATCATTAAAAATTAACGAGTTAGTTGATATCGAAAAGTTATACTCTTTTGAGGAAGCTTTAGGCGTCTTCCAAGAAGTTAAATCTAATAAGTTTGATGAATCTGTTGATATAGCAATTAATTTAGGCATTGATGCTGGTAAATCAGATCAAAATGTTAGGGGTTCTGTAACTTTGCCTAATTCTTTGGGTAAGCAAGTAACTGTTGCAGCTTTTGCTGATGGTGATCAAGCAAATGAAGCAAAGGAAGCGGGTGCCGAATTCATTGGCATGGATGATTTGGCTGAACAATTTAAGAAAGGCGAAGTAGCTGTTGATGTGGTTGTGGCAACACAGGCCTCAATGAAAGTGGTCGGCCAGTTAGGTCAGGTACTTGGGCCTAAAGGACTAATGCCGAATCCTAAAAGCGGGACTGTTACGGACAAGATTGGTGAAGCGGTTAAAAACGCAAAATCTGGACAAGTAAGATTTAAAACTGACAAGGGAGGAACGATCCATGGATGTATTGGTAAAGTTTCATATTCCCCAACTCAGCTTGAAGAAAATACTAAAGTTTTAATTGATGAGGTAAAAAAACTTAAACCTGCCTCTGCTAAAGGTGTTTATATTAAGAATGTATCGCTCAGCAGTACAATGGGGCCAGGTGTTAAGTTGGATACTTCAAATATTTTATAAGTTTAGAGCTTGAAAAAGCTCTGATAGTTGCGTTGTATACGCAGCCGTCAAAGACCGTAGGTGCGAAAGCTTAATTTCCTACGTAGGTGGTGTGCATTTCGTTTATGCGATTTGTCACCTTACAGCCGAAAGGCACAAAAGGAGAATTGCTGTGGCTTTAACAAGAGAAGAAAAAGAGAGAATTGTTTCAGAAGTTAAAGAGGTTGCTGATAAAGCTTCATCTTTAGTTGTGTCTGATGCAAGAGGACTTAAAGTCTCTGAACTTTCTGAAATAAGAAAGCAGGGGACAGAAGCAGGCATTCACATTCAAATTATCAAAAATTCATTGGCTAAACTTGCCTTTGAAGGAACTGACTTTGGATGTACAAGTGAAACCTTACAAGGACCCTCACTGTTTGCTTTTTCTTTTGATGAACCAGGCGCAGCAGCAAAGCTTTTAAAAACTTACGCTAAAAATTTTGAGGCGCTAGAGATTAAAGCTTTGTCTGTTGAAGGTCAGCTTTTAGGTGCTGAGCAAATTGATGTATTGGCAAAACTTCCAGGTAGAGAAGAAGCCATCACTTTAATTGCTGCAGTTCTGCAAGCCCCTATCTCAAAGTTTGCGACACTTCTTAACGAGGTTCCAAGCAAACTGGCGAGAGTGCTTCAAGCAGTTCATGACAAAAAACAGGCGTCAGCCTAAATTAAAGGAGAAAATATAATGGCAACTTCAAAAGACGATATTCTAAAGGCAATCGAAGAGATGTCAGTAATGGATCTTGTTGAGCTTATTTCAGCCATAGAAGAAAAGTTTGGTGTTACTGCTGCTGCAGCAGTTGCAGCTGCCCCGGCAGCCGCGGCTGGAGATGCAGGTGGTGATGCTGCTGAAGAAAAAGATGAGTTCGACATTGTTCTTTCTGCTGCTGGTGATCAAAAAGTTCAAGTGATCAAGGCAGTTAGAGCTATTACTGGATTAGGCCTTAAAGAAGCTAAAGATCTAGTTGATGGAGCACCAAATACTCTCAAAGAGGGTGTAAAAAAAGAGGAAGCTGAAGAGATGGTTAAGCAGCTTACCGAAGCAGGCGCAACAGCAGAACTTAAGTAACACATAAAAATTACAAGGGCAGCATATGTCATATAGCTATACAGAAAAGAGAAGGATTAGGAAAAACTTTGGCAGATTACCTAAGGTAATGAGATTGCCTAAGCTTATAGAGACTCAGTTAAATTCTTATGCTGAGTTTTTACAAAGCGATGTGCCTGCAGACAAAAGAAATAAACAAGGTCTGGAGGAAGTTTTCCAAACTCTTTTTCCTATCACTAGCGTATCTGGCAACGCTGCACTTGAATATGTATCCTATGAATTAGGCAATCCTGCATATACTGTTCAGGAATGTTTGATCCAAGGATTAAGTTACTCTGCTCCTCTAAGAATCAAAGTTAGGCTTGTGATCTATGATCGCGAGACTAATTTTGAAAAAGTTAAAGATGTAAAAGAGGGTGAAGTTTTTATGGGTGAAGTCCCATTAATGACAAATGATGGTTCTTTCATTGTTAACGGCACAGAGAGAGTAGTAGTTAACCAATTACATAGATCACCTGGCGTTTTTTATGACCATGATAGAGGCAAGACACACTCATCAGGAAAGGTGCTTTACTCAGCACGAATTATTCCTTACAGAGGTTCTTGGCTAGATTTTGAGTTTGATGCTAAAGATATTTTATTCTGCCGAATAGATAGAAGGCGTAAAATTCCTGCAACAATTATTCTAAGAGCTCTCGAAATGAGTTCAGAAGAGATTTTACATAGCTTTTATGATGTTGATGAGTATGAAATAACCAAAGATGAGGTTTCTACCAAATTAATACCTTCTAGGTTAAGAGGGGAAACTTTGTCAGTAGACCTTAAAGTGAGAACCAAGGTCATCGTTGAAGCCAACAAAAGAATTACCGCACGTCATATAAGAGAATTAGAATCTTCAAAGATAGATGTTTTAAAGCTCTCTAAAGACTATCTCATTAATAAAGTAACCGCCAAAGATGTTATTGACTCAGAAACTGGTGAGGTCTTATTACCAGCTAATTCAGTTATTGATACATCAATACTTGAGCTTCTGGAAAAGCATAATATAAGCAAACTTTCTTGCTTGTATATAAATGAACTTGAAAGAGGCCCATACATTTCAAACACATTAAGGAATGACCCTACTTCAAATAGGTTGGAGGCGTTGGTAGAAATTTACAGGATGATGCGTCCAGGCGAACCTCCTACAAAAGATTCTGCCGAGCAACTTTTTCAAAATTTATTCTTTAACGCTGAAAGATATGATTTATCTGATGTTGGAAGAATGAAGTTTAATCGAAGACTTAGTATCACAGAAGATAAAGAAAATCCTGGCATCCTTGATACTGATGACATTTTAAATGTGATGAAAGGCATTGTTAATATTCGTGACGGTCATGACATAGTTGATGATATCGATCATCTAGGAAACAGAAGAGTCAGATCTGTAGGTGAGATGACTGCAAACCAATTCAGAGTTGGGCTAATAAGAGTTGAGAGAGCGGTTAGAGAAAGGCTTAGTATGGCTGAAGCCGATGAGCTAGGACCTCAAGATCTCATCAATGCAAAACCGGTGACTGCGGCAATTAAAGAATTTTTTGGTTCAAGTCAGTTGTCTCAGTTTATGGATCAAAATAATCCCCTTTCTGAGATTACTCATAAAAGAAGAGTATCTGCCCTTGGGCCTGGTGGATTAACTAGGGAGAGAGCTGGATTTGAGGTTAGGGATGTTCACCCTACTCATTATGGGAGACTATGTCCTATTGAGACTCCTGAAGGACCTAACATTGGCCTAATTAATTCGTTTGCATGTTATGCACGAACAAATGATTATGGGTTTATTGAAACCCCGTTCCGTAAAGTAGTAAAAGGTAAAGTCACTGATGAAATAATTTATCTCTCAGCGATTGATGAGGCTGAGCATGTTATAGCTCAAGCAAATGCTGCTTTGGACAAATCAAATAAATTTATGGATGACCTGATTCCTGTGAGATACAACGGAGAATCAAGTCTTATGTCATCTGAAAGAATTGACTTAATGGATGTGGCACCTCAACAAGTTGTATCTGTTGCTGCATCATTAATTCCATTCTTAGAGCATGATGACGCAAACAGAGCTCTTATGGGTTCGAATATGCAACGACAAGCAGTACCGGTGCTAAAGCCAGAAAAACCTCTTGTGGGTACAGGTTTTGAAACCGTAGTTGCAGGTGACTCAGGTGTATGTGTTGTTGCAAATAACAATGGCGTGGTTGAAAGTGTCGATGCTGGACGTATTGTTGTTAGGGTAACTGATGCTAAATCAAATGATTCTGTTGATATTTATAATCTAATTAAATATACCCGATCAAATCAAAACACATGCATCAATCAGCGTCCGTTAGTCTCTGTAGGGGATAAGGTAGTTGCTGGAGATATTCTTGCAGATGGACCTTCTGTTGATAATGGTGAATTGGCGCTAGGTCAAAATATAAGAATTGCTTTCATGCCATGGAATGGCTACAACTTTGAGGATTCAATATTATTATCGGAAAAGGTTGCAAGAGAAGACAGATTTACATCAATTCATATTCAAGAATTGACCTGCATAGCAAGGGATACCAAATTAGGTTCTGAGGAAATAACTGCTGATATTCCAAATGTTGGTGAGGGTTCTCTAGGAAAGTTAGATGATTGTGGAATTGTATACGTAGGTGCCGAAGTAAAAGCCGGTGATATTTTGGTAGGCAAAATTACTCCCAAAGGCGAGACACAGCTTTCGCCCGAAGAAAAACTACTACGTGCTATATTTGGTGAGAAGGCTTCAGATGTAAAAGATTCTTCATTACGAGTTCCTTCAAGTACAAATGGAACAGTTATAGGAGTAGAAGTCTTTACTCGAGATGGTGTTGAAAAGGATGAGAGAACAAAGTCCATTGAAGCTGACCATCTCGCTGACGCACAAAAAGATTCTGATGACGAAATCAGAATTGTTAATCAGGCAACAAAAATTAGATTAGTTGACTTAATTAAAGGCAACAAAGTTATTAAGGGAACTGGTTTAAAGAAAGGCTCAAAGCCAGAAGCCTCTGATCTTTACGAGTTAGAGCTTGATTCATTATTATCAGTAAGAACAGATAATGAAAATGCGAACACAAAAATCGAAGATGCTGAAAAGCAGCTAAAAAAACATCTTAAAGAGATTAAAGAAAAGTTCGAAGAGAGAAAGCAAAAAATTACTCGCGGGCACGATCTAGCACCAGGCGTTATTAAGATTGTTAAAGTCTACATGGCAATTAAAAGACGCATTCAGCCAGGAGATAAGATGGCTGGTCGTCATGGTAATAAAGGGGTCATTTCCGAGATTATGCCAATCGAAGACATGCCATATGATGAGCAGGGCAATTCTGTTGACGTAGTTTTAAATCCTCTAGGTGTACCCTCTAGGATGAATGTTGGTCAGGTTCTTGAAACACATTTAGGTGCTGCAGCAAAAGGCATTGGAGAAAAAATTAATTTAATGATGAAAGAAAATGCTAAAGCTGACGAGCTTAAAAAATATTTAGACAAACTTTACAACAGTGATGCAGCCATTAAGGAAAACTTAAACTCATTATCAAACACTGAAATTATGACGCTTGCTGGAAATCTTAGAGATGGAATGCCAGTTGCTACACCAGTATTTGATGGTGCAAAAGAATCACAAATTAAATCGCTTCTCACCGAAGCTGGTTTGGATGAGTCTGGTCAGATCACTCTTTATGACGGAAGAACAGGCAGGAAGTTTGAAAGACCGGTAACTGTAGGTTATATGTATATGATTAAACTGAATCACCTCGTTGATGACAAAATGCATGCCAGATCTACTGGTTCATATAGTCTTGTTACTCAGCAACCTCTTGGCGGTAAAGCTCAGTTTGGTGGCCAAAGATTTGGTGAGATGGAGGTATGGGCGCTCGAAGCTTATGGAGCTGCTTACACACTTCAGGAAATGCTTACAGTTAAATCGGATGATGTTGCTGGTAGAACCAAAATGTATAAAAACATTGTAGACGGAAATTATGCTATGGATGCAAATGTACCTGAGTCATTTAATGTTCTTAGTAAAGAGATAAAGTCCTTAGGAATAAACATTGAACTTGATTCAGAAAATTAGGAGAAAATTTTGAGAGATTTATTAAACTTATTAAAGTCTAACCAAGAAGATTTTTCTTCTATCAGTGCAGGCCTAGCTTCACCTCAAATGGTGAGGTCATGGTCATTTGGTGAAGTCAAAAAACCAGAAACTATTAACTATAGAACGTTTAAGCCTGAACGTGATGGTTTATTTTGTGCAAAGATTTTTGGTCCAGTTAAAGACTACGAGTGCGTTTGCGGAAAATATAAGAGAATGAAGCACAGAGGTGTAGTTTGCGAAAAATGTGGTGTTGAAGTGACGCTGGCAAAAGTAAGACGGGATAGAATGGGACATATCGAATTAGCTGCTCCTGTTGCTCATATCTGGTTCCTTAAGTCACTACCGTCAAGAATAGGCTTACTATTAGATTTAACGTTAAGAGAGATTGAAAGAGTTCTTTATTTTGAAAGCTACATCATCACTGATCCAGGTCTTACAGAACTAGAAAAATGTCAAATATTAACAGAAGAAGAATATATTGAAGCATTTGATGAATACGGTGATGAGTTCACAGCTGGCATGGGAGCTGAGGCCGTTCAACAACTGCTTCAAGAAATAGATTTAGATGAAGAAATTAAGATAATAAGAGAAGAAGTACCTCAAACAAACTCTGAAACTAAGCTAAAAAAGCTTTCTAAGCGTTTAAAGCTGCTTGAGGCCTTTAAAGATTCTGGTAATAAGCCTGAATGGATGATCATGAATGCATTGCCAGTTCTTCCACCTGATTTAAGACCACTTGTTCCTCTAGAAGGCGGGAGATTTGCGACTTCTGATCTAAATGATTTATACCGCAGAGTAATTAACAGAAATAATAGGTTAAGAAGACTCCTTGAGCTTGGTGCTCCTGACATTATTGTTAGGAATGAGAAAAGAATGCTTCAAGAGAGTGTAGATGCGCTTCTAGATAATGGGAGAAGAGGCAGAGTCATTACCGGTACCAACAAAAGACCACTCAAATCATTGGCTGATATGATCAAAGGTAAGGGTGGAAGATTTAGACAAAACCTCCTAGGTAAGCGAGTTGACTATTCTGGCAGGTCTGTAATCGTTGCTGGTCCTAATTTGAAACTTCATCAATGCGGCTTACCAAAGAAAATGGCCCTTGAACTATTTAAGCCATATGTCTACGGCAAACTTGAACAGAGAGAGCTAGCTACAACTATTAAAGCTGCTAAAAAGCTAGTTGAAAGAGAAACTCCAGAAGTTTGGGAGATACTCGAAGAAGTCATTAGAGAACATCCTGTTCTTCTTAACAGGGCTCCAACTCTCCATAGACTAGGCATACAAGCTTTTGAACCATTGTTGGTTGAGGGAAAAGCTATACAACTTCATCCATTAGTATGTGTTGCTTTTAATGCTGATTTTGATGGTGACCAAATGGCAGTTCACGTTCCGTTAACAATTGAAGCTCAACTTGAGGCTAGGGCTTTAATGATGTCAACAAATAATATTTTATCTCCTGCAAACGGAGAGCCAATTATTAATCCATCTCAAGATGTTGTATTGGGTCTTTACTATATGACTAGAGAAAAAATTGGTGCTACAGGATCTGGAAGGGTATTTAGTAATCCAGATGAAGTTCTTAGAGCTTATGAATCTGAAACCATAGATCTGCATGCAAACATAAAAGTAAGAATTACAAATGCTGACAAAGGAAAGTTTCTCGAAGAGACAACAGTTGGAAGAGTTTTGATCTGGAGGATTACACCTATAGAAGTTGGCTTTGATAATGTAAATAAGACATTAGATAAAAAACTCATTTCAAAATTAATTGATATCTCTTACAGAAAGTCGGGATTGAAATCGACAGTAATTTTTGCTGATCAGTTAATGTATCTCGGGTTTGATTATTCAACCCGATCTGGTTCATCTATTGGTGTAGATGATTTTGTTATTCCAGAAGAAAAGCCTTCAATTATTGACTCTGCTGAGAAAGAGGTAAAAGAAATTGAGAGTCAGTTCTCTTCAGGTCTTGTGACACAAGGTGAGCGTTACAATAAAGTTATTGATATTTGGTCGCGTGCAAATGAAAAGGTTGCTAAGGCAATGATGGCTAAGATTAGTACTGACTTTGCTGTGGATGAGGATGGAAAAGAAGCCGAGCAGCCATCATTTAACTCTGTATTTATTTATGCTGATTCTGGAGCTAGAGGCTCACCTGCACAGATTAGGCAGCTATCAGGTATGAGGGGTCTTATGTCAAAGCCTGATGGATCAATTATAGAAACTCCAATTACTGCAAACTTTAGGGAGGGCTTATCAGTTCTTCAATACTTCATTTCAACTCATGGAGCTCGTAAAGGCCTAGCTGATACCGCATTGAAAACTGCAAACTCTGGATACCTCACTAGAAGGCTTTGTGATGTTGCGATGGACTCTGTTGTAATCGAAGAAGATTGCGGAACTGATCAATCAATTGTAATTTCATCAATAATAGATGGAGGTGAAATTATTCAGCCTCTTACTGAAAGGATTCTCGGTAGGGTCATAGCTGAAAAACTTACCGACAAAGATCGAAAAGAAATTTTTCCAGCTGGTCACATGATCGATGAAGATTCTATTCCGGTTATTGATGATCTCAATTTAAGCTCTTTAAAAGTTAGATCTCCAATGACCTGCGAATCAAAATACGGAGTCTGCTCTAAATGTTATGGGCGTGATCTTGCAAGAGGTCATCTAGTTCATAGAGGAGAAGCAGTTGGAGTTGTTGCTGCCCAATCGATTGGTGAGCCAGGAACTCAATTGACAATGAGAACATTCCATATCGGTGGTGCTGCATCAAGCTCTTCAGAAGATAATGCTGTTGTTATAGAAAATAACGGCGTAATTAATTTTTCTGATGACATTAAAACAGTTATAAATAAAGATAAAAATGAAGTTGTCATCTCTAGAAATACTCTAGTTACACTAAACGATGATCAGGGAAAGCTTGTTGAAAAACATAAAATCCCCTATGGAGCTACCTTATTTGTAAAAGATGGTGCAACTATTGAGCCTGGAACAAAAGTTGCTGGATGGGATCCATATACCCGCCCAATTATTTCTGAAGTTAAAGGAAAGATTAAATTCACAGACATAGTTGATGGAGTAACTGTAAGGGCTAAAACAGATGAACTTACTGGAATGAGCAGCGTTGAGGTAATTGAAACTTCTGAAAGACCCTCTGCAGGAAAAGAACTTGCCCCTTCAATATCTGTAGTTGATGGTCGAGGTAAAGTTTTAAGTATTGGTGATCATAAGGCTCCTGCAAATTACACAATGCCTGCTAAGGCACTAATTAATCTCAAGGATGGGGGCTCTATTTCTGCTGGTGAGGTATTAGCCAGAATTCCCTTGGAGGGCTCGAAGACAAAAGATATTACCGGTGGCTTACCAAGAGTTGCTGATCTATTTGAGGCCAGAAAACCTAAAGATGCTGCGGTTCTAGCAGAAGAATCAGGTCTTGTTTCTTTTGGTAAGGAGACAAAAGGTAAAGTAAGACTAGTGATTACCCCAGATGGTGCAACTAAAAAAACTCAGAACGTAGAAATGCTTATACCAAAACATAGGATTCTTACTGTCTTTGAGGGAGAGCAGGTTGAGAAGGGAGATATTATTTCTGATGGACCTTTAAGTCCGCATGACATACTTAGATTACGAGGAATTCCTGAGCTCACTAATTTCATAGTCAATGAGATTCAAGATGTTTATAGGCTCCAAGGGGTTTCTATAAATGACAAACACATTGAGACTATTTTGAGGCAAATGCTAAGAAAGG
The DNA here is from genome assembly GCA_902628925.1 of uncultured SAR86 cluster bacterium. Taxonomy (GTDB): domain Bacteria; phylum Pseudomonadota; class Gammaproteobacteria; order Magnimaribacterales; family D2472; genus MED-G82. Next base: position 22,159 of record CACOPA010000002.1, read on the forward strand.
CTTTAATACTTGATGGCGGAGAAACAAGATTTATCCAAGGAGATCAAGTTGAATACTCTGACTTAGTTGAAGAAAATGAAAAGGCTATAGATGCTGGTAGGCAAGAGGCATCTTTTGAGAGGGTTCTTCTAGGAATTACAAAAGCCTCTTTAACAACTAATTCATTCATCTCAGCTGCATCTTTCCAAGAAACAACACGTGTTCTTACGGAAGCTTCGGTGACTGGGAAGAAAGATGTATTAAGAGGATTAAAAGAGAATGTTGTTGTTGGTAGGTTAATTCCTGCAGGTACTGGTATGGAATACCACGATAAGATGCAAAACAAAAAAACCTCAACAGAAGAAGAGTCGATGCTTACTGCTGATGAAATCGAAGCAGCATTAAGACAAGAACTTCAAGAAACTGAGGAATAATATTGACCATGTACTCACTCATATATACAATCGCGCACAGTAAATAAATATGGCAACAGTTAATCAATTAATTAGAAAACCTAGAAAACCAAAAACTAGGAAAACAGATGTTCCTGCGCTTGAGAACTCCCCTCAAAGAAGAGGAGTGTGCACTCGGGTTTACACTACTACTCCAAAAAAACCTAATTCTGCTTTAAGAAAGGTTTGCAGAGTTAGATTAACTAGCGGCTACGAGGTGACCTCTTACATCGGTGGAGAAGGTCATAATCTTCAGGAGCACTCAGTTGTCCTTATAAGAGGTGGAAGAGTTAAAGATTTGCCAGGTGTTAGATATCACACCGTGAGAGGCTCATTGGATACATCTGGTGTCGCAAATAGAAAACAAAGACGCTCTAAATACGGGGCAAAGAAAGGTAAATAATAATGCCAAGAAGACGCAGTCCAGAAAAGAGAAAAGTTTTACCTGATCCAAAATATAAAGATTTAGTAGTAGCCAAATTCATGAATCACATCATGAAAGATGGAAAAAAGTCTGTTGCTGAAAAAATTGTTTATGGTGCTTTTGATAGTATTGATCAAAAGACAAAGACAGATCCAATAGAGATTTTCAAGAAAGCTCTAGAGGAAGTCGGTCCCGTTGTAGAGGTCAAATCTAGAAGAGTGGGTGGTGCTACATATCAGGTTCCAATTGAGGTGAGACCTTCAAGAAGACAGGCCTTAGCAATGCGATGGCTTGTTGATGCTGCTAGAAAAAGATCAGAAAAATCAATGCCTCAACGTCTAGCCGGAGAACTCTCAGATGCATCTGAAGGAAAAGGTTCTGCTGTTAAGAAAAGAGAAGACGTTCACAAAATGGCTGAAGCTAATAAAGCTTTTTCACACTTTAGATTTTAAAACGAGACCAAGATATGGCTAGAACTACTGAGTTAAATAAGTATAGAAATATTGGTATATGTGCTCACGTGGACGCAGGTAAAACAACAACTACTGAGAGGGTACTATTTTATACAGGTCTTTCTCATAAGATCGGTGAGGTTCATGACGGTGCGGCTACCATGGACTGGATGGAGCAAGAACAAGAAAGAGGTATTACCATTACCTCTGCCGCAACAACTTGCTTTTGGTCGGGGATGGAGCAGCAATATCCAGAACATAGGGTTAACATCATTGATACACCTGGACACGTTGACTTTACTATTGAAGTTGAGAGATCTTTAAGGGTTCTTGATGGAGCGGTCGTAGTATTTTGTGGAACATCAGGAGTCGAGCCCCAATCCGAAACAGTTTGGAGGCAAGCTAATCGATATAAAGTTCCAAGAATTGTATTTGTAAACAAAATGGACAGAGCTGGTGCAGACTTTGAAAGAGTTGTTGATCAAATTCGAGACAGACTTAAAGCTACCGTAGTTCCACTTCAATTAAATATCGGCAGTGAAGAAGAATTTAAAGGTGTTGTTGACTTAATAAATATGAGGGCCATCTATTGGAACGAATCTGATCAGGGACTTACATTTGATTCAAAGGAAATACCGGAAGAATTAGTTGCTAGGTGCAACGAACTGCGAGAAGAAATGGTAGAAAATGCTGCAGAAGCAAATGAAGAGCTTATGGATGCTTATTTAGAGTCTGGTGAATTGACCATTGAGCAGATTAAAGAAGGCCTTAGAATTAGAACAATAGGTAACGAGATTGTGCCTGCTCTTTGCGGAAGCGCTTTTAAGAATAAAGGCGTACAAGCTGTATTAGATGCAGTAATTGACTTTCTACCTGCTCCAGATGAAGTTGAAGCAATTAAAGGTACTCTTCCCGGTGAAGAGGAGATTGAAGCTTCTAGACAATCATCAGATGAAGAGCCGTTTTCAGCTCTTGCATTTAAAATTGCAACCGATCCATTTGTCGGAACATTAACTTTTATTAGAGTTTATTCAGGTGTTGTGTCTGTTGGAGATTCTGTAATTAACTCAACAAAAGGCAAAAAAGAACGTATCGGAAGAATGGTACAGATGCATTCAAATAATAGAAATGAGTTAAAAGAGATCAGAGCTGGTGATATTGCAGCATGTATTGGTCTAAAAGATATTACAACAGGCGATACGCTATGCGACGGGTCAAATGAGATTGTATTAGAGAGAATGGACTTCCCTGAACCAGTTATTTCCGTAGCCGTTGAACCAAAATCTAAAGCTGACCAAGAAAAAATGTCTATTGCTCTTGGAAAGCTAGCCCAAGAGGATCCATCATTTAGAGTTAACACAGACGAGGAATCTGGGCAAACAATTATTTCCGGAATGGGTGAGCTTCATCTTGATGTATTGGTAGATAGAATGAAAAGAGAGTTTTCAGTTGAAGCAAACATTGGTAAGCCTCAAGTAGCCTATAGAGAAACAATTAGAGAAGCCGTAGAGATTGAAGGTAAATTTGTTAGACAAAGTGGAGGTCGAGGACAGTATGGCCATGTTTGGTTAAAATTAGAGCCTCTCGGGCTCGATGATGAGTACGAATTTGTTGATGAGATTGTTGGGGGTGTTATACCTAAAGAATATATACCATCGGTTAACAAAGGCATTCAGGAGCAAATGCAGAATGGTGTTGTTGCCGGATATCCATTGCTTGCTTTAAAAGCAACCTTATATGATGGTTCTTTTCATGATGTAGATTCAAGTGAGATGGCTTTCAAGATTGCTGGATCAATGGCTTTAAAAGAAGGAGCTTTAAAGGCAAAGCCTGTTCTGTTAGAGCCTGTGATGAAGGTTGAGGTTGTTACCCCTGAAGAACATATGGGTGATGTGGTTGGTGACTTGAACAGAAGACGTGGAATTATTCAGGGTATGGACGAGATTCCTGCAGGAAAAGTTGTCAGGTCAGAAGTACCACTTTCAGAGATGTTTGGTTATGCAACGGATGTTCGCTCACAAACTCAAGGAAGAGCTAGTTTTTCAATGGAATTTCTAAAGTATGCTGAGGTTCCAAACAACATTGCAGAACAACTAAAAACTGCATAAATAAACAACAATTTAAAGTTGACATATAGCCCTTAGGAGGCCTAGAATACGCAACCTCTGCGATATTAGAAAGAGATTGTATGGAAGATCAGAATATAAGAATACGCTTAAAAGCTTTTGATTATAGGCTGATTGATGCATCTGCAAAACTTATTTCAGAAACAGCAAAGAAGACTGGAGCTGTAGTCAAAGGACCAATTCCTTTGCCAGTTAAAAAAGAGAGAACTACAGTACTGATTTCACCGCACAAAGATAAAGATGCAAGGGATCAGTATGAGATTAGAACATATAAAAGGTTGATGGATATTGTTCAACCTACTGATAAAACGGTTGATGCTTTAATGAAGCTTGACCTTTCATCAGGAGTAGATGTTCAAATTAGCCTAGGCTAATTTGAAATTTTTAACGCAATAGCGGCCATAGAGGGTAAAGCCCCGTAGAAAGGAGATTAAATTGAGCATAGGCTTAATTGGAAAAAAAGCTGGAATGTCACGTCTTTTTCAAGAAGACGGCACTTCAATTCCTGTAACTGTTGTTTCTGTTGCGGGAAATTTCGTTACTGATATTAAAACATCTGATAGAGATGGCTACAGTTCTGTAGTGATTTCTAAGCAATTTTTTAAGAAAAAGAAACTCAAAAAATCGCAAGCTGAATATTTCAAAAAACATAATGTTAACCCAGGAAAGCTACATGAGTTCCGTACATCTGATGTTGATGATCTTAAAGTAGGTTTACATGTTGATGCTTCTGTATTTGAAGCTGGCCAAAAAGTTGATGTTACTGGTACATCTAAGGGTAAAGGTTATGCAGGTGTTATAAAACGGCATAACTTTAGAATGCAAGATGCCACACATGGTAATTCATTATCACATAGAGCCCATGGATCCACTGGTCAATGTCAAACACCTGGGAGGGTTTGGAAGGGTAAGAAAATGTCAGGACAAATGGGTAATGTACAAAAAACTGTTCAGAACTTAGAAGTTGTTCAAACTGATATTGAAAATAACTTAATCTATATCAAGGGAGCTGTTCCTGGTCCAACTGGGTCGACATTAAAGCTTTCTCATTCGGTTAAAACATCATGAAGCTTAATTTAGTTAATAGCGAATCAAAAACTGATATTAGTCTTCCGGAGTCAGTTTTTGGAAAGGATTTTAATGAAGATTTGGTTCACCAGGCAGTAGTTACTTTCTTGGCAGGCGCAAGACAGGGATCTCACAAGCAAAAAACTAGATCTGAAGTTCGTGGCGGTGGTAAGAAACCTTATAGACAAAAAGGAACAGGAAGAGCAAGAGCAGGTACCATTAGAAGTCCAATATGGCGTGGAGGCGGTGTTCCTTTTGCTGCAGTACCAAGAGATTACTCTAAGAAGATTAATAAGAAAATGTATAGAGCTGCTATTCGCTCAATACTTTCAGAGCTTTATAGACAAGAAAGAATAATTGGTTTGGCTAAGCCTACACTAGAGGCTCCTAAAACTAAGGTGATGGCAAAAATTATAAAAGATGCCGGTCTTGATAGCGTACTGATCATCCTTGATGAAATGGATACAAATATATACCTATCAGCAAGGAATATACCTCATGTAGAGGTAGTAACTGTCAAAGAAATTAATCCCGTTGTGCTTCTAAGGTCTGACAAGGTTGCAATCACACCCGAAGCACTTTCATTAATAGAGGCTTGGGTAAAATGAATCAAGAAAAAATCCTTACATTAATTGATTCTCCTTACATTACTGAGAAGGCATCAAAGCTTGCATCTGAGAAAAATCAGGTTGTATTTAAAGTAAATATTAATGCTAATAAATTAGAAATTAAGAAAGCTGTTGAAAAACTATTTAATGTAGAAGTGAAATCAGTCACCACTTCAATAGTCAAAGGCAAAAATAAAAGAAATAGGTTTGGCACCTATAAAAAATCTAACTTTAAAAAAGCGTTTGTCTCATTAAAAGAAGGTTCAGAAATTCAGTTTGAGGGTGTTAACTAATGGCAATTATTAAAGCAAAACCAACAAGTGCTGGAAGAAGGTTTGTTGTTTCTGTTAAGTCAGATCTTTATAAGGGTAAGCCTCATAAGCCATTGCTTGATAGAAAATCAAAAAATGGTGGTCGAAATAATAATGGCAGGATTACCGTTCGTCATCAGGGCGGTGGACATAAACAACATTATAGAATTATAGATTTTAAGAGAACAAAGGTTGATGTTCCTGCAACAGTTCTAAGAATTGAATACGATCCTAATCGATCAGCTCATATTGCATTAATTCAATATATTGATGGTGAAAAATCTTACATTATTGCGCCATCTAAATTAAAGATCGGAGCTTCAATTTCATCATCTGAAAAAACTGAAATCGCTCCAGGTAATAGCATGCCTTTAAGCAACGTACCTCTTGGTACAAATGTTCATTGTGTTGAGATGAAGCCAGGAAAAGGAGCTCAAATTGCAAGATCAGCTGGAACCTCTGCAAGAGTTGTAGCAAAAGAAGGTATCTATACAACCTTGAGGCTGCAGTCAGGTGAAATGAGAAAGATTCTTTCTGAGTGCCGTGCAACAATCGGGGTTGTCTCAAATCAAGAAAACAACTTAAGATCTTTGGGAAAAGCTGGTGCCAAGAGATGGAGAGGAGTTCGACCAACTGTTAGAGGTGTTGCTATGAACCCAATTGATCACCCTCATGGCGGTGGTGAAGGGAGAACATCCGGGGGTAGACATCCTTCAACTCCATGGGGTGTTCCTACTAAAGGTTATAAAACTAGAAAAAATACTAGGTCTGATAACTTAATTGTACGAAGAAGAGCTAAGAGGAAATAGTCATGCCACGATCGCTAAAAAAAGGACCATTTATTGATATCTCGCTTCAAAAGAAAGTGGATCAAGCAATTGCTGAAAACAGCAAGAAACCAATTAAAACTTGGTCAAGACGGTCAATGATTTCTCCGTCAATGGTTGGATTAACAATTTCTGTTCATAACGGAAGACAGCATGTGCCAGTCTTCATAAATGAAGATATGGTTGGGCATAAACTAGGAGAGTTTGCAATAACACGAACATTTAAACTTCATTCAGGTGATAGGAAAGCTCAATAATGGATACAAGAGCATATTTAAAAGGATCAAGACTTTCACCTCAGAAAGCAGGACTAGTCGCTAATGAGATTAGAGGTAAATCTGTCCAAGATGCAATGGACTTTTTAACATTCAGCAAACAAAAGGCTGCATCTGTTATTAAAAAATTACTTGAATCAGCAATTGCAAATGCCGAAAACAATAACAAGCTTGATATTGATACATTGGAAGTCAAATCCATCATGGTCAATCAAGGAATGAGGCTTAAAAGAATGAGGCCCAGAGCAAGAGGTAGGGCTGATAGGATCATAAAGCCAACCTGTCACATTGAAATTATCTTATCGGATCAGGAGAAATAATGGGTCAAAAAGTTCATCCAACAGGTTTTCGACTTGGTGTTGTAAAAAAACATAATGCCAATTGGTACGCCAAAGGAAAGACCTTTAAAGAAAATCTAATCGAAGACTTGAAAGTAAGAGATTTTTTAAAGAATAAGCTTAGGTTTTCGTCAGTAAGCAAAGTTGAGATTGACAGATCAGCTCAAAATTTTACTGTTTCAATTCATACATCTAGGCCCGGAATCATTATTGGGAAAAAGGGAGAAGAGATTGAAAACATCAAAAAATCTATAGAAAAAATTGTAAATCGCCCTGCGCAAGTTCAAATAAAAGAAGTAAGAAAACCTGATCTTGATGCAACCATCCTTGCTGAAGGTATCGCACAACAGCTCGAAAGAAGGGTGCAGTTCAGGAGAGCTATGAAGAGGGCAGTCCAGAGTGCGCTTCGACAAGGAGCTAAAGGGGTGAGAACTGAGGTCTCTGGTCGATTAGGTGGAGCTGAGATCGCAAGAACGGAATGGTATCGAGAAGGCAGGGTGCCTTTGCATACTCTCAGAGCGGATGTGGACTATGGAACTGCAGAAGCTGCAACTACATATGGAATTATAGGTGTCAAAGTTTGGGTTTATCGTGGGGAAATCATGGAAGATCCATTTAAAGCGGAATTATAGGTATTAGAAGATGTTACAACCAAAGCAAACAAAATTCAGAAAAATGCATAAAGGTCGTAATAGAGGCCTTGCTCAAAGTGGCAACACCGTTGCTTTCGGTAAATATGGCTTAAAGGCTTCTACTCGTGGCAGGATTACTGCTAGACAAATTGAAGCTGCAAGGCGAGCCATGACACGTTATATCAAACGTGGAGGAAATATTTGGATTAGGATTTTCCCTGACAAACCAATAACTAAAAAGCCTCTTGAAACTCGAATGGGTAAAGGTAAGGGTAACGTTGAGTACTGGGTCGCTCTAGTTCAGCCAGGAAAGATGTTATATGAAATGTCAGGGGTTGAAGAAGAAACAGCTAGAGAAGCATTTAGATTGGCTGCTGCAAAGCTCCCCGTAAAAACTACTTTTGTACAGAAATAAATTATGGCTAAAGCTAAAGAAAAATACATTGAAACCTTAAGATCACAAAAAGTTGATCAGCTTGAAAAAATGCTTCTTGATGAGAGAGAAGCTCAGTTCTCTAACAGGATTAAGCACAAGACAGGCCAGTTGAATGAGAGTCATTTATTGAGAGAGTCAAAGACAAAAATTGCTCAAATCAAAACTGTCATTAATGAAAAAAATAATGAGGAAACAAAATCATGAGCTCGAATGCAAGACTCTTATCTGGTGTTGTTGTTAGTGATAAAGCAGATAAAACAATTACAGTTAAGGTAGAGAGAAAGGTTAAACATCCTAAGTATGGAAAAATTATTAAACGATCTACAAAGATTCATGCTCATGATGAAAGCAATTCAGCAAAGATCGGCGATGTTGTCACCGTCCAAGAATGTAAGCCTTATTCAAAAAATAAAACTTGGTTATTAATTGATTCTGCGATTGCAGGTAATGATAAAGCTGTTGAAGCTGAAGAAACTCAATCAAATGAGGAGCCTTCATCATGATTCAGATGCAATCAATCCTTAATATTGCTGACAACAGCGGAGCCAGAAGCGTTATGTGCATCAAGGTACTTGGAGGCTCAAAGCGAAGATATGCAAGAATTGGGGATATAGTTAAAGTTGCTGTTAAGGAAGCAATTCCTCAAGGTAAAGTTAAAAAAGGCCAAGTCGTAAATGCCCTGATTGTTCGAACAAAAAAAGGTGTCAGACGAAGAGATGGCTCATTGATTAAATTTGATGAAAATGCTGCTGTTTTACTTAATCAGCAACAAGCACCTATAGGTACTAGGGTCTTTGGTCCTGTGACGAGAGAGCTCCGTTCAGGTAATTTTATGAAAATATTATCTTTAGCACCTGAGGTTTTATAGACATGTCTTCACTACATACAAAAACTAAGTTTATAAGCGGTGATGAAGTAGTGGTAATTGCTGGGAAAGATTTGGGCAAAAGAGGAACTTTGCAAAAAATCCTTAAAGGTAATAAAGCAATTGTAACCGGCTTAAACTTAGTAAAAAAACATACCAAACCTAACCCTCAAATGGGTATTACCGGAGGTATTGTCGAGCAAGAAGCAGCCATTGCTATTTCAAATTTAGCTATTTGGAATCCAAAAAAGAAAAAAGCTGATCGCATTGGATATGAAATTAAAGATGATGTAAAAACAAGAATTTTTAAATCAGACAACTCAAAAATATAAACATGAACTTAAAAGAAACTTTTAACAAAGAGATAGTACCTCAACTTAAAGAAACTCTTGGCTTAGATAATGTTATGGCTGTTCCAAGGGTAACAAAAATTGTTGTAAATATGGGCGTTGGTGAGGCTGCAATTGATAAGAAGCATCTTGAGTCTGCCCAGAATGATTTGCAGGCTATAACTGGACAGAAGCCAGTTGTTACCAAGGCAAGAAAATCTGTTGCTAGCTTTAAAATTAGAGACGGCTGGCCTATAGGTTGCAAAGTAACCTTGCGCGGCAAACGTATGTATGATTTTTTAGAAAGACTTATACATATTGCTATTCCAAGAGAAAGGGATTTTAGAGGATTAAATCCAAAATCATTTGATGGGCAAGGGAACTACAGCATGGGAATCAAAGAGCAAATTATTTTTCCCGAAATTAACTATGATCACATTGACAAAATAAGGGGCATGGATATTTGCATTAACACTTCTGCAAAAAATAAAGATGAGGCAAAAGCTCTATTGGAGGCCCTTCAATTTCCATTTAAGAAATAGGAATTTTTATGACAAGAAAATCAATAATAGCAAGAGAAAACAAAAGGCTTAAGACAGTCAAGAAATATGCTGCAAAAAGAGCTGCGTTAAAGAAGGCTTTCTTAGACCAAAATAATTCTTACGAAGATAGAATGGCTGCTTTTGCAAAATTACAAAAATTACCTCGGGACGCGAGTCCATCAAGGGGAGTTAGAAGGTGCTCAATCACTGGTAGACCACATGCGGTCTACAGGAAGTTTGGGTTAAGCAGAATAAAACTTCGGGAAGCTGCTATGCGTGGTGATGTTCCGGGTTTAGTTAAGTCAAGTTGGTAATAATATGAGTTTTCAAGATCCGATATCCGATTGTTTAACAAGAATTAGAAACGGCTTAATGAGAGGCAAAAAATCTGTGGACGTTCCTTTTTCAAAATTCAAATCTGAATTAGTCAGTGTTTTAGTTAATGAAGGTTTTTTAGTTGGAAGTGAAAGAAAATCAGTAGATGGTAAAGATTTTATTGATGTAAAGCTCAAATATATCAATGAAGAGCCTGCCATTAAAGAGCTAAAGAGAATAAGCAAACCAAGTCTAAGACGTTATTCTGGTCCTAATGATCTGGGTGCAGTAAAAAATGGTCTTGGGGTATATATCCTAACTACCAATAAAGGATTGCTAACTGATAAACAAGCCAAAGCATCTAATGTGGGCGGCGAAATAATTTGTGAAGTATTTTAATTATGTCTAGAGTTGCAAAAAGTCCAATTTCAATCCTTCAAGGTGCAGAAGTATCTTTGCTAGATTCTAAAATTGAAGTCACAGGTCCTAAAGGTAAAGATGAATTTTCTTTTCCAAAAACTGTATCTATTGAACAAAGCGATTCAGAGCTTTTAGTTAAATATGATGAAGAATCGACTAGTTCCACTGCTCTTGCGGGTACGACTCGCTCGATAGTAAACAACATGATTATTGGGGTTACTGAAGGTTTTCAAAAGAAACTAGAGCTTGTCGGCGTTGGTTACAGAGCAAAGGTAAGTGGTAAATCAATTGATCTTACTTTAGGATTTTCACATCCAGTTAAATACGATCTTCCTGATGCAGTAAGTGCGGAGACACCGTCCAACACTGAGATTGTCCTGAGCAGTCATAACAAACAAATATTAGGCCAAGTTGCTGCAGAAATTAGAGCATTTAGACCACCTGAGCCTTACAAGGGGAAAGGAGTTAAATATGCAGATGAAAGAATAAAACGCAAAGAAGCTAAGAAGGCTGCTGGAGCAGGAGCATAAACATGTCAAAAGTAATATCAAGACTTAGAAGAGCAGCTAAAACAAGGATTAAAGTAGCAGGTCAAGAAAAGCCAAGGCTATCTGTTTACAAATCCAATAGTAATCTTTATGCACAAATTGTTGAGCCAAGAGGAAGCAAAGTTCTCGTAACGGCTTCAACTAATGAAAAAGATAACAAATTAGATAAATCAAATGTTGAAACAGCAAAAGTTGTAGGCAAATTAGTTGCCGAGCGTGCACTTGAAGCTGGCATCAAAAGTGTTGTTTTTGATAGGTCGGGATATTTATATCATGGCAAAATCAAAGCAATTGCAGAATCAGCCAGAGAAGCTGGCTTGGAGTTTTAATATGGATCAAAACTTAGCTGTCCAACAACAAGACGTACTTGAAGAAAAGCTCGTACAAGTAAATAGAGTCGCAAAAGTTGTAAAAGGTGGAAGAATATTTGGTTTTACTGCATTAACGGTAGTTGGCGATGGAAAAGGAAAAGTTGGCTTTGGAAGAGGTAAAGCTAAAGAGGTGCCTGTAGCAATTCAAAAAGCCATGGAGAACGCAAGAAGAAATATGGTGGATGTAAGCCTAAATGGAACCACTTTATGGTATCCGATTAAAGCCAAGCATGGTTCCGCAAAAGTTTATATGCAGCCTGCCTCAGAAGGTACAGGTATTATTGCGGGTGGCGCAATGAGGGCCGTTTTAGAATTAGTTGGAGTTCAAAATGTTCTTGCAAAATGTTATGGATCAACTAATCCGGTTAATGTGGTTAGGGCAACAGTTAATGCACTTAAGTCAATGGAATCCCCTGAATCAGTAGCCTCCCGGAGAGGCAAGACCGTGGAGGAAATCTAGTGGCTGACAAGAAGATAACTATCAAGCTTATTAAAAGTGGAATTGGAAGAATTAAATCTCATAAGCAATGCATCAAAGGTTTGGGATTTAGAAAACTCAATCAGGTAATTGAGGTAGAGGATACCCCAAGCGTAAGGGGCATGATAAATAAAATTAAAGATATGGTTATAGAAATATCACCTGAGGCTAAAAATGGTTAAATTAAATACTTTAAGCTCAAAAGGCACTACGCAGAACAGAAAGAGAGTTGGCAGAGGTATTGGATCCGGACAAGGGAAAACATCTGGTAGAGGTCATAAGGGCCAAAAATCAAGATCCGGTGGTTCTATTGCTCGTGGCTTTGAGGGTGGTCAAATGCCACTTCAACAAAGAGTACCTAAGTTCGGTTTCTCTTCAAGGGTAAATAATAATTTAAAACAATTGAATCTTAGAGATCTTAAGGGTTTATCAGAAGTCTCTTTGGAGACATTAAAAGAAAATAAGCTTATTTCAAAGTCTGTGACCAAAGTAAAAGTATTTGGGAAGTATGACTTAGACAAAGCAATAAACTTTTCGGGCGTTTTATTGACTAAAGGAGCACTTGAATCTATTGAAAAAGCTGGAGGCAAGGTAAGTTAGACGTGGCTGATTCAAATAACATGAGCGATTTATGGAAAAGGCTTAGATTCGTCCTTATTGGTATCATCGTTTATCGCATTGGTACTCACATTCCTATACCAGGCATTGATCCTCAAAGGCTTTCATCTTTATTTGATCAAAATCAGGGAACCATCTTAGAGTTATTTAATTTATTTTCGGGAGGCGCTCTTGAAAGAATGAGCATCTTTGCCTTAAATGTTGTTCCGTACATTTCGGCTGCAATTATCATGCAGCTTTTCTCTAACTCTATTCCTTATTTAATAGAGCTCAAAAAAGATGGTCAAGCTGGTAGAAATGCAATCACTCAGTACACAAGATATGGAACAGTACTATTAGCATTTATTCAAGCTTCAGCCTTAGCAGTCACACTTAGTTCGGGTGGTTTAGCTTACAATCCTGGTACAGCTTTTTTTGTATCAGCTGTTTTTAGTGTGGTTGCTGGAACAATTTTCTTGATGTGGTTAGGGGAGCAAATATCGGAAAGGGGCATTGGTAATGGAATCTCAATTATCATTGCTACAAGTATTCTTACAGGAATACCTAGCGCAATAGGTCAAGCTCTTGAGCAAGCCCGTCAAGGAGATTTGAATATACTCATGCTTTTAAGCATAGGTGTTCTAGCAATGGTTGTTATTGCTGTTGTCGTCTTTATTGAAAGAGGTCAAAGACGAATTACTGTAAATTATGCACAGAGACAGCAGGGCAGAAAGCTAATGCAAGCTCAAGCCAGCCATCTTCCTTTTAAAGTAAACATGGCAGGGGTAATACCTGCAATTTTTGCAAGTACCTTTTTACTGTTTCCAGCCTCATTATCAACATGGTTTGGTCAAGGTGAAAACTTTGGATTTTTACAATCAATTTCATTGGCTTTAAATCCTGGGCAGCCTCTATATGTTCTTACTTTCGCTGCATTGATAATTTCATTTTGTTTCATTTGGCTCGCATTAACTTTCAATACTAGAGAGGTATCTGACAATTTAAAAAGATCAGGTGCGTATATTCCAGGTATTAGGCCAGGCGAACAAACTGCTGGATATATAGACAATGTTTTAGCAAGACTAACCGTATTTGGAAGCATTTATTTAACATTAATATGTTTATTGCCTTTAGCACTTATCAACTTTGCAGGAGTGTCTTTTTATCTTGGAGGAACATCGGTCCTAATTATTGTGGTTGTGCTAATGGATTTCATGTCACAAGTTCAATCTCATATGATGTCCTCTCAATATTCATCCTTACTTAAGAAGGCAAACCTTAAAAACTATAGAAGATAATTATGAAAGTAAGAGCATCAGTTAAAAAGATTTGCAGGGATTGCAAATTAGTTAGAAGAAAAGGAGTTTTGTATGTTATTTGCAAAACAGAACCTAAGCACAAACAAAAACAAGGATAATTTATGGCAAGAATAGCAGGTGTAAATGTTCCGGAAAACAAGCATTTAGAGATAGCTTTAACTCATATTTATGGTGTTGGAAGAAAAACAGCCCAAAATATTTGTGGTAAAGCTGGAATCGAGTATACAAAAAAAATATCAGACATTACCGAAGAGGATGTTGAAAAAATTCGAACCGAGGTCGCCAACTATACGGTTGAAGGCGATCTAAGAAGAGAAGTTAGTACCAACATTAAAAGGTTAATGGACCTTGGAACGTATCGAGGTATTCGCCATAGAAGAAAATTGCCAACAAGAGGTCAAAGAACCAAAACTAATGCAAGGACCCGAAAGGGGCCAAAAAAACCAATGAGGGCTTAATTAATGGCTGTAAAAGGGAAAAAAGCAAAGAAAGTTATATCTGAGGGGATAGCTCATATCCACTCTTCATTTAACAACACGATTATTACCATAACTGATAAGCAAGGTAACGCTGTTTGTTGGGCTACTTCCGGTGGATCAGGTTTTAGGGGTTCAAGAAAAAGTACTCCGTTCGCAGCCCAGATTGCTGCAGAGAAGGCTGGAAATGCTGCAAAAGAGTTTGGAATGATGAGTTTAGATGTTAAAGTGCGTGGTCCTGGGTCAGGCAGAGAGTCTGCAATTAGGTCTCTAAATGCCTGCGGATTAAAAATAAGGAGTATTACTGATGTGACTCCACTGCCCCATAATGGATGCAGACCACCCAAGAAGAGAAGAGTTTAAGGAGTAATTATGGCTAGATATCGAGGTCCATCACTCAGGCTTTCCAGGCGGGAAGGGACTGATTTAATGCTTAAAAGTGGCGTAAGAGCTATTGAATCTAAGTGCAACATGGAAACCGCACCTGGAGTTCATGGTCTAAGAAGAGGTAGGTTATCTGACTACGGATTACAGCTTAGAGAAAAACAGAAGGTTAGAAGAATGTACGGAGTTCTTGAAAAACAATTTAGGAATTATTACAAAAAGGCTGCTAAAGCCAAGGGTAACACTGGTGAGAACTTATTATTTTATTTAGAACAACGGCTTGATAATGTTGTTTATAGAATGGGCTTTGCGTCTACTCGTGCTGAAGCAAGGCAATTAGTTAGCCATAAAGCTTTTCATGTAAATGGGAAGACAGTCAACATACCTTCTTATCAAGTTCAGCCAGATGACATAGTTGAGGTAAGGGAAAAATCAAGATCTCAAACTCGAATTAAGTCTGCATTAGAGTTGAGCGCCCAAAGAGAAGTGTGCGAATGGCTTGATGTAGATAACAATGCTTTTAAGGGGGTATTTAAGTCTGTACCAGATAGAACAGATTTAAGTGCTGAAATTAACGAAAATCTCATCGTTGAGCTTTACTCCAAATAAGAGGAAAAAATTATGCAAACATCAGTTATTGATTTATTAGTACCAACTGAAATTCAGGTTGAGGACATCAATGAAACAACTTCAAAGATAACACTTGAGCCTCTAGAAAGAGGTTTTGGTCATACACTAGGCAATGCCTTAAGAAGAATATTGTTATCTTCTATGCCTGGTGCAGCCATCACAGATGTAAAGATTGAAGGCATCTCACATGAGTACTCAACAATTGAAGGCATCAGAGAGGATGTTATTGATATTCTTTTAAATCTAAAAGATATGCCAGTTAATTTACTAGAAGGAACATCTGCTGAAATAAAGCTTGATATGGCTGGTCCCTCTGAGGTAACAGCATCATCCTTTGAAGTGCCGGGTAATGTTGAACTGGTTAACCCAGATCATCATGTGGCATCTTTAGTGGATAAGGTTAACCTTACACTTACAGCGACAGTTAAAACTGGCAGAGGATATGAGCCAGCTGATCTGCGTGGAGAGGAAGAAACTCAGGTTGGAGCACTTAAAGTTGATGCCTCCTTTAGTCCTGTAAAAAGAGTTGCTTATTCAGTAGAAAATGCTCGTTTTGAGAAGAGAACTGACTTAGATAAGTTAATTGTTGAACTTGAAACTGATGGCACCTTAAATCCTAAAGAAGCAATTGAACATTCAGCTACAATCATGCAGCAACAATTGGCTGCTTTTGTGAATCTTGATGCAATTGCAGAACAAGAAGCTAAAAAAGAGCAAAATGATTTTGATCCACTACTTATGAGATCAATCGAAGAGCTTGAATTAACCGTTAGATCAACAAACTGTTTAAAAGCTGAGAGTATTTTCTTGATTGGAGACTTAATACAAAGAAGTGAATTCGACTTACTTAAGACTCCTAACCTTGGAAAAAAATCTCTTAACGAAATTAAAGACGTCCTTGCATCAAAAGGGTTTGCACTTGGCACAACAATTGATAATTGGCCACCTATGGGGTAACTCAAATGAGACATAGAAAATCAGGTAGAAAGTTAAACAGAAACTCATCACATAGAAAGGCTCTCTTTAAGAACCTTTCTATAGCTTTTATAAAACAAGAGCTTATAAAAACTACGCTACCAAAAGCAAAAGAGCTTCGACGACATCTTGAGCCATTAATTACTATGGCCAAAGAAGATACTGTTGCCAACCGTAGACATGTTTTTTCAAAGCTTCGTGATGATGAAGCTGTAGCAAAGCTTTTTACAGAAATATCTGTTAAATCAAAAGATAGGCCTGGCGGTTACTTGCGTATTATTAAGGCAGGCTTCAGACCGGGCGACAAGGCTGATATGGCCTATGTAGAATGGGTCGATAGAGCAGGAACTGAAGATCCGATAGATGATACTCCTGAGCTAAAAGAAGACTCTGCTGCTTAAATCATTTTCTTTAAGAAGCTTCCGGTATATGATTTTTTTATACTAGATATCTTTTTAGGTGTACCTTGTGCAATTACTTCTCCACCTTCGCTTCCACCCTCAGGCCCCATATCAATAATCCAGTCACAGTTTTTGACAACATCAAGGTTATGTTCAATAACTAAAACTGTGTTGCCTTGATCAGATAATCTTTTAAGCACTTGAAGCAAAAGATCTATATCTTGGAAATGGAGCCCAGTAGTTGGTTCATCAAGAATGAAAAGAGTTTTTCCAGTACTTCTTTTTGATAATTCTTTTGCAAGTTTTATCCTTTGTGCCTCTCCTCCAGAAAGCGTGGTTGCTGATTGACCCAGTGTAATGTAAGTGAGCCCAACATCAGCGAGGGTCTGGAGTTTTTTCTTTATGGGCGGAATTGCATCAAAGAACTCTAGTGCTTCCTCAACGGTCATTTTGAGTACTTCAGCTATATTTTTACCTTTATATTTAACCTCAAGTGTCTGGTCATTATATCTTTGGTTATTGCAGGTATCGCATGTAACGTATACATCAGCTAGGAAATGCATTTCAACTTTGATCATTCCATCTCCCTGACAAGTCTCGCACCTTCCACCTTTCACATTGAAGCTAAATCTACCTGGTTTATAGCCCCTTGATCGTGCCTCTTCAGATTGTGAGAACAAATCTCGTATGTAAGAAAATAAGCCCGTATAGGTTGCAGGGTTTGATCTGGGAGTCCTTCCGATTGGAGCCTGATCAATTGCTATTACTTTATCTAAATGTTCTAGTCCTTCTATCCCATCACATTTAATTTCTTTTCTTAACTTTGATTTATTCAAAATGAAGCTCGACATTGGCATCAGAGTTTGATTTATCAAAGATGATTTGCCTGATCCTGAAACTCCAGTAATACATGTAAAAACACCTATGGGAATATCTACATCAATATTTTTCAAATTATTTTCATGCGCATTTTTTATAGTAATAAAAGAAGAAGGCTTTTTATTTGAAGCCGGAAAAGAAATCTTTCTTTTCCCACTGAGAAATTGACCAGTAAGAGACTTTTTATTCTTTTCAATCTCATCCACTGAGCCTTCAGCACAAACTGTTCCACCATGAATGCCTGCACCAGGACCAATATCAATTACATGATCAGCAGCTCTGATAGCCTCTTCGTCATGCTCAACAACAAGCACTGTATTACCAAGATACTTTAAGTTTTGTAGCGTTTTAATCAATCGAGCGTTATCTCTCTGATGAAGCCCAATTGAAGGCTCATCAAGCACATAAGTAACACCTACAAGACCTGAACCTATTTGGCTGGCAAGTCTAATTCTCTGTGATTCTCCTCCAGATAATGATTCAGCACTCCTATCAAGTGTTAAGTAATTCAAACCAACATCCAATAAAAAAGAAAGTCGATCATTAATTTCTTTTAGGATTTTTTCAGCAATTTTTTGTTGGGCGCCAGAAAGTGTAGTTTTGCTTATAAAGTCTAAAGCATCTGAAATTTTATAAGTTGTAATTTCACTAATTGATTTTTCATTTACAAATACATTACGAGATTCTTTCTTTAATCTTGACCCATTACAAGAATTGCAATGACTGTCACTAAGCAACTTTGCAAGCTCATTCTTTTGGTAGTCTGAGTCAGTTTCTCTAAATCTTCTTTCAGTATTTGGAAGCACGCCTTCAAATCTATGCTTTCTAACTATTTTGCTACCGCTTCTAAAGCGCTTTGAGAAATCAATTTTCTCCTTTGATCCGTTAAGAATAATGTCTTTAATTTCTTCGCTTAGCTCACTCCAAGGATCATTCAAACTAAATCCATAGAACTGACTTAAACACTTAAGCTGATGATAGTAGAACCTATTCCTTTTATTCCATCCTTTTATGGCTCCGCTATTAATTGATAACTCCTTATCATTAATTATTTTCTTTTCATCAAAGTATTGAATAACTCCCAATCCATCACATTTTTCACATGCCCCAAAAGGATTGTTAAACGAAAACATTCTAGGTTCTAATTCTGGAACCGAATACCCACATTTTGAGCATGCAAAATTAGACGAGAATGAAACAATTTCATTATCATCAATAAATTCTATTTCCACAATTCCTTCTGAGAGATTTAATGCTGTCTCTAGTGATTCAGCTAGCCTCAATCTAAGATCGTCTTCATCTTTAAGTATCAATCTATCAACAACAGCACTTATGTTGTGTTTTTGGTTTTTATTAAGGCTTGGAAATTCTTCTAGCGGTAAAACTAAATCGTTAATTTTTGCTCTTACAAATCCCTCTTTTTTAAGATCTTCATAAACGCCTAAATGCTCACCTTTTTTTCCTCTGATTACCGGAGCAAGGACCATAACTTTTTTACCAATATTATTGGTTAATATTTCGTTACACATCTCAGTAATTGATTTAGATGCCAGCACTTCATTATGATCTGGACAAATAGGAGTACCAATCCTTGCAAAAAGCAAACGAAGATAATCATAGATTTCAGTAACGGTACCAACAGTTGACCTGGGGTTATGAGAGGTAGACTTCTGTTCTATTGATATAGCAGGCGATAAACCATCAATCTGATCAACATCAGGCTTTTCCATCATTGATAGAAACTGTCTTGCATAAGCAGACAGCGATTCCACATAACGCCTTTGACCTTCAGCGTAAATTGTGTCAAATGCCAAAGAAGATTTACCTGAACCAGACAGGCCAGTGATGACCACCAACTTTTCTCTAGGAATATCAACCGAAATATTTTTTAGGTTATGTGTTCGCGCACCTTTTACAGAAATTTTCGTCATTTAATTAAAGATTCTTACTCAGAGAATTTTATTTCGAGTTAAACTATAGAATTATACGAGGTAATTATGAGTAGAGGAGTAAATAAAGTTATTTTAGTTGGAAATTTAGGTCAAAAACCTGAAATTAGATATACCAAAGATTCAAAACCAGTTGCATCATTTTCAATTGCTACTTCTGAATCATGGAAAGATAAAACTACAGGAGATATGGTGGAAAAGACAGAGTGGCACAACGTAACTTTTTTTGGACGTATTGCTGAGGTAGCAGAACAATATCTGGATAAAGGCTCTAAGGTATTTGTTGAAGGCAAGCTTCAGACTGATAAATGGGAAGATGAGAATGGAAATAAACGCTCAGCAACAAAAATAATTGGAAACAATATGCAAATGTTGGATTCCAAAGGGGCGAATAACTCGAGTTCATTTGATGAGAGTTCTTCAGTCCAAAATGAGGCTCCTGTTTCTCAAGAAGGCTCTTTCTCAGAAGAAGATATACCATTCTAAATTTTGGACTTTAAACATATTTCATATGAGAGGGTAGATAATATTGCCCTTATTACTCTTAACCGGCCAGAAAAGCTCAATGCATTTACTTTAAGAATGATGCATGAGCTTTGCAGTGCATTCGATCAGGTTGATGCTGATGATCAAGTAAAGGCAGCACTAATAACAGGAGCTGGCAGAGCCTTTTGCGCGGGGGCAGACCTATCAAGCGGCGAAGATACTTTTGTAGATAAATTTGACACTCAAGACTCTCATCCAGAAGACTATAATAAAGATGCTGGCGGCATACTTACCTTGCGAATGTTTAGATCTTTAAAACCAATAGTTACTGCGTGTAATGGAGCATCAGTGGGTGTTGGAGCAACAATGCAGCTGGCTGCAGATATTCGACTTGCATCGACAAAGGCAAGATTTGGGTTTGTATTTTTGAATAGGGGTATAGTAAACGATGCGAGCAGTTCATGGTTCCTTCCTAAAATTGTAGGAATTTCCAAGGCACTTGAGTTGTGTTACTCCGGCAGAATCATCGATGCTCAAGAAGCTAACAACATCGGCCTTGTTAGTCATATTTTCGAGCATGAAGAAATGCTTGATCAATCAATAGATTTTTGTAAGAACCTCACACAGGGTTCTGCTCCTGTTTCTGTGGCTCTAGCGAGAAGGCTCTTCTGGAGCTCTTTGGGAGATGATGGACCAGAAAGATCACATGAGCTCGAAAGTCAGTTCATTAGCTTAAGAGGGAAGTCTGGTGATGCTAAAGAAGGAGTGAAGTCATTCCTTGAAAAAAGGGATGCAGAGTTTCCAAATAAAGTTTCTAAAGACCTGCCAAATGATTTCGAAAATAAGATAGAAAATTAGACTAATACTTACTAAAAACCAAGCAAGCGTTTGTTCCTCCAAAACCAAATGAATTACTCATTACAGTATTCAGAGTTTGATTTATTGTTTCAGTAACAACATTCAATTCAGCTGCTTCATCTACCAACTCATTAATATTAATTGAAGGTGCAATAAAATTGTTCGTCATCATAATAAGTGAGTAGATCGCTTCTTGTGCACCAGTAGCACCTAATGAGTGTCCAGTCATGGACTTCGTAGATGAAATTTTTATTTCCTCACTTCCGAATACAGATTTAATGGCATCCAATTCAGCTATATCACCGACAGGCGTACTGGTTCCATGAGCATTAATATAATCAGGAGCTTTAGAAAGAGTTTTAATTGCATCTGACATACATCTTTCGGCCCCTTCACCTGAGGGAGCCACCATATCAAAACCATCAGAATTTGCAGAGTAGCCTGAAAGCTCTGCAATTATATTAGCTCCTCTCTGCTTAGCATGATCTTCGCTTTCAAGAATTAGCATGCCTGATCCTCCAGCGATAACAAATCCATCTCTATTTTTATCAAAGGGTCTAGATGCAATCTCAGGAGAATCATTGTATTTTGATGAAAGCGCACCCATTGCATCAAATAATGAAGAGGAGGTCCAATGATCATCTTCAGCTCCACCAGCGATAATCACATCCTGTTTATCCATACTTATAAGCTCTGCAGCATGTCCAATACAATGTGCGCTTGTAGAGCATGCCGATGAAATTGAATAGTTAACTCCTTTAGTTTTTAATGCAGTTCCCATGCATGCTGAGACAGTACTTCCCATGGTTTTCGTAACCGCATATGGACCAATCCTTTTTGGACTCTTCTCTCTTGCAACATCCGAGGCAATAATTTGAGCTTCTGGTGATGCTCCTCCTGATCCAGCTACTATTCCAACCCTAGCAGGATTAATCTCATCAAGATTTACGCCAGAGTGAGTTAAGGCTTCTTTTGCAGAAAGATAACCAAAAGCTGCAGCTTTGGACATAAATCTCATCAATTTTCTATCAATTAATTCGGCAAGATCAATATTTACAGACCCAGACACGTGACTTCTCATTCCTAAATCAGAATATTCCTGATTGAACTTGATACCAGAAACCCCATTTAAGAGACTATCCTTCACCTTGTCTATGCCATTACCAATAGCGGAAAGAATACCCATACCAGTAACTACAACTTTCTTCATTTTCTAAAATTCACTTGTATCTTTAAACAAACCAACCCTTAAACCTTTAGCACTGTAAACATGTTTCCCATCTACAAACATATCACCATCACCAAAACCAACAACCGCTCCTCGATTGACAACTCTTTTCATATCAATCTTATACTCAACTAACTTTGCCTTCGGAGTTACTTGACCAAAAAATTTAACCTTATCAACACCTAAAGCCCTTCCATAGCCTGGTAACTTTAGCCAGCATAAATAAAAACCCACCAATTGCCACATAGCATCCAAGCCAAGACATCCAGGCATGACTGGGTCTTCTTTAAAGTGACAGTCAAAAAACCATAATTCAGGATTTATATTTAAGTTCGCCTTTATATGACCATTTTCATAAACACCACCACTTTCGAATATACTTTCAATTTCATCAAACATAAGCATTTGATCTGAGGGAAGTCGCCCGTTTCCAATTCCAAATAACTCACCATCACCACATGCGATGAGATCTTTTTTGGAATACTGATTTTGGGGAGAAAATTTCATTTTGAACGTCCGTTCGCGAATTCCAATAATAACATCAATTCATTTTTTGCAGAATGAGAACTTAAATCCTTTACTGCAGAGTTGGCTTTTTTTGTCTCTCTGTTAATTAGTCTCAATGTTCTTCTTAAAGGATTTTTTTGAATAATCTGATGTAGTTGACCAAAAGTTTTTTTCGATACCTTTTTTTTGCCAAAATACTTATCAAGTATTCTTTTATCTTCCTTGGACGCATCTTCCAAAATTTCTAAGTAGGGTAGAGTGACCTTTCCTTCAAGAAAATCTTTTAAACTTTCTTTTCCAATATTTTTATCAAGTTGATAATCTAATAAATCATCCTTTAGTTGAAATACTATTCCCAAAATACGCCCATATTTTGCAAGCAAACTAATATTTTTTTTTGAATAACCACCAATAATACCTCCTGTAACTGATGCTGCTTCAAATAGCCTGCCGGTCTTTAGATAAGCGATTTTTAACAAAGACTTTTGACTAGGCATTATTTTTTTTGTGAATGAATCAAGCTGTAATATTTCACCCATTGAAATGTCATTCGTCGCAGAAGACAATTCCTTTAAGACAAAATTATTATTGAGAGAGACCATCAACATAAAGGCCTTTGAATAGATGTAATCTCCTATAAGGACACTGTGCGAGTTTGACCATTTCTTATTAACAGTTTTAATTCCTCTTCTTAATTTAGCATCATCAACAACGTCGTCATGAACCAGGGTTGCCGTATGAAGAAGTTCAATAATTGATGCAAGTTTGACTCTTTTATTGGTGGAAATTTTTTTGTTTTTATTTCTTGAGCTGCTCAGCGCAATAAGAGCTCTAAGTTTTTTGCCTTCTGAGCTAAAAATATAATCGTATAAGCTGTTAACGCTTTTCTCATCAGCAACAGATTTAACAAGCATCTGCTTAACTTTATCAAGCTCTTTTTCTCTAGTTTTAGATAGAAGAAGTTTCATAGAATGGTGGCATCAAATTATACATAACTATTGATAAATTCAGCATAAAAGCGTATATTTTGCGACCACCTCTAATAGGTATTTTAAAAATGTATGCAGTAGTAGAACTCAGCGGTAAACAGCATAAGGTTGAAGTTGACCAAACTCTAGATATTGACCTTCAAAAAGCAGAAAAAGGCTCAAAGATAACCTTTGACAATGTTTTGCTGCTTGCCGATGGTGATAATGTTCAGATTGGTCAACCTTATATAGAAAACGCTTCAGTAACTGCCGAGGTCATGGATATCGTAAAGGGTGGAAAACTTTCTATATTAAGATTTAGAAGAAGAAAGCACAGCATGAGAAAGATTGGTCACAGACAAAAATTTACCAAGATCCAAATCAAAGAGATTAAGGCAGGTTAACTATGGCACATAAAAAAGCAGGTGGTTCCAGTAAAAACGGTCGCGATTCCCAATCCAAGCGTTTAGGAGTAAAGCGTTTTGGTGGACAGTTTGTAAAATCAGGTGAGATCCTGATTAGACAAAGGGGTACCAATACTCATCCTGGAGAAAATGTTGGTATTGGCAAGGATCATACTTTGTTTGCTACTTCTGAAGGCATAGTTTCTTTTACCTATAAAGGCCCAAAACAAAGAAAGACTGTTAACGTCACTCCTCAGTAAAAATGAACTTCATTGATGAGGCTCTGCTGGATGTCAGAGCCGGCAGTGGTGGCTCTGGGTGTCTTAGCTTTCGTCGTGAAAAATACATTCCCCGAGGTGGACCTGATGGCGGGGATGGCGGTAAAGGCGGCAGCGTAATAATAAAAGTAGATCAAGGTATGAATACCTTGATTGACTATCAAAACAAAAAAGTTCTTGCAGCAAAAAATGGCACATCAGGTTCGGGTAGAAATAGGTCGGGCCAAGATGGCAAAAACCTTATTCTTTTGGTGCCCCTTGGTACAGTTATCATTGATGAATCCTCAAATACAATTATTTACGATTGCTCAGATCCAAAAAAAGATTATCTAATAGCAAAGGGTGGTGACGGCGGTCTTGGCAATGCTCGTTTTAAGAGCTCAACTAATCAAGCGCCAAGAAAAATAACTCCTGGATATGATGGAGATTCAATTACGATTAGATTGGAATTACGATCTTTTGCTGATGTAGGGTTGGTTGGATTTCCAAATGCAGGAAAATCCACTTTCTTAAATTCTGTTTCTGCCGCCAAACCTAAAATAGGGGATTATCCATTCACTACTCTTAAACCAAATCTTGGGACGATCAAGTATTTTGATAAATCATATGTTATTGCAGATATACCTGGTTTAATTGAGGGCGCTTCAACTGGCTTAGGTCTTGGTGTTAAATTTTTAAAGCATATCTCAAGAACTAAAAGTCTGATTATTTTTTTAGATCCCGAAAATCCTGAAATCGAATTACTTGATCAATTTAAAATTCTTACCAAGGAACTTTTAGAGTTTGATAAAGAACTCATAGAAAAGAAAATTTGGATTGTGGTCAATAAAAATGATCTATTGGAAAAGAACGGAAGTGCTGAAATTAAATTATTGAAGAGTCGATTAAGTCATCTTGGCATTAAGTATCAGGATTTGCTATCCATTTCAGGATATACCAAAAATAATATTGAAGAGTTGTTCAACTCTTTATTTAATGAAAAAAATTAAATTATATCGATTGGACTGCTTTAACTAATCTACTTTTTGTTCTAGCAGCAGCATTTTTATGAATGACTTTCTTTGATGCAGTCGAATCTAACACTTTTTCAGCTTCTTTAAGTAGGCTGGATGCAAGTTCTTTGTCATTTTGAAGGATGGCATTTCTAACAGCTTTGACAGCAGTTCTAGCACGGGCTCTTTGCGCATGCTTAAGTTTATATCTAGCATCGTTTTGCCGCGCTCTTTTTAAAGATTGTTTTGTATTAGCCATAAAATGAATCGCTAGTTTAATGATGATGATTCATGATGTCTAGAAAAAAAAGCAGTTATTTTTTTGTTCTTATCTTGTTTAAAAATATATGTAAAGTAAACTTTACATATGAAAAAGTTACTTATTTTATTATTAACACTACAAACAACAGCAGTTTATGCAGGTGAAATTGATACAGACTTTGTTAAAAGATTTAGTACTCTTCCTACATATAGCAATGCTCAGATATCTCCTGATGGAAAGATTATAAGTGTTGTATTTAAGAAAAATGAAAAAAATGCTTTAGCTTTCTTTAAAGCAAGTGATTTTAGTTTAATAGATGTTTTGCAATTTAAAGAAGAGGATGAACAGGTTGGCTCATATGCTTGGGCAAGCAATAAGCGTGTTGTTATTAGTATTAATTACAAACTTGGTGCACTAGAGTCACCAATTTCTCGTGGAGAATTATTTTCCGTAAATTTCGATCTTTCAAAGCCCAGTTACATTTATGGAATAAGAAGGGAGACTAGCTCGAGTAAGAAAACTATTGTTGATAAGTTTTCTGCTGCTTATCTTATAGATCCTCTTATTGAAGACCCAAATCATGTGCTGGTTGCAGCTGCCCCTTTTGGTCAAAGAACCAAGATGACAATACTTAGATTAAATATATTTAATGGAGGCCAAAAATCATATGGAAAGGCACCTCCAGGTGCAATGGGTGTTCTAACAGATAGCGAACATGAGCCCAGATTTGCCGTTGGAACCACCAAAGACGAAATCATTACATATGTAAAAGACGTTAAAAAAAATAAATGGAATGAACTAACTAGGAGCAAGTATCTAGGAGGCGGTAAAATTTCTCCTGTTACATTTACAGAGGATGACTCTTCAGTAATTGTTTTAGATGATACAAATAGTTCTACCGCAAAAATTAAAGCTATTAACTTAGATGATTCAACTGAAGAGGTACTATTCCATCATCCTAAATATGATCCGTATCCACAACTTATTGATAGGAAACTTATTGCTGTAGGTGTAGGTCCTGACTATTCACATGCCTACTGGTTGGATGATGGTATTGAGGCACAAGTTGCTAATCAATTAGTGCGTGCATTCAATGATGGTAATGACAAAATATTCGATAAAGCTAATGTTCGTGTTACATCTATGTCAAAAGACAGAAATAAGGCTATTGTTCGTGTTGAAGATGACAGATCTTCACCGAGGTATTGGTTATTTGATAGAGAAAATAATCGCTTGGTAGATTTTCTAGTGGTTTGGCCAGAAATCGAAGAAACTGACTTAAGTCAAACCAAACCATTCAAGTTTACGAATTCAGATGGAGTTACACTGCATGGCTATTTCACTGAAGCAAATAATTTCACTGGAGAGAAGCCACCCTTAATAGTCTTACCGCACGGTGGACCTATTGGACCAAGGGACTTTTGGGGTTTTGATCCTGATGTTCAGATACTTTCAAACGCTGGATATTCAGTTATGAAAATAAATTATCGTGGTTCAGGAGGGTATGGTAGAGATTTCTTAAAAGCAGGAATGGGAGAGCCAGGCCGCTTAATTCAAAAGGATATAATCGAAGCTACGGAGTGGATTATTAAACAAGGTTGGGTTGATGAAAATAGAGTTGGTATTTATGGAGCTAGCTTTGGAGGATATTCTGCAGTTCAAGCGCCAATCTTGAGACCAGATCTCTTTAAGGTTGGTGTCTCACTGGTAGGACTTTTTGACTTAAATATGGATTTCAGAGAGGGTGATTGTCAAGCTGATTATGGTTGTAAAAATATCTTGAATGCCCAGTGGGGCAGCAGTCCAGCAGAGAGAGCAAAGATGTCTCCTGTAAATTATATTGAAAAACTCAATGCTCCAGTACTGATAGTTGGAGGAGAGGAAGATAATAGATGTCCCCCCGAGCAGCAATATGCTCTTGAGAATGCGCTAAAAAAACACAATAAAGAGTATAAATTAATAATGGTTCCCAAAGAGGGCCATGGTTTTATAAATCCTGAAAATAGATTTATGTTTTACAGGGAGATGTTAGAGCACTTCAATAAGTACCTATAAAATTGGTGGAGGCGGCGGGAATTGAACCCGCGTCCGTTAGTCCTTCAACCTAACTTCTACATGCTTAGCTTTTTCTTTTTGTTTCGTATTAATGATCCGAAAAGCAGGATACTTAATACTAGCCTAAATAAAATTTTGGAGTTTAATCGTTAAGGCACCGAAAAAATCCTAGACTATGAAATTTCCCAGTACTTCAAACCATAGTCAATTTTTGTACTGGTTAGCCAATTAAGCGGCTAATGCGTAGTTGTCGTTTTCTGCAACTAAATTTTTTGTGATACGTTTTACAAGAGTTATCACGATCTTGGCATGCGCTTTGGAATCCAATAAAAACGTCGAACCCAATTCGCCCCCATGGGGTGCAAGATTATATATGAATTTTATGATTTGTTAGAATTTTTAAGAATTCTGCTTTTTTGCCTTTCCCAATCTCTTTTTTTAATATCTTCTCTTTGATCAAACTTTTTCTTTCCCTTGCCAATAGCGATGTCGCACTTTACTTTATTATTTTTCCAATAAAGCTTTGTTAGCACGCATGTTTCCCCTTTTTTACTTACCGCATCACCAATTGAAAAGATTTCTTTTTTATGCAGAAGCAATTTTCTTGATCGAGTAATGTCAACTTGATTTTGTATGGATCCAGGCGCATCAATCTTTAGGCCAATTAACCATGCCTCATCATCTTTAAGTGTCACATAAGTATCTTTTGCATCAACCTTACCCATTCTCAGACTTTTAACTTCCCAACCCTCAAGCGAAATACCAGCTTGAAATGTCTCATTCAAGGAAAAGTTCCTTCGCGCATTTTTATTTAATACAATTGTATTATCAGGTTTAGTCATATCCGTTAATAATACTACCTATCTTCGTTAATTTATAAATGGAAAACATAAAGAAAAAAAACTTTTATATTTATCTGGGTTTGTCACTTTTTATTTTCTTAGCTATTGCTCCATGGATTCTGTCACATGAACTGTCTTTATTTTTATTGAGATCATTTAATTCATATCTAGCAATTGTAATAAGCTTTATTGCTGGAAGTTTGTGGTGGAGAGATAATCTCAAAAAAGACATTCATTTAGAAGCTATTGTTATATCGATGCTTGCCTTCGCAGCAGTTCTCATTTTTGAATTCAGTCAAGGCATAGCAATTATTTTGCAAATTATGTTGATTAATTTTTTATTAAGATTTGAGCTAAAAGTCATTGGTGAATATGAAAACATCCTGAGCTATATTGAGACTAGAAAGCTAGCAACTTATATAATTACAATATTGTGTGTAATTCAGCTCGCCTACATATTTAATCCTTACGTAAATTAAACATGAATAAAAATACAATTACCTGGATCGGCAAATGGACATTTATCTTGGCAGCTGCCGGCTCTGCAGTTGGCCTTGGAAACATATGGGGCTTTCCCTATAAAGCAGGAACTAATGGAGGGGGTGCATTTGTTCTCATTTATCTTGGATGTATTTTTATGATTGGCTTGCCCATAATGATGGCAGAAATAATCATTGGAAGAAGTGCCAGAAAAAGTCCGGTTAATGCTATGAAAAATGGCGCTATAGAATCAGGGGCAAGCCCTAAGTGGCAGATTGTTGGATGGGGAGGATTACTTTCTGGCATTCTGATTCTTTCTTTTTATAGTGTTTTAGCAGGAATATGCCTAAACTATATTGGTATTTCAGCAGGCGCTAGTTCAGCCATGTCATCAGTGGAAGAATTTTCTCGAGCTACTGCATCTGCCACTAATTTACTTTTTTGGCACACAGTCTTTATTAGTCTTAATATTTTCATTATTGCTTACGGTGTCATTTCCGGTATTGAGAGAGTAATTAACTTCATGATGCCAGTATTATTTATTCTAATCATTGTTATGGTGCTAAATGCAATGATTAATGGTGACTTTATGCGGGGCTTGAGTTTCATGTTTGCACCTGACTTTTCTCAGGTAACACCAGCTACTTTTCTCAGCGCAATGGGCCAAGCCTTTTTTAGTCTGAGTTTAGGAATGGGGTCAATAATGTGTTATGGGTCTTATATGCCAGATGATGAGAACATATTTAAGACCTCGCTGACTGTTGCTGGATTAGATACTTTGATTGCAATTATGGCAGGCTTAGCAATATTTCCGATTATATTTGCTTATGGATTAGATGCGGCATCAGGACCCAATCTTGTATTTGTAAGTATGTTGTCTGCTTTTTCAGACATGCCATTTGGTAATTTGTTAGGCCCTGTGTTTTTTATACTGCTTTCGATCGCTGCATTGAGTAGCTCGATCTCATTGTTAGAACCCAGTGTTGCTTATTTTGATGAAGAAAAAATTGTTTCAAGGCCTGTGGCTGCAATTTCACTTGGTTTTATTGCATGGTTATTAGGTATTGGAAGTTTATTAAGTTTTAATCTCTGGTCCGACAAAACTTTTATAGCTGGATTAGATTTTTTAGGCTCAATGGACTTTATTACAAATCAGCTTTTAATGCCATTAGGGGGGATGTTTGTAGCAATCTTTGCCGGTTGGTTTCTTAGTACAAAAATTGTTGTAGGAGAGCTTTCAGAAGGGCAAGAGAAAGTATTTAATATTTGGAAGTTTTTTATTAAATTTGTTTCGCCTGTACTGGTAGCGGCCGTGTTCATCAATCAGTTAATTCCTTTCTTTCATAACCTCTAAAGTTGACCAGAAGAATTGATAAAGAAGTTGAAGTTAATCATTCGCCCGCTGAAGTCTTAGAACTTATCTTTGCGTATGAAAATTATTCACGTTTTATACCAGGCTGTATTTCGTCAACAAAAAAAGAAATCACAGACTCACAGACTCAAGGAAAGCTAGTCTTTAGTTTTTTGAATAAAGATTATATTTTTGAATCCTTGAATGAAGAAATTGAAGGTGGTTTAAAAATGGATCAAATTTCTGGACCGTTTAAATCATTTAAATCCTTTTGGCAGGTAACCTCAGCTAATAATAAAACTTTAATTCAATTTTCAGCTGAGTTTGAAACAAACTATATTTTGGCATTCCTTGCCACAGATAAAAGAATTGATACGTTAGCTGATAAAATTATCTCTGCTTTTTTAGGTCAGCTAAGATGAAAATTTTTTTCTCATACTCAGAAAATAATATAACCCATCTGAAGTCATTTGAGCTTGCAGAGGGTTCAACCGTAGATGAATTGTTAGAAATTGATGAAGTAAGGCAAGTTATCGAATTCCAAAACGCAGATTATAAAATAGGAGTTAATGGAGAAATATTGGACGGCAAGTTTTTTCCTGTTCCCAAAAAATACAGACTTCAGGAAGGCGAAAGGGTTGAAATTTATAATTCTTTGAAGGTTGATCCTAAAGATAATAGAAAGAAGAGGGCACTATAGCTAATCGACTGACTCCTCAAGATTCCAGCTATCTAAAATACCTTGATCATTAAAAAATAAAGTCAATTTTTTTTCTGCAAGATTTCTGTCTCCAACTTTAACGGAGTAGTAATAATCCCATCTTTTATTTGAAAGAGGAGATTTAGCTAATGGTGTTCCAAGAAGGTATCTAATCTGATCTTGATTTAGTCCAGACTTAAGTTTTTCAATATCCTCTTCATCCACTATGTTTCCTTGTAGTACTGGAACCTCATAAGGGCTCAAGGCTGAACACCCAATAAAGAATAAGATGCAAAAAGAAATAAAATATTTGCTTGATAATTGCTTCATAGACTTGATTGTTTATACTTGATGAAATCATTTTACTTGAGTTTAATGTCCAAAGAAAACAATGAACTAAAAAAGGCTGGATTAAAAGCAACCCTCCCTAGAATAAGAATTCTTGAGGTTTTAGAGGGGAGTGCTGATAACCACTTATCTGCAGAGGATATCTATAAAAACTTAATTGCTAATGGAGAGGATGTAGGGCTTGCCACTGTATACAGAGTGCTAACACAATTCGAGTCTGCTGACATTGTAACGCGTCATAACTTTGAGAGTGGTCATTCAGTTTATGAAATTACGCCTGATGATCACCATGATCACATGGTTTGTCTTGAAACTGGAGATGTTATTGAGTTTCATAATGAAATCATTGAAAAGCAACAAGAAAAAATTGCTTCTGAAATGGGTTATGAAATCGTTGATCACTCAATGGTTCTTTACGTTAAACCAAAAAAATAGGTAACTTAAATTCCTTGAACTCCTTACCCTAGTCCATATATAGACATAAGGGTGGAGTGATGTCAAAAAAGAAAGATAAAGATATTCAAACTGAAGATAAAACTGAAGATGTTTGCCATGATGGTGAGACTTTGGTTGAATCAGAGGATTCTCCAGATCAAGCTGACCTCATTGAAGAACTGGAAGACAAGCTTTTGAGATCAAGGGCTGAGATTGAAAACCTTAGCCGCAGGCACTTAGTGGATTTGGAAAAAGCTCACAAGTATGGGGTTGAAAATTTATTGTCTGAATTATTGCCTGTCATAGACAACCTTGAGCATGCTATTAACAATTTCGGTGATGATAGTCGATCTGAAGATCGAGAAGGCATTGAATTAACCTTAAAGTCTTTTGAGTCTGCACTTGATAAATTCAACATGATACCCATAAACCCTTTAGGAGAGGAATTTAACCCGGAAATGCATGAAGCTGTAAGCATTCAGCCTGATAAAGACCTTGAGGATAATCAAATATCAGATGTCTTGCAGCGTGGGTGGCAAGTGCATGAAAGAGTTGTAAGACCTGCGAGGGTAATAGTGGTTAAAAATTAGGAAAAAGTATGTCAAAAATTATAGGAATAGACTTAGGTACAACAAACAGCTGTTTAGCAGTTGTTGAAGGTGGAAGCCCAAAGGTTATAGAAAATAACGAAGGTGGTAGAACAACTCCATCTGTTATTGCCTACACAGATGGAAATGAGGTTCTGGTTGGTACACCTGCCAAAAGACAAGCTGTAACAAATCCTGAAAATACAATTTATGCAATTAAGCGTTTAATTGGAAGAAGATTTAGTGATGATGTTGTTAAGAAAGACATCGATATGGTGCCCTATGCAATTACCGAAGCTGAAAATGGTGATGCATGGGTTAAATCAGGTGATAAAGAGCTAGCACCCCCACAAGTCTCAGCAGAAATTTTAAAGAAATTAAAGAAGAGTGCTGAAGATTACCTTGGGCATGAAGTAAAGGAGGCTGTGATTACTGTTCCAGCTTACTTTAACGATTCTCAAAGACAGGCCACCAAAGATGCTGGAAAGATTGCTGGCCTAGATGTCAAAAGAATTATTAATGAACCTACTGCGGCGGCATTAGCTTATGGATTAGATAAGAAGAAAGGCGACTCAACCGTGGCTGTTTATGACCTTGGTGGAGGTACCTTTGATATCTCAATCATTGAAATTTCTGAAGTTGATGGCGAACATCAATTTGAGGTTTTGTCCACAAATGGAGATACCTTCTTAGGTGGTGAGGACTTTGATTTAAAACTTATAGATTTTTTTGTTGAAGAATTCAAAAATGAGTCCGGATTTGATTTAAAGAGTGATCCACTAGCTCTGCAAAGACTCAAAGAGGCAGCTGAAAAGGCTAAGATAGAACTATCATCTAGCGAGCAAACCGAAGTCAATTTACCTTACATTACCGCCGATGCTTCAGGGCCAAAACATTTTGTGCAAAAAATAACTCGAGCTAAATTAGAAGGTTTAGTCGAAGATCTTGTTGAAAAAAGTTTAAAACCTATGCAGTTGGCTTTGGACGATGCAAAACTAAGCATAAATGAGATAGATGAAGTATTGCTTGTTGGCGGTCAAACAAGAATGCCTCTTGTGCAAGAGAAAGTAAAAAATTTTTTTGGTAAAGAAGCCAAGAAAGATTTAAATCCTGATGAGGCTGTTGCGCTTGGAGCAGCAATTCAAGGATCTGTTCTTTCTGGAGACACTAAAGATGTTCTGTTATTGGATGTGACGCCATTAACCTTAGGTATTGAAACTTTAGGAGGTGTAGCGACACCACTGATAGAAAAAAATACAACTATTCCAACACAAAAATCACAAGTTTTCTCAACTGCTGAGGATAATCAGTCTGCAGTAACTGTTCATGTTATTCAAGGTGAGAGAAAACAAGCATCAGAAAATAAATCTTTGGGTCAGTTCAATCTTGAGGATATTCCGCCTGCACAGAGAGGCATGCCGCAAATTGAAGTTTCTTTTGATTTAGATGCAAATGGAATTTTAAATGTGTCTGCAAAGGATAAGAAAACAGGCAAAGAGCAGTCCATAGTGATTAAAGCTTCTAGTGGTCTTTCAGATGAGGATATTGAAAAAATGGTGAAAGATGCAGAAGCTAATGCCGAAGAAGATAAAAAATTTGAAGGTCTAGTGCAAGCAAAAAATAATGCTGACATGCTAGTTCATGCCACAAGAAAAACTGTTGATGAGTCTGGCGATAAATTAAGTGATGATGAAAAAGAATCCATTGAAAAGGCAGTTACTGATTTAGAGAATGCCATCAAAGAGGAAAACATTGATTCCATTGAAGCCTCAACAAAATCATTAAATGATGTTCTAACACCTTTATCTGAAAAGCTTTATCAAGCAGGTGAAGATCAAGGCGTGTCTGAAGAACCTAATAATTCTGATGATGAAAATACTGTAGAAGCAGAATTTGAAGAAGTAAAAGAAGAAGATTCTAAGTAAGTTATGTCAAAACGGGACTACTACGAAGTTCTTGGGGTCTCGAGATCTGCTTCAAAGCAGGAACTAAAGAAAGCTTTTAAAAAACTTGCAATGAAATATCATCCAGACCGAAATCCGGATGATCAAGCTGCTGCTGACAAATTCAAAGAAGCTGCTGAAGCATACGAAATTCTATCTGATGCCGAAAAAAAAGCTGCATATGATCAATTTGGTCATAGTGGTGTTACTGGAATGGGCGGTGGCGCTGGGTTTCAAGACTTTGACTTTGGTGACATCTTCGGTGATATTTTTGGGGATGTATTTGGCGGCAGGTCACGTTCCAGAGGGCGAGCAAGACGAGGAGATGATCTTCAATATCAGCTAGATCTCTCTCTAAAGGACGCAATTTTTGGTATAAAAAAGGAAATCGATATTCCTAGGTTATCTGTTTGCACCACTTGTGATGGCACCGGTGCAAAACCAGGTACGCAACCTGTTACTTGCAGACAATGCAACGGAGTTGGCCAAATCAGAATGCAACAGGGATTTTTTTCAGTACAACAAACATGCCCAAGTTGTAACGGTAGCGGAACCACTATCGAGGAGTATTGTTCGTCGTGTCACGGTAAAGGCTTAACTCAATCAACTAAAAAGCTGTCTGTGACAATACCAGCTGGTGTAGACCATGGAGATAAAGTAAGACTATCTGGAGAAGGTAATGCTGTTTCAGGGGGACAAAATGGTGACCTATACGTAGTTATAAATGTGCTTCCAAATAAGATTTTTGAAAGAAATAATATGGACCTATATTTTGAAGCTCCCATTTCATTTGAGACAGCAATTCTTGGCGGCTCAATAGAGGTACCAACATTAGAATCAAAAATTTCTCTCAAAATACCTCCATCAACGCAAACAGGAAAAATCTTTAAAGTATCTGGTAAAGGCGCTACTTCTGTTCAAAGATCAGGAAGGGGCGATCTTCTTTGCAGAGTTGTTGTTGAAACTCCGATAAATTTAAGTAAGCAGCAAAAAGAATTATTATCACAAGTCGCCTCTGAAAATAATGAATCTAATTATCCTATTCAATCATCCTTCAAAAGTGCTGCCGAAGATTTCCTAAAAGAATAATGTTGATTGCTTTAAGCGGCTTCTCTGGAAAAATGGGTGAGAGCATAAAAGAAGTAGCTGACAATTCCTATCAAATAGTTGATTTTAAATCAGCAGACCTGCAAAAAAATAAACCTGATGTCATCATCGACTTTTCTTCTCCTGATCAATCACTAAAAGTTATTAAATGCTGTCTAAAGTTAAAAATTCCTTTAGTTATTGGCACAACCGGTCTTAACTCAGATCATGTGGCTGAAATTTATGATGCTTCAAACAAGATTCCAATTTGTCTCGATGCGAATTTCTCTCCAGGAGTTCATAAACTGATATCAAACATAGAGGCTTTTCTGACTAGTGCTCAGGAAAAAATTACCGGCATAACCATAAGTGAAATTCATCATACCAACAAAGTGGATGCTCCATCTGGAACAGCATTAATGATCCAAAAAAAAATTCTAGAAAGATTCTCAGATCTAAATCTTAGCTTTAATATGCTTTCTGAAAGAAAAGGCGATGTTTACGGAATACATCAAGTTTCACTGCTAAGCAATGAATCAGTTGTTTGCACATTTGCGCACAAAGCAGAAAATAGAAGTATTTTTGCCAACGGGGCAATTAAAGCTGCAAAGCTACTTATAAATAAAAAACCAAATTTGTATTCAGTCAAGGATTTTTTACCAGATTTGCTTTAAATAGTGCGCAAATTTAATTAGAATACGACCACTTTTAATCACGAAAGCGAGTTATTCCAACAAACTGGGTGCTCTAATGAGTTTTTTGTTGGTACGCTGGAGAATTTAACCCGGAGGTATATATGAGCATTGTTTCTATTCAGGACCTGCTTAATGCAGGCGTTCATTTCGGTCATCAATCTAGGTTTTGGAATCCAAAAATGGAAGGATTTATTTTTGATACTAGAAAAAAGATTAGCATAATAAATCTAGAGATGACTCAAGAGCATCTCAGTGCTGCAGCATCTAAGGCAGAAGAAATATGCTCTAGGGGAAATAGAATTCTGTTTGTTGGTACAAAAAGATCGGCTGCAAAGACAATTAAAGAGGAAGCATCAGCATTAGGCTTGCCATACATAGATAAACGTTGGTTGGGTGGCACCCTAACAAATTGGAAAACGATTAGGGGATCAGTAAGAAGACTGTTAGACATTGAAGAAATGATTACTTCTGGAAGAATCAATAAGCTTTCAAAAAAAGAAGCCCTGGACATAACTAAAGAACATGAAAAACTTTCTGCCAGTGTGGGTGGGATAAAAGATATGAAAGGGCTTCCTGACGCTCTTTTTGTTGTAGATGTAAATTATGAAAAAATTGCAGTTACAGAGGCTAAAAAGATGGGTATTCCGATTATTGCACTTGTAGATACTAACTCTAATCCTGAGGGTATTGACTACGTTATTCCAGGCAATGATGATGCGATACGCTCAATTAAATTAATTACCAAAGTTATTGCTGATTCATGTGCAACTGGCCTGTCAAACTCTAAAGGAGGGGTTATTACCGGAGAAGAGGAAGATGTGCCTGTAGTAACTGTAAGAAAATCAAATACAACATCTGGAAAGGTTGCTAATTTAGTTTCATCTGCAGATGCTGAGGAGCCAACACCTATAGAAGATGAGCCAAAAGAAGAAATTATTGATGAATCAGTTGACTCTGATGAGGTCAAACAGGAGACTGAAACAACCGATAAGTCAGAGCCAAGTGAAAATCAAGAGGAAAGTGATCCAAAGGTAAAAGAAACATGACAATTTCAGCAGCCCAAGTAAAGGAACTAAGAGACATATCGGGCGTTGGTATGATGGAGTGTAAAAAGGCACTAACCGAGACTGATGGCGATGTTGAAAAAGCACTTGATCTTTTAAGGTCTAACAGTGCTTTAAAAGCTGAAAAAAAGTCATCGAGAACTGCTGCAGATGGGCTGATTGTTATAGCTCAAACATCTGAGTACTCTGCATTGGCTGAAATAAATTCTGAAACTGATTTCGCTGCAAAAGATTCAAAATTTTTAGAATTTTGCAATGAAGTTAAGAATCACCTCGAAGAAAATAGGGTTGAGTCAGTAGAAGCTCTCAATAATGATTTCAATGAAAAAAGAGAGGCTTTAGTGCAAGCAATAGGAGAAAATATTCAGATTAGAAGGTTAGATTTGATCGAGAATGTTGGATCTGTGGGTACATACCTTCATTCCGACTCCAAGCTTGGAGCTTTAGTTTCTATTAATGTAGATAATTTTGACTTAGCAAAAGACTTAGCAATGCATGCAGCTGCTTCTAACCCTTCTTGCATTACTCAGGATGATATAGATAAAGATATTTTGGAACGAGAAAAAGCTATTTATAAAAAGCAAGCTGAAGAATCAGGTAAAGATGAGAAAATCATGGAAAAGATGGTTGAAGGTAAAGTCAGAAGATTTCTTGAGGAGGTATCCTTTGTATCCCAACCATTTGTGAAAAATCCTGATCAAAAAATTCAAGAACTCCTTGATGAGAGTGGAGCAGCAATAGTAATGATGTCAAGATTCAAAGTGGGTGATGGAATAGAGGTCGAAAAGAAAGATTTTGCATCAGAGGTGGCAGAACAACTTAAGTAAATGACTAAGCTTCAATACAAAAGATTACTTGTGAAGTTCAGTGGTGAAGCTGTTGCCGGAGATGATGTTCATGGCATTGATCCAAAAATTCTTGATCATATGGCAAATTCTGTAAAGGGTGTTCAGGAGCTTGGCGCAGAAATCGGTATTGTCATTGGTGGGGGTAACCTTTTCAGGGGTGAAAAGCTCAGTAAAGCTGGAATGGACAGAGTGGCAGGTGATCATATGGGCATGCTTGCTACAGTAATGAATGGAATTGCTCTAAGAGATGCTTTGGAGAGAGCTGGAGTAAAAACAAGAGTTATGTCGGCTATTTCCATGTCGGGTTTGGTTGAGCACTATGACAGGAGACTTGCAATTCAGCTTCTTAGTGATGGATATGTTGTTATTTTTACTGCAGGAACAGGAAACCCATTCTTTACCACTGATACCGCAGGATGTCTTCGTGCAATTGAAACTCAATCCAACTTGATGTTAAAGGCAACAAGAGTAGACGGAGTTTATTCTGCTGATCCAGAAACCAATAAAGATGCAGTTTTTTATGACTCATTATCGTTCGATGAAGCTATTCAACAAAATCTTAAGATTATGGACGCAACTGCGCTAACTCTTGCTAGAGACCACTCATTACCAATAAAAGTTTTTGACTTTAACAAAGAAAATGCCTTGCTTGACATTGCTTGCGGTAAATCAATTGGGACATTAATATCATCATGATGGACAGCATCCTCTCAGACATTAAAACTAAAATGCAAAGATCGCTTGAAGCACTTGCATATGAATTTAATAAAATTAGAACAGGAAGAGCTAATCCAAGTATTCTCGACAGTATAAAAGTAGATTATTACGGCAATCCAACACCTATTAACCAAACCGCTAATATCTCAGTAGAAGAGGGAAGAACACTTTCCATATCCCCATGGGATAAAAGCATGATTGGTGAAATAGAAAAAGCAATTCTTAAATCGGATTTAGGCTTAAATCCAAATACATCAGGCGATTTAATAAGAATTACAATGCCAGCACTCACTGAGGAAACACGACAGGACTACATCAAGCAAGCACGCAATGAAGCAGAAAACTCTCGAATCTCAATTCGCAATATAAGAAGAGATGCAAATAATTCAGCAAAAGATCTTCAAAAAGAAAATGAAATTTCTGAAGACGAACTTAAACGTATTGAAGCTGAGGTTCAAAAAACGACCGACCATTTTATAGGGTTGGTTGAAGAAGAATTAAAGAATAAAGAGGCTGATCTAGCCGAGATCTAATTACTATGGCATCTGCCAACCCAGCAAATAATCCAAAAAATGTTGGGATTATTATGGATGGAAATGGCCGCTGGGCTAAACAAAATTCATTGATTACAAATCGTGGACATGAAAAAGGTGTTGCAGTTGTCAAAGAGGTAGTTAAAGAGGCAGTTCGTCAAAAACTTCAATCTTTAACCTTGTATGCTTTTAGTACAGAGAATTGGTCTAGGCCAAAAAAGGAAATTTCTGGTATTAAACGCTTAATAATTGAGGCAATTCATGAACAAGTTCCTGAGTTAGCTGAACAAAAAGTTAAACTTAATTTTTTTGGTGATATAGAAAATTTTGGGAAAAAAGTTTATGCAAGCATCCTTAAGGCTGAAAACGATACTTCTTTTACAAAACCAGCTCTCAATTTAAACATTGCATTAGGGTATGGGGGTAGGTCGGACATAATTAATGGGATTAGGACAATTGTGGATGAGGCAAAAAAGACCAAGAAAGACTTACAAATTGATGAAACTAGTTTTTTTAATTACCTGAGCGCACCAATTAATGATCTTGATGTTTTAATACGAACCGGCGGCGATCATAGAATTAGTAATTTTCTTTTGTATCACATTGCATACACTGAACTAATTTTTGTTGATAAGCTTTGGCCAGATTTCAGTTCAAATGATTTTCAGGATTGTTTGAATTCTTTTAAAAAAAGGAAAAGACGTTTTGGAAAAAGAGTTTAGTAAGAATCTAATATCAAGGGTTCCTATAGCCCTTTTGATGGCAGCTGTAATTATTTTAGCCCTAGCTTATGGAAACTCTCTTCTTATAAAAATATTTATTCTAGCTATTACTATTCTTGCAGCTCTTGAACTGCTGAATTTTATTGGGCGAAGTGTATTTAATATTCTATTTTTAGCATCAGCGTTGATTGGTATCCTATTCCTCCAAGAAAACATAAAGGTATTATTGGCAATATTTGGCTTCTATTTATGGACTGGAATCATGATCCTTATGGCATTTAGACAGCTACCTAAATTAAAAATATTTATGCCTTACATGATGATAATTTTCTTATCCATATTTTTGTCCTCTGGAATATTAATCATTTCAAGTCAATCACTTCCAATCAATGGAAATCTTCTTTTGTTTGTAGTTATCTTAAATACTGCACTTATTGATATAGGGGCGTATTTATTTGGAAACTTATTTGGTAAAAATAAGATTTTTCCTTTAATAAGTCCAAACAAGACCGCAGAGGGACTTATTGGCGGCTCATTACTTTCAATAATTTTTATCTCCTCAATGTTTGTACTTAACTTTATTCCTCATTTAGTTTTTCTTGCTATTTTGGCTAGCATTCCTCTTACGTTTGTTGGCGATTTATTTGAAAGCTATTTGAAAAGAGTTTCAGATGTGAAAGATTCAAGCTCATTATTGCTTAGCCATGGTGGCTTCTTAGATAGAATTGATTCACACCTTCCTGCATTCACAACTGTGGCAGGCATTTTGTTTTTGTCGTTATGAGAGGTGTATTTATTTTAGGTGGAACAGGAAGTATTGGCTCCAGCGCCTTGAGTGTTATTCGACAAAATACCGATAGCCTAAAATTAATAGGCTTTTCATACAACAATAATCGTGAAAAGGCTAAGGAAATTATTAGTGAATTTAAGCCCAAATATGTGTTTTCGAATCAGCTAACTGATCTTGATGTACCCAATCAAATAACTGACGAAGATGATTTGTTGGAAGTTTTTTGTTTAGAATCTGTAGAATTTATTATTTGTGGTGTTTCGGGCTTTGAAGGTTTGAAATCTACAATGCTAGCCTCAAAGTCCGGAAAAAAGATCTTATTAGCAAACAAAGAAAGCATTGTTACTGCTGGCAGTATTTTTTTAGAAAGTTGCAAAAAGTACGATAGTCAGATATTTCCAATAGACAGCGAGCATAATGCAGTTTTGCAATGTCTAGATTCTAAGAGCAGCAACTCTGAAATAAGCAAAGTGACGCTTACTGCTTCTGGTGGTCCATTTTATGGCATGGGTATGGATCAGCTCAAAGAAATTACACCAGAACAAGCAGCCAATCATCCTAATTGGAAAATGGGAACAAAAATTTCTATTGACTCTGCAACTCTAATGAATAAATGTCTTGAAGTAATCGAAGCTGCAATCCTTTTTAATATTGAGAGCGATAAAATTAATGCTGTCATCCATCCTCAAAGTATTTTGCATGCTATGGTTACTTATGTTGATGGATCCTCAATTGCGCATCTTAGCAATCCATCCATGGAGGTACCTATCGCAAACATGCTCAGGGGTGATAACAGAATAAGTATAAATTTTGAGGAGCTATTAACTTCTGAGAGACTATTAGAATTCTTTCCTATACCTCATGAAAAAGAATCCTTATTTGAAATTGCAAGAGATGTAATCGAGCATCAAGGAAATAGAGGTGCAATTTTTAACGCAATAAATGAGGTAGCAGTTCAGCAATTTCGTGATTCTAAAATAAGTTTCCTTGAAATTGATAAGGTTATAAAGGGAACTTATAGTGTTATGTCAATGTCAAAGCTGGACTCGATTGAGGAAGTTTATTTTTATGACCAAGAAGCACGCATAAAGTCATTGGAAATGATAAAATCTATATCCCATTAATTAGC
Source organism: uncultured SAR86 cluster bacterium (assembly GCA_902628925.1). Taxonomy (GTDB): domain Bacteria; phylum Pseudomonadota; class Gammaproteobacteria; order Magnimaribacterales; family D2472; genus MED-G82. The sequence continues at coordinate 63,873 of CACOPA010000002.1, forward strand.
CTATGATTTATTTTTTCTCAGCCATAGTATTACTCGGTGTACTGATTACAATTCATGAATTCGGTCATTTTATTGTTGCAAGATATTTTGGTGTTTATGTTCAACGATTTTCCATAGGTATGGGACCTGTTTTTTACAAGAAACATGATAAACAGGGAACCGAATTTGCACTTTCCGCATTACCTCTAGGAGGTTATGTGGCTATGTTATCGGACAGAGCAATTGCAGAAGACGAATCTATCTTAGATGGATTAAGTAAAGAACAACTTGCAAATACTTTTGAATCTAAGCCTAAATGGCAACGAGCACTTATTATGCTTGCAGGGCCTGTAGCAAATTTTATTTTGGCAATCCTAGTTTTTGCAATCATTTATTCAAATTCTGTTGAAAGACAGTTTGATGCAACCGTTGTCTTGAATGAAACCTCCAAAATAGAGAATCAATATGCTTTTGAAGATGGAGACGTTCTTGAGTTCATAGAGGGCAAAAAAATTAATAACCTTCAGGATTTACGGCTGGAGTTATTATCCCATTCTGGCAAATCTGGCTTTATTAATCTTGGCTTTAGAGATACTGTCGGAAATAGGTTTGAAGAAGCAATTGAAGTCAATAACTTTTTAAGCGATGAGAGTGATCAGATTAACCCTGAAAAGGCCCTTGGTTTCACAATTGATCTTAAATTAAGACCATATATTGGCCAAATAGCTGATGGCTTGCCTGTTGCTTCAAGCGGTCTTAAAGTTAACGACCTTATTTTAAGCGTGGAGTCTCAGCCCATCAAATACTTCGATGATATTCGAGAGGCTATAGCATCATCAAGATCAGTGATCCAGATTGAGGTTTTAAGAGACTCGCAAAGATTGTATTTTGATGTTGAACTCTCAAAGAGAGAGGTTGAAGGAGTGGAGCAAAACTATATTGGTATTGTGCCCGGAACTAGATTGAATATCCTTGAATCTATTGTTAAAGGAGCAAAAGAGACCTTCAATATGAGCTATAAAACAATTACTTTTATCGGCAAAATGTTGACTGGTAACCTTGGAACTCAAAACCTTAGTGGGCCCATAGGAATAGTTCAAATGGCAGGGGACACAGCAAAAGCAGGTATTATCCCATTTCTTTACTTAATGGCTCTCTTGAGTATTTCTTTGGGAGTACTAAATTTGTTACCAATTCCAGTACTAGATGGAGGACAACTCGTATTGCTGGGTGTTGAAGCAATAAATAGAGGACCAATTCCTGAAAAAGTTGAAAATGTCATTTACTCCGGCGGATGGGCGCTGGTTATGCTGCTGATGTTTTTTGCAATATTCAACGATATATCAAGATTTTTCTAGGGGACATTTTGAAAAAGTTTTTACTAACGATATCTTTGATGTTCTCAGTATTGGTGAGCGCATTTGATGAATTTGTGATCTCAGATATTAGAGTTGTGGGATTACAAAGAGTATCAATTGGAAGTATCTTCACAATTATTCCAATTAGCGTTGGCGATAGAATGTCTGAGGAGAAGGTAAGAGATATAGTCTTAGCATTATTTGATACAGAACAATTTAATGACATCAAGATATCTCAAGATGGCACAGCTTTAATCATCGATATAGAGGAAAGACCATCAATTTCTTCCATTGAACTTGAGGGAAATTCAGCACTCAAATCTGAGGATCTACTTCGTGGTCTTGAGGGCGCAGGGATTGCTGAGGGACAAGTTTATAAGCGCTCAACACTAGAAGGCATGAAAAGTGAATTAGTGAGGCAATACGCATCTCAAGGAAGATATGGCGCCGGTGTTGAAGTTGAAACTTTTGATAAGCCAAGAAATACCATCGATTTAAGAATTATCATTGACGAGGGTAAGTCAGCTAAGATAAAGAGCATAAAGGTAATTGGAAATTCAATTTTTTCAGATGATGAGCTTTTGGATGCATTGGAACTGTCAGAGGGAAACTGGTTTTCATTTTTATCAAATAGTAATAAATATTCTAAAGAGACATTAGAAGGCGATATTGAAAACCTTGAATCTTTCTATTTAGATCGTGGTTATTTGAAATACTCATTAGAATCAATTCAAGTGAGCATTTCCCAAGATAGAAAGGATGTCTTTATAACTATGAGTATTCTTGAGGGAGAAAAATATATTATTGACGAAGTGAATATTATCGGTGATCTGCCAATTGATGAAAACCTCTATCAACCTATCCTAGAAACTTTAAATGGTGAACTCTACTCACAAGCACAAATTACCCAAATCGAAGAGTATTTTAAAAACCTTCTTGGTAATGAGGGATACACTTTTGCTGAAGTAAGAGGTACTCCTGAGATACAAGATGATGATGAATTAGTCGACCTTTTGTTTATTGTTCAACCCGGAAACAGAACGTATGCAAGAAAAATTAATTTTAGCGGAAACTTTCTTACAAATGACGAAGTCCTGAGAAGGGAAATGAGGCAATTTGAGGGTGCTTGGGCCTCAGATAATCTAATTGAGCAGTCAAAACTAAGGTTGGAAAGATTGGGATATTTTAAGGAAGTAAACGTTGAAACAATACCAGTTCCTGGTACCGAGGATCAGGTTGATATTGAATTTACTGTTGAAGAGGAGAGCACCTCAAGCATTGGCGGATCGATTGGGTATAGTGACTTTGGTCTCAATCTTGGCTTAAATTTACAAGACCAAAACTTTTTGGGCTCTGGAAATAGAGTAAATATTGGTATCAATAAAAGTGTTTATCAGGAGCTTTACAGTTTATCTTTCTTTGATCCGTATTTCACAATGGATGGTGTCAGTAGAGGTTATAGCGTTTACTTTAGAGAAACTGACTACGGCGAGTTTAATGTTGCCAATTATCTTACAAATTCTTTCGGTGCGGGAATACAGTTCGGCTATCCAATTAATGAAATTCAAAGAATAGGGCTTAACTTAAATTACGATAAAACTGATATTAGTGCAGGAACATTACCAGCAAGAGAGATTTCTAATTTCTTGAACTCCGAAGGAGACATTTTTGAGACGCTAAAAGCACAAGCGGTCTGGTCACGAATTACCTTAAATAGAGGCTTATTTCCAACCAATGGATCATCTATAGATGTTTTATTTCAAACTACAGTGCCAGGAAGCGATATAGATTATTACAAAATTAATTTAAGAAATAAGTTCTACAGGCCATTAGGCTTTGCTGACTTAGTTTTTGGATTTGTTGGTGAATTGGGTTACATAGGGACTTATGGAGATACAGAGGTGACACCTTTCTTTGAAAATTTTTATTCAGGTGGACCAAGGTCACTTCGAGGATTCGAATCAAATACTTTAGGACCGCGAGTTACACCAGCTCCATGTTATGAGTACGATGAAATAAATGATGTATGTCCAGATATTATTGATACAGATAATGACGGCATACCAGACGCACCCGCACAAAATCCTTATGCTTTTTCTCAATATGATGATCCTATTGGCGGTAATTTTTTAATTGAAGGAAGTTTGCAGTTAATATTTAAATTGCCAATGGTTGATGACACAAGATCAATGAGATCAGCTTTCTTTATTGACTACGGTAACGTTTTTTCAACAGACTGTTTGGATTATCAGTTGAATTGTTCTGAGCCTTCCATTGACGAATTGCGATATTCAATTGGTGTAGGTGTCACATGGATGACCGGATTTGGTCCAATGAGTTTTAGCTTCTCACAACCCTTTAACGATGGTCCTTTTGATAGAACTGAAGAATTTCAGTTTAATATTGGAACATCATTATAGGTTTTAGATGTTTTTTTCTATAATTAATATAAAATATATCAACTTTTTTAGTAGAGGGTCGACATGAAAAAATACTTACTTGGATTATTACTCACGGGTTCTTTTGCTATACCAGCAGCTGCACTTGATGGCGTTGCAGTTATTGACTTAAGAACAGCAGTGTTAGCAACCCAGGCAGCGAAAGATGCATTTGAGACTCTCGAAGAAGAATCTGAATATTCTGGTAATTTAGAGCAAGCAAGAGTATTGCAAACTGATAGACAATCACTCGCTGAAAAACTACAAAAAGAAGCAGAAACACTTTCTCAAGAAGAAATTACTGATATTCAGCGCTCAATTCAAGAGAAATCAAAGGACCTCGAATTTATTGTTGGCAAAATTCAAACTAAGCAAAATGAAACCGCTGACAAAGTCTTTAGAGATTTAAATCCCTCTGTACAAAAGATTCTTCAAGAATTAATCGCTGCTAAACAAGTTAAAGTTTTACTTGGCAGAGAGAATGTTTTATTTGCAGATACATCACTTGATTTAACAGATGACGTTACATCAATGTTGGATGTTGCTGCTCAATCTGAATAAAACATTTGTCAGAAACTAAGTTCTCCCTTGAAAAAATAGCTAAGTTTTTAGAGGGTGAGCTAGAGGGAGATCCAAACGCAGAAGTCAATAATGTTTCAGGTATTGAAAACACAGTTTTGAATACTATTACTTTTTCAAATGATACTAAAACACTAAAAAAAGCTAAGAACTTTCTTGCAACAGCTATCGTACTTCCTAAGGGTTTAGACTCAAGTATTTGTGAGAATGTAATCTATGTTGATGATCCATATTTTGCATTTGCAAGATTAACTCAGTTGTTTAAAGATCAAGTACAACCTTTCAGCCAAGGAAAAAGCTTTATACATGATTCATCATCAACTGGAGAGGGCACAGTTATTTCAAATAATGCATACATAGGTCAAGATTGTGAAATAGGTGACAATGTCTTTATAGGACCTAATGTATTTATTGGTAATAAATGTAACGTAGGATCAAAAACTATTATTCATGCAAACACATCAATCATTCAAGATGTAAACATTGGAGCTAATTGCATTATCCATTCAAACGTTTCTCTTGGTACTGATGGTTTTGGTTTTGCACCTTCTAAAAGTGGCTATGAAAAGATTGAGCAACTTGGGGGATTGATTATTGGTGATAATGTTGAGATAGGCGCAGGTTGCACTATTGATAGAGGCGCGATAAATAATACCCATATCCATAATGGCGTTAAATTAGATAATCAGGTACATATTGCTCATAATGTTATTTTGGGTGAAAACTCAGCAATTGCAGCATCATGTGCAATTGCAGGTTCAACCATCATAGGAAAGAACTTACAGATGGGGGGACTTTCAGGAATTTTAGGCCATCTAAAGATTTGTGATGATGTTTTTGTTGGAGCTCACACTCTTATTACAAAAAGCATAAATAAGCCGGGTCAGTACATAGGAATAATGCCTGCTCAATCTCATAGTGATTGGGCTAAATCATCTGTTTTCATTCGCAAACGAAATAAAGATTAATATGTACGATCTTGATCATATAAAGAAACATCTGCCACATAGGGACCCATTTTTATTGGTAGACAGAGTTATCGAAGTGGATCTTGGTAATAAAATTCATGCTCAGTGGGACATAAAGCCTCAAGCTGATTTTTTTAGAGGACATTTTCCTGATAAACCAGTATTACCTGGAGTCTTAATTATTGAATCGTTAGCACAAGCAGCTGGAATATTAGGCTTTATGACCATGAATAAGACACCTGAAGAGGGCAGCATCTATTATTTTGCTGGAGCAGACAAAGTTAGGTTTAGACAACCCGTTGTCCCTGGAGAAGTCCTTGATCTATTCTCAGCAGTTGAAAGCGTCAAAAGTGGGATTTGGAAATTTAATTGTTATGCTGAGGTAGAGGGTAAAAAAATTTGTTCAGCCATGATATTGTGTGCTGATCGCCCTAAATAACTATGTCTGATCAATCTTTTATCCATCCAAGTGCCAAGGTAGATAGCTCAGCTACTATAGGCCCGTTTTGTTTTATAGGCGAAGGCGTTACAGTTGGCCCAGAATGCGAACTAAAATCTCATGTTGTGATTAAAGGGCCAACATCCATTGGTCCCAAGAATGTTTTCTATCAGTTTTGCACAATCGGCGAGGATACTCCGGATAAAAAATATCAAGGTGAGAAGACAAATCTTCAAATTGGTGAAGGGAATATTTTTAGAGAAGGATTCACTGCTCATCGGGGAACAGTACAAGACAAATCAACTACTGTCATTGGTGACTACAACCTGTTTATGGCTTACTCTCATGTTGCTCATGATTGTGTGGTTGGAAACAATAATGTCTTTGCAAATAATAGCGGCATAGCTGGACATGTAAATGTAGGAAATTTTGCTACGCTGGGTGCTGTTTCACTTATCCATCAATTTTGTAATGTTGGCAGTTATGCATTTACGGGCCTTAACACGGTAATAACAATGGATATCCCAGCATTTGTAAAAGTTGCTGCTAATCCTGCTAGGCCTATAGGCCTTAACACAGTTGGGATGCAAAGAAATGGTTTTTCTGATGATGAGATAGCCGTTTTAAAAAAAGCATATCGAATTGTTTATCGAAAAGGTTACTCTTTAGAGGATGCCATTTCGTCTCTTAATGAATTAGACATTAATCAAAAAGGCCTTAAAGAATTTATTGCATCTGTTGAGCAATCCTCAAGAGGCTTATTGCGATAGGTGCAAAGTTCTAAATTAAGAATTGGTATTATTTCTGCTGAAAAATCAGGTGACTATCTAGCAGCAAGCTTCATCGAGTCTTTGAAATCCTCTGGCAGAGATTTTGAATTATTTGGGGTTGGCGGAAAGGAACTAGATAAATTTAATATTTCTAGACCCCAAGATTTTGATAGAGAAATTTTGAATGTGATGGGAATTATTGACCCATTAAAGAACTTAAGGCAAATCTTAAGAGCTAGAAAACAAATACTTGATTTTTTAATTAGTAAAAATATTAATATTTTTATAGGTGTAGACTCCCCAGATTTAAATTCTTTTTTTCACAAAAAGCTTAAAAAAATAAACTCGACAATAAATTTTCAAATTGTTAGTCCGTCTGTTTGGGCATGGAGGTCAGGTCGAGTTAAACAGCTTAGAAAATTTGTAGATACAACTTTTTGCTTATTTAAATTTGAGCATGAATACCTTAAGAAAAATAATGTGAATTCTTTTCATGTGGGGCATCCTTTTCAAGATATTGAAAAGGTCGAAGATGTTTCCTCAATTAAAAATAGATATGGAATTAATAATGATTCAGAGTGTTTAACTTTCTTGGTTGGAAGTAGAAGGTCTGAAATTTCCAATATGCTGTCTATTTACAAAAAGGTAATTAAAAAGCTTTATGAGGGTGATAAAAGTTATAACTTTTTATTCCCAGTGGTCAATCAAGATCATAAAAATATAATTCAAGCAGAGCTAAGTGGGCTAGAAACTTCAATCTTTATTCAAACTGATAAAATGAAAGAGTTCTTATCATTATCAACTTTCACTATTTCAACATCAGGAACTGCATCACTTGAGGCTGCTTGCTATGGAAACATTCCAATAATCTGTTACAAAACCAGTTTAATAAACTATTTAATTTTAAAACCTTTAATGCAAACTAACTTGATCGGTCTTCCAAATTTAATTCTAGGAAAAAATATTTTTCCAGAGCTTCTTCAGAATCAATGTACGCCAGATGAAATATTTGATGCCTTTATGTCAGCTATAGAGAATAAAGATCAACTAGCTTTTAGTGTGGCTAATGTAAAGGATCTAATTAAGGGAAATGGTATGACTAAGGGAGCAAGATATTTGCTGGAGAGAGTTGATAGTGCAAGCAGGAGTAGATGAGGTAGGGCGAGGCTGTCTTGCAGGACCGGTAGTTGCTGCTGCGGTAGTGCTATTTAATGAGGTTGAAGGACTTAAAGATTCAAAACAATTAACGCCCGTAAAAAGAAATCGTCTTTGTGATGAAATTCTTGAAAATGGAATTGCAGGAATAGGCATTTCTTCAAATGTTGAGGTTGATGAAATAAATATTCATAAAGCATCTCTCTTGGCAATGGAGAGGGCTATAAGCAATCTAGAGATAAAACCAAGCAATATTTTTGTAGACGGGAAGTTTGGATTGAACATTGATATTCCTAACCATCCAATTATTGGCGGAGATAAAAAATGTTTTTTGATTTCAGCTGCCTCAATAGTTGCAAAAGTTTATCGAGATAACCTTATGCATGAGATGGATAAAGAGTATCCTGGATTTAATTTCTCAAAACATAAAGGCTACCCGACTGCTGAGCACCTAAATTTAATTGAAGAATTTGGGCCATCAAAGATTCATAGAATGACATTTAAAGGGGTAAAATAAGAGCTTATGAAGCCTTTTATTCATCTAAGAACGAATTCAGAATTTAGTATTTCTAGAGGTCTATTAAGGGTTAAAGAGCTAGTTGATGCCGCTGTAAAGTATAAAATGCCTGCGATTGCATTAACCGATCTAAATAACTTTTTTGGGCTGGTAAAGTTTATATCTTACGCTGAATCGAAGGGCGTCAAACCAATTTTAGGATGCATCCTTAATGTTAAAGATTCATTTTCAGATACTCCTCACGAAGTTTTGTGTTTAGCAAAAACAAACATTGGGTTAAGGGGCTTAATAAACTTAATTTCAATTTCACAAAATCAAATTCAAAACCATAAAAATTTTATTACTCTAGAACAACTCGAGGAATTTAAAAAAGATATCTTCATCATATTGGGGGGAAGTAATTCATATCTTTATGAATTAAATCGACAAAATAGGATTCAAGATTCTATAAATTATTTAAAAAAATATATGTCTCTAGCAAAAGACAATTTGTTGCTAGAGATTAATAATTTTGAGGACCAAAATTTTGCTTTAGCAAAAAGAACTATCTTCAGTCTGGCCTCTAAACTTAAGATTCCTGTTATAGGAACAAATGACTGTATGTTCCTTAACAAAGAGGACTTTGATATTCATGAAATTAAAGTTTGCATTAATAACGGTACAACACTTAATGATGCAAACAGACAAAGTAAATTTAATACTCATCAGTACATCAAGAACTCCAAGGAAATGCATAAGGTTTTTGAGGACTGTAAAAAAGTTGTGGAAAATACTTTTGAGGTAGCAACTGCATGTAATGTCAGTTTAAAAACTGGTGAATATTTCCTTCCCGAATATCCAGTTCCTGAAGGAGAAACCTTTGATTCTTTTTTGAGCTCTGAGGCAAAAAAGGGTCTTACAAAGCTTTTAAAAAAACAACCAAAAAACTTACATCAGAAATATACCGAAAGACTTGATTACGAGCTCAAGTCCATAACTAAAACAGGGTTTTCTAGCTACTTTCTAATTGTTGCTGATTTTATAAAGTGGTCTAAGGAAAATGATATTCCTGTTGGACCCGGAAGGGGTTCAGGAGCAGGGTCTTTGGTTGCTTATTGTTTGGACATTACAGAACTTGATCCAATAGAGCACGATTTACTCTTTGAAAGGTTTATTAACCCGGAAAGGATATCAATGCCTGATTTTGATATTGATTTTTGTATGGATAAACGAGATCAAGTTATTTCGTATGTGAGCTCAAAATATGGACAAGGCGCAGTTTCTCAAATTGCTACATTTGGGACCATGGCAGCAAGAGCAGTTGTCAGGGATGTTGCACGAGCATTAGGGAGACCTTATGGACTAGGAGACAGGATTGCAAAAATGATTCCAACAACACCAGGAATTACACTCAATCAAGCAATCAAGAGCCAACCTCTTTTTAAACAACTAATCCAAGAGGATGATGAAGTATCTGAAATAATTGATCTTTCGTTTAAATTAGAGGGAATTGCGAGAAATGTTGGCAAGCATGCCGGTGGAATAGTAATTGCTCCAGGAAAAATTACTGATTTCTGCCCCACTTATGTGGATGAACAATCACAATCAGTGATGACTCAATACGATAAAGACGATGTCGAAACCATTGGTTTAGTGAAGTTTGATTTTCTTGGTCTCAGAACTTTAACCGTTATTGATAATGCTGTTAAGGAAATTAATAAATTCCGTTCATCTTCAGATCTCAAACCTATAGACATACATTCAATAAAACTTGATGATCCAAAAGTTTTTGAACTTCTAGCATCTGGGAATACTTCCGCAGTTTTTCAACTTGAATCGGTTGGAATGAGGGATCTCATTCAGAGATTAATTCCAACAAAATTTGAAGAAATTACCGCGTTGCTCGCACTTTATAGACCAGGCCCTCTTGAATCTGGTATGCATGATGAATTTGTTAATCGAAAGCATGGCAAAGTAAAAGTCACATATCCCCATGATCTATTAGAGCCTGTCTTGAAGGAAACCTACGGTGTTATTTTATATCAGGAGCAAGTTATGCAAGCTGCTCAAGTGCTTGCAGGATATTCACTTGGCCAAGCAGATATTCTTAGAAGAGCCATGGGTAAAAAGAAAGTAGAAGAAATGGAGCAACAAAGAGAGATTTTTGTAAATGGCTGCAAAAAAAATAATATTAAGGCGCCAGTTGCAGAAAAAATATTTGATTTAATTGAGAAGTTTGCCGGTTATGGCTTTAATAAATCCCATTCTGCAGCCTATGCATTGATTTCTTATCAAACAGCATATTTAAAGACTTATTATCCAGCATACTTCATGGCAGCAGTTCTATCCTCTGATTTGGGTAATACAGATAAAGTTCAAATCCAAATCCAAGAATGTAAAAAAATGGGTTTAAAGGTTATTAAGCCGAACATAAATACATCTATTAAAAACTTTAAAGTAAATCAAAATCAAGAGATCGAATATGGCCTGGGAGCAATAAAAGGTGTTGCAGACTCCTACATTACCCATTTAATTGAAAAAAGATCATCAGGTTTTAAAGATTTATTTGATTTAACAAAAAAAACCGATATCAAGTTGGGTGGCAAGAAGTCTATCGAGGCTTTAGCAAAGTCAGGTGCTTTTGATTCAATATCTCCATCTAGATCTATCGCTATAGAAGCTTTAGAGGATGTTTTGCGTGAAGGACAAAAAGGACAATCTTCTAGCTCGGATCTCTTTTCTTCTGTCCAGCAAGAATTTGATCCCTATGATAAGTATAAAAATATAAGTGATTTACCTCCAGAATTAATTCTTGAGCATGAAAAGACTGCTTTAGGTTTTTATATGTCTGGCCATCCTGTTAAAACAATTAGTAAAAGAGTTGCTCACATAAGAAGTCATGAAATAGGTCAAATAACCGTTGATACTAAAAAGGTAAAAGTAGTCGGATTAGTAAATAATATAAGACAGATTCGAGATCGATCAGGTAAACCAGTTATGTTCATTAGTTTTGATGATGGCACTTCATCAATGGAGGGCATCATTAGTTCTGAAATACTAGAAAAGTATCATTTTTTAGTAAAAAAAGGAGCTATTTTAGTTTTTGCAGGGAATGCAGAATTTGATGATTATAAAACTAAGGAGATGGGGACCAAGATGTTCAAACTCGACATTAAAAGGATTGAACTTCTTGATAATGAATTATCTGAAAAGTCTGGCAGTCTCATCGTTGATCTTACAAATAACAATGATGCTGAAGTTCAAGAATCAATTTCAAAGCTTAAAAAGTTGAATGGTAGTTTTTGGGATGAACAATCGTGCACTATTAAGTTGAAAGTGAGTAAAAATAATACATGTGCTCTCATAAAATTGGGAGATCAGTATTCAGTGCCCCCAACATCAGAAAACATTAAAATCCTGAATGAAATTTTTAATACTGATAAGATTAGTTTGGGATCCTAATAATGAAAGAGCACTTTTTAGATTTTGAAAGACCATTAGCTGAAATAATTGAAAAAATTGAGGCTCTGCAGGCTGCATCAAATGAAGATCCAGAACTGTTAGGCCAAATTGAAAAGCTACGTAAAGAGGAAGAAAAACTAAAAAATAAAATTTTTTCTAAACTTTCTACATGGCAAAAGGTTCAAGTTGCTCGTCACCCTCAGAGACCCCATACATCAGACTATATCAAAGCTGTATTTTCAGATTTTATTGAACTTCATGGTGATCGTCAGTTTGCAGATGATCAATCCATCATAGGTGGTATTGCAGAAATCGAAGGCAATTCTGTGATGGTGATCGGCCATGAAAAAGGAAGAGAGACAGAGGATAAAGTAAAAAGAAATTTTGGCATGCCACAGCCTGAAGGGTATAGAAAGGCAAAACGATTAATGCAGTTAGCGGAGCGTTTTAACTTGCCTGTGATTACTTTTATTGATACAGCTGGTGCCTATCCAGGTATTGAGGGCGAAGAAAGAGGTCAAAGTGAAGCTATAGCTACTAATCTAGCTGTCATGTCAAAGTTGAGGACTCCAATCATTGTAATTATTACCGGAGAGGGTGGATCAGGAGGAGCATTAGCAATCGGAGTCGGTGATCACATTGCAATTTTGGAACATGCTACTTATTCAGTTGCTTCGCCTGAGGCTTGCGCATCAATAATTTGGAGGACTGCTGAAAAGGCTTCAGATGCTGCTGAAGCAATGAAAGTTAGCGCACAAGAACTCATTAAAATAAAGATTGTTGATGAGATTATAAAAGAGCCGCTTGGAGGCGCTCACAGAGATTATAAAGAAATCAGCGAGTCAGTGCGTTCATGTATTTTAAAAAACTTAGGCACACTTTTATCTAAACCTATAGAAGATCTGCTTGAAGCAAGATATAAAAAGCTATTAGAAATTGGCTAAATTAGCTTTCAATTCAAAATTTTCTGAATCTCATTTCTCTAAGAATCTTGACGTATTTGTTGGGCTGAGTGGTGGGGCTGATTCCATAGCTCTTTTGCATTATTTGAATGAAATGAATAAGTCTAATGAAATAGGATCTCTTAAAGCAATTCATGTAAATCATGGGCATTCACCTGAATCAAAAAAATGGGAGAATTTTTGTAAAGACTTTTGTAATAATCAAAATATTGAATTTACAGCAACTTCTATTACGAACTTAGATAGCACAGCCAGTCTTGAAGGCAGCTTTAGAAAAGCAAGGTTTAAAATTTTTGCAAATATAATTAGAACACCCGGTGTCCTAGCATTAGGTCATCATATGAATGATCAGGTTGAAACAATACTTTTTAGAATGTTTAGGGGGAGTGGTCCCGAAGGCATATCTGGTATTAATGAAGTGAGTATACTGAATGAAATAAAGGTCCTAAGACCAATGTTAAAAATTGAAAAAGATGAAATTTATGAATATGTTGAAAAACATAACCTAGAGTATATTCATGACCATAGTAATGATGATGAGCAGTTTGATAGAAATTTTATAAGAGGCAGACTTATACCTCTGATTAGTGAGCGTTGGCCAGCTGCAATTAAAAAAATTTCTGACTTGAGTGAATTGTCTCAACAAGATATTGAGTTTAAAAATATTTTTTTAGAGCAAAGAATCGAAGAGTTTAGATCAGAATCAGGTCTTAAAATATCAAGCTTATCTAAACTTTCTGAAATCGAACGCACTAACATAATTAGGCATTGGATTAAAAAAAATGGCTTCTCACAACCTAACCGTAAAACACAACTAGAGATTGAAAAAATATTCTTTTGCTCACAGACTACATCGAACAGTTCAGTTCAATGGAGTAGAGCTGATAATGCACAAAAAAGCTGTAAAATGTTTACTGATAAAAAATCTTTAATTATTAAGGAGCCATGATGGAATTTGAAAGTCTTAAACTCTCAATTGATGAAACAGTTGCAACAATTGCCTTTTCTAGACCAGAAGTAATGAATGCTTTTAATACTCAACAAATTATCGACTTAAACGAGGCTACTGAAATTGTAAAGAATGACTCTAGCATTAGAGTCTTAGTATTAACAGGTGAGGGCAAAGGCTTTACATCAGGCGCTGACCTTAGTGAGAATGATCCCACCTGGAAAGACACAAAAGATGCTCTTATGAGAGGATACTTTCCCTCAATTAATAATATTATTTCCATGCCAAAAATAGTAATTGGAAGCATTAATGGTCCTGCGGCAGGTATTGGTGCGGCTTACGCAATGGCATGCGATTTAAGAATTATGTCTGAGGAAGCATTTATTCTGTCTGTATTTAGTAATATAGCTCTGGTGCCTGATGGCGGATTAAGTTGGTTGCTTGCTAGAAATATTGGATATAGCAAAGCATTGGAATTTGCAATTGAGGCTAAAAAAATTGGTGCACAGGAGTGCCTTCAACTTGGAATTGCAAATAAGGTGTGTTCTCCAGAGAATCTTGAAAGTGAAACTCATAAATGGGCACAAGCCATCTCCATGCGATCACCACAAGCTGTGTCTAATACCAAAAAAATAATGAGAGATTCTTTAGAAAAGAAATTTATTCAAACCTATGAGGATGAAGCAAATACACAAAATAGTATTTTGGGGAATGATGAGTTTAAAGAAGGGGTAGCTGCTTTTTTTGAAAAGAGAAAGCCAGTATTTAAATAGATATTTTATCGAACCCTATCATAATTGCTCTCAAAGAAGCTCTTATAGTATTCTCATCTATACCTACTCCCCAACGAGTTTTATTTCCATCAGATACTTCAATATATGCAACAGCTTTTGCATCTGACCCAGTACCCAATGAATGTTGATGATAGTCAGTAACACTAAGATTTAAACCCATTTTTTCATTTATCCCTTGAATCATTGCATCAATTGGACCATTTCCACTTCCTGAAAACTCTAGTATGTTTTGATTTAATTTGGTCTCAACTTTGATACTGTCATTTTCACCATCAATAGTATTAAGTTCAAATGAAATCAATTCAGCTTTATTTGGTCCTTGAATAAAATTTTTATCAAAGATATCCCAGATCTCATGTGAGAGGAGTTCTTTGCCTGTTTCATCTGCAACTTTTTGTATTTTTGTAGAAAGACTGATTTGAAGTCTTCTTGGGAGAGATACCCCATGATCTTTTTCTAAGATATAAGCAATACCACCTTTGCCTGACTGTGAATTAATACGCACAACTGCTTCATAAGTTCTTCCTAGATCCGAGGGATCAATGGGCAGATAAGGCACTTCCCAATGTGGATTATTTGATTGACTGATGGCTGAAAGGCCTTTTTTTATTGCATCCTGATGTGAACCAGAGAAAGCAGTAAAAACCAAATCTCCAGCATATGGGTGTCGTGGATGGACCGGTAATTGATTACAGTATTCAACTTCACGAATCACATGATTTATGTTATTAAGTTCTAGCTCAGGATCAACTCCCTGAGTTAGTAAATTAAGAGCTAACGTAACAATATCTACATTACCTGTTCTTTCGCCGTTACCAAACAAGGTTCCTTCAACTCTATCGGCACCAGCCATAACACCGATTTCAGCTGCACCCACAGCAGTTCCTCTATCATTATGAGGATGCAGAGAGACAAGCACATCCTCTCTATTATTTAGATTTCTAATCATCCACTCAATTTGATCTCCATAAACGTTGGGGCTAGACATCTCTACCGTAGCTGGCAAATTAATAATAATTTTTTCATCACTACAGGGCTTAAGGATATTTATAACCTCGTTACAAACTTCAGCTGCAAAATCTACCTCAGTACCAGTAAAGCTTTCAGGTGAATACTCAAAACGCCAATTAGTTTTATTATATTTTTTTGATAGTTCTTTGATAAGAAGGGCTCCATCTATAGCAATTTTTTTGATGCCTTCTTCATCATCATCAAACACCACTTTTCGTTGAAGTGCTGATGTAGAGTTATAAAAATGCACAATTGCTTTATCAATCCCAATCAATGACTCAAATGTTTTCTCAATGATGTGCTGCCTAGACTGAGTCAGTACTTGAATAGTGACATCATTAGGGATTTTTTTCTTTTCAATTAAGTATCTTACAAAATCATAATCAGTTTGAGATGCTGCTGGAAAACCAATTTCAATTTCTTTAAAGCCAAGGGAGCATAGAAGTTCAAACATTTTGACTTTTTTTTCATGCCCCATTGGTTCAATCAGGGCTTGATTACCATCTCTCAAGTCAACTGAGCACCAAATTGGAGCTTTAGTAATTTTTTTGTCTGGCCATGTCCTGTCCCTCAGCTCAACTGAAGAAAAGGGTTTGTATTTTTTTGCAATATCTTTCATTATTTCTTTATGCATTTATCCAAGAATAAAAAAACATCATTTATTCTCAATACTTTAGGTATTGACATGCTTTCAATCTCGGAAAAACTAGACAATTCAGTACAAACGTATGTCCATTGTTCCCTAAGGGACCGTATTCTAACACTACATTCTCATTCTTTGGATGAATATAGTGAAAGAGAGCTCGAGCTTCTTTCTAAAATTGAAGCATCAGTATCTAAAGAAAATAAAAAAAATAAAATCTTGGAATTAACCTGGGATGATTTTCTAAATAAGCATGAATTATTAAATATAGAAATTATTCTTAACTTCACTAATATCAAAATTGATAAAAAAAATGAATTAACTCCACCGAACTTAGCTTTATTAATTAAAAAGCCTGAGGAAAAGAAATTATTATGGGAAAAAATGCAGGCCCTTTTAAATGATGACTAATATTAGGCTATCAAATCCATCTGATCTAAAGAGCTTATTAGTTATAGAAAACAATACCAATCCATCACCTTGGACTGAAAAGCAAATGCAGTCTTCCTTTGATGTCGGACATCATTCTTTCTTGTGTGAGGATAACAATGAGAATGTCATTGGATTTGTTATATATGTTGCAGTTGAGCAAGAAGCACATTTATTAAACATAGCTGTAGACAACAATTACCAAAAAAAAGGGATCGGCTCAATTCTAGTAAATCATTTAAAGAAACAAGTCCAGGCAATGGGAATTAACTTGATTACTCTTGAAGTTAGAGTGTCAAATACAAATGCGATTTCTTTCTACAAGAAACATGACTTTATAGAGGATGCCATTCGAGCAAACTATTACAGCAAACCAAAGCCAGAAGATGCTTTATTAATGAGTGCTAGACTCTAGTTTTTTAGAAATCTCATGATATAAAGACGATGTAAATCTAAAGTCATCTATAAATCCACAATGCCCACCATATTCAAGAGCATTAAATTCGACATTGGTGGTTTCCTCTAGTTCTAATAAAGGTTCAATCGGAACACATGGATCATCATAGGCAGAATAGATAAATGTATCATGATTAATGTTATTTAAAGTCTCCTGAGTTACCGCATATGCTGAAAACAAGTCCCTTACATGTGAATGTGGAGTAAAGTTCTCAGTAAAATACTCCGTGAGACTTTTAATATTTTTATGCTTCAAAGCCTCTTTAGCATTAATGTTATATAAATCAATTTTCCTTCGTATTGTTTTTTTCCATTTATCAATGAAATATTTTCTTAAAATCCATGAATTTTTATCCATGGCATTCATTGAATTTTCTGGATTAATAACAGGCGAGAGGACAATGGTTTTTTTGAGAAAATTAATTTTCGGTGATGCAGATATTCTCAGAGAAATGTTGCCTCCCAATGAGAAGCCTATGAGATGAATTTCATTATCAGAGAACTTTTGACCTAGGTATTCAACTACTTCAATAAGTGCTCGTATATCTGTTGCTCTAAAAAAATCTTCATTTAAATGTTCTGAATCACCATGATCAATTGGGTGTATTCTTAAAATATCAAACCCCCTTGAGTATAAAAGATCTGCCAGCGGAATTAAGTATTTTGAGTCCTTGTGACCCAGCCATCCAGGAAAAAAAATTACTTTCTTGCTGAAGTTATTAGTTTGAAAAACTTCAATAAACTGAGAATTAGACGATTTAAAGATTTCTTTCGAAGAAATAGAATTTAACTTTTTTCTTAGTGGTTTTTGTTGGGATTCTCTAAACGGACTTGATGCTAACAGAGTGTTAAGCAGCCCATTTTTTAAGAGTCTATTCAATTAATCCAGTATTTTTGAGAGATCTTTGTCAATCTTATCCGGAGTAGTTTGTGGTGAATACCTTTTTATAACACTTCCGTTATTATCTATTAAGAATTTAGTAAAGTTCCATTTGATCGCCTCAGATCCCATAACACCTTTAGCTTCATTTTTTAAATGTTTAAATAATGGACTGGCACTTGATCCATTAACATTGATTTTGTCAAAGATTTTAAAGCTTACGTTAAAATTAATATCACAAAACTCCTTAATTTCTTCATTAGATCCTGGTTCTTGCGCACCAAATTGATTACACGGGAAGGCTAAAATCTCAAAATCTTTATTTGAATATTTTGAATAAAGTTCTTGAAGACCTTTGTATTGTGGAGTTAAGCCACACCTGCTGGCAACATTAACTATTAGCAATGTTTTTCCCTTGTAGTCCGATAAAGAAACAGGATTCTTTTGACTGTCATCAACTTTGTAGTCGTATATACTTTTCATAAACTTCTCTCTAAGAGGGCGCATTTTATCTTATAGGCAATGAATTTTAAACAATACCATTTTTACTGGAAAAGCTTTTCAGAACTAAGCAGTATTGAGTTGTATGATTTATTAAACCTGCGTCAACAAGTTTTTGTTGAAGAGCAAGAATGTGCCTATATTGATGCAGACTATTCAGACCAGCACTCCGATCATCTTCTTGCTTATGACGGATCTCAATTAGTTGGATACCTTAGGATTGTTAAACCAAATTTCAAAATGAATGACGGCAAGCAATACAGCGGCCCATCAATAGGACGCATTGTTAACCACACTAGTAAACGAAACGAAGGCCTTGGTTTTAATTTAATTAATGAGGCAATCAAAAAATGCAATCAAATTTATCCCAATCAAGTGATCTCAATTTCTGCACAGCATCGCCTTCAAAACTATTATGAACGTTTTGGTTTTTCTGCAGTGGGAGATGTTTATTTGGAAGACGGGATTGATCATATCAAGATGACCTTAAAGTCTGAATTAAAGTATTCTTTCTCTGAAAAAGTCTCAAACATACTTAAAACCAGAAACGTCTATCTATTTGGTGGCCTTTTGATTTCTGGATATTTAATCCTCAACACATTTATCAAGGATATTAATGAAGACGCATTTAATTGGGTAGCTAAAATTGATAATACATACATAAGTAAATCAAAATTTGAGAATTATCTGGAATCAATAGGTGAAAGTAGAAAAGGCGGTTTATTGGAAAAGGACATTGATATGGTTCTTGATAAATTGATCGATGAAGAACTTCTTATTCAAAGGGCTATTGACCTTGGCATGTTAGAAACGGATAGCCAAGTCAGAAGTGTAATAATCCAAAAAATGATCGAAAGCATCCTTTCTGAAATAGATAACTTGTCTTACAGTGATCAGGATTTAAAAAATTTTTATATTTCTAACAAAGATTTTTTTGCATCATCACCAAAGCTGCAGTTAGTGAAATTATCTTTTGATAAATCATCACTCAATTCTGCAAAAAAAGCCCAAGAATATATTTTGGATGGAGATTTTGTAAGCGCAAAAAAACTAGCTAGAAATGACGTAATAGATCTGCCCAATGCTCTCTTACCTGCAACAAAAGTTAGAGAATACATTGGGCCAAAATTGACTGAAATTGCTATGCAATTAGAGCCAGGATCTGTGAGCGAGCTAATTACTGATACTGATTCAGTTCATTTACTTATTTTGCTTAAAAAGGAAGTTTCAGTAACTCAAGAGTTTAATGAGATTTCTGAACAGGTAAGAAATGAATTTTTAAAAAGAGAAGGCGATAAACTTTTTCTGGAGTATCTTGAAAATTTAAGAAGTTGGTATGACGTTACAAAAAAACAAACTTCTTAATTGGTTTTTAGTATTTGCATTATGCTTAACTGCTTTGGATTGTTTTTCTCACAGTAGAAGTGAGTCCTATTCAAAAATTAATGTCCTCACCAATGATAATTTTTATCAAGTTAATTTGTCGGCGAACATTAGCAACACAATTTTAAATAATTTTCTAAGACTTAATGTTTTTAACAGTGCTGATGATGTCAGAAACTATGCATCGAGCTCATTTAAACTTGGAGATAATTGCGAACAAGATAATAATTTTAAATTTACCTCAAACCAATCAGCAGGCTATACAAAGATTCAAAGCTCTTTTACATGTCAGTCTTTACCGGACTTTATTTCAATAAATTTATTTTTAGATCTTGGTCCTTCTCATGCTCATATTTCAAAAATCTATATTGATAACGTGCTTAAAGACGAGCATATCTTTAATTCTGCTAATGAAGCATGGCAACCAGACTTTACATCGCCTAATCAGATAATTCAGAATTCATTTTCTTCTTTTTTTAAATTAGGTTTTGAGCATATCCTTGAAGGATTAGATCATTTAGCTTTTCTGCTGGGCTTAGTTTTGCTTTTTCGAGGCAAAGAACTTTTACTTGTAATAACTGGGTTCACTATTGGACACTCTATAACTTTAGCACTGGGAACTTTAAACTTTATCACTGTAAATATAAGTATTGTTGAGATGTTAATAGGATTTTCAATATTTATTGTCGGCTTAGATTACTTACAACAACACCACAAGCATTTAGTATCTTCTAAAACATTCAACATTAGTCTTTTTTGTTTAGCTGGATTGTTGATCATTTTTAATTTTAATTTATTGTTTCTTTTTGGGTTGATATTATTTATTTATACCTATTTTCTTCTTCAGCTCTCCTCAGGAAAGCGATTGATTATGCAATTAATTACAATTTTTTTTGGTCTCATCCATGGCCTAGGTTTTGCATCAAATCTATCTGAAAATCCTATCGTTCAAGACCAAATGTTTTCAATGATTCTTGGATTTAATCTTGGAATTGAGGTGGGTCAAATTCTCATAGCTTTACTTGCAGTGTCATTGCTTACTTTCTTAAAATCGTTTTTATCAGCAACGAGGTTTCAAATCTTAAATAGAAGCCTTAGTATGTATCTCATAGGAATAGGCTTATTCTGGTTTGTATCGAGGTCATTTTAATGAAGTTTGCAATTCCCTTATCAATACTTCCGTCCGAGGAACTTCTACCTTTAACAATTGAAGCTGAAAAAGCTGGCTTTGATGCTATTGCTGTTTCTGATCATCTTATTCATCCAAAGAATTTTTCCGTACCTTATCCATATACGGAAGATGGTAAAGTAAGATGGGAGGAAGGCACAGACTGGCCTGATCCGATTAATACACTTTCCTTTCTTGCAGGCGCCACCAATTCAATTAAATTTTATACAAGTGTTTATATTCTTCCTGCTCGCAACCCATTTAGAGCTGCCAAGGAGATATCAACATTATCACACCTGTCAAAGGGAAGATTTTCTTTAGGTGTAGGCATGGGTTGGATGCCAGAAGAATTTAATGTTGGTGAGCAGGATTTCAAGCAACGAGGCAAAAGAGCTGATGAAATGTTGGATGTAATGCAAAGGCTTTGGTCTGGAGAAATGCATAACTATGATGGTAATTTTTATTCTTATGAAGATCTAGAGATGCTGCCTAAACCATATGGAGATATTCCAATATTAATTGGTGGATTTTCTAAGATTGCCCTTAAAAGGGCCAGTAATCATAATGGTTGGATTTCAGACATGCATAGCTTAGGTGAGCTTGAAGAGATAATTTCATCATTAGAAAAACTTCGAAAAGATAAACCATCATTTGATGAGTATGAGATTACAGCTTTTAGTTGCTGGGATGCTTTCAGCTTGGAGGGATTTAAAAAGATGCAAGATATTGGAGTAACAACAATCACAACTTATCCATGGATGCTTTATGGGGTAATGAATGAAGCCCCGGTAAATGAAAAAATTGATGCAATGCATTCTTTTGCATCAGATTTTTTTAGTGAGTTCAAATGAGGTACTTGCATACAATGATTCGGGTTTCAGATTTAGAAGAATCTCTTAATTTTTTTAAGCTGCTAGATATTCATGAAGTAAGCAGGAAAGAGAATGAACAAGCAAGATTTACCTTGGTTTTTCTATCAGCAACAGGAGATGAAAAGCTCGTAGAGAATGCTAAGTCTCCTTTAATTGAATTAACCTTTAATTGGGATGAAAAAGATTATGATGGCGGCAG
Source organism: uncultured SAR86 cluster bacterium (assembly GCA_902628925.1). Lineage (GTDB taxonomy): Bacteria > Pseudomonadota > Gammaproteobacteria > Magnimaribacterales > D2472 > MED-G82. The sequence goes on from CACOPA010000002.1 coordinate 85,764, forward strand.
AAATTTTGGACATCTTGCGTTTGAAGTTGATGATATTTACGCAGTTTGTAAGAGACTTTTACAGAACAAGATAATTATCAATAGACCTCCAAGAGATGGGCGCATGGCTTTTGTTAAATCACCAGATCAAATATCAATCGAGTTGCTACAAAAAGGGAAACCTCTTCCACTTATAAGCCCCTGGAAGGAAATGCCAAATCAAGGCACTTGGTAAAAAGCTAACTTCTAAATCCACTATAATTAGATTATGTTAATTGCACGATTGGTCAAAGTATCTGATTCAGATAGGTTATTTAAGCTCACTAAGACAGGTGGCAGAGGCCTTACGACAATGCCTAAATCTAAGGAAGAATTGGCAGATCGAATTAAGTGGTCAATAAAATCTGCCGCATCATCAAAAAAATTTCCTAACCATGATTCCTACTTATTTGTGCTTGAGAGCGGTAAAAAAATTGTAGGAATGTCAGCAATTTATACGTCAGTATCAAGAGAGAAACCCTCTGTTTTTTTTAAAAGGAAAATTATTCAGATGTATTCACACTCATTGAAAATGAGAAAATCATTTGAGGCTCTCCAGCTTTCATTTATTAAAAATCCTTACACGGAATTAGGAACATTATTTATGAATCCAAATGCCAGAGGCATAGGCGGAGGTAAATTATTGTCTTTTGCTCGCTTTCTATATATGTCTAATAATCTAAATCGCTTCGATAAAGAGGTTGTCGTTGAGATACGGGGTTATAAGAATGCTAAAGGGGTAACGCCTTTTTGGGATAAGTTCAGTAGCAAATTTTTTGACTTAAATTTTTTTGATGCAGACAATTCTTCCTACATAGACAATCATTTCATTGGTGAATGTGTCCCAAGTTTCCCTTTAATTTTAGATTTTCTTCCAAGGGAAGTAAGTAGATATTGTGGTAAACCACATACCACATCAAAATTAGCATTGTCCCTATTGAACTCTCAAGGCTTTAGGTCTAATGGGATGGTAGATGTTTTAGATGGAGGCCCATGCTTATCTTCTCAGCTAAGCAAAATAAAAGTTATTCAAAATAAAAATCAATTTAAAGTAAAAATTGGCAGAGTTAGTTCAGATCAAGAGCTTAGCTTTGCTTTTAACAATTCATTAGTTGATTTTTGGGCAACAAGACTCTTCGTTGAGAGGATTTCAAATAAAGAGGTTCTTATTGATCGCAAGGATGCTAGGCATCTTGGTCTAAAAGAAGGCGATTCTATTAATCTTTCGCACTAATAATGAATTATATAGGCGGCAATTGGGAGAAGGGCTTAGGAGCAACGTATGCTTCAATTAATCCCAGAAATGAAACTATTTTGTGGGAAGGAAATTATGCATCCAAAACTCAAATTAAGTCAGCAATAGACTGTGCTTCTAAGGCACATTCCAAATGGTCATCTTTGAGCTTTAAAGAGCGCTTAGAAATTATAAAAAATTTTTATAATTTACTCGAAAAAAATGCTCAAACAGTTTCAGAAATAATTACTCTTGAAACTGGAAAAGTTGGTCACGACGCAGAATCTGAGGTCAGTGCTGCAAGAGCTAAATTAAAAAATGTTCTAGATGCTTATGAAGACAGAACCGGAGCAAAGAAAAATGTTACGAACATTATGGAGACAAGTCTTACCCATCATTCTTTAGGTATTGTGTGTGTTATTGGACCCTTCAATTTTCCCCTTCATCTGCCAAATGGACAGATTACTCCTAGCCTTTTAGCAGGTAATACAGTTATTTTTAAACCCAGTGAAAGTACTCCTTTAATTTCAGAATATATGATGATGTTGTGGGAAGAGGCTGGAATTCCAAAGGGCGTAATCAATTTGTTGCATGGTAAAAAATGGGTAGTTCAAAATTTAGTAAAGCACTCAAAAATCAAGGGTATTTTTTTTACAGGCGGATATGATGCCGGGAGATCTATTCATGCCTCTGTATCAGGTGAAATTGATAAATTAGTCGCTCTAGAGTTAGGGGGTATAAATCCCATAGTCGTTTGGAATACAAATAAAATTAAACAAGTAAAAAATATAATCTTAGAGTCAGCCTTTATATCGACTGGCCAAAGATGTACTTGTGCGAGAAAGTTAATTCTTCCAAAAAATAAATATGGAAAGAAAATTTTAGATAGCATTAAGAAAGACTTGAGTGATCCAAGGATTACAAATCATTTTTTGGGCCCATTAATTTCAAATGAGGCAAGGCTTAAAGTTATCTCTCAGCAAAAAAAGTTAAAAAAAATTGGGGCCCGCATCATCAAAGAATCAAAAGTCCCAAAAGGTAAAGGGTTTTTTATAACACCAGGGCTTATTGATAGCACAAACTTAAAAGAGCGATTTGATGAAGAAATATTTGGCCCGATACTACAAGTTCATTTTGTAGGATCCTTTTCTGAGGCAATAGATGAAGCAAATAATACAAAATTTGGTCTTGCTGCATCATTAATCTCAGATTCTAGGCCGCTGTTTGATGAGTTTCACTCCTCAATAAATTCAGGCTTAGTAAACTTTAATGCGACAACAACCGGTGCATCAGGTGCCTTGCCATTTGGCGGTGTTGGAAAAAGCGGAAATTACAGACCAGCAGGATTTTATGCTGCAGATTTTTGTGCATGGCCAAAATCATCGGTGCTAAAAAAGTTATGACATTTAAGGAAATAAATTTTGATGGCCTGATTGGACCCACTCATAATTATGGTGGCCTATCAGAAGGTAATGTTGCTTCACAAAAAAATATTGATCAAGTTTCAAATCCAAAGATGGCAGCTTTGCAAGGCTTGCAGAAAATGGAACTACTTTTAGATGAGGGATTGCATCAAGGAATTTTTTTACCTCATGAAAGACCCTATCTTAAAATTTTAAAAGATTTAGGCTACTCAGGCTCAGGTACAGAAATAATAAATGATGTTTCTAAAAGCAATAAATTACTACTAAAAAATATTTATTCGGCATCCTCAATGTGGGCTGCAAATACAGCTACATTTTCTTCAAAGTTAGATAGCTTAGATAATAAAAATCATTTAACGCCGGCAAATCTTAACTCAATGTTTCATAGATCAATTGAAAAAGATTTTGTAACCAATCAATTAAATGATATTTTTGGACAAGTTGCTTCCATTCATCAACCAAGACCTCCCATTGGTGCTTTTGGAGATGAGGGAGCAGCTAACCATTTGAGAGTCTCATCTTCGCATTCAAAAGAAGGTTTTCAGGTTTTTGTTCATGGTGGAAGCGCCTTTGAATATGACAAATTAGTTAAAAGACAAGCATTAGAAATCTCATCTAGCATAAGCAAATCACACAAATTAGATGAAACAAAAGTTTTTTTTCTTCAGCAAAATCAAGAGGCCATCAGTGAAGGGAGTTTTCATAATGATATTGTGAGCCTAGCTAACGAAAATGTGTTTATTGCTCATGAAAAAGCTTTTGAAAATAAAGCTGATTTAAATCAATTAATAGGAATACTCAAAGCAAATGTTAATAATTTTTCATACTTAGAGATACCAGATGCTTTAATTAATCTCAAAGACTTAGTTTCAAGCTATCTTCTCAATTCTCAGCTGGTAACCAAATCAGATAATCAGATGATGATTATTTTCCCTTCAGAGGTGCAAGAGTATAGTAACTGCGGTAGCTGGATAGACTCACTAACCGAAAATAGCCCAATAGACTCAATAAAATATGTAGATATTAGGCAAAGCATGATGAACGGCGGAGGGCCAGCATGCTTAAGATTTCGTGCAACCTTTGAAGAGAATGAGATTTCAAAAATTGACGCATCATATCTAATGGATCATCACAAGATTCAATCAATAAAAGATTTAGTTGGTAAACACTATAGAGATAAATTGCATCCTGATGATTTGGCTGACCCAAGTTTAATGGAGGAATCCTATTTATTTTTAGATGAACTAACTGAGCTACTTAATCTAGGGAGTATTTATTCTTTTCAAAAAACTTAATCAGGGTTTGAGAGAGTTGACTGTAACGATTCAAACTTATCTGTAAATTCTGACAATTTATGCCTCTCTTTCTTGATAACTTCCGGCGGGGCATTATCAACAAATTTCTTGTTATCAAGCTTTTGTTTAATTCTCTTAATTTCTTCAGCAAGCTTTGAAGCTTCCTTTTTCATCTTCTTAATTTCTTCCTCTGAATTGAATAATTTTTCAACAAGAATATGAATCTTAATTTGGTCACTTATCACTGTAATTGAATTTGAAGGCTCTGATTCAGAAAGTTTAATACTTGTAAGGTTTGCTGTTTTGCAAATTACAGCTTCATGATCAGAAATAATTTTTTGGAATTCAGCATTATATTTCCCAGAAATCTCAACTTTGACAGGTCCATTAGAAATAGTTGGATTATCTGACTTTAAGGATCTAATCGTTGAAATTATTTCTATTATCTTATCTACTGAATTATTGGATTCTGGGACAGCAGCATTAATGCTTTTATCAAACAGTGATTCAACTAGAAATTTATTATCTGTTTTAAGTCCTAAACCTTTAATCTTTTTATTGAGCTCTTCAGTGATAAAAGGCATAAAGGGATGAAGCAATGTTATGATTTTTTGGAACTCTTTGATCATGCTATGTATTACTTTTGAAGCATCATTTTTTTGATCATCAAGAAAGACTTTCATAAATTCGATATACCAATCGCAGTAATTACCCCATATCAGTTCATATAAACTATTGCTTGCTAAATCAAATCGGTAATCATTGATATGTTTTTTTAGATCTTGATAAGTTTCAAAAGTTTTTCTTGCAATCCAATCTGAATAAATATTCGATTCAATATCTTCGGTCATGACAAAGTTATTTTTTTGAATTTGAAATTCAATAAAATTGAATGCATTCCAGATTTTATTGCAAAAATTTCTATAGCCTTTGATTCTACCTATATCAAAGTTAATATCTCTGCCTGGTGAAGCGAGAGCATAATATGTAAATCTCAGAGCATCTGTTCCGTAACCATCAATACCGTTAGGAAACTGTTTAGTTGTCTGCTTTGAAATTTTTTCTTTAAGCTGTGGCTGCATCAAGCCCGTTGTTCTTTTTATTAGTAAATCCTCAAGAGAGATGCCATCGATCAGATCAATAGGATCAATAATATTGCCCTTTGATTTTGACATTTTTTGACCATTTTCATCTTTTATAAGCCCTGTAATAAAAACTTCTTTAAACGGAATTTCATCTAAGAAATAATTGGTCATCATGATCATTCGAGCGACCCAAAAGAAAATAATATCAAAACCTGTAACCAAAGTAGTGGTTGGGTGGAAAGAGCTCAGCTTTGGAGTTTTTGAAGGCCATCCTAGTGTTGCAAAGGTCCATAGGCTTGAAGAAAACCATGTATCAAGAACATCCTCATCTTGACTTAATTTACCTTTGATTTTAAATCTCTCTCTTATGTCTTCCTCAGATGAACCCACATAGTAGTTTGAACTTTCGTCGTACCAAACCGGTATTCTATGACCCCACCATAACTGACGACTGATGCACCAATCTTGGATATTTTCTAGCCATTGAAAATATGTTTTTTCCCAGTTACTAGGTACAAACTTTATGTCACCATTTTTTACTACATCAATAGCAGAAAGCGCCATTTTTTTTGTATCCACATACCATTGGTCAGTAAGAAAGGGCTCTAAAATCTCATCTGAGCGATCTCCGAAGGGAAGGGAGGTTTCATATTCTTCAATACCAGCAATTAAATCCTCAGATTCTAAATTTGCTAGAATTTTTTTTCTTGCCTCAAACCTATTTAATTCATGGAAGTTTTTTGGAGCACATCCACATATTTTGGCGTGCTTATCTAAAACAGAGATAGGTTCAAAGGAAGATTCATCTCCTTGAATAATATTTTTTTTATTATCCATGCTTAGACCATGTCTCTTACCTATCTCATAATCATTAAAGTCATGTCCTGGAGTAATTTTTACTGCTCCTGATCCAAAATCCATATCCACATAATCATCTGCAATAATAGGAATTTTTCTGTTACAAAGTGGCAGCTCAACATCCTTACCAATATATTCTTTGTATCTTTTATCATCGGGATGAACTGCTATTGCCATGTCACCTAATAAAGTTTCAGGTCGAGTTGTAGCAACCGTAATAAACTGATCAGTGCCGTCAATTTTATATTTAATGCTGGCGAGCTTTACATTCTTTTCTTTATTGACAACCTCAAGGTCCGATAATGATGTTTGAAGAGCTGGATCCCAATTAACAAGTCTGGATCCTCTGTAAATTAATCCATCTTCATGCAATTTGTTAAAGGCCAGAATTACAGCATCTTGGTAGTCCTCATCATAAGTAAATCGCTCAGACTCCCAATCCAAGCTAGCACCCAGCCTTCTAAGTTGATTAGTGATGGTATTGCCAGATTTATTTTTCCAGTTCCAAACTTCTTGTTCAAACTTTTCTCTGCCTAACTCTTTTTTTGTTTTGCCAGCTTCGAATAATTGTCTTTCTACAACCATTTCGGTTGCGATGCCGGCATGATCAGTTCCTACCTGCCAATGAGTTTTATAGCCACTCATTTTTTTATACCTAATCAAGCAGTCCATGATTGCATTTTGAAATCCATGTCCCATATGCAAAGTACCCGTGACATTGGGCGGAGGGATCATGATGCAGTAAGGGGTTTCTCCCTCGGATTGAGAAAACAATCCTGAGGCTTCCCACTCTTTATAAAGGGATTCTTCTATTTTTGATGGATCATATTGTTTGGAAGCCACTATTTTACTTGGACGACAAAACCATTTCTGTTAACAAGGGAACAGGCCGTCCTGTACTTCCTTTTTTTGGACTTGTCACCCATGCAGTTCCAGCTATATCTAAATGTGCCCATCTAAAATCTTCAGCAAATCTTGATAAGAAGCACGCAGCAGTAATTGTTCCTGCTCCGCTTCCACCAATATTGGCAAGATCAGCAAAGTTAGTTTTTGTACAGCTTTGATACTCATCCCATAAAGGTAGCTGCCAAGCTCTATCAAATGTGTTTTCACCAGCAGCTAAAATATTGTCTGCAAGCTTTTGATCATTGGACATTAACCCTGAAGCATGCTGACCTAACGCGACTACACAAGCTCCAGTTAAGGTTGCAATATCAATTACATATTTTGGTTTATATCTTTTAACGTAGGTAAGCGCATCACACAAAACAAGCCTACCTTCTGCATCAGTATTCAAGATTTCAATTGTTTGACCAGACATCGATGTTACAACATCACCTGGTTTTGTAGCTTTTGATGATGGCATATTTTCAGCACAAGCCATGACACCAATCACATTTACTTTTGCATTAATTCTTGCAAGAGTCTGCATGACACCAAAAACTGATGCTGCACCCCCCATATCCCATTTCATTTCATCCATTTTCCCGCTGGGTTTAAGTGAGATTCCTCCTGTATCAAATGTTATTCCTTTTCCGACTAGCACCGCAGGAGCAACATTTTTTGGGCCTCCGTTATACTCGATAATAATCATCCTAGGAGGTTCAATACTTCCTCTTGCAACAGATAAATAAGAACCCATTTTTAGCTGCGCCAATTGTTTTTCATTTAAAGATTTTATTTTAAGTTTAGGAAAGATTTTTTTTAGTTGTTTCGCTTTAGATTCTATGATCCTCGGAGTGCAATGATTGGCAGGCAAGTCACCAAGAAACTTTGTTGCATTCATGCCTTCACCAATAGCGTAGCCTTTTTTAACAGCAGCCGAAGTATTTCTAGATTCAGAAGCCGATAATTGAAAACTAGTAAAGGTGACTTTTGAGAGGGGCAATTTCTTTACAGTTTTATTTTTTGTTTGATTAAACTTATATGATGAGGACTCAACGGTTCTTGCAGCTACTTCAACTAAATTTCCAAAAGGATTTGAGATAATTGAATCATTAAGATGAATTGAAAGTTCTTTCTCATTATGAGCATTTGCTAATGAAACCATCCTGGTAAACATTTCAACCCATTTTCTTAGCTCCGCTTTGTTATCGGGCTGCTTAATAAATAAAATTTTATTAATTTTTACATTTGGGCATTCCACCCAAGCATGCGTTATGTTTCCTGATGAAACATCCTTAACCGCTTTATCTATGGTCTTTGCTATAACTTGATTTTTTGTTGAACTAAAAAAAGTAGATTTTATGTGCTTCACAAAATCATTCCCGTTGGAGGCTTTTTCAACTGCAACGGCGAGAGCACCTGATTTGAATTGTTTAATATTTTTTTTGTCTAAACTCTTATGATTAACTGTAGCAAGGACTTTATAAGTCATTTCATTTTCTCCATGGTTACTTGATATGATTGATATTGTAATCGAACATATTGTCTAAGGCATGCATACCAGTAATATTATTTCCAAACATATTAACCATAAGGTATTTTCCAGCTTTATTTTTATACTTCTAACAATGGTTGGTATTTTGTTTATCTCACGATCTGTAGGATATTTTGAAAAATCAGTTGCAGGTCAATTAGATCCAAACATTATCCTCAACATACTGATGCTTCGATTGCCTGATTTTCTTTCATTTTTAATTCCATTCTCAATCTTTATCAGCCTTTATTTAAATTTTTCAAATCAATATTCTAGTAACGAGATATACGCTATCTTCAATACGGGCACATCTCGGCTTTCGATTGTTTCCAGTTTGAATAAGCAGCTGATCTTGATTTTGATAAGTGTCTTAATATTGAGTGTTTTCATTGGACCAGCAACTAAGAAGATGTCTGAGGAAATTCAGGAATTTACGAGTTTTGAAAAGAAGCTTCTTCAATTGCAGCCTAAAATCCTTAATAGTGTTCCGGGGTCAGCTGGAAAAATTTATTTTGATTCAATGAATCAAGATGGTTTCACCGATGTTGTTTTTATTGAACCAAATGGATCTGATATCTCAATTATTCAATCTAAAAAAATGGAGGTTCTAGGAAATGAGGCAGATAACCTTGAATTAAAATTCTATTCTGGACTTATGAGCTCAACCTTAAAATCCGGAGATTCTTTTGAAATTACTTTCAATGAATTTATCCATCCTATAAACCAAGATAACAACACATCCTCTGTTTTTAGTTTTAGAAAAGTTTTTGATTTTGACCAGTCCGATAACTTCATTAACATTCAATGGCGAATTTCTTTGGTGATCATGACGCTAAGCTTGATTTACTTTGCTTTTATTTTAGCTCCTTTCTCTCCGAGAGCTTCTGTATCAGCTCAATTTGTTCCAGGGCTGTTAATTTACATTCTATATTTAGCCAGCTTAATCTTTTACAGAGATACTTTCTCTGATGATAGCAAAGTTCTTTATTACGGTTTGTGGCCCGTTCATTTTACTTACATATTGTTAATAACAATCTATTCAAAAAGTAATTACTTTCAATCCCTCATTGCACAAACTTCAAAAAGGCAAATCTTTTTAATGGCTATTATTTTAGCCTTAATGACATATTGGATTGCAGGATGAGAAATTTTTTTTCATATATTTATAAACACATATTTTTAAGGTGTTTTTTTATATCACTTCTAACACTGCTTGTTTTTTTTGTTTTAGATTTTGTAATCTCGTTAATTACTGAAAGCTCGGGGTTCTCAATGCTTCAAATTCAAAATACTGCTATTGAATCTTTTGAAGGATTGCTGAGTTATTTTGAAATGATAATGCTTTTGAGCGTCCTAATAACTCTTTCAATATTTAAACAGGCCAATAACATCGCAATTCTCCAATCATTTGGTCAATCGCCACTTAAAATAAGTATGATTGCTGCATGTGCACCTTTGATTTTATCTTTTCTATTCATAGGATTTTCACTATTAATACCATCAAATGATGTTGATACATATCCTCAATGGGAGCTTGAAGATCAGTCAATTTCCATTCTGCAAAAAGATAAAGTTATTAGTATTGATTTTTCAAGTAATAAAATTAATAAAGTATTAAGCACAACTCCCAATGACTTGTCTGCAAATACCGAACCATCTTCAGTTTTACAAAAAATGTCATCAAGAACTCTCTCTCTTCCATTTGCAACATTAGCTTTGGTCCTACTGGCTTCTATATTTTTATACAAACATCAAAGAAATTTTTCTATTAGTCAGTCGATTTTCTTTGGAATCGCTGCTGGGTTTGGATATAAGCTTATCAGTGATTTATTTTATTTAGGTTTTAGATCGTTTGACCTGAACATTAATTTAGGTATATACATCCCACCAACCATTGCTTTATGTTTTTCTGTATTCTTTTTTTTAAGACTATCTAAACCTTAATAAGTTTTGTCTTCGAGAGAATGTCATTAATAGCAAGTCTTTGAGGATGCAAATAAATCAGCAATAAGGGTAGGCCAGCAAGCAGATAAATACATACGTTTAAAAGAAATCTTAATGCTGTTTGAGATAATGAGATCCTTTGGTCTCCAATATTTACTAATTTGATTTTCCAAACCTTCATACCTAATGTTTGTCCACCTCGCATCCAAAAGAATGCAAAAAATGACCAAGCTGTAATGATGCTAACAATGAATCCAACAAAAGGATTTAGCGGATTAAAATTATTGAGTAATAACAGTACTGATCCAACCAAGAACCAGACCCCTAATAACAAAAGACTGTCATAAATTCCGCAAAGAAATCTAGTAAGAAAACTTGGGTATTGAATGTTAGAATGCATAAACCTATCTAGTATAAGGAATTGATTATGTCTCAACAATCCAGTTTTTTTGGTCATCCTATTGGTTTAAGAACTTTGTTCTTAACTGAAATGTGGGAACGAATGTCTTATTACGGAATGAGAGGAATCATGGTTCTATTCATGACCGCAGGACTTACAGGTTCAAATCCAGGGCTGACATTTAGTGCTGTAGAAGCAAATGCAATTTATGGAGCATATATAGGTTTGGTCTATTTTATGGTGGTGCCCGGTGGTTGGCTGGCAGATAATATTTTTGGCTATCAAAAGGCCGTTTTGCTGGGCGCAATCATTATCGCTATTGGTCATTACACGCTTGCAATTCCTTTTGAACAAACCTTCTTTCTTGGTTTGCTCTTTGTAATCTTAGGGACAGGGCTTCTCAAAGGAAATATTTCGGCGATTGTCGGCAAGATGTATGACAACAATGATTCAATGAGGGATGCTGGTTATACGATATTCTATATGTCAATTAACATAGGATCTGTTCTTGGATTTCTTATTTGTGGCTGGTTGGGAGAAAACATTGGTTGGCATTGGGGTTTTGGTGCTGCTGGGATTGGAATGACCTTTGGAGTTTATCAATTTGTAAAGTACAGACATCTATTGGGATCTGCTGGAGCAGAGCCTAATGAAATGGATCCTGATAGAAGAAAAAGACTATTAAGCTACTTTTATGTTGCCGTAGGAATTATTGCAATAGCAGTTTTATTAGCACTATTAGGAGTATTTGATATTGATCCAGTTATATTTGCTTCAAGTTATGCTTATTTCTTAGTAATTGTTGCGGGATTATATTTTTTATATTTATTCTTGTTAGCTGGATTAGATCCATCTGAAAAGAAAAATTTGTTATTACTATTCTTTTTATTCATAGGTGCCGCAGCTTTTTGGTCAGGCTTTGATCAATCTGGAGGATCTCTTACTATTTTTGCAAGAGATTTTACAGATCTTAATTTATTTGGATTTGAGCTCCCGATTAGTTGGATGAATCTCGCAAATCCTATTTTCGTTGTTATTTTTGCACCTGTTTTTGCAGGTATTTGGACTAATCTGGCCATAAGAAATCTAGATCCATCTTTGCCTATGAAGTTTGCAATTGGTTTGCTCTTTATGTGCTTGAGTTTTATTTTGATGGTTTATGCTGTGAATGCTGCTATGCAATATGGCCAGGTAGGAATTCAGTGGTTACTGATAACTTACTTGCTTCATACCTGGGGTGAGCTTGCGCTTTCACCCATTGGATTATCAGCTTTTTCAAGATACGCCCCAAAAAAATATGCTGGCCAAATGTTCGGTCTTTGGTTTACAGCAAGTGCTATTGGTGGAGTTTTAGCTGGCTTACTTGGTGGTGAGGCAACCGGTGAGGGACTTGAATCAATGACGCCAATATTTTCTTTTATGATTAAGTATTATCTTGTTATAGGTGTAATTTTGGCTCTATTGTCTTTTGTTATTAAGCCTGCAGAAAAAGAGAGTGCTAACTAGTTCCTACTTCCTGTAAGATTTGGAGATATATATCCTTAACCTTTTCTAGGTCATGAATTGGAATATTTTCATTGATCTGATGAATGGTTTTATTTAGTGGACCAAGCTCAACAACTTGGGATCCCATTGGAGCAACCCAACGACCGTCGGAAGTTCCTCCACCGTTATCAATTATTGCTTCACTGCCATTTATTTTTTTTATAGCTTTTTGAATGGTATCTATGAATTTATTATCCTTTGTGAAATATGGATCTGCATTTTTAACCCAAGATATCTCGTAATTAAGATTGTTTGCTTCAAAAATTTCCAGAATTCTGTTTTTTAAACTATCTGCAGTTGATTCTGGAGAAAATCTTAAGTTAAAAACTAAATCGAGTGAGTTTGGAACAACGTTTGTAGCACCTGTTCCGCCAGAAATATTAGAAATTTGAAAGCTAGTGGGTTCAAAAAATTCATTTCCCTCATCCCATACCTCCTCAGAGAGAATGCGTATGACTTCACCGGAAAGATGAATAGGATTAATTACTTTTTTAGGGTAAGCAACATGACCCTGCTTGCCAATAACTTTTAAATATCCAGTTAAGGAGCCTCTTCTGCCTCTTCTTAACGTATCTCCAACAATATTCGAAGAGCTTGCTTCTCCAACCAAACAGTAGTCAATAAACTTACCTTCTTGTGTTAAATCATCTATGATCTTATCGATTTTCCCGTCCTCTTTTTCACCTTCCTCGTTTGAAGTAAGAAGAATCCAAATTTGGAAATTTGGATTTGGATTAAGTTTTAAAAATTCTTTAGCAGCAATCATAAAAGCTGCGATGCTAGACTTCATATCTGCTGCGCCTCTTCCATAGAGAATATTTTCATTCACCTCTGCTGCGAAGGGAGGAAAGCTCCACTGATCAATTGGACCTTCAGGCACCACATCAGTATGACCAAGAAAACAGAATACAGGACCTGATGAACCATATCTTGCTAGTAAATTTTCTACGTTTGAGTAATTTATTTTTTGTACGTCAAAATTTAGGTCAACTAATTTATTCTCGATGACATCAAAGCATCCATTATCCTTTGGAGAGATCGATTTAATTCTTATAAGTTCTTGAGCTAGTTCTAAAAGAGCCATTTAATTTTTATGCAATTCTTCATTAAGCTTTACTGATTTTTTATTTGGTACCGCCTCAACCTGACCTGTTAAAGAATTTCTTCTAAAAATAAGGTTAGATTTTCCAGATAACTCAGATGCCTTCACTATTTTATCTTCATCAACTATAGAGACTTTCGATCCAGAAGTTAGGTATAAACCAGCTTCAATTATACAGTCATCTCCGAGAGGTATTCCTAATCCAGAGTTAGCGCCCAAAAGACATCTTTTCCCAACACTAATTTTTACATTATTGCCTCCAGAAAGGGTGCCCATCGTGCTTGAACCGCCTCCAAGATCAGAGTGTTCTCCAATAACAACACCTGCAGAGATTCTACCTTCAATCATTGCTGGGCCTAGGGTGCCAGCATTAAAATTTACAAAACCTTCATGCATGACAGTTGTTCCGCTTGCTAGATACGCTCCTAATCTAACTCTAGAGCCATCTGCCACTCTTACTCCTGAAGGAGCCATATAATTTAGCAAAGGTGGAAATTTATCAATACTATAAACTTGTAGTGGTAGATCATCATTGTCATCTTGGTAGAAGGGCTCAATCTCCTCAACACATATTGGCCCTTTATTAGTCCATGCAATATTTCTTAAAGTTTGGAATAAACCTTCTAGATTTAATGTATTAGGTTTAAATGATCTATAGGAAATGAGATGGAGCTTTAAAAATGCAACCGCAATAGAGTTTATTGGCTTATCATTCTTAATTTGAGTAAGAACATATCTCTTATTTTTTTTCAAAGGCTTTATTTTAATGTCATCGATTGAAGACATAAATTCATCTTTGTTTATGTCAGTAACAAAATCATTTTTACCTAACATTGTTGAAAAGGCATTAAATAATTCATCGCCTTGATCAATAATTTTTGTGAAATGAACTTCAATGAGCAGACCTTTTGAGTCAGTTGTACCAATTCCAAACCCAATGATTGGAAATTTTAAATTTCGATCAAACATATCTATAAATTATTGAGACTTTTTGTAAGGTCATTTTTTTTATTTTTAGTTAAGAATTTTCCATTCTTTGAGTCTAAAAGCTGAAAATTATCTTCCACTCTCTCACCCAAAGTAGTAATTCTTGCAGAATGTACATCAATATTTAAATCAAGGAAAGATTTTGCAATTTTTACTAAGAGCTTTGGTTGATCAAGCGTCTCAATGCAGAGTAGAGTTTTCATGAGATTTTTATCTTCTGAAAAATTAATCTTAGTAACCATTTGAAATGGTTTCTTGATTTTTTTTGAAAGCTTAATATTTGAAGTGGGAGACAATATACCCTTATTTATTTTATTTATGATTGATTCAAAATCAGATTTATAGAGGTTGTTACCGAGCTTACGGTGTTTGACCAAGAATGAGTTCAATGCAAACTTATTATCGTTAGTGGTTTGAATATCAGCATCGTAAGTTTCCAGCATCAAACCATCGATTAATTCACATGCACGTAAGAATAGACCTTTCCTATTGGCTGTAAACAATGTTAAAGAAATATAATCGTTTAATTTTCGTATTCCAGCACTCGATTGACCATCATAGTTAGTGATTATTTCTGCATGTGACTTGAGAGATGCAATATTATTTTTTTGAAAATAAGACTCTGGCAGCATTTTCCAAATCTTAGAAATTTTATTAATTTCACCCTTAGAAAACGCCTCTAAAGTTCTAGCTTTTCTGTCTCGGATGCTGATCTTCTGAGGAACTTCCTCCTGATTAAGAATACTTCTAGAAGTAATGTATAGGCTTTTAAGTAGGTCGTGTTTCCAAGAATTCCATAAATTAGGATTCGTGCCCCTGATATCATTTATTGTCAGAAGAAATAGATAGTTCAATTTCTCGATGGTATTTACGGTAGCAATAAATTCATCAACTGTGTGTTTGTCATGGACATCCTTCTTTTGAGCAATTGAGGACATAAAAAGATGGTTTTTTACAAGCCAAACCAATAATTCCTCATCTGCTTTAGAAATTCCAGCTCTAAGGGCAAAATCATTGACCATGCTTGATCCAATCTCAGAATGATTGCCTCCCTTTCCCTTACCTAGGTCATGAAATAGCCCAGCTAAATAAAGTATTTCAATCTTTGGAAGCTTTCTAATGAGCTCTGATTCCATATCAAAATCTTTGATATTAGTTCCGATATACATTTGACGCATATTTCTGACAACCTTGAAAGTATGTTCATCAACAGTGTATATGTGGAACATATCAAACTGCATTTGTCCTTGTATCATTTTGAATTCAGGAATAATCCTTCCAAGGATTCCCAACTGCTTCATTTTTTTAAGAATGCTGGATAGATGATGTTTAGATTTAAGTAATTCTAGGAATTGTTGTTGTATTTTTTTATGCAGGAATTGCTTATCTTGAATCTTTTTTAATGCTAACTTAATTTTGTAAGCAGTTTGAAGATTAAGTTCGAATAGATTTTTATTACCACCTAACTTTTGGAAGACATCCAGGATATCACTTGGAGAATTAATTTCTCCATCATAAATAAATTTTTTTGTAATGCCTTTTATTAATCTATCAAAATCAATGTTTGATCCGAAATGACCAGGGTCTTCAATGCAGGCTTGAAGAAATAGTTGATGAAAATCAGTAATCGTTGAAGCATCATTAAAAAAATCTTTCATAAATTTTTCTACCGCAGAAAGGCTTTTACTATTGCGATAGTTAAACTGTTTAGCTGCATCAACCTGAAGCTCAAAGCTAAGACGGTTTTGGTTGCTTTTTAGATTGAGCCAATATCGAATAATTTTCATCCGACGAGAGGAGTTTAATAATGACTTCATCTCACTGCGATTGAAGATATCCATTTTCAGTTTTTTAATGCTGTCAATTTCAAGGCATTTTTGACAAATCCATTCAACGCTATGAATATCTCTTAGGCAACCAGGCGACTCTTTGATATCTGGTTCAAGATTAAATTCGGTTGAATTAAATTTTTGATATCTTTCAATTGCTTCATTTTCCTTGAAGTTAAAAAATACCTTCTTTCTTATTTTTTTATGCAATGCTTTTAAATCACGATTAAATGCAGTTATTTTCTTTTTTGATCCTGATAAAACTCTGATTGATAGCAAAGATGTATACTCCTGCAGGTCATTTCTTGCTAGTTTTTGCATGGCAGGCACGGAACGAACAGAATGACCAACCTTAAAGTTTTGGTCCCATAACCAAGAAACAAAATTATTTAATTCTTCATCAGGCTTTTTTTTAGGATCTTGATCAATGATTGTTAAATCTATATCAGATGCAGGGAATAGCTCTTCTCGTCCATAGCCGCCTATTGCGCACAAGATATATCTTGAAGACAATCCATACTCAGAAAATCTTTTGCTAAGAGCCTTATCAATAACCCGAGTCCTTTTGTTAAGATATTTGTCTACGCCAATTGGATTTTTTTGAAGAATTTTTAGATCGTTTAAAAACTCTTCATCAATTAATTCTAAGGACTTATGCAAAATTTTCTTCTGATCGTTGGGTGAGAACTTCAAACCCTTGTTCTGTAACCGCGATTGTATGCTCCCATTGAGCTGAATTCCTTCCATCCTTAGTCTCAACAGTCCATCCATCACTTAATAATTTAGTATGCTTCTTTCCCTGATTAATCATGGGTTCAATGGTAAAACACATTCCAGCTTTTAGTTCTAGTCCAGTACCAAATTTTCCATAGTGCAAAACTTGGGGTTCATCATGATAAACCTTGCCAATTCCGTGACCACAGTAATCTTCAACTACACTGTAATGATTTTGTTCTGCATGCTGTTGAATTACCGCTCCAATGTCTCCAAGTCGTGCTCCAGGTCTGACCACTTCAATAGCCTTATATAAACATTCTTGAGTTACCTTAACCAGACGTTCATTATGAGGCTGTGTTTTACCAACTAAGAACATTTTGGATGTATCCCCATGCCAGCCATCCTTTAATACTGTTACATCAATGTTAATAATATCTCCGTCTTTTAAAATTTTATTTGGAGAGGGGATGCCATGACAAATAACTTGATTAACACTGGCACAAATTGTTTTTTCATATCCTCTATATCCAACATTAGCTGGGACAGCTTTTTGAACTTCTGTAATATGTTTAAAACAGATTTTATCAAGCTCTTCTGTGGATGCTCCTGGTACGACAAAAGGAGTTACTACATCCAAAACTTCGGCAGCAAGTTGCCCTGCAGTTCGCATGCAGTCAATCTCTTGTTGACTTTTTAAATTTATAGCCATTTATTTACTATTTTGTGTGGACGTAGTCACTTAATGTATGTAAAGTACAATTTTAATGCCTGCTTGTAATTTTAGCTCATTAAAACCAAAAAATTTTCCTAAAAATTTCAATCTGTTTTTCTCTTTTGGAGATCAAAATTGAGTGGTTTTCCAGCTTATTTGTACCTCGAAAATGGTGAATTATACAGTGGTATTGGCTTTGGTATAAAAAAGCATGAAACAGCTGAAGTTGTATTCAATACAGCCCTTAGCGGATATCAAGAAATAATTACCGATCCCTCATATGCAAAGCAAATAATCACTTTTACAAATCCGCACATAGGTAATACAGGTATCAACGAAGAAGATAATGAAGCTAGTTTTATTTATGCAAGCGGGATTGTTATTAGGTCTTTAACCGAAATACCCAGCAGCTGGAGAAGCAAAACCTCTCTTCAGGATTTCTTAATAAAAAATAATTCAATTGGAATTAGTGGTATTGATACTAGAAAGCTTGTAAATACTTTGCGAGAAACTGGTTCACAAAGAGCAATCATTGCTGCAAATGATTCATTGGATCCCAAAGATGCTAAAAAAGAATTAGAAAAATTTTCTGGACTCGGGGGACTTGATTTAGCAAAGGTAGTTTCAACAAAAGATTCATATACATGGGATGAGGGTGTGTGGCCTGATTTCAAAAAAACCTCATCAGATTTTCACATAGTGGCAATTGACTTTGGAATAAAAGAAAACATCCTCAGGCTGCTGGCTGAACATGTCGGGAAAATAACCGTGGTTAATGCGCAAATACCAATTGAGGAAATTCTAAATTTAAAACCAGATGGGATTTTTCTATCCAATGGACCCGGAGATCCAGAACCTTGCGACTACGCAATTGAAAGTATTAAGATTGCATTGGACCAAAAAATTCCAATTTTTGGAATTTGTTTAGGACATCAACTTCTAGCAATTGCAGGCGGTTGCAAAACTTACAAAATGAAATTTGGTCATCATGGTGCCAATCATCCTGTTCAAGACTTAAGATCAAATGAAGTAGCAATAACTAGTCAAAATCACGGTTTTGCTATCGAAGAAAAATCTATTCCTGAGGATATAACCATTACCCATCGCTCGCTATTTGATAAATCAATTCAGGGAATACAATTTGATAATAAGCCAGCATTTAGTTTTCAAGGACATCCAGAGGCGAGCCCAGGACCCCATGAGCTCACTAGCTTATTTAATAAATTTAAAGACATTATTGAGGAAAATAATGCCTAAAAGAACTGATATTCAATCAATCATGATTATAGGTGCAGGACCAATTATTATTGGTCAGGCATGCGAATTTGATTACTCTGGAGCACAGGCTTGCAAGGCTCTAAAAAAAGAGGGCTTTAAGGTAATTTTGGTCAATTCTAACCCAGCCACAATTATGACGGATCCAACTTTGGCTGATAAGACATACATCGAACCGATTGAATGGCAATCAATTGCAAAGATTATTGAAAAAGAGAGGCCTGATGCAATATTGCCAACTATGGGTGGCCAAACTGGTTTGAATACTGCACTAACATTGGCAAAAGAGGGGGTACTTGAGAAATATGGTGTTGAGCTAATCGGTGCATCTAGAGAAGCTATTGATAAAGCTGAAGATAGGGAATTATTTGATAAAACAATGAAATCAATTGGAATTGATACACCAACCTCAGGGATAGCTCACTCTATGGATGATGCATTTGCAGTCCAGAAAGAAATTGGATTTCCATGCATTATCAGGCCATCTTTCACCCTCGGCGGAACGGGTGGCGGAGTTGCATATAACATTCAAGAGTTTGAAGAGATTTGTAAGAAAGGATTAGACCTTTCGCCAACAAACGAATTGCTTATTGATGAATCACTTATTGGTTGGAAGGAATTTGAATTAGAGGTTGTAAGAGATAGAAATGACAATTGTATTATCATCTGTTCAATTGAGAATATTGATCCCATGGGTGTTCACACTGGCGACTCAATCACAATTGCACCAGCGCAAACACTAACAGATAAAGAGTATCAGGTCCTGCGTGACTTATCTTTTAAGATTTTAAGGGAAATTGGCGTTGAAACTGGCGGCAGCAATGTCCAATTTGCTGTAAACCCTTCAACTGGAAAAGTAGTTGTAATTGAAATGAATCCTAGAGTTTCAAGATCTTCAGCTCTTGCATCTAAAGCTACAGGTTTTCCAATAGCAAAAGTTGCAGCTTTGTTGTCAGTTGGTTTTACTCTTGATGAACTTAAAAATGACATTACTCAAGGATTAACACCCGCTTCTTTTGAACCATCTATTGATTATGTTGTAACGAAAATTCCAAAGTTTGCTTTTGAAAAGTTTCCTCAAGCCAACTCCAGACTAACAACTCAAATGAAATCAGTTGGTGAAGTTATGTCTATTGGAAGAACTTTTCAAGAATCTTTTCAAAAAGCTCTACAAAGTATGGAAGAGGGTCTTTATGGTTTTGAATCCATACTCGATTCTAAAAAAAACCAAAATGAAACGCTGCAATATGAGCTAACTTTTCCAGGTCCTAGCAGAATGCTTTACTTAGCTGATGCAATGAGACTTGGTTGGGATGATGAAAAACTTTATAAGCTGACAGGGATTGACCCCTGGTTTCTTTTCCAATTCAGAGATTTGATTAACGAAGAGTTAAATCTTGATGGCCTTAGAATAGATCAAATTGA
Organism: uncultured SAR86 cluster bacterium; assembly: GCA_902628925.1. Lineage (GTDB taxonomy): Bacteria > Pseudomonadota > Gammaproteobacteria > Magnimaribacterales > D2472 > MED-G82. The sequence continues at coordinate 106,033 of CACOPA010000002.1, forward strand.
AAAAGAAAAGCTACTTTATTTAAAACAAAAAGGATTCTCAGACAGAAAACTGGCTACCTGCCTTAGAAGTGAAGAGAAAGAAATTAGAAAAAGAAGAATTTCAGAAAATATCCTTCCAGCTTTTAAGAGAGTTGATACTTGTGCTGGAGAATTTGCAACCGAAACTGCTTATATGTATTCAACTTATGATGGTTTTTGCGAGTCAAACCCAACAGCGAATAAAAAAGTAATTGTTCTAGGCAGCGGACCAAACAGAATTGGACAAGGTATTGAATTTGATTATTGTTGTGTTCATGCATCAATGGCTTTGCAAGAAGAAGGATATGAATCAATTATGATTAATTGCAATCCTGAGACCGTGTCTACTGATTACGATACTTCGAACAGACTTTATTTTGAGCCAATAACTGAAGAAAAAGTTTTAGATATAATTGAGCTAGAAAAGCCAGTGGGCGTAATCATACAATTTGGCGGGCAAACTCCCTTAAAACTTGCTGAAGCTCTGCATGATAAGGGTGTAAAAATCCTTGGAACTGACATAGATGCTATCGATAGATCTGAGGATAGAAAAAGGTTTCAGGAGTTAATTAATCTGTTGTCATTGAAACAGCCATCAAACACTACTGTAATAAATCTTGATGAGGCTTTGGAGGCCTCAGAAACAATTGGTTATCCGATAGTTGTAAGGCCTTCATACGTGCTAGGCGGAAGAGCAATGGAACTTGTTCATAAAAAAGAAGAACTTAAAAAATACTTAGGAGAAGCAGTAGAAATATCTGAAGATAAACCAATTTTACTTGATAGCTATCTAAAAGATGCAATCGAGTTAGATGTTGATGTTATATCTGATGGTAAAGACATAAAAATTGGTGGAGTTCTACAACATATTGAGCAGGCAGGAATTCATTCTGGAGATTCCGCATGCTCATTGCCACCTTACAGCCTAGACAAAAAAATTATCAATGAAATTAAGGCTCAAGCAGTAAAAATTGCGAAAGAACTTAATATTATTGGTTTAATGAATGTTCAGTTTGCTGTAATAGAAAATGAGATTTTTATCATCGAAGTTAATCCAAGAGCATCTAGAACGGTTCCTTTTATATCTAAAGCAATTGGTATATCGCTTGTTAAAGATGCTACTAAAGCAATGATTGGCAAGAGCCTTCCAGATAATGATTACTATGAATCTTTATCGCCTGAATTGTCATTTGTTAAAGAGGCTGTGATGCCTTTTGATAAGTTTCCTCTTGTTGATCCTATTTTAGGACCAGAAATGAAATCTACTGGAGAGGTAATGGGCATAGGTAAAACTTTTGGGGAAGCATATGCTAAAGCCCAGCTCGCAGCAAAGAAAAATATTGTCACTTCTGGAAAAGTCTTTGTGAGCGTAAAAGAGAGCGATAAGAAATATTTGCAAGATCTTATTCCAAAACTTATTGATAGTGGCTTTTCTCTTATTGCGACAACTGGGACTGCAAAAACTGTAAAGGATTTGGGTTTTAATTGTGAAATCATTAACAAAGTTACCGAGGGACGACCTCATATTGTTGATGAATTAGTTAACAAAAAGGTAGATATTGTTATTAATACAACTGAGGGAAGGCAATCTATTGAGGATTCAGCCTCGATAAGAAAGACAGCACTCCAAAATAAGATTTTTTGTACCACAACTATTTTTGGAGCATTTGCATTTGTTGAAGCCTTAAAAACTTCAAAAGAGGATTGGTCCTTTTCTGCAATCCAAGAAATTAATTAATTCTTAAGTAATTGTATAATGACCTCATGGACAAAAATCCAATTACAAAAGATGGTGAAAAAGCAATAAAAAGCGAACTTCATCAGCTTAAAACTGTAGATAGGCCAAATATTTCGCAAGCCATTGCGGAAGCAAGGGCGCATGGTGATTTAAAAGAAAACGCTGAATACCATGCAGCTAAAGAGCAACAGGGCCTTCTTGAGCAAAAGATTGCTGAAATTGAGGCCACACTTGCTAATTGTCAAATCATAGATGTAAAAGAGATTCCTCATACCGGAAGAGTAGTATTTGGATCAACAATAGAGGTTTACGACGTTTCCAATGATGCTGAAATTAGCTATCAGATTGTTGGAAATCTAGAATCTGATCCTGCAAACGGGAAGATATCCATTGATACCCCAATAGCAAAATCTCTTATTGGAAAGTCTGAAGGTGATGAGGTTACAGTAGAGACACCCTCGGGAAAAATAAGCTTAGAAATTGTTCTAGTAAAACATAATTAATATGTTGCAAGATACTTGGGCATTGAAAGCCCAAAGAGAGGGTTATAGATCTCGCGCGGTTTATAAGCTTGAAGAAATTCTGGTAAAAGTTAAATATAACAATCAGTCTTGCAAAGTCTTGGACATAGGATGTGCGCCTGGAGGCTGGAGCGACTATCTGATCAAGAAATACCCCAAATCATCATTATATGGAATAGATTTACTAGACATAAAGCCAGTGAAAGGATTGAAGTTTTTCAGAGAGGATATTTGCAATATAGATAATATTACTGAGATTCATAACAAAAAAGGCAGTTTTGACCTTGTCATTTCTGATTTAGCCCCAAATTTAAGTGGTATAAGAGATGTTGATGAAAGCAACATTCATGAGCTTAATCTTGAAACTTTGAGAGTTGCTATAAGTTATTTAAATGATAGCGGAACTTTTATAGTTAAAACTTTTCAAAATACATTGCTCAAAAATTTTAGGACAGAAATGGAAAATTACTTCAGTTTAGTGCAAACTTTCAAGCCCGCTGCTTCAAAAAGCAAATCAGGCGAGATCTATTTATATGGAGATAAATAAATAATGAATAACCTTTTAAGAAATGCATTGGTATGGATCGTGCTCGGAGCTTCGCTCATATTTCTTTTTAATAACATAGAAGAATCTAATTCAAATAGAAGAGAGCAGATCAGTTATTCTCAATTTAGACAAGAGGTTATCGGCGACAGAATTGCTGAAGTAACCTATAAGGGTGATCAAATGACCATTCACGGCCAAAGGCTTGATGGAACTAGATTTGAGACAAGACATCCTATTTATAAAAGAGATGAAGTGGTTGACAGCGCGCTCTCAGATAATGGTGTTGTCACTGTTTTTGAGTCCGCAGAAGAACCTTCAATTTGGTCACAATTACTTGTTGGCGCTTTCCCAATTCTGCTGCTTTTAGCAATATTTTTCTTCTTCATGAGACAAATGCAGGGCGGTGTATCAGGCCGAGGCGGACCAATGGCATTTGGCAAAAGTAAAGCCAAATTAATGGAGGGTGGAAAAGTGTCCACTACCTTTAAGGATGTTGCGGGTTGCGAGGAAGCCAAACAAGATGTTCAGGAACTTGTTGATTTTCTTAAAGATCCAACTAAATTTCAAAAACTTGGAGGAAAAATCCCTAGAGGAGTTTTGATGGTAGGTCCTCCAGGCACGGGAAAGACCCTTTTAGCAAGAGCTGTTGCAGGCGAAGCAAAGGTACCTTTCTTCTCTATTTCAGGATCTGACTTTGTTGAAATGTTTGTGGGTGTTGGTGCCTCAAGAGTCAGGGACATGTTTGATCAGGCAAAAAAACATGCCCCATGTATTGTTTTTATTGATGAAATAGATGCTGTTGGAAGGCATAGAGGTGCCGGTTTAGGCGGCGGACATGATGAGCGTGAACAAACTTTAAATCAGCTACTCGTAGAAATGGATGGTTTTGAAGGTAATGATGGAATTATTGTCGTTGCTGCAACTAATAGACCAGATGTATTGGATCCAGCATTACTAAGACCAGGACGTTTTGATAGACAGGTTGTTGTTGATCTTCCGGACTTGAGAGGTAGAGAGCAAATATTAAAAGTTCATATGAGAAAAGTGCCTATATCTAAAGACGTAGAGCCCTTGGTTATTGCTAGAGGAACACCAGGATTTTCAGGTGCCGACTTGGCAAATCTTGTCAATGAAGCTGCATTATTCGCAGCTAGATATTCAGATAAAAAAGTTGATCAGTCACATTTTGATTTAGCTAAGGACAAAATCATGATGGGCCCTGAAAGAAAATCAATGATTCTTTCTGATGAGCATAAGCGAATTACGGCATACCATGAAGCAGGTCATGCTATTGTCGGCCGGCTAATGCCCGAACATGATCCTGTTTACAAAGTTACTATAATTCCTCGAGGTAGAGCATTAGGTGTAACGATGTTCTTACCCGAAGAAGACAAGTACATGCAGTCTCGCCAATATTTGTTAGGAAGAATTTCTGCTCTCTTTGGTGGAAGAATTGCTGAAGAAATTATTAATGGTAAGGATGGTATTACCACTGGAGCTTCAAATGATATTGATGTTGCAACCGGGATTGCCACTAATATGGTTACTAAGTGGGGTTTATCTTCTCTTGGACCGTTAAAATATGGCGATGAGGACACTAATCCTTTTTTAGGAAAGTCAGCTGCTATGCAGAACCAAACATTTGGTGCAGAAACATCCAACAAAATTGATGCTGAAATCAAGAAAATAATTGATGATTCATATTCAAAAGCAAAAAAACTTTTAAATGACAATTTAGAAAAGCTTCATGTTATGGCTGATGCTCTTTTAAAGTATGAAACCATAGATGCTGATCAAATCGATGACATTATGGCTGGTGCAGAACCCAGGGAACCAAAAGATTGGAACGATGATGATAAGCCTAAAAAAACATCATCTAAGGATTCTTCAATAAAAGGGCCTGCAGAAGAGCTATAATTCAGAAATGAAAATCAAGTTTGGTACCGACGGTATACGCGGACCAGTCGAATCAGAGATAACCCCAGAGGTTTGCCTTAAAGTAGGGCATGCAGCAGGCAAAGTTCTCAAGGAAGAGGGCTGGGATACTGTTCTAATAGGAAAAGATACAAGAGTCTCTGGTTATATGCTTGAATCAGCACTTCAGGCTGGTTTTATTGCTTCGGGTGTGAACGTTAGGCTTTTAGGACCACTACCTACACCCGGAGTTGCTTATTTAACTAAATCATTGAGAGGTCAGTTTGGTGTTGTTATCAGCGCATCTCATAATGATTTTCATGATAATGGAATCAAAATTTTCTCAGCTGATGGTGTAAAGATTTCAAGAGAGATAGAAAAAAAAATAGAAAAAGTACTTGCCACAGAATTAATGCCAGTACCCACTAGCAAACTTGGTAAAGCTTTAAGGTTTGATGAATCTGGTGATAGATACATTGAATTTTGCAAATCAACAGTTCCATCAGAAGTATCATTTAGCAGCCTTAGAATTGTAATTGATTGTGCTAATGGGGCCTGCTATAAAGTTACACCCTCCATCTTTAGAGAACTTGGTGCCGAGGTCATAGAAATGGCTACTAATCCAGATGGGTTTAACATAAATAATAAATGTGGATCTACGCATCCTGAAGCGCTAGCAAAAGAAGTAATTAAGCAGCGTGCTGATTATGGTTTAGCTATGGATGGAGACGGAGATAGGGTTGTCTTGGTCGATTCTAGAGGCAATTTGCTTGATGGCGATGATATTTTATATATTCTTGCTTTTTCTAACCCGAACAGAACCGGAGCATGGTCTGGGATAGTTGGGACTTTGATGACTAATTATGGATTAGAGGATGGACTTAAAAAGCTAGGCTATAAGTTTAAGAGAGCTAATGTTGGAGACAAATATGTCAGCGAAATGCTCTTAGAAGAGGGTTGGCTTTTAGGTGGCGAATCTTCAGGACATATAATTTGTAGAGACCTTGTGAGTACTGGAGACGGGACAATAGCTGCTTTAAAAACAATCTCTTCATTACTATTACTAGAAAAGACTCCATCTGAAGTTTTATCAAACTATAAAAAGATACCTCAGGTATTAATCAATGTTCCGGTAGCAAACAAAGATATTGTTAATGATTCAAATATCCAAAAGAAAATTAAAGAGATCGAATCAGATTTGACTGTGGGGAGAGTATTAATCAGACCATCAGGGACAGAAAACCTTATTCGTGTAATGGTCGAATCAGAATCTGAGGAAACTGCTGAAAAGTACGCAAGCGATATTAGTAAATTATTTGGATAATGAAAGTTATTGCAAATTGGAAAATGCATGGGTTTAAAGACGATTACTTGCATTGGTATAAAAACCTATCTAAAACCGCAGATGAAAATCTTTTTGATGATTTAGGAATTGCACCTCCTTTTACACTCTTGGATGAATGCAAAACTCATCAATCTAAAATTAAGCTAGGCGCTCAAAATATAAGTCATCTTCCTGAGGGGCCAGTTACTGGTGAGATTTCTGCAGCTATGATTAAAAACTCTGGAGCTGATTTTGTAATTTTAGGCCACTCTGAGAGGCGAGAATTACACACTGAAACAGAAGAAGTCATTAAATCTAAAATTTTAGAGGCATCAAATCACAACGTTCATCCTGTTTTATGTATTGGAGAGCCAAAAGAAATATATGCTGCAAAAAAAACTGAGGATTTCTTATATTCTCAGCTTCAAGGATCATTAATTGACTTGAATAATATCAATCTATCTATTGCTTATGAACCTATTTGGGCAATAGGAACCGGAGATGTTGCAAAACCATCCGACATCAATAAGATCCATTCAATTATCAAGGAGATCTGTTCTAGAGAATTTGATGTGAAGTTAGAAAATATCATTTATGGTGGCAGCGTCAACGATCAAAACTCAAAAGAAATCTTTGAACAAGAACATGTAAATGGAGCTTTAATCGGTGGGGCTTCATTAGATGGCTATTCTTTTGGTAGAATAGCGAACAATTTTTTTGAGATTCATAACGGGTAGAGAAAATGCTTATAACTTTTTTAATGATCACTAACATAATTCTAGCAATCATATTGATTGTCCTTGTTCTTTTGCAACAAGGTAAGGGTTCAGACCTTGGATCAGCATTTGGTGGTGGCTCTTCAAATAGTTTGTTTGGAGCTGTAGGACCTTCTAACTTCTTGGGCAAGTTAACTACTTATATTGCAGCACTTTTTTTAGTTGTTAGCCTGGGACATGCATATTTTTTAAAGCAATCAAATACCGAGGTGCTTTTTGATATTGATGAATTGACTCAAGAGGAAGTTATTCTCGAAGAAGTTCCAACAGAGTGACACCTAGATTAATTTAATTTAAGAATTACGTCTTATGGTCTAAAGGTATGGTGCCGAAGGCGGGACTTGAACCCGCACGAGCATTAGCTCACTACCCCCTCAAGATAGCGTGTCTACCAAATTCCACCACTTCGGCATGGGCGAAGATTATATCAACAAAAGATTAATTAAGGCTCATATTTCACTTATATAGAACTAAGAATTAGCTTGACCAATCGCACTGCTTTTAATTAAACTTCACATTCGCTGCGATGCGGGGTGGAGCAGTCTGGTAGCTCGTCGGGCTCATAACCCGAAGGTCGTTGGTTCAAATCCAGCCCCCGCTACCAGTCCACATTTATAGGGGATATTAGTGGAGGCCATTTGGCCTTTTTTTGTTTAGAAAGATGAGATTTGATTTTGAAAGTATAGTTGAGCCGTCGGTTACAGCAAACGGATGCGATCTTTGGGGTATTGATTTTATCCATGGAGCAAATACTCCTATTTTGAGAGTTTTTATTGATGCTGTTGGAGGTGCAACTATCGAAGATTGTGAAAAGATTTCAAAAGATTTGAATTATGAGTTGCCACTGGATAACTTTTTTGCAGAGCTTGACTATACTTTAGAGGTCTCAACTCCTGGTGTTGAGAGAAAAATATATAAGGCTGAACAATTCGATCAATTTGTAGGAGAGAAATTTAGCATCAAGTTAAAAGCTCCAGTTGAAGGCAAGCTAACTTTCAAGTTGATTTACAAGAAATTTGACAGCAATTTAATATTTTTGGATCAGGACAACAATGAATACAAGTTTGCATTTGAAGATATTGATACTTGCAAGTTAATACCAGATTTTGAAAAGATTTTGAGGAAAGAAAATGGATAGTAAAGAAATTTTAGCTGTTGTAGAGGGAGTTTCCAATGAGAAGGGAATTGAAGAATCTATAATTTTTAATGCTCTTGAGGTAGCGATTGCATCTGCATCACAAAGACATTTTCATGAGGATGCTGAGATATCAGTAACCATTGATACCTCGTCTGGAGTTTACACTACATCACGCTCATGGATTGTAGCAAATGAAGATGATCCTGATTTTCATATTGAAACTCATAAAACTTCTGCTGATGCTGGTAAAGAAACCGGTGAATTACATACTGAGGTTGTTGAAAATATTGATTTTGGAAGAATCGAGACACAAGCTGCTCGTCAAATAATGATGCAAAAAGTAAGGGAAGCTGAAAGAGAGAATATTGTTTCTAAATTTAGAGCCCAAGATAACACCTTGATGAATGGAATTGTTAAGAGAGTAACAAGAGATAACATTATTGTTGAAATAAACAATGATGTGGAAGCTATTTTGCCAAGAGATCAATTGTTACCAGGTGAAATATACAAAATTAATGATCGTATAAGAGCAATACTTCAGATAAAGGAAATTGAAGGAAGAGGAGCTCAATTAATGTTGAGTAGGGTGTGTCCTGAAATGGTTACTGAGCTATTTAGAATCGAGGTACCTGAAATTAATGAGGATGTCATTGAAATAAGAGGAATTGCTAGAGATGCAGGATCGCGCTCAAAAATTGCTGTTAAAACCAATGACGGACGAATTGATCCAGTGGGTGCCTGCGTTGGAATGAGGGGTTCAAGAGTTCAATCAGTTTCAGGAGAATTAGGCAACGAAAGGATAGACATAATAATCTTTGAAGATAATCCTGCGCAAATGGTAATTAATGCGCTCTCACCTGCAAAGGTAGAGTCTATTGTGATGGACGAAGATAATAGATCTATGGAGCTCGCTGTAAATGAGGATAACTTAGCACTAGCCATAGGGGCAAGAGGTCAAAACATAAGGCTTGCTTCAAGGTTGGTTGGATGGGAATTAAATATTATTTCTTCTGAGGAGGCTGAAGCAAAAGAAAAAGTTGTTGAGACTGAATTTCAGGCAAAATTGATGGAGTCTCTATCACTCGATGAGGAAACTGCTGAAAAGCTTGTGGAGTTGGGAGTAAAAACTTTTGATGACATAGCCTACATGGATGATAAAGATCTAGAAGATGCAACTGGCTTAGACCATGAAAAAGCTCAAGAGCTAAAAAGTTCTGCCTCTGATGCAGCATTAATCGAAGCTATGGGTGAATTTTCAGCAGAGGAAGATGAGCTAGTCTCTCTTACTGGATTAGGGTTTAGTGAGGATGATATCGAAACTCTCAAATCCAATAAATTAAAAACCATGGATGACGTTGCCGAACTTGCTGTTGATGAATTGATTGATATCGTTCCAATGGATGAGAAGAAAGCTGCAGATATTATTATGAAAGCTAGAGAGTCCTGGTTCGAAGAGTAAAATATAACAATGAAAGTAAAAGATTTTGCCAAGGCTCTTAAAACAAAGCCATCTGTTCTTCTTGAGAGAATGCAGTCTGCTGGATTGAGTCATAAATCTGAATCTGATGAGATAACTCCAAGCGATAAGCAGGCACTTTTACTTTTTCTAAAAGATCGAAAATCGGGCCCTAAAAAGGTTGTTACCACTTCAGATGGAGATATAAAAGCAAAACAAAAACCCTCTGCAACAAAAAAAACTTCATCCGGTAAAAGCTTTACTGACAATATAGAGGCTAAGCGAAAAGCTGCAGCAGAACAACTCAAAGAGCAGCAAAAGAAAAGAGAAGACCAGATCAAAGAAGCCATTAGGCTTAAGCAAGAACAAGCCAAAGCTTCCAAAAAACCTGTTCCAGGAACGCCACAAAAACCCTCTAAACCTGTTGATGTAAAGGATCAATTATCTAAGGCAGCAAACGAGTATGCTAGAAAAGAATCTTCTTTTTCTAAGGACAGCTCACATCAGTTTGAAAAGCCTGATGAGTTCATTAAAAAAGATATAGAAATACCAAGCACGATCTTGGTTGGTGAACTAGCGAAATTAATGTCAATTAAGGGAGGAGAAGTTGTCAAGGAGTTAATGTCTTTAGGCGTAATGGCAACTATAAATGATTCTATTGATCAAGAAACAGCAATTCTTGTTACTGAAGAAATTGGTCACAACGGCGTGCCGGTAGCAGATGAATCAGTCGAGGATCAGATTATTGGTCAAATTGAATATTCTGATGATCAGTCACCAAGATCGCCGGTAGTTACAGTTATGGGCCATGTCGATCATGGAAAAACATCTCTTCTTGATTACATTCGTAAATCTAAAGTTGCTGATGGAGAGGCTGGGGGAATTACTCAGCATATAGGCGCATATGAAGTTGAATTAAAAGATTCAAAAATAACTTTTATTGATACTCCAGGTCACGCAGCTTTCAGTCAAATGAGAGCAAGAGGTGCAAATACTACTGATGTAGTGATTTTAGTTGTTGCAGCAAATGATAGCGTAATGCCACAGACTGAGGAGGCGATTAATCATGCTAAAGCAGCTGAAGTTTCAATTGTGGTTGCAATAAATAAGATTGATTTACAAGATGCAGATGCTGAAAAAGTTAAGGGAGACCTAGCTGCTAAAGATTTAGTCCCAGAAGATTGGGGAGGGAATGTCCAAATGATTCCTGTTTCAGCTCAAACCGGAGAAGGAATAGATAAATTACTTGAGGCAGTGGCCTTGGAATCTGAATTGCTTGAATTGAAAGCGCATCATTCTGGTCCAGCACAAGGTGTTATTTTAGAATCAGAGCTTGATAAATTTAAGGGTGCAGTTGCTACTTTGCTGATCCAAAATGGAACATTAAAGGTTGGAGATATGATCGTTTCTGGAATGTCTTACGGAAAAGTTAAAAATATTTCATCTTCAAGTACTTCAAAACTTAAGAATGCCGGCCCATCAGATGCCATTGAGGTTTTAGGACTTAATTCAGCACCTGATGCTGGTGAATCCTTTCAGGTTGTAAAGTCTGAAAAAGAAGCGAGAGAAATAGCCCAATTTAGGGAATCTTCAATTAAAGATAAAAAAGTCTTGAAACAACGTGATGAAAATCTTGGCAACTTATTTGAAAATATGGGGTCAGGCTCTAAAAAGATTCTTAACGTTATTTTAAAAGCAGATGTTGCCGGTACTTCTGAAGCTATTAGTGCAGCATTGCAGGATGCAGGAAATGATGAAGCATCTATAAAAATTGTATCCACTGGAGTTGGTGGTATTTCTGAATCGGATGTGAATTTAGCATTAGCGACTGAATCCGTATTATTAGGTTTTAATGTCAGAGCTGATAATGCTGCAAAAAAACTTGTTGAAGAGAATGATGTCAGTCTTAGCTATCACAGTATTATTTATGAACTAATTGATGATGCTAAGGCTCGATTAACCGGCATGCTTGATCCAATAATAAAAGAAGAAATTGTTGGGTATGCTGAAGTGCTCGAAGTATTTAACTCGCCAAAATTTGGTCAAGTTGCAGGATGTATGGTTGTTGAGGGTTCAATCTTTAAGAACAAACCTGTAAGAGTCCTCCGTGACGATGTGGTAATTCATCAAGGAGAATTAGATTCTTTAAGAAGATTTAAAGATGATGTTAGCGAAGTTAAAAATGGTACTGAGTGTGGTGTTGGTATTAGAAACTATAAAGACATAAAACCTGGAGATAAGATTGAGGTTTATGACAGAAAAGAAGAGGCTCAATCTCTTTAAATAAATGACCTCAAACAGAATTCTTCAGCTTGAAGATTTACTAAAACGAGAAATCTCTCAAATCATTTTGACTAAAGTAAAGGACGAGCGATTCAAAAGTTTCAATATCATTGACGTTAAAGCAGCTTCGGATCTATCATCTGCAAAAGTATATTTCTCAATCATAAATGGCAATGAGAGCGATGTTCCTGAAATTAAATTTCTTGAAAAATTCTCATCCATGATTCGAAGCCAAGTTGCTTCAGAAGTAGTTCTAAAAAAGGTTCCCAAACTTAAATTTATTTATGACAACACCCTTTATAAAGCTAACTCAATTGATGATTTATTAAAATCTTTAAATGAATAGCGGAATTTTACTAATAGATAAACCAATTGGATATTCATCCAATCAAGTACTTCAAAAGGTAAAAAAGAAATTATCTCTCAAGAAAGTTGGACATTTTGGAACACTTGATCCGTTTGCTGATGGGCTACTCATTTTAGGAATTGGAAAGGGAACAAAGCTATCAAATATTTTTCTAAATGAAGACAAAGCATATGTTGCAGAGATATTCTTGGGAGAAGAAAAAGACACAGACGATCTTGAGGGGGATACTACCTTTAAATCCTCTCAGGCTGTAAGTTATGAAAATGTTATTTCTGTTCTAAAGGATTTTGAAGGACAAATAGAGCAGGTCCCCCCAACATATTCAGCTTTAAAGCATAATGGAAAGCCCCTCTATGATTACGCCAGAGAGGGCAATCCAATTACTAAGCCAGCCAGGAAAGTCATAATTCATGAATTAAAACTTATCGAATTCAAGTTCCCAAAACTTAAGCTAGAAATTACTTGTTCCAAGGGGACATATGTAAGGGCACTAGCTAGAGACTTGGGTAGGAAGCTTGGCATAGGAGGACATTTGCAAGCACTAAGACGATTAAAGCAGGGCTCATTTGATATTTCTGATTCCAAATCAATAGATTCTCTTTGTGAAGAAAACATAATTAGTATTGAGGACTGCACAAACATCTTTGATGAGATTTTCATTAGCGATAAGGAGTATGCTGATTTAAAAAATTATGGAAAAACTAGATCAGAATTAAGAAAGTCAGGATATTTTAGAGGTTACAATAATAATAATTTCGTTGGTATTCTTTCATATTCAAAAGATCATTTAGTCAAAGAAATTCTTGTTTAATTGTGCAATTAGTACTAAGCTACTCGCACTCTAGGCTTTAGGTATGCAAGGCTTAGATAACACATAGGTATACCCAAGGAGACAAAATGGCACTAGCTAAGGAAGAAAAGCAGAAAATACTTGAAAAGTTCAAGACCGCTGATAACGATACTGGATCACCAGAAGTTCAAATAGCTTTATTAACCGAGAATATTAATAAGCTGCAAGCTCACTTTAAGGAGCATAAAAAAGATCATCACTCTAGAACTGGCTTGATTAGAATGGTTAATTTGCGCAGAAAGTTATTGGCATATTTAAAAAAGAAAGACGGTGATAGGCACCAAGAAATAATTAAATCCCTTAATTTGAGAGGGTAAAAAAGGAATAAAGTGAATAAATTAAATTTTGATATAAATACGGTTGAATTTGAGTACGGAAATAGAAAATATAAGATTGAAACCGGAAAAGTAGCTAGACAGGCTACTGCTAGTGTAATGGTATCCTCGGGTGACTTGTCAGTCCTAACTACAGTAGTTGCACAAAAAGATAATGATCCTTTAAAAGATTTTTTTCCTCTTGCAGTTTTTTATCAGGAAAAGTTTTACGCAGCTGGCAGAATACCTGGAGGTTTTTTTAAGAGAGAAGGCAGACCAACAGAAAACGAAACTCTTGTTTCGCGTCTAATCGATAGGCCTATTAGACCTCTTTTCCCATCTTCATTTACAAATGAAGTTCAGGTCATATGTACAGTAATGTCAGCTGACAAAGATCAAAACCCAGATATTGCTTCAATGATCGGTGCTAGTGCTGCTTTGAGTATTTCTGGCATCCCTTTTCAAGGGCCAATTGGAGCTGCCCGAGTAGGTTTTATAGATGATAGCTTTGTTATCAACCCCTCAATCGAACAACTTAAAGACTCTTACCTTGATATGGTAGTAGCCGGAACTAAGGATGCTGTTCTGATGGTTGAGTCTGAGGCAAAAGAGCTTGATGAAGACTTAATGTTAGGAGCAGTTTTGTTTGGCCATCAAGAGATGCAGAAAGTGGTGGATGCATGTAATGAATTAAAGTCAAAAGTTAACCCTAATATGTGGGAAGTTGAAGAAGTTCCATCAATTAAGGAATACGAAAGTCAAATCTCAAGTAATTTCCTTGATGAGATTGAAAATGCTTTTAAAATCGCTGACAAATCATCTAGAGGTGAGGCAATCAACTCAGTCAGAGAAAAAATTAAATCCTCTCATGAAGATCTTGATGAATTGGAGCAAGCTCGATTAATGACGGCTTTTAAAAATGTTGAGAAATCAGTTGTCAGAAAATCAATTCTTTCTAATCTACCAAGAATTGATGGTCGTGATCTTGATACAGTTAGACCAATCGAGGTCGAAACTTCTTTTCTGCAAAAAACACATGGATCTTCATTGTTTACACGTGGTGAAACCCAAGCAATAGTTGCTGCAACATTGGGCAGCACAAAAGATGCACAAAGAATTGAAAACCTTTCAGGTGAAAGCACTGATGCTTTTATGCTTCATTACAATTTCCCTGGCTACAGTGTCGGTGAAATTAGCTTTCCAGGTGGTCCAAAGAGAAGAGAAATTGGACACGGCAATTTAGCAAAAAGAGCTATTAAAGCAGTTTTACCTGATCTAGATTCTTTTGGGTATACATTACGAGTAGTTTCTGAAATTACAGAATCAAATGGATCAAGCTCAATGGCCACTGTTTGCGGAACTTCTTTGTCATTAATGGATGCAGGTGTACCTATAACAAATGCTGTTGCAGGTGTTGCAATGGGTCTTATAAAAGAAGGTGATGATTTTGCTGTTCTAACGGATATCCTTGGTGATGAAGACCACCTTGGCGATATGGATTTTAAGGTTGCAGGAACTGTAGACGGAGTAACTGCTTTGCAAATGGATATTAAAATTGAAGGTATAAATGAGCAGATCATGGATGCTGCACTTGAGAAAGCAAAAGCTGCCAGAATGCATATTCTTGGTGTTATGAATGAGGTAATAGATAAGCCAAAAGAAGTCTCGGATAACGCTCCTGCTATGAAAAAATTCACGGTTCATCAGGATAAAATCAAAGAAATTATTGGTAAGGGCGGCGCTGTTATCAAGAATATACAACAAGAATCAGGCGCATCGGTTGATATAAATGATGATGGCGTGGTTACTGTCTTTGGTGAGAATCAATCTGTAATGCAAGCTGCTTTAAGTATGATTGAAACTATTATTGAGGACCCTGAAGTTAATAAGATTTATGAAGGAAAGGTAGTAAAGATTGTTGATTTTGGTGCCTTTGTTAATATCTTACCTGGCAAAGATGGGTTACTTCATATATCTGAAATATCAGAAGAAAGAACCGAAAATGTTTCTGATGTGCTATCAGAAGGCGACTCTATTAAGGTCAAGTTAATAGGGTTTGATAGAGGCAAACTTAAACTCTCTGCAAAAGCAGTGGATAAAGAATAGTCATATTTGTCAAGTTTTTTGAATTTTCTTATTTAATTTATTTGTTCTACACAAAATTCTATGGTTTTATATAGCAATCCAAGCAACAACCATAGGGGGAAATTATGGATAAAGCGTTCGGAATGATTAAGGACCTAGTCAGTGACCTAACTGGTATTTTAGTAGGTGTTATTGGTTTAGGTGTTGTAGCAGGAATTGTGTTTGGCGACACATTCTTTTTTGGTGAAGTTCTAGATAACTTGCTCGGTGTTGTACAAACACTTGGCGATAATGGGTTAGTAGGACTTCTAGTTGCTGCACTCCTTATGATGCTTCTTAAGTAATCTAACTTAAGTATATACTTAAGCATCTGATAGGGATTTCCCTATTAGATGCTTTTATTAGTTATGTTCAAGATAAAAAAACTCAAACTTTCACTTAAATCAATTAGAAAATTTTTCAGAAGGTTAACTGATGTTTTAATCCCCATAGTAGCGGTCTCTTTGTTATTAGGGATAATTTTTGGGATTGATGCACCATTTGTTGGAAATGTATATACAAACGTTGCAGAAATCATTGGCCTGATTGGACAAGATGGCCTTCTTGCTTTAATTTCAATAATTATAATTCTGGCTTATTTAAAGAAGAAATAGCTGGTGGCTATGGGTGGAATTGAACCACCGACCCCGGCGTTATGAGTGCCGTGCTCTAACCGACTGAGCTACATAGCCATGATGAGCAATGATATCTATATCAAATTCCATGTCAAACGTTAAATTTAAATAAGATTACATCACCGTCTTTAACAACATAATCCTTGCCCTCAAGCCTTAAAGCGCCTTCTTGACGCGCGCCATTATTTCCAGAATATTCAATAAAGTGATCGTATGAAACCACTTCAGCTTTAATAAATCCCTTCTCAAAATCTGTATGAATTACACCAGCAGCTTGAGGAGCTAAAGATCCTTTCTTAATAGTCCAAGCTCTTGACTCTTTTGGTCCACTTGTAAAATAAGTTTGTAAGCCAAGTATCTCAAAACCAGCTCTGATTATTGAATTTAGTGCAGGCTCACTCAATCCCAAAAGATTTAGGTATTCTTTACGTTCCTCTTGATCAAGAGTCGCTATTTCATATTCCTGCTCAACTACAACAGGAATAAACTTAATAGAATTCTTATCACACCATTGGTGAATTTCAATTTGATGATTTAGGTTTTCATCTTCTGAGATATTTCCTACAACAAAAAATGGTTTAGATGTCAGGAGATTAAAGGTTGAAATGATCTCATTATCTTCATCTGAATATAGACTTAGATTTATGTGATTAGTATCAGATATTTCCTCAATGACCCTATCAATTATTTGAACCTCTTTTTCAATGAGTTCATCATTCGATTTAATTAATTTCTTATTTTTTTCTTCTCTGTTATTAAGTGTTTGTATGTCAGCAAGGGCTAGCTCTGTGAGTATAACCTCTAGATCATCCAGAGGGTTAATTTTACCATTCACATGAGTAATATTTTCATTTTCGAAACATCTAACTACATGGGCAATCGCGTTTACTTCTCTAATATTTGCCAGAAAGGCATTCCCAAGACCTTCTCCATTTGATGCTCCTTTAACCAGCCCTGCAATATCAACAAATGTAGTTGAGGCATAAATTAACCGCTCAGATTCTGAAATTTTATGTATTCTATCTAGCCTGTCATCAGGAACATTAACTATGCCAATATTTGGTTCAATAGTGCAGAAGGGAAAATTTTCAGCAGCAATAGCGGATTCTGTTAATGCATTAAAAAGTGTTGATTTACCAACATTTGGCAGGCCAACGATTCCGCATTTGAATCCCATAACTAATAGTTAGTTTGTGTTAATTTCTTTTTGAAATTCATCTATACCATGTTTAATAAGGACAGGAATAATATTTTTAATTGTTTTATACGCCTTCTTGATAGAGCTTTTTTCAGATGGTTTGAACTTGCTAAGAACCCACTTTGTTACATCATCTTTTGATCCTGGGTGAGAAATTCCAATTCTTAATCTATAAAAATTTGATCCTATTAAGTGAATAATATCTTTCATACCATTATGCCCTCCATGACCACCTCCAAACTTAAATTTCAACTTTCCAGTTTCTAAGTCAAGGTCATCGTAAATTACAACTAACTGTTCAGGTTTTATTTTATGTTTTTTTAAAATCTTTAGAGCTGTTTTTCCAGACTCATTCACAAAAGATTCACTTGCATACCAATGAAATAGTCCATTATGAGATTCAAAGGTTGAAGCAAGTATATTTTTATTTGTGGACATAGGTGCTTTAAGATCCTTAGCGAGACTTAAAATATAATCTTTGCCAACGTTATGGCGTTGAAGATCATATTTTGAACCAGGATTTCCTAAGCCCAGAAAAAAGATTTTTTGAGATTGTACCAATTATTTAGTTGGTGTTTCTTGAGCAGAATCTTCGGCTTCAGTCGACACATCTTCTGGTGCTGAGTCAGCTTCATCAGTCGCAGCATCTTCACCTTCAGCTCCACCTTCAGCCTCATCTTCGATGATAGGCTCTTCTTCAATAATTTCCTTAGGCGTGATTACATTGACAACCATCTGATCATTACTTTCATCTAGATTTGGTATTTCAACTCCTTCACCCAAGGAAAGCTCAGTTAGCCTTATTGACTCATTGAGTTTAAGTTCTAAAACATCAACATCAATGGATTCAGGAATATTTGAGGCTAAGCAAGAGATTTCTATCTCTCTAATTGCTTTTGTTAACGCACCCCCTTCCATTTTGACCCCATGACATTCTTCTTCATTAATGAATTTAACCGGAACAACAACCTTAAGTTTTGTTTTGCTTGATACTCTTTGGAAGTCAGCATGCAACAGTTTGCCCTTTTCAGGCTCTCTTTGAAGCTCTTTTAGTACAACCTTCTCCTCGTTACCATCAAGGATAATTTTAAGAATCTGTGTGTAAAAGAGTTCTGATTCACAAGCTTTCGTGATTTCATTTAAAGGGACTTTGATATTTTTTGTATCTTCATTATTTCCGTATATAACTGCAGGAACCATTGAATCTTCTCTTCTAATTTCTCTGTTTTTATTGGTTCCAGTTCTTAATCGTGCATCTGCATTTAAAATAATCTCGTTACTCATTTTCTTTCCGGTTAGTTATAGGAAGAGTGCACTCAGCGACTCCTCATTATTCAATCTTCTAATGCACTCAGCAATAGTGGGTGCAAGAGAAATGACGCGTATTTTACTGCATTTTTCTGCTTCTTGCGAAAGAGGAATGGAATTTGTTACAACTAATTCATCAATTGACGAATCATTGATTCTCTCGATTGCAGGACCGGAAAGTACAGGATGAGTAATATAAGCCTTAACCTTTGATGCACCAGCTCCTTTTAAGGCTTGGGCAGCATTACACAAGGTTCCAGCAGTATCAATAATATCATCCGGCACAATGCAAGTTTTTCCTTTAACGTTACCAATGATATTCATTACCTCTGATTCATTGGCAGCTGCTCTTCGTTTGTCAATAATTGCAAGATCGGATTCATTTAGAAATTTTGCAAGAGCTCGAGATCTTACTACTCCACCTACATCCGGCGAAACAACAATTAATTTTTCGTTTGCGCTTGGACTTCTTTTGATATCATCAACCATAATCTTGGTTGCGTAAACATTATCTGCAGGCATATCAAAAAATCCTTGAATGGTTTCAGAGTGAAGGTCTACTGTAAGAACTCTTTGAATTCCCACTTGATTGAGCATGTCTGCTACAACCTTTGCACTGATTGGTACTCTTGCAGATCTAACCCTCCTGTCCTGTCTTGCGTAACCAAAATAGGGAATGATGGCAGTAATTCTCGAAGCAGAAGATCTCTTTAATGCATCAGCCAATAGCATAAGCTCCATTATGTTTGCATTAGACGGCTGACAAGTTGATTGAATTATAAATGTTTCATGCCCTCTGACATTTTCAAGCAGTTCAACTCTGATTTCGCCATCTGAAAACTTGCTGACCTCGACCTTACCAAGATCTTGTCCCAATATAGATGCAACTTCTGATGCAAGGACTGGAGTCGCATTCCCAGAAAAAATATCTAAACTAGATTTACTAAACATTTTAATTGGCTGGGGTGGTAGGATTCGAACCTACGCATGACGGGATCAAAACCCGTTGCCTTACCGCTTGGCTACACCCCATTAATTATCATTAATAGGTGAGTATTGTAATGGTTCAACATTAAAGAATCTCCAATTATTTGGAATTTTTTTTATAAATTCACTAATTTCAAGCTCATTTTTGTAGAAACAGAAGTGCGAAGAACCTGTTCCGGTAATAATGAATTCTAAATTAAACTCTTCTTCTGACTGACTAAAAAAATTACTTATTACAGGGAATTTTTTATTAAAAATATCGTGGAAATCATTATGTTTGTCAGAAATTTTTTCATTACCTTGAATTCTTCTCTGAGCTTCCAGCTTATCAAACATTTCTTTTGTTGAAACATGAATATTTGGGTATATCAGAAGTATTTTTGAATTGATTGAATCACATGGAGACAATATTTCTCCAAACCCAGACACATTAGCATTCTTGCCATTGATGAAGAATGGAATATCAGCACCTAATTCTGCACCAAGCTGAGTTAATTCAATTCGGGATAAGTTTAATTTAAATAAATTATTTAAGCCTACCAAAGTTGAAGCAGCATTTGAGCTGCCACCACCTAATCCTGCACCCATGGGAATGTTTTTTATTACGGAAACCTCACAACCCAAATCTTCACCAACAGCTTCTTGAAGCTTAAAAAATGCATCCAGAATAATATTTTTAGTTAGAAAGCTTTTATTTCTAATATTTGATGTTAGAGAAATATTTTTATTGTTCGTTTTTTTTATAGTGATCTCATCAAAAAGGCTTATTAACTGAAATCTTGATTCTATATTATGAAAGCCATCAAACCTTTTTTTACCAACTTTAAGGAAAAGATTAATTTTTGCAGGTGAAAAAGTTGAATTATAGAGAGACATTTCTTAGAAATCCGTTTGCTTCAAGATTCAATGCTGAAATTTTAAACGTTATTTTCCCTTCATTAAATTTACATGTATAGCCATCAGTCATAACTAATTTTTTATGAATCAAGCAACTCCTTGTATTTGAAATAATATTCATTTTGTCTAGTTCAATAAGCACATCTTGTTCTAAAAAATTAAAAAAGTTTTCCTGAAAAATGAAATTTTCATTGAATTTAATATCATACTCAAAAAGGGTACCAACTAATGGCCTATAAAGTTGTATAATAAACTCATTACTTGTGTACTTTATGAGCATATTTGATCTTAATGTCTCTTTGTTATAGCTAATCTCAACTTTACCTTGATAATTTATATATTTGTCAGCATTAAATGTTGCACATGAAGCAAGCAAAAAAATAATAAAAATTGTTAAATATTGAAAAATGGAACTAAAGCTTTTTGGAATCAGCCATAAAACTGCAAATTTAGAGATGCGGGAATCTTTTGTCATAAATGATGACCATTATAGTTATATGCAGAATCTTTTAGAAACAAAGTTTGCCGGTGAAATAGATAGTATCTTTGTTTTATCAACGTGCAATCGAACTGAGGTTTATTCTTATTGCAGAGGTGAGGATTCCCATCAACAATTTTTTAAATCAATTTATGAATATTTAGGGTGTGAGTTAGATATAAATAAATACTTTTATCAACTCTCTGGAATAGCAGCATTTAAGCATATGTGTTCAGTTGCATCAGGTATTGAGTCAAGAATAATAGGTGAGAAAGAAATATTTGGTCAATTCAAAAAAGCCAATGAGCTGTTCTTAAATATTGGTCTTAATAAACGTATGTTATCAATGTACACGGATGCAGCAATCAAGATTGCTAAACAAGTAAGGTCAAATACAAAAATTGATCATAATCCTGTATCTATTTCTTCATTAGTATTGAATGTTTTCGACGAAATCTTTGAAAATCCTTTGGACCAAAGCATAATTACGATTGGCGCCGGTGAAGTTGCTTCAGGAGTTTTGAACTCTTTAGTAAATGCAGGATTCCAAAATCTAACATTTGCAAATAGAACTCCTAAAAAAATTAGCCTTGGTAAAAATATAAATCTATCGTCTAGACCTCTAAACAAGTTTGACCAATTATTATTAGGACAAGATATCATTATCTCATCAATCTCTACCGATTTACCCTTTATCGGCAAGGGATTGATCGAAAAAATTTCGGCTCATAGAAAAAATAAACCACTCGTTATTATTGATCTTGGAGTACCTAGGAATGCAGAGTCTTCTATTAAAAATATTGAGCAAGTTTATCTTTTCTCGCTGGAAGACATTGAGTCTTTTAGTAATGAAAATTTAAGGGCAAGAGAGTCTGAAGCTGATAAAGCAAAAGTACTTATCAATGACTTATGTTCCCTTAATGATGAGGGTCTAAAAGAAAAAATTTCACGTAAAGAACTTTACTCAGCTCTTACAAAATTAATTCAAAGTGCAACTGAGGATTTCAAAATCAAACTTTTAAATTCTAATGATCCCATCAAAGCACTTAATGAAATCAATAATGCAGAAATAAAATTACCAAAAAACATAAATGATATTGAAAGCTATGCACTTAGATCTATGATTAGGGAAATCATCGATGTTGCCTGAGTCTGTGTTAAATAAGCTTAACTCTTTGGTATTGAGAAAAAAGGATCTTGAAGATCAGCTATCCAGTGAAGGAGCTACCGAAGATATTTCAAAATTTACTTCACTCAATAAAGAATACTCTGAAATTACACCAGTAGTTGAATTGTATGGAAATTATAATCATTCACTTCAATCTATTCAGGAATCAAAAGAAATGCTTGGTCTTGAGGATAAAGATATTATTGAATTAGCAAAACAAGAAATCGAAGAACTAGAATCAAGCATTGAGATAATTGAAAAAGATCTCAAATTGTTGTTACTTCCGAAAGACAACGCTGATGATGGTGCCGCATACCTAGAGATTAGAGCTGGAGCAGGAGGTGATGAAGCTGCAATTTTTGCATCGGATTTATTGCGTCTTTACTCAAGATTATGTGAAAGGGAAGGCTGGAAATTTGAGCTGATGACTAATAAAGTTTCTGAACCAGCAGGCACAAAAGAAGCTGTCATGAAGATAGATGGAGACGGAGTTTATAAATACTTAAAGTTCGAGTCAGGAGTCCATCGAGTTCAAAGAGTCCCAGAAACGGAATCGCAGGGTAGGATTCATACTTCAACAGTAACTGTTGCCGTATTGCCAGTAGCAGATGAAGTTGAAGAAGTAGAAATTGATAAAAATGACCTTAGAGTAGATACATTTAGAGCTTCAGGTGCTGGAGGTCAACATGTTAATAAGACTGACTCCGCTATAAGGTTGACGCATCTTCCAACTGGTCTCGTTGTTGAGTGTCAAGATGACAGATCACAGCATAAGAATAAAGCAAAAGCCATGACGCTTCTGTCAAGTAAATTAAAAGCTATGGAAGAGGAGCAGCAAGCTCAAAGCATAGCAGATGAACGTAAGATTCTTGTTGGCACAGGTGACAGAAGTGAAAAGATTAGAACCTACAATTTCCCACAAGGTAGAATCACTGATCACAGAATTAAATTGACTCAACACAACCTTGATCAGGTAATGGATGGAGACATCAAAGACATCTCAAGTGCTTTATTAACAGAGCATCAACTAGCCCAATTAGCAGATTTAGAAACAGATGGAAGCCAACAACAATAAAGAGTTCATTTTTAGAAAGTGTCAGGCTTATAAGAAAGATTTCCCCGAAATACAAAAAGACTTAAACATCTTTCTAAATTTCAAAGGCATTCTTAAATACCCGATTGAGTCTCCAATTGATCAAAAGATTGATAATCAATCTAAGTCATTTATCGATGATGTTTTCTTTAGAAATTATCTTCAAGAAATGCCTGTGGATTATATTTTAGGCAAGACCAATTTTTATGGTTTCGAATTCAATGTTAATTATGACGTTTTAATTCCACGACCTGAGACTGAGCTAATTATTGACTATCTTGTAGAAAGTGTTTACTCAAAAAGTATTATCGTCGATGCGGGAACAGGCTCAGGTTGTATTGGAATAACTGCAGCTAAAAAGTTTCCTTCATCAAAAGTCTTCGGTATTGATAAATCGTTTAGCGCATTAAAAATAGCGCAACAAAATCAGTTAGATTTGGATTGCAAAAACTTATATTTAATTCAATCCGATTGGCTTAAATGTTTTCAAGGAAATTCTATTGATATTATTTTGGCTAATCCTCCCTATCTTAGATCATCTGATCCTCACCTAAATTCTTTGCAATGGGAGCCCAAAAATGCCCTTATATCAGGAGATACCGGAATTGAGTGTTTTGAAGAAATATTTTCACAGTCTAAGTCATTATTAAAAAAGGAAGGTTTTTTAGTTGTTGAGCATGGATATGACCAGCATAGAGATTTAGTTGATCTTGCAACTAATTTTAACTTAAGGGTTATTGATAGCATTATTGATTATCAAAAGATACCTAGATGTTTGGTGTTAGGGACCTAAGTCATAATGAATTTCTGGGAAACAGCAACTCAGCTAAGTGGTTTTAATGAAACTTTAGTTGATGAACTTAATTCAAAAAAAATACTTTTAATTGGAGCTGGTGGATTGGCTCATCCATTAGTAACCTCATTATGCGGTTCAGGATTAACAACTTTTGATATTGCTGATGGAGATGTAATCGAATACAAAAACCTTCACCGACAGTTCTTATTTAATGAAAAGTGTATTGGTCAAGGTAAAGCAAGAGTTTTGAAGTCTAAGTTAGAGGATCACTATCCTCAAACTAACATTTCTATTATTGAAAAATTTCTAGAAGAAAAAGATCTATTTGAACAAATACCGAAATATGATCTGATAATTGACTGTTCAGATAATTTTAAAACTAGATATAACATTAATGAGGTCTGTGTTGAAAAGAATATCCCTTTAGTCATGGGTTTAGCATCAGGAGTAACAGGTCACGCTGCAGCATTCCTAAATTATGCCAACAGTCCGTGTTACGAATGTATTTTTCCAAGGAATACAAATATTAATGAGGATTCATGTGATGAGTTAGGAATTCTTACTCCAGTTTTGTCATATGTAAGCTCAATGGTTGCAATGATGACCATAAGAATAATCTTGGATCAATTCACAAAGGAAAATTTCTTATATAGGATAGATGGAATGACTTTAAAAACTAATCAAACGCTCATTAATGTAGATAATGAGTGTTTTGTATGTAAAAAATAATGCTTACAGGTTATATAGAAGGTTTCTATGGTTCTTTGCTGGACTGGAAACAAAGGCTAAGAATTCTTGAAAATTTATCGGCCCTGAATCTCAACTCATATTTTTACTGCCCAAAAGAAGACCCATTTCATAGACTGCAATGGACAGAAGATTATTCTGATGAGTATCTATTGAATTTGAGTGCATTTTTTGAATCTGCAAAATCTTTAAACATTGAATTAATTTTCGGAATTTCTCCTGGGTTTGTGAGCAAGTCAATTGACCAGAAAATACTTAATAATAAGATCCAATCTATTTTTGATCTCGGAATCAAAAGCTTATGCATTCTTTTTGATGACATTTCATTTGAAGCCACAAAACAAAAAGGGAAAGAGCATGCAGAAATTTTAAATAAAGTTGCACAAGATTTTCCTGAAATAAAACTATACTTAGTTCCACAAATATACTCTGATCAATTGTCTAAAACAGATGTCACAGATTGCCTTTACTTAAATGAGCTTTTTTCTAGAATGAAATATCAGATTCCTTTCTTCTGGACCGGAGAGAGCGTGGTTTCAAAAAGCTATGATCTTGAATATATTTCAAAAATTCAGGAAAGATTTAATCAAGATCTCATAATTTGGGATAACTTTTATGCATCAGATTACTGTGAGCCTAGAGTTACCATTGATGCATATAACCCATTTTCTAAAAACCCAAAAAATATTTACGGTGTTATGATTAATCCTACCGGCAAGGTTAATCTTGATATTCTGTTACTTGAATTATTTTCATTTGGAATAGGTAAGGTTAATGAAGATTTCAAATCAATCTTAAAAAAACATTTACCAAATAAAATGATTGATATCTTGCATTATTTTAAATTTGAAGGGCGCATTGGTGATATAGATGAAGATATAAAGACAATCGATAAGGTGCTATGGAACTCATCCATGGAAATTAAACTTGAACTTTATCCATATCTACACTTTCTGAGATTTGTTTTAAAAAATAATCTCGATCTAAAAAATTTATTAGATAAGCGCTTAAGATTAAAAAGCTAAAATTTACTATTACAGATTTTTTAATACAATAGTTTATTACTCAGGGGAAAATTCATGAAAGGTAATATGCAGAATACGGATCTAACGATCCCTAAACTTATTGAGCATGCTGAAAGGTATACCAGCGATACTTTAATTGTTAGTCGCGAAACTGATAATTCAATTTTGAAGAAGTCTACTGGTGACTGTTTAAATCAATCAAGGAAAATTGCTAAATTACTTCAAAGCCTTAAGGTTGGTAAAGGCGATCGTGTGGCAACTATTGCATGGAATAATTCTAGGCACTTTGAGATTTATTTTGGGGTAACGGGTATGGGCGGGGTTTTGCATACGATAAATCCTAGGCTATTTCCAGAGCAGCTAATTTACATTCTAAATCATGCTGAGGATAAAGTTATTTTTGTTGATGATACATTTCTGCCACTAATTGAAGGAGTTCAAGATCACTTAGAGTTCTCACCAGTAATAATTCTTATGGGTCCAAAAAAAGAGATAAGTTTTGATATTAAAAATTTACATTTTTATGATGAAATGGTTGAGCAATCTGATCCTATTTCTGATTGGGTTGAAGTAGATGAGGGGGATGCGG
The DNA here is from genome assembly GCA_902628925.1 of uncultured SAR86 cluster bacterium. Taxonomy (GTDB): domain Bacteria; phylum Pseudomonadota; class Gammaproteobacteria; order Magnimaribacterales; family D2472; genus MED-G82. The sequence goes on from CACOPA010000002.1 coordinate 132,324, forward strand.
CAGCACTATGTTATACCTCTGGAACTACAGGGAATCCAAAGGGAGTTCTCTATAGTCACAGGTCCACTATGTTACATACTTGGGCATCTGGAAATGCATTAAGGTTTGACACCACTAGCTCGGTATTACCGGTTGTACCAATGTTTCATGTTAACGCATGGGGAACACCTTATGCTGCTTTGATGACTGGCTGCAAATTAATTCTGCCCGGTCAAGCACTTGATGGAGCTTCACTATTCGAACTTATAAGTTCAGAAAATCCAAATATCCTTATGGGAGTGCCCACTGTCTGGCTCGGATTATTAAATTATTTGTCTGAACAAAACCTAACTCTCGATGGCGTTGACAGCGTCATGGTTGGTGGGTCAGCTGCGCCTCTTGCAATGATTAAAGAGTTTAATGAAAAGCATAATACGTTTTTAGTCCATGGATGGGGCATGACAGAAATGAGTCCCCTTGGAACAATGAATCTTCAAACAAAGAAAATGAAAGAATTACCAGATGAAGAGAGATATGAATTGCAAACTAAACAGGGCTATCCGCTTTTTGGAGTTGAAATAAAGATTGTGGATGATGCTAACAATGAGCTTGCTAGGGATGGATCAGCACAGGGCGCATTATTGGTTAGAGGACCATGGATCATAGAGAGTTACTTCAAATCTGATTCACCAGCGGTTGATGATGAGGGATGGTTTGATACTGGAGATGTTGCAAAAATTTTCCCAGATGGTTGTATGCAGATAATGGACAGATCAAAAGATGTAATCAAGAGTGGCGGGGAATGGATCAGCTCTATTGATCTTGAAAATGCTGCTGTTGGACATCCAGATGTCGAAGAAGCATGCGTGGTTGGAGTGCCGCATCCAAAGTGGGATGAAAGACCAATTCTTCTGCTGATTTGTAAGGGGGATTTAGATAAAGAATCAATTAATGAGTTTCTTGCAGATAAAGTGGCAAAGTGGTGGTTGCCTGATGATATTATTAAAGTAGATGAATTACCTCATGGAGCAACTGGTAAATTATTAAAAGTAGAGCTTAGAGAGCAATATAAAGAACATTTAATGGAGTAAATTATGGCTATAACAGTGGTGAAAGTTGAGGATCTTGAAAGTTATGTTGGAAAAGAGTTAGGAGCTACTGACTGGTTTAAGATAGACCAAGAAAGAATTAATAAATTTGCGGATGCAACACTTGATCATCAATTTATACATGTTGATCCTCAGCAAGCAACACCAATTTTTGGATCTACTATAGCCCATGGATTTTTGACCCTATCGCTAACAGCAGGGATAGGGCAAGATGTTGCACTCGTTGTTGAAGGAGCCAAGATGGGCTTAAATTATGGTTTAGATAAGGTTCGTTTTTTAAGTCCCGTTCCAGTTGATTCAGAAATTAGGATGCATTCAAAAGTTGTTGATATTAAAGAAAAAAATCCTGGACAATTTCTTGTTAAATCAGAAGTCACAATGGAAATTAAAGGAACTGATAAACCTGCATGTATTGCCGAGACTTTGTCTATGTGGGTAACTTAGTTATCTAGTTTATCTTTTAAAATTTTATTTGCGGATGCAGGATTAGCTTTTCCCTGAGTTGCTTTCATGATTTGACCAACAAAAAATCCAAATAGCTTATCTTTACCACCTTTGTAAGCAGACACTTGATCGGGATGCTCAGAAATAATTTGATCTATAATTCTTTCAATTTCATCATCATCATCAATTTGTTTAAGCCCGCTTGATTCAACAATTTCAACAGGGCCTAATCCTGAATCCCATGTTTCTTCAAGAACAGTTTTTGCTATTTTCCCTGAAATTACACCCTCTGTAATTAAATTTACTAGCTCTGAAACATTTTTAGTTGATAATTTTGAGTCTGTGATTTCTATGTTTTCTTTATTAAGTAATGAGCTTATATCTCCTATTATGATATTAGATAAAAGCTTTGCGTCCTTAGCATCTTCCATGCATTCTTCAAAAAATGTAGCAAGATTTTTAGATGAAGAGATAATCTGTGCATCATTTTTAGGAATATCAAATTCAGATTGATACCTTAAAAATTTATCTTTTGGCATTTCAGGAAAAGTTGCCTTAATTTCTTCAATTTCTTCATTGCTTATCATTACTGGTAAAAGGTCAGGATCTGGAAAATATCTATAGTCATTAGCAAATTCTTTAGATCGCATTGGCCTAGTTTCATTTTTGATACTGTCATATAGCCTAGTTTCTTGTGTTACAGATTCTCCAGATTCGATAACATCTATTTGTCTTTCAATTTCATAGTTGATTGCTTTTTCAATAAATCTAAACGAATTGATATTTTTTATTTCAGTTCTTATTCCAAGCTCCTTGTCTCCTTTCTTTCTTACAGAAACATTTGCATCACACCTTAAGGATCCTTGAGACATATTTCCATCAGAAACATCCAAGAAAGTAACTATTTGATGAAGTGCTTTCATGTAAGCAACTGCCTCTTTAGCAGATGATATTTCTGGCTCAGACACTATTTCAAGCAAAGGAGTTCCAGCCCTATTAAGGTCTACCCCTGTTCCTGCCATACCCTCATGTATTGACTTTCCAGCATCTTCTTCAAGATGCGCTCTAGTTAAGTTAATAATTTTTTTTGTCCCTTCAATCTCAATTTCAACTTTTCCGCCTGAAACTATTGGAAGCTCCATTTGGGTAATTTGATATCCCTTTGGCAAATCAGGATAGAAGTAGTTTTTCCTATCAAATAAAGAAGTTTGATTGATGTCAGCATCTACCGCAAGACCAAACCTTATCGCCTTATAAAAAGCATTTTTGTTGACAGTAGGCAAAACACCAGGTAACCCACAGTCTACTAAATTTACGTTTGTATTTGGCTCTTTCCCAAAAGATGTTGAGGCTCTTGAAAAAAGTTTGGTTTCAGTAGAGAGCTGAACATGAGCCTCTAAACCAATCACGCATTCCCAATTCATTATTGAAAATCCTCAAATGTTGGTTTCGCATTATGAAAATCTGTACTTTGCTGAAACCTATTAGCAAAATTTAAGATCATGCTTTCTTCAAGATAGTTTCCTGTAAGCTGAATACCTACTGGTAATCCATTTACAAAACCATGAGGCATTGATAGGGCTGGAAGACCTGCAAGATTTGATGAAATGGTATAAAGGTCTTCAAGATATAATTCAGTTGGATCTTGAGTCCCCTTTGATCCAAATTCAAACGCTTCACTTGGCGAAGTAGGCGAGACAATTAGATCCACCTCTTTAAAAGCTTTCTCATAATCGTTCTTTATAAGCCTTCTAACCTGTTGCGCTTTTTTGTAATATGCATCGTAGTATCCTGCTGATAAAACATAAGTACCTATCAGTATTCTTCTTTTAACTTCATCACCAAACCCCTCACTTCTGGAATTTATGTAAAGAGATTCGAGATCTTCAGCTTCAAGACTTCGATGACCAAACTTCACTCCATCATATCTTGATAGATTTGAAGAGCATTCTGCAGGCGCAATGACATAGTATGTAGGTACCGATTGATTAATGTTTGGCAGAGAAATCTTATGAATTGAAGCGCCCAGTGACTCAAAAACTTTTAATGACTCATTGAATAACGTTTGAGATTCTTTACTCAAAGCATCTATATTAAATTCATCCACAATTCCTATTCTTAAATTTTCGTACGGCTTACTTAAGTCAGCAAATGTATTGGTAGGATCAAGATTGAGGGAAGTAGTGTCTCTCGAATCGTAACCACTCATTGCATCAAGTAAAATTGAACAGTCTTCAGCAGTTCTGCAAACTGGTCCAGCCTGATCTAGGCTTGAGGCAAAAGCGATCATTCCCCACCTTGATATTCTTCCATAAGTTGGTTTAATGCCAGTGAGACCACATAATGCAGCTGGTTGTCTGATTGAGCCACCCGTATCCGTTCCGGTGGCTGCAGGAACTAACCCAGCGGCCACTGAGCATGCCGCACCGCCAGAGCTTCCGCCCGGAACAAATCCTTTTTTCCATGGGTTGTGCACATTTCCAAAGAAACTTGTTTCATTAGATGATCCCATGGCAAATTCATCCATATTTGTTTTACCAACGCATATTGAGCCAGCGGCATCTAATGCTTCTACAACTTTTGAGTTATAGGGCGGATAAAAGTTTTCAAGCATTTTTGATCCACAAGTTGTTTTAATTCCTTTTGCACAAAAAAGGTCTTTTTGTGCAATAGGAATACCAGATAACAGGTGGGAATCTTTTTTAACTTTTATTTTTTTTGCTTTTGCTAGAGCATTTTCTTCATCCAATGAGATAAAACAATTTAGGTCTTTGTTTTCATTAATTAGGTCAAAAGTGTATTTGATGAGCTCCTCAGCAGAGAATTTTTTAGAAACCAGCCCAGCATTAATTTCTTTGATTGTTTTAAATTGCATTTAATCAACAACCTTAGGGACTAAAAAGAAATTTTCATCCGATTCTGGAGCACTTTCTAGGAATAGTTCCTTATTGTTATCAGATTTTATCTTGTCATTAAATTTTCTAGCAGTTTCCTCTAAGGGGTTATAAAGAGGTGAAATATTTTCAGTATTTGTAGACGATAAGGAGTCAATCATTTCAATAATTGTATCGAGATCGCTCAATATTTTTTTAGACTTTTCATCATCTAATTTAAGTCTTGAGAGGTAGCAAATAGTTCTGACTGTTTGATCATCCATATGATATTATTGTTTTAAAATCGCAATATTATACTATTTGTATCATTATTTACATGAAGGGGACCGCAATTGAAATATAACTTATTTAAAACAGTTAGGGGCATGTTTTCGAATGATCTTTCAATAGATCTTGGTACAGCTAATACCCTCATTTACACCAAAGAGGTTGGTATCGTTTTAAATGAGCCCAGTGTTGTTGCAATCAGAGAGTCAAAAGGCCAAAAAACAGTAGTTGCGGTTGGTCATGAAGCTAAAAAAATGCTTGGCAGAACTCCGGGTAATATCAATGCAATAAGACCATTATCTGATGGCGTGATAGCTGACTTCCAGGTCACTGAAAAAATGCTTCAACATTTCATTGCTAAAGTTCATGAGCAAAGATTTATCAAACCTAGCCCTAGAGTATTGGTATGTGTGCCATGCAGATCTACTCAAGTAGAAAGAAGGGCAATCAGAGAGTCTGTCCTTGGAGCAGGTGCTCGTGATGTCAAATTAATTGAAGAACCTATGGCTGCTGCAATTGGTGCAGGTCTTCCGGTTGAAGAAGCTAATGGAAACATGGTTGTTGATATTGGTGGTGGCACTACTGAGATCGCAATCCTTTCACTAAACGGAGTCGTTTATGCTGAATCTGTAAAGATTGGTGGAGATAAAATGGATGAATCAATTACCTCCTGGGTTAGAAGAAATTACGGATGCGTTATTGGTGAATCAACTTCAGAGAAAATTAAAAAAACCGTTGGTTGTGCAACAGATGACTCTGAAAAAACCGAAATGACCGTCACTGGTAGAAATCTTGCTGAGGGAATACCTGAAAGTTTTACATTAAATAGTCAACAGGTTTTCGAAGCCATGAAAGATCCTCTTTACGGTATGGTTAGGGCTATAAGAAATGCCCTTGAGCTTTCTCCTCCTGAGCTAGCTGCTGATATAGCTGAGAGAGGCATTGTTTTAACTGGCGGTGGTGCCATGTTGAGAGACTTAGATAAGCTAATATCTAATTCAACTGGAATACCTGTAATCATTGCTGAAGATCCTTTAACTTGCGTTGCTAGGGGCGGCGGTCAGGCACTTGAAATTATCGATAAATATAATATTGATTTACTTTCAACAGAGTAGTTATAAATGGCGAACGAGACGCCCAGATTCAACTCAAGATTACCTTATGTCGTTGCGTGTTTATTTGGATTGACTTTATTTTTTCTTGATATTACTTATCAAACGTTTGATCCATTAGATCGAATAAAAATTAGCTCTAAAAACTTTCTGCAATCAGGCTTGAATAACCTCAAAGATTCATTTGTATCAGTTCAAATAAACTTCAGTGAAAAAAAATTATTGATAAATGAAAATAAAAGTTTGAAAGAGGAGTTGAGCATATTATCAGTTGTTGCACAGCAAGACATATTTAACACAAGGCCTAGTGATGTAAGTGCTCCACATAGAATTATTAATTTTGACACTGATCAGTATTTCTGCTGCTCAAATCATAGAATGTTTGTAGAAAAAAATGAAAAATCCTATCAAAAAGGCTTTGTTCTTAATACAACTGGTCTTATTGGTCAAATTATCAAAGATCACCCTAATTCATTTGAACTAATTTTGCTGAGTGATGTTGACCATAAAATTCCAATTTACAATAAAGATTACGAGATTTACTGTAACGCTGAAGGCAGTGGTTTTGAGAGGCTGATTATTTGTAAATCTTCTAAGGATGTAGATAAGGAATTAATTATTGGGCAAGAATTTCATACTTCTGGATTTGGAGGAATTTTTAATAAAGATATGCCTGTTGGTAAAGCCATAAGTCTTATCAAGGCTGAGGACAATGAGTATTTAATTTCTGTTGAGATTTTTGCAAACCCACTAACAGATGAAAAAGTATTTTTATTTAAACCAACATGAGCATCAGAGAAATAATAACAGTTTATTCAAGCATGATTTTTGCAATTATTCTGGATTCATTATTATCATTTAAGCTTGGCAGCGTTTTTTTTGATACTAACTTTTCATATTTGATATTTAGTTACTGGGTCTTTGCTGTACCAGAGAAAATAAGGGTAAGTCAATCGATTTTAATCGGATTTCTAGTGGATCTTCTTTCGAATTCTGCTATTGGATTTCATATTTCACTTTACTGTTTGTTCTCACTAATTATCCATGCTTATGCTTATACCTTCCGTCTTTTTTCATATTTACAATTAGCAATATTTTTTGGAACATCTGCATCGTTTATTTCAGCGCTGTTTTACCTTTTCCATCATCCATTGCACTATTCTTATTTAGATATTTTTATTTATTGGATTACAAGCATAATCTTATGGTTCCCAGTCTATTTTGGAATGAGAAGATTTAGACAGAAGTTTTTTTATGCTTAGAAAAATTAAGAATATTGGATTAATCATATTAATCATAGCAACAGGATTTGCATTAATTTTAGTTTTATTGATATTTCTATCAATAAACAAATTTCCTGAAACGAGCCTCAATTATATCGATGAATATTTGCTTCCTAGTTTTAATATTAATTATGAAAAAATGAATAGAACGGGATCAGTAATTACTCCCAAACTGAGTTTCAATGAAATAAGCGTTTTGAATAACTCAAACAAAAGAATATTTAAGGCTGAAGAAATAACATTATCGATCAAAATTTTAAACTCAATTATTTTTTTAAGTCCTCAGTTAAAAGAAATTACTTTGAGTATTGATGACCAGAATTTTTTTTCTGGGGAGCTTAATTTTGATAAAGACAAACTAAATTTTTCAAATTTGAATTATGAGTTTCTATCTAATTCAGTTAATTTGGACAAAGGAGCAATCTACTTTGAGCAAGGTCAATTACTAATAAATGCTGCAACCGGAAATTTTAATGACATATCTGGCAGAGATTTCAGGGTTAATGTTGATATTGGTTCACGGAAAATATATTTTTCATCAAAGCATATACCAAATAAGAAAGAATTAAATATTATTAGTGAGCTCATTAATTTTGATCTGCGCGAACTTTCCATAGCTCCATCTATGAATATTCTTGAGTCAGGAGTTTATAACTTTCGCTCTAAAGAACTTGAGCATTTAATTGAAGTTTCAAATATTAAAGGAAGATCATTTTTTCTTCTTGATCATTCTTTGAGATTAATGGATGCTAGATTAACCATCAAGGATTTACAAAGTCTTGAAGGAATTATCTTTTTTAACTTTGATAATCAAAAGAATATAAAGGCAAATTTATTGGGCTATGAATTAAGACAAACTCCGAATATTCAACTCAAAACAAACATCAACTTGGATCCAAAAAGATTTTATTCTGATCAAGAGTTCCTTAAACTAGATGGTAAAACAAAGACTGATCTTAATATAATATTCTCAAATGAATCGATTGCAGCATTTGCAAAGACAAATTTTTTAGGCACCTCATTTAATTCACCTTTTGGCTTCTTACATAAAAATTTAGATGAGCCTTTAGAGACAGAGATAATTTACGAAAACAAAACACGCTCTCTCAAAGTTACTAATAATAAGTTAGATGTTTATTTCCCTGATCTAACAAAGGATTCAGCTTTGATTCATTTGGGAAAGGCAAAAAGAAAATCAATTAAAAATTTAGTGCCCAACCAATATTATATAATTTCTGAGCTAGATTCATTTAATACAGATGAATTATTCGAATTCTTATCACGACAAAAACCTAGCTCCAATAAAACAGAATTAAAAATTGATTTTGTTATAAAGGAGCTTTCTTTTTTTAATCAAAAATACCTTAATCAAGAGGGCAGGGTAAATGTTCAAAATGGTTTATTTGATCTTCGGCTAACAGGCGAACAAATATTTGGTAAGGTTTTTAATGATTCAACGAGCTTTATAAAGGCTGAGATAAAAGGCTTAAATTTTATTTATGACTTTAATGCTTTGAATTCTGAATCAGGGTTATCGAATGATTTAAACCTTAGAATCATTTTATCTAACTCAACTGTAAATAATATATTTTTTGAAGATCTCTCAGCATATATCCAAAAATCTGGTTCAAAACTTGGGATTAATAACATCCAATTATCATCAAGAACAGTTAAGACATATGGTGGAAAGCCAGAGGCAAACAATTTTTTTTATGATTCAAAAAAAGATTTCTATCGTTTAAAAGGTAAGTACATCATCGAGAATTTAAATTTTAATCCATTGAATTTTAATGATAATTTTAAATTAGGTTATGCGAATCTAGATTTAAATTTCCAATTCAAAAATATTAAAAATCTCAATAGTCTAGAAGGAGAGGGAAAGTTACTTTTCAAGGATCTAACTTGGAATTCCTTTGTGCCAAATTCAGCAGCTCTCAATCTTTTAGGAGTATTTAATTTAAAAAATGTAATTGGAAAGGTAGCTAATTTGGATCTTAGTTTGGATGAGTATGCTCAAACAAAAATTGATCGGTTAGAAATGTATCCTATTGCTGCCAAAAATTATGTTCGACTAAATGAAACAATGACAATTGAAACAAATTCATCAAAAATGATGTGGAGAGGCTTGATTCAGAAAGATAATTTTGGAAACTTTGATGAATTAGATCTTAGTCTAGATGTCCGCTTACGCATTACAGAAAATCTTCCGTGGTATGCTGGAATTTTTGTAGGACTTCCAGCAGCGGCTGGCGCTCTTTTTTTTAATGAAGTCTTTCAAGAGGACCTATCAAATGCATCAACAATCCAGTTTGATGTAAAAGGCTCAATCAATAATCCTGTTCTCGATAGAATTAATTAATTAAAAATATAGTTGCTAAGCCTAGAAAAGAAAAAAATCCAACTACATCCGTTACAGTTGTTACAACAACACTACCTGCAATCGCAGGATCTTGATTTAATCTTCTTAGTATTATCGGAACAACCATTCCAGCTATTACAGAGCTAATTAAGTTAATAGTCATGGCGACACATATCAAAATTGAGATCATTAACTCTTGAAACCAAAGGAAGGTAATACCACCGATCGCAATAGAAAGGACTATTCCATTGATAATTGACACAACAAGCTCTCTTTTAAAAAGCCATTTAATATTAGCTTTGTTGATTTGTTGCAGAGTAAGGCCTCTTATAACAATGGTAAGGGTTTGTGTTGCAGCAACTCCACCCATGCTAGCGACAATTGGCATTAACACTGCAAGGTAAACTAACTTATCAATAGTGCTCTCAAAAAGATTGATTGTCATTGCAGCAATAAATGCAGTTATTAAATTAATTGAAAGCCAAACAACTCTCGACCTTGCTGCTCTTGCAGGAGCTGCAAATGTATCTTCAGCAATCCCTGTAATGCTCATTAAGTTTTGATCGGCGTCTTCACGAATTACATCGACAACGTCATCTACGGTAATTCTTCCAACTAACTTAGAATTTCTATCTATAACTGGTGCAGAGATTAAATCATTTTGTTCAAATAAAATTGAAACGTCTTTATCATTCATATTTGCATCTATAGGCAGTGCATCTGTTTCCATTAATTCTCTAACACTTAAAGTTGGTTCAGAAACAAGTATCTTTGAAATAGATAAATCCCCGAGATACTGATCATTTTTTGAAACAACAAAAATCTTATCAGTATTTTTAGGAAGAGCTTTTTTTGATCTTAGATACCTCATTACAACTTCGAGGCTGTGTCGCGGTTTTACACTGATAATGTCAGTATTCATTAAGCCCCCAGCAGAATCATCAGGATAATCCATAACTGTCCTGATTTTTTCCCTATCAAGTGATGATGCTTTTGATAAAAACTCATCTACCTGTGGCTGAGGCAATACCTGAAGAATATCTACAATATCATCGAGCTCTAAATTTGAGATTATCTCAATCAGATCATCTGAATCAATTTTTAAAAGAAGCTCTTGTTGAATTTCATCATGCAGCTCTGTAAGTATTTCGCCTTCCTCATCATGATCAAGAAGTGACCATATCAATTTTCTTTGGTAAGGAGGTGATGACTCTATTACATGCGCTATTTCTGATGGGTTCATCGCATCGAGCTGAAGTTTTATCTGATTTATTGAAAAAGATTTTTCAGTTTCATCTAAGGCACTAATTAACTCAGTTGATAGTTCTGATGAGGAATTAGCTTCTTTCATTAAAATTCTTAATCTTTGAGGGATCCAATCCGATACGAATAGATTTTTGTCGATATTTATTAATTGTTCTTCTTGCTAATCCATATCCTTTTTTGTTGAGCAAATTTGTAATCATTTGATCACTTAATCTTTTTTGAGAGGATTTAATTATTATATCTATCTCTCTAATTAAATTTCTTGACGTAATTTTTTTAGATTTAGAAACGGATGGAGCTAAAAGTGATTTCATGGGTAGGAGACCATCATCATATTGGATATATTTTGCCCGAATAATTCTTGATACTGTCGAGGTTGAGAGATTAAGCTCTTTTGCAATTTCCTTACCTGAAAGAGGTTCCAGATCTATTGAGTTTTTTGTTAAAAATTTAATTTGTTTTTCGCAAATTAGGGTACCTATTTTTGATACATTTTTATTCCTGGTTTCAACTGCCTTTATGAACCATTTAGCCTCATGAACCTCATCTTTAATCTTTTGTGAAACTGATTTCTCTCTTTTAAATCTCTCATATAATTCAAGATCAAACCCCAACTTTGGCAGATCATTTTCAATTAATTTAATCTCTAAGCTCGTATTAGCTACACTTACGATAATATCAGGACGTATGAATTCATTTTTTGAGAAATTCATTCCAGGACTTAAATCACATTTCTTTATAAATTCAATTGCATCCGTTATCTTTTTTTTCTCAAAATTTTTAGCTAATTGATTTTCCAATTCCTGAAAATTAGAGTTCTCTGATCTAATCAGGATTGCATAAGCAATTTCTTTCACTTTTGTATCAGAAACTTTTTTATCAACTTGTATCTGAATCATCTCTTTAAAATCCCTAGCTCCAACACCTATGGGATTAAGCTTTTGAACAACGTTAATTAAATTTTCTAAAATTTTTGATTGTGAGTACTTGAATTCCAAGATATCTTCGAGTTCTTCAAGCTCATCTATCAACATGCCATTTTCATCTAACGAATATATTAGTGTTTTGCAGATTTCTTCATCTTCTTTCTTTAGGGATAGATCAAAAACTTGTTTAAGGAGATGTTCCTGCAGATTAATTTCTTCTGAAAAGTTTTCGTAATCTAGTTCAAAAAATTCTTCAGTTTCGTTAATATTTTTGATGAATGGATTTTCATTTTGATGATGTTTTATTTCTTCAAGCAATTCAAATTTTGACAGCTGGAGCAATTCAATTGATTTTCGAAGGGACGGTGTCATTGCCAGAATTTGGCTCTGTTTAAAAGTTTTTACTAACTTAATCGCCATGAATTATTCGAAAGAAGAACCTAAGTATTTCTCTCTGGCTAAAGAATTGCTAACAATTTCTTCTTTAGTGCCTGATAAAAATATTGAACCATCAGCCATTAGATAAGACTTATCGCAAATATTAAGTGTTTCTCTGACATTATGATCTGTTATAAGGATTGAAATACCAATAGTTTTGATGTGTGAAAGCAGATCTTTAATTTCGTCAACAGCTATTGGATCAATGCCGGAGAATGGCTCATCAAGCAAAAGTAGTTTTGGATCTCCAATAAGAGTTCTAGCAATTTCTGTTTTTCTTCTTTGCCCTCCTGAAAGTTCTCTACCTTTTTTGTTAATAATTTTTTTTAGATTGAAGGTATGAATAATCTCATCTACTGTCATTAGGTTTGGTTGTTTTGATAGCTCACAAATTCCATTTAAGTTTTCTATTACGGTAAGGTCCCTAAATAAGGAGGGTTCTTGAGGAAGGTATGCCAACCCGTGATCGGCGCGCTTATGTATTGGAAGGTTATGAATCTCATTTCCTTTAAAAACGATTTTTCCTCTATTTATCTTCACAATACCGGCAATAGCATAAAAAGTAGTCGTCTTTCCTGCTCCATTTGGGCCCAACAAACCAACAATCTGATTTTTATCAACGGCTAGGGATATGTTCTGGATTATTAATTTTTCAACTACTTTGATGGAAATTTTTTCGCACGACATGAGAATACTTTCCATCAATTAGATCCTCCAAGCTGATAGAGTATTTTTTTAGATTCAAGCACACCATCAGGAGTTTTAAGAATTGCCTCACCTAACAATGATACTTCTTTTTCTGGGGTATATTTAATTTGTTTTGCTTCTCCAAAAATCTTTTCAGGATTCTCAAGATTAATTCTTGCAGGATTTCCCTTGATAGAAATTACTTCATCAATCATGGAAATCGTTGCAGTTGTTCCAGATATTTGAAAATCATCAGAGATCATGGATATCGTTCCATCAAGTGACATTATTTTGTTGCTTGGATCATAATCAATAACTTCAGCATTTATCTTAAATTCATTTTGATTAGCACTAGCATAATGGCTTACCAGAATCACGACTGTTAGACAAAAAAGATTGAAAATAGATCTCATAAAATGCCAAATTCAAGAAGCTGATGCATTGTTATGACAGAGGGTTGTTTATTTTGATTAAGGACATTGAGTGTAAAGATTTTGTTATTCTCCATGAGGGTTGCGGCGTCTATGGCAAGATCATTTTCAGAAATGCTAATAAATTCTTTTGTCATAACACTTGATACAGAGTTATTCTCAATGTCAATTTCTTGATTTAGTGCTCTTCTAAGATCTCCATCAGTAAATATACCAACAACTTCTTTATTGTTTACAACAAGAGCCATGCCAAGCTTTTTAGAGGTAATCTCAAGAATTGTATCTTTTATGCTTGAGTCAATTTCAACGCACGGAACTTTATTTCCACTAATAGCAAGGTCACTAACATATGTCGTTAATTTTTTGCCTAATTCACCTGCGGGATGAGATTTTGCAAAATCTTCGCTAGAAAAGTTTTTTTCTTCAATTAAAGAAATTGCCAATGCATCTCCAATTACCATCGATGCAGTGGTTGAACTTGTAGGCGCAAGGTCATGTGGACAAGCTTCTTTTTCAACTTGAACTTTCAAGTGCACTGAAGATGCTTTTGCAATAGAGGAATCAGCATTACCCGTTATAGAAAAGATATCTGAAGTCATTCTCTTTAAGGCAGGCAAAATCTCAGTAACTTCTTTTGTTTCACCAGAATTTGAAAAGATTAAGACCGCATCATCCTTTGCGATCATTCCAAGATCACCATGAGCCGCTTCAGTTGGATGAATAAAAAAAGACGGTGTTCCAGTACTTGCTAATGTTGCAGAAACTTTCTGGCCCACATGTCCTGACTTGCCAACACCCATGACAATTAGCTTTCCTTTAAGGAGAGATATTTTTTTACCAATTTCTGCAAAAGATTTGTCAATTTGACTGCTTAGAGATGAAATTGAATCTGCTTGTATTTCAATAGTCTTTTTTGCTGAACTGATAAATTTATTAGTACTCATATTGAAATCTTAACCTAACACTAATGTTATAATGAAGGGAATGAAAAAAGTTTTTATATACGCATTCTCATTATTATTGTTAGTCCCGGCAAATAGTAGTGAGATAAACCCACAAACCTTTATCGATAGCAATGCTCAGTCAATGGTGCAAGTTATAGTTAATAATCAAGATTTATTTGAATCTGATCCCGATCTCTTTAAAAAAAAGATAAAAGATATTTTTGAACCCATGGTCGACTTTAGAAGAGTTTCAGCTAGCGTTATGGGTAAGGAGAATTATTTAAAGTCTTCAGTTGAACAAAGATCAGAATTTATCGAAGTATTTAAAAACTCTTTGCTTGATACATATGCCTCTACTTTAGCTCAGTGGGGAGATCAAAAAATAGTCACTAACTTCACAAATAAAATTACATTTAAAAAAATTGAGGATGTAAATCAAGATTTGCTTACTGAGTCAAACTCTTATCCAATTACCTATAAAGTTAGAAAATCAGGTGAAGGCTGGAAAATTATTAATATTATTGTTAACGGCGTTAATCTTGGCCTAACTTTTAGAAATCAGTTCAGAGCTCTTGCAGAAGAATTTAATGGTGATATTGACAAAGTAATTCTGAACTGGACTTCAGATGCAAATATACCTGAATAATGGATCATGAAAAAATTAAAAGTATCTTGGAGGCTAACCTTCAAGATTCTGAGGTAATTCTATCTAATTCTGACTGCAATCTAACACTTACAATAGTTTCCGATAAATTTATTGGGCAAAAGGTGCTCAATAGGCATAAAGAAGTTTTATCACATCTCAAGGAATCTTTCTCCTCGGGAGAACTCCATGCATTAAGTATAAAGACTTTGACCAAAGAGGAGTTCACTCTTGGAAAAACTTAAGATTATTGGTGGTTCAAGATTAGAGGGATCAATAGAGTGCTCAGGCTCTAAAAATGCTGCTTTACCAATACTAGCTGCATCAATACTATCTGATAAAACTATTACTTTTGATAACTTGCCTTATTTACAAGACATAACAACCATGTTTGAGCTACTTGGCTCAATGGGAGTAGATATAGTTTTAGATGAGTCAATGAAGTTTTCTGTTGATTCATCAAATATTAAAAACTTTGAAGCCCGATATGAGCTTGTTAAGACCATGAGGGCCTCAATACTAGTTTTGGGCGCTTTGTTGGGAAGGTATGGTCAAGCAAAAATTGCTTTACCTGGTGGGTGTGCTATAGGAACAAGACCAGTGAACTTCCATTTAATTGCTCTTGAACAAATGGGTGCTGAAATAGAATTAGATGGTGGTTATATAGTTGCAAAAGCTAAAAAGCTTAGTGGAGCCGATATAACTTTTGGAGGTGTGACTGTAACTGGTACTGAAAATTTAATAATGGCTGCTGTTTTGGCTGACGGAGAAACTATCTTAAGAAATGCTGCTAGAGAACCCGAGGTGGTAGATTTAACAAATTTTCTTAATTCTATTGGTGCAAAAATTGAGGGAGCCGGTACTGATGAAATTCATATAACTGGAGTTGCAGAGTTAAAAGGTGGAGACTGCTTCATTCCTTCAGATAGAATCGAGGCTGGAACATATCTTGCAGCTGCTACGCTTACAAATGGGTGCATTACGGTTAACAAAGTTGACCCGAATAGACTAGAAAATATTCTCTCTAAACTTAGACTTTGTGGTGCAGATATCAAAACAACAAACCAATCTGTCTCCATTGAAATGAATAAGGACATCAATCCTGTAGACATTCAAACTCAACCCTTTCCTGGATTTCCTACAGATATGCAAGCTCAATTCACAGTTATAAATGCTCTATCAAAAGGATCATCAGTTATTACCGAAAATGTTTTTGAAAATCGTTTTATGCACGTTCAAGAATTAGTTCGTATGGGTTGCAATATTTCCATACAAGGAAAAAATGCATTTATTCAGGGAGTTAAAGCAATTACAGGTGCCCAAGTAATGGCTACAGATCTGAGGGCATCCGCCTGTCTGATTCTGGCAGGATTATGTGCTGAAGGCGAAACAATAGTTGATCGAATCTATCATATAGACAGAGGTTATGAGAGGATAGAAGAAAAGCTCTCCTACTTGGGAGCAAACATAGTTAGACTACCTAGATAGACTCAGTCTTAATTTTGTAAGAGTGCAATTTACCCTTATCATCCAAAAGAGTTAAGCTTATCTCATCACCTGGAAATGCATTTTCTAGTACTAGCCTTAACTTTTCTAAACTCATGGGCTCTTCATTTATTTTAAGGATGCATAATCTTTCATGTGTTTCAAATAAATCTAAGATTGGACCACTTGAATAATTAACGATCTCCCCACAATATTTAAGCTGATTGTTATGCAAAATTCTTATTGAACGGATAGAAAAATTTCCAAGGGATGCTTTCTTTGCAAGACCAAACTTAATTATTTCAGAAGCTATATCGGAAAGCTTATCAACTGGTAAAGCAAAGCTTATGCCCGAAAAAGAGCCTGTTGTTGAAAAAATTTTTGAAGTAATTCCAACCAATTCTCCATTTTCATTAATCAATGCTCCGCCTGAATTTCCTGGGTTTACTGCAGCATCAGTCTGTATGAGCTCAAGATATGGGTTTCCAGTATTTCTATTATTAGCACTTACAATTCCTGATGTAACGGTTAAACCAAGCCCAAATGGATCGCCTATTGCATAAACTTTGTCACCAACACTTATTAAATTTTTTTTTGCAAAGACAATTGAATTTAAATTCAACTCATTTTCATTAGTAACTTTAAGTATGGCTAAATCCGAGCGTTTATCAAAGCCAATTAAATTTGCATCTAGAATAATGCCATCATTGGTCTCCACTACAAAGCTTTGTATCCCACTAATAACATGAAGGTTTGTTGCTATATGCCCATCATCGGAGATAATTACTCCTGAACCAATATGCCTTGCATTGAAAGCTGATGACCGAGTTGGTTTTGTTTTAATGATCACAACAGATTTAATTATTGTTTCAAAATTTAGATCATTTCTATCAATTGAGAAGTGAAATATACTAAACACGGCTAGAGCCGCCACCGCAACCGAGATAACTGATTTGAAATTAAGATTAATCGCCATAATTTAAAAAGATGATATCAAAATCTATTCTAGATGAATTCCAAAAAAAGGACATTAAGCTAGATTCTAAACAAGTAGAATTTTTGAACTTTATTGAAGTTTCTATTAATAAGCGAAACAAAAAAATTTTTAGTTTTCTGAGATCCAAAAAAATCCCAAGCATCTATCTTTATGGCGGAGTAGGAATTGGTAAAACTATCCTTTTGAAAAGCATTGCAAGTAAGCTAAACCAAGAATTTGAATTTATTCACTTTACTAACTTTATGAACCTCATAAAAAAGAAGCTTGATAAATTAGATGGTCAAAAAAATCCATTAGATAAAGTCATAGATAAGCTTAAAGATCAAAAAAGACTAATATTTATTGATGAGTTTCAGGTAGAGGATGTGGCCGATGCAATGATAATTGCAGAAATTATCCCAAAAATTTATTTAAACGAAATCCCTTTATTCATCTCTTCTAATTCAAGTATAGATGAGCTTTATCAAAATGGTCTTCAGAGAGAAAAATTAATCAAATCTCTTCAATTTATAAAAAATGATTTTCTATACCATCATTTGGATTCAACAAAAGATTATAGAAAAACAAATTCATCTCTTCTTAACATGGATTCATCCAATGAAAATGAAATTATTAAATTAATTGAAAGCTATTTTGGTGAGAGGGTTAAATTAGATAGTGAGTTAATTTTGAATGATAGAAAGTTCCCTGTAAAAGGTTTTACAGCACAATGCCTTTGGATAGATCTTGAAAGTTTTTTTTCATCACCTGTTGCAACTCAAGATTTCAATTTTTTATGCAGAGATTTTAATTGGATTTTTTTAAGTAATATTTCAAAATTTAACGATGAATCAATGGATTTGGTCAGAAGGCTAATAGCTTTTATTGACATAGCATATATTGCTAATACAAAAATAAAGTTTTTTTATCCTGTAGCAGATTTACCTCATATATATAATGGCAAAGGACTTTTAAATTTGTGGGAGAGAACAGCAAGTAGATTGATTGAAATGTCATCCCGAGAATACATCACAAAAAATTAATTCTTCGAGCATAATCTGTTGATTAAATGCTCATGAAACATTAATATTCACGTCTATTTTTAGAAACAAATGAAAACAGAATCATTAAACAAGCAATCAGTAGATCCAAAGTGGTATGTTGTGGATGCTAAGGGGCAAATTCTTGGACGATTTGCCACTAAATTAGCTGATAGGCTTCGTGGTAAAGATAAACCAACCTTTACTCCTCATACTGATGGAGGAGACTTCGTAGTGGTCATCAATGCAGAAAAAGTAGCTGTTACTGGAAGCAAGTATGATAAGAAAACTTATTACAGACATTCACAGTATCCTGGAGGACTTAAAGAAACAACCCTTAAAGAAATGATTGATAAAAACCCTGAGGAAGTTATTAGGCTCGCTGTAAAAGGCATGCTCCCTAAAAATAAGCTAAGTAATCAAATTATCAAGAAATTAAAAATCTATTCTGGTTCAAATCATCCGCATGATTCACAACAACCTGAAATCTGGAAACCAATTAAATGAGTGAAATTCATTATGCTACGGGCAGAAGGAAGACTTCCTCTGCAAGAGTTTATCTGACCAAAGGAAAGGGAGATATTACTGTTAATAGTAAACCTCTATGTGAATACTTTGGCAGACAGGTTGCTCAGATGCTTGTCATGCAACCTTTGAAACTAACTGATTTAGATGAAAAAGTTAACATCAAAGTTATGGTCAAGGGCGGCGGTAGTTTTGGTCAAGCAGGTGCAATCAGGCATGGCATATCTAGAGCTCTAATTGAGTATGATGAAGAGCTTAGACCTCAACTCAAAAAAGCTGGTTTATTGACCAGAGATCCGAGGAAAGTTGAAAGGAAAAAACCTGGCTTGAAGAAGGCTAGAAAGAGCTCTCAATTCTCAAAACGGTAGTGGTTTATATAGACTAATTATATTAGAATAGTATATAGACTAATTATATTAGAATATAAGTCCCAATTATGTCCGAAACCGTCGTAAATGATAATAGAAGAAAGGTTCTAATAGGTATGACTGCTGCCTTAGGGGCTGCTGGCGTTCCCTTTGCTGCAACACCATTTATTGCTGCTTGGAATCCAAGTGCTAAGGCGAAAGCATTAGGTGCAGCGGTTAAAGTCGATATTTCAAAAATTGAAGAAGGGCAGATTGTTCAGGTGGCCTGGAGAAAGCAACCGGTATTTGTTTTGCGGCATACAAAAAGTTCCATTTCTAATTTATCATCTGTTGAAACTAAGCTTGCAGATCCAAACTCACTAGCAATCGACGAGCCATATAGAGATCTTTATCCAACCAGATCAAAAAGTAATGAATTTTCTATACTTGCCGGAGTATGTACACATCTTGGATGTTCCCCAAAGTATCATCCTGAGGTTGAGCCAAAGCCATGGGATGCAACTTGGACAGGGGGATTCTTTTGCCCCTGCCATGGTTCGATGTTTGATATAGTTGGCAGGGTTTTCAAGGGCGTCCCAGCACCAACCAATCTAAAGGTGCCGCCTCATAATTTTCAGGGGTCAATTTTAACAATTGGAGAGGATAAGGAGATTTCATAATGAATACTGTATTTAAGTGGTTTAACGATCGATTACCAATAGTTAATACATTTGAAAGACATCTTTCAAAACATCCCGTTCCCAAGAAAGTTAATTTCTGGTATTTGTTTGGCGCATTAGCATCAGTTGTCTTGGTAATACAGATCATTTCTGGGATTTGGCTCATGATGCCTTATCAAAATACAGAAGAGGGAGCTTTCTCATCAATTGAGTTTATTATGCGTGATGTAGATTATGGATGGGTAATCAGGTACATGCATACTACTGGCGCATCCATGTTTTTCGCAGTTGTGTATCTGCATATGTTCAGAGGGCTTTTGTACGGATCTTATAAAAAACCAAGAGAACTTGTTTGGATTTTTGGAATGACGATCTATCTTGTGATGATGGCTGAAGGTTTTCTGGGGTATGTATTACCTTATGGCCAAATGTCTTATTGGGGAGCGCAAGTCATAATTTCTCTTTTTGGAGCAATTCCTTATATTGGTGAATCTTTGGAGGTATGGGTAAGAGGAGACTATTATATTTCTGGATCTACGGTTTCAAGGTTTTTTGCCCTGCATGTAGTTGCATTACCTCTTATGTTAATTGCTCTTGTTTTTATGCATTTGGTTGCTTTGCATGAGGTTGGTGCTGGAAACCCAGAAGGCATAGATATTGAAGAGCACCTTGATGAAGATGGGGTCCCACTTGATAGTGTTCCTTTCTTTCCATACAAAGTCTTAAATGCCCTAGTTGGCATCGGCGTTTTTATGACAGTTTTTTCAATAATAATGTTCTTTTTTCCAGAGGCTGGAGGATATTTTATTGAAAAGGCTAATTTTGAAGAAGCTAATCCACTTAGTACCCCAGAACACATAGCTCCCGTTTGGTACTATTCACCTTACTATGCAATGCTCAGAGCTGTTCCGGATAAACTTGGAGGATTGATTGTCATGGCAGGCGCCATTGCAATTTTATTTGTGGTGCCATGGCTAGATAGGAGCAAAGTTAACTCAATTAGATATAAAGGTATCTTTAGTAAAATCGCCATCTCTTTATTTGCAATCAGCTTTCTTACCCTAGGCTATCTTGGAACTGTCCCAGTTACTGAATTAAGGACTTTGATGAGCGTTATCTGTACCGCTATCTATTTTCTATTCTTCTTTTTGATGCCAATTTACACATCTCTTGAAACTACAAAGCAGCCTCCCAAGAGATTATGATTAAAATATTTATTATTATTTTCTCTGTTTACTTTGCACCATGTGTTTTTTCCGCTGTGTCGGCGCCGTGTGGTGATTACGGAGAATGTGATGATTACAGCTATGATCTTTATAACAACGAATCTCTCCAAAAAGGATTAGCAACCTATATAAATTATTGTTACGGCTGCCACTCATTAAAATACTCTCGTTGGGGAAGGATTGCAGCAGATCTTGAAATTCCCGAAGAAATACTTTTTGAAAATTTAATTTTTAATCAAGAGACTAAGCCTGGCGACTTAATGACAGGCTCAATGATTAAAAGAAATGCAGAAGAGTGGTTTGGTGTTGCACCTCCTGATTTAACTCTGGTAACACGATCACATAGCCCTGAGTGGGTATACACATATTTAAGAACTTTTTATGAAGATGACTCCAAACAATATGGAGTTAATAATCTTGTTTATCCTGGAGCTGCAATGCCAAATGTTTTAAGTCATTTGCAGGGAAAACAAATATTGGGCTGCAAAGAAGTGCCTGTAATTGCATCAAATGGCGGCGTCAAAAGAGATGAAAATAGAAATGACATTACCGAAGAGAAATGCGGCTATCTCCAAATCAAAGAATCAGGTGAATTAACTCAGGCAGGCTTTGACGACCTAATTTATGATCTAACTAATTTCCTAGTTTATGTTGGCGAGCCTGCAAAAAGAGATAGAGAAAGAATTGGTTGGTATGTGATATTTTTCTTTATAATCTTTACTGCGCTATCATCTTTGCTATATAGAGAATATCAAAAGGACTATCACTAAATTTAGGGGAAACAGCTATGATTTTATATTCAGATAAAGACGATCACTATAGCCACAGAGTTAGAATTGTTCTCGCTGAAAAAGATATTGCATGTGAAATCAGAGAAACCAACAATGATGATGCTCCAGAAGAGATTTTATCCATTAATCCATATCATGAATTACCTATACTTGTAGATAGGGATTTAGGGCTTTATAACACCACAGTAATGATGGAATACCTAGATGAAAGATTTCCTCATCCTCCATTGCTTCCTGTTTATCCAGTCACAAGAGCCAATAGCAGAACGCTCATGCTAAGAATAGACAAAGAAATTTGTCCTCTAGTTGATAAATTGAGCGCCAAAGAAGGTACAGATAAAGAGTTATTAGTTGCCAAAGAGGAGCTTCTTCATGAGATTAGTGCTATCGCCCCAACATTTAAAGAGTTTCCTTTTTTTATGAGTGAAGAATTTTCACTTGCTGATTGTTACCTTGCTCCAATACTTTGGCGCCTTCCATCCCTGGGGATTAATCTTCCCCTGAATAGACACCTAAAGCCTCTTTTAGACTATCAGGCAAAAATATTTGAGAGGCCTGGCTTTCTAGACAGCCTTTCATTGATAGAGAAAGATCTCAGAGATTAAATCTGAACTATAGGAATATTCCTCTCAATACAGCCGCTTCCAGTATATTTTAAAACCCCTGAGTAACCGTTAACCAAAGCTTTAGAAACACCAATTTGCCTTAAAACCTCAATTAAGATCGTGTCACTTATAATCGCATGATTGTTTGAAAATATTTCGCTTGTTTTTGAATATTTATCAACAGGTCTTGGTATTGGAGCAAATAACTTTTCAAGATCATTCAAATCAATCTCATCATTAAATAGGAGGTTCGCTGAGGATGTACTGTAGTAATTTAAATCCACGGCGTAATTATAATTAAAAGCTGGCAAAAGCCTTTTTAGATTAGATGCACTTACATCCAAAATTATAATCTCTAAATTTGAATTTCTTCTTGGTAAAAATTCAATGGACATACCAGATGAAATTCTTTTAATCTCATTAAACCTGTCTTGAGATTCCTTGATACCTAAAACTTCGGCTGCAAAAGCTTGTGGGTTCTGTTTGTCATAAAAATAATTTTTTTTAGGTGAGATATTTTCTTTTATTAAATTATTTTGAAAATTTGAAAGTGTTTGATCAGTTACTAATACAAAATCTCTTTCTTCTTGAATTAATTCTTCTATAACAGATATGTCCATTTCATCATAGTAGCTTGAGCAAAATAAAAGTTTATTTGAGAGAATATTGCTAATTGGCTGATTAGATCTTAATAGTTTATTTTTTATAGGTTGTTCATAAGCACTTATATACACATCTGTTGAATCTAGATCAAATGGTGTATTTATTTGCACTAATTTTTTTGAGGCTTGTATTCTATTTATGTTGTTATATAAGGTTCTAATAAGTTGTCTATTTTTAGTCTCTAAATTCCTATTATTTTGAATATTTACAATAAAATCTTTGGCACCATGTCCAATGTTTCTGTAGCTGAATAAGGCAGAAATCTTTTTATTTTCCTCATAACTTAAGTTCTTATCAAAGAAGAAAAGCTCAGCTTGTTTTTTAACCAATGTATCTTCAGAATCAATAATTACATTTTGAGAATATTGTTGTGATGAGCAAGCACTCATTATAATTACTATAATTAAAAGAAAGTTTTTCATACTTATACTCAATTTATGCTTTACATTATCCCTGCGCCAATAGGAAATACAAAAGATATTTCTTTACGATCAATCGAAGCAATTAAATCAGTTAAGTATATATTTGCAGAGGACACAAGAAAAACCTCAAGGCTTTTATCCGATCTTTCAATAGAAAAACCATCTATTCGAACATTTCATGAGCACAATGAAGATGAAGTCTCCAAAAAAATAATCTCATATCTAATTGATGATATTGACGTTGGAATTATGTCTGATGCAGGAACACCAATTATTTCTGATCCTGGATTCCCACTAATCAAGCTCTGTATAGAGAACAAAATACCTTTTGAAGTGCTGCCAGGTGCATCTTCAGTGATCACTGCCTTGATTTATTCTGGGCTCCCCCCCAACTCATTTAATTTTCAAGGATTTTTTCCAAAAAAAACCAATAGAAAAGATAAAGCAATTTCAATAATTGAGAATTTCGAGGGCTCAACAATTTTTTTTGAGAGCCCAAAAAGACTCAAAACAACTATAAATTTTTTGAATCAGAAATTAGGTAATAATTGTGAGATAGCTATTTGTCGTGAGATGACTAAGAAGTTCCAATCAATTACTAGGGGCTCTTTAAAAAAAATTGCTCAAGAATTAGAAAATGATGAAATTATATGTAAAGGTGAAATAGTAATTGTGCTTAGCTCAAAAAGAGACTTTGTAAAGAATTTCTCTTTTTCTGAGGAGGAGGGAAAAAAATTTTTGAAATACCTTTCTACAAAGGATGCTTCAAAACTAATTTATGACCTTTATGGACATAATAAGCAGTCTGTATATAAATTTTTGTCAGATATATCTAAAGATGACATTTAGTATTAAAATCTACGTCGAGTTGGTCGGATGGTCGCTGCTTTTGCAGAGGAAAGTCCGGACTTCACAGAGCAGGATGCCAGGTAACTCCTGGGAGGCGTGAGCCTACGGAAAGTGCAACAGAAAATATACCGCCCTTGGGTAAGGTTGAAAAGGTGAGGTAAGAGCTCACCGCATCAGTGGTAACACCGATGGCAGTGCAAACCCCATCCGAAGCAAGACCAAATAGGAATCTTATTGATTGCTCATCAGAGATTCGGGTAGGTTGCTAGAGCATTATGGCGACATAATGTCGAGATAGATGGCCATTTAGACAGAATCCGGCTTACAGACCAACTCATTTGCCATATTTTTTAAAAAAATTAAAAAAAAGTGTGTCAAAGTGTGAAAAAATGTTTTAAAGTGTGTAGAACTATATATTTAACTACGCATGTTTGGCTTTAATTCAATAACAATCGATCCCAAGGGCAGAATAGCAATGCCTGCGAAATATAGGGATAGTCTGTTTGAACTAAACACAAATAAAATAGTTGTTACTCAAGATCCTCAATATCCTGCACTAAAAATTTATCCTCAAGGTGTATGGAATGATATTTCTTCTAGACTCCAGTCTTTACAGAGCCTTGATCCAATTGTAAGAAAGCTGCAATGGACAATTCTAGGAAATGCCTCAGTTCAAGAGTTTGATGCTCAATCTCGAATGCTTCTTATGATTTCAAGTGAACTAAGAGCTCATGCAGAAATAGAAATAAAAGAAAAGATAGCGCTAGTTGGGATGGGGGATAAGTTTGAGCTTTGGAGTCTAGCAAATTGGGAAGCTAGACAGCACGGTGGACCACTATCAACTGAAATACTTGAAGTGGTATTACCAGAAACAGTAAAAAATATGTCTTTTTAAGGGGAGAGATATGAATTGGGAAATTATTGAAGATCACTCAGAGCAAGCAAAAATAAAAGTTATCGGGGTGGGTGGCGCCGGAGGCAATGCCGTGATTCATATGATGAATCACAATATCGATGGTGTTGAGTTTATCTGTGCTAATACGGATGCTCAGGCCTTAGCAAAGGCTAATGGTGCCACTATTTTAAAGTTAGGTGGTGGAATCACCAAAGGATTAGGCGCAGGAGCTAATCCAGAGGTAGGACGTCAGGCAGCTGAAAGAGACAGAGAGTCACTTGAGGAACTCTTAGATGGTGCCGATATGGTCTTTATCACTGCGGGAATGGGAGGCGGAACTGGAACAGGTGCTGCACCAATTATTGCCTCAATAGCAAAAGAAATGGGTGCTCTTACAGTTGCAGTAGTAACAAAGCCTTTTCAGCTAGAAGGTAAAACAAGAATCACTGCAGCTGAGCAAGGAATTGCCAATTTAGTAGATGAAGTTGATAGCTTGATAACAATTCCAAATCAGAAATTAATGGAAGTACTTGGATTAAATGTTTCTATGCAAGAAGCTTTTGCCAAAGCAGATGACGTTCTCAGAGGAGCAGTACAAGGAATTTCAGACATAATCATGAAGCCTGGTTACGTTAATGTTGACTTTGCTGATGTCAAAACTGTTATGTCTGAGAAAGGTATTGCAATGATGGGAACCGGAGTCGCAGTTGGTAAAGAGAGAGGAGTTGAAGCAGCATCACAAGCAATCGGCTCAGAGCTTCTTGAAGATATAAACCTTAAGGATGCTAGAGGCATACTGGTAAATTTAAGTGCTAAAAGTCCCACCATGGGTGATATGCATGAAGTCAACACAGTAGTTGAGGACATAGTTGCCGAAGATGCCCAAGTAATTTATGGGGCAGTAATTGATGAGAATCTTAATGAGGATGAGCTTACTGTTACAGTCGTAGCAACCGGCGTTAATCAAAAAGCACCAAGGCTTGCAGTTGATAATTCTCCTGCAACGGTAAAATTATCTCCAGTTGGTTTGGATAAAGATCATACAAAGGATTCAGTCAATGTTGGCACATCGTCTGCAGAGGATATTGATTTCCTCGATGTGCCAACTTTCATGAGAAAGCAGGTAGATTAATCAAATGCAACATATTCCGGTTCTACTGGAGGAATCGGTTAGCCTTTTAAATATTCAACCTGATGGTATATACCTTGATGGAACATTTGGAAGGGGAGGACACTCGAAAAAAATTCTCTCACAACTAAACAAGAGAGGAAGATTATTCGCAATTGATAAAGATCCTCAAGCCATAAGTTATGCAAAAAAAACCATACCTGATAAAAGATTTAAAATCTTTCATCATGACTTTGCACATCTAAGCAAACTTAAACTTCCTAAGATTAACGGTGCTCTATTTGATTTTGGAGTTTGCTCAACTCACTTTGATGATCCTAAAAGAGGCTTTAGCCTTAATAAGGATGGTCCCCTTGATATGAGGATGAATAATCTTAAAGGTATAAGTGCAGAAAAATGGATAAATGAAACCCCTGAAGAAGATATGGCAAATATTTTTTTTAAGTATGGAGAAGAAAAGCAATCAAGAAAAATTGCAAAACTTATTTCAATTTATAGGTCAGAGCAAAGAATCAAATCGACACTACAATTAGCAAATTTAATTTCAAGTTCAATTAAATCAAAATCAAGAATTCATCCAGCAACTAAGATTTTTCAGGCAATCAGAATTGAAGTTAATCAAGAAATACCTGCAATTGAAATGATGGTTGACGCTCTTGATAAAATTTTATTACCTGGAGCAAGAGTCGCAATAATTTCATTTCACTCCCTAGAGGATAGAATAGTTAAAAATTACTATTCTCCAAAAACCTTCTCTTATCCAAAAGAAATACCAATCAACAATATTATTGATGAGAGTTATGGGACAGTTAAAAAGAAATTGAGAGCTAACCCTGAAGAAGTAAAAGCCAATCCTAGAAGTAGAAGTGCAGTATTAAGGGTGTATGCAAAAAAATGAGTAACTCTAAAGTCCCTCTTTTATATTCCATACTCTTTTTAATATTGGTATCAAATATTTCGTTAATAAAAATTAGATGGGAAAATTCAATCTTGGTAAATGATATTGAGAATACAAGGTATGAGATTTTGAAATTGAAAGAAATTAATCTAAACCTAACTACAGAAAAAAATTTTTTAACTTCATTATCAAAAACAGAGATGTCTTCTATCCAAGATTTAAATATGCAGATCGCCGAAACAAGGCTAAAAATAAAATAGATTTATGAGCAGCAGATTAACAGTTCGTTTTTATACCATATTCGGAGTTATGGCCCTTATGACAACCATAATTATCTTGAGAATATTTTATTTGTATCAAGAGGAGGGTGATTTTTTGAAGGCTAAAGGTGATCACAGGACCATTTCAGTCAGAGATATTCCACATGCAAGAGGTGCAATATATGATGCAAATAATTACCCCTTAGCTACAAGCCTTATTAAATATAATTTATATGGTCTTAAAGGACTTGATACTTCTGATTTAGATCTTTCCTTTAATGTTTTAAATCAAGATACGGGCTTCTTAAAAAAGAAAAAAATTCTCAAAGAAGATATCTCGCTTGCACAAATTCAGGAAATTAAATCAAAAAGGAATGATTATCTTGAGATTGAATCCTTTAATAAAAGGATTTATCCCCTGGGAGAGCAAATAGCTACGCTAATTGGTTTTGCAGGTGCAGATAATAAAGGCTTAGAGGGGCTAGAAAAAGGATATGAAAATCACCTAAAAGAAGAGGTTGGAAAAAAACAGATCTTTAAAAATCGAAGGCAAGAAATAATTAAGCCCCCAAAGATTTTAAATAGAGGATCCGACGGCAATAATCTTAAGTTGACCATTGAGCATGAGATTCAATATTCAGTTCATAAGAGTCTATCTCAAGGGGTAATTCAAGCACAGGCAAAAGGTGGCAGCGCAGTTGTTTTGGATAATGAAACTGGAAGAATATTGGCAATAGCTAGCTATCCTTCATATAACCCCAATGATCCCAATAGATTTATTCAAAGGAATAGAGCATTATTGGACAGTTTTGAGCCTGGGTCAGTTATTAAGCCAATTGCTCTCGCAATTGGGATTGAAAATAATGATATAGATTTTAAAAAATCCGTGGAAACTGATCCTGGATATATAGAGCTTAACTCTCAGGTTATTGCTGATAAAAGAAATTATGGCTCATTACTTCCCATCGATATTATTGCAAAATCAAGTCAGGTAGGGGCTGCAAAAATTGCATTAGAAATTGATTCATATGATTTGACTAATGGATATAAAAGATTTGGGTTGGCTGTTCCCCCGAATATAAACTTTCCATCCATAGCGTATGGAAAAATTAATCAAAGATCTAATATTAGTGATCATGAAATAGCAAGCTTAGGGTTTGGATATGGGTTAGAGGCATCTGCAATCCAATTAGCCATGGCATTTTCTGTATTTGCAAATGATGGAGTTTTAAAAGGATTTCATTTAGTTGAAGAAAAAAATCACAGTAATCCAAGCCAAGTAATCTCTAAGCGTACGGCTGAATTAATTATGGAATCACTTGAGCAAGTTATTATTGATGGTACAGGCATAAAAGCAAAGCATCATTTATATAGAGTTGCAGGTAAGACTGGCACATCTCATAAAGTTAGCAACGGAAAATATGATAAAAGCAAATACATTTCATCATTCATTGGCATCGGACCACTTGAAACAAAAAAGTATACAATTTTAGTGACAATTGATGAGCCTGGTTTAAATCGTTACTCTGGAGGGGAAGTTGCAGCGCCAGTTTTCAAAGAAATATTCGATGATCTAGTAAGCTTGTAATTTATGAATTCAAAAGATATTTGGAAAGATTGTTTTAATTTTGATTTGCCATCATCAAGTACGGTGCCCCATATTTCAAACTCTTCAAGGGAAATCAAAAAAAACTCAGTTTTCTTTGCTATGCAAGGCACCAAATCACATGGTTGCCAATTTATCCATGAGGCTTTTACTAAAGGAGCTGCCTTTGTAGTAACAGATAAAATGCCTGAGAATTCTAATTCTGAGAATATTTTTTTTGTGCCTGACCTAGAGAAAAAAATATTAAATTTCTTAGTTCAATATTATTCGATTGATATTACAAAAATAAAATTTTTTGGTATCACAGGTACTAATGGTAAAACCTCAATAGCCTATTTGTGTTACCAACTCTATGAAAAGACTGGGAATCCTAGTGCTTACATGGGAACCTTAGGATTTATTAGTGATGAATATCAATCAATTCAAAAGGAAACCACTCCAGATATATTTAGTCTATTCAAGCACCTTGCAAGCCTTAAAGACATAGAAGGGCTTGGATTATTTTTAGAACTATCCTCTCATGGGCTTCATCAAGAAAGATTGAACATGCTTGATTATGAGAAAGTATGTATTGCAAACATCGGCAGTGATCACCTTGATTATCATCAAACTCAAGAAGACTATGAAAGATCAAAGTTATCAATTTTAAATTTAAGTCAAAGATCAATACCATTGGTTAACTATGATGTATTAGAGGTAATTAAAAAACATAAGACCAAGGACCACGAGGTACAAACCTTTTCAGACATGCAATTAAAAAGCGATTTTTTATTTAGAATTCTTCCAGGAGAAATTGATGGCTATGACGTTGAGATAAGCGAGCTTGAAAAGAGTAAATCAATAAAATTCAATACAAACCTATTTCCAAAATTCAACATTATAAATTTATGTACATCAATAATGATGCTAAAAAATAATTTAATTAAGTTTAACATTAATAAAGAAATACAGAACATTGCTTTGCCAAA
The DNA here is from genome assembly GCA_902628925.1 of uncultured SAR86 cluster bacterium. Classification (GTDB taxonomy): domain Bacteria; phylum Pseudomonadota; class Gammaproteobacteria; order Magnimaribacterales; family D2472; genus MED-G82. The sequence goes on from CACOPA010000002.1 coordinate 162,471, forward strand.
AGGGAGGAATACTGTTTTTAAGTCAACAAGCAAACATGTCATTATTGATTTTGCTCATAATGATGCAGCCATGAATAATATTCTTGCCAGTTACAAAGAGAAGTACAAAGATGTTTGGGTTTTGTTTGGATGCGGAGGTGAAAGAGATAGACCTAAAAGATCCAGGATGTATAAAACTGCTCAAATTTATGCATCAAAGATATTTTTTACTTCAGACAATTCAAGAAATGAGGACTTTGTGAGCATAAAAAAAGATGCACTGCCATCAGATCTCCCTGATAGCACTAGCATTATCGAGGATAGAGAAGAAGCAATTGAAAGCGCTGTATTATCTCTTCCAAAAGATATACCCCTTTTAATTCTTGGCAGAGGTCATGAAGAATTTTTAGATATCAAAAATAAGACCATTGCTCACTCCGATATTTCATCCGTAAAACGGTTTTTTTAATGCGAATTCTTGATTCAACAGATTTTTTACTAAAACTACTTAAGATAGAAAATCATTCAATTTCATCACAACCTATCACAGACGTCCAAATCGATTCTAGGTTAGCTAAAAGTGGCACATTATTCTTTGGGCTTCAAGGAAATAAGGTTAATGGATCAGATTATGCACAAGATGCAATTCATCGTGGGGCATCATGTGTTATTTCAAACAATTTGGATAAATCACTTGATGAAAAATACCACTTATTTCATCAAAACCCTCTCGAATTACTGCAATTAGTTGCAAAAGCCCTCGCAAAAAATTTCAATGGAACTAAGCTTGGTATAACGGGAAGCAATGGAAAAACAACTGTTAAAAATTTACTATCTGAGCTAATTGAAGACGCATACTCAAGCTCTGGTAATTTTAATAATGAAATCGGATTACCGCTAAGTATTTTAGATCTTCCAGTCAGTGCTAATGTAGGTATTTTTGAAATGGGTGCCGGTCAACCTGGAGATATTAAATTTTTATCAGAGATTTTAAGCCCAAGCATAGGGATAATTACTTCAATAGGCCGCTCACATCTTGAAAGATTGGGATCAGAGGAGGGCGTTTTAAAGGTAAAATCTGAGTTGATTGAAAATATGCAATCAGGTGGAACAGCTATAATCCCGCATGGAAAATATGAACAATATTGGAAATCAATCCGCTCTGATATTGATTTTATTACATTTGGTTTTGAAAAAGATGCTGATTTTCAAGCAAAAATTATTAGTCAAACGTATCAAAATTGCTCATTTGAGATAAAAGATAATTTAAATCAGCATCAGCAAACATTATTAAGCCCTTTGCTTGGAACACACAATGTCTTAAACGTATTGATAGCATTTATTGCTTCTCAAATTTTGGGACAGGAGCATATTTTTTTCAGAACTAAGCTTAAAAAGTTTAAAAATTTTGAAAATCGATTAAGCCCAAGATCTTGGATTAATAAATCAATAATTATTAACGATTCCTATAACGCTAATCCAGAATCTTTCAGTGCAGGAGTTGATTCTTTGAACTTATTTGAAGGACGTAAAATTATAATTCTTGGGGATATGCTTGAATTAGGTAGTGACTCTAAATTATTCCATGAGGAGGCCGGTAAGTATGCGCTTAATGCTGGAATTGAGTCTCTATTTAGTTTTGGAAATCATTCTCAATATGCCTCAATGGTTTTTGGTAAAAATGGCAAACATTTTGATGATGAAAATGAGCTAAAACTCTTTATTAAAAATAATATCTGTAGTGGAGATTTGGTATATATTAAGGGTTCGCGGGGAATGAAAATGGAGAGATTTATCGATGATTGAGCTGCTTGGAAGTTATTTAGTAGTTTTTGATTCAGGGTTCGACGTATTGCGATATCTAACGGTGCGAACTATTGGAGGAACAATCACTGCATTGTTCTTATCTATTTTTCTTGGACCGATAATAATTAAATATTTAAATCATCTTCAATTTTCACAGTCCATTAGAGATGATGGCCCTCAGTCACATTTATCTAAGGCCGGCACCCCAACAATGGGGGGATTAATAATTTTCACCTCACTAATTATCACAACTCTTTTGTGGGCAGACTTATCAAATTACTACATCTGGCTTTTACTGCTAACAACATTTTTATTTGCAGGCATTGGGAGCTTAGATGATTATTTAAAAATTAAGGAAAAGAATTCAAAAGGATTAAAAGGTAAGCATAAATTAATTTTTCAAGCCTTGTTTTCAGTTTTGATCCTTGGAATTTACTTATATCTGTCTGATGGTGACAATTTATACTTCATACTTCCTTTTAATAAGGACTTTATTTTTGATATTTCAATCATATTTTTTATCTTATTTGGGATATTTGTCATAGTTGGTTCATCCAATGCAGTTAACTTAACTGATGGTTTAGATGGTTTAGCAATCTTGCCTTCTATCTTAATTACCGGAGGATTGGGGTTAGTCGCATATGCTATGGGAAACCAAATTATAGCTGAATATTTATATGTCCCTTTTTTACCTCTTTCAGGTGAGCTTATTGTATTTGCGGGTGCTTTGATTGGAGCAGGAATTGGCTTTCTTTGGTACAACACTTACCCTGCACAAATCTTCATGGGCGATGTTGGTTCTTTAACCTTGGGAGCAATTTTAGCAGTCTTTGCAATTTTACTAAGGCAAGAAATTGTATTCGCTTTTATGGCAGGTATTTTTATCTTGGAAACACTAAGTGTAATTTTGCAGGTTGCATCTTACAAACTTTTTGGAAAAAGAATTTTTCTAATGGCACCAATCCATCATCATTTTGAATTAAAGGGTTGGCCAGAACCAAAGGTAATTGTTAGATTTTGGATCATAACTTTCTTATTAGTATTATTTGCGCTTGCAACCCTTAAGTTACGTTGATTGAAGAGTATTTTCTTATCATTGGTTCAGGTTTATCTGGAGTCTCAGTTTCTGAATATCTTATAAAAAAAGGGCTACCTTTTGACATAGCTGATACCCGTGAAGTACCGCCATTTAGCATTAATCCCTCAAAAAATGGAAAAACTTTTTTTGGTGATAATTTTAAAAAGATAGATTTTCAAAAATATCAAAAAATTTATTTATCTCCAGGATTCAATCCTGAACAAATTATGGAGTTTTCAAGTAAATTTATTACCGAGTTAGACCTTTTTCTTAATGACTCATCTGCTCCAATTATTGCAGTTACTGGAACAAATGGTAAAAGCTCCACTATAAATCAGTTAGAGCAAATTTTATCAATGCAAGGCTTGAAGTCTGCTAAAGGAGGCAATATTGGAATACCAATGCTAAATAATCTAAAGCTTGATGACGAAATAGACGTTCATTTAATTGAGCTATCAAGTTTCCAATTAGAGTTCTTTAAAGGAAAAAAGTTAGAACATAATTCTTCTACTTTTGGTGTTTTTTTAAACTTTGCTCCAGATCATTTAGATCGTCATAAATCTATGCAGAATTATTTAAGTTGCAAGTCAAACATAGCAAAACTTTTGCTTAAGTCTGATTGTCTGATTTTTAATAGTACAGTTCCAGAGACGCTTATCGAAGGTAATTTTAGAATGCAATCAATCCCTTTTGAGCAATCAAAATCAAAAAAAAATTATATTGAGGCTAACTTTATTGCAAGAGTTTTTATTGAATGGTTGGGTTCAGATTTTAAGGATTATCCTGAAGAAAAAATAAAGCAACTACCATTTCGAAATCAGCAATTGAATTTGCTTGGAGGCCTCTTAGCAATTAATGACTCAAAGTCAACTAATCCTCACTCAGTTGAGTTTTCTTTGTCTAAATTAGATTCTTCAAAAAAAACATTACTTATCTTAGGAGGATTGAAGAAAAATATTTCTTTCCGAGACTTAGATTTGCCGAAAAGTGTCCACACAGTTTATTTATTTGGACAAGACAGAAAGAAGATAGCAGAAGAAGTTACTCACAAAGATATAGTGATCAGAGAATGCCTAGATGAAATAATTGATGAAATTAAAAATTATTTTTCAAGTAGAAATGATCTGAATCAATTTATTATTTTATTTAGTCCAGGTTGTTCGAGCTTTGATCAGTATAAGAATTTTGAAGAAAGAGGCACTGCGTTTAACCAACTAATAAATCAAGCTCTAAGAGTATGATTCTTTCACGTTCATCGCTTTTAATTACTTCGCTCACTGGATTAATAATTTTTGGTATTACCTTTGTAACATCCGCATCAGTTTATGTTGCTGTTGATCTTACCGGTGACCCATTTTATTTTGCAAAACGTGAAATTATTTTTATATTTCTTGGTGTTTTAGCAATCCTGATATCAGTAAACATACCAACAGATTTATATCATAAATATGATTGGGTATTTTTATTAATGTCTTTGGCTTTATTGATTGCTTTATTTATCCCAGGAATAGGGAAGGTTGTAAACGGGAGTCTGCGTTGGATTGATTTGGGGTTTTTTAATTTACAGCCCTCAGAACTAGTAAAATTAGCACTCATTCTTTACATTGCGGGATACTCAGTAAGACGCACCACGGAGTTAAGTACCCTCATAGGTTTTATTAGACCGATGATGATCTTGTCTCTTTTATCACTCTTAATTTTATTACAACCAGATCTTGGTTCGACAGTAATTATATGCAGTCTTGTTTTAATAATGCTTTTTTTTGCAGGAATTTCATTCAGTCAATTTTTATTTTTGATTTCTGTTTTAGGTTTTCTAGCATACATAGCAATAATTTATACTCCATTCCGATTAGCCAGATTGGTATCCTTCAGGGATCCGTTCGCTCCTGAATTTGAACTGAGCTCAGGATGGCAGCTTTCAAATGCTCTCATTGGAATTGGCAGAGGTGATCTTTTTGGAATAGGTCTTGGGAACAGCATTCAAAAAAACCTCTATTTGCCTGAACCACATACTGATTTTATTTTTGCGATCATTCTTGAAGAGACTGGCATTATTGGAGGCTTCCTCCTCATGTTATTGTTTATTTTGCTAATTACATCAATCGTACAAATTTCATTTGACGCGTTAAGGCAAAATAGACTGTTTCAAGGTTATGTATGTTTTGGAATAGGATCTTTGCTATCTATTCAATCCATCTTTAACATTGGAGTAAACATAGGCTTATTACCTACAAAGGGCTTGACGCTTCCATTTATTAGTTATGGTGGAGCAAGTTTAATTATTTTTATGCTTATGATGGGTATTGTTTTTAGGGTAGATTTTGAAAACAGGAATCTAGATTGAAAATATTTGTTTCAGCTGGAGGAACAGGCGGGCATGTTTTTCCTGCTTTAGAGTTTATTAAACTTGCTATGGCTAATGGCCATACAGTTTATTGGTTTGGAACTAAGCGCGGAATTGAAAGAAATAATTTGCCTGCAAACTGTCACTTATTTGAGATAAATGCAGTTGGCTATAGAGGAAAAAGATTTTTACAAAAAATATTTTCTATTTTTCGATTAGTGCAAACTATTTTTGAAGTTGCAATTAAATTTATAAAATATAAACCTAAAAAAGTACTATGTTTTGGGGGATATGTCAGTCTTCCAGTTGGATTAGCAGCAGTTCTATTTAGAGTCCCAATTTATTTGCATGAGCAAAATACTGTACTTGGAACCGCAAATAAAATACTTTTAAAATTTGCTAAAAAATGCTTTTTGGGTCTCCCCTTAACTAATACTCAAAAGAATGGCTATTTCGAACTTACCGGTAACCCAATTAGAAAAATTTTGCTTGAACCTGATCAGGAATACGATATGGCATCAATTTATATTACCGGTGGTAGCCAAGGCGCAAATTATCTAAATGATGTCATTCCTAAGGCCTTAAACAAAGTTAACCATAGGCTAAGAGTTGTTCACCAAGCCGGTGAAGGGTCATCAGAGCTCGTATTTAATACGTACTTAAAAAATAAATTTGATTTACTGGTAGTGAAGGATTTTTTTGATGATCCTTTTGCAGAAATTCAAAAAGCTGATTTTGTAATCTCACGATCTGGTGCTTTAACAGTATCTGAAATTACTTCATTGAATAAAGGAAGCTTGTACATCCCTATAGCTAAATCAATTGATGATCATCAACTGCATAATGCTAAATATGCAGTTGGGGTTGGTATGGGAGAGATTTTTTCTGAAAGTGAGAGTCTGGACAATTTAATTGACAAGCTTAATGAAATAATTGAACAGAGATCATATCTTTCTTGGCAAAAAAACTCTGATATAGATCATTCTCAGGCTGCTGAGAAAATTTACAATCATATCTTTAATTATGACTAGATCTCAAAAACATTTTGGTGAACTAAAAAGGATACATCTGATTGGAATTGGTGGTTCCGGGATGATTGGTCTAGCAATGGTTCTCCAAAAAAAAGGGTTTAATATTTCAGGATCCGACCTTCAGATGACGGAAGAACTTAGCTCGCTAAAGGCGATGGGGGCAAAAGTTCAATTAGGCCATGATCCAAGATATATTAAATCCTCAGATGTTGTCGTGGCTTCAAGTGCGATAGCTAAAAATAATGCTGAGCTAAAATACGCAAAAAAAAATAATATTACCATCATTCCAAGAGCGGTCATGTTAGCAAGTATTTTGCATGGCTATAGAACAATTGCTGTTTCTGGTAGTCATGGAAAAACTACAACTACAAGTCTGATATCAAATATATTTGATGCTGCAAAACTTAGTCCAACTTATGTTGTTGGCGGACAAATATTAGGTGGTAGAAATAGTTCTCACTTAGGAGATGGTCTTCACATGATTGTTGAGGCAGATGAATCCGATGGATCTTTTTTGCATTTGCATCCCGAGGTTATTGTAATTACGAATATAGATAATGATCACCTATCTTTTTACGAAAATGATCAACAAAAACTCAATACCGCATTTTTAAATTTTACAAAAAACCTCCCGTTTTACGGTTATGTACTTATGAACATAGACTCAAAAAATGCTAGAGATGTTTTTAAAAAAATTCGCAGAAAAAAACTAAGTTTCGGATTTTCTAAAATAAATGACTACCAGATAAAATTATTAAATCAGAAGGGATTTTCTCAAACCTTTTTAATTGAAGATACCTTAAACTCAAAAAATACTTCGTTCACTATTCCTATGCTCGGTAAGCATAATGTATTAAATGCAGCCGGCTCAGCAATCATAGCGATGAATGAAGGAATTAAGATGACATCCATTAAAGAAGCTCTTCTTAACTTTCCAGGAGTTGCTAGAAGGTTTGAGAGGTATGAGTTGTCTTTACCAAACCGCGAGTTACTACTCATCGATGATTATGGCCATCATCCTGAAGAAATTAAAAGTACATTTGAATCTGCATTATCTGTCTTTAATCGCAATGAAATAGTTATGATTTTTGAGCCTCATAGATATACAAGAACAGAGCAATTATTTGATGATTTTGTAGATGTCCTAAAAAAAATAAAAGAGGTTTATTTACTAGAAATATATTCAGCATCGGAGCGTAAAATACCAAAAATTACATCTGCTAATTTAGTAAAAGCAATAAATAAAGAAGGAGGGAATGCTGAAATATTAAACCCTGCTAATTTAGCAAACAAAATCTTGAGTATGAAAAAATCAAATAAAGTCATAATTATGCAAGGCGCAGGCAAAATTTCTAGTTACCTTAAAAACTTTGTTGAATCATGTCAGGTAAAAAAATAATTGTTTTAAGTGGCGGAACTTCAGCTGAAAGAGAAGTTTCCTTAAAATCTGGAAGCCAGATTCACTCAGCTCTAATTGAGCTTGGTCATCAGGTTGAGCTTGAAGATCTTCTTACAATTAATCAGATAAATCATCTAAAAAAAAATGTTGAGGTATTCATTGCGCTTCATGGTTTTGAGGGAGAGTCTGGAATTCTTCAAGATAAGTTAACCAATTTAGGAATAGATTATTTTGGCTCAAATGCACAAGGTTGTATCAATACATGGAACAAAGCATATTGCAAAAAGATACTTATTGAAAATGGAATAAATACACCTAAATTTTTAACCACAAAAAATATTAAGGCTATGGAATTTCCATCAGATATTTTTTTGAAAAATGGTTTTTACATTAAACCGTCTGAGGAGGGCTCATCAATTGATACATTTGCAGTTAAATCTGATGAGGAATTAAAATCTTTTAAACAGAATCTTGTAAATCCTGAAAGAGAATTTATTGTTGAAGAAACAATTAATGGAAGAGAATTTACAGTATCTGTTCTTAAGGGTCGGTGTTTGGCACCATTAGAGATAATTCCTGCTAGCGGAATGTATGATTATCATGCTAAATACATTGCTGAAGATACAATTATTCAAAAAGCGCAACTTGAACCTGATCAGATTAAATTACTTTGTGATATCGCTCTTAAAGCTTGCACAGTCTGTGAATGCAAAGATTGGGCTAGAGTAGATCTTATGCAAAATGAAGATGGCGAATTTTATGTGCTAGAGATTAACACTGTACCTGGAATGACAGACCACAGCCTTTTCCCAGCGGCTGCAAAAATATCTGGCTTAAGCTTTAATGAGCTTATTCATGAAATCATAAGTGATGCTTAAGAATTTTTTGTTAGCTACATCTTTAAGTTTTATAACTGGTTTTGAATTAAATATAGGTCTTAATGTAAACATTCAATTTTCTGAACCGGTAAAGTTCAATTATGAAAAAGAGTTCATGAAGGAGCTTTATAGTCTTAAAAAAACAAAAGACGTAAAGCATTTACTAAATAATCAAGAATGGATTCAAGGATATGTGTACAAGAAATTTTATTTCAAAGCAGACTATATCTTTATTGAACAATCTGTACCGATTGGAGTTCTCAATAATGAGTTCTTCTTGTCAAAAAATAAAAATATTTTTCCGGTTGATTCAACATCAAATTCACTGCCACGTTTTAGCGTTCCTGAAAATAAAATTGATGAACTAATAAATCTTTTTATGTTTCTTGACGATGAAATTCAAAAGAATCAGATTCTTATAAGCGAAATAAACTACGATTTTGGAAGTGGCTGGGAAATAACTTTAAATAATAAACAGAAAATAATTTTTGCTAGAAATATGAGCAATCAAAGTATGGAGAGATTTCAAATCTTGATGAGATATTTGTACGCAAATAGCTTAAATCCTAGTATTATTGATATGCGAAATAAAAGTGGAGCAGCTTTGAAATATGGCAACTAACGGAAATAAAAAAGAAAATGATTATGTTGTTGCCCTGGACATTGGAACTTCCAAAGTTGTTTGTTTAATAGGACAGCTTACTGACTCACATGCAGTTGAAATTGTTGCTCTTGGATCTTATCCATCATCAGGATTAAAAAAAGGCGTTGTTGTAAATATTGATGCTACAACGGACGCTATTCAAAAATCTATGGATCAGGCAAAAAATTCATTTGATGGCAAATTAAAAAATGTTTATGTAGGTATTGCCGGAAATCATATCAAGAGCCTTAATTCACATGGCATTGTTGGTATAAAGGATAAGGAGGTTACTCCCTTTGATATTGACAGAGTCATTGAGGCTGCTCAGGCTGTGGCTATTCCCTCAGATCAAAAAGTACTTCACGTGCTTCCACAAGAATTTGTAATTGATGATCAAGACTCTATAAGAGAACCATTAGGAATGTCTGGAGTTAGACTTGAATCCCATGTTCATTTGGTAACTTGCGCTAATAATGCAATTCAAAATATAGAAAAATGCGTTAAAAGATGCGGAATCACACTAGATGGATTTGTTTTAGAGCAACTTGCAAGCTCGTATTCGGTTTTATCAGAAGATGAAAAGGAGCTAGGAGTTTGTATTGTAGATATTGGTGGAGGTACAACTGACATAGCCATATTTAATTCAGGTTCTATTACATTTACAGGTGTTATTCCAATTGCAGGTGATCAAGTAACCAGTGACATAGCTGTTGCACTTAGAACTCCAACGCCGCAGGCAGAAGAACTTAAACAAAAGTATGGATGTGCTGTTGCAGAATTTACTACAGAATCTGAAACCATTGAAGTTGCTGGCGTTGGCGGAAGAGCTCCAAGAGAGTTATCTCGAAAAGCACTAGCGGAAATTGTTGAACCAAGATATGTTGAATTATTCGAGCTTGTGAAAGCTGAAATTCAAAGAAACGGTTTTGATGGGAAAATCCCTGCTGGCATTGTGTTAACGGGCGGCACTTCAAAGATGGAAGGAGTGGTGGAGCTTGCAGAGTCGATTTTCCAAACAAGCGTTCGGATTGGAGTGCCTGAAAACTTCAAAGGCATGGAGTCTGTTCTTAAAAACCCAATATATGCTACGAGTCTTGGTCTTTTAGGATATGGGTTTGATCAATTAAAGCAAGGAATTGCACTTGAACAGAATAGAAGCCTTTTTGATAAGGCATTTGGCTGGTTAAAAAGTAATTATTAAATCTATTGCAAATAGATTTTTCATTCTCTAAAATGCGCAGACCTTGGTTATTTGCTTGCAAATAATCTTTAACCAAAAGGAAAAACATGAATCATTACGAACTTACTTTAATATTAAACCCTGATCTCGCTTCAAAGTTTGATCCCTATAAAGAGCACTTTGAGTCTATTCTTTCTCAATTAGGTTTTAACATTCACTATTGTGAAAATGTTGGTATTAGAGAACTTGCATACACAATTGGGATAAACAAAAAAGGCCATTATCTCATTTATCAATTGGATGGAGACCCAGCTAACATTAATGAGCTTGAGACCAAGATTAAATATGATAATTCAGTTATTCGCCACTTAGTATTAAAAACAGACACAGTTACTGAGTCAGACTCTTTTCTAACTCAAGATACAAAAGAAGCAAAAAAAAGAGCTGAAGAAAGAGCTCACGAGGCAAAACTAAAAGCTCAAGTACAACAGCATCCAAAACCAACTCCAAGTGCAATTAAAGAGGATGAGAACTCATCTGAAGAAAAAAAAGATGAAAGCCCTAAAGGTGAAGAGGAAAGTTCTACTATAGAAGAAAATTCAGAAAAAACTGAATCTGAAAATGAGGAGCAATCATGAAGAAGTTAACATTACCTGAAAATTTTGATTATAAGAATATAGATATTCTTAAACAATTTATTACTGAAACAGGAAAAATTATCCCTGCTAGAGTTTCTGGCATTACTGCCCCAGAGCAAAGAAAATTAACAAAGGCTGTTAAGATTGCAAGATTTCTTGCTTTGATACCATATACAGATAAACAAATATGAAAATTATTTTACTTGATAAGATTCCTAACCTTGGCGATATTGCTGATGTTGTTGAGGTTAACTCAGGGTATGCTAGAAATTTCCTTATACCGCAGAAAAAAGCAATGTTTGCATCAAAAAATAATCTTGAGTATGTAGCTGAAAGAAAGGCAGAGCTTGCTGCAGCATCGGCTGATGAAGTTTCTAGAGCTGAAGCAAAGGCAGCGCAGTTGAAAGATCAATTAGTTGAAATTAAAGTCCCCGTAACAGACGAAGGTGCATTATATGGATCTGTTGGAACAAGAGAGATTTCAGATGCATTTGCTAAGAAAAATCTTGAGGTTGATAAGAGTCATGTGCAGCTTCCTGATGGGCCAATCAAAGAGGTCGGTGATCATCATATCAATCTTCTTTTTCACCCAGAAGTATCAACAGAGATAACTGTTATTGTTAAGCCTGAATAGTTGTCATTCGCTGGATATGATGTAAAAATCATTTCCATGCCTGAATATTCAAACAATCAAATTGACCAAGTAAGAGAGCTTGAAAGAGCCGTTTTAGGTGGTCTGATGCTCGAGACAGAACGTTATGACAACGTGCGTCTGGTAATCTCTCATGCAGATTTTCAAGGTAAGGATCATCAATCAATCTTTGAATCGATGGGAGATCTTGTTAATGCAGGTAAACCACTTGATCCAATCACTGTTGCTGACCGTCTTGATAGCAAGAATTTATTAACACGAGCTGGAGGAAGACACTATCTTATTGAACTAGCAGGTTCAACCCCTTCTGCAGCAAATTTAGAAACCTATGCTGAGTTGATCAGGCAAAAATCAATCTCTAGAAAGTTAATGAAAATAAATTCTGAAATAGCTGAATTGATTGTTAACCCTCAGGGAAAAGATGCTTCAGGTTTATTAGATGAAGCTGAATCAAAGATTTTCTCCTTAAATGATGAAGCTGAGCGGACATCAACAAATATTCAAAGACTGGATAGTCTTATTGATAAATCAATTGATAAGCTGAATGAATTATCACAAAGTGGCTCTAATCTTATTGGCTATTCAACTGGTTTCAAAGACCTTAATAGGGATACTCAAGGACTTCAAAACGGTGAATTGATAGTAGTTGCAGGAAGACCAAGTATGGGAAAAACCTCATTTGCAATGAACATTGCTGAAAACTTTCTCTTAAATAAAGATATAAAAGGAGGGGTGTTAGTATTTAGTCTTGAAATGCCAGGTGAATCACTTACAACAAGGCTTTTGGCGAGCCATGCAAAAATTAATCAGCAAAAGGTAAGATCAGCAAGTTTAAATGATGAAGAATTGAAGAGATTTATGGCGTCTTCTTCTAGATTAAAAGAGCTGCCTCTATACATTGATGATAGCTCTCTTTTATCTCCTATGGAACTAAGAGCAAGAGCTAGAAGGGTATCAAGACAAGAAGGGGGATTATCGCTTGTTGTTGTTGACTATCTCCAGTTAATGCAATTACCAGGTTCAACGGAAAATCGTGTAAATCAAATATCAGAAATATCAAGATCCCTAAAAGCACTTGCTAAAGAACTTAATATACCTGTTATTGCATTATCTCAATTAAATAGAGGTGTTGAACAAAGACCAAACAAAAGACCAATGATGGCTGATTTGAGAGATTCAGGTGCAATTGAGCAAGATGCTGATGTAATTTTATTTATTTATAGAGATGAGGTTTACAATGAAGGTTCCGAACATGGTAATAAAGCTGAAATTATCATTGGAAAGCAGAGAAATGGTCCGATTGGAACTGTGAACCTATCATTTTTGAAGGAATTTACTCGTTTTGAAGATTTCGCTGTGGACAGTTACTATGATTCATTTGAATGAGCAAAGAGTCAGCTGAATTACATATAAATTTCTCTGTTATTCAAGATAATATTTCCCACTTAAAGACCCATATTAGTAATCATACAAATTTCCTATCTGTTATCAAAGCAAATGCTTACGGGCATGAATTAGAAGAATTTGTTTTAAGGCTAAATGATTTAACAGATGGCTTCGCAGTCGTGAGACTTGAAGAGGCAATGAAGATAAGAAAAATCTCAAATAAGCCAATACTATTAATGCAAGGTGTCTATCAGCAAAATGAAATTGATCAGGTAATTGAGCATGACTTAATGCCTGTATTGCATACTCATGAACAAATTAACTTATACAAGGATATTCAATCTAAAACAAAGATATGGATTAAGTTTAATACTGGGATGAATCGATTGGGATTTCAAATTAATGAGGCTGATCAAATTCAATCTTTTATAAATGATCAAAATGTCCTCATGACACATCTTGCCTCTTCAGATGTTCCATCTGATCCATCAAATAAAAAACAGATGAGTAAGTTTCAAGATCTCTACGACTCTTATTCAACTAAACCTGAAAGAAGTATCTTAAATAGCAGCGGAGTAATAAATTTTCCAAGTCATGCATACGACTGGGTTAGATGCGGTATTGGTTTGTATGGAGGCGTTAGCGGAGTTACTGAACTGAAAACAGCTGTGACTTTTAAAAGCAAAATCATTTCGATCAATAAAATTAAGAAAGGCGATGCAGTAGGTTACGGTGGAAGAATAAAAGCTAAGCAAGATATGTTGATTGCTGTTGTATATTGTGGTTATGCTGATGGATTTCCTCAATCAGCCCTTGATGGTACATCTGTCCGAATTAATGACAAGGAAGCTAAAATGTTTGGAAGAGTCTCTATGGATTTAATTACAATTGATATAACGCATTTAAATGATGTAAAGTTTGGGGACTGGGTTGAGTTTTGGTCTCCTCAACATAGCATAAACAAATTTGCTGATTATAATAAATTAATCTCATATGAATTAATGACCAGGATAGACCGAAGAGTTAAACGAGTAATATATGAAAATTAATCAATTAGATTCAACTCCCAGAAATATTAGATACGAAGACGAGTTTGAGAGTCACATGACATCTGAAATCGCAGATGATGTTATTGAAATCTTTCAAACTCCATTAACTGGAACTTATAACTGGGATTACACTCTTCAGGATAATAGGATTAAAAAACTTTATGAGCTTGGCAAGGAGCTCAATTGGAATGCTAACATCGATGTAGATTGGTCTAAACCATTTGAGCAGATTTCTGAGCCACCAGAATGGTTTTGGGATGACTATGAGCCTTACCAAAAATTATCTGATGAGAAAAAGATAGAATTTGCTAAACATAGAAATGCATGGAGCTTAAGTCAGTATTTACATGGCGAGCAGGGCGCACTGCTTGTAGCATCTCAGCTAACAAGTTGCGCTCCCACATATAACGCAAAACTTTATGCAGCATCTCAAACATTTGATGAAGCTAGACATGTTGAAGCTTTTAACAAATACATTCAAACTAGAACCAAACTAATGTATCCAATCGGAAATGCATTGAAATCAATCTTGGACAAAATTCTTACTGATCCTCGGTGGGATTTAAAGTTTATAGGTATGCAATTAATTATAGAGGGTTTGGCTCTCGCAGCTTTCCAAGCAACTCGTGATTTAGCAAAAGATTCTGTTCTCTACGATATGCTGGGTTTAATCATCAGGGATGAAGCAAGGCACGTAACTTTTGGAGTGAATTATCTAGAAGAATTTGTTGAAACTCTCTCACATGAAGAAAAAGAGGATAGAGCTCAGTTTGCCTATGAGGCTTGTTTACTAAGTAGGGAGAGGCTTTTGTCGACTGATGTATATGAGCATTTTGGGTGGGATGTTGAGGATGCAAGACAATTCCAGCTCGGCTCAGAAATAATGCAACATTTTCAAAAGCTTCTATTTTCAAGGGTTATGCCAAACTTATCAAGAATAGGACTGCTTACCGATTCAGTTAAAGAAAAATTTGATGATCTAGGTATATTGGAATTTGCTTCACTGCCAAGTGATGGTGATATTGATTGGGCAGATTTATCTCGACCTTTGTTCGAAGAATCAGCTTAGACTGTTTTTATTGACCTAATTATCTGATATTCTGTTATCCCATCTAATTAATTATTATAGATGGCTCAAACTAAATATCTTTTCATCACGGGTGGAGTAGTTTCCTCATTAGGTAAAGGTATTGCTGCCGCATCCATAGGTTCAATTTTTGAATCCAGAGGTCTAAAAGTATCTTTAATAAAAGTCGATCCATACATCAATGTTGATCCAGGAACAATGAGTCCTTTCCAGCATGGAGAAGTCTTTGTCACCAACGATGGCACTGAAACAGATCTTGATCTCGGCCATTATGAAAGGTTTGTAAGATTTCAAGCTAGCAAAAAAAATAATTTTACTGCTGGAAAAGTTTATGAGTCTGTAATTAAGAGAGAAAGAAAAGGGGATTACCTTGGAGGTACTGTTCAAGTTATTCCTCACATCACAGATGAAATTAAATCTAGAATCAAGAATGGAGCTAAAGGAGCAGATATTGCCATTGTTGAAATTGGTGGAACTGTTGGAGATATTGAAAGTCAGCCATTTATTGAGGCAATTAGACAGATGACGCTCGAGATGCCAAAAGAAAGAACAGCAATTGCACACTTAACCCTGGTTCCCTTCATAAAAGTATCTGAGGAGTTAAAAACTAAACCAACGCAACATTCAGTTAAAGAGCTAAGATCTCTTGGATTGCAACCAGACTGTTTAATTTGTCGTTTAGAAAAAGAATTACCCAAAGACGAAAAAAACAAAATTGCCTCATTTTGCTCAGTTCATCCCGATAGTGTTATTTCAATGCATGATGCAGATACTGTTTATTCAATCCCTTTGCTGCTACATCAGCAGGGAGTGGATAAGATTCTCATGAAGAGCCTTAACATTAAACAATCAAAGAAACCTAACTTAACTGATTGGAAAAGAGTGGTACAGGCTAAGCTGAATCCAAAAAAGGAAGTAAATATTGCAATCGTGGGTAAATACGTTGAACTGAAAGATAGTTACAAATCTTTAAATGAAGCACTTGATCATGCAGGTATAATTAACAAAGCTAAGGTGAACTTAACATTTGTTGATGCAGCAAAAATTAATAAATCCAATGTAAAAAAGAATCTATCTTTTGCTGATGCTGTTTTAGTTCCAGGAGGATTTGGAGAAAGAGGCATTGAGGGAATGATTGTTGCATGTCAGTTTGCTAGAGAATCAAACATTCCTTATTTTGGTATCTGCTTAGGTATGCAGATTGCAGTTATTGAGTTTGCTAGAAACATATTAGGTTTTAAGAATGCAAACAGCACTGAATTTAATCCTAAAACAAAATTTCCTGTCATTGGATTGGTTACAGAATGGAAAGATAAATCAGGAAATACTGAATACAGGGATGATAGTTCTGATTTGGGGGGAACCATGAGACTTGGAGGTCAAACTTGTATCTTAAAGAAATCATCTTTATCTCATAAGCTCTACAAAGATAATAAGATTATTGAAAGGCATAGACATAGATATGAGTTTAATCCTGAATACAGAAAAATTTTGAATTCAAAAGGCATGTTAATTTCAGGAACTTCAGCAGACGGAAAGTTAGTAGAGATGATAGAAATTAAGAATCACTCATGGTTCATAGGCTGTCAATTTCATCCAGAGTTTACGTCTAACCCAAGAGACGGCCATCCATTATTTAACAATTTTGTCAGTAAAGCTTTAAAATTAAAAAGATGAGCATTCAACTTAATGGTTTTGAAATAGGCAATGACAGCCCTTTAATTGTTATGGGCGGGGTAAACGTTCTTGAAAATGAAGATCTTGTCATGCGGGTTGCACAATCTTTTAAGGAAGCAACTGAAAAAAATAAAATTAATTGGATATTTAAAGGATCATTTGATAAAGCAAATAGAAGCTCAATTGATTCTTTTAGAGGGCCAGGACTCGAAGAGGGTTTAGAAATACTTCAAAAAGTTAAAGAGAATTTTAATGTTCCAATAATTACAGATATACATGAGCCTGACCAGGCTGTCCCTGTTTCAAAAGTTGCTGATATTATCCAAATTCCTGCTTTTTTATGCAGGCAAACAGATCTCGTGATTGCAGCAGCAAAAACTGAAGCTTTTATACAGTTTAAAAAGCCACAATTCTTATCTGCAATTGAAATGAAGAATGTTGCAAAAAAATGTGAATCTGCAGGAAATTCAAAAATCTTAATGTGTGAAAGGGGAAATGCATTTGGTTACAACAATTTAGTTGTAGACATGTTGAATTTTCAGGTACTCAAAGATATTGACTATCCGGTAATTTTTGATGTCACTCATTCACTTCAGCTTCCTGGAGGGCTAGGAAATGCTGCAGGCGGTCGAAGAGATTTATTTTTGCCACTCGCAAAATCAGGCCTTGCTCAAAAAATTGCTGGTCTATTCATTGAAGCTCACACCAATCCCGATGAGGCTAAATGTGATGGGCCATGCGCAATTAATATCACAAAGATCGGACCTTATCTCAGCGAATTAAAGGCATTAGATAATTTAATCAAGGACCAGCTTTCTAGATAGCTAATGGCAATCATTACTTCAGTAAAAGCAATTCAAATATTAGATTCTAGAGGGCTGCCAACCGTCTCTTGCAGGATTGAAACTGATGATGGCTTATCAGCAATCAGCAAAGTTCCTAGTGGAGCTTCCACCGGTGAAAGAGAGGCTCTTGAATTAAGAGACGGCGGTAATGGATATCTCGGTAAAGGAGTATTAAAGGCAGTAAATAATATAAATACTAAATTAGCTGATGTTTTAATTGGTATGGATGCAGGAAATCAATTTGAGATTGACCAAGCCTTGATAGATCTTGATGGAACTGCAGCAAAAAAAAACTTAGGAGCCAATGCTATTCTCGCTGCTTCAATTGCAACCCTTAGATCAGGTGCTAAATCAGCCAAATTACCTTTATATGAGCATGTAAATAATCTTTACTGTTCAGAATTTAAAGCAAATACGCAATTAAGTTTGCCTGTACCAATGCTCAATATTATTAATGGAGGAGAGCACGCCAATAATAATATTGATATTCAAGAGTTTATGGTAATGCCAATAGGTGCCGGGTCATTTAATGAGTGTATGCAGTGGGCAATAGAAATCTATGGATCTTTAAAATCATTGTTAGCGTCAAAAGGTTTCATTACAGCGGTTGGTGATGAGGGAGGTTTTGCTCCAGATTTAAAATCAAATCAAGAAGCAATAGAACTAATTTTAAGTTCGATTGAAGATTGTGGTCTTGAGGCTGGCAAAGATATTGTTTTAGCTCTTGATTGTGCAGCCTCAGAATTTTTTACAGATGGTAAGTATGTATTAAAAGGTGAAAATAAATCCTTGGATTCAAATGATTTTGTTGATTACCTAAAATCTTTAGTAAATTCTTATCCAATTCGGTCCATTGAAGATGGCATGGATGAAAATGATTTTGATGGTTGGAGCATGCTTACCGATGAGCTTGGCAATAGCATCCAGATTGTTGGAGATGATTTATTTGTTACAAATGTAAAAGATCTTCAACATGGCATAGATAAAAGCTTGGCTAATTCAATTCTCATCAAATTCAATCAAATTGGAACTGTTGGTGAAACGCTTGAAGCAATTAATCTTGCAAGTCAGAATAATTACTCAGCAGTAATCTCTCACCGATCTGGTGAAACAGAAGATAATACTATTGCTGATATTTGTGTTGGTGTAAGTGCAGGCCAAATTAAAACTGGAGCTCCTTGCAGATCAGACAGAACATCTAAATATAATAGATTGTTATGGATAGAATCTGATCTCAGCAACTCTGTCTCTTATGCAAATGAAATATTTCTTTAATTTTATTATTTTTTTATCCTTAATTTTTTTATTAATAAATAGTTTCGCAATATTTATTGGTGATGATGGAAGAAAGCTAAATAACGAACTCAAATTAGACCTTAGTACTTATAAAAATGAAAGAGATTTAATCTTTGATGAGAACGAAACCTTAGAAGAGGAAATTATTTCAATTCAAATGAGCGATTCATTTGTGGAAAGTTATGCAAGAGAAAAACTTGATCTCGTAAAGCCAGATGAAGTTCTTGTCGAAATAGACCTAACAAAAGATAATCCCAATGAGTAAAGTCTATATCATTGTTCCTGCAGCAGGTTTAGGTAATCGCTTTGAAAGCGATTTGCCCAAGCAGTATTCAAGAGTTGGCCACGAATCAGTCATTGAGCGAACAGTTAATCGATTATCTCTTACAAATCCAGAAAAGATTATTATTCCAATCTCAGCTAAAGACGAGTTATTTGCATCTCAGTCTTTTTTACATCCTGATTTAATTATTAAGACTTCAGGGGGGCCATCAAGGCAAGCTTCGGTCCAAAATGCTTTAAATGAAATCAAGTTTTCTAATAACGATATAATCATAGTTCATGACGTTGTAAGGCCATTTTTTGAGATTGATTGGCTGAACAATCTTATTAATGATTTCCAAAGAAGTAATGATGATGGTTTAATTCCTGTGCTGGAATTTACTGACTCGATCAGAGATAGTTCAAACGAATTTAAACCAGTGGATAGAAAAAGTTTTGTTCAAGTCCAAACTCCTCAAATATTTAATGCAAAAGTACTTCTTGAGTCACTGACGATTGCTGACAAAGGGGGCTTGGAATATTCTGATGAATCTCAAGCAGTTGAGAATGCGGGTTTTAAGATTTCTTTTTCTAAAGGGTTGCCTAAAAACATCAAAATAACTTCACCCGATGATCTATATTCTTTATCAGCACATGATGTATTCGTAGGAAGGGGTATAGATTTTCATAGGTATGCTTTTAAAGAGAATTCAATTCTTAAATTAGCAGGGGTTGAAATACCCTCTAATTATAAGATTATCGCTCATTCTGATGGAGATATTATTTTACATGCACTAGCTGACGCGATACTTGGAGCTGGGGGATTAAGGGATATAGGCCATTATTTTTCAGATAAGAGCCCTGAAAACTTAAATTTAGATAGCAAAAAAATTATTGAAAAGACGATGAATCTGATTTCGAAAAAACAACTTAAACTAAATAATATCGATGTAACAATTGTGGCTCAAAAGCCAAATCTGTCCACTTACATGAGCGAAATAGAATTGTCACTATCAGCAATCTTAGGCATTTCTGTGGATCGTATAAGCTTAAAAGCTACCACAACTGAAGGGATGGGTGAGATTGGAGAGGAAAATGGCTTAGCTGTCTATGCCTTAGCTACACTTAAAAATTAAATGAGCATTTTAGTGACAAATGATGATGGCTTTGAAGCAATTGGTATTCAGGCGCTGTTAGCGTCTATAAAGACCCTAGATCCAATAATGGTTGCGCCAAAACACAATTGTAGTGGCATGAGTGCTGCAATAAGCCTTCGTAAAGAAGTAAAAGTTAGACAATTAAATTTGAGGGAGTTTGTGGTCACAGGCACTCCTGCAGATTGCTCTTATTTTGGTCTTTATGGAATGAACGAAAATAACATTGAACAAGTTGTCTCTGGAATTAATTTAGGAGCAAATTTAGGAACCGATGTCTTTTATTCTGGGACTGTCGGCGCAGCTATAGCTGGCATTAATTTAAAATATGCTCCTGTTGCGATATCGGTTTGCTCTTTTTCACCTAGAGATATTAGTTTTATTGCCGATAAAGCATTTGAGCTTATTCAGAAATTTAGATCCATTTCACTTCAGCAGAATTCATTAATTAACATTAACTTTCCAGATATTTTGAAACAAGATTACAAAGGTGAGCTCTATACAAAGCTTGCTAAAAGAGGGGCCCCGGAAGCTCCAAATATAATACGAAAAAAGGATCAACTAAGCTTTACTTTCAGTGCTTCAGGAGATTTTATCGACGGTCAAACTGATACAGATATGCAAGCTATAGAAAATGGTTACGTATCTGTTTCAATTCTTAACTATGACATTAGCAATGCTAACGATTTTTTGGGTAAAGAAATAAGTCATGGATGCTAAATCTGGATTTACATTTAAGAGAGTAAGGGAGCAAATGGTTGAAATGCTTCTAGAGATGGGAATCAAAGATTTTAGAGTTTTGGATGCTATGAGTCAGATTGCTCGTCATCAATTTCTTGAAGAGGCCTTTTGGTCAAGAGCATATGAAAATAGACCTTTAGCTATTGGGTATAAACAAACAATTTCTCAACCTTATATTGTTGCAAGAATGACCGAGTTGTTAATTGAAAAAGCCAGTGGAAGGGGAAAAATTTTTAAAAAGATAATTGATATTGGTTCTGGCTCAGGCTACCAAAGTGCAATACTTTCATTTTTTGCAGAAGAAGTAATTGGTATTGAGAGAATAAAGCCACTGGTTGCAAAAAGCAGATCAACTCTTTTAAATTTAGGAATAAAAAATGTCTCAATTATAAACGGAGATGGTTATTTGCTTGAAGGTATAAAAAACGTTGATGGAATAATATGTGCAGCAGCACCTCCAGAAATACCTGAAGATCTTATTAAGCTATTAAAAAAAGGTGCAAGACTAATTTTGCCAGTAGGCTTTAAAGATATGCAGAAACTCATTTGCATTGAAAAACAAAATAAAAACTCATATGAAAAATTTGAAGTGGAAGATGTATCTTTTGTTCCAATGCTTGGAGGAATAAGCAGAAATGGTGATTAATTTTAAAAATGAAAAATAGATTAAGGTACTCATTGGCTGGATTTTGCATGGGTATTGCAGAGTTAATTCCTGGTATATCTGGAGCTACAATTGCATTGCTTTTTGGAATTTACAAAAATTTAATCTCTATTCTTTCAAATATTAAGATATCAAAAAAAATATTTTCAAAAGAATATTTTGTAAAAGATCTTCAGATTTCATTAATGGTATTTCTTATTTTCTCGATGATTGCAGCCATTTTATTATTTTCAAATCTTATTCATTATTTGATCGAAAGTTATCCCTCTGTGTTTTTTAAATTTTTGTCTGTAATTATGGTTTTAGTGTCCTTAAGAATATTTTTGTTTCATCCTGTTTCTGAAAGATTCTCTCAAAGATTGTTATTTGTAATGGTTGGTGGCTTGATTGGCTACCTTTTATCTCTTTTTTCTGTAAATTTTGAGAACTTTATATTCTTTCTTTTTATAGGAGGCTTTGTAGCATTTACTTTTTTTATAATTCCTGGAATATCAGGAAGTGCAATTCTATTAAGTATAGGATTGTATGAGACAGTGATTTCCTCTATTGCAACATTCGAAGCTTTAAATTTATTGGTATTTAGTTTGGGTTGTGCCGCCTCATTAATCTTAATGCCAAAGTTAATTAAAAAGATTTATGAACAAAATACTCTAGCTATGGACACTTTTTTTGCAGGCTTAATTTTTATATCTGGAATTTTTTTGTGGTGAAGATATTACTAATAATTAATAATTTTCTGGCTATCTTTCTAAAAGATGTTTTTTTTCTTTTATCTTTTCAAATTCCTCACACTCAGGGAGAGGAGGCTTTTGCTCAGTAATATTTGGCCAAACTTCAGAAAGTTCTGCATTAATCTCAATAAAGTCAATTTGATCATCTGGAATTTCGTCTTCTGAAAAAATTGCATCAATAGGGCATTCAGGTTCGCACAAAGCACAGTCAATACATTCATCAGGATGAATAACTAGAAAGTTCGGACCTTCATAAAAACAGTCAACAGGACACACCTCAACACAGTCTGTATGCTTGCATTTAATGCATGATTCCGTAACTATGAAGGCCATGAAAAGAATTCTAACAACCTCTCATTATCAAGTCAGTATTAATTTTTTTTATTTACTTTTCTCTATTTTTTTATATACTGTATAAATATACAGTAAATGGAGTAAATCATGTCAGATAAAACCAAAAATTTAAATGAAGCCTTGTCCCAAATAGAAAAGCAATTTGGTAAAGGTGCTGTTATGAAAATGGGAGATAGAGAACATACCGATATACCATCAGTATCAACGGGTTCTCTTGGTTTAGATATTGCGCTTGGAATCGGTGGACTTCCTAAAGGTAGGGTTGTAGAAATTTTTGGCCCAGAGTCCTCTGGTAAAACAACTCTTACACTTCAAGCCATTGCTGAGTGTCAAAAAGAGGGTGGTACCGCAGCGTTTATAGACGCAGAGCATGCACTTGATCCATCGTATGCAGAAAAATTAGGTGTTAATGTAGATGAATTACTTTTATCTCAACCTGATACTGGAGAGCAAGCTCTAGAGATTACTGACATGCTTGTTAAATCAAATAGTGTTGATCTAATTGTTGTAGATTCAGTTGCTGCTTTAACTCCAAGAGCAGAAATTGAAGGAGAGATGGGTGATCATCATGTTGGCTTACAGGCCCGCCTAATGTCGCAGGCTCTAAGAAAGATTACAGGTAATATACAAAGATCAAACGCAATGGTCATTTTCATTAATCAAATTAGGATGAAGATTGGTGTAATGTTTGGCAATCCCGAAACTACAACTGGTGGAAATGCTCTTAAATTTTATTCATCAGTAAGATTGGATATTAGAAGAATAGGGTCTGTGAAAGAGGGTGATGAGGTAATTGGTAACGAAACAAGAGTTAAGGTTGTTAAAAATAAGGTATCTCCTCCATTTAAGCAAGCTGAATTTCAAATCATGTATGGCCAAGGAATAAATGTTGAAGGAGAGATACTTGAGTATGGACAAAAGCTTGGACTTGTGGAAAAGGCAGGTGCTTGGTATAGCCACAATGGTGAAAAAATAGGACAGGGAAAAGTTAACGCAAGTAATTTCTTGAAAGAAAATTCAAAGATTAAAAATGGTTTACTTAAAGAAATAAGAAATTCTTATATAAACACTAAAAACAAATCTAAAAAATAAAGCTTGTTTCTAAGCTTTAAAATTGTTTAACATAGTCTTTCACTTAATAGAGGAAAGAAATGTCAAATAATGCATATATTGTCTCAGCAGTCCGAACAGCTGGGGGTAAGAAAAATGGTCGTTTATCAGCCTGGCATCCTGCTGATCTAGGAGCTAAGGTTTTAGATGAGCTAGTTCATAGGTCAGGCATTCAACCTGAATTAATTGATGATGTTATTTTTGGTTGTGTTGATCAGGTTGGTGCACAGTCTGGTAACGTGGCCCGGAATGCTATCTTATCTTCCTCTTTGCCTGAGTCTGTTCCAGGTACTTCCGTTGACCGTCAGTGTGGATCATCACAGCAAGCAATTCACTTCGCAATTCAAGCAGTAATGTCTGGTACACAAGATGTTGTTGTTGGTGGTGGTGTTGAAGTTATGTCTATAGTGCCAATTGGCGCAAGCATTAAGGATGGTTATGATGCAGGTCATGGTCTTCCTTTTGATTCTGATGGCATTAAAGAGAATTATCCAGGAGTATTCTTTTCTCAATTTACTGGCGCAGAGTTAGTTGCAAAAAAATGGAATCTTTCAAGAGAAACACTAGATCGTTTTGCTCTATCTAGCCATGAAAAAGCAATTGCTGCTACTGAGGGTGGATATTTTGAAAATGAAATCTTGCCCGTAGCCGGCAAGAATGCAGAAAATAATAATGAAATGTTACTTCATGATGAGGGAATAAGATTTGATGCAAGTTTTGATGCATTATCAGGGTTAAACCCAATAACTGAAGATGGTGTGATTACTGCTGGAAATGCAAGCCAAATTACTGATGGTGCCGCTGCAGTTTTGGTATGCAATGATGCTGGGCTTAAAAAAGTAAATGCAGATCCTATGGTTAAAGTAAAAGCAATTAGTGTTGTAGGAGATGATCCTATTTACATGCTGACTGGACCTATTCCAGCTACTCATAAGGTTCTAGATGCTGCAAAAATGAAAATTGAAGAAATAGGTTTATATGAAGTTAATGAGGCTTTTGCACCTGTTCCACTAGCTTGGGAGATTGAGGTGGGTGCTGACCAAGAAAAGCTTAATGTTAATGGTGGTGCAATGGCGCTAGGACATCCTTTAGGTGCGACAGGTGCCAAGCTTATGACAACTCTTATTTATGAGATGCACAGAAGAGATGTTAAGTATGGATTGCAAGCAATTTGTGAAGGTGGCGGAACTGCAAATGCTACGATTCTTGAAAAAATTTAGCTATATACCCGTTTAATTCCTCAGGCTTAATGAGGTCTTTAGTACCTCTTCTTGGGCATACCTCAATTAGGCCATCATTTTTTAGAGATTTACCAATTATGATATTGAGCGGAATTCCAATTAGTTCTGAGTCTTTAATCTTTTTTCCAAATCGCTCATCCCTATCATCTAACATCACTCGAAAATTACTTTTTTCAATTTCATTGTAAAACTTAATTGCTGATCCATCAGAGTTATCTGTAAGATCAATAACATTTATTTGAATTGGCGCCAGACTCTTTGGCCATGAGATACCAAACTCGTCATTATTCTGTTCTAATGACGCTGCAACCAATCTTGAAATTCCGACTCCATAGCAGCCCATATATGGATTAACCTCATTTGAATTCGCATCTTGAAGACTTAATTTCATTGACTTTGAATATACCTGACCTAATTGAAAGATGTGCCCAACTTCAATACCTTTAATTAGCTTAATTTTTCCACCTTCAGGAAACTCTTTACCCACTAACGAGGATGGATCTTGATCTTTCTCAAGAAGGAGCTCTGAGTTAATTGCAATTTCTGAACTATCTGAAACAGCTAATACATCTTCACCATTTTCTGCTAAAACATGAAATTCCTCTGATTTATCTCCACCGATTGCACCGGAGTCTGCTTTTACAACCTTGAACTCAAGCTCTAAACGCTTAAGTACTTTTTTATAAGCAGCTCTAAAGTCTTGATATGTTTGATTTAAACATTCTTCATTCATATGAAAGCTATAGGCATCCTTCATCAAGAATTCTCTTCCTCTCATTACTCCATAACGAGGTCTTATTTCATCTCTAAATTTTGTTTGAATTTGATAAAGTGTTAGGGGTAAGGATTTATAACTATTAATGTTATTTTTGACCAAATCCGTTATTACTTCCTCATGTGTAGGTCCTAAACAAAAATCTCTATCATGCCTATCTTTTATTCTTAGAAGCTCAGGTCCAAATTTACCCCATCTATTTGATTCGTCCCAAAGCTCTTTTGGCTGAACCATTGGCATAAAAATTTCTTGAGCACCTATTTTATTAAGTTCTTCCCTCACAACATTTTCAATTTTTTTGAGGACGATAAGCCCAAGTGGCAGCCAGTTGTATATACCTGAGGCAACTTTACGAATCATGCCAGACCGAAGCATGAGTTGATGACTAATTATTTCAGCATCTTGAGGTATATCTTTAATTTTAGGTATGAAAGTTTTGGATGCTAACATTTTTAATAACAAATAATATTTAGTTTATAATTCTATAATTTTTTGAGGGACATATGCCGATTTATGAATATAAATGTTCAAATTGTTCACATGAATTTGAAAAGATTCAAAAAATAAGCGAAGAACCAATTAAGAAATGTCCTGAGTGCAATAAAAAGTCAGTTTCAAAGCTTATTTCAGCTCCTTCATTCAGATTAAAAGGCTCTGGTTGGTATGAAACTGATTTTAAAACAGGTGACAAAAAGAATATAGTAGAATCAAGTACTGAGAATAAAAAAGACTCTGCTGCAAAGGAAACAAAAAAAGATACTAAAACGGTACCCTCTAAATCTAAAAAGGCAAATTAAAATGAGAACTCACTACTGCGGTCAGATTGACTCAACATTAGAAGAAACTGATGTTGAAATATCAGGATGGGTTCACAAAAGAAGGGATCATGGTGGAGTAATTTTCATCGATCTTCGTGATATCAAAGGCATTGTTCAAGTTGTAGTTAATCCAACAGAAGAATCTGCATTCAAAGCAGCTGAAAAGTGTAGAAGTGAATATGTACTAAAAGTTTTAGGAAATGTTAAGAAGAGATCGCCAGAAACTATCAATCCAAACATGCACACTGGAGAAGTTGAAGTTATTGCCAGCTCACTAGAAATTCTAAGTGAAGCAAAGACTCCAGTATTCCCTTTGGATGATTATCAGGAAGTTGGAGAGGAGGTGAGGCTTAAAAACAGGGTCCTTGATCTAAGAAGGCCAGAAATAAATACACGAATATTGTCGCGTTCAAAAATTTCATCTTCAATTAGGCAGTTCCTTGAAGATCAAAATTTTAATGAGATTGAAACCCCAATATTAACAAAGGCTACACCTGAGGGAGCAAGAGATTATGTTGTCCCTAGTCGAGTCAATCATGGATCTTTTTATGCTCTTCCTCAATCACCACAGTTGTTTAAGCAACTATTGATGATGGGTGGTCTCGATAAATATTATCAAATAGCAAGATGTTTTAGGGATGAAGATCTTAGAGCGGATAGACAACCCGAATTTACTCAAATTGATATTGAAGCTTCATTTATTAGTGAAGATGAAATTATTGAACTTTCTTCAGGTCTTATCAATCTCCTTCTTAGTCAATTTACAGATTATCAAGAAGCTAAAATTCCTTCCATGACTTATGAAAAGAGCATGGAGCTTTATGGTTGTGACAAACCTGATCTTAGGATTCCATTGAAGCTTATTAACATAGCTGAAATTGTAGTAAATGAAGAATTCAAAGTTTTTGCTGACCCAGCTAAAGATAAAGGATCGCGCATTGTTGCTTTAAATATTCCAAATGGTGCTTCATTGTCAAGAGCTCAAATAGATAACTACACAAAGTTTGTTGCAAAATTGGGCGCTAAGGGATTAGCTTACATTAAAGTTAATTCTAAGAAAATTGACGACATGCAGTCACCCATATTGAAGTTTTTATCAGACGAGGCGATCACAAATATTGTTGATAAAGTTAGGTCTGAAGCTGGAGATTTAATTTTCTTCGGTGCTGGCCCAAAAGATGTAGTTAATCTTTCTATGAGCTCATTAATAAAAGAGCTGGGTCAGGACCTAGATTTATACACCTCAAAATGGGCTCCATTGTGGGTAAAGGATTTTCCAATGTTTGAAAGAAATAAGGATGGCAATCTAACTTCATTACATCATCCTTTCACACTTCCCAAGTGTGATGTTCAGGAACTTATTGAGGATCCTGAAAAGGCGCATGCCTATGCTTACGACATAGTATTAAATGGCTACGAAATAGGTGGAGGATCACTAAGGGTATATTCAAGTAATATGCAAAGCGCAATTTTTGAAATATTAAACATTTCAAAAGACGAAGCGAAACAAAAATTTGGATTCTTAATCGATGCATTGGAGTCAGGGTGTCCGCCTCATGGTGGAATAGCATTTGGCCTTGATAGAATAGTCATGTTATTAACTGGAACCACTAACATCAGAGATGTTATTGCGTTCCCTAAAACCCAAACTGCAACTTGTATGCTTACTGATGCTCCAGGAGCTATTTCAGCAGAACAATTGAAAGAATTAGCCATAAAGCCTTTGGCTAAAAAGGAGTAAACCGTGGCAGGTCATTCTAAGTGGGCAAATATCAAGCATAGAAAAGCTAGACAGGATGCTAAAAGAGGCAAGATTTATACTAAATTAATACGTGAAATCACTGTAGCTGCAAAAGGAGGACCAGACCCTGCAGATAATCCAAGACTGAGATTAGCCTTGGATAAAGCTACAAGTGAAAATATGCCCAAAGATACAATTAATCGTGCAATTCAAAGAGGCTCTGGTACCGGAGATTCTGCTAATCTTGAAGAAGTAACATATGAGGGATATGGACCTAATGGAGTAGCTATTCTGGTTGAGACTATGACAGATAACAGGAATAGGACAGTAGCTGATGTAAGGCATGCATTTACCAAATTTGGGGGAAACCTTGGAACAGATGGATCAGTGGCCTATCTTTTTAACAAGATAGGTTATATTTTTATTTCCTCTCAAGCTAATG
>CACOPA010000003.1 GCA_902628925.1 uncultured SAR86 cluster bacterium
TAGAAAAAAAATTATCTTTTCAAATAATTACAGTTGGAAAATTCCAAATCATATAATATTCAATGACTTTTCTTTCCAGCTACAGTTAAGATATCCAATTTTAGTTTCTGGATACCTACTAACTGAATATGAGATTTCAAACTATGCTTTTGCATGGTTATTCGTTCAATGTTTTATGATCCCTTTAGGTATTATTCAAACTTTGATAGTTCCACAATACTATGAAAGATATTCAGATGGTAAAACTTTAATATCTTTACTTTATAAATCTTTATTTTTTGCTTTTGTGCTATCAATTGCTACTTTTTTAGTTGGGAGCTTGCTTGAATATCCTCATAACTATTTTTACTCAAATTCTTATCCAAGCGCATTTATTTATATGTTTGCACTTCTACCCTATGTCTGCCTGAGGTATTTTTCAACATGCTTTACAGCATATTTAAAAACATATGATCGCGAAAAAAATATTACAGATGCACATATTTGGAGCATATCTGGATTAATTTTATTGAACATTATTCTATTCAAGTTTGAACTTGATCCATTAATAGTTATCTCATTTTCTTTGATTGCCTCTGAGATAATTTTTCTATCTATTACTGCTATTAATAGTGTCAAAATAAGTATTAAGTAGTAGCTATACCTCTCGATATTAATTCCTCTGCTGTTGGAAAATAGAAATCTGCTAAACAAAATTCTAGTCTTGATGTTTTAGATGCCAATATAATTTCTTCTGTAAGTTCTGATTGCTTAAAGATTGTGCAATTTTCATCTATCGATGATAAGAAATCTTTGTATTTAAAGAGGTTCTCTTCATTATGAATTTCATCTGGAAGATATAAAGTAGATTTAAGTCCAAGAGCTCTTCCAAATATATATCCATGCAATGAGCTAGTCACCAAATATTCAAACCTTTGAAGCTGATCAATGAATTTTTTTGGATTATTGTCAACATCAATAAAACTTGATTCAAATTCAAAATTATTGGCTTTATATCTATAGTTATGAATTGGTGTATGAGCAATACCAACTCTTTTCTGACCATTATCTATAGACTTATATAAAACTTCAGAAACTAATAATCCTGGATCCAAAAGAAACTTTGAAGTTAAATTTGGATTATCCAGTTGTATTTTTTTAAGAGATAGTTGCCCCCTAAGTCCATATAGTTGATCAAGATTTATTTTCTTTATTTTTTCATCATTCCTTTTGAAGCCAACGCCGGCTAAAAGATCATTTCTATCATTTGTATATGAGGCAATTGATCCAACAAGTAAAAGTTTAGGCTTTTGTGGATTGTTGGTAATTTTAATATCCGAGCCGTATAGATACCGGACAATATCTTCATTAAACAGGTCACCTACGTTGCCTATTGATAAATATCTTGAAGTGAAATACTTAAGGGGATAATTAAAAAGACCTATACGATGCTTCCAATAACCAAGATTGATCTCTTTCATAATTTAATGCACTGGTAAATTTTGATTTAATTTTTAATAACCACTAATGTCAGCATATCTTGATTTGTGGTATGAAGAGGATCCAAAAATTTGTTCTGCCACTCTTGCACGTTTTAGATAAAAGCCTATGTCATACTCATCTGTAACACCAATACCACCATGCATTTGTATTGATTCATTGCTTACTGTATGCAAGGTTGTTCCAGCTTGAAATTTTGCCAGGCTTGATAGCCTTTCCAGCTCATTAGAGTTTTCATCTGCAGCATGCATTGCAGCTATGACAGCTGATTTTGTTAACTCGATTTCACAAAACATTTTGGCTGCTCTATGTTGCAAAGCCTGAAATGACCCAATCAGAACACCAAACTGCTTTCTTTCCTTTAGATAATTTAAAGTTATTGCAAATGCTTCCTCAGTATTTCCTAGCATTTCCGCTGACATTGCAATTCTTCCAAAATCCAAAACTTTGTGAATTTCATCAGAAGCACCATCAACTTCGCCAAGGATTTCCTCAGCTGCAATTGTTACATCTTCAAATGAAATATTTGCATAATTTCTTGAATCTGCAGTTGGCACTTTTCTTCTATTTATACCCTTTGAATTAGGATCTACAATGAATGCTGATAATCCTTGGGCATCACCTTTGTTACCTGAAGTTCTAGCTATAACAATCAAAAGATCAGCACTTGAACCATCAATTACAAAAACTTTTTCTCCATTGAGGACCCATCCATCATTATTTTTTTCTGCGCTAAGCTCTGTATTTGCAGGTTCATGATGTGATCCCTCGTCAATTGCTAGAGCAGTCGTCAGCTTGCCTTCAAGAATTTTTCCAAGAAGTTCTTCTTTTTGAGACTCAGAACCCATCTGATTGATCGAAGTAACGCCCAATACACCTGTAGCAAATAATGGAGAGGGAACTAGAGTTTTGCCTAACTCTTGAAGCACCACGCTTATGCCTGCAAGACCAAACTCTGAACCTCCATATTTTTCTGGAATAAGGATGCTTGTCCAACCAAGCTCGACCATTTCATTCCATAGACTTTCATCCCAAGAATTTGGATGATCATCATCTCTGAGTTTTCTTAAGTGAGACACCGGAGCTTTATCTTTTGCGAAGTTTGAAGCGGTATCTTTTAAGAACTGTAATTCTTCATTTAATACAAGTTTCATATTAATCCTTTTTTAAGCCGGAAGATCTAAAACTCTTTTAGCGATTACATTTAATTGAACTTCAGAAGTACCACCCTCAATTGAGTTTGCTTTTGTCCGCAACCATGCCCTTGTAATAGCTTTCTCTTTAGATTCAGCTTCATCGCCATCCCAAATAAAACCTTTATTACCCATGGCTTCAATCATGAGTTCATATCTGTTTTTATTATGTTCTGTCCCGTAGTATTTAAATATCGATGATGCAGCTGAGGCTTTTCCACCTTCATCGCCAGCTCTTTGGAGAGTCAAACCGAAGGAATGCTCTTTCATCTTATGCTCAGTAACTCTTGATCTAAAATCTAGATCTGCAATTTTCCCATTTTCTTCGCCAAGATATGTTTTTGCCAGCCCTATTACACCTTTAGTCTTAGATCCATCACCACCACCTGCAGCAAGGCCAAAATTTGATATAAAGTTTCTTTCATGTTGAAGGAGCTTCTTTGCAATCGTCCAGCCTTGATTTTCTTCTCCAATCAAGTTTTCTTTTGGGACTTTCACATTATCAAAAAAAGTTTCACAAAATGGAGACTTTCCACTGATTAAGGTTATAGGTTTTGTAGACACTCCAGGATCAGCCATATCAATTAATAAAAAACTAATACCACTATGTTTTGGCTCTTTTGGGCCAGTCCTAACCAGAGCAAATATCCAATCAGCCTGATCAGCATATGATGTCCAAACTTTTTGGCCATTTACTAGATAATGATCACCCATATCTTCAGCTTTTGTTGAGAGAGAAGCTAAATCAGAACCTGATCCTGGTTCGGAGTAACCCTGGCACCATCTAATTTCGCCTTTAAGGATTTTTGGTATGTGTTCCATTTTTTGAGCTTCATTGCCGTATTCAATTATTACTGGAGCCAACATCCAAATACCAAAACTATTAAGTGCAGGTCTTGCTCCAATTTTGAAGAGTTCAGAGTTAAGAATTTTAATTTCATCACTATTTAGTCCGCCCCCACCATATTCCTTAGGTAATGCTGGAGCAGTCCATCCTTTTTCACCCATTTTATCTAGCCATATTTTTGATTCAGGATTTTTGTAGACAGCGTTCCTGCCACCCCAGACAACTTCGTCTTCTACCATTGGCGTTCTCATCGATGGAGGACAGTTTTCTTCTAACCACTCACTAACTTCAGCTCTAAAATTTTCTAAATTACTCATACAGGTTGTTTCCTAGATTATTTACTTGATAAATTGAAGAGCTATTATAATCAAAAGATTAAATTAATTGTAATAAGGAATAGTTATGAAAGCTTATCAAGTCGAAGAGCCAGGAAAACCTTTAGTTTGTAATGAAGTTGAAACACCAAACCCGCAAGGCAAAGAAGTTTTAGTAAAAACTATTAGTTGTGGAGTTTGTCACTCTGATGTTCACATTCATGAGGGCGCATTTAATCTTGGGGGTGGTAATAAGCTTGAACTGCCTCTGGAGAGACCTTACACCCTTGGACATGAAGTTTTTGGAGAAGTGATCGCCTGTGGAGATGATGCTACTGTTGAAATCGGATCTAAATTTGTTGTGTATCCATGGATTGGATGTGGAGAATGTGAGTTATGCAAAAAAGGGGATGAGCACCTTTGTAATCTAGCTCAAAACATAGGTGTGCAGATGCCAGGTGGTTTTGGAGATCACATTTTAGTCCCTGACCAGAAATACTTACATGAAGCTGGGGACATAGAGCCTCATCTCGCAGGAAGCTATGCATGCTCAGGTTTAACAGCATATAGTGCTTTAAAAAAAGGCTTACCATATTCATCCGGTAATAAAGCAATCATTTTGGGAGTTGGAGGAGTTGGAATGATGGGATTACAAATAGCGAAATCTGCATTTAATGTTAATCCAATTGTTATCGATGTTGATGATGAAAAACTTGAGATAGCATTGAGTAATGGTGCTTCAAAAGCATTTAACTCTACTAAAGAAGAATCGTTGATGGAGATCCTTGAACATACTGAGGGCGGTGCAATGACGTTAATAGATTTTGTTGGTTCAGAGTTATCAGTGGGCTTTGGAACCAATCTTTTAGCCAAGGGCGGTAAATACATTATCGTGGGTCTTTATGGTGGCGAATTAAAAATGCCATTACCCTTAATCCCAATCATGGAGAGAACCATTCAGGGCTCATATGTTGGAAGCCCCGGAGATATGAAAGAATTGATGGAGCTAGTTCGCGCAAATAAAATTGATCCAATACCAGTTGAGAAGAGAAATGCATCTGAGGCTTACCAGACTCTCTTAGATCTCAAAGATGGAAAAATAATTGGAAGAGCAGCATTAATGCATGATTAGTCAAGATTAATCTTTGCAATAACCTCATTAATTTTTTCATTAATAACTATATCGGCTAACCCATCGTAGGGAGTCTCGTCATTATTAATAATGGCAAGCTTTGCATTGTTTTCTAATGCAATCTTTGGAAGAGAAGCAACAGGTTGAACAACTAATGATGATCCAAGCACTAAAAATAAATCACAACCTGCAGTTAAATTCCGAGCATCACTAAGATCATCTGCATTCATCGGCTGACCAAATGAAATGGTAGCGACTTTTATTAGGCCTGAGCAGTCATGACAGGCTGGAATTGGTTCGTCATTTCTTACGGCATCATGAAAAATTTTCAAAGAATATTCTTTTTTACATTCAAGACATTTTGCAGATGTTGCATTTCCGTGGATTTCAATAATATTAGTATTTTTTTTGAATACTCTTTGATGCAAACCATCTATATTTTGAGTTACTAGAAAATTATCCTCATTGAGATCTAATAATTTTGAAACAAATCGATGTCCCTCATTAGGATTTATTTCCTCTAGTAACTTATTTAATTCAATGTTTCTTTTCCATGAAAGAATTCTCGACTGCTCACTTTTTATAAAATCATTGAAATAAATTGGTTTATTTGATTTCCAAAAACCATTATCACTCCTGAAATCAGGTAATCCGGAGTCGGTACTAATGCCTGCACCAGTAAGAATGATGATGCGGTTTGAATTTTTTATAAGATTTGATAATTCTCGAATTCGGTTACTCATAAGGAATAAATGTCTAGAGTAGTTATAATACGCGCATGTTTAAAAAAATAGGCTTAATTTTTAAGAATTCTCTCTCAGATAACGATAAGAATAGTCTTAAGCAATTAATACCAGTCTTAATAAAATTAGACTGTACTATTTTTGTTGAGGAAGAAATTAATTTTGATGGGAATTTTGCAACTGAAGTATTAAATGATTTTCCTAAGACCTTAGATCTGTTGATTGTATTTGGTGGAGATGGAACTTTCCTTAGTTCAGCTCGAAAATTTTTAGAGTCTGAAATACCCATGTTGGGAGTTAATTTTGGCAGCGTTGGGTTTTTAACCGATATTAGTGTAGAGGGTTTTGAAGAAACCGTTAAAGATATCTTGTCCGGAAGACATATTATAGAAGAAAGAGATTTAGTAAGAGTCTCATTTTCTAATCAGACATACTTCGGCTTGAATGAAGTCCTTATTCATTCAGGTTCATATGCTCAATTGATGAGGTATAAGTTAAAAATTGGTGAGAGAGTTGTTTATGAGCAGCGCTCTGATGGACTTATAGTAGCCACTCCAACAGGTTCATCAGCCTATGCATTATCTGCTGGAGGTCCAATTATTGATCCCGAACTATCTGTTTTTAACATAATACCCATGATGTCTCAAAGTCTATCTTCAAGGGCTCTTGTCTCTCCAAACAAAAAAGATATTTCAGTTGAAATAATGGACGGCCCTCTAGAGCATGGAATGATATGTGTTGATGGTCAAGAAAATATCGAAGTTAACTTTGGGGATGAAATTTTAATATCTAAGAATGAAATTAAATTAAAAATTGTCCATCCAAAAAATAATAATTTTTATGAATCTTGTAGAGAGAAGCTGGGATGGAGTCTTGATATTACCAATACCAAGCCATCTTGAGACTATCTCTTTCAAACATTCTTATATTTATAGCTATTCTTGCAAGCCTAGTTACTTTTTTTGGACAAAATCAACTCACTTTTTATTTGACTTTTTTAAAGGCAGACATATCAAATGGCTTTTTAAGTTTTAGTAATTTTGAAAAGACATATTTCATAGATTATGAATTTTGGAGATTTTTATCTCCAATCTTTCTTCATTTCTCAGTAGCTCATTTAGCATTTAATTCGCTATGGATTTATATTTTAGGAACTAGAATTGAAAGTTTTGAGGGCTTCAAAAAGTTAATGCTCCTTGTTATCTTTTCAGGAGGTTTTAGTAATTTTGCTGAATCTTCTGCATCTGGAGCTATTATATTTGGCGGCCTATCTGGCTGCGTTTATGGTTTGCTAGGTTATTGTTATATAAAAGAGTTTATTCATAAAAGATTTGCTTTTGGAATGCCTCCAGCAATATATATTTTTATGATTGTTTGGCTTGCATTGGGATATCTAGATATCTTGAATCTTTTTGGTTTTGGAAAAATTGCAAACACCGCTCATTTGACTGGGCTGATTTGCGGTATATCATTTGCACTAATCAAAAAATGAGCAACGCTAAAACTATTAAAAAAGCAGTATTGCCAGTCGCTGGGCTAGGTACTAGGTTTCTTCCTGCTACAAAAGCAATTCCTAAAGAAATGCTTCCAATTGTTGATACTCCATTGGTTGAATTTGCTGTTAGAGAGGCAATTGAAGCTGGTATCGAGGAAATAATATTTGTAACTAGTCATACAAAACGATCTATCGAAGATCATTTCGATAGAAATCTTGAACTTGAATCAAAATTATCGAGCTCAAATAAAGAAAGTTACCTAGATAAAGTTAATTTAAATGAGTATGAGGGCATCAAGTTCTCATTTGTAAGACAAATAGATCAGAGAGGGCTTGGTGATGCAATCTCACAAGTTTCTCATCTCATACTTCCGGATGAGTATTTTGCAATCCTGCTTGCAGATGATTTATTTGATGGTAATCCTGGAGTTACATCTCAGCTAGTGGATGCATTTAAGTTGCATGGCAAAAGTATTATTGCAGTCAATGAGGTAAGCGAAGAGGAGACAAAAAAGTACGGTGTGATTAGTGGCGAGCTTTCAGGTAATCTTACAAGCATTGAAGAGATTGTAGAGAAACCGCAATCTAATCCTCCAAGTAATTTAGCAGTAACAGGAAGATACTTATTGAGTGGCGAGATTATGGAGGAACTAAAAACTCTTGAACCAGGCTTTGGTAATGAAATCCAACTAACTGATGCAATCGGTAAAATGCTGCAAAAAGTTGAAATACTGGGATTGAAATACGATGCATTGAAATTTGATTGCGGTTCAAAAGAGGGGTTTGTTCAAGCCAACATTCATTTTGCAAAAAAACAACACATAATAAGTTGAGCGACTTACTCTTAAACCTTTTAAAATTTTTTAACCCAGAAACGTCACATTCGCTAAGTCTTTCATTGCTTAAAATTGCGCATAAATTGCATTTATATTCCTTACTAGGAATTAAATTTAATTTCAAAAACCAAGATTCGCTTGTATTTAAAAATTTAACTTTCAAAAATAGACTCGGAACTGCAGCTGGGCTTGATAAAAACGCTGACTATATTGAATGTTTAGGTGCATTGGGGTTTGGGTTTTTAGAGGTAGGAACTGTTACCCCTAGGCCCCAAATCGGTAATCCAAGACCAAGAGTTTTTAGATTCAGTAAACATAATTCTGTTATCAATAAACTCGGTTTTAATAATAAAGGATTAGAGCACTTAGTTAATAACATTAAAAGATCTAAATATGATGGAGTTTTGGGAGTAAATATTGGTGCAAATAAAGACTCTAATGAAGATCAACGAATCAAAGATTATTTAATTTGTTTTAGAGGGGTAGCAGAGTATGCAGATTACATTACCATTAATATATCCTCACCAAATACGCCAGGTCTTAGAGATTTGCACTCTAACAATAATATAGCTGAGCTGTTAAAAAAGATTTCATTAGAAAGAGAAAAGCTAAATTATAAAAATCCAATTTTTCTAAAGATTAGTCCTGATGAAGATCAGAACACATATCAAAACATAATTAACGCAGTGATTGAGTATAATCTTGATGGTTTAATTGCTACTAATACAACAATTCAAAGAGACCAATCTAGTTCGAGCTCAATCACAGATACTCAGGGTGGCTTATCCGGCAGACTACTGTATGACAAATCTAATGAAGTACTTAAGCAAATAGCTGATCATTCGAAACAAAATCTTCTAATCATAGGTGTTGGAGGAGTTGACAGCAGAGACTCTTTTTATCATAAACTTAAATTAGGTTCATCCCTGGTTCAGGTCTACACAGGATTTATTTTTAGAGGCCCAAAGCTAATAAAAGCAATACTTGAGTAAGTTATGGAAATTATTATCCCTCTCTTAGTGATAATTTTTTTAGCTGGGTCAATAGGCTTCTTAAGACCATCAAAAAAAATGAAGTTTCTTGCTGAATTAAGAGTTGCAGCACTGAAGCTTGGATTCAAGATTAATTCATCAATTACATTAAAAAATAAGTTCAAAAACATGCAACCTAATCTAGTTTTATATCAGATAAGAAATACTACATCTATAGAAAAAGGGCAATTTGTAAGAGACGAAAATACATTGAAATTATATGATCCAGCATCATTAAAATTTGATCCAGATTTTGTAAATATTGAAAAAAAAATTAATCAATTACCTCAATCAATACTTGAAATTATTTTTTTTGAGTCCAATATAGCTATCCTTTGGGATGAAAAATTAGGTTTAAGTGAGTTGAAAAAAATTCATCATTCCATAAATAAGATTTAATTAAGAACAAAAAATTTAATGCCATCAAGTCTTGTAATAGTAGAGTCACCCGCAAAAGCAAAAACTATTTCTAAATATTTAGGTGATGAATATATCGTTAAATCAAGCGTCGGCCACATTCGTGACCTTCCTAAAAAAGGTATTAAATCAGGCGCCAAAAGAAATGTAATTCCTAAAGACCTGCCAGCTGATGAAAAGGCAAGATTAAAAAAAATTAATGAAAGAAAAAGATTAATAAATCGTATGGGAGTTGACCCTGATAGTAATTGGAAAGCCACTTATCAAATCATTCCTGAAAAAGAGAAAGTAATTAAAGAGCTTAAAACCTCTGCTAAGAAGGTTGAAAATATTCTTCTAGCAACTGACTTAGATAGAGAGGGAGAGGCAATTGCTTGGCATTTAAAAGAGGCACTAGGTCCAGAAAAATATAATTTTCAAAGAGTAAGATTTAATGCGATTACTAAGGATTCAATCCTTGAAGCATTTTCTGATCCAAAGGAGATCGATCAGAACTTAGTCAATGCACAGCAAGCCAGAAGATTTCTTGACAGGGTGGTGGGATTTGAGCTTTCTCCCTTACTTTGGGCAAAAATTGCAAGGAATTTGTCTGCCGGAAGAGTTCAATCAGTTGCACTAAGATTATTGGTTGAAAAAGAAAAGAGTATTAAGGAATTCAAACCTGAAGAGTTTTGGGATGTGAGCTTTATTGCAAAAGATTCTAATGACATCGAAATTAATTTTGATTTACCTAGAAAAAAAACTGATCCACTTTTATCAGCTGAAGAAGCAAAAAGTATTCAAGCTCTAATTGAAAATACTAATCTTAATATTTCATCAATTTCACAAAGACCAGTTAAAACAAAACCAAAGCCTCCGTTTATTACATCTACTCTTCAGCAAGCTGCAAGCACTAGGCTAGGTTTTAATGTTAAAAGGACAATGAGGGTAGCACAAAAATTGTATGAAAATGGTTTTATAACCTACATGAGAACCGATGCTCCTTCATTATCAAAAGAGTCTATCCAGGATGCAAGAGCATTTATTGGTGATGAACTTGGCTCTAGTTATTTAACGAATGCTCCAAGAATCTATTCATCACAGGAAAATGCGCAAGAGGCTCATGAAGCTATTAGACCAACGAGTGCCTCTAGGAAACCCGGAATGATAACTTCATCTTCAGATGAGGAGCAGCGATTATATGAACTTATTTGGCAACAATTCATAAGTTCTCAGATGCCAGATGCAGAATATTTATCTACTTCAGCAAAAGTAAATCTAGAAGGATATGAATTTGTTGCTAGAGGTAGAGAGGTTGTATTTGATGGGTTTACCAAAGTCATGCCGCCACGTAAAGATGAAGATGCAATTTTGCCTCCACTTGCAGAAGGAGATACCTTAAATCTTGTTGATCTTAAAAATGAAAAGAAGTTTACAAAACCACCCGCCAGGTTTTCCGAAGCCGCACTTGTTAAAGAACTTGAAAAAAGAGGTATTGGCAGACCATCAACTTATGCAAACATTATTTCTACCATTCAAGACAGGGGCTATGTATCAATTGAGAACAGAAGGTTCTTTGTTAAAAAAATAGGAATGATTGTTTCAGATAGATTAATGGAAAGCTTCGATGACATTATGGATTACGGTTTTACTGCAAACTTTGAGACACAACTTGATGATATTGCGAATGGAACTAAGGATTGGATTTCAGTATTAAACTCATATTATGAAGCGTTCCAAGATGATCTAAAAAATGCCTCTGATCCAGAAATGGGAATGAGAGGCAATAAGGCAACTCCTACTAATATTAATTGTCCTCAATGCGGAATAAATAAACTAAATATCAGAAATGCAAGCAACGGAGTTTTTCTTGGATGTGCAGGATACAGATTGGAAGGGGATGAACAATGCAAAAAAACACTAAACTTAATTTCTGGTGATGAAGCTATAAGTGTTGATGATCAAGAAGAAGCAGAAAATTTAGTTATTAAAAAAAGATGTCCTCTATGTGATACCAGCATGGATAACTATCTAATTGATGAGCGCCATAAGTTGCATGTTTGTTCAAATAATCCTGACTGCAAAGGTGTCATCGTTGAAGAGGGCAACTTTAAGATCAAAGGATATGATGGCCCAACATTGGAATGTCATAAATGCGGAGCTGATATGCAGCTTAAAACAGGTAGGTATGGCAAATACTTTGGTTGCAGCAACGATAATTGCGGTGCTACAAGAAGATTGCAAAGAAATGGAGATCCTTATCCAATATTTATGGATCCAATTGCATTAGAAGATCTTAAGTGTAAAAAAGTTGATGACTATTATCTTTTAAGGGATAGTCTTAAAGGATTATTTCTAGCAGCTAGTCAGTTTCCTAAAAACAGAGAAACAAGAGCACCTTCTGTAGAGGAATTAAAGATGGCGGGTAGTCAACTACCGGAAAAACATCAATACCTTTTAACAGCTCCAAGTCATGCTGAATCAGGTCATCCATACATCATTAGATACAACAAGGCTGCAGATGTTCATTATCTATCAGCCGAAAATGAAGGAAAAAAAACTGGAATTAGCTCAACATTTGAATCAGGTACCTGGGTAACAAAGTCCAAAAAATAGCCTTTTAAAAATTTATCTTTATGTTAAGGTCAATATATGTCTAATTATCTCGAACTAACACAATTACCAGACGGGACAATCGTCCTTAGAAGATCAGATGATCATGAAAATCCAATTGTTAAAATTGAATTTGGTAAAGAATCAAAAGACTTTTTGAATGGAGAAGAGTTAGCTGTAGCTAAAGAAATGATCAGAGCTGGAATAGAGAGCGTGAGCGGAAATGTTATAGACTTCGACGAGTTTTTTGATTCAAAAATGCAACGTGTTTCTAAGAAACCAGTTACTGTGCATTAATTTTTTCTTATTAACCCTACACCGATACCTTCAACTTCTGCAGATTCGTTTCTGAGATCGATATGAATTGGATCGAAGTCTTTGTTAGCAGGCTTTAGTAATAATTTATGATTTTCTTTAAAAATATATTTTAAAGTAACATCATCTTCAGTTCTGACTACAGCCAAATCACCATTTTTGAAATCATTAGTTTTATGAATGGCCACTAGATCATCTTCATAGATGCCATCCTCTATCATTGATAGTCCTTTGACCTTAAGAAAATAATCTACGTTTCTAGAAAATAAACTGGGATCAACATTGATTTCTCTTTCTATGTTTTCGGATGCCAGGGTTGCAGAACCTGCTGCTACCAAGCCAATAACTGGAACACTTCCACCTGATGAACTTTTTTTGTTTTTAATGCTGATTCCTCTGGAAGAACCCCCAGCAATGGAAATAATATCTTTCTTTTCCAACGCGCGCAGATGACTCTCTGCAGCATTTGGAGATTTAAAGCCCAATTTTTGGCAAATTTCAGCTCTTGTAGGCGGGAATCCTGTCTTATTAATACTTTCTTCTATACAATTTAAAACTTTAGATTGTTGTGCAGTTAAATCTTTCATAATTTAAAAAATACTATATATTTATACAGTATAAAAATTTATTAAACATTATGCAACCAGAACGTTCAAAACTAACTATAGGCATATCATCAAGAGCTTTATTCAATCTAAATAATAGCCATGAAATTTTTGTAAACGAAGGAGTTGATGCCTATAAAAATTATCAAATTAAGAATGAAAATAAGATACTTGAACCTGGTGATGGCTTTAGCTTAGTTAAAAAAATTTTAAATCTAAATAGCTATTTTTCTGATGATCAAAGAGTTGAAGTAGTTCTGCTATCAAGAAACACAGCTGATACTGGCCTGCGAGTATTTAATTCAATTGAAGAATATGGACTCAATATTTCCAGGGCAGTGTTTTGTGGAGGAGAGAGCCCATACAAATATGTGGAAGCTTTTGAAGTTGATCTTTTTTTATCAGCCAGCACAGAGGACGTTAAGAGGGCAATTGAAAACGGAGTTGCTGCAGCAAAAATTCTTTCATCAAAATCTAGACCACTTTCTAAGGACAAAGAACTAAGAATTGCCTTTGATGGTGACTCAGTAATATTTTCTGATGAAGCAGAAAAATTATTTGAGGAGAAAGGTTTAAAAGCTTTTCTAGAAAATGAAAAGCAATCTAGGTCTCCTTTAAAAGCTGGCCCTTTTAAGTTATTTCTTGTGGAGTTAAATAAAATCCAGTCTGAATTAGATCCGGATAATTGTCCTATTAGAACAGCACTGGTGACTGCCCGATCAGCCCCTTCGCATAAAAGAGTTATTGAGACCCTCCGAGATTGGGGTGTCAGGATAGATGAGTCCCTTTTTCTAGGTGGGATGGATAAGGGGGAGTTTCTATCCTCTTTTAATGCAGATATTTTTTTTGATGATCAACATAAGAATATTGAAGAGGCTTCTGATAAAGTAGCAGCAGGACATGTTCTATACGGTGTAAAAAATAAATGAAAATAGCTTGCTTTGATATGGAGGGCACACTAACTCCTGAAATTTGGGAACAAGTTGCACTTGATACGGGTATCGAAGGTTTCAATAAAACCACTAGAGATATTCCAGATTATGGGGAGTTGATGGATTTTAGACTAGAGTTAATGGCATCGAATAATCTAGGCATTTCTGAAATTCAAAACGCAGTTAATAAACTTGATTTATTAGATGGTGCAAAAGATTTTCTTGACGAGATCAAAGAGAGTTTTCAGGTTGTTATTCTATCTGATACATTTCATGAATTTGCATCACCTCTGATGAAGAAGATGGGTTATCCATTATTGCTTTGTCATAATTTAGATCTTGACAAGGATGGATCAATTAAAGGTTACAAACTTCGACATACCAAAGCAAAGCAACAAGCCATAGAAGCTTTTCAATCAATAGGCTATCAGTGCTTAGCGGCAGGAGACTCATATAATGATATTCAAATGTTTGATGTTGCAGATCATGCTTTTTTTATGAATGCTCCAGAAAAGATCGCAATGGAATTTCCAAAAATACCTTCCTTTAATAAATATGATGATCTCAAAAAAGCTTTTTTAGAAGTGGTATGAAAATAAAAAAAGATTTAAGCCTTGATGGCTATGAAAGACCTAAACTTGAGGTTCCAAATAAAGAATCAAAGCTACTTCTCCATAGTTGCTGTGCTCCATGTGCTGGAGAAATTATGGAAGCAATTGCATCCTCAGAGATTAAAACAACTGTTTTTTTCTACAATCCAAACATTCATCCTAAAGAAGAGTACGAGATACGCAAAGACGAAAATAAAAGGTTTTGTGATCAGTTAGGTTTTGAATTTATTGATGCTGACTACGACAAAGAAAACTGGTTTGAGCGAATTAAAGGGCTTGAAAATGAGCCTGAAAGAGGTGCCAGATGTACAAAATGTTTTGATATGAGGTTTGAACGCTCGGCTTTATTTGCACATGAACATGACTTTCCAACTTTTGCTACCACACTTGGAATTTCAAGATGGAAAGATATGAAACAAATTAATGACAGTGGTCATCGAGCTGCATCAAGGTATCAAAAAGTAAACTATTGGGATTTTAATTGGAGAAAACAGGGTGGCTCATCAAGGATGATTGAAATTTCAAAACGAGAGAACTTTTATCAACAAGAATACTGTGGATGTGTTTATAGTCTCAGAGATACCAATAAGTGGAGAATGTCTCAAAACAAGCCTCGTATAATTAGAGGTATTAAATTCTATAATTAATTTGGGAAATCGAATCCCGAGGGATTACAATACCTGCTCGATGGAAAGTCCAGGGAAAAAATTCAGAGAAGCTATAGCAGATAATAACCCATTGATGGTTGTCGGCGCAGTAAATGCATATTGTGCAAAAATGGCTGAAAAAGCTGGCCATAAAGCCCTTTATCTTTCTGGAGCAGGGGTTGCTAATGCATCTTTTGGATTGCCTGATTTAGCCATCACAACTCTAAATGATGTTGCTGAAGACTCAAGAAGAATCACACAAGCAACTGATCTACCTCTTTTAATTGATATTGATACAGGCTTTGGTGGTGCATTTAGTATTAGTCGTACTATAAAAGAAATGATTGCTGCAGATGTCGCGGCAGTTCATATCGAAGACCAGGTTACTCAAAAAAGATGTGGCCACAGACCAAACAAAAGTCTTGTCGATAAAATTGAAATGAGTGATCGAATAAAGGCCGCAGTTGATGGTCGAACAGATGAAAGTTTTTTCATCATGGCAAGAACTGATGCATATGCGACCGAAGGAATGGAAGGAGCCATAGATAGATGCAAAGAATACATCGTCGCTGGAGCTGATGGATTATTTTTAGAAGCTGTTCATAGTTTAGAGGATTACAAGCAATTGAAAGACGCGTTACAAGTTCCCGTCCTTGCAAACATTACTGAATTTGGAAAGACACCGCTTTTTACTGCTGAGGAACTTGCATCAGTTGGAGTTGATATAATGCTCTTTCCTTTGTCTGCTTTTAGAGCAATGAATAAAGC
Organism: uncultured SAR86 cluster bacterium; assembly: GCA_902628925.1. GTDB lineage: Bacteria > Pseudomonadota > Gammaproteobacteria > Magnimaribacterales > D2472 > MED-G82. Next base: position 15,958 of record CACOPA010000003.1, read on the forward strand.
AGCAGAGTCTGTATATAAAGATATCTTTACTAATGGGTCTCAGGCAAATTCAGTAGAAAATATGCAGACAAGAGATGAACTATACGAGTATTTAAACTATCATTCATTTGAAGAAAAATTAGATGAATTATTCAAACGTAAGGGGAATAAATAAATGGTTAAGAAGTTAGAGGGAGCAGGGCTCCGAGGTCAAGTTGCAGGTGAAACATCGCTTTGTACTGTTGGGCAAGAGGAAGGATTGGCTTATAGGGGTCATAAAATTGAGACTCTTGCTGAAAAAGGTACTTTTGAAGAAGTTGCTTATCTACTACTTTATGGGAAGTTACCCAATCAATCAGAACTTGATTCATACAAAGAGCTTTTAAAGGGACAGAGAGACCTACCCCAAGAACTTAAAGAGGTTTTAAAAAAAATACCTGCCAGTGCTCATCCCATGGATGTTATGCGAACTGGAACCTCCATGCTTGGTAACCTTGAAGCCGAAGGAGACTTTTCAAACCAATTAAATTCAATCAATAGAATGGTTGCAACCATGCCTTCAATTGTTACTTATTGGTATAAGTATTCTCATGATGGTGAGGATATCTCCTTAGTTAATGATGAGGACACCATGGCAGGTCATTTTCTTCACATTCTCCATGGGAAGACACCTTCAGATTTATTTAGAAGAGTGATGGATGCTTCTTTAATTTTATACGCAGAACATGAATTTAATGCTTCAACCTTTACAGCAAGAGTTTGTGCTTCGACTATGTCAGATATTCATTCATGTGTTGTTGCAGCCATTGGTTCTTTAAGAGGTCCACTTCATGGTGGAGCGAATGAAGCAGCTATGGAAATGATAGAAAATTGGAAAACAAGAGAAGAAGCTAAAGATAACATACTTAAGATGCTTGCCAACAAAGATAAGATAATGGGTTTTGGTCATGCTGTTTATTCTGAGAGAGATCCAAGAAACGCAGTTATTAAAGAATTCTCAAAAGAGCTCGCCGAAGCATACGGTGACGATAACCTTTATCAGGTTAGTGAAGAAGTTGAAACTGTCATGTGGGACGAAAAGAAACTTTTCCCAAATGCAGACTTTTTTCATGCATCAGCTTATTTTTACATGGGGATCCCAACAAAACTATTTACCCCGATCTTCGTCATGTCGCGAGTTACAGGATGGACTGCTCACTGTATGGAGCAAAGAGCTAATAATAGAATTATCAGGCCAAGTGCTGACTATACAGGACCTGAGTCATCTGAGTGGGTCAACATAGAAGATAGAGAATAATGTCTGATAACGTTGATATAAATGTCCGCTCAGGATACGACTCCCTATTAACAGAAATTGCCCAATATGTTTCAGATTATGATGTTAATTCTGATTTAGCACTTGAAACAGCAAAGAATTGTTTAATCGATACAGTAGGCTGTGGTCTGCTTGCTTTAACTTTCCCTGCATGTACAAAAATGTTGGGTCCGGTAGTTCCTGGAACCGAAGTTCCTCATGGGGTAAGAGTGCCTGGTACCAACTTTTCACTTGACCCTATAAAAGGTGCTTTTGATATTGGTTGCATGATCAGATGGTTGGATTACAACGACACATGGCTTGCTGCTGAATGGGGCCATCCGTCAGATAACTTAGGTGCAATTTTAGCTGTTGCAGATTTTGTATCTCAAAAAAATATAGCAGATGGAAAAGATCCTCTAACGATGAAAGATGTTTTGCAATCTATGGTTATGGCACATGAAATTCAAGGAGTTTTGGCACTAACAAACAGTTTTAATAGAGTCGGCTTGGATCACGTTGTTTTAGTTAAGGTTGCATCAACAGCTGTTGCTACAAAATTATTGGGTGGTAATTTTGAACAAATTAGAGATGCCGTTTCTCAAGCTTGGGTTGATGGTCAAAGCTTGCGTACTTATCGTCATGCACCAAATGCGGGCTCAAGAAAAAGCTGGGCTGCTGGTGATGCTACTAGTAGAGCTGTGCGGCTAGCAATGATCACTCTAAGTGGCGAGATGGGTTATCCAAGTGTTCTTTCTGCAAAAACCTGGGGTTTTGAAGACGTGCTTTTTAATGAACAGCAACTTTCTTTATCACAGCCTTTTGCAACGTACGTAATGGAGAATGTTTTATTTAAAATTAGTTTTCCAGCTGAGTTCCATGCCCAAACAGCCGTAGAGGCTGCAGTGACCTTGCACAGTCAGGTTAAAGATAGACTTTCAGACATTCAGCAAATAGAAGTAACAACTCATGAATCAGCCATAAGAATTATCTCAAAAGTTGGTGAGCTAAATAATCCTGCTGATCGAGATCATTGTTTGCAGTACATGATTGCCATTGGTCTAATACATGGAGACCTGATTGCTGAGCATTATGAGGATGATGTGGCTGCAGACCCTCTAGTGGATCAGCTTAGAGAAAAGATGGTTATTAAAGAGGATAAACGTTACACAGAAGAATATCTCGAAGCTGATAAACGCTCGATTGCCAATAAAATTCAAATCTTTTTTAATGATGGTTCTTCCACTGATGCTGTTGAAGTGGAATACCCTATTGGGCATAAAAGAAGACGTGAGGAGGGCATTCCAGTCCTTGAGAAAAAATTTAAAACCAATTTAGAAAAAATCTACGATGCTAAGCATGCTAAATCTATTTTTGATAAGTGTTCAGATCTTGGATCTTTGAGTCAAATGTCCGTTATAGATTTCCAAGAATTATTTGCCTTAGAAAATAATCCTTTTTAGATCAGAACTCTGAAGGAATAAACCTCATTGCCTCTCTGCTGAACAAAAATGTTTGGTCTGCAAAATGAGGTGAGGATTCTACTCTTGAGGAACCAAAATTATGCATCCCATAAACAAACCTATTTTTTCCCTCTTGAGCAACGATGAAAAATAATCCATCACCGCCACTCATGTCCATGCTTTGGGTTTCTTTATTAGGAACACCATAAACAGCCCTTAAGGTATCGACAGAGCCTTGGATTGAATGAGATCTATCTCCTCTTGAGATGGTTGTAAGATCTTTCCATTCATCATCATATTGTTTATCAATTGTAGAAAATATCTTTTTGCACTCTTCAATTGCATCAAAAGTCGAAATAAGGTCTTGATTATTAAATTCAGATAACCATTCTTGAGCCATTATGCATGAACTCATGCCGGCCAATCTATTTTGGAAATTTGTTTTGAGATCCCACGCAGATAGCGTATTTAATTTTTTTGGATTTTCTTTAATAGCTTTTTGAAGATACTTGAATTGTCTGGATGATTTTGAATATTGGTTATCATGCTTAAATTTATAAAACTCTTCATAGTTAAAAATTATCTCAGATTCTAAAATTTCATTTGCCCTAAACGACCTATTAGTAAGTCTGGTCTCAAAATCTACATCAGGATAATTATCTTTTAATTCTTTTGAGAATTTTCCCATCACATAGAAAGGATCTTGATTCGTGCTTTGAATCCATCCGTTATCAGGGTTTACATAAGTTGGTAGATCTAAAACTAAATCTTGCAAGGGCAAATTTTTTGATTTCGAAGTTGTAATGATTGTCCTAGATAAAGTTGGGTTATCCCTTTTTGGAATCATGCCATTATAAAAATATCCAATATTTTGTTCTCGATCCATTACTACAAAATTAAAACTTGGAATTTTTCTCTGAATAATCTTTTCTTTAAATTCATTAACTGAGCTAGATAAATTCAACTCAAACCATCCAAGGGTTTCACCAAAATAATTATCTGTTGAATGACTGATAGCAAACTTATTTCCTTCTATCTCAATGACAGGTCCAAAATCAGAGTACTGGAAGTCTCGCTTAACATTAATCGTTAAGATATTAAGTAGCCTTATTCGCAATGAATCTTTTTCCGTAACAAAATCTTTCCAGCTATCATCGACCTTATACTGATTAGTATTATTAGGATTTATTTCTAGTTTATAGATATCAAATATATCTGGTCTATTTACCGTTGCACCCCATCCAATGTTTTTATTGAAACCCACATTGATTAAAAAAGACCCAGGAAAATTTCCACCATGAGCTTGCCAACCTTCACCACTACTGACATTTAATTCATACCATCCAACAGGTCCTGATAAAGGTTGATGAGAATTAATCATTAGATAGGAACTATTAGGAATAGTTTTTTTTCCATTAACTGCAATTGCATTTGAACCGGTCGGCACCTCAGCAGATTTTTCAAAGTTATTTAATGACTCGATTTCCCTAAAAAGTCCAGCAAATAAAAGATGTTGTATGTGCGAACCCAAGAGCACGTCCCGAATACTTACGGGATGCATTTTTCTGTTTACTTTAGCTGGATTCTGTTTGGCAAAATAATTAATCCCGTCAACATAGCCTTTGGCAAGGTCAATGATTTCTGATGGAAGTTGAGCTAAGCCATTCTCATCATATTTTTCATGAATTTTTAGAAGTCTTATAAGGTAATCAGTGGTTGCTCCGTCAATTCCATTTTTTATACCGTTTTCACCTTTATATAGGGGCATAAGCTGAACTAGATCTTCATAAGCATCATCAGCATGCACATAACCAATACCAAAAGCTATATCCTTATTTGTTGCTCCTTTGATGTGAGGTACTCCCCAAAAATCTCTATTGATTTCATAGGAGTAATTGTTGATATCAACATTTATTGGTTGAAACTGAGCGCAAGATTGGAATACAACCATGCACAAAATTATCATGAAATGAGCTATTGGTTTTTTATAGAAAGACACAATATAAATTCTATACATTTTTATTAAGCATGAGTAAAAATATTCTAATTATTGGTGGCAACTCAGAGATCGGCAAACATTTAGGAAAACTTTGTCATAAGGACGGTTATTCTATATTTGTTACGTCCAGGTCAGGACAAACTGAAATTGAAGGGACTCAAATTCAATGTGATCCATTAGGGGACTTATCAGTTTTAGATGAGCTTCCAGAATCATTGGATGGATTTGTATATTGTCCTGGCACCATTAATTTAAAGTCTCTCCAACGAATGACCCTGGATGATTTACAAAACGATATGAATATAAATTTTTTTGGTGCCTTTAATACCTTCAAGCACGTACTTTCAAAACTTAAAAAGGATAATGGTGCATCAGCAGTATTCTTTTCAACAGTTGCAGCCCAAACAGGAATGACATTTCATTCATCAATAGCTGCTGCGAAAGGAGCCCTAGAATCTTTTGCAAAAGCATCTGCAGCTGAATTAGCACCTAGATTAGCAATCAATGTGATTGCTCCTTCAATTACCAAAACACCCATGGCATCTAATTTGCTTTCAGATGATAAAAAGATTGATGCTTCTGCTGATAGACACCCCTTGAAGGAAATTGGAAGTCCTGAACAAGTAGCCAAAACTGCTAGATTTCTGCTGGATGCTAAAGAGAACTGGATTACTGGTCAGATTGTTAATCAAGACGGTGGCATGTCAACGTTAAAGTAGGGCTATAACTTAAATTGGACTATAATCACGTCCATGTCAGGTAACACATACGGAAAAATATTCACTGTTTCGACTTTTGGCGAGAGTCATGGAACAGCCATGGGCTGCATTATCGATGGGTGTCCACCTAACATAGCTATCTCAGAAACTGACATTCAGCATGATCTTGATCGAAGAAGGCCAGGTCAATCTGACGTTACTACTCAAAGAAAAGAAGATGACAAAGTTAAGATTCTTTCAGGTGTATTTGAGGGAAAAACCACCGGAACGCCTATTGGCCTAATTATCTTTAATGAAGATCAAAGATCGCATGACTATTCAAATATAAAAGATGTTTTTAGACCTAATCATGCTGATATTACTTATCAAGGTAAGTATGGAATAAGAGACTATCGTGGAGGCGGCAGGGCGAGCGCCAGAGAAACATCAATGCGAGTCGCAGCTGGAGCTGTTGCCAAAAAGGTGCTCAAAGAAAAAGGCATTGTCATTAATTCTTGGGTCCAGCAAATTGGTGAAATTAAAGCAGAGAATTTCAGTAATAACTCTTCAAATAAATATAATTTTTGCGACGAATCAAAACTGCCAGAGCTAGATGAATTATTTAATCAGCTTATTGATGATGGTGATTCAGTTGGAGCTGAGTTAGGAGTCAAAATTTCTGGTTGTAAAATTGGTCTCGGCGAACCAGTTTTTGATAAATTAGATGCAGAGCTTGCAAAAGCAATAGTTTCAATCAATGCTGTTAAAAGCGTATCTTTTGGGAATGCAGATCTATTTTTATCAAAAAAAGGCTCAGAGGTAAGGGATGAAATGAACTCTGATGGTTATCTCTCCAATAATTCTGGTGGGATTCTTGGAGGAATTTCTTCTGGTCAAGATATCGACCTTTCATTTATTATCAAGCCAACCTCAAGCATTGCATCAAAATCAAAAGCTGTGGATGTGGATGGCAACGAAGTATCGCTTGAGGTCAAAGGAAGGCATGATCCATGTGTTGCAATAAGAGCAGTTCCCATTGCAGAAGCTATGTGTGCTCTTTGTATTCTTGATCATTATCTAAGAAATGCTGCTCAATGCTCTGATGTAAACCAAAAGCTTCCTTTTAATTCCTGATGAAAACCCTTTATGACAAGTTATGGGATGACCATGTCGTAGAAGATCTAGGATCAGGTGATCACCTTGTTTATATCGATCGACACTTTCTTCATGAGGTTACATCTCCACAAGCATTTGACGGGATCAGCAAAAAAAATCTAAAGCCTTGGAGACTTGCTGCCAATATTGCAATTCCTGATCACAATGTTCCCACAGCAAGGGGTCAAAACTTTGAACTTGAATCCATTGAGGATGAGGTATCAAAAATTCAGATTATAGAGCTTGATAGAAATTGTAATAAATTTGATATCCCGCAATTTGATATCAATTCAGAAAAACAGGGGATAGTTCATGTTGTTGGTCCTGAAAATGGCTTCACTTTACCAGGCATGACGATAGTATGCGGAGATTCTCATACCTCAACACATGGAGCATTTGCTGCTCTATCAATGGGAATTGGCACCTCAGAGGTAGAACATGTTTTAGCTACACAATGCTTAAGAATTAAAAAGCTTAAGAACTTTAGAATTAATCTATTAGGTTGTCCTCGAGATGATGTTACTTCCAAGGATGTTATTTTATATGTGATCCGATCAATCGGAACCGATGGGGGAACAGGACATGCCATTGAATTTAGCGGAGACTATATCTCATCTCTTTCAATGGAATCTCGAATGACTATTTGCAATATGTCTATCGAAGCAGGAGCTAAGGTTGGCTTAATTGCTTTCGATAAAATTACAGAATCTTACCTATCTGACAAGGTGCAGCTAGATAAAAGTGAATATGATAAAGCGCTAGAATACTGGAAAAGTCTTTCTTCAGATTCAAACGCAAAGTTTGATAAGGAAATAGAAATTGATGTTTCCAAAATTAAGCCACAGGTCTCCTGGGGAACCTCTCCTGAAATGACAAGCGACTATGACTCATGTGTTCCCGAACTAGATCAAAATAGTGATAAATATTCAACTTATAAAAAGGCAATTGAATATATGGGTCTAAAAGAAAGAGAAAAATTATCTGATCTTACTTTTAATAAAGTATTTGTTGGTTCATGTACTAATTCAAGAATAGAAGATCTAAGGTTAGTAGCAGCTGAGATTAAAGACAAAAGAATTTCAGAAAGTATTGAGGAGGCTTTGATTGTTCCAGGTTCTGGTCAAGTAAAGTTACAAGCTGAAAAAGAAGGCCTTGATAAAATTTTTATTGAAGCAGGCTTTAGTTGGAGGGATCCCGGTTGTTCAATGTGTTTGGGGATGAACGAGGATAAATTATCTCCCGGTGACAGATGTGCATCTACATCTAATAGAAATTTTGAAGGCCGGCAAGGACATATGGGAAGAACACACCTGGTAAGCCCCATGATGGCAGCAAGAATAGCTATCCATGGAGGAATTCCGCATGAGTGAGTTTAAAAATATTTCAGGGGTTGCCTGCATCCTTGATATAGATAACATTGATACTGATCAAATTATTCCTACCGAGTACCTTAAGTCTATAAAGAAATTTGGATTTGGAGAATTTTTGTTTGATGGATGGAGATATCACGATATTGCAAATATTAATACTCCAACTTCATCGAGATCACTAAATCAAGATTTTATTTTGAATCAAGCGCCATTCAACGAATCAAAAATTATTATCACAGGTAAAAATTTTGGATGTGGGTCTAGTAGAGAACATGCAGTTTGGGCACTACGTGATTTTGGTATAGAAACAGTTATAGCAGAGTCTTTTGGCGATATTTTTTATAATAATTGTTTTAAGAATGGAGTTCTTCCAATAGCCCTTAACCAAGATAAACTTTTAATGGTGAAAGACCATGTGAGCAATGAATCAAAACTTCACATCAGCCTTGTAGATAAGAACATTGTCATCAAAAATGAAAGAATAGCTTTTGAAGTTGATTCTGGGATGCTAGACATGATTATTACAGGTCAGGATGAGGTGGATATTACCTTATCAATTTCTGACAAGATCAAATCTTATGAATCTAATAGATTGAAACATAAACCTTGGCTTAATTAAGTAAATGAAGAAGATATTAGCATTACCTGGAGATGGAATTGGTGCTGAAGTAATGGAATCTGCGCTTGAAGTTCTTGATTACTTGATGACCAGAGATAATCTTGATTTACAAGTTAATCACAAGTCAGTTGGGGGAACCTCATATGAAGAGCATGGGTTGCCTATTACTGATGAAGCTCTTTCATTGGCAAAAGATTCAGATGCAATTCTTTTTGGTGCCGTTGGGGCTCCGAAATGGGACTCTTTGGAATGGGATAAAAGGCCTGAGCAAGCACTTTTGACTTTAAGAAAAGAGCTCGATTTATTTGCAAATCTACGTCCAGCCTTTCTATTTAATGAGCTCGCAGATGCATCTTCTCTTAAAAAAGGGGTTATTGAGGATTTAGATATTTTAATTGTCCGTGAACTAACTGGCGGACTATATTTTGGTGAACCAAGAGGCATTGATAAATCAGTTACCCCAGCATTTGGCTTTAATACAATGCGATATGATGCTGACGAAATTAATCGAATAGCTAAAATTGCATTTGAGGCTAGCCAAAAAAGAAAAAATAAAGTTTGCTCAGTTGATAAAGCCAATGTTCTTGAAGTTTCTAGATTTTGGAGAGAAACAGTAACCGACTTACATAATAAAAACTTTTCTAGCCAAGAACTTTCTCACATGCTCGCAGACAATGCTGCCATGCAGTTGGTCATAGACCCTACTCAATTCGATGTAATTTTAGCTTCAAACTTATTTGGGGATATTCTTTCAGATATTGCTGCTACATTAACAGGATCAATTGGGATGCTTCCTTCAGCTTCATTAAATGAGAAAAATGTAGGTATGTATGAGCCATGTCATGGAAGCGCTCCTGATATTGCAGGCAAAGATTTAGCTAATCCTCTGGCGATGATTTTGTCTTTATCGATGGCTTTTAGGTATTCTCTTAATTTAGATAGCCTTGCTGATGAACTTGATAAGGCTGTACGTTGTCTAATTTCTAATGGAGCAAGGACTAAAGATATAGCTAATGAGAGTACTTTTTTAAAAACTTCTGAAGTAGCTAAAGAACTTATCGAGATTCTTAAATGAAAGCAATAAATTTAGGCATTGTTGGGGCAACGGGAATGGTTGGTCGAAAGCTATTAGATTTATTAGCTAAAAGAGATTTTCCAATTAATAAACTTTCTTTATTTGGAAAAAGTACTGTTGGTGAATCCGTATTATTTGGCTCAGAAAAGCAAATTATTGAGCCCTTAAATAAGGATTCGTTTAATGGTTTAGATTTAACAATTTTTAGCGCCGGCTCATCAGTAGCAAGAAAATTTTGTTACGAAGCTATAAATCAAGATAATTATGTAATCGATTTGTCTTCTGAGTTTAGATATCAGGAAGATGTCCCGCTCATTGTCCCAGAAATAAACGGAGGAATAATTGACGACCTAAAGCAACCAACACTCATAGCTAATCCTAATTGTACATCTGCTCAACTGCTTATGGCCTTAAAGCCAATTCATGACTTGGCAGAGATAGACCATTTTGATTTAGCAACCTATCAAGCGGTTTCAGGGACTGGAAAGGCAGGTGTAGAAGAACTTCGTCAGGAAATATTCTCAAAAGAATCTACCGAAATTCAAAAGGTCTATCCAAAACAAATAGCTTTCAATGCAATCCCTCAATGCGACATATTTTTAGATGATTACTATACAAAAGAAGAGATGAAAGTGGTTTGGGAAACTCAAAAAATTATGGATCCAAAAATAAGTGTCAATGCAACATGTGTCAGGGTCCCTGTTTTTAATGGACATTCTGAAGCTCTATTTATTAAAACCAAAAATTTTGTTACTAGAGAAGAAGTTTTAAAAGCTCTTAATAATTTTAATGGGGTTACAGTAATAGATAATCCTGATTTACAAGAGTATCCAACACCCCTTGAGCATGCAAATGATACTGAGGAGGTTTATGTAGGCAGAGTAAGAAGTAAAGATATGCATGATCATGGGTTGATATCTTTATGGATTGTTGCTGATAATGTTTATGGAAAAGGAGCGGCACTCAATGCAATTCAAATTGCTGAGAGATTGTTAAATAATAACTCTTTAAAGAGAAATTAAAATGAAGTTTCAACATCTAGTTTTACTGTGTTTAGTAGTGCCTCTTTTTGGCCAAGTCAAGATTTCAGCACCCGATGTAAGTATCAATAATGATGGCGAGGCAATCATAAAGATAGATTTTTCAGCTTCAAAAACTTTTGAAGAGAATGAACTAATTTTTTCTACATACAAGACATCTAACCCGCTTGATCTAACAAGTATCAAGTTCTCTTTGCTTGAAAATTTTGAAAATAAACAAAGATTAACGATTGCTCTAAAAGATTCATATCTAAATGATTATTTTTCGTTTAGGTTGAGCTTTGGGGAAAGCTTTAGGAAGGATATATTTATTTTTTTACCTTCAGATGCTAGAAGAATAATCTCACAGCGTAAACAGCAAACAAGTTTTACATTGCCAGCAAAAAAGATTGTAGGCGAACCTGAAATATTTGAACCAAAAGATAATAACGAACCAGTTCTCATGGCTGAAGACATTGATATTGAGGAGAAGGATCTTGATTTAGATGATCAAACTGAGTTTACTCCTATAACCAAAAGCACAGTTTATGCAGAAGAAATTGATACCATTTGGTCAGTTTCAAAATCTTTAGCCTCATCTTACGATGCATCAATATATCAGATTATGTGGGCCTTATTTATGTCAAATCCTGATGCCTTCATTGATGGGAATATCCATAAGGTTCGATCAGATTTAGACTTAAACATTCCATCAGCAAATGAAATAGAGTCAGTAGATTCTGAATCAGCAAAAGAATCTATAAATTTTATGGATCCGAATATTCAAAAAAATGATAGTAAACTAATCCTCACCTCTCCTGAAGATTCTATTAATTATGCAGAAAATGAACCTATCATTGAGAATGAATCTGAAGCAACAGAAAGTTATATTGACCCTGTTTTAAATGAAGTAACAGAACCTATACCTCAAGCTACATCTCAGGCTACGCCTGAAAAAATTGTTGATGCAAACACTTCTATTGTTAATTTAAAGGCCTCATCAGATAGTAATAGACAGGTGAGCTCCTCAACAGATAGATCCTCCATGTCACTAATAATTATTAGCTTATTAAGCTTTGCATTTGGTGTAACGATAGCCTACTTCTTGATCTCAAGAGGTAAAAACATCAAGAATGATAATGATGAAACAGATATTCAAGATTCCAATCTTGATACTGAACTAAGCATTGAGAATGACGATGAGATGCAACAACTTGATTTAGCAAGAGCATATATTGAAATGGGCGCTTTCGAGGATGCAAATAAAATTTTAGATGAACTGCAGGAGGCATCATCAAGCAAGAGAATCCTTGATGATATAAAAGTGCTCCAATCTAAACTCGAGCTTTGACTAGGTTTGTAGGCATTTGTCAGTACGACGGAACCCTATTTTCAGGGTTTCAGTTTCAAAAAAATGCTCGCTCTGTTCAAGATGAACTCGAAAAAGCATTAAAGAGCTTTTCTAATCTATCTTCAAGAGTGAATTGTGCTGGCAGGACAGATAAAGGCGTACATGCATTAAGTCAAATATTTGATTTTTCAGTTGAAGATCCCAGCAGAAATATAAATTGGATAGCTGCATTTAATAGTTCCCTTCCAGATGATCTTGTTGTAACTCATGTTGAGGAAGCTGATTCTAATTTTCATGCTAGATTCTCCGCATATGAAAGATCGTATGTTTATTTAATTAAGGTTGGAGAAATCAGATCTACTTTTCTTAGAAACTACGTTTATCATGTCAGCAAACCAATAGACCTCAAACTATTAAGTAAAGAACTTAAAGGAATTATTGGTACACATGACTTTAGTGCCTTTAGATCATCTCAATGCTCAGCAAAAGATCCTGTGAAAACCATATCAAAAGCTAGTTTTGAAGAAAGAGATAACTTAATTTGTATTGAATTTAGTGCCAATGCTTTTCTTCATAACATGATCAGGATACTGATCGGTACATTAGTTGAGATTTCAACAAATGCAGATTCAGAATATACAATAACCGACATAATAAGTTCTAAAAATAGAGCTTTGGCAGGAAAAACTGCGCCAGCTAATGGTTTATATTTTTTAGGTGCTAAATATAAGGACATACAAAATACCAATATTTCTTTTAAGAAATTTTTTGATTCGTTATGAGTAAGATTAAAGTATGCGGAATTAATGATTTAAGCTGTTTGGATAGTGTTCAAAAATTTAAACCAGACTACTTAGGATTTATTACATACCAAAATAGCCCAAGATATATAGATGCTAATTTTTTAAAGCAAGCTCAAGAGTTTATTGATGATGAGATCACGCCAGTTATTGTTTTTGTTAATGAAAAAATTTCATTCATTAATGAAATTATCAACATTATTCCTAATGCATTGCTTCAATTTCATGGCAATGAGACTGACGAATTTTGTGTACAGTTTAATAGGCCTTACTGGAAGGCCATTCATGTAAAAGATGAAACTTTTGTAGATAAAATAAATTTATATCCAAATGCAGATGCTATTTTATTAGAATCATACTCACCTCAAGCTTCAGGAGGAACGGGTAAGCGCTTTAATTGGGATCTACTAAATGGCTTGGAGAAAGATAAAAAAAAGTTTATTCTTGCAGGCGGCGTAGGCAATAATAACTTTGAATTAGCGCTGAAGCTGGGGCTATGGTGCCTGGATGTTAATTCATCCCTTGAAACATCTCCAGGAAAGAAATCAGAAAAGAAAATTAAAGAATTTTTTCAAAATCTCAGAAATTATGAAAAACAAGTACAGTGAACCTAATAGCGAAGGCTTTTTTGGCAGCTATGGTGGTAAATTCGTCCCTGAGACCCTCATGGAAGCACTGGATGAGCTTGAAAAATGCTATGAAGACATAAAATCTGATTCAGAATTTCAGAAAAAAATTGATAGGGATTTGGCTGATTTTGTTGGCAGGCCATCTCCACTTTATTTTGCTGAAAGGTTAACAGAGCATTTTAAGGGGCCAAATATTTGGCTGAAGCGAGAAGACTTAAATCACACTGGTGCGCACAAAATAAATAATACTATCGGACAAATCTTGCTTGCCAAAATGATGGGTAAAACTAGAATCATTGCTGAGACCGGCGCAGGGCAGCACGGGGTTGCAACAGCAACAGTTGCAGCTCGGTTAGGACTAGAATGCCATATTTACATGGGAGCTGAAGATGTCCAAAGACAATCACTCAACGTATATAGAATAAAACTATTAGGAGCACATGTGCATCCCGTTGAATCAGGGACGGCAACACTCAAAGATGCTTTAAATGAAGCCATTCGTGATTGGGTAACCAATGTTGACAATACTTACTATATTATCGGGAGCGTTACTGGACCTCATCCTTACCCGATGATCGTTAGAGATTTCAATGCAATTGTTGGAAGAGAGTTAATTCATCAATCTCAAGCTTCTTTTCAATCCTTGCCTGATGCCATAATTGCTTGTGTTGGAGGAGGCTCAAATGCAATTGGTATTTTTCATCCGTTCATTGATGAAGATGTTCGGTTGATTGGTGTAGAAGCGGCAGGTCAAGGCATCGATACAGGAAAGCATGCTGCGCCGTTAAATGATGGTGAGCCAGGAATACTGCACGGTGCTAAGAGTTATCTAATGCAAGATTCAGATGGACAAATTATGGCAACTAGTTCTATTAGTGCTGGATTGGATTATCCCGGTGTTGGTCCAGAGCACTCATTCTTAAAAGATAGCGGCAGAGCTGAATACATTGCAGTTGATGATGAATCAGTTATGAAAGCATTTCATCAGCTGAGTGAGCTGGAAGGAATTATCCCCGCATTAGAAACTGCTCATGCGTTTGCTCCACTTGATTTAATATGTAGTGAGTTTAATGAAGATCAAAATATAGTTATCAATGTATCAGGAAGAGGTGATAAAGACATTGCATCTGTTGCCAAGCTTGAGGGCATAGATCTTGAATAGGATTGAAAAACAGCTTGTTGAAAATAAAAACAATAATATTAAATCTTTAGTAGCATATTTAGTTGCTGGGGATCCAAACATGGATGATACACTTTCGTTAATGCATGGCTTTGTTGATGCAGGTGTTGATGTTATTGAAGTTGGAGTACCTTTTTCTGATCCCATAGCTGAGGGCCCAATAATTCAATCGGCTCATGATCGTTCGCTAGCAAATAAAACTTCATTTGAAGGTATTATTGATCTCATTTCTAATTTTAGAAAAAAGAACACAAATACTCCTATTGTTTTGATGGGCTACCTAAACAGTTTTTTAAAAAATCAAAAAGCTTTTTCGAGATTCGATGATATTGGGATTGATGGGGTTTTAATTGTTGACGCTCCCGGAGAATATTCGCTAAAAGATCTTGGAATTTCAAATGCTAACGTAGTTTCAATTTCGCTAGTTTCACCAACAACCACCAAAGAAAGAACTAAGAAGATATGTAATGCCAGCTCAGGATTTATTTACTACGTAACACTTAAGGGGGTCACCGGTTCCTCAAATGTTGACCTTGAAGAGATTAAGAGCAATGTAATTGACCTACAAAAGAATACTGACCTACCAGTTATGGCTGGATTTGGTATAAAAAATAAAGAGCAAGCCGAGTCAATCTCTAAAGTTGCAGATGGAGTGGTGATAGGATCATATTTAGTTGAAAGTATTTTCGAGGCAAAAAAAACCACAGATTATAAAAAAATATATAATTATTTAAGCGAAATTAAGTCGGTTATAAATAAATGAATTGGTTAACAAGGCTCATACCCTCAATAGGTGAAAAAGAACCTTCAGCCTCCAAAAGCAAAGTTCCTGATGGTCTTTGGAATAATTGTCCAGCATGTGAATCGATTTTGTACCAACCGGAACTGGAAAAATCGTTATTTGTATGCCCAAAATGCGGCCATCATCTGAGAATAGGTGCTAGAAAAAGGATCTCAATTTTTTTAGATCAAGATTCCTTTAATGAAATCTCTTCTGATGAGGAAACAAACAATATCCTCAATTTTAAAGATACTAAGTCCTATGATCAAAGAATTAAAGAGGCTGTTAGTTCAACAGGGGAGAAAGAAGCTCTTGTTACTGGAGTTGGGAAGCTTGATGGAAAAGAAGTTGTAGTCGCTGCATTTGAGTTCAGATTTATGGGTGGTTCAATGGGTGGTACTGTTGGAACTAAATTTGTTAAAGCAGTTCAGACTGCAATCGACAAAAATCTACCACTGATATGTTTTTCTACAAGTGGGGGCGCGCGCATGCAAGAGTCAATGGTCTCTCTTATGCAAATGGCAAAAACTGCAGCAGCATTGGAAAAACTTAGAGAGAGGTCGCTACCTTATTTTTCGGTGATGATTGATCCAATCTTTGGAGGAGTCTCTGCAAGCATAGCAATGTTAGGGGACATCAACATTGCGGAGCCCGGTGCATTAGTTGGATTTGCTGGAAGAAGGGTTATTGAGGAGACTGTTAGAGTTGATTTGCCCGAAGACTTTCAGCGAGCTGAATTTCTACTTGATCATGGAGCAATAGACATGATCGTTCACAGGGGTGAGTTAAGGTCAACAATTTCAAATCTTCGAGATAAGTTACTAAGCAATAATGCTGCTAAATAGGCTAATTGGTTTTCTCGTAATAGCCACACTCATTTTATTTTTATTTTTTTTCTTTGGGCCAAATAGCATTCAATTAACAAGTAAGATAGTTGACCAAAATGATGCTCCCTTAGAACCACTAAGAAACTATGTCTACAGAGTTGGCATATTTAAGGACCCTTCAAAAGCAGAAAATCTTATTGCTAAGTTTAGGTCTCAAGATGTTTTAGCATATTCAAGCCAAAATGCTGATTTGATTTATGTTTATGTTGGACCATTTATTGGAAAGGAAAAGATTATTAAATCTAAAACTCTCTATAACGAAATAGCCGGTGTTGAAAATGGAGTAATAGAAGAATGGAAATAGCTGGCATGAATCAACTTGATATGATTATTTTTTCAATTATTATTGTTTCAGCAATAATCTCTCTTTTTAGAGGCTTTGTAAAAGAAGCGTTTTCATTGATTTTGTGGATTTCGGCTTTTTTCTTGACCATACTGTCCCAACCCTCTGCTCAAAAATTTTTATCTAACTTTTCAATTTCAGCCTCTATGCTTGAACCGTTAACCTACATAATTGTTTTTGTAAGTTTAATATTTATAGGGGGTCTAGTTATAAATTTTATTCATGGTCTTGTGCAATGGTCTGGTTTGTCAGGATTTAACAGGCTTCTAGGATTCATGTTTGGATCATTGCGCGGAGTAATTATTGTGAGCCTATTATTTATAGTTGCGGATGATTATGTTGAACAAAGTACTCTTACAGAAAATTCAAAAATTTACCCAATCATCAAAATATATAATCCAATCTTAATTAGTAAAATTAGCTCTATGATTGCAGATACAAATTCGGGTATGCTAACAAATGAGCAATCCATCCTAGGAAATACCTAATGTGCGGAATAGTTGGAATTTCAGCTGAATCAAACGTAGCCTCGGAAATCTACGAATCATTGCTTATGCTTCAGCATAGAGGCCAAGATGCAGCCGGAATGGTTGTCTGTGACGATGAAGGAAGATTAAACAGTAGAAAATCAATGGGTTATGTTAGGGATGTTTTTCAGCAAAGACACATGGAAAAACTCATCGGAAACTATGGGGTAGGGCACGTTAGATATCCTACTGCAGGTGGTGCCGGTAAAGAGTTTGCTCAACCAATGTATGTAAATTCACCATATGGGATAAGCCTGGCTCACAATGGCAACTTAACCAATTCAAAGTCATTAGCTAAAGAGTTATTTTTTGCTGAAATGAGACACTTAAACACTGACTCAGATTCAGAAGTTCTTTTAAATATATTGGCTCATGAGATAGCTAAGCAGAAAGCAATTAATCCAACACCTGAACATTTATTTAAGGCTGTTTCAAAAACCCATATAAGATGTGACGGGGCATATGCAGTTGTTGCCTTGATTACTGGAGCAGGAATTTTGGCATTTAGAGATCCAAATGGCATTAGACCATTGGTGATCGGTGAACGCGAAGGTAAGAACAGAAAAGAATATGTGATTGCATCAGAGAATGCTCTATTTGCATCTTTAGGCTTTAAAACTCTCAGAGATGTCGAGCCAGGAGAGGCGGTCTTTATTGACAAAAAAGGAATTATTTCCTCAAAACAATGCTCTTTATCAGCTAAATCACAACCATGCATTTTCGAATACGTTTATTTATCAAGGCCTGACTCAACCTTAGATCAAATTTCTGTTTATCAATCAAGAATGAGAATGGGTAAATATTTAGCAAAGAATATTTTGGACAATATGTCAGACCATGATATAGATGTTGTGATTCCAATTCCAGACAGCTCAACAACAGCTGCGTTGCAGTTGGCAAACGAACTAAATATTCCATATCGGGAGGGATTTGTTAAAAATAGATACATAGGCAGGACATTCATAATGCCTTATCAAGAAGAACGTAAAAAATCTGTTAGACGTAAATTAAATATCTTGGAGTTAGAGTTTTTAAATAAGAATGTTCTCTTAGTTGATGATTCAATAGTAAGAGGAACCACTAGCAAGAAAATTATTGAGATGGCTAAAATAGCAGGTGCAAAAAAAGTTTATTTCGCCTCTGCTGCGCCACCAATCAGATATCAAAATCTTTATGGAATCGATATGGCTGCTACTGAGGAGTTAGTTGCTCATAATAAAACTGAAGATGAAGTTTGTGTTGAGATCGGAGCCGATAAGATTTTTTATCAACAATTAGATGATTTGATAAGTTCGGCCAAAGAGGGTAATCCTAAGATCATTGATTTTGAAATTTCAATTTTTAACGGGGAGTATCCAACACCAATTAGCTCTTCTTACCTAGAAGACTTGGAAACGAGTAGAAGCGATAGTAAAAAGATAACTAGAGAGGCTAAGTAGCTTCAACTACATTGATCGCTGGTATTTCAGCATCATTTGCCTGATCAACATAGGACTTTATTTCATTAAAGTTTAGATATCGATAAATCTCACCACTCATAGTGTCAATTTCTTTCATTATTTCTAGATACTCACTCAGGCTTGGTAATTTACCTAAGACTGCAGAGACTGCAGACAATTCTGCTGAGCCCAGAAAAACATCAGCACCATCACCAAGTCTGTTAGGAAAATTTCTTGTTGAAGTTGAGATTACCGTAGAATTAGCAGCTACCCTTGCCTGATTACCCATGCATAACGAACATCCTGGTACTTCAGTCCTTGCCCCTGCATCACCAAAAACATCATAAACACCCTCTTCAATAAGCTGTTTTTCATCCATCTTTGTTGGAGGGACGACCCATAGCCTAGTTGGTATCTCTTTGTATTTTTTTAATAACTGTCCCGCAGCCCTAAAGTGCCCAATATTTGTCATACAGGAACCAATAAAGACCTCATCGATTTTAGTATCTTGAACTTCAGAAAGAGGCTTTATATCATCAGGATCATTTGGGCAGGCCAGCAGAGGCTCCTTGATCTCATTAAGGTCAATCTCAATGACTGCAGCGTATTCTGCATCCTTATCAGCTTCAAGAAGGGCAGGGTTCTTGATCCATTCTTCCATTCCTTGAGCACGTCTTTCAAGTGTTTTTGGATCGCCATATCCATTCGCTATCATCCATCTCAGCATTACAATATTTGAATTTAAATATTCAATAATTGGATCTTCGCCTAATTTAATTGTGCATCCTGATGCAGACCTTTCTGCAGACGCATCGGATATTTCAAAAGCTTGCTCTACTTTTAGATTCGGTAATCCTTCAACTTCTAAACATCTTCCTGAAAAAACATTTTTCTTACCTTCCTTTTCAACTGTAAGCAATCCTTGTTGAATTGCAGCATATGGGATTGCATTTACAAGATCTCTTAGAGTGATGCCTGGTTGCATTTCTCCTGAAAATTTCACTAAGACAGATTCAGGCATATCAAGCGGCATTACTCCAAGCGTTGCGGCAAAAGCAACTAATCCTGAGCCTGCAGGAAAACTAATACCTATAGGAAATCGAGTATGACTATCTCCCCCCGTTCCGACAGTATCCGGTAATAGCATTCTGTTTAACCAAGAGTGGATGATGCCATCACCTGGATTAAGTGAAACTCCTCCTCTGTTCATTATAAATTCAGGAAGGGAATGCTGGGTTTCTATGTCCACGGGTTTAGGATAAGCAGCAGTGTGACAGAATGACTGCATGACTAAATCAGCAGAGAAACCAAGGCATGCAAGTTCCTTTAATTCATCCCTTGTCATTGGTCCAGTGGTATCCTGAGAACCAACCGTTGTCATCCTAGGTTCACAATAATCTCCTGGACGAACACCCTCAACACCGCAGGCCTTTCCGACTATTTTTTGCGCTAAGGTATAACCTTTTGCATCACTTTTATCGTTGTTTGGCCTAATAAAAATATCTGTTGCCTTAAGTCCAAGTGTTTCTCTAGCTTTGTCAGTTAACTGCCTCCCAATAATTAAATTTATTCGACCATTAGCTCTTACTTCATCCATTATGACATCAGTTTTTAACTCAAACGTAGTTAACAATTCACCTTCTAAATTTGTAACTTCTCCAGCATGAGGTTTAAGGATAATTTCATCACCCATATTAAAACTAGATACATCGCATTCAATTGGCAACGAACCTGCATCTTCAAGGGTATTAAAAAATATAGGTGCAATTTTTCCGCCAAACACAAAACCACCCTCATGCTTATTAGGTATAAATGGTATTTCATCACCAATGTGCCACAGCAGAGAGTTGGTAGCAGATTTTCTTGATGAGCCCGTACCCACAACATCTCCAACAAACACTAGCGGGTTACCTTTCTTTTTAAGTTCTTCTATTTTTCCAAGAGCATCATCCAAGCCTTCTCTTGGCATTTTGAACATTGCTTGGGCATGCAGAGGAATATCCGGTCTTGACCAAGCATCTTGTGCTGGTGATAAGTCATCAGTATTAATTTCTCCAGATACTTTAAAAACTGTTAACTTTATCTCATCGTTTAGTTTATCTTTTGAAGTGAACCATTTGCCTTCGGCCCAATTTTCTAAAACTTTTTTTGCATAATCATTACTTTTTGCTAGCTCATTAATCTCATTAAAGGCATCGAAAATAAGCAAGGTATTTGATAGGGCTGCTACTGCAGCTTCTGCAAGATTTTCTTTTTTTAAGCATTCGACTAGAGGGGTAATGTTATATCCTCCAAGCATTGTTCCGAGTAACTCAACAGCATAATTGGCATTAATATATGGGCTCGTTGTTTTCCCTTCAGTTATATCTGATAAAAAACCAGCTTTCACATATGCTGCCTGATCAACTCCAGCTGGAATACGCTGTACCAAAAGCTCCATTAATAATTCAGATTCTTCTTGATCAGTTTTAAGTAGTTCAATTAATTCTGCAGTTTGATCAGCAGACAGAGGTAATGGCGGCACATTTTGCTCTACTCTCTCTTCGCAATGAAGTTTGTATTGTTCTAGCATGATGAATCCTCGACGCATATTTTACTTCTCATTGAGAATTTGCTCCAGCATATTAAGTTATTAATATTTTAAGTATTTAGAGTATTATTTTGGTATGCGTAAACAACGTTCTTCAACACCTTGTCTTGGAATATGCTCAACCACTTATGGAGATGATGTCTGCAGGGGCTGTAAACGCTTTATACATGAGGTCATTAATTGGAATTCTTATTCTAATGATGAAAAAGAGATTGTTAATTCAAGACTTGAAGAGTTTAAGGTGACCATCCTTAGCCATCGATTTAAAGTGACTGACGCTGAGCTGTTATCTTCTAAACTCAAGGAGCACGCTATCAATTTCAATGACTCCCTTGATCCGATCACATGGGTATTTGATTTATTGCGTGCATCATCGCAAGATCTTGATCTTGAATTATTTGGTCTTGAATTGTTGCCCGATCATCGAACCTTTTCACTATCTTCCATCAAAGATGAGATAAACGCTGAACTTTTTGAATTGTCTCAAGCACATTTTGACAGGTACTTCACTAATTAACTGTTGGTAGTTCAAACCAGCTTGTTGTATACCTAGGTGACACATTTGCCCTTCTCATCGCTGTGAATCCTATTTTGCTTTGAGAAGCAAAATTTATTTGAGTGCTAGAGTGATTAATCTTATCAAGAGTTTTCATTAGTTGATTGTTGCGCCTTGCTCCATTTATTTGCTCGAATAGCTCATACTGTAAAACATTTTCATCAGTAAACTGACTTAACATTACCCCAGCTTTTGCATAACAAAAACCATGTCTGAATATCTTAGGAAGAATCCATCGTATGCCGGATAAGATATCCCGAGTATCGTCGCTAGGCTGATGCAAAGTATAGAATTTTATAGTTTGATGCTGCCTGTCTTGTGTTCTAAAAGGGCTTGTCCTAATAAAGACACCAACTTTTGAGCATAGCTGACCCTCTTTTCGAAGTTTCTCACATGCCCTAACACCAAAATCATTCACAATAGGTGAAAGAGTGTTGAGATCACTGATTTTATTCGCAAAGCTTCTACTAACAACAATTTGTTTTTTGGGAGCAGGATTTTCATCCATTGCCAAGCATCTTTCTCCTCTTAATTCCCTTACTGTTCTTTCTAAAACCACACTATATTTTTTTCTAATCAATGGAATGTTCGAGCATGCCAAGTCGTAGGCATTTTTCATTCCAGAATCGCTAAGCTTTTTATTGAGTCGTCTTCCCACTCCCCATACTTGGTGAATGGGTACTCTTTTTAATGCGGTCTCAATATCTTTTTGATTATTAGTGATGCTGAAAATACCAGGATGATAGGTTTGTTGTTTAGCTAAATAACTTGCAACTTTAGTTAAGGTTTTAGTTGGAGCAATCCCAATTCTTACAGGAATCCCAACCCACTGCTTAACAATATTCCTGCAGTATACTCCGAAGTCATTGGCCGCATTATGACTCTCAAGTGCCAAGTTTCCTAAATCAAGGAATGCTTCATCAATGCTGTATATCTCTATTTTTTTTGACATTTGAGATAGTACGCTCATGACTCTGCTTGAAATATCTCCGTATAAAGCAAAGTTCGATGAAAAAACTTGGCCTCCGCTCTTTAGAAAGTCTTCTTTTACCTTGAACCATGGAGCTCCCATTTGGATACCAAAGTCTTTTGATTCTTTGCTACGAGCTATTACACAACCATCATTATTTGAAAGCACAACAATTGGTACTTTTTTTAGATCAGGCCTAAAGATTCTTTCACAAGATGCATAAAAATTCTCACAATCCACTAATGCCAACAGATCCATATTATTTGTATATATTGATTGCTGCTGTAACAACGCCTATCACTTCTAGTTCATGACCTTGCTCAACAAAGATGGGCTGATATTTAGCATTTTCTGCTATCAGTGCAATACGTGGTTTTAATTGTAATCTTTTGCACAAAAATTCACCGTCTATAGATGCAACAACGATATCGTTATGGCTGGGTTTAATACTCCTATCCACAATTAATACTGCGCCGCTACCTATGTTCGCATTGATCATTGAATCACCAGAAGCTTTTACTAGAAATGTAGCAACTTGATTCTTAATCAAGTACTGATTCAAATCAATTGGAGTTTCTAGGTAATCATTTGCTGGGCTTGGAAAACCAACAGGCACGCTCTCCGCAAAGAATGGAGTATAGTTTTGAGGCAGAGAATCCGCCGATATATTACCGATATAGCTTAATTTCATAAAGGATAAAGTACTGTATAAATATACAGTATTAAGCTTTTAAAGACAACTAGATTGAAGGTTTAGATTTTAAACTCTTCCAAATTTTGAGATGTTGGATCTAGATAAAAACACCAACCTGTTTTACCCCAATCACCAAGAACTATACGTTTTATTTTGGAATTTTTGCCACTAAGCTCATGAATATTTGGCTTATGGGTATGACCATGGATAAGCAAGTCGATATCATATTTATCAAAAAATGAAGCTACTTCATTTGTATTAACATCCATGATCATTGAGTCTTTTTGTGAAGAATTTCTTTTGCTAGCGTCACGCATGCTTGAGGCAATTGATTTTCGTTCGACCAGAGATTTGTTAAGAAACTCAGCCTTCCATTCAGGCGACCGAACTTGCTTTTTAAATGCCTGATATTCAGCATCATCAATACAAAAAATATCACCATGCGAAATAGAAATTTTCTTTCCAAAATAGTCGAAAAAGAAAGGATCTGGAAGTATTGTGATGCCGGCAGATTCTGCAAAAGAACTATCCAAGAGAAAATCTCTATTACCATGAATAAAAAATATTTCTAAACCTGATTTGGATGCTTTTCTAAGAGCATCTTTTGTTGAAGTAATTAGTGATGACGAATCATCATCACCTATCCATACCTCATAAAGGTCTCCCAGAATATATAGCTGATCCAGGTTAGAGGAATGTGATTTTAGAAAATCTATAAAAGCGTTAGTAAGTGAATTATTGGTCTCTGATAGATGTAAATCAGAAATAAAGCCGAGGTTCATTCACTAATAGAAACAGAGTTAATGGTTACAGGGTTTGCTGGGGCATCTTGATAGCCATTAACAACCATAGTAGGAGTTAGTGCAATACTATCAACTACCTCCATGCCTTCAATTACTCTTCCAAAGACCGCATAGCCCCATCCTTGGGTAGTCTCTGAAGAAAAGTTTAGAAAATCATTATCCGCATGATTAATAAAGAACTGACTCGTAGCAGAGTGGGGGTCCATTGTTCTTGCCATGGCGATAGTACCTCTATCATTTTTCAGACCATTATTGGCTTCATTTTTAATCGCAGCAGATCCTGAAGGTTTATTTTGCATGTCAGCATCAAGGCCACCACCTTGAACCATGAATCCTTCAATAATTCGATGGAAGATCGTATCAGTGTAATAACCGCTATTAGCGAGTGAAATAAAATTATCAACAGATATAGGTGCATTTTCTTTATCAAGCTCAATGATAACTTCTCCAGCAGTAGTTGAGATGGTTGCAATAGGCATATTTTTCTCCATTAAAACGGTTTGTTGATTAGGGGCCTCAGAGCAGCTCACGACACAAAAAAAACTAATAAATAATAAAGCAGTTTTTTTTTGAAATTTCGCGATAGATTTAATTTTCACTTTGAGAATCTAATATTAATTATTAACTATATGACCTTATAATATAGCAATTCTAGTATACACATGAGTCTTAAGCTTTATAACACTCTCACTAATAAAAAAGAGATTTTTGAACCCATTGAACAGGGTAAAGTTGGAATGTATGTTTGCGGTGTGACCGTATATGACAATTGTCACCTTGGTCATGCACGAGCATATGTAGCATTCGACATTCTAGTCCGTTACTTCGGGTACCAGGGCTATAAAGTTAATTACGTGAGAAACATTACTGACATTGAAGATAAGATTATTGAGCGAGCTTATGAGAACTCAGAGTCAATATATGATTTAACAAGTAGAACAATTGCAAGCATGCACGCAGACTTTCAAGGACTTGGATTAATTGAACCAAATAGTGAGCCTAAAGCTACTGAATATATCGATGGCATGGTGACAATGATTGAGGATTTGATAGCAAAAGGTCATGCATACGTTGCAGATAATAATGATGTATTTTTCTCTGTAAGAAGTTATGAGGAGTATGGAAAATTATCTAACAAAGTTCTTGATGATTTAGACCCTGGATCAAGAATTACAGAGGATCAGGCAAAAGCTGACCCATTAGATTTTGTTTTATGGAAAAGTGCAAAACCTGAGGAACCATCATGGGACTCGCCATGGGGGAAGGGAAGACCTGGTTGGCACATTGAGTGCTCTGTGATGTCTTTAGAAAAGCTTGGCAAGAATTTTGATATTCATGGAGGCGGACCAGATTTAATTTTTCCACATCATGAAAATGAGATTGCTCAATCAAAATGCTCAAACGATTCTGAGTTTGCAAATTACTGGATTCATTCAGGATTGTTAAAGATCGGTGGTGAAAAGATGTCAAAGTCGCTCGGTAATTTTGCTCTGATAAAAGATTTAATTAAGCAATATCATTTTGAAGTCATAAGACTTTTCTTAATATCGAGTCACTATAGAAGCGAATTAAGTTTTGATGAAGGCTCTTTAAACCAAGCAAAAGCAGCACTTGAAAGACTTTATACAACATTACAATTAAATGATGAAGCTGCTGAAAACACCGCTACAGATAATCCTTTCATTGAAGCATTTGAGATGGCCATGAATGATGACTTAAATACACCTAAGGCTGTGAGTATTCTTTTTAATCTTGCAAAGGAATTAAATTCAAGTAAGGATAAGAATTCTAGAAGTGAAAAATTATATGCATTCAAAACCATTGCAAATAATTTAGGCTTGCTAACTGACAAGCCTGAAAATTTCTTTAAATTTGGAGCCGAAGTGGATAGTTTATTCATTCAAGAAAAAATAGATGCAAGGAATCTAGCACGGAGTGAAAAAGACTTTGTCAGAGCTGATGAAATTAGAGACGAACTATCAGATATGGGAGTATTACTTGATGATGGGCCTGATGGAACAACATGGAAAATAGAAAAACCTAATTAACGATTATCCTGTTTTCAATGAGAGGCTGATACTTATTAGTCTTACTTAAGAACTCTTCTACAATTTCAACAACCATAATGCCTGTATCTTCAATATGGGCTGCATTTCTAAATTCTAAATAGCCATCACCGCCTTGGGTAACGAAGTTAGGTGCAGCAACCCAATACATTTCATTACCTTTAATTTCAGTATCGTTTAGTTTGAGTGCACTAGCTTTGCCTGATGAATTAATTGAGTACTGAAACTCACTGGAAACTTGTAAGACGCCATTAGTCATTCCAGCAGCATGATCAAAGATAATTTTAATTTGATCTCCAGATAAATGAGCCATCACCAGTGTATTTGGAAAAGGAAAAGCAGAGATCAAGTCTCCTTTGGTAATGGTACCTGCATTAATATCCTGTCTTAAGGCGCCACTATTGACCATTGCAAAATCAATTCTTTCATCAAATGATGACATTGCATCAGCAAACATATTACCCATATTTGATTCAGATCCGTACGCTCTCTCCATTTTGTTAGTGGATTGAGTAATAGGTTTCGAAGCAATTACCTCTACTTTATTTTGCCATTTCATAATCTCTTTAAGCATGGAAGGATCATCCTTAATTTCGTCATCAAAAACTTGTATTAGCTTATTTTTATGCTTCACAATTTCTTTTTTTTCAGTATCAAAAAATATTTTAAGTTCTCCTAATTCAGAAGTGTAGGCATTCGTCGATACTATGATCGTGTCATTAGAAATTAATGCTTTTGGTGTCCCTGTATGCGCATGACCAGTAATGATGATATCCAAGTCACTAACTTCTTTTGCTAGCATGATGTCGGCATATAAACTTCGCTCAACATCACTTAGCCCAACACTGGATTGCCTGCCTGGCATACCTCCATGTACAGATAAAATAATTATGTCAGTTATGGGTTTAAGTTCAGCTATATATTTTTTTAAATAATAAACTTCATCACGTGTCTCAATAGCTTCTATCATTTTGAAATTTATGGTGTCGTAAAATGCAAACTTTCCATGTAGTCCAATTACCCCGATCTTGAGACCTGCTTTATTTAATATGACATAGGGATTATCCCAAAATAGCTGATCTGAATTTTTATAAAATATATTTCCATTTATAATTGGGAAGTTGGCTTTGTTTAATTGCTCTAGTGTGTTTTCCCAGCCATGATCAAATTCATGATTCCCAATACATGCGACGTCTAATCCAAGATAATTCATTGATTCAATTACAGCAGCACCATTGGTTAAAGTGCTCACATAAGGGCCTGAAAAATAATCCCCAGAATCAATATAAATAGTGTCCGGATCAGATAACTTCTTTTCCCGTACAAGCGTTGCGATATTTGCAAACCCCCCTACAGGTCGAGTCTTGCTAATCCTTGTTTGAATGCTAGGAAGTAAATGAGAGTGCAGATCATTCGTATAGAGAATGCTCATAGTTTTTATTTCAGCGTGTGAAATAAATGATATTAATAATAGGAATATGTAGGGAATTGTTTTTTTGATCATATAATAATAATAAGTTATTTATTTGAAAGATCCCATGCATGAAGTAAAAAGCTACCAAATGTTTTTGTATAGATTGGAAGACAATTTATCAAAAATCACATCTTTAGAGAGAAGAATTTCGATGAAAGAAGAAAATGGACTAAATGCAGCAAATGAAAAACGACTTCTTAAAGAATTAATTGAAAAGCAAACCTTGATTGTAAGAAAATTGATTGATGATTTAGGAATTCAGGTAGAGGATAGGAGTGATGAAGAGCGTAATAGAATTGCAAAAAGGATACTAAAAGCTCTAAGTTAAGAATGGCTCCCCGAGCAGGGCTCGAACCTGCGACAAATTGATTAACAGTCAACTGCTCTACCAACTGAGCTATCGGGGAACAAGGTTGGCATTATAAATAAAAATCATAGAAAGTAATATATTAACCATGACAAAAGTGTTGAAGGTACACTCAGATTTTGATCCCGCAGGCCATCAATCTATGGCTATACAGCAGGCAGTTGAAGGCTTAAATGATGGACTGTTGCATCAAGTTCTATTAGGTGTCACAGGGTCTGGTAAAACCTACACGATGGCAAAGATCATTGAGGAAACTCAAAGACCTGCAATCATAATGGCGCCTAATAAAACTCTTGCTGCTCAACTTTATGGAGAATTCAGAGATTTCTTTAAAGAGAATTCAGTAGAATATTTTGTTTCTTATTATGATTACTATCAGCCAGAGGCATATGTTCCAACGTCTGATACTTATATAGCTAAGGATGCTTCCATTAATGAGCATATTGAGCAAATGCGTTTATCAGCAACAAAAGCTTTACTTGAGCGAAATGATACAGTTGTTGTGGCAACAGTATCTTCAATTTATGGATTAGGCGCTCCTGAATCTTACTTAAACATGATCTTGCACTTAGATCGTGGAGACATCATTGATCAGCGAGCTATTCTCAGAAGACTTTCCTCAATGCAATACACTCGTAATGATATTGATTTTAGAAGAGCTACCTTTCGAGTGAGAGGAGATGTAATCGATGTCTATCCTGCAGACTCTGAGAAAGAGGCGCTGAGGATTGATTTGTTTGGTGATGAAATAGAAAAATTATCCTGGATCGACCCTTTAACTGGCGAACTTATTAGCGAGGTACCCAGAGCAACCATTTATCCGAAGACACATTATGTGACACCTCGCGAAACAGTCACAGATTGTTTAAAGCTTATTAGAGAAGAGCTTAAAGATAGAATCAAATATTTTCAATCCAATGAGAAGCTTGTCGAAGCACAACGACTTCAAGAAAGAACAACTTATGATTTAGAAATGATGGCTGAACTTGGTTATTGTCAGGGGATTGAAAATTATTCACGATACTTATCAGGCAGATCCTCTGGTCAGCCACCTCCATGTCTATTTGACTACATCCCCAAAAATGCAATTGTTTTCATGGATGAATCTCACGTCTCTGTTCCTCAAATTGGCGGGATGTACAAAGGTGATAGATCTCGAAAAGAAACGTTAGTTGATTATGGATTTCGATTGCCAAGCGCGCTTGATAATAGACCTCTTAGATTTGAGGAATGGGAGCTCCTAACACCTCAACGAATTTATGTATCTGCAACCCCTGGGAAATATGAATTAGAAAACGGAGATAAAGTCGTTGAACTGCTCGTAAGACCTACAGGACTTATCGACCCAGAAGTTGATGTCAGACCGGCATCAACTCAGATAGATGATGTCATTGGAGAATGTAACGAGAGAGCAAAGCTTAAAGAGCGAGTCTTAATTACAACACTTACTAAAAGAATGGCAGAGGATCTAACGGATTATCTTAATGAAAATGGGATCAAAACAAGGTACATGCACTCAGATATTGATACTGTTGAGCGAGTTGAGATTATTAGAGATTTAAGATTAGGTAAGTTTGATGTTCTAGTTGGAATTAACTTGTTAAGAGAAGGTTTAGACATTCCTGAAGTGAGTCTGGTTGCAATCTTAGATGCAGATAAAGAGGGTTTTTTGAGATCCGAGGGAACACTCATCCAGACCATTGGAAGGGCAGCAAGAAATATAAGAGGCAAAGCAATTTTGTATGCGGATAAAGTTACAGGCTCAATGGACAGAGCAATGAAAGAGACTAATAGAAGAAGAGAAATTCAAGTCAATTTCAATAAAGAAAATAAAATCAAACCAAAGTCTATCGTCAAAGAAATTAAAGATATTATGGAGGGTGCTCGACCTAATACTAGATCAGGTAAGAACAAGCCTAAGAACTTTGAGGATGAATTGCCATTTAAGATTGAATTAGATAATCCAGAGGTTATTTCTAACTCAATCAATTTACTTGAAAAGCAAATGTATAAATATGCTCAAGAAACTGAATATGAGCGAGCAGCTTTTTGTAGGGACAAAATTAAAGACCTTAAATACCAGTTAATTAATTCCTAAGTGCATCCTAATCCTAGGATTAAATAATAGTAATCTTTAACTCTAGTAACATAATCTACTGCTTGAATGCCTCTTTTATAGTTTGTGGAATTACCTGCCAGTTCACTATGATTAACTTCTTCAGCTAAAAAACTAGATAGATCATCCCAAGTGATTTCAAAATTCTCTTTATTTAAATTTATTTGGATTTCTCTTAGATATCTATTGATATTACCAACACCAAGGTTATAGGCAGCAAGTGCAATTGAAATCTTATCACCAGTTGATGTACCGAAATTCATTTCATCAATTAACTTTGCTATATAACTTGCTCCTCCATTAATACTTTGAACAGGATCCAGTCTATTGTCTACTCCCAAAGATTTAGCAGTTGGAAGAGTTAACATCATCATGCCTTTAACCTGAGTTGCAGACCTAGCTTTTGGATTCCATTGGGATTCCTGAAAGGCTATTGCTGCCAATAATTCCCAGTCAAGATTATTCAATTTTGCAGCTTCTTTAAATTCATCAATATAAGATAAAAGTCTTTCTTGATAGAGAAGATTAAACTTATCTTTTTCAAATTCTGATAGGTTAGATAATGACCAAAGTTTTTCCTTAGTATTTGCACATGAATTAGATAATTGTTCATCATTGAGAGATTGATCAGAACAACTGAACGTAAAAATCATAACCGATAAAACAAAAAAAATAGTTCGATTAATTCTTATCTTTTTTATCTTTTTAATTTGATTCACCTCTATAATTAAAACCACAATATTTTAGAAAAAGTTCAGTGTCAAAAAGTTTTAACTTGTTCCTGCAAGGTCAATCAAGTTTTTCTAGCGCCCAATTATCTCGCTTAAAAGCCAAGCTTAAAAAAAATCTAAATAATAAGATTTCTTTGACAGCAAATGATTATTTTTTGATCAACTCTAAAAAGGCTCTAGATACTGATAAGTTGAAGGAAGTTCTCCATGCAGAAGAAATACTTAAAGACTGCTCTTTCTATATTGGTGCACGTCTTGGGACCATTTCGCCATGGTCTTCTAAGGCCGGTGATATTTTAAAAAATATTGGTTTTGATCAATTACGAATTGAGAAATTTGTCGGATTCAATTTAGTAGGGTTTGAAATTGATGATTTTCAGTTAGAAGCAATTTTTGATCCAATGACTCAATCTATATTTCAAAAACCTCCGCTTGAATTTTTTAATTCTTCTTTATCATCTAAAGATCAGCGTGTTATAGATTTTTGTAATAAAGGTATCGATGCTTTAAAGACCGCAAACTCAGAATTGGGATTAGCCTTATCAAATGATGAAATTGAATATCTTGATATTTTCTATTCAAATGAAAAACGAGATCCAACTGAATCTGAATTAATGATGTTTGCTCAAGCGAACTCTGAACACTGCAGACATAAAATTTTTAATGCTGATTGGTCTCTTGACAGTAACAAGGTTGAATCGTCTTTGTTTGATTTGATAAAGCAAACAAGTAAAGGAGATAAGCCCCATCTTATTTCTGCTTACAAAGATAATGCTGCTGTTATAAGTGGCGAGGTTTCGAATTTGCTTGAACAAAATTCTAAAGATGTTTATAAATTCGAATCTCAATTAATGAACTCTCTAATAAAGGTAGAAACGCATAATCATCCAACGGCAATTTCTCCCTTTCCAGGTGCTGCTACAGGCTCAGGTGGTGAAATTAGAGATGAGGGTGCTACTGGCTCTGGAGCTAAACCAAAAACTGGCCTTGTCGGATTTAATGTATCAAACCTTAATCTGGATGACGATAACATGCCCAAACAGAAAGCCCCTTTTCCTAATAGGATCGCATCTCCAAAACATATAATGATAGAAGGGCCGATTGGTGCGGCAGCATTTAACAATGAATTTGGTAGACCTTGTACTTTAGGCTATTTCAGGGTTTTACAAACAAAAACCAGTAAAGAAAAAAGTGCATACGGATATCACAAACCAATTATGCTTGCAGGAGGTATCGGGCAGATTAAAGATGCTTACAGCTTAAAGGGAGGCATAGACCATAATCACTTGGTAATTGTGTTGGGTGGCCCATCCATGCTTATTGGTCTTGGTGGCGGAGCCGCTTCATCAGTTTCTTCAGGAGAAAGTGAAGAGGAATTGGATTTTGCTTCTGTTCAAAGAGGCAATGCTGAAATGGAGAGAAGGTGTCAAGAAGTCATTAATACATGTATTTCAAAGAAAGAAAATATTATTAAATTTATTCATGATGTTGGTGCAGGCGGTCTCTCTAATGCAATTCCTGAGTTAGCAAAAGATACCGGATGGGGCGTTGATATAGATCTAGGAAAGGTTCCAGTTGCTGATAAAAGTATGACCCCAATGGAAATATGGTGCAATGAATCTCAAGAAAGATATGTTTTGGCTATTCATCCTGATGATAAAAAAATATTTGAAGATATATGTAGTCGCGAAAGATGCCCCTATGCAATTGTTGGAAAGACTATTAAGGATCAGTTTGTGCGTGTAGCAAGCCCTGATAGCAGCTTTATGCCAGTGAATGTTCCACTGGATATGCTTTTTGGTGATCTACCTAAAACTAAGATTAATGTTTCTTCAGAGCACCCAAAAAATTTTCATGATTTCGAAGCAAAAGATAGTTTAGAAAAAAATATTTTTAAAGTTCTAAAGCATCCTTCAGTTGGATCTAAACAGTTTTTAATTACCATTGGAGATAGAACAGTAGGTGGTTTGATAACACGAGATCAGATGGTAGGAAAATATCAGGTCCCTACTTCAAATTACTCTATGGTGAACAACTCCTTCACTGAATATCACGGCGAGGCAATCTCAATGGGAGAAAAGCCATCAATTGCAATTTCGAATCCAAGCGCTTCAATGCGTATGGCTCTAGCTGAGTCAATCTTTAATCTAATGAGTGCGCCAATAAAATCATTAGATCGCGTTGTATTATCGGCTAATTGGATGGCTGCCTGTGGGAGTAACAAAGATGACTTGGCATTGAGGGAGGGTGTAGAGGCTTTATCAAAGATTTGTTGTGAGCTGGATATCTCAATCCCTGTTGGAAAAGACTCTTTATCAATGAGATCAAAATGGGTTGAAGAGGGACAGAATTTTGAAGTTAAGTCTCCTTTAACTGGAGTAATATCAGCAATGGCTCCAGTGATTGATACAAGGCTGGCAATCACTACAGAATTGGAATCTAGTTCTCATGATTTGTATTACATCAAACTTTCAGATTATCAAAGAATGGGCGGCTCAATACTTGCATTAATTGAAGACCAGCTGAGTCTAGAGACCCCAGATGTAGAAAATGCTAAACAAATTAGAAAGCTATTTAATTTAATCCAAAAAGAAATATTAAATAAAAAAATTACAGCTCTACATGATATTTCTGATGGAGGAATGCTTGCAGCTTTATGTGAGCTATCTTTTACTAATAAAGTTGGTTTAGATATTTTTCTGTCTACATCAGATGAACAAATTCATAGTGAATTATTCAATGAAGAGCTTGGCTTAATCATTCAGTACAAAGGAGAGGTTGATGAATTAAGCAATAAGCTCACAAAAATCGGCTGCTCAATTGAAAAATGTGGAGTTACTTCCACGGCTTATGAACTTCAGATTTTTGATAGACAAATGAAAAATATTTTTAGCTCTTCGTGTGTTGAACTTGAAAAAGCTTGGCAGGAAACCTCTACTAAAATAAGAATGGAAAGAGATAATCCAGTTTGTGTTGAGAGTGAAACTAATACTATTGAAAAGTTTGAAGATTTTAGCCTTATTTATAAGTCAGATTTCAAATATGCTCTAGACCTGCCAGAAATAAAAAAAGGCATAAGACCAAAAGTTGCTATTCTAAGAGAGCAAGGAGTGAATGGTCATATTGAGATGGCAGCTGCATTCACTTTGGCAGGCTTTGACGCAATTGACTTACATATGCAGGATCTTATAGATGGTTCATTGAACTTAGATTCTTTTCATGGGTTTGCAGCCTGCGGTGGTTTTTCATATGGCGATGTTCTGGGAGCTGGAGGAGGCTGGGCATCGAATATTAAATTCAGTGAAAAACTTCAGAAAATGTTTTCGTCTTTTTTTGAAGATCAATCAAAGTTTGTTTTAGGCGTATGTAATGGATGTCAAATGCTTTCACATCTAAAAAACTTGATACCAGGAGCAAATCATTGGCCAAGATTTGTTCATAACGAATCAGAACAATTTGAAGCTAGATTAAGTCAAGTAAAAGTGGGTGACTCTGATTCAATATTGCTTAGAGATATGAGAGATTGGATGATGCCAGTTGCTGTTGCGCATGGCGAAGGAAGAGCTGTGTTCGAAGAGGACTGCATTAATCAATTGTATGCGTCCAAACAAGTAGCAATAAATTTTAGTGATTCTAGTGGCAATTGCTCTAATGATTATCCGATTAATCCAAACGGCTCTATTGATGGAGCCACTGGATTTACTGCAGCAGATGGCAGAGTAACCATTATGATGCCACATCCTGAAAGAGTTTTTAGAATGGCTCAGCTATCTTGGCATCCTAAGAGCAATGACAATTATTCGCCATGGATGCAAATGTTCATCAATGCGTATAAATTTACTAAAGATGTATAAATTAATTTTTTTTGTTCCGGAGTCACACCTTGATAAAACAAAAAAATCTTTGTTTGAAATTGGGTGCGGAGTTCAAGGTAATTACAAAAATTGCGCATGGGAGGTAAAGGGCAAAGGACAATTTTTACCAAGAGAAGATTCAAAACCATACATTGGTAGTGAAAATGTTCTAACTTTTGTTGATGAGTATAGGGTAGAAATGTTGTGTCCCAAAAATCTCAAAGACAGAGCTGCAAACACTCTAATAGAGTCTCATCCATATGAGACACCTGCATTTGAATTTATTGCAGTTGAGATTTAACCAAGCTTAATTTCTTCTTCTTTGTATTCAAAAGTATTAGTTTTGGAGTCTTCAAAGAAATGTTTGAGAGTTTTATAAACCGTTGGGAAAGCTATCTCATCCCATGGTATTTCATCTTCAGTGAATAATGCTACCTCAGAGCTTTCAGGTGTAGGACCAAATTTGGGTTTAGTTAATTCAGCAATATAGAAATAATGTAACTGACTAATATGTGTCAGACTAAATAGAGTATAAGGTTGAATAATATTTATATCTGCTTGAGTTTCTTCTTTAGTCTCTCTAATAGCTCCTTGCTGAAGGGTCTCACCGTTCTCAAAAAAACCTGCCGGCAATGTCCATAATCCTAGCCTTGGCTGAATATTTCTTTTGCAAAGCAAAACTTTGTCTTCATATTTACATAAAGCTCCTACAACAACATTTGGATTAGTGTAATAAATTGCATCGCAGTCATCACAGCAATATCTTTTTAAATTATCACCAGAAGGAATCTTAAATTGAATGTTTTCGCTTCCACATTTTGAACAGTATTTCAATTCTTCTCCTAACTAAAGAATTTATTTGTATAAATAGTTAAAATTATCAAATGATAAAGGACATCAAGTATAAACTAGATTCTGAAATACGTGAAAGACCATCCGGACAACCGCAGGCAGCAGTGCTAATTGGTTTACTTAACTATAATCATCTCAGAGATAATCCTGAGATTATCTACACGCAAAGGTCAAAATCCATGTCCACTCATTCAGGTGAGGTTAGTTTTCCTGGAGGCAAAGTAGAACCAAATGATAAAGATCTTTCGCACACAGCTCTAAGAGAAGCAAATGAAGAAATAAATCTAAATAGCAAGGATGCTTCATTACTCGGTCAAATGAATTACCTTATATCTAGACATAAGATTGAGGTAAATCCCATGGTTTATGAAATTAATGCAGAGCAGGAATTCAGAGCAAATAGTGAAATTGCAGATATTTTCACAGTCCCACTTTATTATCTGCTAGATCTTAAAAATATAAAAAAGGAAAGAATTGATAGACATGGCTCAACCTGGATGGTTCCAACATGGGAGTTTAATCATCAAAAGATTTGGGGACTCACTGCAATGATAACTGTAAATTTTTTAAATTTATGTTTTGATGCAAACATAACAATTGATGAGGCTGATTCAGCATGATTATAGAACTAGATGGAAAAAAACTTTCTACTGATGGGGATGATTTTTGGGTGGCCCCAAATGCAACAGTAATTGGCAATGTAACAATGGAAAAGGACTCGAGTATTTGGTTTCAGTGCACCATAAGAGGTGATAATGAGCCAATAACTATCGGAGCAGGCAGCAATATTCAGGAACATTCTGTAATACACACTGATCCAGGATGTCCTTGCATCATAGGTAAGAATGTCACGATTGGCCACATGGCCATGCTGCATGGTTGTAAGATTGGTGATGGAAGCCTCATTGGAATAGGAGCAGTAATTCTAAATAATGCAAAAATTGGTAAGAACTGCATTATTGGTGCAAAAGCTCTCATTACTGAGGGTTCAGTAATTCCTGATGGTTCTCTAGTTATGGGTATACCTGGAAAAATTAAAAAAGAGTTGGATGCTGAGGAACAAAAAATTCCTCAACTTAATGCAGGTTTTTATGTTGAAAATTACAAGAGATATAAGGCACAAGGAATTTAATGGCCATTGAAGAAATAAATTTTGACTATGCTGATGAAAGCACTACTTGTAAAGGTGTTTTATTTTTACCTGAAAGCTCATCGAGCTGCCCTGCAGTTTTGGTAGCTCATACTTGGAAAGGCATAAGTGACTTTGAAATTGATAAGGCTAAAGAGCTTGCTAAGCTTGGTTATGCTGGATTGGCAATAGATATCTTTGGTAATGGCGTAAATGGTAAAAACATTGAAGAGAATCAAGCTCTGATAAAGCCATTTGTAGATAATAGAAAAAAATTTAGGGCTAGAGTGGCAAGTGCGATCAGCGCAGTTAAGTTACATCCATCAATTGATGGAGGCAAAATAGGATTAATTGGCTATTGCTTTGGTGGCATGGCTGTACTAGAAATTGCTAGATCGGGATTGGATGTTTCAGGTGTAGTAAGCTTTCATGGTCTTCTTAATCGCTCTGAGGAACCTATAAATAAGATACATTCAAAAATATTAGTCTTGCATGGTGATAAAGATCCAATGGTGCCAAGAGATATTGTGCAAGATTTTTATGATGAGATGGATGAGTCTGATGCAAATTGGGAGTTTATTTCATATGGCAAAGCAATGCATGCTTTTACAAATCCTGAAGCCAATGATCCTTCTTTTGGCACGCAATATAATGAAACAGCAAATCAAAGGTCATGGAACTCGATGAAATTATTTTTTGAAGAGGTTTTTTAATTTGAAAACGGCTGAAATTAGAAAGGCATTTCTTGAATATTTTAAAGCCAATGATCACGCGATCATTGAGTCATCTTCTTTAGTTCCAGGCAATGACGAAACCTTATTATTCACAAATGCGGGTATGGTTCAATTTAAAGATATTTTTTTAGGTCAAGAACAACCAAAATCACTTAGAGCAACTTCTTCACAAAGATGCATCAGGGCAGGCGGAAAACATAATGATCTTGAAAATGTTGGCTATACACTTAGGCATCATACATTTTTTGAAATGCTGGGTAACTTTAGTTTTGGTGACTATTTCAAGACCGAAGCTATTGAAATGGCATGGGAGTTCTTAACGAATCATCTTAATCTTGAAAAAGATAAGCTTTGGATATCTGTATATCAGGACGATGATGAGGCGGCAAAAATTTGGCTAGAGAAAATAGGTATAAGTGAGGAAAGACTAGTATTTTTAGGAGAAGAAGATAACTTCTGGTCAATGGGAGATACAGGCCCCTGTGGACCATGCTCTGAGATCTATTATGATCATGGAGAAAAATATGATGGAACACCTCCCGGTACAGATGGGGATGAGGGCGATAGATTTGTTGAAATTTGGAATCTAGTTTTTATGCAATTTAATAAAGATAAAGATGGAAAGATGCATGAATTACCAAAACCCTCAGTAGATACAGGCATGGGATTAGAAAGAATTGCAGCGGTAATGCAGGGCGTTAACTCGAATTATGAGATAGATTTTTTTAAGAACATAATTTCATCCTCAGAGAAACTTATTGGCTCAAGTGGTTCCGAGTCACATAAGGTAATTGCTGATCATATAAGGTCAGTAGCTTTCTTAATTTTAGATGGTGTTTTACCAAGTAATGAGGGTAGGGGATATGTTCTAAGAAGAATTCTGAGAAGGGCAGTTCGACATGGCTATAAGTTAGGTCATAGCAAACCTTTTTTGAGTAGGCTATTAGAAGTGTTGGTAAAGGAAATGGGACCAGCTTACCCAACTCTGAAAGAAAAAAGCTCTGATATAAAAACAATTATTTTTGAAGAGGAAGACCAATTCTATAGAACTTTAGCTAATGGAATGGAAATATTAGATGCAGAAATTAAAAAATCAAAAAACAACATTGTTTCAGGAAAAGTAGCTTTTAAATTGCATGATACTTTTGGATTTCCCTTTGATTTAACTCGAGATGTTGCAAGGGAAAACAACTTTTCTGTGGATGAAAAGACTTTCAATCAAGAAATGGATAAACAAAAATCATCTTCAAAGGCGGCAAATAAGTTCAAACAAAATAAAATTTCAGTTGATGGACTTCCTGAAACTGTATTTTTTGGTTACGAATCTTTGTCTTCTGAAGCAAGTGAGGTTATTGGGCTTTGGGTTGAGGGCAAAACCCAAAAAACGGTTTCAAAGGAAGAAAATGCTCTTATCGTATTAGATAAAACGCCTTTTTACGCAGAATCTGGTGGACAAATTGGGGACCGTGGCTTTATTTTTAATGATAGTTTCAAAGCTAAAGTTACCGATTGTACTAAGCTTGGAAAAGTTTTTGTGCATGAGGTTGAAGTGATGGATGGAAACGTTTCACTTAATGAAAAAGTTTCTTCACAAGTAGAGCCTCTCCACAGAAATCTATCGGCAGCACATCACTCGGCAACACATTTATTGCATGCGGCCTTGAAACAAGTTCTTGGAAATCATGTTCAGCAAAAGGGCTCACTTGTTGGTCCATCAAAACTAAGATTTGATTTCAGTCATAAAAAAGCATTGACTTTACAAGAGCTGATACAAATTGAAAACATTGTTAATGAAAAAATAGCAACGAATGCTAATACGCAAACTGAAATCATGAATTTGGATGATGCTATTGCGCTTGGTGCTGAGGCTATGTTTGATGAAAAGTATGAAAATGAGGTCAGAGTTCTTTCAATGGCAGACAATTTTTCTGTTGAACTCTGTGGGGGAACTCATGTTAAAAAACTTGGTGAAATAGGAACCCTAATCATTACCAGTGAATCAAGTGTATCTTCAGGTGTCAGAAGAATTGAAGCTTTGGTAGGTGAACCTGCATCAGATTTAATTAAGCATTCACTAGAAAATTTAAATGAGCTGAAAGAAAAACTAAAAGTTTCAGAAGACCAGCTCTCTTCAAGAATTGATGTACTGTTAAAAGAAAATAAAGATTTAAAGAAGGGTAAACAATCCAATACTAATCTAGAATCTAAGCCTAATATAAAAAATATAATCCAGCTTACTGAAATTCAGAGTTCGATGGGATACTTAAATAGTTTAAAAGAAAAACTCAATGTTCCAACTGATCAATTGGCTGCTAAAGTTGATAGCATATTAAAGGAAAATAAAGAACTTAAGCAGCTCAGCAAGTCTAAGGTCAATACAAAATCTGAACCTACAGAATATAAATCGCTTTCGTTTAATGGGATTCAAGTTGAGGTTTATGAATTTGAATCTTCTAACATACAGGAGCTCAGATCAAATATGGACAAGGCTTTGGATACTAAAACTGATACATGTTGTGTGATGCTTGGCAAGTCAGATAAAAATTATCTTCTTGTTACCGCTGTCTCTCAGGATCTAGTAGATA
Organism: uncultured SAR86 cluster bacterium; assembly: GCA_902628925.1. GTDB lineage: Bacteria > Pseudomonadota > Gammaproteobacteria > Magnimaribacterales > D2472 > MED-G82. The sequence goes on from CACOPA010000003.1 coordinate 56,087, forward strand.
AAATTCCTGCAAGCACATTAATTTCTAAAATGACCGAGTTACATGGTGGCAAGGGTGGTGGCAGAAATGATTTTGCTCAAGGCGCTATTGAAGAAAAAAACTTCAAAAAGATTCTAAATTCAATTGATGATGTACTAAAATCACTTGCCTGATCCAGAGCTTAATATGAAAAATATCATTGTTCAAAAGTTTGGCGGTACCTCTGTGGGTTCAGTGGAACGCATATTGGCAGTGGCAAACATTATTAAAGCAGCTTTTAAAAATGAATTTCCTATTGTTGTAGTTTCAGCAATGGGTAAAGAGACTGATAGGTTGGTTGTGCTAGCTAAAGGCATTTCAGTGAATCCAGAAAAAAGAGAATTGGATGCTCTGCTTTCTACTGGCGAAAAAGTTAGTGCATCTTTGCTAGCCATGCAGCTGAATGAAATGGGCATAAAAGCTAAATCATTTTCTGCAGCTCAAATCTCAATGAAAACAACTTCTCAATATTCGAAAGCAAAAATATTGGATATTAACTATCAAATTATCCTTGATTCCATTGAGAGCGGTTTTGTTCCTGTCATTACTGGTTTTCAAGGGGTCACTGATTCAGGAGATGTAACCACCCTTGGTCGAGGGGGCTCTGATACAACTGCTGTTGCTGTCTCTGCAGCAATTGAGGCATCTAGGTGCGATATATATACTGATGTTGATGGAATCTATACCACTGATCCTAACCTTGTTAAAAATGCCAAGAAATTAGAAACAATTACCATGGAGGAAATGCTTGAGCTTTCCGGTCAAGGAGCAAATGTTCTCCAAATCAGGGCAGTTGAATTTGCAAACAAGTACAATGTTCCATTGAGGGTCCTTTCGAGCTTCAGAAGTGGATCAGGCACACACATCTTAAAGGAGGAATCAAGCATGGAAGATGCTGTAATAACTGGAATTGCTTACCAAAAAGATCAGACAAAGATTACGCTTCATGGCGTAGTTGATACCCCAGGAATAGCTTCAGGTATTTTAAGCCCAATAAGTGATGAAGATATTGAAGTCGATGTTATTGTTCAAAATGTAAGTGTTTCTGGAAAAACTGATTTCACATTTACCGTTGCAACCGAAGATAGCTCAGCAGCAGAAGCCGCACTGAATAATAATATGCAAGGCATCACTTACGACGAGATTATTGTTGATGAGAACATTGTTAAAGTTTCACTTGTGGGCGTTGGCATGAGATCTCATGCAGGTATTGCTAGTAAAGCGTTTAATGCCCTTGCTGATGCCGGAATTAACATTCAAATGATAAGTACTTCGGAAATTAAAATTACTTTAGTAATTAATCAAGATAATCTTGAAGATGCTGTTAAAGTATTACATGATGCATTTGAGCTTGAAAAATAATGTTTGATCTAATTATTAAGAATGGGAAGCTTGTCAACGAGGGCAAAATCTTCGAGTCAGATATTGGGATCAAAAATAAAAGAATCGAAAAGATAAGTTCTGATATCTCCGCTGATGCATCTGAGATCATTGATGCATCTGAAAAGTTTGTGCTTCCTGGAATCATAGATGATCAAGTTCATTTCAGAGAACCTGGTCTTACTCATAAAGGTAATATCCAATCAGAAAGTAAAGCAGGAATAGCTGGAGGTGTTACAACATTTTTTGAAATGCCAAATGTAAATCCAACCACTACAACACGTGAGAATCTTCAAGCAAAATTTGATTTAGCTGCAACAAAGTCTCATGGAAATTACTCTTTTTATTTTGGAGCCAGTAATACAAATATTGATGAAATCAAGCAACTTGATCATAAGCTTGCATGTGGCCTAAAAGTTTTTATGGGAGCATCTACTGGAGAAATGTTAGTTGATAACTATGATGCTTTAGATGCTATTTTTAAAGAATCCCCTGTTACCATTGTAACTCATTGTGAAGACACCCCAATAATTCACGAAAATGAAAAAAAGTTTGCCAAGAAATATGGAGATAACTTAGACGCTTCATTTCATCCGCTAATTAGAAGCAGAGAGGCATGTTTAAAGTCATCGACATTAGCACATAATCTAGCAACAAAATATGGATCAAGTCTGCATATTCTTCATTTAACTACGCAAGATGAGCTATCGCTTTTTAAGAGCGGAGATCTTAGTGAAAAAAATATTACAGCTGAAGTATGCGTACATCACCTTTTTTTCGATGAGTCAGCCTATCCTGAAAAAGGAAACTTTATAAAATGTAATCCAAGCATTAAGTCATCCGAAGATAGATTAAGCCTTATCGAAGCTCTTAAGGATGATAGATTAGACATTATTGCAACCGACCATGCCCCGCATACTCTCGAAGAAAAAAACCGCCATTACCTTGAAGCACCATGTGGATTGCCATTGGTTCAGCATTCTCTGCAAGTATTACTGGATTTTTATCATAAAGGCATTTTTTCTCTCGAGGATATAGTAACTAAGACTAGTCATAACACAGCTAGGCGATTTCAGATTAAGGATAGGGGTTATCTGAGGGAGGGATATTTTGCCGATATCGCAATTATTGATATTGAAAAAAAACACATGGTTACTAAAGATAATATTTTGTATTTTTGTGGATGGTCACCATTTGAGGGCTATGAATTTAAAGGAGAGGTTAGTGATACGATTCTCAACGGCAAAATTGCTTACAGTAACGGGGTATTCAAAAATCAATTACCTATAGGTATGCAAGTAGAGTTCGAAAGATAAACTTTTAAAAATTTTTATCTTATTGAAGTAGAGTTATAATTCATCTCCCGGAGAGGTGGCTGAGTGGTCGAAAGCGGCACCCTGCTAAGGTGTTATACGGGTAACTGTATCGAGGGTTCGAATCCCTCTCTCTCCGCCAATATCTTTTTTTTCTTAAAATGACATTTTGTCATTTAAATGTTTTTGATTTATCATAACTTTATGCAGTTTCTTTTGGAATCAGTTTCAACTCATATTCAGGATTGGGGTAAGGTTTGGTTTGGATTGATCTTTTGGGGAAGTATCTTCAATGAGATATTGTTATACAATCCATTTCAAGCATTTAATATTGCAATAAATCTATTTCCTTATCTATTGGGTCTATGTTTTGGATTAATTGCAAAGCTTAGAGGAAGGTGGATATGAGAATAGATAGCTCAAATATTCCAGATAAGTTTTCGTTTGAAAAAGAAAAAGCTATAGCTAGAACATTTGCTCAAAGATTTCAGTGGGAAATGATGGTAATTGGTATTGGTCAGGCAATTGTTTGGTTTTCAATGTGGTTCCTAGTAATTAATAACTATATCTCAATATGGGTTGGATTTTTTGTTGCCACAATTTGTGCGTGCCTTTCATATTTACCATCTCATGAGGCTCAACATGGAAATTATTCTAGAGGTAACAGAAAGAAAAAATGGCTTGATGCTCTAATTGGTAATATTTCTCTCATTACATTGATGTACCCCTATCCAATTATGCAAGTTACGCACATGAAACATCATGCTTATACTAATGATCCAGAAAAAGATGTTGATTACGATATAGTTAGTAGCAAAAACGCTTGGGAGGTATTCTTAGCGACCGCAGATGGTACTGACAAATACCAAGGAATATATGAACTATATAAAGACGATCAAAACTTTGTAGATAAATTTAGTCAAGGGCTTCTAATTAGTTGGGTACAAAGACTAGTGCAATTAACTTTGGTTGTTTTTTTCCCACTTGAAACGCTATTTTTATGGTTTCTACCAAGAAAAATAGGAACCTTTTATACGGCTTTATATTTTTCATGGTATCCCCATAAAGGTCTCGCAATTGGTCGTTATAAGGACTCGAAGTTTTGGGTAAACTTTTTACCAAGATATTTGACTCATTCAATGCAGCTCCATTTTGTTCATCATCTTCATCCTAACATTGGTCACTGGAGTGAACCTGAGGCAATTATTGCGCTAAAGCCATTTTTGTTGGCCAGAGGAGTTCCGGGTGCAGAACACATACCCGATAAAATTAATTACAGACCCTTGATTGGAAAAGCTTAAGTACTTTTTCGTAATTTCATAAATTTTTTTGTGTTAGTATTTATCCATACTTGGAGAATAGTTATGCAATATAAATTCATACCTTTTGTTTTACTTGGACTAATTTCATGCTCAGAAATGGGTCAAAATGATGTTACCCCCTCATGGCAAGATGTTGGAGTGAGCTTCTACAATGAAGTGCTTGAATGTAATGCTGGGCCAAAATATTCCGCAGAATCTTTGAATAAAATGCTTTCTGAATATAGAAATCTAGTTAATGATGAAAATCTTTTAGGAGCCTGGGGATATGCCCCCACAGAAGAAAATACTCGTGTTGATAATGGCTGGTGGGAATTGCAATGGACATCAAAAATGGCAGCTGATGCTGGATGGGCAAGCTGGACATCCAATGATGATGCCACGGCATGGTCAGTAAAATATCAAGAAGTACTTCAATGTGATGCTGAAAACAGAAGCTCATGGATGTTTGTCATGGGAACGGATCCAACAGCATTTGGCGACTTTAATCAGGATGACCCGTCATTTGCCACAGCTTTTATTCCTTGTAATCTGAATGATGGAAAAACTCCAGATGATTTAGAAGCAGCATTAGTCAAATATAACCAATGGTTGGATTCATTAGATAAATCAGTTTATGACTCTGCATATACATTCGGTTTATATTTCCCTGCTTTTGAAACTAATGAAATAGATTATTGGTGGGGTAATTTTCATCAAACTTTTGAAGGAATGCAACAGGGTAATGAGGCTTGGGAGGAGCCAGAAGCAATGGATGCTAGAAGTGCTTTAGAAGAAGTTAGCACATGTGGAAATCCTGATCTTTATAACTCACAGACCATTTACGATCCGTTAAACCCAAAACTTTCATAGTATTGAATCTCTTAACAAGGGCTCATAAGCCCTTGTTTCTATCTTTTCATTTGTTTTACAAAAGATAAAAAGTTTGTGGTTGTCCCATTTCTTCTATGTTCTGACAGTGCCTGATATTCGGGATCATTGTACCAACGCTCAGCATCGTCTGATTTTTTAAAGCCAAATAATATTGTTCGTCCCTTCAGAGGAGTCAGCCCTTCATTATTTTTTACGTTGTCATCGAAGGTAATAAATTCACCATTATGTTTTTTAAGAATTGGAAAAAATCCCTTTTCGTATTTTCTATACTCTTCAGCATCCAATACCTCTAGATTTGCTATTACGTATGTTTCAAATTTTTCCATCATGCCTCCATTCTTTCATCTTTATTTTTAGGGGATTTCACCCATTTATCTAAGTTAAGTTTTTCAAATAATTTATTTTCTATTTCTATGTTTAATGACAAATGACCATCATTTATTAGGGATTCATCAAAAACCTTCCCCGAGTTATAGATTCTAGATCTTAGGCTACCTAGTTCTAAAGGTATCTCAATGATGCCAGAAAAAGAGCTCGATCTTATTTGATTTCTTATAGCTGCTTTAATTTCGTTGAGACCGCTGCCTGTTATAGCAGAACAGCATATATTTCCAAAAGATCTTATAGAACTTATACGATCATCACTTAGTTCATCAGATTTATTAAAAATATTAATTATTGGGGTTGATTCAAGATCTAAGGTCCGCAGTATCTTATTAACCTCATTAATTTTTTGCTGTCGGTCTTCATCATTAACATCAATGACGTGAAGAAGAAGATCTGCATTTTCAAGGTCCTCGAGTGTGGCTTTAAAGGATTCGATTAGATTGGTGGGAATATTAGATACAAATCCAACTGTATCTGAAATAATTACATTAGAACCATATCCATCTTTTGAAGCTAGTTTTTTGGTTTTGGTATCGAGTGTTGCAAAGAGCTGATCTTTAACGTACGTTTCGCCCTTAGTCAGAAGATTAAATAACGAGCTTTTGCCAGCATTTGTATAGCCAACTAGAGAAACTTGAAAAACATCAGACTTTTTTCTTGCATAGCGGTTAATACGTTTTTGGTTATGATTTCTATCAAGCCTCCTATTTAAATTTTTTATTCTATCTCTTAATAGTCTTCTATCAGTTTCGAGCTGAGTTTCACCAGGACCCCTGAGCCCAATACCACCTTTTTGGCGTTCTAGGTGACTCCAACCCCTAACCAGTCTGGTAGAAAGATAAGAAAGTTGAGCCAATTCAACTTGAAGTTTACCGATGTGGCTGTCAGCACGGAGTGCAAAAATATCCAAAATTAGGCCTGTTCTATCAAGCACTCTCTTTTTCAAATATTTCTCAAGATTTCTTTCTTGAGATGGCGACAAATCACAATTAAATATTATTAAATCTATTTGAAGCTTGGACGCCGAATCTTTAATCTCTTGTAATTTCCCCTTTGAAATAAAATGAGAGGGAGTAATGAGTTTTTGCTCAAAAATAAAATGCTCAGACACAGCACCACCTGTTGCAATAGCCAATTCTTCAAATTCAAAACTTGATGAATGAGCAAACTTCCCAGGGGATACTAATATTATATTTTGAGGCGGGGTGAATGAACTAATCAATTAATTTTTTATAACTATATTTACATTTAATCATTAGTAAAAAAACATTACCATAGTCAAAATCAATTTTATTATGAAAGAAATTTTTCCTTACGAAGGTAGAACTGTCACTGTAACTCAAGACATGTGTGACTTTAATGGACACATGAATGTGAATCACATAAAAGCTGTTTTTGAACAAGGTTGGGAATTCGGCAGCAAAGAATTTGGTTTTGATGATGATTATTTTAAAGAAGGTTTTTCATCATTTACACTGGAAGATAATTATCGATTTGCAAAAGAATTTCTTTTAGATCAAGTGATTTATCCAAGATTTAAGCTTTTCAATGTTAATGAAAAACTTTTCCATATGATTGGCGTGCTTTTTGATTCGGAAGAAAATATTTGCGCAATGTACGAAACCATTGAGGGGCACATTGATATGAACTTGAGAAAGATAGCGCCCATGAAATCCACCATGCTAGAGAATATGCTTCATATCAAGAAATCTCACGATGCATGTGGAGAACCGCCTTATGACATTAGGTTAAAAATAAGAGAGCTCAAGAAATAAATTGTGAGGTAAGTAATGAGTAAATATGTATTAATAACAGGTGCTTCAGCAGGCATTGGCCATGAAATAGCTAAAGAGTTTGCAGCTAAAAAATTTAATTTAATTCTAGTTGCAAGAAGAGAGGAAAGGCTCTCAGTTATAAGCAAAGATTTAGCTAAAAAATATAATATAGAAGCGACTTACATCGTAGCGGATCTGTCAGATCCTTCTTCTCCTCAGATGATATATAACAAAACGCATGCACTTGGACTTAATGTAGAGATATTGGTTAATAACGCGGGGTACAGCATTAATAAAAAGTTTCACTCGACGGATGAGCTGGAAGAAGATAATTTTTTAAGAGTGCTTGGTATTTCGGTTATCCATCTTACCAAGCTTTATTTAAAGGATATGCTTTCTAAAAATAGTGGAAGAATTATGAATGTATCTTCATTAGCTGCATTTGCACCTCCTGCTACAGGCTGGGGAGCAATGTATGGGCCCATCAAAACATTTATCAATCGATTTGGAGATACCATAAATATTAACTACAACTCCAGAGGCATTACAGCAACCAATGTTTGTCCAGGATTTACCGTTACTGAGTTCCATACTGCCAGTGGCATGCAAGATGCAATGGATAAAGTACCTGCAATTATGAAGCACGATTCCAAATATGTTGCAAAAGGGGCTGTTAAAGCTACCCTCAAAGGTAAACAAGTATGGGTGCCGGGACTTTTAAATAAAACTCTTGCATTTATTTGTAATGTTTTTCCATCTAGCTTGGTAATAAAACTTAGTTCTAGACTTGCAGGCGGGCGCTATGAATGATGTGAGTATTTCAAAAAAAAATATATTACCAACTTTTCTTCTGTTTATAGTTCTCTCATGGCCTTTTGGCGCACATAGGTTTTATCTCAGAAGGTACGCTTCCGCAATTTTATTTATTATTACCATTGGTGGGCTTGGAATTTGGTGGATTGTTGACTTTATTTTAATTGTTACTGGTGAGATGAAAGATGACCACGGCAACAAAGTTAGCAGATGGGTGGATTAGGAGCTTAGAGCGGCATCAGATACAAACATATTATTAATCCTTTCATCTCCGAATGTTGATGTTGGACCGTGTCCTGAAATAAATGTAATTTCATTTCCTAAAGGCCAAAGCTTATTCTTGATGGAACTAAGTAAGTCTTTATGATTCCCTCTGGGTAAATCTGTTCTCCCAATCGAACCCTTAAACAAAACATCCCCAACAATCGCCAATTTGGAAGGCTCATGCACAAAGACAATATGGCCTGGGGTATGCCCAGGACAAAAAATTACGTCAAGAATTAGCTCTCCTAAACTAACTTTATCGTTGTCATTCAACCAAAGATTAGGAGTGCAGTTTTGAGCTTCCATCCCAAACATAGCTCCCTGATCTTTGAGAGAGTCCAACAAAAATTTATCTTCTTTATGTGGTCCTTCAATAGAAATGTTTAAAGTTTGAGATAGTTGCATTGCACCACCAGCATGATCTGCGTGGCCATGAGTCAAAAGTATTTTTTCTGGGATAAGATCAAAATCTTTTGCAATATGAAGCAGCTTATCAATATCACCACCAGGATCAACAAAAGCACATTTCTTTGTATTCTCACAGTAAATTATTGGAGCATTTTGCTCAAACGGTGTTACCGGATTAATTAGGGCTTTTAGTGATGACATTGCTACAATATATTAATAAATAAAAAGGACTTTTTTAAGTGAAAATACAATCATTGGGGTATATCTTAGTTGAAACTAAAGATCTTTCTGCGTGGGATCATTATGGTCAGGAAGTTTGTGGATTCATGAAACACCCTGATTTTTCTAATGAAGAAAAGCTTTGTCTTAAAATCGATCATGAACCATTTAGATTTATAGTACAAAATGGCCCTGAAGAAAAATTTATTCTTGCAGGACTAGAGTTGGGTGATGCATCTGCATTAAATGATGCAAAGAAGATTTTTGATGAACTCAATATTAATTATCAGCAGCTTTCAGCAGATGATCTTTTTACTCGACAGATCACAGATGGTATTTCATTTAATGACCCTGCAGGCAATCTAATCGAGCTTTATCATGGAAGACTAAATGATGAAAGAAAATTTAGCTCACCTAAAGGTATTTCTGGTTTTGTGACCAAAGATCTTGGATTTGGTCATGTTGTTTATGCTGCATTAAATATTGAAGAAACCCATGATTTTTATATCAATGTGCTCGGTTTTGGAGACTCAGATATCATGAATTTGCAAATGAGCCCCAATCCTGAAGACCCAAAGATGAAGTTGTATTTCATGCATTGTGATAATAAGCGTCATCATACTGTAGCCATAATGCAATCACCAACACCTCCCTCTGGTTTAGTCCATACCATGGTTGAGGTAAAAACTATTGATGAGGTTGGTGAAGCTCTAGATCGAGCAATTAATAATGACATCCACATCTCATCATCATTGGGAAGACATATGAATGACAAGATGGTTTCTTTTTACATGCAAACTCCTGGAGGTTTCGATCTAGAGTTTGGTTATGATGGTGATCAGCCTGACTGGTCAAAGCATCAAACAACATCCTCACCAGCACCGAGCTATTGGGGCCATGTATTTACTCCACCACCAGCAGAATAAAATTGAATAAAGTTATCACTACAAATGATTTCATATCTAAGCTAGAAGATGGAATGACCATTGGCATTGGGGGTTGGGGCGCACGTCGGAAACCCATGTCTTTAGTAAGAGAAATATGCAGATCAAATCTCAAAGATTTAACTCTTGTAAGTTATGGCGGTCCTGATATAGGCCTGCTGAGTTCTTGCAAAAAAATAAGGAAATTAATATTTGGTTTTGTATCATTGGATTTAATTCCTTTAGACTCGCATTTTAGAAATGCTAGGCAATCAGGTGAGCTGCCTGAGGTCGTGGAGATAGATGAGGGGATGTTGCAATGGGGACTTCGTGCTGCAGGTATGAATCTTCCTTTTTTACCCACAAGAGTTGGCATCGGTACAGATGTGATAAAAAACAATCCGCACATTAAATTTGTAAAGTCGCCTTATGATGACAAAGAGAAGCTCGTTGCAATGCCAGCTATTAAATTGGATGTTGCTTTATTGCACGTAAATGAGTCAGACGAAAAGGGCAATACGCTAATATTCGGCCCTGATCCTTTCTTTGATGATCTCTTTGCACGTGCTGCTTCAAAAACATTTGTTTCAACTGAAAAATTAGTTGATTCAACAAGTTTCGATAAAGAAAAGGTTGCCAACTACAATCGATTTGAAAGAAACTTGGTCTCAGGCATCATACCGGACGAGGGAGGTGCACATCCAACAGCATGTAATCCGAGTTACGGGATCGATCTAGACCATTTAAAAGAATACTCAAAATCTGCAAAAACTTTTGATGAGTATCAAGAAAAATATCTTTTTGTTGATGAGGCGACCTACAAAAAAAATGTTGGCGGAATCAAGTCAATCACCTCAATACCGCTAACTAAATTCTGATGGCCGATCAATTTACAATAAGCGAAGTATGCATCTGCGAAGCTGCAAAAGTTTGGAAGGATGATGGGGAAATCTTAGCTACTGGTATAGGATTATTGCCTAGAATCGCAGTCGGGCTTGCTAAAAAAATACATAATCCAGATCTCATGATGACCGATGGAGAGGCTTTTTTAATTGATCAACCTCATCCGTTAGGAGTTGGAGCAGAGCCATGCGTTGATGGCTATATGACATATTCTAGAGTGTTTGATGTTCTATGGAGTGGTGCAAGGCATGCAATGGTAACTCCAACCCAAATTGATAAATATGCTCATCTAAATATAAGCAGTATCGGTAACTACGCACAACCAAAAGTACAATTGTTGGGAGTTAGAGGTTTTCCAGGAAATTCTATTAGTCATCGAAACAGCATCTTTATTCCAAACCACTCAAAAAAGGTATTTGTTGAAGGGTCGGTTGATATGGTTTCAAGTGTTGGTTTTGATGCAGATGACGTTGAACCATTAATAGGAAAAGTTATTACAAATCTTGGAATTTTTGATTATCAAGGTAATAAAAATACACTAAGACTTTTATCAATTCATTCGACATCTTCCTTGGATGAGATAAGAGATAATACTGGTTTTGATTTTGAAATATTTTCTACGGATGAAACCACAAATCCAACCAAAGATGAATTGGATATAATTAGAAATGAGCTTGATCCAAACAACTTAAGATCAAGCGTCATAGGAGAATAATTATGGCAAGGGCAAAACCAACAGTTATTTATAAGAAAAAAGATCAGGTTGCTTGGATCTCAATGAATAGGCCTGAGTTTAATAATGCTCAAAATGGAAAGATGACCTATGACCTGGATAAGTTTTTTAAAAAGGCTGTAGATGATGACGATGTAAAAGTTATTGTTTTGAAAGGCAATGGAAAACACTTCTCTGCAGGTCACGACATCGGCACTCCTGGAAGAGATGTTGATGTTGAGTATGACAGAAAAAGTATGTGGTATGACCATACCAATAAACCTGGTGGTGAGTTTTGGTATGTTCGAGAGCAGGAAGTTTATTTAAATATGTGTAGGAGATGGAGAGACATACCAAAGCCTACAATTGCAATGGTCCATGGAGCATGTGTTGCAGGTGGTTGTATGCTTGCCTGGGTGTGCGATCTAATTATCGCCTCTGAGAATGCTTTTTTTGCTGATCCCGTAGTTAGAATGGGCATTCCTGGAGTTGAATATTTTGCTCATCCCTATGAGCTTAATCCAAGAATTGCTAAAGAATTTCTCTTTTTAGGTGAAAGAATGTCCTCTAGTAGAGCCTATGAGATGGGAATGGTAAATAAGGTAGTTTCAATAGATGATCTTGAAGAAACTGTTAGTGAGACAGCAAATAAAATTGCAAAAATGCCAAGACTTGGACTTACCCTAACTAAACAAGCAATCAATCATGTTGAGGATCTTCAGGGAAAAAGAAATGGAATGGAAGCTGCATTTGCATGGCATCACTTTTCTCATGCTCATAATGATCTAACCACTGGTAATGTTTTATCTGGTTACGATGCAAAAAAAATGGCTAAGTCGCAACGCAAAAAGAAGCAGTCTAAAAAAACAAAAAAAGGATAGTTTGTGTCTGAAAATATTCTTGGGTCTAGATATCCAATCATTCAAACTGCCATGGGATGGGTTGCTACACCTCAACTAGTTGCCGCATCCACTAGCGCTGGTTGTTTTGGATTTTTAGCTTTAGCTACATCAAGTAAAGAGGAAGCCATAGAACTCATTGAAGAAACAGCAAAAATTTCATCATTTCCTTTTGGAATAAACTTTCATATGTTTCAACCTGGAGCAAAAGAAATTATTGAAGCTGCAATTGAAAATAACGTAAAAGCTGTAAGTTACTCTCGATCACCAATACCCCAATACATAGAAAAACTAAAGATGAATAATATTATCTGCATCCCAACGGTTGGTGCATTAAAGCATGCAATCAAGGCCGAAAAATTAGGTGCCGATGCATTAGTTATTCAGGGTTCAGAGGGTGGCGGCCACACAGGATCTACCCCAACGACTTTGTTGCTGAGCAGTGTGTTGGAGAATGTGAGTGTTCCTGTCTTTGCTGCGGGAGGCTTTCGAGATGGGTACGGTTTGGCTGCTGCAAAAGCATGGGGTGCACAAGGCATTGCCATGGGCACAAGATTCATGATGACTAAAGAAAGTCCAGTTCCAGAAAATACTAAAGATGCCTATCTGCAAGCTGATATTGATGAAATCTCTGTAACTAAAAAATTTGATGGACTGCCACACAGATTAATTTTTAACAAGTACATACAAAACATCGATAAATCAAATCCTTTAAAGTTATTTTTTATTTCATTGAAGTCAGCATGGAAATATAAGCAAATTTCTCAAGCTTCTTTTGGGGATATTGTTAAATCTTTTTTTGCAATGTTACGAGGAGATGATTTATCTATCTCACAAACAATCATGGCAGCCAATAGCCCAGCAGTAATCCAAAAAGCGATGGTGGAAGGTAATCCTGATCAGGGAGCAATGCCATCTGGCCAAGTTGCAGGGATTATTAAAGAAATTCCAAGCTGCGAAAACTTAGTAAAAGAAATCATTGAGCAGTATCATAAAGCTTCTGAAAATCTAAAAACTTTATGAGGTAATTCATGTCAATTGATATTAATGTTTCAAATAATATTGCAACCATTGAGCTAGACGTTCCTCCTGTAAATGCATTTGATTCATCTCAGTGGTTTGATTTATCCAAATCTATAGACGAGTTGTCCTTTTCGAATGATGCTAGAGTGATTGTTATAAGAGCTCAAGGGAAGGGGTTTTGTGCCGGGGTTGATATAAAAGAATTGCAAGCAGATTCATCGAAAATCCATGCTGTAAATGATGGCTGCTGGAAAGTAGCTAGAGCGATCCATGTATGTAATTTGCCAGTTATATCAGCCTGTCATGGTTTTGTACTTGGGGGCGGTATTTTAATTGCAGGTGCATCAGATATTGTTTTAGCTACCGAAGATGCTTTTTTTGGATTACCAGAAATTGATAGAGGAGCATTAGGGGGAGGAGCTCATTTAAGTAGGCTTTTTCCATTACAGAAGGTTAGAAAAATGATGCTTACAGGAGAACCAATTTCTGCTGATGAAGCCTATCGGCTTGGTAGTATAGAATCTCTACACTCCAACATTGGCGAACTTCATGAGGCTGCTAAAGAAATTGCAAAATCCATTGCAGAAAAGAGTCCCATTGCAGTAAATCTCGCCAAGAAGGCTCTAAATCAAATTGAAGCAAATGATGTTGATGAAGCATATAAATCAGAACAAAACTTTACGATTGAACTTTATCAATCGTCTGATTCTCAAGAGGCACGCGATGCTTTTGTAGAGAAAAGAGATGCGGATTTTGAAAAATGAAGATTGGTTTTTCGGATTCTCAAAAAAAATTCAGAGAAGAGATCAGGGAATGGCTTGAAAAAAATGTGCCTAAAATTCCTCTTAACTCCTTTGATACCAAGGAGGGGTTTGAGGAGCATAGGGAATGGGAAAAAAAACTCAATTCAGGTAATTGGTCAATGGTTACTTGGCCCGAACAATATGGCGGTAGGGGTCTAAATTTAATCGAATGGCTAATTTTTGAAGAAGAATATTATCGAGCAAAAGCGCCTGCACGCGTCAATCAGAATGGTGTTTTTTTATTAGGGCCAACTTTAATGGAGTATGGTTCAGACAAACAAAAAGAAAAATTTTTGAGCGCCATGGCAACAGGCGAACATATATGGTCACAAGGTTGGTCAGAACCTGGTGCAGGCAGTGACATGGCAGCAATAAGAACAACAGCTTTTAAAAAAGGGGATAAATATATTATTAATGGTCAAAAGACTTGGTCATCAAGAGCTGCTTTTGCGGATTGGACTTTTGGTTTATTTAGAAGCGATCCTGAGTCTGAGAGACACAAAGGGTTATCTTTTATATTAGTTCCTCTTGATGCGGAAGGCGTTACTGTGAGACCGATTCCTCAGCTTGATGGTGAGCCAGGTTTTGCCGAAATATATTTTGATGATGTCGAGGTGGATGTCAGCAATTTGTTGGGTGGGGAAGGCGAAGGTTGGAGTATAGCCATGGCAACTGCAGGTTTTGAGAGAGGTCTCATGTTGAGAAGCCCAGCTCGCTTTCAAGAAACAGCTTCGAAACTCTTATCTTTGTATTTTAAAAACAAAGATAACCTGTCAGGTTCAATAGAATCAAAGGTTTTACAATCGTGGCTTAAAGCCGAAGCGTATGCTCTAAATATTTATCAAACTGCATCTAAGTTAATGGCTGGAAAAAAAATTGGACCTGAATCAAGCTTAGGAAAAGTTTTTTGGTCTGAGCTTGATCATCAAATGCATCAAACTGCTTTAGATATCCTTGGAGTATCTTCAGAACTTGAAGAAGTGGTAGCGGATGATGTTGCAAGCTGGATAAAAGGTTATATGTTTTCTTATTCAGGACCTATTTATGCGGGTACCAATGAGATACAAAAAAATATTATTGCAGAGAGACTATTGGGGATGCCACGCTAATGAACTTCACTTTTTCAGAGGATCAAGAGATATTTCGAGATGCTTTCAAAAAGTATTTAGAAGCAAATGTCACGCCAGAAAAGATTAGATCTGGTTGGGAAGATAATAAGCCTTTTAATCAAGCAAGATGGCAAGAGCTTGAAGAGCTTGGGATTCTTCAGTCCAATCTTGATGGAAAGTATGGCGGCTTAGGCTTAGATTTAGTCACGTCTTGTTTGCTTGTAGAGGAGATGGGATATTATGCTTTACCTGAGCCTGCAGCTGAGCAGATATTCTTATCAAATTTACTTATAAATAAATCTACTGATATTGCTGAATTAATTAAAGAAAAAAATCAATTTATTGGTGTTACTCATTCTTTATCTCCAAATATTTTGTTTTTAGATAACTCTTCGAAACTAATAAATTTAGGAAAGGATTCAATATCAATTGCTCACTCAAAAGATATTAATGGAAAAAAACTAAAATCATCTGACCCCTCTAGAGATTTAACAAACTTCACTTCTGAAAATTCAGATTCAGGCTTATTGCAAACTTTGAATGATCAAAAATCCCTTATTAATAATGTTGTAACTTCAGGGATGGTTATGTCAGCAGCAATTCTAGTTGGTTTAAGCAGAAAGATTCTTGATTTAGCAACGGCATATACTTTGGATAGAAAGCAATTTGGTAAACCAATAGGGTCTTTTCAGGCTGTAAAACACATGTTAGCTCAGGCTGCAATTGAAATTGAATTTTCTAAAGCAACCTTATACAGGGCTGCTTACAGTCTAGATAATGAAAATCCTCTTCAAAAGTTGCATGCTGCTCAGGCAAAATTACAATCGATTGATGCATGTGAAATGGCTTCTAAAAATAGTATGCAGGCGCATGGAGCGATGGGTTATACATGGGAGATGGATCTGCATATATTTATTAGAAGAGGATGGTCATATAAACAAGTTTGGGGAAACAAAAGTCTTCTTGAAAATTACATTATGAACCAACTGGAAAAAGATTTGCCAAAGCTAGGTTCAACCTATACATTCATATAGTAATTATGAGAGATGCTTACATAGTCTCAGCCTTGAGAACACCTATTGGAAGGAAAAAAGGCTCACTTGCCGACATCCATTCAGCTGATCTAGGTGGGTCTGTTCTTAAAGCCACTTTTGAAAATATTTCAATCGACCCAGGCCTTGTTGAAGATGTCATTTATGGGTGTGTTGATACTGTCGGCCCGCAAGCAGGAGATATAGCTAGAACATGTTGGCTCGTTGCTGGTCTCCCAGAACACGTTCCTGGGACTACTGTTGATCGTCAATGCGGCTCATCACAGCAGGCTGTTCATTTCGCAACACAAGCAGTAATGTCAGGGACATCAGACGTAGTTATTGCAGGAGGGGTTCAGAATATGAATATGATTCCAATATCATTTGCCATGACCGCCGGTCAGCAACTTGGTTTTGATACTCCTTTCAATACATCCCCAGGATGGAATAAACGTTATGGTGATGTTGAGGTTAGCCAATTTAATTCCGCACATATGATTGCTGAAAAATGGAACATCAGTAGGGAAGAGATGGAACTTTTTGCATTTAACAGTCATCAAAAAGCTATTAGTGCTATCAAATCTGGAATTTTCAAAAATGAAATCATTCCAGTAAATAAACTGCTTGATGATGAGACGCCAAGAAGAGATACAAATCTTGAGAGAATGTCCACACTTGAACCTTTGATAGAGGGTCATTCAATAACAGCAGCACTTTCATCACAAAATGCTGATGGAGCTGCTTGTTTGTTAATTGTTTCTGAAGAAATTTTAAAGGAGCACAACTTAGAGCCACTAGTAAGAGTGTCCCATATTAGTGTAAGGGCAGATGATCCAATATGGATGCTGACGGCTCCCATTCCGGCTACAAAATATGCACTTAAAAAATCAGGAATGAATTTATCTGATATTGATATTGTTGAAATTAACGAAGCATTTGCTTCCATACCTTTAGCTTGGCAAAAAGAATTTGATTATCCTACTGAGAAGATTAATGTCCATGGAGGAGCCATTGCTCTTGGGCATCCTCTTGGTGCAACCGGCGCACGCCTAATGACAACACTGATTCATGAAATGAAAAGATCAAATCTAAAATATGGTTTGCAAACAATGTGTGAGGGTGGCGGTCAGGCTAATGTAACTATTCTTGAGAATTGCCAATGAATGATCTCTCAAATCCAAAATATCCAATTGCATCTAATTTATTTAAAGAAAAAAAGGTTGTCATTACTGCATCAGCTGGAGCAGGAATAGGCTTTGCAACTGCAAAAAGATTCCTTGAAGAGGGCGCAGAAATCTTTATCTCAGATGCAAACGAACAACGTCTGCAAAAAGCTCATAATGAATTAACTGACCTCAATCTTGGCAAGGTGCATTCATGTGTTTGTGATGTCACTTCAACAAGCAATGTTGATCAGATGATGGAAGAAGCTATGAACTCTATGTCAAGTCTTGATGTTGTGGTAAATAATGCTGGTCTTGGGGGCGAGGATTTGGTGTCAGAAATGAGCGATGAGACCTGGAATAAAATTATAGACATCACATTAAATGGCACGATGAGAGTAACTCGGGCAGGCATCAATAAACTTAAAGAGTGTGACGGAGGGGTAATTGTAAATAATGCATCGGTCCTAGGTTGGAGAGCTCAGGCTGGTCAAGCACATTATGCTGCTGCAAAAGCAGGCGTCATGGCTCTTACTCGATGTGCTGCTTTGGAAGTTGTTGATGACAATATCAGAATTAATGCTGTGGCGCCAAGTTTAGCAATCAATCCGCATTTAGCTAAAACTAGCTCGGTTGAGCTTATAGATTCACTAACTCAAAAAGAGGCTTTTTCTAGGGGCGCTCATCCTTGGGAAATTGCAAATATAATTTTATTTTTGGCATCAAACCTTTCTTCATATATGACTGGCGAAACAATATCAGCTTCTTCCCAAAGAGCCTGATGGAAAAAATAGCTATTCAACTATGGAAAAAAAATGATATTGACGAAGATGAGTTCAAAAACTTTCTAGTCAAGAAAGTACCATCAAGCCTTGCTGATATTGTTTCAAACTACCAAGTAAATATTGTTGATAAAGATGTGCAAGACGCTTCAGGTCTCATTCAATCTTCCTATCCTCCAAGCCCTGATGCAATAGTTTTTTTAAAAGTTAAAAGCTTATTTCATGCAGAAAGAGAATTAAAAGTATTTGAATTCTCCTCTAAAAAGGTACTCAGCTATGTTGTGAGTGAATCAAAAATAATTGAAGTTGATGAATCTAAAAATTTGAACAAACGAACGGAGGGATTTTCTCAAATTGTTTTTCTTGAAAAACCAAAAGAAATGGATAGATTTGCTTGGTTTGATCATTGGACTCACCATCACACCGAAATAGCTATTGAAACTCAATCAAATTTTATTTACACACAAAACACTGTAGTAAGAAACTTGCAAAAAGAATCACCAAATTTTATTGCGATTATTGAAGAATGTTTTCCTGAAGGAGCGATGTCAGATCCAGAAGAATTTTATGCTGCTAAGGGCAATAAAGAACTCTTAGAGAAAAATTTAAGGATAATGATGGCAAGTTGTGAAAAATTTATTGATTTTTCAAAAATTGAAGTTATCCCAACTAGCAGATATTTAGTGATATAGTTAATTAATAGAAAAAATTATGGAAATTAAAAATGCGATTGTCACAGGTGCCGCAAGTGGAATGGGTAGGATATCTGCAAAGCGCCTTGCAGCAGATGGTGTTCGCGTAGCTGCTGTTGACATCAATGAGGAAAACCTTAATCAGCTGAGACAGGAATCTAATAATATTTCAATTTTTCCTTGTGATTTATCAGACGCAAGTGCTGTTAAATCAATGATGGATGATGTTAAAACTCAAATGGGTTCAATTGAAAGGGTGACTCATGCAGGGGCTGTCATGCCAATGGGAAAAGTTAAAGATTTAGATGCAACCTCAATAAATAATTTAATGAGAATTAATTATGAGGGTACGGTAAATATGGTGAGCAACATCCTGCCATCCATGCTTGAAAATAATAAAGGGCAAATAATACTTTTTGGATCAATTGCGGGGACATGTCCTCTTGAAAATATGTCGGCATATTGCGCTTCTAAAGCTGCTGTTAATATTTTTGGTGAAATATTAGCTAAAGAGGTTAAAGATACAAATATTAGAGTGATGGTGGTTTGCCCTGCACAAACAGACACTCCTTTGATGAGGTTTGTAGATGAGACAGATTCAGCTGATGTTATTAAATCGGCAGTCGAAAAGGGGATGCTTTGTGATCCGGAAGAAGTAGTTGATCAAATTGAAAAAGACATACTGACAGATAAGATTATTTGCTACCCTACAAAAGAGGCAGTTTATGCCACCAGAATAAGGAGATTCTTTCCTAACTATTGGTGGAAATTAGTTGCTAAAAATTCATGATGATTAAACTATGTCAGACTTAAGCACATTAGCACCTGATAACAGAGATCTTTCAATGTTTCCTGGTGAGTATGGCTTACCATTTCTTGGAAAAACTATTGAATTTGTTAAAGATACTCTCGCAATGTGCAATAAGCATTACGAGAAATTTGGGCCTGTTTCACGATTAGACATGGTAAAAAATCAGAGAGTTCTAATGTGTTTAGGCCCAGAATTTAATGAAGCTGCATTGTTTGATCCAAAAGGAAATTTCAGTGTTGCTGGTGGCTATGCTAGTTCTTTGGGAGGCCTTTATCCTGATGGAATGTTAACAAGAGATGATGCTAAGCATAAAAGAACACGAAGGGCCTCTCAGCCCGCATTTAAGAATGATGCATTAAAAACATATGTAGATATGTTGATTCCAATTCAGGAAAGACGTATTCAAGGTCTTCCAATTGATGAAGAGTTTATTTTTTATGACAATATTCAACAAACCCTAATGGATGTTGCTGCAAGAGTTTTTATTGGACTAGACGAGTTAAGCCCAGAGGCTAAAAGATTAGGCTATCTTTTTTCTGAAATTAATGAAGGATTGATTACTCCGTTACCGTATAATCTGCCATTCTTGCAGTACAGAAAGTCATTAAAAGCTAGAGAGGAACTTAGAAAATTTTTTATCGATAATATTCCAAAAAGAAGAGGCTCAGATGGGCTGGATATGTTCACCAGATATTGCAATGCGAAAGATGAAGATGGTCAATATTTAAACGATATTGATATAGATGGACATATAGCTTTCTTATTATTTGCAGCATTTGATACAACCACTAGTGCCTTGACCAATATTCTTTATTATTTAGGTAAAAATCCAGATTGGCAGGATAAAGTTAGAAATGAAATTTTTGATGTAAAAAATAAGATGCCAACTTTTGATGACTTGGCTGAGATGAAACTTACTGAATATGTATTTCAAGAAACTTTAAGATTTTATCCTTCAGTGATGGTGCTAAATAGACGAACAACTAGAGATGTTAATGTTGCAGGTTATGATATTCCAGCAAATACTGTTGTTATGATCAGCCCACCTTTTACTCACAGAATGGAACAATGGTGGGATGATCCTTATACTTTTGATCCGATGAGATTTTCTCCTGAGCGAGCTGAACACAAAAGACACGGCTTTAGTTATGTTCCATTTGGTGGTGGGGCGCATAAGTGTATTGGAATGCACTTTGCAATGATGAATGCAAAATTATATTTATTTAGGCTTCTTAAGAATTATAGGATCAACTTAAGATCCAATTACAATCCTATTTTTCAGCATGTTCACTTACCTCGACCTATTGATGGACTTCCATTAACACTTACTAGGATTTAATAATGTTACCCGAAGGTAGTTTTGCAACCTTGGCAAACGGCTTTCAGTTTCACTATCATGATGGCGGGCAAGGTGATGTGGTTTTATTCCTACATGGCAGCGGGACTGGAGCATCAGGCTTTACCAACTTTAAGAAAAATATAGACTTTTTTCAAAGGAATGGGTTCCGAACAATAGTTCCTGATCTACCAGGATATGGGTTCAGTGATAAACCAGAAGATGAGATTTATACAATGAGTTTCTTCAATAATCTTCTTATTGAACTGCTTGATCATCTCAGTATCACAAATTGCTCAATAGTTGGTAACAGTCTTGGAGGAGCGCTGGCTATGGGCCTATCTCTTGAACAACCTGAAAGGTTCTCTAAATTGATTCTTATGGCACCAGGTGGTTTAGAGGACTTCAATGCTTATCAAGAAATGCCGGGTATTAAAAAACTTCTTGGTGATTTTCTCGGAGGTGAAATGAACCAAGAAAAAATTGAAGGTTTATTAAGGCTTTTCCCATATGATCCTAGCTTTGTTACCAAAGACATTATTGAAGATAGGATGGAAATACTACCCCTAATGAATCAGCAGGTTCTAGCTTCAATGGACATACCTAATTTGTGCAAAAAACTAAAAAATAATCAAACACCCGTGCTAGCATTCTGGGGTTCAAATGACTTATTTATTCCTGCTTCAGGTATAAATAAAATTTTAGATTTGTTTAGAAATTCTCAGGTAGTTACTTTTAGTAATTGCGGTCACTGGGTCATGATTGAAAAAACTAAAGAATTTAATCAATATAGCCTCAATTTTTTAAAAAACTAAATCATGAATACTGTTGATGCCTCAAAGATAGGAAGAATACTCTACAACTCATTAAGAAATGCAGAAACCATCCCACCCTTGACTGAAACAATGAGCAATATTTCCATAGATGATGCTTATGAGATATCAAAGAGCTTTCTTTCACTAAGACTTGCCGATGGTGAAAAAATTATTGGAAAAAAGATAGGCGTTACCAGTCTAGTTGTTCAAGAAATGTTAGGTGTTGACCAACCAGACTTTGGTTTTTTAACTAATCAAATGCTGATTGAAAACAATGATGTGATAAGCATTAGTAAACATCTAATTCAGCCTAGAGCAGAGGCAGAAATAGCATTTAAGCTAAATCAAGATCTTGTGGGACCCGGGATTTCAAAGGAAGATGTGATCATGGCGACAAAGTCATTAATGCCATGTTTTGAAATAGTCGATTCACGAATAGATGAGTGGAAAATTAAAATACAAGATACTGTTGCAGATAATGCATCATGTGGAGTTTTTTGTATTGGCGAAGAGGTTGAAGATTTTATTGATTTAGAGATGGATAAACTCGAAGTTAATGTTTATAAGAATGGGGAATTTCTCTCGACAGGAAATGGCTCTGCAGTCCAAGGTCATCCTGCTGAAGCGGTAGCCTGGCTGGCGAATACTCTTGGTAGATATGATATTCCATTGTTAAAAGATGAGATCATTTTGTCTGGATCGTTGGTTCCATTGGAGCCGGCTATTCCTGGAGATAAATTTGAGATGAAGATTAATGGTCTTGGAAGTTGTAAAGTAGAGTTTAAAAAATGAGCAAAATTAAATGCGCAATAATTGGATCAGGCAACATAGGCACTGATTTAATGCTTAAGATTATGAAGACATCATCCGAGCTTGAGCTTGTCGCTGTAATTGGTATTGATCCTGACTCTGATGGTCTTAATCTTGCTAAAAAAAATAATGTCTTAATCTGTGACAGTGGATTAAAGGGTTTTGTAGATACAAAAGAATATAAAGACGTTGAGATTTTTTTTGATGCTACATCAGCTGGTGCACATAAAATACATCATGAGATTGTAACTAGAGATAAAAAGCAAATGATTGATCTTACTCCAGCTGCAATCGGTCCATACTGTGTTCCTGTTGTAAACCTTGAATCAAATTTAGATGAAGGAAACGTTAATTTGGTAACGTGTGGCGGTCAAGCAACTATCCCAATGGTTTCGGCAGTTAATAGTGTATCTAAAGTTAGGTATGCAGAAATTGTTGCATCAGTTTCCTCAAGCTCTGCTGGTCCTGGTACAAGAGCAAACATTGATGAGTTTACTCAAACCACAGCGTTGGGTCTTGAAAAAGTTGGAGGCGCTGAAAAAGCAAAGGCAATAATTATCCTAAATCCAGCAGAGCCACCACTGTTAATGCGAAATACTGTATTTACACTTTCAGATGAAGTTCAGGAAAAAGAAATAGAAGATTCTATTAAGAAAATGGTTAAAAATGTTCAAAGCTATGTTCCTGGATACAGACTGAAGCAAGAGGTTCAGTTTGAGAGGTTTGGTTCAAATAATCCATGCAGGATTCCTGGTATAGGAGAATACGAAGGCATTAAGACATCAATTTTTTTAGAGGTAGAAGGTGCTGGGCACTATTTACCTAAGTATGCTGGCAATTTGGATATTATGACTTCAGCTGCTCTAGGTACAGCAGAATCATTGGTTAGAAAAAAATATAATTAATTAATGAAAGAAAAAATCTATATTCAAGATGTAACTTTACGAGACGGGATGCATGCCATCAAACATCAGTATGGAATTGAGCATGTAAAAAAAATTGCCAAGGCTCTAGATGAGGCAAAAGTAGATGCCATAGAAATTGCCCATGGTGATGGCATTTCTGGTTCATCATTTAATTATGGTTTTGGAGCACATACTGATAAAGAGTGGATAGCAGCAGTTGCAGACGAAGTGAGTTTCTCAAAACTTACAACATTGATACTGCCAGGTATTGCAGTCAAAGAGGATTTAGATTGGGCATATGCAATGGGGATTAGATCTGTAAGGGTTGCAACTCATTGTACTGAAGCAGATGTATCCAAGCAGCATATTGAGCATGCTAAAAATTTAGGCATGGATACTATTGGATTTTTAATGATGTCACACATGAATACACCCAGTAAATTAGCAGAACAGGCTAAATTAATGGAGTCTTACGGTGCCGAATGTGTCTATGTTGTTGATTCTGGCGGAGCCCTTAATATGGATGATGTTGCTGACAGATTTAAAGCTTTTAAAGACTGTTTAAAACCTGAAACACAAACTGGAATGCATGCTCATCATAATCTTTCACTAGGTGTTGCAAACTCTATTGTAGCTCTTCAACATGGTGCTGATAGAATTGATGCTAGTTTAGCTGGGATGGGTGCAGGTGCTGGAAATGCTCCATTAGAAGTATTTATAGCTGCTATAGACAGAATGGGTTGGAATCACGGTGTTGATCTGTTTAAGCTAATGGATGCTGCTGAAGATTTGGTTAGACCGCTTCAAGATAGGCCTGTAAGAGTTGATAAAGAGACTTTAACACTTGGTTATGCCGGAGTTTATTCCTCCTTTCTTAGGCATGCTGAAAATGCAGCTGAAACCTATGGATTGGATACAAGGGACATTCTTGTTGAGCTTGGTTCAAGAAAAATGGTAGGCGGTCAAGAAGATATGATCGTTGATGTCGCTCTTGATCTAAAAAAAAATAAATGAACATCGGTATGACGTTACCGGTCATGGAGCCGGGACTGACCAGAAATAATCTTTATGAGTGGACCAATCAAATTGATAACGGCCCATGGAGCAGCATTGCATTAGGCGAAAGGATTGTCTTTGATAACCCTGAATTTATTTCGATGCTTTCAGCGGTAGCTGCTTGGACAAAAAATGTAGAAATAATATCAACAGTATCTGTGCTCAGCATGCACGATCCTGTTTTATCTGCAAAACAATTCGCCACAATTGACATGCTTTCTGAGGGTAGGCTTACAGTTGGAGTTGGAGTTGGCGGACGACAAGAAGACTATGAAGCAATTGGATCTGATTGGAAAAATCATCGTTGGAAAAAGGTAAGTGAGTTTGCAAAAATTATGCAATCAATATGGGCTAGAGAATTCGCGCAGGATATTGGGCCAAAACCTGTGCAAGCAAAAGGACCAAAAATTTTAGCTGGAGCAATTGGCCCAAAAGCTCTAACAATGTCAGCTGATTATGCATCAGGTATTGCAGGATTTTCTTTTAACGCAGATATAGATGAGATTTCAGATGCAGCAGTAAGAGTCAGAGAAGCATTCAGTATAAAAGGCATCAAAGAACCGAGAATAGTAACTAGTTTTTGGTTTGCAATTGGAAAAGATTCAAGATTACAAATGCAATCCCATCTGAAAAGATATTTAGCATGGATGGGGAAAGAAATGGCTGAAAATCTTGCTGCTAATGCAGGTTTTTGCGGATCAATTGAAGACTTAGCCGGGTTAATTAAAGAAGTGAAAAAATGCGGTGTTGATGATTTGCT
This sequence comes from uncultured SAR86 cluster bacterium, assembly GCA_902628925.1. Taxonomy (GTDB): domain Bacteria; phylum Pseudomonadota; class Gammaproteobacteria; order Magnimaribacterales; family D2472; genus MED-G82. The sequence continues at coordinate 81,389 of CACOPA010000003.1, forward strand.
TTTAGTGCCAACATCAAAAGACTTAAAGCAAGTCATTGCGATTGAGGAAATTCTTTAAGAAGGAAAAATTCAAGATTTGTTGTTAGAATATTTGGATGTCAGATAAATTAACTTCATACGAACTTCCCATTCAGAAGGATCCGAATGATAGTCATTTGAGAGACGGGTGGCATAGAGTCGCCGCAAGCAATGAGATCAAAAATGGCGAAGCAATTCAAGTTGATGATTTCGCTACTCAACTCGTTGTTTGGAGAGGTAATGATGGAAATCTCAGGGCTTTAGATTTATATTGCAAGCACATGGGTGCTGCTCTCTCATGTGGAGAAGTCGACGGAAATGGCATTAGGTGTCCATTCCATTCATGGAAATGGAATGATGAAGGTAATTGTGAGGATATTCCATATGCAAAAAGAATTCCTCCCAAAGCTGTAACTAGGTCATGGCAGGTAAAAGAGGAATCTGATGATATTATGGTCTTATTAAAAAAAGTGTAGAAGAAAACTTTAGGAGAAATATATGAGCGAGCAACTACCGGATAGATTTCCAAGAGGATGGTTTGTCTTAGGTCATCAAAGAGATTTTGAGGTTGAGACTACAAAAACTATCTATGCATTTAATAGAAAATTATTAGTTACGAGGAATAGTAATAATTCAATTAGTTTAGATCCGGGCCAAGGTGAGTCATGGCCGACACTTGAAATTAATCAAATGGTCATGTGTTGGCATGATGTTGAGAGTGGTGAGCCCGATTATCAGCCTGAAAAGATTGATGCCTGTTACTCAGATGAATGGTCTGACTATGGAATGGCAAGTTTTCTAGTTAAAAACAACTGCAGAGAACTGATTGATAATATGGCAGATAAAGGTCATTTTGGTCCTGTTCATCAGGCACCTTTTGAAGGATTCTGGAATGAGGCAAAAGGCCATACTTACACTCAAGAAATGACTGCTGATAGCCCTATTCTTGGCAGAGATTTATTTTCTAAAGCAACATACGAAGGACCGGCATATATGACAACTTACATGAGTGCACTTCAAGAGGGTCAAAAAGTAGAAAGTAGGTTATTAGTATCTCATTTACCACTTACCTTGACATCATTTGAAATTAACTTTGGAGTCATGGTAAAAAAAATACCTGGCATGACAGCTGAAGAGGAGCATGAATATGTTCAAGGATATATTGATGCAAATAACTTTGCTTTTGGTCAAGATGTAGCGATTTGGGAGAATAAGATTTACATTGCTGATCCAGTAGTTTGCGATGGTGATGGACCTCTTCATAAGCTCAGAAAATGGTACGGTCAATTTTTGGTAAACAGAAATGATATTCCCAAAGGCCTAGACATGGAAAAAAGAGAATTCTAATCCATCACTGTGACCCAAAATCTTGACGATTTAGATCATAAGATTATCCACTGCCTAAAAGAAGATGGACGTATAGCTGTTAAGTCGATAGCAATCCAATTAGGTGTTACCGAAGCAACTGTAAAGAAACGACTGAACAGAATTTTGGATGACCAGGTCTGCAAGATCGTTGCGATAGCCGATTTTAAAAAATGTGGTTTTGATTACTTATTACCAATTGGTTTAAAGGTTAACGGTGATCAATTGGATAGCGTTGCTCAAGCACTATCCTTGCTTCCTCAAGTCTTCAGCGTCAACGCTGTGAGCGGAATCCAAGATTTAGAAATACTTTGTGCTACAAGATCTGTAAACGAAACAGAAGAACTTATTGACAATATACTTCCTTCGATTCCAGGAATCAAAAGCATTGATTCCTCTCTAGCATCCAAAGTGTATAAATTTGAAACTGACTGGGCGCCATTGTGAGCTTAGATAGTATTGATAAAAAAATTATTCAACTGATGGGGGCAGACGCAAGGATGTCCAATCATCAAATGGCTGCAGTTATTGGTGTTTCAGAGGGCACAGTGCGTAACAGAGTAAAAAAGCTAATTAAAAATGAGGTAATTAAAATTTCAGTTATTAACAATATTAATCAAATTGAGAATCCTTCTTTAGCATTTGTAGGTTTGGATGTTGAGGCGAGAGAAAAAGATAAAATAGCATCGGCATTATCAAAAATGCAAGAGGTTAGATTTATATCAAGTCTGATAGGTCGCCATGATTTAATGGTCTTTATTTTGGCAGATGATGCTGCAGAGCTTTCAAAAGTGTTATATCAAAAAATAGCTTCAATTCCTGGAGTAAGAAATGCTGAGTCGAGCATAGGGTTAAAATATTTTAAATATGACTATAAATTAGCAAGATTAATATGATTTCAAAAATATCATCTTTACCAGAATTAGTCTCAGCCCGAGCATTAGAATTAGGATCCAAGGCTGCATTTATAGATGATAATGATCAAATCTCATATGAGGAGATTCATAAAAAAGTTGAGTTATTGGCCTCAAACCTAATTCATCAAGGTCTAGGAAAGGGCGAAAGAGTTGCTATTTGGTCTCCAAATTCAATTAATTGGATATTAGTTGCGACTGCAATACAAGCAGCTGGCGGTATTCTGGTTCCAATTAACACAAGGATGAAGGGATCTGAAGCAGGATTTATTTTAAATAAATCAAAAGCTAAATTTTTGTTTACTGAGAATGATTTTTTAGATATTAACTATCTCGATCTACTAAAAAACCAAGACCTACCAAATCTGAATAAGACCTTTGTTTTGAATCCTAACCAGAGCGGAACAGAAGTCAGCATCAATGATTTATTTTCTAAAAAAAGTATTAATTTACCAAAAATAGCCCAGGATGATGTCGCTGATATTATTTTTACATCTGGGACAACAGGCGAACCAAAAGGCGTGATGATAAATCAATTACAAAACATAAATGTTTTTGATTATTGGTCCACCTATGTCGGTCTTAATTCTGAAGATCGATATCTGATTGTGAATCCTTTTTTTCATACATTTGGCTATAAAGCGGGATGGATGTCAGTATTATTAAGGGGCTGTACCGGATATCCAGAGGCAGTTTTTGACGTAGAGAAAATTGTTTCAAAAATCTCTAAACATAAAATAACTATGTTGCCTGGTCCTCCTACGTTGTATCAATCTATCCTTAGTTCAAATGAATTTGATTCAAGTAAGGTATCTTCACTTCGATTGGGAGTGACCGGTGCTGCAGCAATTCCTGTCAGCTTGATAAAAGATATGAAAGAAAGATTAGGATTTGAAACTGTTATTACCGCTTACGGGTTAACCGAAAGCACTGGTGTAGCAACCATGTGTACTCCAAATGATGATTATGAAACCATTGCAACAACATCTGGAAAATCAATAGAGGGGGTTGAGGTGAAATGCATAGATGTTGATGGAAAAGAAGTTGCCTCAGGTGAGCAAGGTGAAATTTTAGTGAAGGGATTCAATGTAATGGAGGGATACCTTGATAACCCGAAAGCGACTGAGGAAGCCATTGATAAGGAAGGCTGGCTGCATACAGGAGATATTGGAATTATTGACGATAAAGGATACCTTAAAATTACAGATCGTTTAAAAGATATGTTTATCGTGGGCGGTTTTAATGCTTATCCTGCAGAGATAGAAAACATTTTATTGAATCATCCCTCAATCATTCAAGCTGCGGTGGTAGGTATTCCTGATGAGCGAATGGGCGAGGTTCCCAAGGCTTTTCTAGTTATGAATGGAAAGGATTTATCTTCTAAAGAAGAAATTATTAAATGGGCAAAAGATAATATGGCCAATTATAAGGTTCCTAGAGAGATTGAGTTCTTGGATTCACTTCCTGTAAATGCTGCAGGAAAAATAATGAAATTTAAATTACGTTAATACTTTTTTATAGTAAGCTTTTAACAAACATAGGAGTTAAAAATGAAATTATTCTTAAGTGTATTTGTATCACTTTTTGCATTTACAGCAATAGCTGACACTCATTCTGATGATGAATTAGCAGTATTAGAGTCTTTAAACGCATACTATGACGCCAGAAGAAATGAAGATTGGAAAAAAGTTGTTTCGATGGAAAGCAGTGCTGGTGTTCTGAGCACAAATTCTGATGGCAGCTTTCATAAGCCCTTAATTAAACAATCCGCTGATGATTGGAAAAATTCAGGTACAGGTGGAGCTCTTAATATTTATTATCCTGAAGCTGTACAGCTTTCTAAAAATGTTGTTTTTACAAGATTTTATTATGAGGGAATGGCAGGATTTGGAGACGTTGAACAGCCTTACAGAACACGAGTTACTATGAACTGGGTTAAAGAAAATGGTAAGTGGGTTGTTAGATCTCAACACTACTCACCAGCAAACTATGGCGGTGTTCACGTTCCTCAAGCAACGGATTTTGATAATTAATTTTACTAATTAGTAAAAAACCTGATAAATTAAATTATTAAATTCGAGGTAAAAAATATGAAAAACCTATTAACACTTTCCATGGTTTTTCTTGCATTCAGCCTAAGTGCTGGATACGAGAAAGGTAATTCAAAGGCTTGGGAAATAAAAGCTTATTCATCTGCTGCTCCAGCTTACATTGGAGATAATGCAACCATAATTGGTGCTTCTGGAAAAGTTTTAAGAAAAGGAACAAATGGATGGCGTTGTGAGCCTTTCATGCCAATGCCTGAAGGCGGCTTCAAAAGCGCTCATGAAACTGCGGCAGCCTGCTCTGATAAAAATGCAGTAGCTTGGGCTAATGCTTATAAGGCAAATAAGACGCCAGATCTTGAAGCTGATGGATGGATTTGGATGCTTCACGGAGATCTGGGTGTTGATAACTTTACTCCTTATACTGATGGGCAAAAAAATGCAGGTCATAAGCATTTTATTGAGTCAGGAGCACATATGATGTTAATGCCAAAAGATCCTAAATCATTGGACGGTCAATCTACTGACTACACTAATGGAGGTCCATACGTTATGTTTAAGGGAACTCCGTATGTTCATTTAATGATTCCCCTAGAAGGCTATTATGATTATCAACCTGAGGCATCACCACATTCTCACTAACATCAGATTGCTAGTTAATGATGGGCACTTTATGTGCCCATTTTTTTTTATGGTGCCCTCTGCAGGAATCGAACCTGCAACTAATCCTTAGGAGGGATTTGTTATATCCATTTAACTAAGAAGGCAGTAACCTTGAAACGTTGTTAAATCAACATTTTTAAGTTTTTTCTAGATACTACCTAAAACTATGCGGACATACAACGGACATACAAAAACCTAATAAATTTTAGATTTAAATAGAAATTTCTTCATTACAACTCGTATTCCAGAAATACAAACTTTTGCACTTTGGGGTATATTTATTAAATGAAAATCATAGGTGCTTTGGTAATCACTTTTGCTCTTTTAATTCCATATATGATGTTTAGTGAATGGATGATCAAATCAGGAAAAGAGGATCAAATTGATGCTTGGCTAGATAAATGGGTTGGGAAAATAGGAAAACTAGTATTTTATGCTGCTAGAGTAATCCTAGTTGCCATAATTGGGTTTGGTAGCTTGTTTTACTTATGGGGTGTCTTTGGAATTGTTGAATGGTGAAAAAAGAAGATTTAGATAAAGAGTTTGAAATCAGACTTGGCATTAACCAAGAAGAAAACGAAAAACAGCAACTAATGGAAATGGTTGATGCACAAATACTGGAAGAGTTCGCAATGAAGTCTGGACTTCTTGAAAAAATTAATACATTAATTGAATGGTTTAATACAAAGTTTGATGCTTATAAGAATCCGCACAAACTAGAGTTATTTCACGGTGGAAACGACAGTGCCTATACATTCATTCTCAAAGATACCGAGTCAATGTGGAAAAAAAAGGAAATACTTTTTTATATTTGTAAGACAGAGCCAAGTAAAGAACATCCAATCGGATATTGGATAGGCATTGATCATCAATTCGGACACTGGACCAATGTTAAGACAGGCATAAAGTATGAAGAGGGTATTGATGTTTTGAAGGGTGTATTAATGGATATTGCTGAAACAGGAATTTCTGACTTCTAATGGGAATCTGATATGCCAGTATTTGCACCTGTTTGGGATTTTTTATGGACTGTGATTTTTGCACCCTTAATGGTTGGGTTTATTCTAATGATTCCTTTTGGCTTAATTGGGGAAGCCTACAAGTGGGTTGACAAAATTCATAGAGAAGCACAAAAGAAATACCATGAACATTTAATGACAGGAAAAGAGGGTTTTTATTTTTATCTAAACCTTCCTCTTCTTTGTTGGCTATTGGGAATAACTTTTTATGGTGGTTTTAATTGGTGGAACTATGGCAGTCCATTTAGCACTTGTTGTTGATGATTGATCTATTAAAAAGCATCTGGGATTTGTTCTATTTTTTTATTCTTGCACCTTTGTTTATTGGATTCATTGTTGTATCTGCAATAGCTTTTTTCGGTCTAGTTGTTCAAAGACTTGAAAAAAGCGAAACTTTAAATTCCCTTATGGATAATTACTGGTGGGGTATGTTTCTCATTTATTGGGTAGTGGGAATAGTAGTTGGTTTTCTCTACCTAAATAGTTGGTGGTTATTTTGATTGAATTTATAGTATTTTGGATTGTTGGACCGCTAATTTGTGGATTTTTATTTGTTGGATTTATGGCTTGTAGTTGGATGCTTCTAAATTATCTAGAAGAAAACAAATATCATCCTTTCCAGACTGGCTGAAAATCCTTATGGAATTATCATATTGATTTGGGCAGCAGGAATATTTGTTTACTCTATTCTTGGATATTTTGATACTGAAACTAATCAAACAGTTATATTTGAAAAGTTTTGAATAAGTATAGTTGGTATGGTTTTCATAACAAAAGATAATTATTGGTCAAGTTAGAATATCCCATAGCAAATAGCGGACATACAAACGGACATACAATTTAGGGTATATCGCAAGGTATTGATTAGGATTATTAGATTGCTTGGGTCCAATATTTCCCACTATTATAGGCTTGAACAGGCAGTACCTTTTTTTGATGAATATATCCCCACTTATTAGGAGGGATTTGTTATATCCATTTTACTAAGAAGGCAATATAGTTAGCATAACAAAAAATTTATCGATGAAGATTATAGTTTTAGGTGGTGGCATTGCTGGATTAGCTACCTCTGCTTTTTTAGCCAAACAAGGCAAGCATGTCGTTGTAATCGAAAAGAGCAATTCTTTTCAAGACCATGGCGCTGGGATTCAAATTACTCCAAATGCAGAAAAAGTAATCAAACAACTTGGAATTTATGATCAATTTAAAGAGATATCTGATCAGCCTTCGTCAATTAATATCAGAGAGATAGATACCACTAAGACATTGCATTCTGTTCCTTTAGATCAATATTGCATCAGTGAGTTTACGGGTGATTATCACCATATTCACAGACAAGATTTAATTAAATTATTGTCTGTTCGGAGCAAAGAGCTAGGTGTAGAAATAATTGAAAATGAAAAAATCACTAAAATAGAAGAGCTAGATAAGGAAGTAATAGTATCCTCTGAAAGCGGAAATTCTTATCAAGCTGATTTTTTAATTGCTGCAGATGGCTTAAATTCTATTGCAAGAAAATACCTCTTTCCAACCCATGCTCCAAAATTTAGAAAATTTTCTGCATGGAGATCTCTAATAAAAATCGATAAAGATATCGATAAAATTTTTCTTGAACCAAACTTATTTATATCAAAAAATCTCCATTTCGTAACATACCCCATTCGCAAAATGTCTTACTTGAACTGCGTATTAATTTCAAAAGATTTTGATAAGAAAAAAGAATCTTGGAAGGAAAATGCTGCCTTATCAGAAGTGACAGCATTAATTGAGGAGGCAAATCAAACAGTAAAAAATATATTTCTGCAAAGTACCAATATTAAAAAATGGGGCCTTTATGATCACTTTTTACCAAAATGGCATTCAAAAAGGATTTCCTTAATTGGTGATGCGGCTCATCCCATGCTTCCATTTATGGCTCAAGGTGGTTGCTCATCTCTCGAAGATAGTTTTGCTTTGTCATACCTAATGAAAGACTCTAAAAATATTTCTGATACTTTTTTTAGATTTCAAAAGATAAGGAATAAAAGAGTGAGGAGAATCCAACAAATTTCATCAAGAAATCGTTTTGTTTTTCATCAACCGCTACTGATAAGAAGTTTAATTTTTAAAATCTTGGAGTTATTCCCTTTTATTTTGCTATCAAGACTGAAGATGATTTATAACTATGATGTCGTCTCAAGGATAAAAAATTAAAACGAATATTTTTTAATCATAAAATCAATTAAAATTATGAATTAAATCAAGATTATGAGCCAAGAAATTAAAATTTCACTTCCAGATGGTAATACAAAAGTCTTACCTTTGGGCTCAAATGGGCATGATTTGGCGGCATCAATTGGTTCCGGATTAGCCAAATCGGCCATTGCTTACATGGTTGAAGGCAAGCAATTTGATTTAAGTGATGAGCTAGACGATGGCATGAAAGTGTCCATTATCACTATCCAATCTGATGATGGCCTTGAGATAATGCGTCATACTTTAGCTGCTCAGGTGTTAGCAAAAGCTATAAAAAATTTATATCCGAATGCAAAACTTGCTATAGGCCCGACAATTGAAACAGGATTTTATTACGACGTTTTGTTTGAAAAACCCATTTCATCTGATGACTTAGAAAAAATTGAAGATGAAATGAGAAAAATTTTGAAAGATGGCTCAGGAATTGTTAAGACACTCCATTCAAAAAAAGATGCAATTTCTAAGTTCAATGACCTTAAAGAGCCCTACAAAGTTAAGATTATTGAGAGCTCTGAACAATATGAGGATTTTCAAATCTACACACAAGAGGAATCAGGCTTTATTGATCTATGTAATGGACCCCACCTTCCTTCACTAAAATTTATCGGTGAATTTAAACTTTTGAATTTAGCCGGCGCATATTGGAAAGGGGATTCAAGAAATGAAATGCTTACAAGAATTTATGGGACTGCTTGGAGAACAAAAAAAGAACTCTCTAACCATTTGAAACAAATTGAAGAGGCAGAAAAGAGAGACCACCGTAAGCTCGCAAAAGAAATGAATTTATTTCATTTCCAAGACGAGGCTCCGGGAATGGTGTTCTGGCACCAAAATGGCTGGTCAATATACACCTCTTTATTAAACTTTATGCGAGAAAAACTTAACCTTTCTGGATATCAGGAGATTAATACTCCTCAAGTGGTTGATAGAAAGTTATGGGAAGCTTCAGGGCATTGGGAAAAATATCGAGAGAACATGTTTATTGCTGAAATTGATGAAGAGCATGCAAACGAAAAAAGAACAAATGCCCTTAAACCAATGAATTGTCCTTGTCACGTTCAGGTTTATAATCAGGGTCTTACATCGTATAAAGATCTACCCATTAGGTTTTCAGAATTTGGGTCATGCCATAGATATGAGGCTTCAGGAACGATGCATGGATTAATGAGGGTCAGAGGATTTACTCAGGATGACGGTCATATTTTTTGTACCGAAGATCAAATCGAAGATGAAACAAAATCATTTATTACGCTTTTATCTGATATCTATAAATCACTTGGTTTTAATGAATTTAATATCAAACTCTCAACTCGTCCCGAAGTTAGAATAGGTAATGATGAGACTTGGGATAAGGCTGAGAATGCATTGCGGAAAGCAATTGAGAGGTTAGAACTACCATATGAAATTGAAGAGGGAGAGGGAGCTTTTTATGGTCCAAAATTAGATTTTGTTCTTACGGACGCGATAGGTCGACAATGGCAATGTGGTACTTTTCAAGCTGATTTCATTCTCCCATCTAGGTTGGATGCTGTTTATGTAGGTGAGGATGGGAAAAAACATAATCCTGTAATGATTCATAGAGCAATATTGGGTTCTTTTGAGAGGTTTTTAGGCATCTTGATAGAAAACTATTCAGGAAAGCTGCCGTTGTGGTTAGCGCCAAAGCAAATAGCTGTTTTAACTGTCACAGATGAAGTTATTCCATTTGCTGAGAAATTAAGCACACAGCTTCTAGCCGAGGGTATTCGAGTTGAGATGGATAAACGCAATGAAAAGATTGGCTATAAGATTAGAGAGCACTCAAATTCTAAAACACAGTTAATGGCAATTATTGGAAAAAAAGAAATGGAAAATCAAGAGGTTTCCATTAGGACTTTAGCCAATAGTGAGACCGAAACTATGTCAATAAAAGAAGCAATCAAAAAATTGCAAAAGCTTGTTTTGACCCCCTAAGCTACTGTCTCCAGCCTTCTCTATCAAATACTCTTAGGTAGGTGAGCTGATCGTGATCTGATTCATTAACAACTTTAACGTAATCACCTGACTCAACTAGAATAACATCCCCAGCAGTCAAGGCGTAGGAATCTTTATGTCCGATACCTCTAGAAGGATCGCTGCCGTGACCCTCCTTAGAATTCATGTATTCAACAACCTCCATAATTCCTCTTCCGTTTACTATTACATAAACTACATCAGAATTGACTAATTGGTGACCTAAGGTGCTCTTTCCAGGCTGAATTACAGTCTTACTAGCAATGACTTTTCCTAACAGATCATTGGTCCAAACTGCATAATCATCTGTTACCTTCTGAGGTGATCCACCAACTCTAAAATTGTTATATTTTCTTGCCATAATTTTTCTCTCGAAGTGATTATATAAATTTATTCAATGAATGGGGTAAATTTCTTTACAAATTCTAATTCTTAATTATTATTACCAAACGTCGATTTGTCTGGCTTGCGGGCGTTTAAAAAATTCAGCTAAATAAGGTCCCAATCCTAATTAGTAAATGTCTCATATATAATAACTATTTCACGTGGAGTGACATTATGACTAAAGAATATAAAAACCCTGAAACCATTGGATTGCATGCTGGATGGCGAAAAGATGAAACCACTAATTCAGTAGCTGTTCCTATTCATCAAACCTCTAGTTATCAATTTGATAATACAGATCATGCAGCAAATCTATTTTCCTTATCTGAGCTAGGAAATATTTATTCAAGAATTATGAATCCTACAAATGCAGTGCTTGAAGAGAGGATTGCTACCCTTGAAGGTGGGGTTGGAGCATTGGGTGTTGCTTCTGGACAAGCCGCATCAAGTTATTCAATTCAAAATATAGCGAAGGCTGGAGATAATATCGTTGCCTCGGCTCATCTTTATGGAGGTACATATAATCAATTTAAAAATCCATTTAAAGATATGGGTATTGAAGTTAGATTCGTTGATCCAGAAAATCCTCAAAATTTTAAAGATGCTACCGATGAAAATACAAGAGCATATTACGGTGAAGTTCTTCCAAATCCTTCTTTTAAAGTCTTCCCAATAGAAGAGGTTGCTGAGCTCGGCAAACCCCTAGGTATTCCGTTAATTGTTGATAATACTGCTGCACCTATCATTTGTAAGCCTTTTGATTATGGCGCTACAGCACTTATTCACTCAACCACAAAATATATTGGTGGCCATGGAACATCCATTGGAGGAATTATTGTTGATAGCGGTAATTTTGAGTGGGAAAAGTTTGCCGAAAGGCAACCTTCATTGAATACACCCGATCCTTCTTATCACGGAGCTATTTGGACCGAGGCTGTAAAGCCACTTGGTCCAATTGCATATATTTTGAAGGCCAGAACAACTCTCTTGAGAGATATGGGAGCTGCAATGAGTCCGTTTAACGCGTTTATCTTTATTCAAGGACTTGAAACTCTTGCTCTAAGGATTAGGGAGCACTCTAAAAATGCCGATCATGTAGCTGAATTCCTAGCTTCTCATGCTAAGGTTGAATCTGTTTCTCATCCAAGCGTGGCTGAGGGTATTCACAAGGAAAGAGCTGAAAAATATCTTTCAGGAGGTCATGGTGGACTACTAGGTTTTGAAATTAAAGGTGGTCTTGATGCTGGAAAGAAATTTATTGATTCGCTGGAAATGTTCTATCACGTTGCAAATATTGGTGATTCAAGAAGCTTAGCAATACATCCTGCTAGCACTACTCACTCTCAGTTGAGTGAGGATGAATTAGCATCCGCGGGAGTGTCGCCTGGTTACGTAAGACTTTCAATTGGCTTGGAACATATTGACGATATTGTTGATGATCTCAAGCAAGCTTTCGATAAAGTAAATTAATAACTTTGAGGTATGGAACGCGATACCTCAATGATTATTTATATTATCTGTGGAAGTTCTTGGCAGTTAAAGAGGATCTCTAACTATAAATTAGAAAAGGGCTCCTCCTTAACATTTTTAGATTTTGATGCAGAAGATTTAACAGAAAAAATAGTAAGTTTGAAAAATTCCTTTTTTTGCCTTGTTCCAGCAGGATTTTTCCCTAATAAGAAGGCTAGGGATTTTATGGCTAAAATAGCATTTAATAATGAGAAGGTTTGGGGAAAATTCTCTTTAAACCTTCAAATTAAAGATTTAGTTTTTAAAAGACGCTTAGTTAAAAATAGAGCAATTTTTTTTCACAAAGATATTTTTTTTTCTGTTGGCGGCCATGGCAAAAATGGATCCAATCTATTTAATGAGTTGGAGAGAAGATTTTCTATCAGAATGAATTCATTAGAAAATACTGGTAATTTAATTAGAAAGTTCAAAAAATAACCTATGAGTAATTTGATCGAAGTGGATAATGTCCATTACTCAATAAACGAAAATAATTTGATTCGTGGAATTTCTTTTAAGCTTAAAAAAAATCAGATTTGTCATATTCAAGGTGTAAATGGCTCAGGCAAAACATCGCTTTTAAAAATAATCTTAGGAATTGTTGAGCCTACAAAAGGCGCAGTTCATAGAAAAGAAAATTTAAATATTCAATTCCATGGACATAAATTGCCCTTTAAAGGCTATCTCACTTTATTACAAAATCTAAAGTTAATTCTTTCAGAGGATGAACTTATTGATGCTCAAAAAGTTTTAGAAGAACTAGATTTGTATGAAAAGCTGAATTTAAGATTTTCAAATCTTTCGTTTGGGCAGCAAAAGAAATCTTTTTTTGCTTCAAAACTAGTAATTAAAAATACTCAGGTATTTGTTTTAGACGAGCCATTTGTTGGATTAGATGATTCAACTACAAAATTTTTTCAAGAAAAACTACAAAAAAGGGTAAATGATGGAGCGGCTATAATTATTACTTCACATATCCCAATATCAATGCCAGCTAAAACAATTAATATTTAAATGATCAAATACCTATCACAGGAACAAACAAAACTAATTTACAAGTCAAGAGCATGGCTTACTCCCTTGATCTTGTTTGCTCTGATAATGATCGCTTTTCCATTGAGTATTGATTTATTTGGCAGGCAGACTAGTGATCTATTCATGATAATTATTGTGATTTCTCTCCTGCTTACAAATTACCTTGCTATAGATGACATTTTGCTTGAGGACTATGAAGATGGCTCATTTGAGCAGTTTCTTACTCAAAATAAAAGTTTATTCTCATCCGTTTTAGCAAAGTTAATTATTTTGATTATTTACAAAGCGCTTCCTTTGTCATTGCTAACTATTTTATTCGCAAGTGTTAACAACGTAGATGCATTTATTTTCCTAGATCTCTTTTTAATATCTTTTTTTTGCCAAATATTATTTTTAAATATCTTTCTTTTTGGCAGTGCATTGGGTATCAATAAGGGTGGATTGCTTGGACTTATAGTTGTCATGCCATTAGTTTTTCCAGTAATCATTATCTTTGGGCAATCGATGACTTTTTTACAAAATAATTCAAGTATTGATAGTTTTTTACTCCTTAGTCTCGGAATAAGCTTTCTTATTACTCCCATGTTTTCTTATTTATCTTCGCTTATACTCAAAATGCATTTGGAATAGCAATTCAGAGCCTTATATATAGATTAGTGTCTAATAAAATTATAAATAAATTTGCATCAGCAAAAACCTATATCGAAACATGTGATAAATACTTTTTATTTGTATTTATCCCTAGCATTGTATTAATCATTGCTGGTTGGTCCTGGGGAATTTTTGTTGCTCCTCCTGATGCTGTACAAGGAGATTCATATCGAATTATTTATCTGCATGTACCTTCTTCTATATATGCTCAACTTATATATTGGATAATGGCTGCCTGGTCAGCAATATACCTAATCTGGAAGGTAAAATTAGCTGCATACTTAACAAAATCTGCTGCGTTTGTTGGTCTTTTAGTTACTTTTTTAGCATTATTTTCCGGATCTATTTGGGGTATTCCAACCTGGGGTACTTGGTGGCAATGGGATGCAAGAATAACTTCGACTCTAATACTTTTTTTGATGTATTTGGGATTAATTGCATTACATGATTCATTTAACAATCAAAATAAGGCTGATAACTTGATGTCTATTTTGACAATAGTAGGGTGTGTAAATTTACCAATTATAAAAAAGTCTGTTGATTGGTGGTCAACTCTCCATCAACCAGCTTCAATAACTTTAACAGATAATCCAGCGATAGACTCAGCAATGTTGTACCCATTAATACTTTGCATTGTCTCATTTGGTTTTGTATTAATATCCATGGGAGTTTTAGTAAGTAAAATTATTATTTTTAATAGAGAAAAAAATAGGAATTGGGTAAAGAACTATGGATGATATTCTTTTTATGAATGGTCATGGTATTTATGTCTGGGCAGTCTATTCAGTAGGAACGATATTACTATCCGGATCATTTATTTTTTTGTTTTATAAGCTTAGGAAATAGTTTTTCAAATGCTTCCTCATCGAAAAAAGAGACTGCAGAATATCTTATTATTGCTTGGTTCATCTTTTATAGGTATTTTCCTGATATTGTCCGCATTGAACTCACAACTAGACTTATTTTATTCGCCAAGCGAATTAAATAAAAATAATCTTCCTAAAGAAAGAATAAAACTCGGTGGAATGGTAAAAAAAGGGTCAATCAAGTATGAAGATACAAAGATTTTATTTGTATTGACTGATTTTGAAGAAGATCTAGATATTGAGTTTGATGGAATTCCTCCAGACCTCTTCAAAGAAGATAGCGGAGCAGTTATGTTAGGAAGTTTTGATGGAAACGGCGTGTTTGTTGCCGAAGAAGTTTTTGCAAAGCATGATGAAAATTACATGCCACCGGAACTAAGCAAATAATATGATTCCTGAGATATCTCATTTGCTTACAATATTAGCAGCAGGCCTGTTTTTATTTTCTTTCCTAGTAATACTAAGCAGTAACGCTTTAAGAAGTACCGATTCAATAATTAGGCTTTCGTTAAACTGTTTTAATGCAGCAACGATTTTCTTGATTTGTGCTTTTATTTTATATGTCTACTTGGCGGTTATGGATGATTTCTCTGTGAAATACATAGCCATGCATTCCAATTCAGATCTACCAATCTTTTACAAAATTTCATCGATTTGGAGTTCTCATGAAGGATCAATGTTTTTATGGATTTTGTTTCTTTCACTGTGGTTATGGCTATTCGTTAACAGATTAGATACTCAATCTAATCTATTCAGGTATGTAATCTTTTTCTCTGCAATGGTTTTATTATTCTTTTTGTTATTTTTGCTAGTAACTTCATCACCATTTGAAAGAATACTGCCACTTGCTCCAATCAATGGAGGAGATATAAATCCCGTTCTTCAAGATCCTGCATTAGTGATTCATCCTCCAATGCTATATCTAGGCTATGTTGGTTTTGCTGTTCCATTTGTTTATATCTGTGCTTACTTGGCAGATGGAGAATTTAGACAAGGATGGGAAACTATTATTCAAAAGTGGAGCCTTTATGCTTGGGCATTCTTAACATTAGGAATAGGACTTGGAAGTTGGTGGGCGTATTATGAGCTTGGTTGGGGAGGCTATTGGTTCTGGGATCCTGTTGAAAATGTAGCACTGATGCCATGGTTGGCAGCAACAGCCTTCACTCATTCAATTCATGCATCCACTAAATCAGGAGTACTCAAATCCTGGACTCTTTTTTTGGGGCTTTCAGTCTTTATTCTTAGCCTTTTTGGAGCGTTCATTGTTAGGTCTGGGATCATTGATAGCGTTCATTCATTTGCCAATGATCCTCAGAGAGGCTTAACTTTGTTATTAATCACTGGAGTGATAGCACTCATAAGCTTTGGTTTGTTTAGCTTCCGATCTATCAAGATTGTAAACTCAAGACTTGTGGTATCAGGTTCGAAAGAATCATTCCTCTCATTGAACAATATTTTAATGATTACAAGTATATTCTCAGTTTTCTTGGGAGTTATATATCCTTTAATTACGCAATATTTTTATTCTACAAAAGTCAGCATCGGTCCGCCTTACTATAATACAATCTTTGCACCATTGATCTTCATTGCAGCATGTTTCATAGCATTATCAGTTGAATCTAAATGGCAGCGTAAGTGGAAGCTCACAGAAACACTTTCCAAATTAAGTATTCCAATACTAATATCATGTTTTTTAACCTTTATAGTTCAAAGTCTCCATCAATACAGTGTTAGCTTGATTCAAATGATCGGACTTTTTTCAGGCATTTTTATAATTTCAATCTATGCATTCAAGCTATTAATGAATTCAGTAAATAGGGAATTTATTAACTGGTCGAGTGCAGTATCTCATTTAGGTTTTGGCTTACTACTTTTTTCTATCGCTGGTAATTCTATTTTTAGTTATGAGAAAAACCTTAAATTAAATGTAAACGAGGAATATATCACTGAGGAACTTGAAATTAGTTTTGATGACTTGTCCTTAAAGGATGAATCAAACCATCAACGAATTATTGCTCAAATCAATATGAAGATCCATGAAAAAATAATAAGTTTTTCACCAGAAAAAAGGAAATATTTCACAAGGGGCCAAGTTACATCTGAAACAGACATTGAAGCCACATTTTTAAGAGATATTTATATTAACATTGGCGAACAGCTCGATGATGGGAGCTGGACTTTTAGAGTACAGTTTAATTATCTAATTAAATGGATTTGGTTTTCGGTATTACTAATGATTCTTGGGATACTAATAAGATCAAGAGCAATAGTATGAAATCCAAAATAAGATATATATTTCTATTAGTTCCAATCTTGATAATTGTTTTCTTTGCTTATGTAATTTCTCAAAGTCAAAATGAAGCGAGCCAACCATTAAATTTAGAGTTACCAGAATTTCAACTTCAAACGCTTGATGACAAAACTTTAAGTGAAAAAGATATTTCCTCTGGCACTTATCTTATAAATGTTTGGGCAAGTTGGTGCATTACCTGCAGAGTTGAGCACCCATTTCTGATTGATTTAAAAGATAAAGGAGTTCCCATTATTGGTTTGAATTATAAGGATAATAAAGATGATGCAATAAATTGGCTGAAAAACTTTAAGAGCCCATATGAAATTTCAATACATGATTTTTATGGAACATTAGCATTAGATTTGGGTGTGACGGGTGCACCTGAAACTTATTTATTAAAAGATGGCATTATCGTTAGAAGACATATTGGCGAACTGAATATTGAAAAGTGGAGGCAAGATTTTGAAGAGTTTTTCTAGAAAATCTTTAATTGTTTTATTCCTTTTATTTCATATAGATTCGTTTGGTAATGACATTTATGAATTTAAAGACTCCTATCAAGAGCAAAGATTTTTCAGCTTAATTGATGAGATTCGGTGTCCAAAGTGCACAAGTGGAAGCCTTGCTAGTTCCGATGCACCGGTATCAAAAGACTTAAAGGATAGAATCTATTTTATGATCCTTGATGAAAAATCTGATCAAGAGATCAAAGATTTTGTTATTCAAAGATATGGTAAGGAATCTGATTATAATCCTTCATTCTCAGAAAACTTGCTTCTCTGGTTAATGCCATTAATATTTTTCATTTCCATCATTATTTTTTTTGGCCTAAAAAAAAGGATTTAGATTGCTGTATTTAGTATTCGGAATCTCTCTCATACCAATACTTTTTTACTTGTTTTCAAGAGGAGTGAATCACAAGTCAGTGGTTTTATTATCTGCAAGTTTGATCTATGGATTTATTTATTTTTCCTATTTCTCTAGCTATCAAATCATTGGATCTCATAGAGAGGTTAAGCTTATAAATTCAATCGATTCACAAATTTTTGAAAATACTGATGTTTCTTTCGAGGAGTTAGCTGAGATTTCAAAGCTACAGAGTCAAGAATTAAGTTTTTTATATATAGCTAAAAAGGCAAATGAAGCCATTTCAAATAATTTACTCATTTCAGCTGAAAGCTTATTAAAGTTTATAAATCAAAATTTTAAGGAAGAAGAGTTTCAAGTTGATACTTTTAATTTATTAGCAGACCTTAGAGATGCCAAATACCCGAAATATTCTCAGGCATCTGTCCTGATTAATTTTAATTTAATAGATGGACCTAAATGCAAAAATGGAATAATTGACACACAAGTGTTTCTTAAAAATGGACCCTTATTACCTTTGGCTGTGTCTTCAGATAGTTTAAGTGATATTAAAAACAATAACCTAATACTTGATAAGACCAACGCTGTTGTTCGAGGATTTGATATTCCATCAGCAGCACTTAATAAAGAAAATACCTCAATTTTCATAGAACTAAAATGCATTGACGGAACTTATGATTACGAGTCAAATATTAACTTTTCTAAGCCCATAGAGGCAGCACCATGGCAAGTAAATATTAGTGATTCTGAATGGTCTAAAAGGGAACAATAGTTTAAAATAACTATACATGCAGCTTAAACATCTTAAACTTGCTGGCTTTAAGAGTTTCGTTGATCCAACGAGGATATCCTTC
The DNA here is from genome assembly GCA_902628925.1 of uncultured SAR86 cluster bacterium. Classification (GTDB taxonomy): domain Bacteria; phylum Pseudomonadota; class Gammaproteobacteria; order Magnimaribacterales; family D2472; genus MED-G82. The sequence continues at coordinate 100,102 of CACOPA010000003.1, forward strand.
CCCACAAATATGGTAGCCGTAGTAGGTCCTAACGGATGTGGTAAATCAAATATTATTGATGCAGTAAGGTGGGTTCTTGGCGAGTTATCAGCTAAAAATCTCCGGGGCGAGTCAATGGCAGATGTAATTTTTAACGGTTCAGAATTAAGAAAGGCATCTGGTCAGTGCAGCATAGAATTACTCTTTGACAACTCAATGGGTAAATTGGGAGGTGAATATTCAAAATATAATGAAATATCTGTTAAAAGGGTAATGACTAGAGATGGAAAATCAAACTATTTCATTAATAAAGCGAAAGTTAGGCGTAGAGATGTTCAAGAAATTTTCTTGGGAACAGGACTAGGACCAAATAGTTACGCAATAATTGAGCAAGGGATGATCTCAAAGATCGTCTCAGCAAGACCTGAGGATTTGAGAATCTATATAGAAGAGGCTGCAGGTATTTCCAAGTTCAAAGAAAGACGTAAAGAAACTGAATCTAAGATTAAACGAACCAAAGAGAATATCTCAAGAGTAAAAGATATAAGAGATGAAATTAAGCGTTTAATTGGTCGATTAGAAAGACAGGCAAAGGCTGCAGAAAAATACAATGAATTGAGTTCTCAGGAAACAGACATAAAACTCAAAATTTCAATAATGAATTCACTTTCAGCTAAGACCCAAAGAGATAAAATTAATTTAAGTCTCAGAGATTTAACTAGTAAGCTTAAGGTAGCTAATGGTGAAGTCTTAACTATTCAATCGAAGATTGATCAGATTAAAACCGAGCATCAAGATACTCTTGCTGCTTATGACGAGGCTCAAAAATCCTTTTATGGCGTAGGTTCTGAGTTAGCTCGATTAGAAGAAAGCTTGCAAAACCTTACCTCAGCTGAAGCGAATACTAAAACCGATATTATTAAAGCAAATCAGGCTTATGAAGATGCTATAAAAAAAGCTACTGATTTTGAAGAATTGTCGCCAAAAGAGAAGGCTCTTCATATTCTTGAAAAATTAATTTCTTCAATTAACAAAAGCGAATTGAAAGAATTAGCTTTGCAGTTAAAAGAGATCCTCCACAAAGTCCTGAATATTGCTTCAGAACAGACAAAGGACTTTGCCCAAGAATTCAAGCAAAGAATAGGTGAGCTTGAGCTAAAACTTGATGAAATTTCTAAGAAGAAATCTGAAACCCAAGATCTGCTTACAAAACAAGTTGAGATGAAATCTTCATCTGAATCAGGGTTGTTAAAAATTAAGCAGGATCAATCTAAAGTCACCGATGAGATAAATCATTTAGAAAACCAGAAGGGATTACTTCAAATTGATGAAAAGAATTTAGAAGAAAAGATTAATCAAAATAAACTTGATTTGAGGACTTTTGAAATAAATTTAGAAAACTCATCAAAATTACTAGAAAAAAATAATATTAATATTGAGAATTTAGATCCTTGCGACTATAACAATCTTTCACTCGATGGCTTGGAAAGCGATCTAAATTCTGTACAAAATAAAATTACCTCTTTAGGGGCAATAAATTTGGCCGCTCCTGAAGAAATTAAATCTGAATCAGAAAGGATGTCAGAGTTGGATCGCCAAATTAATGATCTTAATGAGGCATTAGATAAATTGCAGATAGCTATACAAAAAATTGATAATGAATCAAGATCTAAATTTGAATCAAGCTTTAAGGCGGTGAATGAAAAAATATCTGAAATTTTTCCTACACTCTTTGGAGGTGGGAAAGCTGAGCTCAGACTTTTAGAAGGCGATGCTCTTTCGAGTGGCGTTGTTCTTATGGCAACACCTCCTGGCAAGAAGAATTCAAATATTTCTCAACTTTCTGGTGGCGAAAAAGCTTTAACTGCGCTTTCACTGGTCTTCGCTCTATTTAAACTTAATCCTGCACCGTTTTGCATGCTTGATGAGGTCGACGCTCCATTAGATGATCAAAATACTACCCGGTTTGTGAATATGGTTGAATCAATGTCACCTGAAGTTCAATTTATATTTATAACGCACAATAAGATCTCGATGGAAAAAAGTGATCATCTCATGGGGATTACAATGCAAGAGGCTGGTGTTTCGAGAGTTGTATCTGTTGATGTAAGTGAAGCGCTTGAGCTTGCTGCCTCTTAATGCTGACAAATTTTCAGATTATTCTTATTGGAATTGGCTTTAGTATTTCGCTTTCAGTCGTTTACTTTTTTTTTAAGACCAGAATAAACAGAAAAGAAATTTTTGAAAATGCTGATAATTTACACCTTAACGCTGAATTAAAACAAGGATCGTTAAACCTCGACCCAGATGAAAGTGATCCTTCAAATCAAGAATTGATAATAATGCAGCTGCACTCTATCGACGGCTCAAATTTTGATATGGAACAAGTTCTTGAGCTTTTTAAAAATCTTAAATTTAAAGTTGCTGATGGATTTTTTGTTTTCTATAACCATTCTTTAGAAGAGGTTTTTAGGCTTGCTAACAAATTTCACCCTGGCAGCTTAGAAAAAAATACTCAAACCAATACTCTTATTGCTGCAATTGACTTACTTAAAAGTACTGATCCTATAAGCAGTCTTGAGCTGATGATGAAGACTCTCAGTCTCATATCAGAAAGCCTCGAAGCTAACATCACTGATATCAAGAATAACCCACTCTCAAAACAAATGATTGAGCACTTTAGGACATATGCGAGCAGGGTGCTTCAAGAAAAGTCTTATTCAGCTAATAAATTAAACCCATTATGAGTGATTCAATTAAAGACTATGAACTCTTAAAAACTGAAATCAGAAAACATGACCATAGCTATTATGTTTTAGATAATCCTCAAATTTCAGATGCGGAATATGACTCTTTATTTTTAAAATTAATTAGTCTTGAAAAAAAATATCCAAAATGGGTAAGTCCAGAATCGCCAAGCCAAAGGGTAGGTATTTCTCCAGTGACTGCTTTCAGCACACATCAGCATGCAAAAAATATGCTTTCATTAAGCAATTGTTTTAATGATGAAGAGTTTTTTGACTTTGATCATAGGGTTAACAAATCATTAAATAGCTCGATTCAAACAAAGTATTTTTGTGAACCTAAGATAGATGGAGCAGCTGTCTCACTTACTTATCTTAATGGCATTCTTGAGATTGGAGCCACAAGAGGTGACGGAGAGACTGGTGAAAATATTACCTCCAATGTTAGAACAATAAATTCAATTCCATTGAAATTAATTGGTTCAAAAAATATTCCAGAGATTATTGAAGTTAGGGGTGAAATATTTATGCCCAAAGATGAATTCAACAGATTAAATAAACTCCAAGAAAAAGAAGGTAATAAATTATTCTCTAATCCAAGAAATGCTGCATCAGGAAGCTTGCGACAGTTAGATCCTCAGATAACTAAAAGTAGACCGCTTCATTTTTTTGCTCACGGAGTGGGATTAGTTCAAGGGATTTCATTTTCCAGTCAAGACGAAGTATTTAAAAAATTTGAAAGCTGGGGACTTCCAGTTAATCCATTAAATATTATTGCCGATGATCTTGGAGACTGCATAAAGTATTTTGAAAAAATTGATAAAAATCGTGAATCACTCAATTATGAAATAGATGGAGTAGTCTATAAAGTAAACAACCTCGATGATCAGAATAAGATTGGTGAAATTGCAAGATCTCCGCGATGGGCAATTGCTCGAAAATTCCCAGCTGAGGAGGCCGAAACAAAAATTATTGATATAAATTTCCAAGTAGGTCGCACTGGGGTCATCACTCCAGTCGCAAAACTTAAAAAAGTTTTTGTGGGAGGAGTCAATGTAAGTAATTGTACGTTACACAATGTTGATGAGCTCGAACGCCTTGATCCCAGACCTGGAGACAGTGTTGTTATAAAGCGGGCAGGCGATGTGATACCTCAAATTATTAGAGTGATTGCAAAAGATAAAAATAGGTCATCAAAAGTAAAACTTCCAAAACTATGCGAGTGCGGCTCAGAAGCTAGCTTAAATCATGCTATCTCTTGGGAGGTAAGAGACGATGTCGATGTTATAAAAAAATTTGATTCTAGTTATGAAGCTAATGAATTTGTTAAAAATTCAAATAAGGATTATTCACTTCATAAAGTTCAACAACGAGCGGCCTTTCTTAAATGCATGGGAGGCAGATCATGTGATGCAAGAATTCGTGGCTCTTTCTATCACTTTGTTTCACGTAAAGCTTTTGACATAGAAGGTTTGGGTAAAGAAATAATTAATCGTTTTTTAGAATTAGGTTACTTCAACGACATACAAGATATTTTTACTTTAGAAAATCATAGTGAAGAAATAGAAAGGCTTGAAGGTTTTGGGTCAAAATCAGTTGAAAATTTAATCCAGTCAATAAACTCCTCAAGAAATATAGAATTGCATCGCTTTATTTTTGGGCTTGGTATAGAGGAGGTAGGTGAGATCAATGCAAGAAATTTATCAAATCACTTTAAAGGAATTGAAAAGTTAATGTCTACATCTTTTGATGAACTTATAACTTTAGATGATATTGGCCCGAGAGTAGCCTCAAATATTATGCAATTTTTTGAAAATGATTATTGTAAAAATATGGTCTGTGAATTATTGCCACACTTGAAAATACAGAATCCCAGTTCAATTAATCAAGATAGTTATTTATTGAATAAAACGATTGTAATAACAGGGACGCTCGAAGAGTTTAAAAGGGATGAATTGAAAAACATGCTTCTTAATAAAGGTGCAAAAGTTTCTGGCTCTGTTTCGAGTAAAACTAATTATCTAATAGTTGGTTCAAATGCAGGGTCTAAATTAACCAAAGCAAATGAACTTGGAGTAGAGATTATCAATGAGTATCAAATATCAGACTTTTTAAATGAAAAATAGCGTAGTAATCTTTTCAATTTTTTTTGTACTGGTGGGATGTGTCTCCAGGCCTCCGGATAACCCTGACAATATTTGTAAAATTTTTCAAGAAAAAAGAGGATGGTATAAGGCTGCGATTAGAACTGAAAAAAGATGGAAGCTACCACCTTATGTTTTAATGTCATTTGTTTTTCAAGAATCGAGTTTTAAGAGCAATGCTAAGCCAGATAGAGAAGAATTATTTGGTTTTATTCCATGGTTCAGACCCTCAAGTGCAAAAGGATATTCACAAGCTTTGACTTCTACATGGCAGGATTATAAAGAGGAAACTTCAAATCAATTTGCAAGTAGAAACAACTTTTCTGACAGCGCAGACTTTATTGGCTGGTACGCAAATAAAGGATTTTTTAATGGGTTCAAGAAAAATGATGCGAGAGGCTTATATTTAGCCTATCACGAAGGTTATAAAGGTTACAGTCAACGCACTTATCGAAAAAAACCATGGCTAATAAAAGTAGCTGATCGAGTCCAATCTAGATCCGTGATGTATCAAAAACAATATTGGGGCTGTGCTAAAGATTTAAAAAAGAAAAGGTTTTTTATCTTTTAACTTAGTTCTTTTTGATGCAATGAAAGGCTCTTGAAGTCAGATTCAAAGTCTCTACTTCCAATAACTGATTTAAATGATTTTGTTGTGAGATACTTCTCTGCTACTTCATGTAAATCTTGCAATCGAGTGTTTAAAATTTTATTTCTATAATCCAGACGCATTTCATGATTAATTCCATTGAGGTTTTGATAAAAATCTGACTTGGCTTCACCCACAGGAGACAGAGGCTTATCCACACTTGAGATAACATTTAAAACTGCCTCATCAAGATGTTTGTTTTTTAAATTATGTTTTACCCAATTAATGGATGATTGAAATTCGTGGAAGGTTTCACCACAGTTAGGATCTCTGTATGAGAAGAATTTAAAGACTCCTGAGCTTGCATCATGCATTGCACCCGCACCATAAGCACCTCCTTTTTCACGGATAGCAGTATGTAAGTAGCCATTCCTTAACGCAGCACCCAATAGAGATAACTTCGGAGCATCATCATGCAAGAAATTGACTCCTTTGAAAGTTTCAGCACAATAATTAACTTGCGCAGGGATTATCCAAGCTGTTTCGTTTTTAAAAATTGGAACATTGGTTTGAGTATTTTGAAAGCTTGAATCAGTAACAAGACTCTCTGAAAGGGCATTTGCATCTGACAATACGGTTAATATATTGCTAGGATTGCTTTTAACTTTTTCATGTATATTTCTTAATATTTCAACTATCTCATTACATCCTTTTTCAATACCATATTCATTAATAATTGATTTAATGCCCTGCAGCTTTTTGATTCCAAACATGGATGCATTAAGGGCAGCAAAGGAAGATATTCCACCTGCAGCATAATCCATAGCTAATCCATGACCATTTGAGTTTATTGCTTCTTCATTTCTTGCAATGCTGTATTGAATTAATTCTTGTATTCTTTTAGTTTCATCAAATCTTGCATGATTAATTGATTCAATGATGAGGTCCCTCATTTTTGATGCATTTTTTTCTAAAGATTTTGCTGAAATAATTAGGGATAATTTTTGCTCTCCTGAAAAGTGGTTTATATCAGGTTTAATCGAGGCTGATATGTTTCCAGTAATAAGAGATTGATACTCTTGAATTTCATCATAGCCCTTATCGTTCAACCCTACGTTGGTCAAAAGATATGCATACAAAGAGGCTATACCAATTTCTTCTTCATTTAAATCTTCCAGTGAAAAAATGTAGTCATGATAAATAATCCCATTCGTACCTGCTTTATAAAATTTCTTTTCGTTTAAAGTAGAGATTTCTGGAAATGATCTAGAGTCAGGAATGTCTTTTTTTTCTATTTTTGGCAATATTGATTCATCATCAACCTGATTTTGTCTATTGTTTAACCTAGTTGAGAGTTCTATGATTTCTTTTTTACTTGATTCATCCAATTCTTGATTCTTTTGGGCAAGATAAGCTTTGTAATATGTATTTTCTTTGTCATTAAATTCAGGATCTGCCTTGAGTTCAAATAATAACCTATGCTTATTATCAATAAGGCAGTCTTTAATTAATGTATCAATATAGTCGCCGCTATTAACTTTCTCTTTAAGTAGCTCAATATTTTTATTAATATCAAGCAAAGAAATTGGATCTTCATCATGGATACAGCCCCCCATAGCACCAAGGATAAGTTGAAGACCATATGGCATTGTTCCACCAGATATCTCTCTTTGACTAATCTCAAGTTGATGGAGTGCCGCATCAATTTTTGATTGAGATATTCCTCCGCACAAAGCTGATTCCAAAGAGTCCATAACTAGCTTTTCGATATCTTTAGCTTTGTCTGGTAACACGCCCTCAAGTCCTACTGCAAAAACCAATTCTTTATTGCTTGGCTCCAGACCCATAATTGGTGAAATTGAAGAGCCAAGATCGGTTGTTTCAAGAGCATGACGTAGAGGAGAGGAGGAGTTATCGATAAGTAAACTGCTAAGAAAATATTTTTCTAACAAATTAAAAGAGTCATAACTCTTTCCTAGCAACCAACTCACAACAACATGATTGCTATCTTTTTTATCTTCAGTGGGTTGGTAATATTCAAAAGAATATTTTGGGCTTTCAAATTTTTTTGCAAGTGGGACACTTAATGCGCTTTCAAGCGGATCAAATTTACTCATTACATTTTCTTCTAAATATTCTTGCAGCTCTTTTACATTCATGTCACCAAAAGAATAAAACGATGCATTTGTGGGGTGATAATGACTTTGATGAAAATTGACTAGATCATTATGAGTTAAATTTAATATGTCTTTTGGCTCACCACCGCTATTGAATTGATATGTAGTTTCAGGAAAAAGATGCTTTGTCATCCCATGCCACAATTGCGAACTCGGAGCACTCATTGCTCCTTTCATTTCATTGAAGACTACCCCTTTTATTTCTAATTCATTATTTTCATTAAACTCTAGTCGATGACCCTCTTGAAAAAAATCCAGCTCATCAAGGTTTGGGAAGAAGGCCGCATCTGTGTATACTTTTAAAAGATTTTCAAAGTCTTTGGAGTTTTGAGTTGCAAAAGGATAGGCCGTCCAGTCACTTGAGGTAAATGCATTCATGAATGTGTTAATTGACCGACGGAGCATCATAAAAAAGGGATCTCGAACAGGGTAACGTTTCGACCCACATAAAGCTGTATGCTCCAAGATATGAGCAATTCCAGTTGAGTCCTCAGGAACAGTTTTAAATGCAACCATAAATACTTTCTCAGAGTTTTCTGATTCAAGATGAAGATGCTTGGTTTTGAATTTTGAGTGTTGATATAGATTTGCATTAAGATTTAGCAAATCCACTTTCTTAGTATCTATAAGTTCAAACATATTAATTATTTATTTAGAAAAATTTGAGTAAATCATTATAATAAAAAATAGTTAATCTTTTAATTTATATTATGAAATTTCACTCTTTAGTTTTAAATTTTTTGTGTTTATCTATTATTGTTGCCTGCAATACTGGACCTTACTTAAAAACAAATGCAATAGAAGCTTTTGACTTGCCTCTGGATGCTTCGTTAAATATAAAAATCGATAGGGAAATACCTGCAAAAGTTGATCCAATTTTTGTAGATTTTATTAAACAAGCTGTTAAACAGAATTTATCTGACAGAGGTAATTTAATTTCAGATGAAGCTAATCTTGTTATTAATATATCACTCAGTTCTGATGAATTTATTAGAGACGAAGGACATTACTATCGCTATCCTTACTATTACAGATCACCTTATGACTTTGATCGTATTCGATCAATCGATGAGTTCTATTTAAGAATATCTATATTTGATGTCGAGGCTGATCAAACGCTTTGGACAGGCTTAACAAGATGGAGACCTGGTTCAGTTTTTGAACCATCAAGTATAGATAAAGCTGAAAACTTAGTTGGTTTAATACTAGAAACTATTTAAATCTGTTTGGCTGAAGGCTATCCGTCACTATTTTTTCTAATGGACTGATATTGTTGCCTATCAAGCTGGCTACATGATCACCAAGGATAGGTCCATAACAAAATCCTCTTGAGCCTAAACCTCCCAACAAGAATACGTTTTTGTATTCTTTATAATGGCCTGAAATTGGTAACTTATCTTTTGAAATGACCCTTATCTGAGTTTTTGATCCACATTCATTTTGAGCATTTTGCAGATTGAATTGATCACACTGAAATTCGATCATTTCTTGCAGTTTACTTTTATTTACATCCATATTTTGAAATTGATTTTCATAGGACGATCCAATCCAATTAACTTCATCTTTTAGGGGAAGTATGTATCCATTGGAGTTGATTGGCATCTGAATAGAATCAGAGATTTTTGCTGCAGCTAATTGACCTTTTGAAAGCATTAAATTGCTTGAGAAATTAATTAATCCTGATCCATGAGCAAGAACCAGATAATCAAATGTTAATTCTTTATTATCTTGAAAATATAATTTAACTGATGATGAATTCGAATCAAAGCTCTTAAATTCATAATTTTTATTAACGGTAATATTTTTATGCTCAATCAAACATCCATTCATCTTTACCGGATCAAGATACCCACCATGATTAAAAATTACCCCCTCAAAGTTATCATATCCAGTTGAATTCTTTTCATCGCTGAAGACAAATAAATCCTCCCTATTAAGCATCTTTAACTTTTTAATCCATTTTTCTGTTCTCTTATCATGATTCAAAAATGCAACCCCGGTTCTGAAGTAGGCATCACAATTAAGAGATTTATAAAATCTATCGGCATAAAAAAAACTTGAAAGATTCAAGGTATTGATTGGTTGCTCATTTGGATTAAAACGAGGATAGAGTGCCGCTAGGGGATTGCCAGATGCGCCAGAAGAAATTTCACCATTGATCTCAAAGAGCTCAACAGTATGCCCATTTTTTGCAAGATGATAGGCCGTAGAACATCCCGCGATACCTGAACCAACCACAGCAACCCTTTTAAAAGTTTGTTTTTGTTCTATTTGAGAATAGGATCCTGCAAGATGATGTCGCTTAAATTTAAACCCCTTTTTTCTTTCAACCTCAAAACCTCTTTCTGATAGTCCTCTGCGGATGAAACCTGCTGCTGAGAAGGTTGATAAGGTTGTATTTTTATGAGAATGAATTTTTATAAAATCCAATACATCATTACTCCACATAACAGGATTGGCTTTTGGATCAAAGCCATCTAGATACCATGCATCCATCATAAAGCCTCCATTGAGGTCTCTTATTGCATCAATTACGTCTCCTATATAAAGAATTAATTCAACATTCCAATTTGAAAAAAAGAACTTATTTATCCCTTTATGAATCGGATCGAAAGATTCAAAGAATCCATCCTCAAGATCTTTAAGTATTTTAAATTTTTTAAATAATCTTTTTATTTCTGTTTGTGTCGGGACTTTATGATCAATGCTAATGAAAGTCAGCAAACCATTATTTGAATTTTTAAGCCAAGATTTACAGGTTGAAAGAAAATTTAACCCGAAGCCAAAACCTATCTCACCTATTACAAGATTTGTATCATTTAAGGCTCTTTGAAGAATTAGATTTGGTTCTATGAAGACATGCTCAATCTCGTCCAATGCATCATCTTGAAAAAAAATGTCATTGGAATCTAATGAAAATGGGAGATCATTCTGCCATTTCAGTTGATGAGTTTCTAAAGTTAATTTATGAAAGGCATCAGACACGTTATCTAAGCCTTTCAAATTCCAGATGTAAAACTATTTTCCTGACGGTATATCTTTAAAAGGCAGGCCTTTATCTGCTCTAGGATCTTGCGGTAATCCTAAGACTCGTTCAGCAATAATATTTTTAAGAATTTCATCAGTACCACCCGCAATCCTAAGACCAGGTGCGCCAAGCCATGCAGCCTGAAAAGAACTCATTCCATCCTCTTCATCAATTAACATTCCGGCCATATCGCCTGAATCAATTCCAAAATTACCTATGGCTTGAAGTTTGTTAGCACTAACAATTTTAGTAATTGATGCTTCAGGACCAGGTGCCTCACCTTTTGAGAGGGCTGACATTGTTCTAAATTTTGTGTATTTGAGTCCATTTGCCTCACAGAACCAATCAGCTAGTTTATCTCTTACGGCTTGATTTTTAATCATAAGCTGACCAAAGTCATCTTTATCTTTGGCTAGAGAAAGAGCTTCATTTACATCGGCTCCCTTAGCATCACCAACTGCCAATCTTTCATTCATTAATGTGGTGATAGCTACTTTCCATCCATCACCTATTTCCCCAAGTCTTTGTGAATCGGGAATCCTGACATCATCAAAGTAAACCTCATTAAAGCCAGCACCACTTCCAGCAGTTCCAGTAATTTGTTTTATGGGCTTGACTGTTATGCCCGGTGACTTCATATCAACAAAAAAGAAAGTTAAGCCTTTATGTTTTTCCAGATCAGGATCATGTCTGACTACCAAAATCCCATAATCTGAATAGTGAGCCCCCGAAGTCCATACTTTTTGACCATTAATAACCCACTCATCGCCATCTTTCACGGCTTTACTTCTAAGACCTGCAACATCCGATCCAGCAGATGGCTCAGAAAATAATTGACACCAGATTTCTTTCCCTTCTGCCATAGGTGGTAAGTACCTTTCTTTCTGTTCTTCTGAGGCATACTGCATCATGACAGGACCACACATTCCAAGACCTATCTCAAAAATACTTCCTGGCACGTCATATTTTGATTCCTCCTGACCCCAAATTATGCGCTCAATTGGGGTTGCATTTATGCCACCATATTCCTTTGGCCAATGCAGCATTGCCCAACCTGCATCATATTTCTTTTTTTGCCAAACTTTGGCTTTGGCAATTAATTCTTCCAGGTTACTTTCTACGTTTATACGTTTGCCTGCATCTTTCAGCTTAGCATTACTATCTAGCCATTCTTTGCACTTAGCTCTAAATTTAGCTTGATCCGGAGTATCATTAAAATCCATATTATTTCCTCGTTAATTAAGTGTATTTGTTTTTTCCATCGCAGAAACGAGCTTTTCTTTCCAGCTTGCTTCTGATCCTAAGTTTAGTGAAAGAACTTTAGATCGCTTGTAAAAGAGATGACAGTCATATTCCCAAGTAAATCCATTTCCTCCATGAGTTTGAATATTCTCTTTAGCACATAACTGAAAAGCTTTTGTAGCACTTACTCGTGAAGTGGCTGCAGCAAGTGGCAACTCTGATGACTCAGATGAAAGTGCCCAGGCACCGTAATAACAATTTGATTTTGCCAAAGTTACTGCAACATACATATCAGCAAGTTTGTGCTTAATAGCTTGATAAGAACCGATCTGTCTCCCAAATGCATAACGCTCCATAGCATATTCTTTAGCCATATCAAGAGCTTGCTGCGAACCGCCAACTTGCTCAAAGGCAAATAGTACGGCCGCCTGATCCATAATATGAACATGAGATTCCCAGCCAGAACCTTGATCACCCAAAAGAGATGACTGAGCATTATTAAAAGCTACTTTATAAAATGATCTTGATTTATCTAAATTTTTTTGAAGAGAGATTTCAACTCCATCAGAATTCAAGTCAACCAACCTTAATTCTGGACCTTTAGTTCCTTTAACTAAAACAACTGCATGAGTTGCAAGTTCAGCATCTGGGACAGCTATTTTTGCTCCAGTGACAGAGTCGCCCTCAACAGCACATGAAAGAGTTGATTCAGTAATTGCAGACATATCTTCAGCAACTGCATAGGTACCTACGATTTCACCTGTAACAAGTTTTGGAAGAACATTTTTTTTAATTTCCTCAGACCCATATTTAATGATGGTTTCAGTAAATAAATAGACTGAAGACGAAAAGGGTATTGGAGCCAAAGCTCTCCCAATTTCTTCAGCAATCACGCATAGTTCTAGGTGACCAAGACCCAAGCCACCATATTCTTCAGGAATTCGAATTCCTGTCCAACCGAGTTCAAGCACTTTTCCCCATAGTGCTTCATCATGGCTAAGGCTCTCATCCATTACCTTCCTAGTGTTAGTAAGCCCACCTTCTTTATCAAAAAATTTTCGAGCTTCATCTTGTAAGAATTTTTGATCGTCAGAAAAATCTAGGTTCATAGCTTAATGTTTAAATATTTTTAGTAATTAGTTAGTTAATTGATTAACATATTAAAACATAAATCATACCCATCATGACAGATAAAATATCACCTGAAGACTTTCAGAGAATCTACAAAGTTGTTGAAGAAAAAGGCGGTATTGTCTTAGCAATAGTCTTTGTTGCTCTTTTATTTGGAATTCTTTTTCTTTCGCTGTGGGTTGGACAGATTTCAAAAAATACAGGTGTAAACACTACTGATTTAGAATCTAGACTTATTCAGCTAGAGGAGGAGTTCCAATTGGCTGACGAAGTAAGCACTGAGTTTCTGACAGATACTGGCGCACAACTTCAATTTTTGGATAAAGAAATTAAGAAGCTTTGGGACCTCAGCAATAAACGAAACAAAGTCAACATTCAGAAAATTTTTACCGAACTTGAAGCAATAAAAAAACAAAATAGGGTTGTTACCCAAAGTCTAAACCAGCTTAAAGCCTCTTCAGTAAATTTCAATAAAGAGCTAAAAGAACTTAACGATATCATCAGGAGGCTTAATGTTGAGAGTGAAGAATTTAAGGCCATAGCACAGCAAATCAATGCTCTTCAGAGGAGGATGTTGGTCATGGATGAAACCATTCAAGCCTTTGATAATTTTAGAAGGCAAACCAATCAATCGATTGTAGACATTCAGACACTTATCAATGAGACTAAAAATAGTCCTCAGGAGTTGACTTCTCCTTAAAATCAGTGATCTGTAAAAGGGTCAAAAAAGTTTATATTTAGCCGAAAAAAAGGTATATTCTTGGTAAGTTTTTCATATTAGGGGGAAAAATGCGTAAATTATTATCTATATTAATGTTGTTGCCAGTCGGCATCATTTCTTCATCTTTGCATGCTCAAAATGAATTGGTTCTTGAAGAGGTGGTCGTTACAGCAACTAAAAAAGAAGAAAATGTTCAAACAATTGCTGAAACTGTTAATGCAGTAAGCGGCAGCGATATCGATGATTATCAAATTCGTGAACTAAGCGAATTAGCACAGCTGGTATCTGGAGTTGAGTTCACTCAAATTGATCCCAGAAGAGCAAGCATCACAATTCGAGGTCAAAAACTTGACCCTGACACCGGTACTGATCAACCTATCCAGGCATATATTGATGAAATGCCTGTAAGACCTCAGGTTGCTTTCTATCAAATGTTTGATACTGAAAGAGTTGAGATTTTAAAAGGTGCTCAAGGAACGGTTCAGGGTGTTGTTAGCACTGGTGGGGCACTTCAAATTTACACAAGAGATGCTGAGATTGGAAGTGATGCTAGAAACGGCTATATCAAGTCTTCTTTTGCGGATAATTCTACTCAGATCTTAGAATTTGCATCTGATATAGGCATTAGTGACACAATGGCAATGAGATTTGCTGCTGTAACTAATGACAATGCTGGAAATGAAGTTAAAAATATTAGAAATAACCAAAGAGAAGACCATGCTTACGATGCTTTTAGACTCTCACTAAATTGGGAGCCAAGTGATAATCTCTCAGTAAGACTTAAATTTCAAAATATGGAGTCAACAAGCATAGCTCCAAGAGCTGTTGCAGGCTCAAGTGGCCCTATTACTTTTGATACATTTGCAGCAGTTGCAGGTGTTTCAAATCCATTTTTTCCTGCCACTACTTATCCGGATTATGCTTCACTTGTAAATGGCTATGTAGCTACAGTTGCTCAACTTGGAGGAGCGGCTGCAGCACAGCAACTAGCTTTCCTTCACAGACCAACCTATGGTGATATTGCTGGTGGTTCACTTGACTTTGAAGACCGAACAGCCCTTCATTTCCAAAGAGCTTATCAGAATAATTCTGGAGAAACCCTAAACCTCATGATTGATTATGATATGGGATCACATCTTTTATCATTAAGAATGTCCGATTATGAAAATGATACTCTAGGGTTAATTGATAGGGATATTGCTGGTGCGTATCCATATGGGTATCCTCAAGAAGTAAGAACAAATGCTGGTATAGATACTTTTGAAGCAAGGATTTCTAATCAGGATAATTCTAAACTTGAGTATACTTTAGGTGTTTTCAGTAGAGATTCAGAAACATTTACCCATGCTGATCTAGATAGATCCTTTGATATAACATCTGTAGCTCCTCATTTATATAAAGGAGCAGTACCATTTAATTACAAGACACCTTTCAATGCATGTCAGGCTGCTGTTAATGATGGCAGTACATTTGCAAATCAAAGTGTGATTTTGGCTTGTTCAAACTATACAGTTAACTCTAAAACCGAAGCAGTTTTTGCTAACTTTAAGTACAACATTAGCGATCAAACTTTTCTTCAGTTTGGTATGAGAGAGCAAGAAATATCTGCCTATGCATCAAACCAATTCTTCCTTCCATTATCTTTGTTGGTAGGACAAGCATCAGGCGGGGGTGGCTCATTTGAGTTAATACCTGCTGCCTTACAGCAAGTTGACAATGAATCAACAACTGGAAGCTTTAAAATCGGCCATTTTGTTGATGATGACGTAATGGTTTATTACTCATTACAACAAGGTTTCAGAGGCGCAGGACGTACTTTAGCTAACACACCAATTTCACCAGCGCTAGTTCCTTTTGCCGAAGAAGAAACTGACATGACTGAAGTTGGTATGAAAGGTACATTCATGGACGGCAGATTAAGACTTAATTTTGCTTATTTTGATTATTCCTTCGAAAACTTCCAAAGAAAATGGGATGATGTAACCGCAAGAACATATGGTCCTACAGGCCCAGGAGCAACAGCTCAGGTACAGGGTGGAATCATTAATAATAATGATGCATCTCTTACAGGTATGGATCTTGAGTACAAATATATTGTTAATGAAAATCTTGTATTAGGAGGAAGCATTACATCTTCTGAAAGTGAGTTTGATGCAGGATCAGTTGGTTATATCAATGATCCTTCCTATACAGGAATGACTGCTGCTACAAGAGATGTTAGTGGTGATCCAATTAATGATGCTGTTGAAACCTCATGGACTTTTTATCTTGATCACACAGTGCCTTCTTATGCAGGCGGTGAAAGATACACAAGATACAACATCAACTACAGAGGTGAAAGAGATAATGGCGTCAATCCAGATCTTAAAATCGGCGAGCTTTATCTTGCTAACCTTTACTTTGGTTGGAGATCAGGAGACGGACAATGGGATGCAAATGTCTTTGTAAAAAATGTCTTGGATGATGTAGATCTTGCATTTATGCCTAATTACTTCTCAGACTATGCACTTCCTGGCGGAAATGGATTGCCTTCAAAATTCTATGAAGCAGTAACTAACCGTGGAAGACAAATTGGATTCCAATTAACTTACAACTTCTAAGTTAGTTCAATCATTTATAAAAGGCAGCCTAGGCTGCCTTTTTTATTAATGAGCTAATGATATAAATTTATTTCAGTAATTAGATAAGTATCAAATATTGCTTTTGATGTATTTCATCAAATCATTTGAAAGCTCATCAATAATTATTTTTTGATCATGCCTCAGAACATTTCGCAATGAGAACCATGATGGAAAAAGAATTCTTGTAAAAAGTAGATCAGATTTAATGGTTGAAAGATTCTCAATTTCAGGAACAATCTTGATAAATCTCTCACGCATAAATTGATAAGATTCAGCAACCTGATTAACGAGGGTTGGTAATCGAGCAGAATTTGAGATAGTAGCTATAAACAAGGTTTCATATTTCTCATAGATAGTAAATCTCTCACGTATAGCAAAACTTACTCTTTCGTTAAAAGGCCTATCCAAGTCAACTTCGCTATTAAAAATTTGACCCAACGAATGCATGCATTCTTCATGCAATGATAGATAGATGCTCTCCATATCTTTAAATTGCCTGTATACAGTTCTGAGACCAATTTTCGATTCCTTGGCTACTTGTTCTGCAGTTGGAAAGGGAGTGTTTCTAAGGAGTTTTAGTAGAGCTCTTACGATAGCATCTTTTGTTTTTTTGCTTCTAGCGAAACGTCCATCACCTGTTTTAATATTTAATGCAGGCTCATTACTCATTAAAATATATTAACTATTGACATATATAGTGTCAATAGTCATCATGGCTTAGGGGATTAATTACACATGCAAGTCTTACGTACACCCGATAAATATTTTGAAGGAATAAAGGATTACCCCTTTAAACCAGTATACACAGAGATAACTTCAAGGGACGGAACACCTTTAAGAATTCATCATATTGATGAAGGCCCAAGAGATGGTCCTATTTTATTGGCAATGCATGGTCAGCCTGTTTGGAGTTACCTTTATGCACGTATGATTCCTATTCTTAATGATGCAGGAGTAAGAGTTATTGCTCCAGATCTTGTGGGTTACGGCAAATCAGATAAGCCTGCTGCACGAGAAGATTACTCTTATCAAGATCAAGTAGATTGGATGTCAGCTTGGCTTAAAGTCAATGATTTCAAAGAACTTACATTTTTTGGTCAAGATTGGGGGGGTCTCATTGGTCTTAGAATGGTTGCAAATGCTCCTCATCGATTTAAAAAAGTTTCGATGGGCAATACTGGATTGCCATATAACCCAGATGTTCCTCAAGATGTTATAGATCAAATCAAAGAATTTAGAGCAAGCTCAATTAAGTTAACACCCTACAGTATGGTAAAAGAGGTAAGGAAGATGGATGCTGACAGGGCATTAGGACATGTTGCTTTGAAATTTATGTATTGGCAAAAATTTTGCTGGGATACAGAAAATTTACCAATAGGCATGATTAATTCAATGCAAATGGAAAAGAGATCAAAGTTTATGGCTATGGGTCATTATTTGTTTTTTAAACTTGGCTTAGAGAGTATCTCTCCATTTAGTACAAATCTCATGAAAGCTTATGAAGCTCCCTTTCCAAATGCCTCTTATAAAATGGGTCCAAGAGCAATGCCAAGCCATGTTCCGATTATTCCAGACCAGTCTCTCGAAGCACAAAAAAATGCTAGGGACTTTTTTGCCACTTCCTCATTACCTTTTCTTTCAGTATTTGCTGGAGATGATCCTGTAACCAATGGCATTGAAAAAGATGTGTTGAGAATGGCTCCTAACGCAAAGAGTGCCCCACATATTGGCGGAGGCCATTTCTATCAGTGGACTAGGCCAAAACAATTATCTAATATTTTAATAAACTTTATTAAGGAGTGACCATGATTGATTTTTATACAGCACCCACACCCAATGGGCATAAGGTTTCATGTACTTTAGAAGCCTTAAATATGGACTATAAAGTTCATGTCGTTAACCTCATGGAAAATGAACAAAAACAGCCTGATTTTTTGAAAATTAGCCCCAACGGTAGAATTCCTGCGATTGTTGATAGGAGTGCAGATAACTTATCTATCTTTGAATCAGGTGCAATTATGATATATCTGGCGGAAAAGTCAGGAAAACTAATGTCTTCAGATCCAACTAAAAAAGCTAAAGTCTTGGAGTGGTTGATGTTTCAGATGGGTGGCGTGGGCCCCATGATGGGACAAGCTAATGTATTTTTTAGGTATTTTCCAGAAAAAATTCAACCCGCTATTGATCGCTATCAAAATGAAGGCAGAAGGCTTTTTGAAGTTTTAGATACGCATTTAAAAGACAATGAATGGTTGGCTGGAGAATTTTCGATTGCTGATATTGCTAACTGGTGCTGGGTTCGAACGCATAAATGGTCTGGTATTAATGTTGATGGTCTTGAGCACTTAGATAGGTGGATAAAAGCTATGTATGAACAGCCTGGCATGGTTAAAGGTATTGAAGTTCCTATAAAGATAGAGAGCATGTTAGATGATGATGAGAAGGCAAAAGAATTTGCTAAAAATGCTGAAAAAATGGTTAAAAAATAAGGAGAAAAAATAATGTTAAAAGTTCACTTTGTTGCTGGAACTAGAGCAGGTCGCGTGGTCTGGTTATTAGAGGAGTTAGGTTTGGAGTACGAGGTCAACATCATGCCTTTTACAAAAGAAGGGCTAAAATCTCCTGAACATAGAGCAAGGCATGCACTTGGAAGAGTCCCGGTGTTAGAGGACGGTGATGTATCAATTTTTGAATCCGGCGCTATTATTGATTACATACTCGAGCGTCATAAAAATGGTGGATTAAAACCTGGTTCAGATGCTGCTGAGTTTCCTTTCTATTTGCAGTGGTATCACTATTGTGAGGGTATGGTAATGCCCCCAATGAATCAGATAGTTGTACAGACTCTTTTATTGCCACCCGATCGAAGGGACGAGACTGTCTTAAACCAAGCTAAAAACTTACTTACCAAATCGCTATTGCCTGTTAATGATAACTTAGCTGATAAAGAATACTTAATTGGTAATTTTTCTGCTGCTGATCTGATGCTTGGACATTCTTGCTTTATGGCGAATAGACTCGGGTGTGTAGGTGAAGACATGAGCAACATCAAGGCTTATGTTGAAAGGATTAAGGCAAGGCCAGCTTTTGTAAAAGCAATCACTATGGGGGAGTAGGCATGAAAGTAAAAAATCATTCTCGTCCTCATAAAACACAAATGGATGGGTTTTTTGAAGGCGATACTGAAACGCCTATTGCTATGCTGAATTTATTGAAATTCAAAGAAAAAGCAGAGTACGAAGACGGAAGAGAAACAGACCTTACAGGCAAAGAGGCTTACTCAATTTATGGGCAGGAAGTTGTAAAACATCTAGCAAAAGTTGGAGGTAAACTGGTTTTTGGTGGCAGGATCAGTCGTTTGATGATTGGTGAGGTTGAGGATCTTTGGGACAGTGTTGCTATTGCACAATATCCTAGCAGGAAGGCAATGCTTGAAATGTTAATGGACCCTGACTACCAAATATCTGAAGAGCACCGCGAAGCTGGACTAGAGGGCCAATTGAATATTGAAATTAAAGAAGGGGAGCTATGAAGAAGTATTTAATAGGCTTAGTTATTATTAGTGGCTTAATGTTTTTTTTAATAAGCAATGATTCAGATTCTAACGAAACCAATTCCTATAAAAATGCATTGAGACCAAATCCTATCCAACTTGCAGAATTTGCACTAGGGGATGATGATCCCATCTTAATGGTTAACCTTCTTAAATTTAAAGATAAAGCAGAATATGAAGATGGAAGAGCTACAAATCTGACTGGAAGGGAAGCCTATGAAATTTATGCAACAGAAACAAGAGAGCATCTAGCAAATGTTGGTGCTGAACTGATATTGGGTGGTGAAGTAAATGGATTATTGTTGGGAGAGGTTGAAGAACTTTGGGATGCTTTCGGCGTTGCTAGGTACCCTAGTCGAAAAGCCATGATTGCCATGGCAAGGAATCCGGCTTATATAGAGAGTGAAAAGCACAGAGCAGCCGGCTTGGCAGGGCAACTTAATATCGAAGTTTCGGAGCAAGGGTTTGGATTTTAGCAAGCTCTTTCCCGAAAACGCCAACAATAATTATGTTGGACATAAGTTTGCACTGTGGGGATTTATTCTTTTTACCTGTCTAATGACTTGGCGATCCGTTTTGCATATGTTTTTTGAACAATATGGATTTCATCAAATTGCAAATTTTCAAGTAATATCAGGCGACCCTGATCCAATGCTTCTAATTTATAGATTTTTTTCTTTATGGGGCTTTGCTCAGCTTATATTTTGCATCGTTTGTTGGATAGTTATTATTAGGTACAAAACATTAATTCCGCTGATGTACTTGCTATGGCTATTTGAGTGGGCTTTTAGAACCTTCGGCTATCCACTGATCAGAGAAGAAATAGCTGTACAAGGTCTTTACACCCATGGCATGACTCCAGGCTCAGTGGGAGCACCATATATTTTAATTATTTTATTGGTTCTCTTTGGGTTATCAATTTTTAAAAATAATAATTAGGCAATTATGAATCAGTTTCAAACTCTTAAATCTGACCTTACAAAATCAAGGATTATTAACGAAGATCTCCCAATTATTAGTGACGGAGAAATTCTTTTGAAAATTGAGAGCTTTGCATTCACAGCAAACAACGTTACCTATGGAGTTGCTGGAGATACAATCGGATACTGGAAATTCTTTCCAGCCGCACAAAACAGTGACAATAGATGGGGGTGCATACCCATGTGGGGTTTTGCAGAAATAGTTGAATCAAAGGATCAGAATCTAGATGTTGGTGAGAGGTTGTTCGGATATTTTCCTGCGGCAAATTCACTGGTCTTAAGTCCAATCAAAATTTCTGATCAGAGCTTTAGTGATGGCAAAGAACATCGAAAAGACCTGCCCCCCGTTTATAATAACTATCTGAGACTTAATGGTGAAAGCGACTATGATCCATCAATGGATCCAATCAGAGCGCTTTTATTTCCACTTCATATTACTGCCTTTTGTTTATGTGACTCGTTAGAGGAAGATCAATATCTAGGCGCATCACAGATAATTATTATTAGTGCTTCTAGCAAGACGGCTATTGGCCTCGCTCAAGGCCTTGCAGATTCAAAAAATTCACCAAAAATCGTTGGATTAACTTCGGCAACAAACTCAAAATTTGTTGAGGATCTGGGTTGTTACGATGAGGTCATTTCCTATGACCAACTAGAAAAAGTCGATTTTTTACAGGGCACTGTGATGGTAGATATGGCAGGAAATCGTGAGATTTTGGGAACTCTTCATGGCAAGCTCGCAGACAACATGCTTAAGTGTCTTACGGTTGGGATGACACACTGGGATAATGAAACAACCGCCGAAGATGCTCTTGGACAAGCAATGTTAAGAGAGAGGACTGAATTCTTTTTTGCTCCTGCGCATATTCAAAAGCGAATAGGGGAATGGGGGCATGAGGGATATACTCAAAAAACAAATGCCTTCATGTCTGCAAGAGCATTACAAAGCAATAATTGGATGCAGATAAAAAAGATTATTGGTTTGGAAGATTTTACTACTACCTATAAAGAGGTCGTTGCAGGGCAAATAAAACCTCATGAGGGAATTATTGTTAAGTTAAAAGATGACTAAAAATCTATCCTTATTTGTACTAGCACTCTTAGTATCTGCATTTTTAATTTGGGAGTATAAAGTCAATTTGATTGTTTGGGCTTTACCAAAGGTAATGAATGTTGTGAATCCAATTCAAGAAAATATACCTACCACATGGTCAATGGGCCCTGAAGAAGCAGTGGATAGAGATGACGCTCGACCAAATATCATATTAATTTTGGCAGATGACATGGGTTACAACGATGTATCTTTACATAATGGTGGGGCGGGAGATGGTACCCTTTTAACCCCTCACATAGACTCCCTTGCAACAAGCGGTGTTTGGTTTGCAGAAGGCTATGCAGCAAATGCTACCTGTGCGCCTTCTCGAGCAGCAATTATGACCGGTAGGTATCCAACTAGATTTGGATTTGAATTTACGCCTGTTCCTGATTATGGCCGTTTAGTAGTTCAGTGGCTTGCTGAAGAAGATGACGATATTTTAAAAACAAAAATCGACAAAACAATTGCCAACAATCTTCCAGATTTCATGGATCAGGGCATGCCTTCAGATCAAATAACTATTGCAGAAATATTAAAAGATGCAGGTTACTATACTGCTCATATTGGCAAATGGCATCTTGGTCATTCTAACGGCATGTCACCAAATGATCAGGGTTTTGATGATTCTTTATCTTTAGGCGGTTCATATTATCTGCCAGAGAATGATCCCAATGTTGTGAACGCAAAATTTGATACATCAATCGACAAAATGATTTGGGCATCAGGCCAATATGCGGCTCAATTTAATGGGGGAGATTATTTCGCTCCAAACAAATATGTTACTGATTATTACACTGACGAAGCGCTTAAGGTTATTGAAAATAATCAACATAGGCCCTTTTTTCTTTACCTAAGTCATTGGGCTATTCATAACCCATTGCAAGCCTTAAGAAGTGATGTTAAAGAAATGAATCATATGAGGGGACATAACCTCAAGGTATATTCTGGAATGATCAGGGCGCTTGATAGAAGTGTTGGCAAAATCGTTGAAAAGTTAAAAGATTTAGATATTTATGGAAAAACACT
The DNA here is from genome assembly GCA_902628925.1 of uncultured SAR86 cluster bacterium. Classification (GTDB taxonomy): domain Bacteria; phylum Pseudomonadota; class Gammaproteobacteria; order Magnimaribacterales; family D2472; genus MED-G82. The sequence continues at coordinate 123,133 of CACOPA010000003.1, forward strand.
AATTATCTTCACCAGTGATAATGGAGGAGCTAACTATATTGAATTAGATGATATCAATAAACCATTCAGAGGCTGGAAGATAAGTTTCTTTGAGGGCGGTATTCGAGTTCCCTTCATTGCAAGCTGGCCTGACGAAATTGATTCAGGTCTAAAATTTAATCAACCTGTTCATCACTTTGATATTTTTTCAACCATTGCTGCTGCTTCGCGAACATCACTTCCAGCCGATAGAAAGATTGATGGAGTAAACCTGCTACCTTTTATTAAATCAGGTAAAACTGAAAAACCCCACAAGACACTTTTTTGGAGGTCAGGAAATCACCAAGCTGTTTTGCATGAGGATTGGAAATACATTACAAGTAAACAAGAAAATTCAAAATGGCTCTTTAATACAAATTTAGATCCTCATGAAAAGGATAATTTAATTGAGAGTCATCCCGTGGAATTAAAATTAATTGAAAATCTTTTAGGGAAATTTAATTCGGAGCAAAAAGATCCTTTGTTTCCGTCAAGTACACAAATACCGATTTTAATTGATAAATATGATGGCCAAATTATCGAAGAAAAAGACGAATATATTTACTGGTCAAACTAAGGAGTAATAAATGGAGAGAATTTTAAGAGTAATAGCAGGATTTTTTGGAGCCTTCTTTTTGCTAATGGGTTTGCGATGGATCATTGATCCATCTTCAGCAGCCGCATCTCTGAGCATGCCTCTGTTAGACGGGGCTGGATTAAGTACCCAAATTGGCGATGTGGGAAGTTTCTTTATCACAATCGGCGTGATGACTCTAATCGGCGTAATTAAAAAGCAACGCCATTGGCTTTACGCACCTTCAATGCTCTTGCTTACGGCTGCTTTATATAGAGTCCTTTCAACAGTTCTGCATGGAGCTGCATTTGCACTCCCATCAATTGCTATTGAGATAATTGTAGGTTTATTTTTAATCTTTGCTGGATCAAAAATTTCAAAGGAGTCTTAAATAATGAAACTTTTAAAATATTTGGCTGCCATTCTCTTTATTCTTTTTATCTTGGTCAATGTCTTGACACGACTACCTATAGTCCAAGATAGAATCATGATGACTGCATTAAATAATGCAGTAAATGCCACAGCAGAGCTTCCTGATAACGCATTATCTGCACTAGTCTGTGGTTCAGGACCTCCGTTGGCTTCACCAGGAGCTGCACAATCATGCATTTTGATTAAGGCTGGTGATGAGTACTTTATCGTTGATATAGGAGATGGCGCCTCTGCCAATTTAATGAATTGGGGCATTGACGTACAAAAAGTCAAAGCTGTTTTCTTAACCCATCTGCATTCTGATCACATTGCTGATTTAGCTGAATTGCATCTCATGAACTGGGTAACCGCTTCAAGACAAAGCAAATTAAAAGTTTATGGTCCTGAGGGTGTTTCAAATGTTACTGAGGGATTCGAAGCTACTTATGCATTGGATTATAAATTTAGAAACGAGCATCATGGTAATGAGATTGCCCCCATCGAAGTAGCTGGATTTGATCCTTATACAATCAACCTTGATGAACCTGTTATTTATAATAAAAACGATTTAAAGGTGACTGCCTTTGAGGTTGAACATGACCCAGTACCAGCAGTTGGTTTCAAGTTTGATTACAAGGGCCGTTCTATTGTAATCAGTGGGGATACCAAGTATTCCCAAAAGGTTATTGATGGGGCTAAAAATGCCGATGTGCTTTTTCATGAAAATCAAGCAAACCATATTTTAGAAATGATGAATAAGCCCTTAATGAATGCTGGTCGACCTCAAGCAGCTACTGTCATGAAAGATATAGTGACTTATCATACTACACCAACAGAGGCTGCAGATATTGCAAACAAAGCTAATGTTGATCACTTAGTCTTCTATCATCATGTGCCTTATCCTAGAATATCAATTATGGAAAGAGTGCATTTGAGAGGTGTCAATGAGGTTAGATCAAAAGATAAATGGACTTTCTCTAAGGATGGAACATTGATTGTTTTGCCTTTAAATTCAGATGAAATAAAAATTACTTCAATAAATTAGGAAAAATTATGAAAACTAAAATTACAGAAATGTTTGGAATCAAGCATCCAATTATTCAAGGTGGCATGCATCATGTTGGGTTTGCTGAGCTAGCTGCTGCAGTATCAAATGCTGGAGGGCTTGGAACGATAACAGGCTTAACTCAAGGAACGCCTGAAAAACTTGCTAATGAAATTGCACGTTGTAAAGAAATGACCGATAAACCTTTCGCAGTGAATCTAACATTTCTTCCTTCATTGACCCCTCCTGATTATCCTGGTCTAGTTGATGTAATCATTGAGGGAGGCGTGCCAATTGTCGAAACCGCAGGACGAAATCCTGCTGAGTATTTACCTGCACTTAAAGATGCAGGAATTAAAATTATTCATAAGTGCACTTCTGTAAGACATTCACTAAAAGCCCAATCTATTGGTTGTGATGCTGTCTCTGTGGATGGCTTTGAATGCGGCGGTCATCCTGGCGAAGATGATATTCCTAACTTCATTCTCTTGCCAAGAGCGGCAGATGAACTTGAGATACCTTTTGTGGCATCAGGTGGCATGGCAGACGCTAGAAGTTTAGTGGCGGCAATGGCACTTGGAGCCGAAGGCATGAATATGGGCACAAGATTTATAGCTACACAAGATGCTCCTGTTCATCAGAATGTAAAAGAAGCCATAGTTGGAGCATCAGAGCTTGATACCCGTTTAATTATGAGATCTCTAACAAATACCGAAAGAGTTATGAACAATGATGCTGTTGAGCGCTTAATGGAAAAAGAAAAAGCTCTTGGAGATCAGTTAACATTTGCTGATATTGTTGATGAAGTTGCTGGTGTTTATCCAAAGATTATGCATGAAGGAACCATGGATGCAGGCGCATGGTCTTGCGGTATGGTTGCTGGATTGGTAAATGATATTCCTACTGTCAAAGAATTAATCGACACAATTATGGATGAAGCCGATGCAATAATTTCAAAGCGACTAAGTAATTTCTAAATAAAAACTAAATAGATGCTCAAGTGGTTCAGAAACTTCATGAACAGGCGCACGGCTAGCGCAAAGGTTCGCAATGCAGTCATGAATCACTTTGCAAGTTATGAAGTCTTTAAAGAAAATCGAAAAAAGAGCGAGGAAGCACGAAGCTCAGAAAATCGGCCTCATGAGATCTTATATTTTCATAAAGTTGACGATCCTTACTCACATTTAACCATTCAATTTATTGATCGCTTTCGATCTTCATATAACATTCAATTTAAACCTATCTTAGTTGGAGAAGAAAATCCTGAAACTGTTCACGAACCTTCTCTTTACAACATTTATTGTCTTGAGGATGTTAGAAGAATAGCACCTTATTATGATGTAAGTTTTTCAGTTCACTCTTACCCCTCAAAAGATCTTGTAAGTAAAGCCAATAGAATTTTGTCTGCTGTGGAAGATGTTAATTTTGGTGAGGTTGGTAAAAAAGTGAGTGCTGCATTGTGGTCTGCAGATGAAGCTTGCCTTGACGCATTATCAAAGGAATACAGCATCAGCGAAAACGATGCTCAACAGAAAATTAGGGATGGGAACTCAATTAGGGATGAAAAAGACTATTACTTTGGATCAGCTTTCTATTATGAAAATGAACTTTACTGGGGAGTTGATCGATTACATTATTTGGAAAGAAGACTTTCAGAATTAAAGCTGGGAACAGCTCACGAATATACTCCTACCTGCAAACCTAGATTAGTTGCTCCGTTAACACTTTCCTCCACAAAAAAGTTTAATCTTACTTATTACCCTTCATTGAATAGCCCGTATACTTTTGTAAGCACAAAAAGGGTCAGACAACTTCAAGAAAATTACCCTATTAATCTTATAACTAAACCTGTACTACCAATGCTAATGCGAATGATGACCATTCCAACCTTCAAGGCAAAGTACATTATTTCAGATGCTGCTCGAGAAGGTAGAACACACCAGCATGAGATAAAAAGGATTTATTCACCTATTGGAAAGCCAGCACGCAAAGCTTACTCATTGTTTCCAATTATCGATGAAATGGGTAAAGGCTTTGAATATATTGAAGCACTGTTAATTGCCTCTTTTCAGGATGAAATCAATATTGGTGATGATACTTATTTAGAAGACTTAGTTTCTTCATTGAAATTGGATTGGAGTGAAGTAAAAAAGCATCTCAACAGCAAGCAATGGAGAGAAGATTTAAATCATAACCTTCAAGAAATGTATGAAGGGAACTGTTGGGGCGTACCTAGTTTCAAATTAACCGATGATGATGGCGGAAATCCTTTTTATGTTTGGGGTCAAGATCGAATGTGGTTAATTCAAGAAGAGATCGCAAAACGTAGTAGTTGATATTCATTTCAAATCATTTAAATTAAGTCCTATCTATAGGGGAACTTCATGAACACATTTGAAAATAAAGTAGCATTGGTTACCGGTGCGTCTTATGGAATTGGTTTTGCGATTGCAAAAAATTTAGCAAGCAGGGGAGCTCATCTAATTCTTACTGCGAGATCAGTTGAAAAATTAGAAGCTTTAGCAAGCTCAATAAGATCTGAGGGTGGCAAGGCTAATGTTTTTGAGGCTGACCTTAGTGTTTCTGGTTCTGCGAATGAGCTTTTTGAAAAAATCTCCAGTGAAGGCATTAAGATCGATTTACTAGTAAACAATGCCGGTTATGGAAGATGGGGTGAGTTCACTGAATTTGAAAGATCTGATTACTCAAAAATGATTCATTTAAACATTAATTCTCTGATAGAACTAACCCATATGTTTATTCCTCAGATGATTCAAAAGGGTGGTGGCGGAGTAATTAATGTGGGTTCAACTGCCTCTTTTCTGCCAGTTCCGTTTGCGAGCGTTTATTCGGCTTCAAAAGCATTTGTTTTGATGTTTTCAGACGCTATTCGTTATGAGTATCAAGATAAGAATATTCAAGTCATGACTTTATGTCCCGGAGGTACTGCATCTAAATTTAGTGAGGTTGCTAGTGAAAAATCATCTGATGCTTTGAAGGCATTAAATCAAGTGCTGAAAGAGAAAGGTCAGCTTGGGGACAGTTGTGAACTTGTAGCAAAAGAGGGACTTGATGCTTTCCTAAAAAACAAATCATCATTCATTACTGGTAAAGGAAACAAAAAATTTGCTTTCTTACCTCGAATTCTCTCAAGAGATAGAATCATTAAGCTGACTGGAGATATTTTTAGAAAAAGAGTAGCTAAATAATTAATGAAATTATCTATTCGTATCGCAGTCATTATTGCCATCTTGCTATGGATACCTTTTTATTTAAATACATATTATCTAAAAAATATTTCAATTGAAGACATTCCTTTAACTGGTGAATGGGCTCAACTTGAGGATGGGAATATCTTTTTTACATGGCATTATCCCGAAGAGCCCTCAAAAGATAATATTGTGGTTCTTGTGCATGGATTCTCAAGTCCACAATTTGTTTGGGATGGTATTGCTGAATTGCTTGTCGATGCAGGATATAGCGTTCTAGCTTATGATCATTTTGGTAGAGGTTATTCAGAAAGACCAAGAATCAAATATGATCATAACCTTTACATTAGAGCTCTAAATGGTCTTCTAGAATCTCAGTCCATTGATACCCCGGTTCATCTTATAGGCTACTCCATGGGAGGGGCGGTAATTGCCCATTTTGCTGATATACATAGCGAAAAAGTTAAAAGTGTTTCCCTGATTGCTCCAGCTGGAACAATGATTGAGGAACCTGAAATAAACTTCTGGGCAGTTCAACCTTTAATAGGAGAATGGTTCTGGCATGTGTTGGGTAGCTTTTATGTAGAAGAACAAGTTTATGAAGTAAATGATCCACGAGGATTATTGCCACTGGAGTATATGGAGCTATTATCTGAGCAAGGTAAATACAAAGGTTTCATTGAATCATTGCTTTCGACCGTAAGGCATTTTGATATGTTTAATACAGAAGATGAATACAGGTCTATTAATTCATTAAATATCCCAGTTTTAGCAGTGTGGGGCACCAATGATCAAGTAACACCCTTTTCTGGTAGCAATAGATTATTGGAAGTAATGCCCTCAACAGAGTTAAAAGTTATTGAGGGAGGTACTCATAATATTACCTTTGTCCAACCAACTAAAATTGGTAAGATGATAGTATCTTTCTTGGAGGGGAAATAAGAATGTTGCCACCAATAACTTTTCTTGGATGGATACATACAGGGTGCGGAATTGCTGCTATTTTGATAGGTGCTTACGCATTAAAGAAATACAAAATTATTTCCTTTTCTGAGCGCGCAGCAAAAATATACTTACTTCTCACATTAATTACTGCTTCAACGGCATTAGCTATTTACAATCAGGGTGGCTTCAGTATCGCGCACTTTCTTGCCATCCTAACTTTGCTTGCTTTGATAGCTGGCACCATAGTCGAAAAAACTTACATGCTGGGCTCACTTTCAAAATATTTTTTTACGTTTTGTTATACATCAACTCTCTTATTTCACATGATTCCTGCTATCACAGATACGCTTAGAAGACTTCCCGTTGGTGATCCCTTTGCAACCAGTTTTGATGATCCACTGGTGGTTAGCTCTCATATCTTATTTTTTGTAATTTTTATTTTTTCATATGTATGGCAAGTTCAATGGTTGAAAAGAGAAACTTAGGATATTAATTAAAATGAAATTATTTATGATCCATGTTGGATTTTATGATCCAGCATTAGGCGAGGGTATATATGAATTCCATACCAATTATTTTGTGGTTGCTTCTGATCCAAAGTCTGCAAAAAAAGAACTCATGTCCAGAGATGAATTTAAATCAAAGAAGATGCACATCGACGGAATTAAAGAAATTAATCAGGTTGATGGATACGATATATCTCTCAATAAAAGCAATCAGTCAAATAACAATCAAACTTTTGACTATGACAAATCTAAAACATTATGAAGATCCAAGGTAAAAGAGTAGTGGTTACAGGCGCTGCAAGTGGCATAGGTAGAGCATTAGCTCATGCTTTTAATCATAAAGGCGCCAGTCATGTAGTTTGCGCGGATTTAAATTTCGAAGAAGCACAAAATACTGCAGATTCAATAAAAGGCCTCGCAATTAAATGTAATGTTGGTGATGAACATGAAATTCATAGTTTGGTTAAAGAAAGCACAGATTGGATGGAAGGAATAGATATTTTTTGCTCCAATGCAGGCATTATGGGGGAGATAGGCTTGTTGGAAACATCTTCAGAAAAGTGGCAATCAATTTGGGAAATAAATGTCATGGCGCATGTTTATGCAGCTAAAGCAGTGCTGCCTCAGATGCTGGAAAGAGGAGAGGGTTATCTTATGAACACTGCCTCAGCAGCTGGCCTACTAACTACACTTGGAGCCGCTCCTTATACTGTTACAAAATCAGCAGCTGTAAGTTTTGCTGAATGGGTAAAAATTACTTACGGAGAAAAAGGTATCGGTGTTTCCTGTCTTTGCCCTCAGGCAGTGAGAACTGCCATGACTGCAGGTGGAGCAGGAGTTGCCGGTGTAGATGGTATGTTGGAGCCTGAGAAAGTAGCTGCGGATGTTTTGCAAGCCATTGAAGACGAAGTTTTCTTAGTAACTCCTCATGAAGAGGTATTAGAGTATGTCAAACGTAAAGGAAATGATCGAGATCGTTGGATTGAAGGTATGCAAAGGCTGCAGAAGCAATTCGAAGAATTTCTAACACCACCCAAAGGAAATTAATTAATTCATAGATGCGAAAATATCTTTTTTTTTATTGCATCATTTCTATTGGTTTATTTGCTGAAATTTGCGAAGAAAACTATCCAGATAAAATTCCTTTATTTGGTGATTTGCATGTTCATACTGCACTATCATTAGACGCTGCTACCCAAGGCACAATTAATAGGCCAGATGATGCATATAGATATGGCAAAGGAGAATCAATTTCAATTCAACCTTACAAGGATGGGATTGGTCAAAGAACTTCTAAACTATCTCAGCCATTAGATTTTATGTCTGTTACAGACCATGCTGAATTGCTAGGAGAGGTAAACATTTGTGAGAATCCAGAATTAGATGGGTATTCAAATTTAGTTTGCTTGGGTTATAGGTATTTCCCAAAACTTGCTTATTTCTACATGAATGGAATGGCAAGTCTTGCTAAACCTATGAGCTTTTGTGGGGATGATAGAAAAAATTGCAAAGAAGCTACTAGAACTCCATGGCAAGAAATCATAAAAAGTGCTGAAAAGCATAATGCACCATGCAAGTTTACTACCTTCGTAGGTTACGAATGGACGGGAGCAAAATATTCTGGAAATAATCTCCATAGAAATATAATTTTTGAAAACAGCTCTGTTCCTGAACTCCCAGTAAGCTTCTATGATGCAACCTCCAAAGAAGAGCTGTGGAATAAACTTGATAGTGAATGTACCAAAGATTGTGATTATGTTGTTATCCCTCACAATTCAAATTTATCTAATGGATTGATGTTTGAAGATCCTAATGCTGAAGATTATCAACGCATAGCTGATCGAGAACCATTAATAGAAATATTTCAGCATAAAGGTGCCTCTGAGTGCCTCGATGAAGATGACCCTTATTGTGATTTTGAATTACTAGAATATACAGACTTTGCTGCTAAGTTTACTGGAGGTGACAAGGAAATACCTAAAGAAAGTTTTGCAAGGTATGGCCTGAATCGAGGTCTTGAACTAAAAAATAATACTGTAAATCCTTTTAGGTTTGGATTCATTGCCAGTACTGATACTCATCTCGCTATTCCAGGTGCAACTGATGAAGTTTCGATGCCTGGACACGGTGGAGCAGGAAAATCCCTCAGCAAAAACCTACCAAAAGGGCTGCCCGATGATATCGAGTTTAATCCAGGTGGTTTAGCAGTTGTTTGGGCAACAAACAATTCTCGTAAGAGTATCTTTCACTCATTAAAGTCAAAAGAAGCTTATGCCACATCAGGTCCGAGATATATTGTTAGATTTTTTGGCGGTGAAGAAATACATGAGGATTCATGTGAGCTAGAAACTGCCATCTCATCTGCTTATCAAAATGGCGTTCCAATGGGCGGCATACTTAATAAAATTAGCTCAAAACCAAAGTTTTTAATCTCTGCAATAGCCGATCAAACTGATAGCAATCAATATATTTCTAGTATTCAAATCATCAAATCTTCTTATGGAGATCAAACTCTTAATTCTGAAGTTATTGAGGTGCTTGATCTATCTGATTCATATCAATTGGATGAAACTTCATGTATGGTCAGCGGTGTTAAGAAGAAAAATTATTGTTCGGTTTGGGAAGATAGTAATTTTGATGAGGATGAAGATGCCTATTACTATTTAAGAGTAATATCTGCACCAACCTGTAGATGGTCGCATGAACTCTGTAATCAAAATCCTGATTTTTGTGAAGATCACAGTCAGTTTCCAAAATCCATTCAAGAAAGGGCTTGGACTTCACCAATTTGGATTGATCAAAATTAATTTCTGATAATATAAAAATATGAACAGAGTTTTATTGCAAATATTTCTATTGTTAGCAGTCATTCCAATTATGTTGGTAATTGGATGGGGTTTTCTTATTTTGGGTCCAATCATCTGTTTTGGCTTTGCAATGAATGCTTATCGATATAACAATGAAAAAGAATTATATTTTTGGCTGATCATTGGTGTAATTGCTTTCATCGTATCTTTATTTGTTTTGGGAATTTTTTAAATAATAAGATTGAATTCTCTCTAGTACTTATTCGTTTTTATAATATAATTCTTTTCTATTTTGGGGATGTGGTGGAACTGGTAGACACGCTTGGCTTAGAACCAAGTGCCGAAAGGCGTGGGGGTTCGACTCCCTCCATCCCTACCAATATCCTATAATTTGCATATATGGAATTAGACTTTAGAGCTTTACAAGTAATCGCTGAAGTTGCCCTAGGCATAGTAGGATTCTCAGCAATTCTTATAGCACTAAGTAGATCAGAGGATGGTTTCACGGAACCAGATAATTTTAGAATACAACTCCTAACATTTTCGGCATTTGGTGCGATGTTTTGTGCGTTATTACCATTTGCAATTTTTAATGCTGATAATCCATCCATGAGCTGGAGTATTATTAGCACTGTTTTGTGTATATATTCAGTGATTGGATTACTAATCTTCCCTAGACGAGTTATAGGGTTAAGAAAAAAAGGCTACCAAGACCTTTTTCCTATAGGAATTGTTGCAATACAACAGGGAATCCTTGCAATAAATTTTATATTATCTGGAATGATGGTTGTCGATGTGCTTTCGCAAAAAAATAACATTTACCTGTTTTGCCTAATTTTATTCTTAGTTCAGAGCACCATTGCCTTCATAAGGACTATGTTTTTTAGAGTTAAATAAAATTTCATTGATTTCTAAATCAACATAACTATTTACATATTTACAATTTTGCTTATTATTGAGGAAATGAATTGCTTTAATCAAATTAATACACGGAGACAGCTAATATAGCTGGGCTATTTTTTTTGTTAAAGAACCCAGCTGACGCTGGGTTTTTTGTTTTTTAGGGTACAAAAATATGGATGATATCAGACACTTTATTTCGACTAATGACTGGAGTAAGAATGACCTGCAGGCAATTATTGATGGAGCTGTAAAACTTAAGGCTTCACCTTTTCAAGCATCCCTTCAGAATAAATCAGTTGCAATGTTATTTTTCAATCCATCACTCAGAACCAAGACAAGTTTTGAAGTTGGTATTAGCGAGCTATCAGGCACTGCTATTATTTTACAACCTGGTAAGGATGCTTGGCCTATTGAGTTTGAGGATGGAGTCATAATGGATCAAGAACCTGAGGAGCATGTCAAAGAAGTTGCGCAAGTTCTTTCTGAATACTGTGATTGCATTGCCATCAGAGCTTTTCCAAAGTTTATAGACTGGAATATTGACAGGACTGATCACGTAATTAAAAGTTTTGCAAAATATGCATCTGTTCCTGTAATTAATATGGAAACCATTGAGCATCCTTGTCAGGAATTAGCTCACTTAATGACTTTACAGGAAACGTTAGGATCTCTTGAGGGAAAAGATTATTTGCTCACCTGGACTTATCATCCCAAACCATTAAATACTGCTGTAGCAAATTCTAGCCTTCTAATTGCAAGCAAGTTTGGAATGAATGTGAAGCTTCTTTGTCCTTCTGAGGATTATTTGTTGGATAGACGATATCTTGATTATGCTGAAGAGGCCTGCAGCAAAAATAATAAAAGCTTTGAAATTACTCATGATATTAATGCTGGCTATGATGGAGCCAATATCGTTTATGCAAAAAGCTGGGGGTCTCTAAATTTTTATGGAAATCCAAAAGATGAATTTGAGGTTAGAAAAAACTTTAAACACTTTATCGTAGATGAAGAAAAAATGGAGTTAACCAATAATGCTCTTTTTAGTCACTGCCTTCCTTTAAGAAGAAATGTAAAGGCAACAGATGAAGTCATGGATTCTCCTAATTGCGTAGCCATCCAAGAGGCTGCGAATAGAAAACATGTGCAAAAGTCACTTTTAACAAAAATCTTATGAGGAAATCTATGAAAAAAATAGTTTTAGCATTTTCGGGAGGCTTAGATACGAGTTTCTGTATCCCTTACCTTATTGAGCAAGGTTATGAAGTGCATACCTTATTTGTCAATACCGGCGGTATTTCAATCAGTGAGGAAAAACATCTATCTAACAGAGCAATTCAACTTGGTGCCAAAAAGCACAAGAATGTAAATGTTGAAACTAAGCTTTGGGATCAAGTTTTGGTTCCGTTAATCTTTTCGGGTGCACTTTACCAAAATAGATATCCTGTCCTATGTTCGGACAGATATTTGATAGTAAGTGAGTCCATCAAATTATGTAAAAAGCTTAATACTAAATATATTGCTCATGGGTGCACTGGTATGGGAAATGATCAGGTAAGGTTTGATACATCCATTAATGCCTTAGGTTCATTCAACATCATTACTCCAATCAGAGATATTCAAAATATTACTGATAGTGTCAGGGACTATGAAATCAATTATCTGAAGCAAAGAGGGATTAGCGTCTCAAGCCTACATAAGAAATACAGCATCAATGAAAATCTAATGGGAGCAACTATTTCTGGATCAGAGATTGATGTCTGGAAGGCTCCAAAAGCAGAGAGTTATGTCTTATGTAACTTACCTGAAGATTATCCTAAAAGAACAAAAAAGATTTCAATTAAATTTAATAAAGGAAAGCCTGTTGCCATTAACGGTACAAAAGTAAAAGGACCTGAGTTGCTACGCCACCTAAATAAAATAGGGGGTAAATACGGCATTGGAAGGAGTATTTTTGCCAGTGATACCATCATAGGATTAAAGGGCAGATTTGTCTTTGAAGCGCCAGGAATTTCAATTTTAATGACTGCTCACAGAGCTCTAGAGGAAAGTGTTCTTACGGATAAACAGAATCACTTTAAGTCAATGGTTGGTCAAGAATGGGTAAACCTTGTCTATCGTGGTTTCTTTTTTGATCCGCAGCGAGAAGATCTTGTAGCATATCTAAACTCATCGCAAACAAAAGTCACCGGAGATGTAACTATTCAACTTGAGCCAGGTAAAGCCGAAGCAATTGCAGTTGATTCAAAAAATGTACTTATTAGTGCAGAAGGATCTTATGCTCAGTCAGCTAAATGGTCAGATGATGAATCCAAGGGATTCATTAAACTTTTAGGTCAAAGTACTTCTACTTGGGCAAAACTTCATAAATAAGTCATGGAAGATCTATTTAATTCAGCTATCAAGCATCTTCAACAATTGGTTTCATTTGATACCTCAAATCCTCCAAGGGCAATTTCAGAATCCGGATTATTAGATTATTTGGAATCCATTGCTGGTCACAATTTATCCATCACTGATCATGGTAATGGTTCTTATAATTGCTTAATACAGCAAGGCAATCCTAAGCATTTAATTAATGTTCATTTAGATACCGTTCCAGCAGGAGATGGTTGGGAAACAGATCCTTTTAAATTACACACAGAAAATGACGTTATTTATGGACTCGGAGCATGTGATATCAAAGGAGCTGCAGCAGCACTTTTGTCATTGATTGAATCCTATGATTCTGAGTATGCGATTTTATTTAACACCGATGAGGAAGCAGGCAATAGCACCTGCATCAAGAAGTTTTTAGAAGCAGATCATTCTTACGAAGGCATTATAGTCGCAGAGCCAACTAACAATCTCGCGGTTACATGCCACAGAGGAATTTTTACCGGTACAAAAAAATTTAAGGGTAAAGCTGGACATAGTTCAGAGAAAAGAGGCCTTCAAGACAGTGCTATCCATAAGCTGATTCATTGGTCAGAAAAAGCATTAAAAGTTGCTGAAGATCATACAGAAACATCTTATGAAAACCTTCATGGCTTAGCTTTTAATCTTGGTCACATCAACGGCGGTATTAAACCCAATATCATTGCTGAATCTGCAGAAGTGAGACTCGGCTTAAGACCATTGCCAAATCAGGACATCAGTGAGTTAGTGGCTGAGTTAGGTTTAAGTGATTCCAATGAGGAGGAGTTTATTCAAGGATTTTCAGGTCCCAGTCTGCCAGCACAAGGATCAAATATTGATCTAAAGGCTTTCGCAAACAAACTAAATTTATCATTATCATCCCCTGTAAATTTTTGGACCGAAGCATCTTTGTTTAATGAAGCCGGCTATCGTGCGATCGTTATAGGACCAGGAAATATTGAAAATGCACATCAAGCAAATGAATTTATCCATTTGAGTCAGATCAAGGAATCAATTGAAATATATAAGGGGCTTTTGAAATGACACAAGCCTCAAATATCTTTATCAAAGATACTATCATTAAACTTTTGACTGCAATTGGATCAGAAAAAGAAATCAAAAAATATATAAATAAGTTCTCTTCAACAGAACAACAATTTGCTGTTATAAAAGTTGGCGGCGCGGTTGTTGAAGATGATCTTGATAATCTAATTTCTTCACTAGTTTTTTTAAATCAAGTTGGACTAAGACCAATTATTATTCATGGGGGAGGGCCAGGGCTTTCCAAGGAACTCGATGCAAAGAAAATTGACTTTTCATTTATTGATGGTCAAAGAGTTACATCTGAAGCAGTCAGAGATGTAGCAATCAATGTCTTTAGTGAAATTAACTCTTTATTAGTAAGACGTTTAAACGAACAAGGAGCATTAGCAATTGGTTTTAAAGAGGAAATATTTAAATCTGAAAAAAAATCAGAGGAACTTGGTTATGTCGGAGACATTAAGAAAGTAAATATTAAGCCTATTAATGAAGCTATCAAGGATGGCTTTATTCCAGTGATTTCACCGTTAGGAATTACTGAAACTAATGAGGTGGTTAATATCAATGCAGATATTGCCACAATAAACCTCGTTGAGAAAATTAAGCCCTATAAAGTTGTATTTTTATCTCAAGTTGGAGGAATCTATGACAATAATGAATCCTTAATACAATCGATTAACCTTGATCTTGAGTATGAAGAAATGATGAATGCTGATTGGCTGCATTCAGGAATGCAATTAAAACTAAAACAGATTAAGGAGTTATTGGATTTATTGCCTCGATCATCATCAGTATCGATTACAAAACCTATTGACCTGCCAAAAGAATTATTTACTGACTCTGGATCAGGGACGCTGATTAAGCGTGGGCATGGCATAGATATTTTTGAGTCCAAAGATCAGGACATTCAGAAAAAATTTTTTAGCATCATAGAAAGCTCATTTAACGGTATTTTAAATAAATCTTTTTTTAGTGATGGCGATTACAAAATTTTTATGACGACCTGCGAACGAGCAGCTATTGCTGTTTCTATGGAATACAAAGTTCCTTACATGGATAAATTTGGTGTTATTGCTGAAGCTAAAGGCGAGGGAATTGGCTCCGCAATTTTTCATGAAATGAAAAAAGAATTTCCCGAGATTTTTTGGCGCTCTAAATCAAATAATCCAATCAATAAATTTTACCTTTCCATGGCAGATGGATATCAAAAAACAGGAGAGTGGGATATTTTCTGGATGGGAATTAATGACTACAGCAAATTAAATGAGTGCATTAATTTCGCAGTATCAAAACAGCAAACCATCAGTTATTAACATGTCAAAGAAAATTAGCATCATTGGGGGAAGAGGATTTACTGGCCAAGAGCTTATCAAGCTTATTGAATCTCATCCTGAATTTGAACTTGCACAAGCATTTTCATCATCAGTGGCAGGTGAGGAAATCATGATCGATGAGCGTAAGCTTAAAAAAACTTATGCTTCACTTAATGAAAATACTGAGTTTGTTGAGGAAGATGCTTTTATTATGGCTCTTCCAAATAATAAAGCTGCCAAATGGGCTGACAAGATATCTAAACAAAACTCGCAAGCTATTATTCTTGATTTGAGTGCCGACCATCGTTTTGATAGTGAATGGCAATACAGTGTTCCTGAGTTAACTCATACTATTGGTGGAAATAAGATAAGCAATCCAGGTTGCTACGCAACAGCAATGCAATTAATGCTTGCACCCATAAATAAAATGATTGATGGAGAGGTAAATTTTTTTGGGATTTCTGGATACAGCGGAGCGGGTGCAACTCCAAATGATAGAAATGATCCTGATAAATTAAAAAATAACATTATTCCCTATTCGCTTAATAATCATATTCATGAAAAAGAGGTAAGTTTTCATATGCAAAGGGAAATAAACTTTATGCCTCATGTAGCAGATTTCTTTAGAGGAATCTTAATCACTGGAAATTTTTCTCTAAAGAGCCAATGTTCATCACAAGAGACTAGGAATATCTTTGATGATTTTTATGATGAGCATTCTTTTATAGTTATAAAAGAAGAATTCCCCTCAATATCAGAGGTTATCAACACACCCAATGCCATGATAGGTGGATTTAATATTGATGAATCAAAAAAGCGATTAAGCTTTTGTTGTTCAATTGATAATCTACTAAAAGGAGCAGCATCACAAGCCATACAAAATTTAAATAATGTAATGAATTTTGACGAGAAGTTAGGACTACAGAAGAGATAGAAACTATGAAAATTTGGAATTCTAAGAATCAAAAAATAAATCAAAAAGTAGACACCTTTTTAAGTGGTGAAGACATAAATCTTGATAATGAGATATTTATATTTGATGTAGATGCATCCATTGCGCACACTGAGGAATTGCTTGCAATAAATCTACTTACAGGAAATGAAGCTTCTTTGTTAAAAAGAGAGCTTAAGAAAATTAAAAAAGATTTTTTATCTGGCAAGCTTAGTCTTAATAAAAAATTTGAAGACTGCCACTCGGCTATTGAATATCTATTAATCAAAGAACTTGGAGATATTGGCAAGAAGATTCATACCGGCAGAAGTAGAAATGATCAGGTACTGGTTGCCCTTAGACTTTATCAACAACACTATTTAAAAATTATCAGGGATTTAGTGCTAAAGCTCGCTAAAGAACTTTTAAGTAAGTCAAAGCAAAATGAATATTTACCAATGCCTGGTTATACCCATCTGCAAAGAGCAATGCCATCAACATGGGGGTTATGGTTTTCTTCTTATGTGGAAGCATTTTTAGATGATGTTGAGTTATTAGATGCAATTTCAGATTGGACTAATATCAATCCCCTAGGAACGGCTGCAGGCTATGGAGTTAATTTACCTATCAAAAGAAAGCTTTCAACCAAGAAGCTGGGCTTTAGAAGATCTCAAGTAAATGCTTTATATGTTCAAAATAGCAGAGGCAAAATGGATTTAGAAATTTTAGGTGCTTTGAAGCAACCTTTTTTAGATTTAAGAAAATTATCATGGGATTTGAGCTTATTTACTTCAACGGAATTTAATTTAATTGAGATTGGTAAGGAATTTACAACCGGATCTTCTATTATGCCTAATAAGTCAAACCCCGATACCGTAGAGATAATGAGAGCCAATTATGCAAAACTTGCAGGTTATTATGCTGAAATTGAGAACTTAATCTCACTCCCTAGCGGCTATCACAGGGATTTGCAGATATCTAAAGGAGCAATCATAAATGCATTTAATATATGCGAATCTTCATTTTCTCTGGCACCTGCATTAATAAAATCATTAAAAATCAATAAAAAGAGAGCTTCAGAGATGATTGACTCTGATATGCAAATGACTGATCAGGCAAATGCGCTCGTTCAGCAAGGCATACCTTTTAGGGATGCTTATAGGTCTGTAAAGAATAATCCCAACAAGTATAAAAGTTTATCTTCAAAAACATATGCTTCATCGGTTGGGTCTGCAAATAACTTAAAGTTAAATCTTTTATCATCAAGATTAAAAAAATTAGCAAAATAATTAGGTCTTCATAAATTAAACAACTATGATTTTTTTGCTAGAATCTTTGTATGAAGAATCAACTTCTTGTCCTGCCATTATTGTTTTTAATTTTCAGCTGCAGCGAGACGGTTGATTCAAAAAATCCACTAGTTGATTTTAACGCCAGTCCAAATGAGTGGTTATTGCATGGGAGAACTTATGCGGAAGAAAGGCACAGCCCATTGGATCAAATTAATACTTCTAACGTAGATCAGATTGGATTATCTTGGTCTTTTGAGACCGGCACAAATAGGGGTCATGAAACTACTCCAATTGTAAAAGATGGAGTCATGTTTATAACAGCGCCATGGAGTGTAGTGCATGCACTGGATGCAAAAACGGGTGATTTGCTTTGGACTCATGATCCACAGGTTGAACGTGCATGGGCAAATAATGCTTGCTGCGATGTCGTTAATAGAGGCGTAGCTCTTTATGAAAACTCTATCTTTTTTGGGACGATAGATGGCAGATTAATTTCATTAGATAAAGATACTGGCAACGAAAATTGGAGCATTTTAACAATAGATAAATCATGGCCATATACGATCACTGGAGCTCCTAGAATTGTTAAGGGTAATGTGATAATTGGAAACGGTGGTGGTGAGTTTGGAGTAAGAGGCTATGTTACTGCCTATGATGTAGATACTGGTGATGAATTGTGGAGATTTTATACTGTTCCAGGCAATCCTAATGAGCCTTTTGAATCTCCTGAAATGGAGATAGCTGCCAAAACCTGGTCTGGTGGAAAATGGTGGGAGTACGGCGGTGGAGGAACTGTTTGGGATTCTATGGCTTATGATCCAGTTCTAGATACTTTATATATTGGTACGGGCAATGGTTCGCCATGGAATAGATATGTCAGAAGTCCTGGAGGAGGGGATAATTTATACCTTTCATCCATTGTAGCCCTCGATCCTGATACGGGAGATTATAAGTGGCATTATCAGACCACGCCCGGAGATTCTTGGGACTACACTGCCACTCAACACATGATCCTTGCCGATCTTGAGATTAATGGCCAAATCCGAAAAGTAATCATGCAGGCTCCAAAAAACGGTTTCTTTTATGTGATTGATCGAACGAATGGAGAATTAATATCAGCTGAAAATTATGTGCCAATTAACTGGGCAACTCATGTTGATATGGAGACAGGAAGACCGGTTGAAAATCCTGCAAACAATTATTTTAATACCCCAGCATTAACAACTCCTGGTCCACTTGGCGGTCATAATTGGCAACCCATGGCTTTTAATCCTGATACTGGGCTTGTTTACATTCCAGCTCAAGAAATGCTTTTTGTTTACAGTCATGATAAAGACTTTGAATATAATCGAAAGACATGGAATACAGGTCAACAGGTTGAAATGACTTATTTACCTAAAAATCCAGATGAGTTGGCTATGGTTGATAAAGCTACAGTTGGATATTTACTGGCGTGGGATCCAATTGCTCAAGAAGAAGTTTGGCGTGAGCAATATCAAAGACCTTGGAGTGGAGGACTTTTATCAACTGCTGGAGACTTGGTACTTCAAGGGACGTCTGATGGAAGATTTATTGCTTTTGATGCTGCCTCTGGAGAAATATTGTGGAGTGTTGATACTGGTCAAGGAATCATTGCTCCCCCGATCACGTACATGATTGATGAGGAGCAATATATTGCCATTCAAGTTGGTTATGGAGGAGCTTATGCCTTAGCGGGAGCATTTCCATCTGCAAATAAAAATCCAGCACAGAATGGTCGCATGCTGGTTTTTAAATTAGGTGGAGAGGAGATGAGTCCGCCAGTTCAATCCATTGCAAGAGTTAATCCAGTAGTACCCTCAATGACAACAGATGCGCTCACTATTGCCCGAGGCGAGTATGAATATCATGAACATTGCCAGTTTTGTCATGGTGCAGGAGTTATTGGAGGTGGAGTTATTCCTGACTTAAGGTATCTAGATGAAGTTGGCCACAAAACTTTCTTGGGAGTTATCTTGGGAGGAATGCATTCAGAAAAAGGAATGGCATCATTTAAAGACGTCCTAAGTCTCGAGCAGGCAAACCAAATTCAAGCTTACATCATTTCACGGGCAAAACTAACCGGGGTAACACAAGAGGCTGCTGAGGATTAACATTAATTTATAATTCAGAGCTAAAGCTTTCTAAGTACTTTACAAACTCTGTATCAGGAATATTTCTTGAATCTCTCCAATGGTCATTGGTATCTAAATTTAAGAGTGCCCCACTTTTACTTACCAAAAAAACTCTAGGTATGCCTTCAATTGCGTCCAGACCAAAAGATTTATAAATTTCCATATTGATTGAATATTTTTCAACATCTATGAAGTAGGTAATAAACTGATTATCAAGGATTTTTTTTACGTTTCTATCGTTAAGTTTTTGCAGTAAATTCATAGCATCCGGGCACCAATTTGCGCCGAAAACAAATAATTTATTTGAATTTTTATCTGCAATGAGTTCTTCAATAACTTGAGGATTTTCGATTCTTCCACTAAATTGGTTATTCATAAGCACAATTTCACTGTAAAAAGTATTATTTTACAAGAGTGGTTTGAATTATGGATAGGCTTACAAACATTTTTATAATCGCTGCCTCCATTTGGATTGGGGTCCAGGCAATTGGTTTAATTTTCTTCTATGATTCTTTTGATGTGCCTTACTTCGCGGTTGGCATTGATCCTGAACTGCTCGATGAATTTAGGCATAGAACCGTTATGCCAGCTTTTTATCTTACTATGCTGTATTTTGTTGTCAGGTATTTTTCTGGAAGAAATCCCACCTCGCCAATTTGGCCAATCTTCGTTTCATACAGTGCATGGACATTAACATTATTTATTTCATTTTTTACTATGGGGATTCATACAATTAGTGTAGTCTTCTTTATAATCACTACCCTAGGTATACTGCTTGTGAGAAGGGCTCACAATAAGCGTAAAAATGAAATTTTTTAGATAATGATCTGGCTTTTAAGAATTTACTTATTTTTATATTTTATTCTTTATTTTGGATTAGGAGCTTGGGCTGTTATTGAACCTGTTAGAGAAATTTTAGAATTTGATATCCCTTCTTTTATGTTGGCTGTTGGTCTTAGCGTATCAGCACCAATAGGCTATTCTGAGGTAGCAGGATTGTACGGGGGAATAAACTTGATGGTTGGAATATTTTGTTTGCTTGGGCTTTTTAGTAAATATTTAGCCAATAAAGCACTATTTATACTAGCCTTTTTAACCTTCTCAATTGCAGCCGGCCGTTATCTTTTATCTTTGATACCTACAGCACCAGGTTTTTTAAATAGCTTTTTTATTTTTGAAGTAGCAACTTTTTTTATATCAATATTTTTTATGATCTATTTGAGGACCTTAAATCAGCCCGCTCAGAAGCATGATGTAGGCGATGTAGCTACTAACGAAAGTTAAACCAAAGAATTTCATTACCCATCCCTTAAAGGAAGAAAATTTAAACACTATAATTGCTGCTAGAAACGTAGTA
The DNA here is from genome assembly GCA_902628925.1 of uncultured SAR86 cluster bacterium. GTDB lineage: Bacteria > Pseudomonadota > Gammaproteobacteria > Magnimaribacterales > D2472 > MED-G82. The sequence goes on from CACOPA010000003.1 coordinate 144,032, forward strand.
CTCAGAAGAGCTAAAACCAGAAAATCTCTAACAAAGACCGTATCTTCGAGGGTTAAAGTAGAAAAGAATCCAATCATTGGAACCACAAACACTAGATTGAATATATTTGAACCTATGATGTTACCCACAACCATCTGCGCTTTCTTTTTTACTAAAGCAGCAACACTTGCAGCTAACTCTGGAAGGCTTGTACCTAGGGCAAGGATTGTTAAGCCAATAATCATTTCAGGGACTCCTAGAATTACAGCAATATTCTCGGCATGTGTAACAGAAAGATGTGATCCAAAAATTAATCCAATTAATCCAATTGACAGCCAAAAGATATCCTTAAATATGCTGCTGGTCTGATTTTGAATATTTTTTTCATTAAAGTCATTGGATTTGAAAAGGGTGAAAAGGAAAAGACCTAATATCCCAATGAAAACAATTGCTTCGATATGATTTATTTTTCCATTAAATAAAGCAATTCCTAACCATACAACTGAAATCACAAATGGCAGAAGGTTGATCAGAGAGTCAGTAATTTTTTTTCTTAGAGAAAAGCAAGCGATGCCAAATATTAAAGCAATATTTGAAATATTTGATCCCATGACTGTGCCAAGCGATAAAGCTGCACTTTCATTAAAAATACCTGAGATACCAATGAAGATCTCAGGAGCTGAGGTACCAAATGCAACCAGAGTCAATCCAATGATTAAATCGCTGACTCCAATTCTTTTGGCAATGATTGATGATTGAGCCACAAATCTATCAGCACCCCAAATAAGAATAGCCAATCCAAAACAAAGAATAAGAAAATTATGCAGTAACAACATCTGAGCATTTTAATTGCAAATACAAAGAATTAATATTAGATTCAACAGGAAACAAAATAAGGAACACGATGAAGTTAAATCAATTATTTAATATTAATGGCAAAACAGCCATTGTCACCGGTGGATCAAGAGGCATAGGTGAGATGATTACGGCTGGCTTTTTGGCTAATGGGGTTAAAGTTTATATAACTGCTAGAAAAGCAGGACCATTAATTGATAAGGCTAAAGAGCTCTCTGATCAATACGGAAAAGAGTGTATTGCGATACCTTCAGATTTAAGTTCTCATGGTGGCATTGTTGAGTTTGCAGATGAATTAAAAACCAGAGAATCTTCAGTAGATTTTTTAATTAATAATGCTGGCGCTGCATGGGCAGAACCTCTGGACACATTTTCTGAGGAAGGTTGGGATCGTGTGATGAATTTGAATGTAAAAAGCTTATTTTTTGTTACTCAACAACTCTTACCGCTTCTCAGGGTTAATGCCGATAATGAGGACCCTTCAAGAATTATCAATGTGGGATCAATTGATGGCATTAATACCCCAGTATTTGAAACTTATCCCTATGGACCTTCAAAAGCAGCAGTGCATCATTTAACAAGAGTGCTCTCAGCAAAACTAGTAAAGGAAGATATCATTGTGAATGCAATTGCTCCAGGTCCGTTTCCAAGCAATATGCTTGGGCCTGCAGTAGGCCACGATTATTCAGGCATTGCGAAAGCAAACCCAAGAAGTAGAGTAGGTACGCCAGAGGATATTGCTGGATTAACAATATTTTTGTGTTCCAGAGCAGGAGCTTTTACCGTTGGCGAAACTATTACTTGCGACGGAGGATTGGTTGCAAGATCAGGTCATGATTTAAGCGGCGGATGAGTATTTACGAAACATACATTCTCCCTAAGTTTCTTGATTGCGTTTGCTCACAAGAAGGATTTCAAAATAAGCGCGCACAGATATTCCCTCATGCATCAGGAGAGGTATTAGAGATAGGCGTCGGCACTGGTTTAAATTTTGAGTTTTACGATTTTGATAAAGTTACCTCAGTTAAAGGTGTTGATCCATCAATGAGTTCTCTAGAAATTGCAAAAAGAAGAATCATCGATATGAATATTCCTGTTGAAGTGATGGAAGGCTCTGCTGAAGAAATTACTTTTGAAGATAATACCTTCGATTCAGTTGTTGTGGGCTACAGCTTATGCACTATTCCTGATCCGATAAAAGCACTCAAAGAAATTAAAAGAGTTCTTAAACCCAACGGCAAGTTATTTTTTACAGAGCACGGTATTTCTCCAGATGAGTCAGTGCGCAGATGGCAACACAGAATAAACCCTATATGGAGTAAATTGGCAGGGGGCTGCAATATAAATCGCAATACCGAAGATATGATTTTAAGGTCAGGTTTTAAGTTTGATCAATTGCAAAAGAAATATATAAAAGGACCCAAAATAGCCTGTTTTAATTATTACGGTATTGCTGGAAAAAATTAACTTGTTTTTGAGGCATCAAAAGCTTCAGTGATTAGCTCTCTCATCCATATGTGAGAACCATCATTGTCATCACTGCTATGCCAGATTAGATATTGTTCAACTGGTGGAACATCTAATGGAAGTTCCTCGAATTGAAGTCCATGTTTTTTAGCAAAACTTTGCGAGCACACCAATACTAAATCAGTTGATCGAACAATCTCTGGGGTCACTAGAAAGTGTTGTGCTCGAAGTGCAACTTCTCGTTGCAGTTGAATTTTGGATAATTCTAGATCAATTAAAGCCGGCCCACGTTTTCGATTGGATATATTTATAAATTTTTGAGCAAGTAACGCGTCCATATCAAAATTAGGCAGTTTTGTGAGTGGATGGTTGGCTCTGTGCGCACAAACAAATCTATCTTCAAAGACTTTTTTTGAAAGCACATCTTTTGATCTAGGAATCACGGGATCAATTGCAAAGTTGAGTTCGTTGGTTGCGAGCGCATGAACTAAATCTTCACGTGTTGTGAAAAAACTTTCAATTGCAATTTTTGGAGCAGTTTTATTAATTTTTTCCAATAAAAAAGGCAATATCCTACCTTCAGAAATATCGCCAAGAGAAATTCTAAAAGTGCGTTGAGAAGTATTTGGATCAAACTCATCAGGCTCATTAACACTCTTTTGCATCAGACTCAAGGCATGCTGAACATCATTGATCATGTGCTCGGTTTTATGCGTTGGAACCATCCCTGTTCCAGTTCTAACAAACAAGTCATCATTAAATCTTTCTCTAAGTCTAGCAAGTGCATTTGAAACCGCAGGTTGTGTGATTCCAACAACCTCTGCTGCCTTGGTCAAACTTCCCTCTGTATAAATAGCATTCATGATCACAAAAAGGTTTAAATCAAAGGAGCTAATTTTCATTTTGGGCTTGTGTTAGGGATTAATTATAGGGACTATGTTATTCATCAAACTTATAAAGCTATCTTAGCAATTTGTATAATATAAATAAAGGATTGTTAGGGTCTAAATATAGTGACATACTAAGTGCCAATACTTCCTTAAATACCATGAATAGAGTAACTCAGATCCTAGGATCTAAATATCCAATCATTCAAGCTCCCATGGGGTGGATTGCAAGAAGTAAGCTTGCTTCAGCAGTATCGAATGCTGGTGGATTTGGCATTATTGAAACCTCTTCAGGCGAAGTTGAAAACTGCAAAAATGAAATCATGGCAATGGCAGACTTAACAGATAAGCCTTTTGGAGTAAATTTACCACTTCTTTTTTTAAAAGATGAATCCATGATTGATGTTGTTTTAAATGCTGGTATTAAGTTTGTTACCACTTCTGCAGGCGATCCAGCAAAGTACATTCATATCCTCAAAGATGCAGGGATTAAAGTCTTTCATGCTGTACCTAATGTCGCAGGAGCAAAGAAAGCCGTCGATGCTGGTGTTGATGGATTGGTTGTAGAGGGAACCGAAGGCGGTGGTTTTAAGAGTCCTGAAGAAGTTGGTCTGTTTGTATTAATTCAAGCCATAAGAAACATCACTGATCTGCCCATTGTTGCTGCTGGAGGGATTGTGGATGGACGTGGAATGGCAGCTGCATTTGCAGCAGGTGCAGAAGGCATTCAAATGGGTACTCGATTTGTTTCCTGCAAGGAAAGCCCAGTGCATGAAAATTTTAAAAACTACATCATCGATTCTGACGAGCAGGGCACTTGGATATTAAATAAAAAGGGGAAGCCTTGTATTCGAGCACTGAAAACAGATTACACCCAGCCTATCTATGAATCAGGTGAGATGGATATGAGTGCAATGATGAATATTCAGGATTTATATTTTGGAGGTAACATGAATGCAGCGCCTGCGCTTTCAGGCCAATCAGTTGGATTAATTAGCAGTATGAAGCCTGTAAAAGAAATCATTTCTGAAACCATCAAAGAATTTAATGAAATTTGTTCATCCATGAGCCAACAAGCCTTTGATGAATGATATTATTACTATAACCAGGAAAAAAAAATGAAATTTGAACTTAGCAAAAAAACCCAATCTTTATTGGATCAAGTTACTGAATTTATTAACAAGGAAATCATTCCTCATGAATCTCTCTATGAACAGCAGGTAGAAGAGGGTGGTAGATGGTGCGTGCCGCCCATCATTGAAGAAATGAAAGGGAATGCAAAAAAAGCTGGACTGTGGAATCTCTTTCTTCCTGAAAGTGAGCTTGGAGCCGGGCTTACTAATTTTGAGTATGCACATTTAGCAGAACAAATGGGTAGATCGGGAATTGCTTCCGAAGTTTTTAATTGCTCAGCACCTGATACAGGCAATATGGAAGTTTTGGTTAGATACGGAAGTGATGCTCAAAAAGATGAGTGGTTAACGCCTTTATTAAACGGAGAGATCAGATCAGCATTTGGCATGACTGAGCCAGGCGTTGCTTCATCCGACGCAACCAATATGGCGGCCACTGCAGTGCTTGATGGGGACGAGTATGTGATTAATGGTGAAAAGTGGTGGACCTCAGGTGCTGGTGATCCAAGATGCAAGATCATTATTTTCATGTGTGTCACCGATCAAGATCCTGATTCACCAAGACATAAGCGACATTCAATGATATTGGTACCTTCAGACACTCCAGGCATTGAAACTCGTAAAATGATGCATGTCTTTGGATGGGACGATGCTCCTCATGGTCATGCGCATCTCAAGTTTGATAATGTTAGGGTCCCTAAAGAAAACATGATTTTAGGTGAAGGTAGGGGTTTTGAAATAGCCCAAGGCAGGCTAGGGCCAGGTAGAATTCATCATTGCATGAGAGCAATAGGTATGGGTGAGAGAGTAATTGAGATGATGTGTCGACGTGGTCAAACCCGTGTTGCATTTGGCAAACCCATCGCCCAACTCGGTGGAAACTTTGATGTCATAGCTGATTCAAGAATTGAGTTGAATATGGCTCGATTATTAACTCTTCAAGCTGCCCATATGATGGATACCGTAGGCAATAAGGTTGCAGCCAGTGAAATCGCCCAAATTAAAGTGGCGGTTCCTAATATTGTTTGCAAGATCATTGATCGTGCAATTCAAATTCATGGCGGAGCTGGAGTTTCTCAAGTCTTTCCACTTTCAAGAATGTATGCTGGGATGAGAACCCTTCGCTTAGCTGATGGACCGGATGAAGTTCACAGAAGAGCGGTGGCTCGATATGAGCTTGGTAAACATGCAGTTCAAGATGGTCAGGTAGAATCATCTGAAATTTCTAGAAGTTAAGCGATAGAGCATTGTCAGCAAATCTGATCTTTTACGATACGGAGACCTCGGGGATTCAGAAAGATTTTTCTCAGATTTTGCAGTGCGGCTCAATTCAAACCAATCGCAATTTTGGAGAATTAGCGCAACAAAATATTGGGTGCAGACCACTTCCATGGGTTAATCCTCAACCTAAAGCTATGCTCACTAATAAAAAAATTGAGTTATTTAAATCAAATACTTCGCATTATCAAATGATGAGCGACTTGCATCGTCAGTGGCGTGAGTGGACTGTAGACGGACCAGGTACTTTTGTGACCTATAATGGTCATGCTTTCGATGAAGAATTGATTCGAAGACAATTTTATTGGAACCTGTTAGACATTTATCTAACTAATACCAACGGCAACGGCAGGCTTGATCTTTTCTTAATGATGCAAAACCTTGCGTGTTATTTTAAAAATGTAATTGAAATACCTTTATACGATGGTGGCCCCGGTATCAGTTTAAAGCTTGAAGATCTAGCAGCTGCAAACAACATTATTAATGATGATGCGCATGATGCAATAGCTGACTGTAGGTTGATGTTACAGCTCCTTAAAATTATTGACGCCCAAAAACCTGAGTGGATAGATTTTTTTATCTCAACTGCAACAAAATCTGGCATGCAGGCTGCCATTAATTGCAAAACCTTTCTTGCATTGGGAGAAGTATATCGTCGCGAACGCTTTAGATATCCTGTGGTTATTTGCGGAGCAGATGCTACTCGACCTAATGAAATTGTTTTTTTTGATCTAAGTTTTGATCCCGAAGAGATTTTCTCTCTAGAAGCCTCGGATATTTTTAGCATGGTACATAAAGGAGGACGTGATGGACCGCTTAAAAAATATAAAATTAATAAAACCATTCCCGTATGCCCTCAAGAAATGATTGAAGATAATGCTATATTTGATATGGACATTAATGTTCTTATTAAAAGAGCTGAGCTTGTTAGAAATAATACTGACTTTCACACGCTGGTCAGCGACGCGATGGCAGATCGTATTTTTAATTTCAAAGAACCTGAACATATTGAACAGCTCATTTATTCAGGTGGCTTTCCAAAACCCTCCGATAAGGAGCTAATGGATGATTTTCACCGTATTGAAGAGTCATCCTATCGAATAAAGATAGCTAGAAATATAGAGGATAAGCGTTTTAGGCTCTTTGCTGAGAGGTTGGTCTGTCAAATGTATCCGTCAGAGGTACCAGAAGACATGCAAAAAAGGTATGAGAACTTTTTAAATCAGCGTTTGAATGAGGAGGGGCCCTGGGGCTCAACTGAAAAAATCCTTGCAGAAATAGAAAAATTGAAAGATTCAGAGGACCAAATCATCTTGAATGCAACCGAATCCTTCATCAAACAAAGAAATTAATCAAAAAAATGTTTTAAATTTACTTAAATTTACAAGAATTGCTTTTGTTTTTAGTCAGAAATTGTTAATCTATGTACCCCTTTTTGAGGAAACTTACAAAAAGTCATGAAAATATTAAATTTTTTTAAGAGGATATTTATGAGCGAAGATAATAAGATTGTCGATGGCGCTAAAGACGTTGTTGAAGGTGTTGCAGACGTAACCAAGGAAACTGTTGGTGCCGTTGGCGATGTAGCCGGTGAAGCGGTAGAGGGTGTTGTTGAAACGGCATCTGCAGCTGCAGAAGGCGTAAAAGAGACCGCTGAAGAAGTAGTAGATACAGCTGTAGATGTAGCTAGTGAAGTTGTTGAGACTGTTGGTGAAACAGTTGATGCTGCTATCGAAGGCGTTAAAGATGTAGCTGGTGAAGTTGCTGAAGCAGGAAAAGAAGTTTTAGATGAATTAAAAGAAGGCGATGTTGTTGGTGCCGCTAAAGAAGTTGTTGAAGGCGTAGCTGAAACAGCTGGAGCAGCAGTTGATGCAGTAGCAGACGTTGCAGGTGAGGTTGTTGAAGGAGCCGTGGAAACAGCTTCTGCAGCAGTTGAAGGTGTTGTTGATGTAGCTGGCGAAGTTGCTGAAGGCGTCAAAGACGTAGCTGAAGAAGTGGTTGAAACTGTTGGTGAAACAGTAGATGCTGCCATTGAAGGGGTTAAGGATGTTGCTGAAAGCGTTAAAGACGCAGTTCTTGGCGACGACGACAAGTAGTATTATCTTTTCTCATAAAAAAGGAGGCCTTGCCTCCTTTTTTTTGGCTTAAAGCTTATTGCCTTTAAACCAGCCTCGTTTAAAATAGTCCGTCCTAGACCCGTAGCTCAGTTGGTTAGAGCGCTGTCTTGACATGGCAGAGGTCAGCAGTTCAAATCTGCTCGGGTCTACCATTTAAGGATCTTTATGAAAAATTTATTTTTGAGTTTATCGGCATGCTTTTTTTCAACTTTAGCTTTCGCTGAATACTTTCCAGATGAAAACTGGGAGATATCCAGTGCATCGCAAGAAAATGTTAATGAGATAAGGCTCAAAGCTCTTGAAGACATTGCATTTAAAGATCCTGCAACTCAGGCTTTGGTTGTTGTCAAAAACGGGAAAATTATAAGTGAGCGATACGCTGAAAATTATAATAAAGATTCTTTCGGTACCTCATGGTCAGTCGCTAAAAGTTTTTATGCTGCATTGATCGGCATTTCTATTGAGAAAGGTGAAATAAAAAGTCTCGATGATCCAGTTTACAAATACTTACCGGTGTATAAAGAAGATGAGCGCTCAGTTATTACCCTAAGGAATATTCTTGATATGGAAAGTGGTCTGCAGTATCCAGAGACTCAACATGAGACAATGTTTCTAAATGAAGATCAACTTCAATATGCTTTAAATGTTCCATTAGAAAAAAAACCTGGATCAAAATGGGAATATAACAATGTTAATTCAATGTTATTGGCTGCTATTTTAGAAGCGGCAACCGGTCAGCCTGCAGATCAGCTTTTAGACAATAGAATATTACAGCCCATTGGCATCAAAAACTCAACGCTATGGAAAGATAGTCGCGGTAATGTTATGACCTATTGTTGCATAGATATGAGTGCGAGAGACTTTTCAAGATTTGGATTATTGTTTGCAAGAAACGGCAACTGGAATAATCAATCGTTAGTCCCAAATGGCTATATTGATGAAACTTTTAGTACATCATGGAGATTTAAAGCACCAAGACAAGGCGGATATTCATTACATTGGTGGATGGCTGCTGATGATAAAAACCATGAAATCTTTTTTGCTAGCGGTAAATTTGGGCAATATATTTTTGTTGATCGGGATAATGATGTGGTGGTTACCAAAATAACTAAATACGATCCGATTCCTGGTGATACTCAAGATTTTAAAGAATTTAAATGGTTAAAAGAAATTGGTGATACGGATGTGACCTTAGCGGTTTGGGACTTTCTTGAGAGCTCGAAGATTATGAAAGTGGGTGAAGGTGGCGTCACATCTCCAATTACCAAAGAAAACGGTGATGAATCAACTTTTCGTAAAGATATTTATAAGTTTATTGAAAATCTTGCCTTGCTATCTGATTAAAACCAGACGTACATAATCATTGGCACTGAAATAGCTGCAATCACTATTTCAAGGGGTAACCCAAGTCTCCAGTAATCTCCAAATTTATATCCTCCCGGTGCCATAACCAGGGTATTACACTGGTGTCCAATGGGTGAGAGAAAAGCACAACTTGCTCCAACAGCAACTGCCATTAAGAAAGGCTCCACAGGAGCGCCTAGTTGAGAGGCAATATTTGCAGCGATTGGCGCCATGATAATGGCGGTTGCAGCATTATTGATGATGTCTGAAACAAACATGGTTACCACAAGAATTAACAGTATGATCATGTAAACGGGTAAGGCTTCGGTATATCCTGATATAAACATCGCAATATTATTGGATATTCCAGTTGTTTCCAGTGCTTGGCCAATTGGTATCATTGCAGCCAACATCACAATGACTGGCCATTCAATACTTCGATAAAGATTTCCGTTAAGAACTTTAACTCCAATAAATGCAAGAACACATAATAAGAAAGCAATCACAATATTAATAACATTAAAGGCAGCAAGCAGGAGGAAAGTAACAAAGAAAATAATGCTCTTTAATAGTCGACTGCGACTGGGGATGACTTGCATTTCTCGTTGCATCAGTGGCATGAGGCCCAAGTGCTTAATGCGTTCTTTAACTCCTTCTTCATCAATGGACCGCACACCCAGTAAAAGCACATCCCCAACCCTAAAGATTTCACGTGAAAGCCTGGTTCTAAACTTTGCTCCTTGTCGCCAAAGTCCAAGCAGGGCAAGGTCTTCTGAGGCTAGGCGCTTTAAAAATTCTTGTTTACGACCAATGAGTCTTGAAGATGCTGTGACCATCACCTCAATTTCTTCAAGATCAGATTCCTTAATGGTATTAAGATCCTCAGAAATCTCTAAATCAAGATCACTTTGCAATCTTGAAATATCATCTGGTGAGGTTTTAATCACAAGAACCTGATTATGAGCAAATTTAGTTACCATTGAGACCTTGCTGACTGCACCTGATTCATTAACAATGCCCAGTACTTCTGTTTCTGGACCTGCTACTTTTTTAATTTCAGATAATCTTTTACCGATGGCTTTGCTATCTTTTTTTACTCTGACTTCAAACAAATAGTTTTTCAGATCAATTAACTTAATTTCATCTCCAGCTTCTTGCCTTACTTTGACCAAACGATAACCAAGAAAAGCAATGAAGACTACACCCAAAAGGCTTACAGCAACACCCACAAAAGAAAAATCAAAGAAATTAAAGCTGGTCCCTGTATAAGTTTCTCTGTATTGAGAAATAATAATATTTGGCGGGGTTCCAATCATGGTATTCATCCCCCCCAAAATACTTGCAAAAGCAAGCGGCATTAAAAACTTCGGAGGATTCCAATTATTTTGCTGACAAACCGCAATGGTTACTGGCAGTAGTATTGCCATGGCGCCAATGTTGTTCATAAATGAAGACAATGCAGCAGCAGTTACCAGAATGACTAGCAGAAACTGGTTCTCGCTCAATGGGATTTTAGAAAGTTGCCCGCCTATTAATCCAACAAAGCCAGATTCCTGTAGACCTCTGCTGATCAATAATACCAAAGCCACGATAATGACTGCAGGATGACCAAACCCTGAAAAAGCACCGTTGATTGGAATCACTTCAAACAGAACCAAAACAGCCAGTGCCACTAAAGTAACAGCATCATACCGCCAGCGACCCCAAATCAATAGACCAACCAAAATACATATAGTTACAACTAACACATTTTGGTCACTAAGCATCAAAACGCCTTAGTAGATTTTTAACTTAGGTGCATTGGTCATCACGCTCTTAATTCCTTTATTCATTGAAGATCTATCAGCATAGCTTTGTGATGTTGCGACAACTTTATTATTTCCAGCTACTAAATTAAAACTCCATTTACCACCGCGAGTTTCTTTGGTTTTGAAGTTATCTTTTGAAGCGGCATGCTTGGCAACTGATTTGATACCTTTCAAACATGTTGCCCGGGATGCGTAAGCTTGAGATGCAATTATATTTTCTCCATTTTTAGCCTTTAACCTAAAACGATGTTTACCACCCCTATCTTTATAAATTTCGAACATTTCTCCTCCTTATCTGCAGAGTTCAAATACTAACAAACTTACTTGGTAAAAACACATTTTTTTTATGCACGCGAGTGCTCTAGGCTATAATCCGCTTATGAAAAATCTCAAAAGTTTTTTTGAAGGAACCTTTTCAAAAATCATTGGCATCTTCATTATTCTATCCATTACTGACCAGGTATTAACTTCAATGGAACTCACTCGTACGGTAGAGAGAATTTTTGATGTTTTTTACCTTCTCACTATAACCTTATTCAGTCTGGAATTTTTAATTCGTATTATAGTTATAAGAAAGTTTGATTTTCTTTTGGCTGTTGATGCTATTGTCTTGATTAATGCCCTTTTTATTGGATTAGTTGATTTAAGAATGTTGAGATTGTTCCGGCTCTTTCAAATTTTTAGAGCTTCAAAGTTTTTAGTACCCACTAATACGTTAATTAAGACCATTGTCATGCAACGGAATGCATTGCTTGGCTCACAAATGATGGTGATCTCCATCTTACTGGTTGTTTCCACACTTATTTATTTTCTTGAATCAGAAGCACAGCCAGAAATATTTGGCAGCATTCCTGCTGCGATGTGGTGGGGCATAGCAACGTTAACTACGGTGGGCTATGGAGATGTTGTACCAAGCACTGAAGTTGGTAAAATTCTTGCAAGCTTTACCATGTTTATTGGCATTGGCATGTTTGCTTTGCCAGCTGCAATTTTGGCATCAGCTTATTATGAGGAGATTCAAAAAAGGAATTTTTTGATCACTTTCGAGGCCATCGCAGCCATTCCTTTATTTCAGCAATTACCAGTGGGGGCGATCAATAAAATCAACGAAAAGCTGGATGTAAAACTATTTCAAAAGAATGAAGAAATTTTTAAAAAAGGTGACGAGGGTGATGCGATGTTTATTATTGAGCAAGGTCAAGTCAAAGTAGATCTTGAAAACCCTGTTTACTTAGGTCCAGGTGATTTTTTTGGAGAGATGGCATTAATCTCAAACTCACCTAGAAATGCAACCCTCATTGCTACCGGTGATAGTAAACTCTTTGAACTCAAAAAATCTGATCTTGAAGAACTCTTTGATGAGCACGAAGTGCTCTTTAGAGAACTTGAGGAAACAATCAAAAACCGCTCAGCTTAATCGTCACCGCCTGAATCAGGATCAATGCGTTGAGGTTCATGAGAAAGGTCTTGCACCACATCATAATCTTCAGGATTTTTTTCTGTATTCTCCACATAAACTGACGTTGATGGATAAGCAAACTCTGAGCCATTCGCACGAACGATTTTAATAGTTTCAAAAATTAATGACTGTTTCACTTTAGTAAAGTCAGTGAGGTTAAGAGGCTCGGTATAACAGAGAATTCTTATATCAATTGAGCTAGCTCCAAACTCATCAGTTCTAGCAAAGGAGTCCTGTCGTGGGTTTTCAGCAAACTGATCAGAGCTTTTAATGAAGCCTTCAATCTCTTCACAAATTTTAGCGAGTTGATCTTGAGTTGTTGAGTAAATCAAATTAATGGTCCAGCTAATTCTTCGATATTGCATGGCACCATGATTGATAACTTTAAAATCAGCAAGATCTTTATTTGGGACCAACATGGGAGCGGTACTAAAAAGCCTTACTAGTGTGGATCTGAAGCCAATGTTTTCAACCACGCCGTGAAGTTCACCTTCAATTTCAATTCTGTCGCCAGGTTGGAATCGATTCTCACCTATAATTAAAATTCCTGCAATTAAGTTTTTAAATAAGTCTTGGGCACCCAAGGCTACGGCAACAGAAAATAGTCCTAAACCGGCAACTAGAGGACCAATTTGAATGCCGAAGATATCTAGTATTACCCCAATACCTATTACCCAAATTAAAACCCTAGCCGCTCTCTCGAGCCACATGGTCATTGATGCCGTCAATAAACTTGTTGCTGAGAACATCCCAAATATAGGCTGCACAGAGTTTGATAAAGTGCTAAAAATTGTAAAAGCAATTGCAGCCTTAACAATATTTTGCGCAACTAATTCAGGAGTTCCGCTTAAGGGTAAGTAAAGGGTAATTACATACAAGGCGATCGTGATGGGTAGATAACCTAGAGGCTTTTTTAGCGTTTCTAAAAGAGCATCATCGGCTTCTGATTCAGTTTGCTCAGAAAGTTTTTCGAGCCATTTAAATACCCTTGCTATAAATATTCCTCTAACAATGAATCCAGCAAAAAGAATGACAATAGATACAATAAGCTCGGTGATACCAATTCCATATAAACCATCATCCCAAACCTGATTAACCACATTTAAAAAACTATCTAACATCTTCTTCTCCTAGAAATTCCATGAAAATTTTGTACTAATGCTTTCATCCATTTTATCAGCATTTAATGGAGGTGCATTATCGTTAAACCTAGAATATTGCAGTGAAATTGTAACTTGTTCATTAACTTCAAAATCCAGAGCAAAAATAGCACTTGATTTAACATCATCGCTGAAGTCGTCGATAGAGGGCTGTACATAAATGGTGGTATTAAAATAAATGTTCTCACCTATTTCAAAATCATCATGGAAATAGATACTTATACGATCTGTTTTTGTATTTACTATGTTTAGATCCTCTTCATCCTCGTTTATGTAAGCCACACCAAGTCTTGCGTGATCATTGATAAGATATCTTAAACCCAAACCAGCAACCTCTCTTTTTCTGTAATTTCTGAAAGGGTTTTCAGAACGTTGCACAAATAACTCGTAATGCAATTTAGATTCATTTTTAAAGACTACTCGCCCATGGAAAAAATTGGACTCATCGATAATGTTACCGGTATATTTTCTCTCTGACTGACTAACTACCAAGAAAGAATCAACCACTTCAGAATTATTATCTATTCGGTAGGTGAAAGTATAAAAATCTCGATCGCGGTTTCCTCTTGATGCATCAAGACTCCCTGAGATTGATTGAAATAGCCCTACTTCACCTTCTTGACGTAAGTCCTCTATATTGATAATTGCTGATGCAAAAGAATGCATGCCAATCAATGCGATAGCTGCCAGTAAGCATTTATTTAGTTGTTGCAACATTTACACCATTCCAATCAAATCTTGGGGGGTGTATTCTAAATTGATTTATCCTTTCTTGAAAGTATTGATAGTATTTTTCTAGCTCGGGAGCCTTAGCCTTTGCTTTTAATAAATAGCGTTCTGCCTCATCCCAATTTTGTTGTCTATATTTTGCTAGCATTTCTTTGTGGGGCTCTTTCAGTTTTGCAGCCTCATCAATATGCAATTCACTCAAATAGGTATAAATTCTAACTGGCTCACTTTTTCCTTTTACCGCTATTAAATCTAGTTCAATTAGCTTGAAATCTGGCATTTGTTTCGCTGTTTCCTCACCTAAAACAATGTTGACACCATACGTTCCTGACTGACCCTCAAGTCGAGCTGCTAAATTAACTGCATCGCCTAGTACTGTATAGTCAAAGCGTTTATCTGAACCCATATTTCCTACAATGCAATCACCTGTATTAATGCCAATGCCAATCTCCATGGCAAGCTTTCCTTCACCAACTAGTTCGTTATTGAGTTCTTTAAGTGCCCTGCGCATTTTGACACCCGCTTTGATCGCAAGTTCAGCATGATTATCTTGGGAAGCAGGTGCATTCCAAAAGGCCATAATGCAGTCTCCCATGTATTTATCAATAGTTCCCTCACATTCTAAAATCTCATTGGATAAAGTTGTTAGCAGTCGATTGATAAGGTCGGTGAGGGCTTCAGGATCTTGTTTATACTGCTCAGAGATTTTAGTAAAACCACGAATATCTGAAAATAGCATGGTCATATCTTTGCGCTCACCTCCAAGTTTCAGTGATTCATTAGATTCAGCCAAACGGTTCACCATTTCTGGTGACATATATTGTGCGAATGCACCACGCACTCTACTTCTTTCGAGCTCTGTAAAGAGAAAATTAAAGAACGTAACAGCGACATAAACAGTCAAAATTATCACCAAAGGTGAAATGGGGTCAACCAAAAATAGTTTTGATTTAAAGAAATACCAGCTACCACCAATAATGCCTCCTGAACCCACACCCAGAACCGTCAAGCCTCCAATTGGACCAAGAGTTTGAATCATGAAAGTAATTAATAAAGATAAAACTAGTCCAGCAATAAATTCTGCACCAAACAACCAATCAGGTCGTTGTAAGAACTCATTAGCAAAAATTTGCTGTACAAATTGACCGATAATGGTGACCCCTGGAATATTTTTTTCAATTGGAGTAGATCGTAGATCAAATAAACCCGCAGCCGAAGTCCCAACTAATACTACTTTCCCTGAAAAGAAATCAGGATCAATCGATCCAGATAGCACATCCCAGGCCGAGACAGTGACTAACTCTGCAGTTGGTGCAAAGTAAATCCACGATTGCCCATCAGGCGTGGTGGGCATGGTTAGTGGTCCAAGTTTGATGTTGTTAATTCCCGTTTGGGCACCAAAGGCTTCTTCGCTGGAGGCATTAGAAGCTTTAATTTGAAAAGTTGAAGCACCAATGGCAACCCGAGCAAGCTCAAGTCCTAAACTCGGGATCATTGTCTCACCAACACGATCAAAAGTCGGTAAGCTTCTCACTACTGAATCATTATTACCAATGCTCATGGTTCCAATTCCTGCTGCATTTTCCTCAAGCAAGGAGATGTTCGGTTTTAATCCAGTGTAGGCAGGTAAGAACTGGTCAGGGTTGTCTCCCTGAGTTACCAAGCCAAATTTTGCCTTAGTCATGGGCAAAGTTTCATCAGAGTTATTAACCGCTACACCCAGTACCACCGTGCCATGATTGGCTATAGCTCGAGCAAATACCTCATCATTATCTGGCAGTAATTCTACCTGTTGCTTCAAGGCAAGATTATTAGGAAACTGAGTTATGAGATTGCGGGGGTTAGTTCGATCAGGCTCAGCGAAGACGATATCAAAACCCAAAGCAGCTGCTGCATAAACTTGATCCGTTAATCTTGCAAGCGTGGTTCGTGACCAAGGCCATTGTCCTACTAGCTCTAAAGAGCGGTCATCAATATCAACAATTACCACCGGATCGTCTTCATAAACTTGTCTTGGAAAAAGTTGCTGAAAGGTATCAAACGAATAGTTTTGTAAATTCGTAAAGACGCTAAAAGGATTAAGAATCGGCAACAAACTAACTAAGACAGCCAATCCATACAGTCCTCCTTTAATAATCTGTTTAATTGAAAATTGCATGAATGGGTGGAATTTAGCTAGGTAGGGTGAATTTAACTGCTAGTTTAACTGCCTCGTTTGTTAGCTCTTGATGAATATGAGGTGGTAAATTAAACAAATTCACTGCATCCATAAATTCTGAGTAGATGACATCCAGTTTTTTCCCCTCATTGAGTTGTCGAATAATATGCTGATAGGTCCAATAAATATATTCTCTCACACGAAGGTAGTGCTCATAATTTTCCTGCGTGAATTCAGGAACATCTTTCACCTCTAGGGATTCTTTTAAAAATGCTTCAGCGGTTGCATGCGTGAAGGTTGCCCATGTTTGATTCATAAAATTAGGATGCTGTCTCAGCCATTGATAAACATTTTCCTGCTGGAAAATTCCAATTGCAAAGTAATAACCCACATATAAGCGTAAAAGAGGTGATTCAATATTTACCAATTCTGCTTCAGCAAATTCTGCCAAAATGGTGGCTCGATATTCAATCAATTCCTTATGGACTTGATCTAAATTCTTGTAATAGCGATAAAATGATCCATATGCTGTTTTTGCCTTTTCAGTTATAGTTTTAACCGAAATAACTTTATCACCTTCCAAGATCAGCTCCCACATTGCCTGCATCAGCCTAGCTTTAGTTTGATCTGACTTCTTTATTTTTTTTACCATTTATAAGTGAATAATAATTTAAAAACCGGCATCTTAGTAGTAAAATGACGTATTGTCATTTTAGGGAATCCAATATCTTGAGAAAAATTCTTGCACTTTTAATAGCATCAACTTTATGCATTGATACCCTACGGGCACAAAATGTGGCTCCGGCGATTACTGATCCTGTTGCGTTGGCTAAAGTCCAAGAACAGAGGGACGCGGTATTTAAAAAAATGTTTGCCGATCCCACAAACCTAACGCTCTTGTTTGAATACGCTAATTTATCCATTTTAGTAGGTGATCTTGAGGCTGCGATTGGAGTTTTTGAGCAGATGCTGATCTACGATAACGAACTTCCACGAATCAGACTTGAACTAGGAGTTTTGTACTTCAGGTTGGGAGCTTTTGCGCTAGCAAATACCTATCTTAAAAGCGTTAAAGAATTTAACCCACCACCAGAAGTACTCAATCGAGTGAATCAATTTTTAGAAGCCATTGAAGAAGCTCAGGAGCCAATCAAGTTTCAACAAACCATCAGCATTGGCTTTAAGCATACCACTAATGGTAATTCTGGTATTAATGCTGATTTTATTGAGATTGGTGATTTTTTATTGGATGTTGATGAGGACTCAAAAAGAGCATCTGATAAAAGTACGTTGCTTAATTATTCCTTGAGCGTTGAACAAGATCTTAATCACCCTAGAGGTGATAACATCCAATACTTTTTCAGCTACGGGAGCGATGTTCTTAATACGTTCAAACAGTTTAATGTGCAAAGTAATGTTATTTCAGTGAGACGCAACTATAATCTTGATGAAAACTTTTTCAGGGTAACTGAGCATGGTTGCTGTGATTTATTAAGTTTTCTAGATATTGAAGATGCAGTCTTTTCTCCAAGCATTAATTTAGTCAGGGTGGTGCTTAATCGAAAGGAAATATTAAGAAGTGGGCGCATTAGCCTTGATTACTCAGGTCTATTATCTAATGGCTCGTCAATTTTGCTCTCTTATTACCGAGATGAAAAATCCTTTGCTACCTCGCCCTTGAAAAGTGGACGCATTAATGGCTTTGCCTTCGGCCAAACTTTTTCCATCCCTGGAGGTCAAGGGATTTTCGGCTACAAAGCCATTATTGAAAACTTTCGTGGTGGGGTGGATTATGAATTTTTTGAAAATTTTGGTCTCGAACTGACTTATTCAAAACCACTGGAAAGCGGTTGGCAGCTCTCATCTAAATATAGTTATGCAGATAAGGCACACGATGCTGACTTTCCACTCTTTGGTAAACGTGTCGATCGTCTTGAGACCTTGAGAATTAACCTGACTCGATCCATTGGCTTGTGTTGGTCAACCAATCTTGGAGCCGTCTTCAGTGACTCAAGAAGCACCATCAATATTTACAAACGAAGTGCTAATAACTATTCAGCGACCCTGAATTATCAATGCTTTAAATAAAAAAGTGACAAAATGTCATTTTTTTAATAGAATGTGCTGGATTTATAAAATTTGTCCTTAAAAAAAATTTAAGAGAGAGACAATTTTGCAGATAATTAGATTACATTTTTTATTTTTATTAACGTTTTCACCATTCATTTTTGCTCAAGAGCAAATTGGTGTGGCTGCCGCTGTTAATCGTAATACCACTGACCTAACCCTAGAACAAGAACGCAAGCTCGTTGAAGCGGGTTATCAGATTATTCAAAACCACACCATCGAAACCGATGAAATCGGCAAAGCTCAAATGTTGCTCCTCGACGGTACCGCCTTTTCAGTAGGACCCAATTCAAGTGTGGTCCTGGACCGTTTTATTTATAACCCAGAAACAGCGGAAGGGTCGCTTGAAGTTACTGCTCGAGGTCTTCTTAGAATTGTTGGTGGCAAGGTTACCAAAAAACAACCTGCACTCATTCGAACCAATTCAGCAACCGTGGGTATCAGAGGCGGGATAGGAATTGTCCAAACCGATGGTTCGCAAGTCAATGCAACTTTTCTTTATGGGGAAGAGATGACGGTAACTCCGAACTGTGTCGACTTAGACACTTTTGGTGATCAGTGCGGTAGCGATTTTATTACCACCATCACTGAACCTGGATTTTCAGTAACAGTGGAATCAGCTGATTCTGAACCCTCTGAACCTGAACCGGTAACTGAAGAAAGCTTAGAAGCTGTTCAAGATGAACTTGAAGCTAGCGAAGAGGAGCCAACCGAAGAAGAATCCTCTAGCGAAGAGAGTTCAGATGAATCTTCCAGTGAAGAAAGCTCAGAAGAGTCTTCAAGCGAAGAGAGTTCAGATGAATCCACTAGCGAAGAAAGCTCAGAAGAATCTTCTAGTGAAGAAAGTTCAGATGATTCGTCCAGTGATGAGTCTTCTTCTGAAGAATCTTCAAGTGATGAATCTTCTGCTGATGATTCAGTGGCTAGTGACAGCTCATCCGATGATGCGTCATCAGATTCATCAAGCGATGAACCCACCTCGGAAGTTGCGCAAGAAACAGAATCGGATACTGAAGTTACCACTGAGGTTGCTGATGCTGGTGGTGATGGTGGAACGACTGAAGTTGAAGTCGATGAAGGTCTTTTAGATAGTTCTGGTGTCTCCGATGTTTCCTCTGATGTTGCCCCTGATGAACTGGGCACTGCTGACGCCTTTGAAGTTGAAACCGAAGTTGATTTGGTTGATGTGGATGAGAGTCCAGCCGAAGAGGTGACTGAAGAAGTTGCGCAAACCACCCAGGAAACCACTGCAGAAGTCGCACCGATTTTTGAAGTTGAAACTTCTGAAGTGGTTGAAAGTGTGGATGAAAATACCACTGAGATCAGCTTGGCATCTTTTGCTGTAGTCAATCCAGGCGAACAAAATTACACCGTGACTGTTGAAGGTGAGGGCAGTGAGGCCTTTACCTATAACGAAGAAACAAATTCTTTGGAAATTACCGAAGCTTTGGATCATGAAAGCCAAGAAGCGGTTGAACTGACCGTGACCTTTACCAGCGATAATGGTGACGTCCAAGAAGTTGCCTTAGCTTTAAATGTTGCTGATGTGGATGAAGCGGTGGAACTTGCTGTTGAACCGGTTAACACCATAAGTGAGGCAGCTATCAGCGCAGAGCTGGTTGCCAACCAGGTCAATGTATCTGAAACGGTACCCGCTGGAACAGTGGTGGCAACCTTTAGTGCCACTGATCCTGAAGGCAATGCTCTGACGTATTCTCTAAGTGGAACCGGTAGTGAACTGATGACGGTTTCTGAAACCGGTGAAGTTACTCTTACTGGAAATCTAGATTTTGAGACGAATTCAACCCTAGTCATGACATTGGAAGTGTCCGATGGCACTAATACCACCACTGAAGAAATTACCATTAACGTTATCAACGATGACGAGCCTGCCACTATTGCAGCAACTTTAAGTGCTGCTTCGTTTGCTGAAAATTCTGCTGTAGGTGCATCCATTGCTTCCATCAATGCCACCGATCCTGAGGGCAGTGCGGTGACTTACACACTTTCTGGGACTGGCAGCGATAACTTTAGCATTGATACCAGCGGTAATATTACCCTTGCCAGTGCATTGGATTATGAAACTGCGACCTCCTATGAATTAACCGTGGTTGTAGATGATGGCACTTATGCTTCAACAGAGATCATTACTGTGAGTGTTGCTGACGTTAATGAGGCACCATCTTTGAGTGCAACGGTTGCCTTTAATGCTTTTCAAGAAAATACTGCTACCGGTACCACTATTGCAACTAGTTCAGTAACCGACCCTGAAGCGGGATCGATTACA
>CACOPA010000004.1 GCA_902628925.1 uncultured SAR86 cluster bacterium
TTTTTCAATAATAAGTTCTGCCAGATCAACACAATTTTTATTTCTTTGTATTAATTCCTTAAAGAGAGCTTCTCTTGATTTAAAAGAAAGCTTATTAATGTTATAAGCAAGTTGATAACAAATATCAACGTTACTAAGTTTAGATAAGTTAATAGGTTCAAATTTATAGGATACACATCCTCCTAAAAAAAGCAGAGAAGAGACAAATAGAGTCCTAAATAAGTTTCTGTGGGACTTCAAAGAATTGCTTAATTAGTGGTTTAAATGAATCAAGTGAATCAACTTCATAATTAGGATCAAAGGCAGCTTGATCCCATTTATCGGTAAACTCCTCAGCTTTTTCATACCAGGGCTCATCTTTGTATTTGTTCCTTAAATCTCTGGGTTTTCCTTGATAGTGATAATAGTGTTCACCCTGAAAATCCTGATGCGTTCGAATAATATGATAGGCATCATCTGAAACATAAGGTTTAATTATTTCAGCACATATCTGGCCATGATTTGGAACATTGATAACTTTACCAATATCGTGGATAAGACTGATCAAGATCATCTCATCTGGTGCATTAGCTCTTCGTGCCATGGTTGCAGTTTGCAGGGCATGATGAAGTTGATCAGTACCAAATCCAAGGGACACTCCTTCAAGTTGTTCAAGCATAGAAATTATTCTTTTTGGCATGTCAAAGACATGCGGAAGATGTTCATTATAAATATGATCCCATTCCTCTTTGGTACTTTGATCCATTCTTGTAAACATAATTTCTCCTAAGGAAGTTTGATTTTTATATTTCTTAACACAATAGCAGCGATACTTAATAAAAGTATTGAAGCTGCCTCAAAGATTAACTGCTCGGGTTGTGAATCTTTACCCTGTAGGACTATTAACCTTGCAAGTGCAGTAATAGCAATAAATAGAGGATAAATTACAGGGATCTCATGACTTTTAAAATAGACAGCAACCATTCCAAAGACCTCAGCATAAATAAACATAAGCAATAAATCAGCAAGTCCAACAGTTTGATTATCAAAAACTACTATGAGCTCAAATATAACAGCAGATACTGTTAATATGGCTATAGTTATTAATATGGCGTCTTCAACTATGCGAAACATAGTTTAATATTAATATAAGTTAATAAATTAACGAAATTTTTGAATTAGTACTTCTTTTTGGCAGGACCGCATTGGCCTCGAGCAAGAAATGAAACCTTTGGGCTTTTTAAATTTTTAATTTCTTTACCGCTCATAAAAATATTACCCTCGATTCGACCTTTACCAGTAAATAAGTTCAATGAATTTATAATTTTGTAATAATCGATAACATATTCATCAAGATTGGGATGAGGAGTGTTTGGGGTATAAGACTCCTCAAGTGAAATAGTTCGCTCTGATTCAACAAGTTCTTTATTTGATCCGTCCAATAACCAAGTTATAGCTGGATCAACTTCATAATCAACTAGGGAAAGTTCTCCGGTTATTTCGTCTTTGCTCCAATATTGATTAACAAAGAAATCTTCTCTATCCCATTTATCAGATATGTTAGCTTTAGCCTTATCAACTAAGAATGGTGTGTAGGGTCCAGCTGTGAAGTTTTTTAGAGCATCTCCGATATCTTGTAGATAGTTTCTACTTGGTATTGAATAGGTTGTCTCATAGGTACCTTTTAATTCGCAAATTATTTCTTCAGCATACAATGAAATGTTGATAGAAAAGAAGATGATGAAATATTTTGAAATTCTCATTATATTAGTTAGATGAAATATATCTTTAGTTCTATTTTACTGCTGTTAGTTTTACAAATAAATGCTCAAAATGATCAAATTGATTCTGTTGATGTTGAGGAATATATTGGCACCAATCAATTGGTATGCGGAAAAATTTTTTCTACGAGATACCTTAGAGATACTAAACAGGGGGTGATGTTTTTAAATATGGGTGGCTCCTATCCTAATCAACATGTTGCTGGAGTGACATGGTATAAGCAATATAAACAAAACTTTACCTATCGACCCGACAAAGAGCTTAAAAATAAAAATATATGTATGGAAGGCTACATAGAAACATATCGAGGACGGCCGCAAATTTTTATCTTTAATGAAAGTCAGATAAAAATTATTAATTAGATATTAGTAAATCTAAGTCAAAATAATTACTGTGTGCAATTCTGCTGCTTTATCAAGATCAGCTGAATTAGGGACTTTATTTTTATCTAACTTAACACCTGCAAAAAATGCATCAATAGGATTATGTTCGATGAGCTCTTTTAATTTGTCTCTCACAAAAGCATTATCAGTGAAATTAATTGATATATTTTTATTGATTTTTTTTCCTTTAAAGTAAATCTCTTGAGTTTCAATGTCTTTAAAATTTTTCCACCACAGATTTTCTCTTAAAGTTACACATACAAGAGAGTTATTGATATGAGCATAGCTTGCTGGAATTTCAAATATTCTTTTAGATCTCCTACCAACAACCCTAAATAAAAGAATCTGATGACTAATCAAGAAATGAATAGGTGATTTAAGAATTAATCTTACAATTGGATTAATAAAACTGAATAAAAGCTTCATATCATATAAATATGGATGAATATGCTTTAGTCAATATTTGATTGTCTTTAATTGAGACATTATATGAATTCTTTGATTTATAAAAACTAACATTGTACTTAACTAACTCATCAACAAAATGGAGCGCTGATCCACCTTCGATGCAATAAATTGAGTCGATCAATCCTTCCTTAAGAAATTTATTCGTATAGGGTATTCTATCTGGCTCTTCATCATAATGAGGGCAACAATTTCCCTTAATAATTCCAAGGCAGTCCAAAACTCTTAATTCGTCATCCCATGAATCAGTAACACCTTTTTCAAACCAGCAAATAGCACCAGCACTGACACCAGACATGATCTTTCCTTCTTGGTAAGCATTTTGGAGTAATTTATCTATCCCCCACTCTCTCCATACAGCCAACATACTCTTAGTATTTCCTCCGCCAACAAAAAAAACATCTTGTTCAGCAAATAACTTCTCTAAATTTGGAGTTCTTTTAAATAATGAGAGATGACTAGGATGGCATTCAAGTTCGTTGAAAACTTTATAAAAATTTTCAATGTAGTCAGGTGGCTCTGCACTGGCAGTTGGAATAAAAAGAATGTTTGGGTTGGATTTAGAAGACTGATCTAAAATATACTGTTCAATATGATTTTCTTGTGTAGTTCTTCCAAAACCACCGCCTCCGATTGCTATGATTTGACGCATCAAGTATCTCCAAATGAATAGGTACAAATATATCATCATAGGTGCAGGAAGTGCAGGCTGTGCATTATCAAACCGCCTGTCAGAAAATCCTAATTCTAATGTTCTGCTGCTTGAAGCGGGACCTCCTGATAAAAGTTCAAAAATCAGCATGCCACTGCGGGCTAGCAGCTTATTTAAAGATAAAGAATTTGGATGGGGTTACGAATCTTCAAAACAACAACATCTGCATAATAGATCAATCAATTCTCCTAGAGGAAAAACTTTGGGTGGATCTAGCTCAACGAATGGAATGATTTATATTCGAGGCCAGGCTGATGATTATGATCAAATTGCAAGCAAGGGTTGTTATGGATGGAGTTATTCGGAATTATTACCGCTTTTTAGATCAATAGAAAATAATCAAGAAATTACCAATCAATTCCATGGAAATTTTGGAGACGTTTGGGTTGATAAACCTAACTATATTTTACCAATTTCAAAGCATTTTATTGAAGCAGTAAAAGAAACAGGCATTATAGAAACAAATGACTTTAATGGAGCAGATCAAGAAGGAGTTGGTTTTTATCAAGTTAATATCAAATCAGGAAAAAGGTTTAGTTCAGCAGATGCATTTTTAAAACCTGTTACGGAGCGAAAAAATCTTGAAATACTTAATCATGCTCATGTCTTAAAAATAGTAATTAGTGGGAATAAAGCAATTGGAGTTATCTATTCAATTAATGGAAAACGTCATACTGCTATGTGCGATGCTGAAATCATTCTTTCTGCCGGCTCAATAAATACTCCAAAAATATTGAACCTTTCAGGGATAGGAGACCCTAATGAATTAAATAAACTGGGAATAAAAACAAACATTGCTAACAAAAATATTGGTAAAAATTTACAAGATCATTTAACAGTGAACATTTCTGCTACAGTTGAAGGTCACAGTACTTTTTATGAGGAGCTCAGGGGTTTAAATGTTATTAAGCATTTAATTAATTATTACAGAAATAAACCCAGCTTATTTTCCTACGCAGCTGCAGATGTTGGGGTATTTTTTAAGCTTGATGAGAACTCTCAAAATTCAGACTTTCAAATACACTTTGCACCCGGTGCTGGTCAATATAATAAAGATGGGAAGATGCGTCCTATCTCAGGAATAACAGCATCAGTCTGTCAATTAAGACCTTTCAGTAGGGGCTCAGTAAAACTTCAAACAGCTAATTTTGAAGATGATCCAATAATTGATTATGGATATCTAAATGATTCAAGAGATACAGAAATTCTACTTAAAGGAATAAAAATTGTACGACAATTCTTTAAAACAACGGTCATGAATAATTTAAATGCAAAGGAAGTAGCCCCAGGCATTGATGTAACAAATGATGCCGAGCTTGTAAAATTTCTTAAAGCTACTGCTTTATCTGTATATCATCCAGTTGGAACATGCAAAATGGGATTAGATTCAACCTCAGTAGTAGATCCTGAACTAAGGGTTCACGGTGTTGAGGGATTAAGAGTTGCTGATGCGTCGATACTGCCTCAACTAATATCAGGAAATACTAATGCAATCTGCAATGTGATTGGAGTTAAATGCGCTGATATGGTTGAGCGAAATTAAGCATCCTGAGCAGTTGGCCTAATAACTATCTCATTTACTGCAACACCATGATCTTGTTCCAGAGCATACTTAATAGCATCAGCTACTCTTTCTGCAGGTTGTGCAACCGCTCCTACACCACGCTTCATTAGTGCCTCAAGCATTGATTCATCTTTGATACTTCCAGCAAGTTCAGTTTTAAATGCACCTGGGTATATGCACGTAACCTGAATTACTCCAGAGGATTCAATTCTAGTGCCTTCAGAAATGGCCCGAACTGCATATTTAGTTCCAGAGTATACTGCACTACCTGGCATAACTCGTTTACCAGCAACTGAAGATATATTGATAATTTTTCCGTGACCTTGATCAACAAAATGTTTATAGACAGCATTCGTTCCATACAAAACACCCTTAACATTTACATCAATCATTTCGTCCCATTCTTCAGTTCTTCCAGCTGAAATAAGCGACAAAGGCATAATTCCAGCATTATTAATGATTGCATCAACACCACCAAAGGTATCAATTGATTTTTCTACCAGCCTATCAAGATCTACTTTTTTCTTAACATCTGTTACTTCATAGGCTGATGAATCCCCAAGCTCCTTTACTAATTCTTTAAGTCGATCTTCTCTTCTTGCACCCAAAATAACTTTACAACCATGATCAACAAGAAGCTGTGCGGCAACTCTCCCAAAACCTGAGCTTGCACCCGTAATTACAACTCTCATATCCTTGAGCTCACTCATAATTTATCTCCTATTATGAAATTTAATTAAACGTTTTTTCCATTTATCAGTATATAGAGAAAATTCATCTTTTTTAATGTGGAACTCCTTAAAGAGCAAGTCTCTATCAACCATTAAGATAACTAAATCGTTTATTGAGGTTTCAAACATTACATTATGTGCATTGGCATAAGCTGAGCATTGAAGAAAATAATCTTCTATCCAATCCTTTCTTTTAAGTTTTTTTGCAGTTTTAAAATCGATAATTGCTGGCAATCCCTTATAAACCCCTATGCAGTCAGCTGTCCCCGCATACAGACCATCTAAAATTAGCCCACTTTCTAATCCCCATACTTCATCAATACCGTTGAGACATGAGGAAATAAATTTAGATGAAATTGATTTTGCAAGAAAGCCATTTCTGTCTTCTGTAAAATTATTCCAGGACTTTCCAAGCAAGTAATTTTCAATAGCCTCATGAACAGCACTTCCAATTAATGTGCTTTCTTGAACAATAGCATCAGCTTGTGCTGAACCTACTTTTCTTCGCCATTGTGTAATGCCTGATTTATCACCGGTAGCATCTAAAACTGTTGTCACGGATGGAACAAGATCATTATTTGAATCTTTGTAAAAGCGCATTTCATTTTCTTCAACCCTTACTAAATTAGGGTACGAGTATTTAAAATGCATAGCTAATTAATTGATGACCCACCATCAACAGATATTATCTGCCCGGTAATGTAATTAGATTTTTCAGACAGCAAAAAAACAACTGCATCACCAATATCTTCTGGCTCACCAATGCGCTCCAATAAAACCGAGGATTCAAGATACTTTTTTGCATTGGGTTCAGCTTTAAAATAATCTTGAACACCTGGAGTGTTGATCGTACCAGGAGATATTGCATTGACTCGTACTTTTCTTCCACTTAATTCTTTAGCAACTGATTGAGTTAAATTATTAACCGCAGCTTTTGCAGCAGCATATATGGAATTAAAAGCATATCCCCTAATAGCTGAGTTAGATGAAATATTTACAATGCTTGAAGTCGCTTGATGTTCATCAATGTAAGAAACTTGACAGGTTAATGCTTTCCAGAGGATTGTAAAACTTAGCTCTAGGGTTTTTTCAACATCACTCAAGTCATACTCATGGAATGGACCTAATCCCTTTGAAGCTGCTGCACTATTACAAAATCCGTTAATTGGTCCGATTAAAGTATGAGTTTTTTTAATCGCTTCAGAAAATGAATTCATTTCTGTGAGATCAACAACCAAAGGAAGAGTTGTGGATGGATATTTTTTTTCTAGGTCAAATGACGCATTATTTAGGGTTTCTTCATTAATATCGATCATTGCAACTTTACCGCCAGCCTCAATAATTGATCTAGTGATACCAAGACCAATGCCTTGGGCGGCACCAGTAACTAAAAAATTTTTATCTTTAAGGCTCACTTATTAATCAAGTAATGTAAAACGTCATCATAAACGATGTTTCTTGAGGGTTCATTCAATATTTCATGTCGCATGTCATCATAAAGTTTTAAAGTGCAATTGGATGTTTTGGATGAAAGAATTTTATGTAATTTCTTAGGTCCTAAGCCAAATCCTCCTGCAGCATCCTCTTTACCAGATAGGATTAATACATCTAAATTTGATTGATATAGATGGAATCTATTCTTATCAAAAATTCTATTAAAACCAACCAAAAGGTCACTCCATAGTGAGTTTGATACTACAAAACCGCATAATGGATCATCAATATAGTCATCAACACTTCTTATAGAATATGACAACCAGTCTGATGGTGTTCTTGAATTCTTAATAGATTTATTAAATCCTCCAAATACTAGCTCATGCATGGTTTGACTATAATTTTCTTTTCCCTTCAACAGATTACTTAATTTAAGAAATAAATTTTGAAACATTAAAATTGATCCACCAGGAACCGATGAGCCTGAAAGAATAATATTCTTAATTGGATTACCTGATTGTATTGAGTCAAGAGTAATGTATGAGCCCATACTATGACCAAAAACTGAAAAAGTATGATCAGAAAACTTATTTACTAAAAAATTAGATACATCATTGAGATCGTTTACAACTAAATTCCAACCATTTTGCTTAGCAAATACACCAATGGGCTCAGATGCAGTAATTCTATTACCATGACCTCGATGATCGTATATAAATACGTTAATTCCATTTAGATTTAAGAAATTTATAAATTCTTTGTATCTTCTTTGATGCTCCGCCATCCCATGATTAATAAGAATAGATTTATTTGAGTTTTCAGAAAAATGACTAGATAGCGTAATCTTCTGACCATCACCAGTAATGACTTCTAAATATTCATTAAACATATAAAATACTATATTAAATTAATTATTCTTAATGAGCATGGATAATATTTACATATCAGGTACAGGTCTATGGATCCCGCCACATGGCATTACGAATGATGAGCTCATGGCTTCTTATAATGCATATGTTGAAAAGTTTAATACTGAAAATGCTAGAGAAATAGCTGCAGGTTCAATTGAAGAACTTTCACCTTCTTCATCGGAGTTCGTTGAAAAAGCATCAGGAATAAAACATCGGTATGTGATAGAAAAGGATCATGCTCTAGATCCTAATTTTATGAAACCGCTAATACCTGCAAGGGATATTGATGATTTATCAATATTGGCTGAAATAGGTGTCATGGCAGGTAAGGATGCTATGGAAAATGCAGATGTAACTTCAGATGATATTGATGCAGTAATTGTATCCACAGCTAACTTACAACGAGCTTACCCAGCAATTGCTATTGAAATACAAAACGAATTAGGCATCGATGGATATGGCTATGACATGATGGTTGCTTGTAGCTCTACTACTTTTGGAATCAGTAATGCTATGGCCGATATAGCCGCCGGGAAAGCAGAGACTATACTTGTGATTAATCCAGAAATTACTACCGCTCATAATAATATGAAAAGTCGTGAATCACATTTTATATTTGGTGATGTTTGTACTGCTTCAGTGGTTCAAAAGAATAGCTTATCGAATAACAAATTTAAGATCTTAGATACAAAACTTAAAACGGTTTTTTCAAATAATATTAGAAATGAATTTGGGTTTATGAATCATATTGAAGATAAAAAATATACTGAAGATGAGTTACTCTTTAAACAAAATGGCAGAAGTGTATTCAGGGAAGTGTGCCCCATGGTTGTTCAATTAATTGAGAATCAACTGGATTCATTAAGCCTTTCGACTGATGATATTTCTCAGTTCTGGATGCACCAAGCAAACATTAATCTTAATAAATGGATACTAAATAAATTGCTTGATGGTGATGTTGATGAGAAAAGAGCCCCAAATGTTCTTGATGAATTTGGAAATACCGGTTCAGCTGGCTCATTAATTGCTTTCCATAAATTTAATCACCTTGAGCCTGGACAAAAAGGATTAATATGTTCGTTTGGTGGCGGATACTCAATTTGTTCGATAATAATAGAAAGAGAATAATTTACTCTTGAATAACCTATAATATAGTTATGGCTGAATACGACGCAATAATTGTTTTTCTTGTGGCAACTTTGTTTGTTGGTGTATATATTTTTAATGAAGCCCGACCTAAAGGCTCAAGCTTAATCTCCAAGATTCTTAGTCCTTTTTCAAGACTGTTTAAATAGCTTGATAAGTATTGTTAAATCCCCTCTAGTTTTACCCCTAGCCACGTTAATAACTTTCTTAATAGGCTCTTTAGCCAATGTCTATATCAACCAGGATAATTGGTACCAATCATTAAATAAGAGCACATTAAATCCTCCAGGTTATGTTTTCGGTGTTGTTTGGCCGATCTTATATGCGCTTATGGCCTTGGTGAGTTATTTTAACTTTAAACAAATATCTAAATTATTCTTAGTCCAGCTAATTATGAATGCAGTTTGGTCATGGATATTTTTTTATTTTCAAATGCCGATAATTGCCTTTATAGATATTCTTTTATTGATATTCATTAATCTAGTCATCCAAATGAGATTGTTTAAATCTAGCTGGTTATATGGATTTCTCTACTTGGCATATACATGCTGGCTTTTTTTTGCAGCTTTCTTAAATTTAAATATTGTTATTCTTAACTAAAAATACCAATCACGAGGCCGGTCATACACGAAGCCAGAGTAGCTCCAATTAAAGCCTTTAAAGATACTTTGATTAAATCTGCTTTTCTTTCAGGTGCCATAGCTCCAATACCTGAAACAAGAATTCCAACAGAAGAAAAATTAGCAAATCCACACAGAGCGTATAACGTGATTAATTTAGATCTATTAGATAAGGCGCCCTCCTCTAAACCTGATAGTTGTGCGTAGGCAACAAATTCATTTAAAGCTGTTTTAATTCCAAGCAACTCAGCTGATGTCATAACTTCATCAAGCGGAACTCCCATTAACCAAACAATTGGATAGAAAATGAAGCCCAAAATCATCTGAAGTGATACTTCTCTGCCTGCAATGGAAGGCAGCAATCCTAAAACAGAGTCAACTAAATAAACAAGTGCGATAAACACCACCAAGATGGCACCAACATTTACAGCAATGTCAACGCCATCACGAGTACCTCTGGTAATTGCATCCATTGAGGATTCATATATTCGTGGAACCTCTCCCTCAGAAAAATCTGTAATTTCATTTGAAGGAATCATTATATTTGCGTACATAATAGCCGCTGGTATTGATAAAACTGATGCGGTTATTAAATGCTGTATGAGGTTAATATCTCCAAACTGGATCTGAAGCATGGTGACCAATGCAATCATAATTGAACCTGATACAGTAGACATTCCTGCGGTCATTAAAATAAGAAGCTCTTTAGAGGTCATCTTCGAAAGATAAGGCCTTACTAGCAGTGGTGCTTCAACTTGTCCCATAATAATGTTTGCAGTGGCTCCCAAACCAATGGGACCACCAATATTAAATAACTTCTCGAATACCTTTGATATGCCTCTAATTACAATAGGTAAGATCTTCCAAAACCAAAATAAGGCTGTTAGACAAGAAATAACAATAATCAAAGGCAAAATTTTAAAAGCGAAGATTAATTCTTCACCCTCACCAATGGATAGATATCCAAAAACAAATTGAGTTCCTGCATTTGTTGCTTCCTGAAGCTTTTCAACTCCTGTTGAGAAATAGGAAAAGATATTCACGATGAAAGGAATCTTGATAAGGGCAAAAGCTAATGCTATCTGGAAAAGAATAGCTATAAAGATGCTTTTATAGTTTATGTTTGATTTAGAGTTTGATAAAGGTATTGCGATAGCAGTAAGTCCAAGAAAACCAATGATAATTTGAATAGTTTCTAGTAATGTCATTATTAATATAATTTAATTGCTCTTATTCTTTCCTCTAAAAAATCATGTGCTGAGACTGACTCCTTACAATCGTCCACAATAGATTTCAACATAATCTCGGGAGAAGGATGAAGAAAAAATGGCATGCTGTATCTTGATTTTGGTTCGCCTTTACCGTATTCGACAACTCTGTGAGTTGTACTTTTCAGTCTTCCACGCGTTACTAATTGCATCATATCACCAATATTACAAACTATTGCTTTACTTCTACTCTCAATAGGAATCCATTCACCACTTTTAGAGAGAACCTCTAGTCCAGATTCCTCTGCTCCAACCAGAAGAGTAATTAGATTAATATCCTCATGAGCTCTAGCCCTTTGTAGGTTTGATGAGTTATTTACAGGTGGATAATGAATTAACCTCAGTACAGAATTCCCTTTGACTACCCAGCTATTAAAAAAATCTTTATCTAAATCCAGTACTTTAGCTATGGCTGATAAAACACCCATACCCACATTATTAAGAGATGCGAATAGGGCATCAAAATGAGAAGTAAATTCATCTATCTCCTCAACCAATATATTACTTTTTATTCTGTCATCATATGAGTTGTCAACTTTAGGACCATGATGCCAGAACTCCTTGAGATCGGGTAATTTTTCACCTAGTGCTGTCTCTTTACCAAATGGAGTGTACCCTCTGGCACCGCCATGTTCAGGCCTAGAATAATTTGCTTTGATAGGCTCATCTAGATCAAAAAACTTCTTTGCCAAATCATAGCTATCATCAAGTAAATTATCTTTGATGCCATGATGGGTTATGGTAAAAAAACCGTGATTTTCGAGTGCATCAGACAAAGTTGAAAGGGTTGCAGGATCAAACGCTGCAATCTTTTTATATGATAATTCAGGTATTAGATTCCTAGACATAATTCATTTTAACAAAAAAAAGGGCGGATAAACCGCCCTTTATAACTCTATAAAATATTAGAAAGAGTATTTAAAGCCCAGGTTAACTTGCCACACAGATTGGCCATTAAAGTTAACAATACTTAGACTATCATCAGGATCGACTCCTGTTATATTAACTCTTCCCTCAGCATCAACACCATTTACTAGGATTTGTCTACTGTTATTGAATGAGTACTCTTCTACTATTCCTTTATCATCATCTAATAGATTTAATAGGTTAAGAACATCAAGATAAATAATTAATTTATGATCATTCCATACATTAATATCTTGAGTGATTCTTAAATCTACTCTTCTATAATCAGGACCTTGGAAAGCATTTCTTGGTGCATATGTACCTTTATAATTTCTAAGACCTGTGTTGTTTATATGCTCCATAACAGAAGCAGCAACTCCAGCAGATGCAAAGTTAACTTTTGGATCAGCTGCACCTGTTGGGATATAAGCAAGATCGTATCCACCATAATTAGCACCACCAACAGAATTACGACCAGTATCATACGTAACACTGAAGTTCTCGCCTGATTTAGAAATGTATACAAGTGAGAATCTAGTATCATTTTCACCAATTATTTTAGCAGTGTAATCAAGTGAGAAAATCCACTTTTCATCAATCATAAAGCTTGATGGTCTAGCTGAGAGATTCTCTCCATCAAATCTTTGTGTATAACCATACGAGGATTCTGCCTGTGTAGAAGTTAATGGATATATATCTTCTGCATCAACTGTGCTGTAAGCAAGTAACGCTTTTAAACCATTAAAGTCTTTAGTTACTGACCAAGTAAAGGCTTCAGCCCCACCACCACTTGCATTGGTTAGCCAGTAGTCGCCAGCAGTATCATAAACACCTCTACCGTCAGCTAATTGACCAGTTCTCTCAAGACCTAAATCTCTGTAGAAGACACCTTCATTAACATCATCAAGGTTATATTCTAGGGTGATTTCATAACCATTTGCGGTTACCAAATCAAGAGCAAGATTTGATCTCCATGATGAAGGAGCCTCAAAGTTTGGATCAGTACCTTGAGCATCGCCAAAATAAGCTCCTCTAACCTGATAATTACTTGTTGGCCCAAGCCAAAAGAATCTAGGATCTGCCACTGAAGCAGCAGGCATAGGTCCAATAGTGTCTGAAAAACTTCTGAATCTGTTATAGTCAGTAGCACCACCAGATCTTGAATATTGGTTACCGTACCAAACATTTGGAATTCTACCCATGAACAGTCCATATCCACCGCGAAGAGTTGCATCCACAACATCATCAAACATTCCAGACATTTCATCAGTTACGTTCATATTAAATGAGAGTCTTGGCTGAACAAGATCAAAGTCAAATTTAGCATTATTTGGAACACCATTTCGTGCTAAGAAATTAGGATTAAGTCTAGCCTCGGTAGGTGTTTCACGTTGGTCATATCTGACACCGTAAATAATTGTTAAATCATCATTAACGTACCACTTATCTTGGAGATACATAGTTGTTTTTTCAACTTCAAATGCAGCAGCGGCTGTGTCCACTTTATCATTACCTGCTATTGGTGTATGGAATCTTAAATAAGACCATGTACCGTTTGCAAAGTCATCAATAGAATCGAACCAAATTTCACCGTTATACCTTGCAATGAACAAGTTATAAATATCAGCCTCTTCAGTTTCAATACCAGCAGTGATGATGTGGTCACCTAGGTCATAATCAAGTTTGAAAGTGAAAAAATCAGATGTAGTATTGATAAGGTTTGCACCTCTGTATCTATCACCACCAAGATAAACTTGATCACCACCGACCCTAATTCTTGCTTCAGGAAAGAAAGGATCTCCGATAGACGAATCATCTTCATACATTTCATATGAAGTATATTTAATTTTCGTTCTTAAACGATCGCTCCAATCGCTGAAGATTGTTATGGATTCACGGTCGATTTCAGGTGGTTTAGCGTAATAATTATTACTGAAGACAGTATTCCCTCTGTTATATTTTCTTGGGAAGTAATCCTCTGAATGGGATACATTTAATACAGCACGATGAAAATCGTTAATATACCAGTCAATTTTGACAGTGTATTCTTCATGAGTTTCAGGAAAAGATACATTATCAAGTGCACCTGGATCATAACCATAGGTGTTCATAGCTATATCTTTAATCTGTTGGCCTATTGCAGCTGTTACGGTTTCAGCTTCGTTAGGCGCACCACTACCTTTTGTGCCATAAAGAACAGGTGATGAAGCTTCGAGCTCTTCATATCCAACAAAGAAGAATAGTTTATCTTGGATAATTGGACCAGATAATGTTACTGATGTAATTTCTTCACTAAAAGTTGCAAAATCTAGACCATTGAAATCACCGATATTACTTTCATCACGATCAGTAGTGTAATAAGTTCCTTTAAATTCATTAGTACCAGATTTTGTCACAACAGCAATTGATCCACCTGTGTTGTTACCTCGTGATACATCAAATGGTGTAACGTCAACTGAAATCTGATCAACGAAATCTAAGCTGATTGGATTTCTCATTGAGCCAAAACCATTAGCGTTTAGACCAAATGGATCATTAAAACTAACACCGTCAATCGAAAAGTCGTTGTATCTATTGTTTGCACCCATTACAGATATTTCAGCATTTCTTGATGAACCTGTATTAATGGATACTCTGGGATCGAGTTTTGCAAAATCAGCAACCGACCTGTTAATTGTTGGAACGCCATCCATAGCGGTTCTGTCAAGTAATGTACCTGTTCCGATCTTTATTGACCCCGCTCTAGTAGCTGTAGTAACAACCTCTTCAACATCAGCCGTAGATACAAGTGTAATGCTTATATTAGTAGACTCATTGAGCACTAAGAATAATCCATCAACTGATTCTCTTGCATAACCTGGCGCCGATGCACTTACTGAGTATGGACCACCAACTTTTAAGAAAGAAGCTGAAAAGTTTCCAGTGGTACCAGCAGTAACAGATTTTGTTTGACCTGTTGATTGATTGGTAATCTCAACTGTTGCACCTGCAACATTAACTGTACCCCGAATGGAAGAAGTAGTTTCAACCTCTGCAAAAGCTGGAACAGAAATTAAGAGAATTGATAAAAATAATCCCTTTATGTAATTCATGAATGACCCCTCTTGAAATTGTGTCGATATCAATTGTAGAACTTTTTTTTAGTGAATTAAAGTGACTTTTTAGTGACAAAAATTAGGTTAATTTTTACAGCTCGATAATGTCAGCATCCATAAGGTTTTGAAGCTCTTTTGGAATGTTAATTAACTTTAATTTTTTATTTAAATTATTTTCAATTACTGCTATGAGAGTCCTACCAACAGCTAGCGCTGAACCATTTAAGGTATGAACAAAGTGGCTCTTTCCATTTTCTTTAAATCGAATCTTTGATCTTCTAGCTTGGAAGTCTGAAAAATTAGAGCATGATGAGATCTCCCTGTATTTTTCTTGGCTTGGCATCCAGACTTCTATGTCAAAAGTTTTACTAGCCGAAAAACCTAAATCTCCAGAGCAAAGCTGGACAACTCTATATGGTAGCTCAAGTTTCTCTAAAACAGATTTTGCATGGGATGTGATCTCTCCAAGAGCCTTGTTAGAATCCTGAGGTTTAACAATTTGTACGATTTCAACCTTATCAAATTGATGAAGTCTTATAAGTCCATTTGTATCTTTACCATAACTTCCTGCTTCAGATCTGAAGCATGGCGTGTGTGCTGTTAGCTTTATTGGAAGAAGATCTTGATCAACTATCTGATCTCGAAATAAGTTCGTAAGTGGGACCTCTGCTGTTGGTATTAAGTATTGATCATTGGATAACTTAAAAAGATCTTCTTCAAACTTTGGAAGTTGTCCTGTACCCTCTAAGGTATCATAGTTAACAATATAAGGTACGTAAGTTTCCTCATACCCATTACTAATTGCTTCATTAATCATATATGTGCATAAAGACCGATGAAGTTTAGCCACATTGCCTTTTAGAACTGAAAATCGAGATCCACTTAATTTATTTCCAAGCTCTAAGCTTATTTGATCTGTAATGTCTAAATGAGAATCCGACTTAAGCACTTGCGGTTTTAAATATTCTTCAATTAATTTATTGTCGTCCTCACATGTTCCAATCGGTGTATCCTCTGAAATCAGATTAGGTATATCCATTAAAAAAGATGAGATCTCAATTTGCAGTGCTGAGAGATTTTTTTCTTGATCAGTTGTTTGTGTTTTGATTTCTTCAAGTTCTAAGGCAAGTTGGTCTGTTGATTGACCAGATTTTTTTAATTCTCCAAAATTTTTTGAGAGTTTATTTTTTTGTGCTTGTAGATCTTCAACACTTGTCTGAAGATCTTTGCGCTGGTTCTCAAGTGATAAGAATTTTTTATCGTCGAGGATATAGCCTCTTTTGGCTAAATTATTTTTGCAACTTTGTATATCTTCTTTGAGAGTCTTAGGATCAATCATGCTAACGCTTTAAATAAATAATATGCAATAACAGTCGAAATGATACATGAAAGTAAAGTTAAAAATACATATGAAGTCGCAAGTAAGTACTTTTCATCTAACAATAAATCCAGGGCTTGAGCTGAAAAAGCTGACATAGTTGTAAAAGAACCCAATATCCCAATTGTAAAAAACAGGAAGAGTTGTGATTTAGCATCAACCAACGCCAAAACCATGCCAATTAAAAAACATCCTATTGTGTTTATTAATAGAATATTTACGGGAAAGAATGATTCAGAGGATTCTATCCTGATACCTACTAAGTATCTTAATAGAGATCCTAAGGCGCCTCCCAATGCAATTAATAAATAATTAGCCATGTTTAAGTGCCAAAGTTATTTCATGTCGGTAACCCAAGTTGTCTAGGAAAATTATTTTTTTAATTTGATTGCCTTTAGTTAAAAATTCAATTGTTTGAGTTTCAGTGGTAAGTAGATATAAATTATCAATAATTTCGATATCTAGCTTATTAAGATGCATCTTTGTTGAACTTAAAAATGCTCTAATTAAAGGGCTATTTATAGCATCCATGGGAATTGTTTGTTTTTGATTAAGTTCATGATCAATATAATCAATTTCAGTCTCTGAAACATAATAAGATTCTTCAAAAGGCTGTTTGATATGTACCTCAAATTGATTAATTTTCTTAATTATTTCTCCATTCGATTTTTGAATGGCTAATTCATTTTCAAAAACTATCTCATTAAAAATGTAATTTTTATTCAGAGCTTCAAACAAAACATCTAATTCTTTAGAATCAATATTTAAAGGGGCTAATAGAAACAGAATAAGATAGATTTTCATATCTATCTCTTTGGAACTAATACTTCTCTTGTCCCATTGGTATTCATTTCAGAGACAAGGCCTGCAGCTTCCATAGCCTCGATTAAACGTGCGGCTCTGTTGTAACCTATTCTTAGTTTCCTTTGTACCGATGAAATGGAGGCCCTCCTTGATTCAAGCACGAAATTAACAGCTTCATCATAAAGTTCATCATTTTCATCTGAATCTGAACCAGATGATTCATTTGACCATCCAGGTATAGGTCCGGTTTCCTGGAGCTCAGAAGTAATTTCTTCTAAGTAGTCAGGTTCTGCTCTTTCTTTCCAGTCATTAACCACGCGATGAACTTCATCGTCTCCAACAAACGCTCCGTGAACTCTTGCTGGGACTCCCTGGCCTGCAGGCAAATAAAGCATATCTCCATATCCTAATAGTTGCTCTGCTCCGCCCTGATCTAAAATTGTTCTTGAATCAATCTTCGAAGAAACTTGGAATCCAATTCTTGTAGGAATATTCGCTTTAATAAGACCTGTAATTACATCAACTGATGGACGTTGCGTTGCGAGGATAAGATGGATACCAGCAGCTCTAGCTTTTTGCGCAATTCTTGCAATAAGATGCTCCACTTTCTTGCCAACAAGCATCATCATATCAGCGAACTCATCTACCACTACAACGATAGATGGGAGTTCCTCCAATTCAGTTTCCTCATCCTCTAAAAGTGGATCAAATAATGGTTTGCCGTCAATTTTTGCTTCAGCAACTTTTTTATTAAATCCACTTAAATTACGTACGCCCATTTCTGACATTAACTTATACCTTCTATCCATTTCAGCAACGCACCAACGAAGACCATTGGAAGCATCTGTCATGTCAGTGATTACAGGCGTTAGTAAATGAGGAATGCCGTCATAAACTGAAAGTTCAAGCATTTTTGGATCAATTAATATTAGTCTTACATCAGATGGATCAGATTTAAACAAAAGACTTAGAAGCATTGCATTAATTCCAACAGACTTACCAGAGCCTGTTGTTCCTGCTACCAAAAGATGTGGCATTTTTGCTAAATCAACAACAACCGATTTACCTGCTATGTCATGACCTAATGCCAGAGAAAGTGGTGATGTTGAATTTTTGAAGGCATTGGATGAAAGAATTTCACTTAATCTAACCATTTTTCTATTTGTATTTGGAATCTCTATCCCTACAACAGATTTTCCTTCGATCACCTCAACAACTCTCACACTACTTACTGCAAGAGAACGAGCTATATCTTGAGAAATATTTGTTATCTTGCTTGCTTTTGTTCCTGGGGCAGGCTGGATTTCAAATCTGGTTACAACAGGTCCTGGTAAAACTGATACAACCTTAGCCTCAACACTAAACTCATCTAGTTTTGACTCTAATAAATCAGCTAACTGGTTTAGCTCATCTTTAGTGAGAGAATCGCCATCATCCAATGCTCTATCCAACAAAGATGTATCAGGCATTGAAGTATCTATATTTTCTTTTTTCTTATAAACAGTGGTTGATGTTTTTGTATTCAACGGCTCAGCTTCATTCTTGATAATTTCTGAAA
The DNA here is from genome assembly GCA_902628925.1 of uncultured SAR86 cluster bacterium. Classification (GTDB taxonomy): domain Bacteria; phylum Pseudomonadota; class Gammaproteobacteria; order Magnimaribacterales; family D2472; genus MED-G82. The sequence goes on from CACOPA010000004.1 coordinate 18,737, forward strand.
TACTTTCTTTTTTTGAATCCTTTTCAGGTGTGGTTTGAGATTTTTCTTCAACTACTCTTTCAATTTCATTTTGCTGTTCGATTGATTTTGAGGATTTTACAGACGATGATTTTTCCTCTTGCGCTTTTAATCTGGTACTTTTGAAATTTGAAATCAAGTTTTGACTATTTCTTACAAAATTATTTAAAGTATTTTTAAATAAGGTGAGGAGAAATATGGATAGCTTTTTAAATGCTTGTATGAGTATCTTTGAGAATGCAATTAGGTTTTTACCTATAAAGTCAAAGATCTTAATCCAGGAAAATGCAAGCGCAAAAGAAAGGCTTGCAATTGCAAAGATCACAACAAATATTAAAGCTCCAAAAACACCAAGATAAGACGAAAGAAAATCTAGTCCTAACAAACCAACAATACCGCCTGCTGATAGCTGAGGGTAAGCTTCCCCGGTTAATAAATATTCAAAGAGTATGCAAGAACAAAAAATTAAAATTAATGATGAGATGATACGGAGGGTCCTAAGATGTACAAATCTTTCATGAAAAAAAAGGATATTTAGAACTTCATGAACCATCAATGCTATAAGTAAGTAAGCTGAGGCACCAATAATTGAAAATAAAAAATCAGATAGATACGCACCAAAAAGACCACCATAGTTCTCAATTGAATTTACTTGAGAAGAACTGGTACTTAATGAAACATCATTTGCATTAAAAGTTACTAATGAAACAAAGAAATAAAGACTTAATGCCATTAAGACAAATGAAAAAATAGTAGTAATTGGAAGTGGCGCAGATTGGTTTTGTTTTTTTGCCATGGGCTAATAGTTAGTAATTATATTATGGATTAAACAGATTTTATTAACACCTTAATTTATAATTTTAAAATGGCTAATGAACATAAAAAATTAATTATTCTCGGATCTGGTCCAGCAGGTTATGCAGCTTCAATATATGCAGCGAGAGCTGGACTCAACCCAACTTTAATTACTGGGGCCGAAGTTGGTGGTCAATTAACCACAACTACCGAAGTTGAAAATTGGCCAGGTGATTCAGATGATCTTCAAGGACCGGAATTAATGGACCGTATGCAAAAACATGCTCTGAAATTTGATGTTGAAATTATTAATGATCATATTCATGAAACAAAATTAACTGATGGAATTAAAACTCTAAATGGAATTTCAACCTGGACATGCGATGCACTGATTATTTCTACTGGTGCAAGTGCAAAGTATTTAGGCATTCCTTCTGAAGAAAAATTTCTTGGTAAGGGAGTATCTGCATGTGCAACATGTGATGGCTTCTTTTATAAAGATCAAGAGGTTGCTGTTGTGGGTGGTGGAAATACTGCTGCTGAGGAAGCCCTTTATCTTTCAAGAATTTGTTCAAAAGTTCATCTAATTCATCGAAGGGATGAGTTGAGAGCTGAAAAAATATTACAGAATAGAATTTTTGACTCAGACAATATTCAAATACATTGGAATTCACAATTAAAAGAAGTGCTTGGGGATGAAATGGGCGTGAATGGAATGATCGTAACCGAAGAGAAAGATGATAAAAAAATTAGTCTAACCGGTATTTTTATTGCTATAGGCCATTCCCCAAATACAGGGATTTTTGATGGTCAACTAGACATGGATAATGGATACATCATTATAAAATCAGGATTATCTGGATCAGTTACCGAGACATCTGTGAAAGGTGTATTCGCAGCAGGCGATGTATCTGATCAAATTTATAGGCAGGCTATAACTTCGGCAGGTTTTGGTTGTATGGCAGCACTTGATGCTGAAAAATTCTTATCAGAATAAATAACTACTGACCAGAAACCCAAAAAACTGCAGTTACCACAAAAACTACAATAATAATAAATGCTACCCATGCATCAGATCTTGAATCCTGATTAGCTTCGGCAGATTCATAATATTCAGCAAGCTTATCTTTATCGTTAGACATTACGTTTACTCTCCATGTTTTACAACCACTCTACCCTGTTGATTGCCATTCAGTATTTTCTCAATCTCAGGGGCTAGCTCATTAAGTTTAATTATTTTTATTGAAGACTTTGAATAACCTATCTGCCAGTCAGAAGCAATCTTATCCCATAAATATTTTTTGTAGGAAATTGGAGATTCAGCTGAATCAATGCCTTGTAATGCAATGCCTCTTAATATGAATGGAAAAACAGTTGTCTCAAGCTTGATTGAATTCACATTTCCACAACATGTAATGACTCCATGTCTGTCAACTTGAGAAATAATTCTGCTTAATATTTCACCGCCAACTGTATCTACCCCTGCAGAGAACTTAGTCTTATCTAGTGGTCTTATTTTATCAGAACAAAAATCACCCCTTAAAATTATATTTTTAGCTCCAAGATTTTTTAAAAATTGGCTTGAATCATCTTTGCCAGTTATTGCAGTTACATCTATACCTAATTTAGATAAAAGGCCAACTGCTATTGACCCGACGCCTCCTGTGGCTCCAGATACTACAACTGGCAATTCAAGCTCCTCAGTTTTTGAAATAACTGCATCAACGCTAGCAGCTGCTGTAATTCCAGCTGTTCCAAATGAGATAGCTTCTTCCATTGATAAATTATCTGGCAACGGAACAACCCAGCCTGATGGAACATGAATTATTTCACCAAAACCACCATTAGTATTCATACCAAGGTCATAGCCAGTAACAATTACTTCATCTCCTTCTTTTAAATTGTTGTCCTTTGATTGTCGAATTCTGCCAACAGCATCAATTCCTGGAGTAAAGGGATAAGATTTTGTTACTCCTTTATTGCCCGATGCAGAAAGCGCATCTTTATAATTAAGCGAAGAATAAAGAACGTCAATAAGAACAAAGCCATTTTGAAGTTCTGGAAGAGGTAATGACTTAATGGAAGACTTGAATTGATCTTCTAGTTCATCAACAACGAATGCATTGTAAGTATCAGACATTTATCTTGGCTTCATTCGCATGCCTGAATCAATTCTAATTGTTTCACCATTAAGATATGTATTATCAACGATGTGTGCTGCTAAGTTACCGAATTCTGAAGGATCACCAAACCTGTGAGGAAATTGTGTTGATTCTAGCAGAGGATCTCTAACTTTATCTGGAGCCAATTTCATCAGAGGCGTATCAAAAATACCTGGAGCGATAGTATTTACACGGATTGCATGCCTAGCTAAATCCCTAGCCGCAGTAAGTGTTAAACCAATTACACCAGCTTTTGAGGCGCTATATGCAGATTGACCAATCTGACCTTCATATCCTGCAACTGAGGCTGTATTAATAATTACTCCTTTTTCACCCTGAGCATCTGGATCATTTTTGTCCATAAGTTCAGCTGCAAGACGCATTACATTGAAAGTACCAACTAGGTTCAGGTCAATAATAAATTTAAAGTGATCTAATGGATGAGGAGCATCCTTGCCAATTATTCTCCCTCCATATCCAGTGCCAGCACAATTGACAGCAACATGAAGAGCTCCAAATTCATTTTGAATGAAATCCATTGCTTTTTTAACTGGTTCTTCTTCCATGATATTTGTATTGATGTACTTTAGATTTTCATTACCTAGCTCATCAATTAATTTTTTAGCATTCTCATCATTAAGATCTAAGATAACTACCTTAGCTCCACTTTGTAAAAAATGTCTTACGGTTGCTTCACCTAAGCCTGATGCCCCGCCCGTAATGGCTGCAACTTTTCCACTCATATCCATAGCTTATCCTTTTATAATTTTTTCAAATTATATATTGATATATGAATTCAGGGATTAAATTAATAGTTAATTTTATTTTGGCATAAATGTTGCATAGTTATAAATACAACAAGGAGAAATTATGAAAAATTTTCTATTAGTAATAATGAGTTTAGCCTCAGTATCGTCATATGCTGGAGTTAGTGCAAATGTATCATTTACTACAGATTATATCTGGAGAGGAATGACTCAATCAGATGGGCCTGCTGTTCAGGGTGGATTTGATTATGAAGCTGATTCCGGGTTTTATGCTGGATTTTGGGGATCTAACGTAAATTTTAACAATGGTAATGGTCAGGAACTTGATTACTATGCAGGTTATGGCTTTAGCCTAGGTGATGTAGGTGTTGATGTAGGTTATCTTACCTACGATTATCCTGATTCAGATCCAGATATTAAATTTGAAGAAATATATCTTGGATTTAGCTTTGGAGATTTAGGTCTCACATATTATTCAGGACAAGATGAAGCTACTGATTACTTAGAATTATCTTATGGAGTTGGCGGATTTTCATTTGCCTACGGAACATATGATGATATGGGTGACAACTATAGCATTGGTTATAGTTTTTCATGCGGCGAATATGATTGCGGAATAACCGCATATGATTTCACTGATGAAGGATACAGTGGAGTAGATGAAGACGGTATATTTTTCTCTATTTCAGCGAGTTTATAAAAATGAAACTTGTAGTCGCGATTATTAAGCCCTTCAAATTACAAGAAGTACGTGAAGCATTAGTTGATGCTGGTATTGAAGGTTTAACCATTACTGAAGTAAAAGGTTATGGGCGTCAGAAAGGTCATACTGAACTTTATAGAGGTGCTGAATACACCGTGGATACTCTTCCAAAAATAAAGTTAGAGATCTTAGTGGACGATTCCAAAACTTCAACAGTAACAGATGTAATCACTAAAACTGCTGGGACAGGCAAAATTGGTGATGGAAAAATATTTGTATCAAGTGTTGATGACGTAATTAGAATCAGAACTGGTGAAACAGGTACTGAGGCTATATAGGAGAAATTATTATGGAAGAAATTAAATTTGCATTAGATACTTTTTATGCTGTTATGGCTGGTGCCCTAGTTATGTGGATGGCCGCAGGCTTTACTATGCTAGAGGCTGGACTTGTGCAGAAAAAAGATGTATCAGAGATTGTAACCAAAAATCTTGGTCTTTATTCAATTGCTTGCATCATGTACTTAGTATGTGGTTTTGCGCTTATGTACGCTGGAGATAGTTATTTTGGTGGATTATTCCCAGCAATTGGCAGTTCATGGTCGCTTTCAACAAGCACTGAAGCTGATCCAATAATGTATGGAGCTGATGGCTCTATTGCTGATGGTACTTTTGTTGGTTATTACTCACACCAAGCAGACTTCTTTTTTCAAGTTGTTTTTGTTGCTACTGCGATGTCAATAGTATCAGGAGCTGTTGCAGGAAGGATGAAACTACTACCATTCTTTTTATTTGCCGTTGTTTTAACAGGCTTCATTTACCCTACTCAAGGTTTTTGGAATTGGGGTGGTGGATTTGAAGGTATGGGTATTTCATACTCAGATTATGCGGGCTCAGGAACTGTGCATTTATGCGGCGCTGCTGCGGCACTAGCTGTAGTTACGGTTCTTGGTTCAAGAAAAGGTAAATATAATGCTGATGGGTCTGTAAATCCAATGCCAGGGTCAAATATCCCTATGGCTGCATTGGGAGCATGGATTCTTTGGTTAGGCTGGTTTGGCTTTAATGGTGGTTCTGAACTTAAAGTCTCGGAAGTTAGTAGTGCTACTGCGGTTAGTCAAGTATTTTTAAATACTAATATGGCTGCAGCTGGTGGTGTTGTTGCCGCTCTATTAATAAGCTTATTTCTAAATGGAAAAATGGATGTAACTATGGCTATCAATGGTGCTATTGCAGGATTGGTATCCATAACTGCAGACCCATTAAGTCCTGCAGGTGGCACAGCAGTTATTGTTGGTGCTATTGGTGGAGCAATTGTATATTTCTCAATTCTTTTCCTAGAAAAGAGTGGAATAGATGACCCAGTAGGAGCAATATCAGCTCATGGTATTGTAGGTATTTATGGGGTGCTTGTTGTAAGCGCTACCGGAGGTGCTGACTTTGGAGGCCAATTAATTGGAGTTCTAATGATTACTGGTTTTACATATGTTGCGAGCTTAGGTGTTGTGTATATAATCAATATGTTTATGCCTATCAGAGCAACTGATGAAGAACAAATGGCCGGGCTTGATGCCACTGAAATTGGCGTAGAGGCTTATCCAGAGTTCGATTAAAATATTCTCAGCGAATGTTTATGGGCGGTTTATCCGCCCATTTTTTTTATTAAACACTGATAATACTGACTATAAAGCTCTTTTTTCTCTAGTTCTGTTAATAGCTTTGCTCTGCTTTCTAGATAATTAATACTTTCGCTGATTTTAGAGTCAGAAAAACTATGGTCTAAATTTTCATTCTTTGATTTTATGTATGCTGCATAATTTGTTGAGTGAGGTTCATATAAATTCCTTATTGATTTGGTAATTTGATCAGAAATTTGATCTGTATCGTCAGAAACAAAATTCAGCGGAGAGCCAACATTAATAGATACATCTCCTTTCTTCTGAGTAATTCCCTTTCCAATACTGCTAACATCTTCATTTAAAGATTTAATGTAGTCTATTCCCTGGTTAATTTTTACAGATTCAATTGCTTTATTTATATCATTTGGATCAAATTCATATGACACTGCAACTGGAACAACTTTCAATTCATTAAAATATTCAGAAATAGAGAACTCTTTTCTCTTATGAAGATAAATCATTTTAAGTAATGCTGGATCAGTTGCGTCAATTCCATCTTTTGCCCTTCCTTGTTTTTGAGCAATCCAAACTGACTCATTATTATTGATTAATTCATAAATATACTCTGAAGCCAATGAAAGACCTTTATAAATATCTTTTTTGCTTGTACCAGATCTTTGAATGATAAAACTTTTATTTAAACGCATCAGGTCAGCAACCCACTTAGTGGTCATAAGATTGTCACCCACTGCAATATTAAATGTTTTATGGCCTGCTTTATACAAAGCATAATTTAGCAATGCTGAGTCTAAAGTTATATCCCTATGATTAGATATAAATAAATAACGATGATTTTTATCCAGTTGCTCAAGACCATTACATCTGAAAGATGAAATAGATTGATAAATGACTTTTTCAACTAAATTTTCAAAAATTTTTTGATAGCTTTCAATATTGTCTATTGAACGAAGTTTATAAGATAAAAATCTTCTAATAAAAAAATTTTTAAATGGAATAAAAGCATAAGCTTTAGGAAAAATTAATTGCAGAAAAGAGCTAGTGACTCGATCATCACCTAGAAGTGCATTGATAACATCATGAACTTCATGATCCTTGTATGAACGGATTGCTGCAAATTTATCCATATTATTTTCAAATCAGGCTAAAAGTTTAATCATGATCCCTGCGGCAACAGCTGAACCAATAACCCCAGCAACATTTGGACCCATTGCATGCATCAATAAAAAGTTTTGTGAGTTGTATTGAAGACCTACTTTATTTGCAACTCTTGCTGCCATAGGAACAGCTGATACACCAGCAGCTCCAATTAGTGGGTTAATTTTATCCTTAACAAATAGATTCATAATTTTAGCCATGATTACACCCGCTGCAGTTCCAATTCCAAATGCAATTATGCCTAAAGCCAAAATTCCTAAAGTCTCAGCTGTTAAGAATTTCTCTGCAACTAATTTTGAACCAACGCTTAAACCTAAAACAATAGTCACTATATTTATGAGTGAGTTTTGGACAACTTCACTTAATCTTTCCACAACTAAGGATTCTTTTAAAAGATTGCCAAAACAAAACATTCCCAAAAGTGGTGCTGCAGATGGAAGTAATAGGCCAACCAATAGTAATAGTATTAAAGGAAAGAATATTTTTTCTCTTTGAGAAACAGAACGCATTTGAACCATTTCAATCACCCTTTCCTCCTTTGAGGTAAGCATTCGCATAATAGGTGGTTGGATTAACGGCACCAAGGCCATATATGAGTATGCTGCTACAGCGATGGCTCCTAATAATTCTGGTGCCAGAATTGATGCTACATAAATGGCTGTTGGGCCATCGGCTCCTCCGATAATTCCAGTTGCAGCTGCTTGCTGTAAAGTAAAATCAAATGCTTCGAAATTATTTAGATAAAGAGCTCCTATGACAGTTGCAAAGATTCCAAACTGAGCTGCTGCACCAAGAATTAAAGTTTTAGGATTTGCAAGCATTGGACCAAAGTCAGTCATTGCACCAACACCCATAAATATCAATAGTGGTGCTATGCCTGAACCAATAGAAACAGAGTAAAATTTATACAAAATACCTGAAGTATATCCAAGTTCAGCAGCATACTTCTCCGCATTGCTAAGACTCACCAAATCAAGATTTTTAATAACATCTGCATTTATAAAATCAAAACCCAAAAGCATTGCTAGGTTTGACAATGTTTCAGGATCATTTTCAAAGATAATTTTTTCTAAGCCGCTGTAGGCAAGTCCAATTTCTGGAATATTAGATAAAATCGTTCCAAAGCCAATTGGAACTAAGAGCAACGGCTCAAATTTCTTATTGATGGCAAGATAAAGAAGAATTAAGCCAACAAAAAGCATAATCACTTGGCCTTGGGTGATATAAAAAAACCCAAAAGAGCTCAATAGTGAGTTAATGTCAAAATTATTCATTTACGCAATTTCGATTAGTAAATCACCTGGAGCTACAGCATCCCCAACTTGAATATGAATATTTGAAATAACTCCATCGGCAGGCGACTTGATTTCAGTTTCCATTTTCATAGCCTCAAGAATAATTATGGTTTGATCTTTCGATACTGTTTGACCTTCCGCAATTAAAATTTTAAATATGTTCCCACCTAATGGAGCGTTAAGCCGACTAGAAACTGAAGAAGTTTGTGGTTTAACTTGCTGAGGTTGATAAGTAGATGTGTTTGATGTGCTACCTGATGCAATATCAAAATTATTATTCTCATCAATAGTTACTGAAAATTCTTTTTCATCGATGGATACAAGATAAGAACCGCTGGATTGCTGATGTATGTCAAGAGGTCGTTGCTCAAAAAATTCTTGGTCGCCAAGATGTTTAAAATAATTCAGTCCGATTTCAGGAAATAATGCATAGATTAATGTGTTATCTTCATTTGCTTCGATCTCAAGAGAGTTATCCTTAATTACTTTCTTAAATTCTTCCACAAGATCATCAAAGGAATCATTTATCAAATCTGCTGGCCTACATGTAATTGCGGCAGCACCATCAAGCGCTTTTTCTTGTAATTCTTTATTAACCGGAGCCGGTGTTGCCCCATATTCGCCCGCAAGAACTCCTCTGGTTTCTTTGGTGATGGATTTATATCTTTCACCATTCAAAACATTAATGACTGATTGAGTTCCTACGATTTGAGATGTCGGTGTAACTAGTGGAATGTACCCTAGGTCCTCTCTTACTTTTGGGATCTCGCTAAGGACTGCATCAAATTTTTCTGATGCATTTTGTTCTTTAAGCTGATTTTCAAGATTAGTAAGCATGCCTCCTGGTACCTGACTTATTAAAATTCTTGAATCAACACCACGCAATGATCCTTCAAACTTATGATATCTTTTTCTAACCTTTTTAAAATGTTGAGCAACAGGTTCTAATTTTGACAAATCTAAGTTTGTTGGTCTGGTTGTGCCCTCCAAAATAGCTACCATTGATTCAGTTGGTGAATGGCCATAGGTCATACTCATACTAGATATTGATACATCAATATTATCCAATCCAGCTTCAATAGCTTTTATCCCAGTAGCTGTAGACATACCAGTAGTGGCATGACATTGCATGTGAATCGGTATTTCTAGAGATTCCTTTAAAGAAGAAACTAGTTCGTACCCAACGTACGGCTTTAGAAGTCCAGCCATATCTTTAATAGCCAATGACTGTGCACCTAAATCTTGTAGTTTTAAAGATAAATCAACCCACCCCTTGATATCGTGAACAGGGCTAGTTGTATAGGATATAGTGCCTTGAGCATGACCTTCAAAATCATTGACTGCTTTGATAGCTTGTTGCATGTTCCTAACATCATTCATGGCATCAAAAATTCTAAAAACATCTACGCCATTAGTCTTAGAACGCTCAACAAATTTATTGACGACATCATCAGAATAATGCTTGTAACCAAGAAGATTTTGACTTCTTAGGAGCATTTGTTGCTGTGTCTTGGGCATCATAGATTTTATTTTTCTAATTCTTTCCCAAGGATCTTCTCCAAGATATCTAATACATGAATCGAATATTGCACCACCCCACGACTCTACAGACCAATAACCAACCTCATCCATTGATGAAAGAATATCTTCCATGTCTTCGTACCTAAACCTCGTCGCAAGAAGTGATTGATGGCCATCTCTTAATACAACCTCTGTAATTCCTAAATTCTTATCTGTCATGATTTATGCAACCCTAAAACCTCAATAATAATTTGCTTTTCTTGATTAGAAATTATCTCAGAACCATTGGTATCAACTTTCTCAATTAATGAAGTATCATCAAAAAAAGATCCCACAACCAAACTCATTAGTTTTGTTGCAATTATAAGTAATAACAAAAATGAGAAGACAATACTCATCCCTATCATCATTAAATCCAATCCTGGCAAAATACTTTCTATCATTAGCTGTATTTTACATCATCAATAAGCGTTAGAATAAACGTTGATATGCATTCCTATTTAAATAATCCTGCATGTTCGATTTTTGCGCATCGAGGCGGATCAATAGAATCTTATGAAAATACCATAGAAAGTTTTAATTATGCAGTTGATTTGGGTTGTGAATATATTGAAACAGATGTTCAACTTAGTTCAGATGGAATTCCATATATATTTCATGATGATGATTTGCATAGATTTATTGGGAAGAAATTAAGATTTAATGATTTGAACTCAAATGAATTAAATAAGATTAAATTATTTGATCGATTTTCAATACCTACGCTGAAAGAATGCATGGAAGCTTTCCCAAGTACAAAATTTAATATCGATCTAAAAACAAATGAGGTAATGGAGCCTGCAATGAAATATTTACACTCAATCAATGCACATTCTAGGGTATGTATTGCTAGCTTCTCTGATCAAAGGCTTGATTTTGTTAAAAAGAATTACCCTAAATTTTGTAGATCCATGGGTCCAAGTGAAATTCTATCTTTGAAATTGCATTCTTTAGGATTAAAGAAATTCTTACCTGAAGCAGACTGCGTTCAGATTCCAATATATAAATACGGTATTAAGCTTGCTACAAAAAAACTTATTCAGACTGCGCACAAACTAAATTTAAAGGTTCATGTCTGGACAATTAATGATGCTGCAACAATGGATGGGCTTATTGATTTGGGGGTCGATGGCATCATTACAGATAAACCCAATCTACTTAGAGAAAGAATAGCCGCTAAGAAATAAACTTCAGAAGGATTTTTCTGCAGACAATATACATTGGAATTATGATGGCTGATGTAATAATAATCTCGACTAAAAGAGAATAGTCTAAAAGTTCTCTTATGCCACGAGCTATAAATAAACTAAATATTCCTAAAATGCTGTAAAAAATAATTGAGGATTTTGATAGTAACTTCATGTTTTAACCTTAATTAGTAAAAGACCACCCAAAATAAATAAGACTGCGATTGGAATTAATCCATGAGAAGCACTGTCGAAAGTTGATACAAAAATTGCAACTAGTAATGGACCAAGAAATGCTCCTGCTCTTCCAAACATATTATAAAAACCAAAAAATTCACCTGCTGATTTTATAGGAATAATTTTTGCAAATAGGCTTCTTGACACAGCTTGAATGCTTCCCTGTATTGAGCCGACCATGCATGCCATTACATAAAATTCTGTAGCATTAGAAAGAGATACTGAATAACTAACCAAGGCAAGATATCCAAGAATATTCACATATAACACATTCTTTTCTCCCTTTTTATCTGCAATATATGACCATGCAATAGTTGATGGGAAGGCAACAAACTGAACCAAGATAAGTCCTATGATTATTGATGAGCTCTCTAGATTAAGGTTTAGAGCAAAATCTGAAGCCATAGCCATGACAGTATGAACACCGTCAATATATAAGAAGAATGCTATTAAAAAAATAAAGACGTTTTTCTCAGTCCTAATTTTACACAAGGTAGTTATATTTTTTTTAATTGATTTAAGTAAAACATTGCTTTGCGGTTCTATAACTGGAACTGACACATTTTTAATAATTGGTATTAAAAAAAGTGCCCACCAAACTCCTACAGATATAAATGACCATTTTACTGCCTCGGTAGAATCAGCTAGACCAAAAATTTCTGGTTGAAGGGTCATGATTGCGTTAATTAGGAAAAGAAAGCCTCCACCCAAATAACCTATTGCATAACCATATCCCGAGACTCTACCAATATCAGCTGGGTCAGCTACCAGCAATAACAACTTATCGTAAATTACGTTCCCAGCAGCAAAACAATAGTTTGCGAGACCAAAAAATATTAATGGATACAACCAATCGCCCGCCTCAAATGTATAGAGCAATAAAACGCTAACAATTCCAAGAATTGTTAAAGTAATAAAAAATGTTTTGGTGGCATTCGAGAAATCAGTTATTGCTCCGATTATGGGAGCAGTAAAAAGTAAAATAAGATTCGAAATTGTAAGGCCATAACCTAAGTATGCTGTAGCTGTTAAGTTATCAATTCCTTGCGTCCAATATTCTTTAAAGAAAATTGGGAAAAAGGCAGCAAGAACAGTTGTAGCAAATGCAGAATTTCCAGCATCATATGCAATCCATGACTTTGCTGGAATTGAAAGCTTAGACCCTTTCATAAAACGCAATCCCTTCACTGATATTTCTTGAAACCAAACCTCTTTCAATTAAACAATTAAGATGAGCTATTGATTCACCAGTGGCCATCAGGAAGTTACCATCATCAATTTCTCGTTTAAATAAAACAGGAAACACATCAACAGAACGTTTTGGAGTGGTAAGAAATTCTTCAAGTTTATTCAAAGACTCTTCGTGATGATTAATGATGGTCTTTAATCTTTTATGAGCTCCAAGAAAAGGTCTGCCGTGTGCAGGAAGCACTAAGGCATCTTCAGGCACTAAATCAATCAATCTTTTACAAGACTCCAACCAGTCATCTAATGGATTGGCGTTAGGTTCAGTAGGAAAGACGCCCACATGAGAAGTAATTTTTGGCAATAACTGATCGCCAGATATAAGTAGATTTTTAGCTTTAGAGAACAGACAAATATGCTCCATTGTATGACCTCTTCCCTCAATACATTCCCATTCATCTCCAGCAATAGAAATCACATCACCATGTTTTATACGATTATAAGCATCGGGGAGTTTATGGATAATGGAGCCAAAAAAGCCAAACCTCTCAATATAATTTTTTATTTGTTTTTTAGATAGCCCAGCTTGTGTATAAAAATCAATTGCTTCATGTGGCACATTTTCACCGGTATCTGCAGCAAGAAGTCTACACTGTAAATAATCGGTTCTACTCATACACAAGGGTACATTAAATTTTTTAACAAACCATCCTGCAAGACCAATATGATCAGGATGCATATGCGTCACGATAAGTTTTTTTATATCTATTTTTTCTTTGCTTATTAAATCCGTCCAAGCAGTCTTTACGTCATCTAAAAACATTCCAGTATCCACAAGCGTTGCCTGATCCTTTGAACCTATTAACCATAGATTGATATGATTAAGTGACATCGGAAGAGGCATTCTTACCCAATGAAGGTCATCATTAATTGAATACATAGTTCCATTCTTTGGAACGGTATCAATAGGGAACTCTAATCTTGTATCTGGATTCATTGTTTTCTATGATTAACTTATGGGAGAGGATAGAAAAACAATTATTAATCTTAGTGGGTTCATGATTGGTATTGGTGCTTTAGTGTTACTGCTGGGTATTTTAGCAGGTTTAATTACCTAACTTTAATATTTGGTGCTTTTGCATCACCCCTTAAAGATTTTAAAAATTTGTTAGCCTTAACGGGCGCTTGCACATCACTGTATCGATTATAATTTTCTTCCCAAAATTCTTTCCATGTTGGAAATAGATCATGAAAATAACCCTCATAAGGCTCCTGATTAGGCCATCGCATTTTGTTCTTTCCAAGTGGAGGTTTATTTAAATCTGTTGCATACCAGTACATTGGCAATCGTTTTTTAAATAGCCATTCACCGTCGACTCTTGCATACACATCCCAGTAAAGCATTTGCATGATCACCCATTCATCATTGGTTTCGTGCTCATTTTTTGAATAGACCAATCCAATTGCATTATCAGAATCTAAAAACTCAATAATATGATTACCTATATGATGAGATGTACCTTTAAATTGATCTCTAAAGGTTTTATCAGCCCAAGCTTTTAATGCTTGCCTTCCTTGATCAGATTTGCCCACCTTTACGTCGGGAACAAAGAGATTTACATGCATATCCAGTGCACGCATATCTAAAGAGACCGCATATTTTGAGGCTAGTTGTCTAATCTGGTCCAACGACTCCAATCGATCAATTCTTTCTTCTAGATTACTCATCCTGGAGGCCAGCTAAAAACTCTTCCGCTCAAGATATGTAAGTGGAGATGAAATACACTTTGACCTGCTTTGGCACCATTATTAACCACTACGCGATATGCATCCTCAATATCTAATTGACGTGCAATTTCGCCTGTGGCCCACATTAAATGCCCCAAAATATCTTTCTGAGAAGAATCTGCATCAGAAAGCTTGGGAATATGAGTTTTTGGAATTACCAAAATATGGGTGGGAGCTTGCGGGTTAATATCTTCAAAAGCCAATGCAATCTCATCCTCATAGATAATGTTTGCAGGGACCTCTCTATCAATTATTTTTAGAAAAAGATCATCCATTACTAAAAGAGAATTCTAAAAAGACGCCAAGCAACGAAAATAACCAAGACGGTCAAACCAAGAGAAAGAGTCACCACAAGAAAATCTTTAATAAGATTTAAAAAAGTATTATTTTTGTTTGCCTTAAGTAGCTGAGTTACTAGAAATAAAATAGCTACCAAAGTAAGTGTTGCAATAATTAATGTGATCATTCAAATATACTTCCCACTGATATTACCAATAATATTAGAGCGATACCCCATGCTAAGCAAGCTACTACATCAGCTCTATAAAATTTAATTGAATTAAGATCTGTGATGCCCAACAAAAAAGGTGTTAAAGGTCTAATTGCTGGGATAAATCTTCCTAAGATAACCGTATATGGACCAAATCTATCCAAAAACTTTTCCACTCTGTTAATGGCTTTTTGTCGTTTCTGAAAAAAATTCAGGTTAATTATATTAGGACCGATAGTTTTACCAAGAAAAAATCCAGCTAGGTCACCTAGGTGGGCTCCGATTACTGCAACTGAGGCAATAATATAAATAGACAAAATATCTGTGTTGTACAAGTAAATACATATAGAAAACAAGATGGCACTGGGTAAAAAAGCCCCAGTAATAATCATTGATTCACCAAATGCAAATGCAAAAACCAAAAGCCATGCATATTCAGGATTTAAGCTCAGGTATTCCTGAATTTTTTCAAGTGACATTATTATTTACTAAAAAAGGCTTGAACAGCTTTTAAGTTTTCATCGGATCCATAGAGTTTTTTCATGGCTGCGTCTTCAAGATCTCTACTTAATTGAATTGAAGGTTGCATAAACTTTTTCAGAATTTTCTTTGTTTCTATCAAGGATGATGTTGGTTTCATTGATAGCTCATTTGCTTTTTTTATGGCCTTATTTAGAGGATCGTTGCAGATATCGGTTACTAGACCAAGGTCACTGTATTGTTTTGCATTTATCCATGATGAAGTAGTTAGCACATCAAAGCTCTTCTGATAGCCCAGTTGGTCAAACAACAAGTAAGAGCTTCCAAGTTCAGGTACTAATCCTAATTCAGTAAATGGATACTTCAATTTAAAATCTACATCGATAAAAACATAATCAAAATGAAGCAATATTGTTGCTCCTCCACCGACTGCCCTGCCTGATGCAGCAGCAATAAGTGGCTTTGAAAAATTTATTAAAGCATCGATGCAATTATTGAATGGGCGCTCATAGTCAGAACCCCCCTCTCCAACCATGCTCTCAAGATCTACTCCAGATGAAAAGTTCCCACCTTCACCTGTAACTATTACAGATTTAATTGATGCATCTTGATCAGCATCATTTAAGCCATCAGCAAAAAGTTGCCATAACTCTGCATCAAAAGCATTAATTTTTTCCGGACGATTAAACTTGAGAATACGAACTCCATTTGCAGACTCTATTAGTAATTTACTCATTTGCCTTTAAATTTAGGCTTTCTTTTTTCTGCGAATGCAGTCAATCCTTCAACTGTATCTTCACTCATAAATACAGGTTCACCAATTTCAAGCTCCTTTGCTAAAGCTTCAGATTCATGCAGACTTCCATCGAACTCCCTGAGGGATTGGGTGATGGCTTTTATGGATAAAGGTGCATTTTCTGAAACTGTTATAGCAATTTCTTTTGCTTTATCTAATGCTTTGCCATCCTCAACTATGTGACCAATCAAACCAAATCTGAGTGCTTCATCAGCACTAACCCTTCTTCCTGTTAAAAGCATTTCAGCAGCAAGAGTATAGGGGATTTGTCTTCTCAGCCTAATTGTTGATCCACCCAATGGAAAAAGCCCTCTGAGTGGCTCAGTTAAACCAAAAGTAGATGACTGTCCAGCTACTCTGATATCTGTTCCTTGAAGAATTTCGGTGCCACCTGCAAGAGCAAAACCTTCAACTGCAGCGATGATAGGTTTGTTGGGACGATTATGTCTCAGCAGAGCTTGCCAATGCAGGTCTGGAATCTCCTTTAGTTTTTCCATCATTGCAGAATCTTCATTTCCATCTTTCATTGCTGACAAGTCAGCTCCAGAACAAAAAGTACCCCCGGCACCTGTAAGGATTGCACATCGCAAATTATCATCTTCATCAAGCTGTCTCCAAGCTTCATAAACCGTTACTAACATACCAGGACTTAGGGCATTTCTTTTTTCAGGACGATTTAGGGTAATGATTAGAACATGCCCATCCTGTTCAACTATTGCATGATTTTTATCCATATTTATTTCTTATTACTTACTATCCACATTGCAAAAAATTGAGCGGCTCCTCCATAAGCATGACCCATCGCAACATTAGCACCATCCACTTGATGATCACCGGCTTGATGTGTGACCTGAAGACAAGCTTCACCAAATCGAATCATACCAGAAGCCCCAATCGGATTAGATGAAAGAACTCCTCCGGACATATTAAATGGGATGTCTCCCTCAATTTCAGTAGCGCCTTTTTCAGTTAATTTCCAGCCCTCACCTAAGTCGCAAAAGTGTAAATTTTCAAGCCACATAGGCTCATACCATGAGAATGGCACATATATTTCAGCACAATCTATTTCCTTAAATGGGTTAGTAATCCCAGCTTGATCATATATATCTTTTGCACAATCTTGACCACCCTGAGGATTAACCTCATCTCTTCCAGCTGATAAAGTTCCCTCTGAACGCACAGCCATGCCTTTTATCCAAGCAGCATTCCTGCTTTCAGCCAATTTTTTATTTGAGATTACCATCGCACATGCACCGTCTGACGATGGACAACTCTCCAGATATCTAAGGGGTTCCCAAAGCATAGGAGTTTCTGCAACCATGTTTTCGTCTATACCAGGAATTTGTAAATGAGCTAAAGGATTTTTTAAAGCATTTAATCGATCCTTAACAGCAACTTTCCAGCCAATATTTTCAGGAGCATCATATCTTCTAATGTACTCTCTCATATACGGAGCGAAATATCCCCCTGCTCCGGCATTTATATGCGGTGAATATGGATACTTTGGTGATAAAGCCCATGTAGCATTTGATTCAGACTGTTTTTCATAAGTTACTGTTAGCACTGTATCGAAGTTGCCTGAACAAACGTGAGAAGCAGCAATAACCGCTGTGCTTCCTCCAACACTCCCTGCTGTATGAACTCTTAGCAAGGGCTTTCCGTTTGCTCCAATTGCGTCAACAAGTGAAAGCTCCGGCATCATCACGCCTTCAAACATATCAGGTGCTTTCCCTAAAATAACTGCATCAATTGCATCCCAATCCACTTCAGCAGCAAGCATGGCTTTATCTATTGCTTTTCTTAAAAGACCACCCATAGAAACATCGCGCCTTTTTGCTTCATACTTTGTTTGACCAACTCCTATTACTGCAGCTTCAATCATTAATTTTCTCTAAATGAACTAACATGTTTTGTTGAAGACATGGACCGGATGATGCATGAGCAAGACCATTGTGAAAATCGCTGTTTTTTAACAATTCATATGATTTACCAATGGAGTCTAATCCAGCGGCCATCATGACATTGCCAGCCAGTGGGCCACCTGAAAGGTTGATATCTAAATTACCAAGATCAAGTAGACCTCTTATAAAAGGAATTTCATAGGTAAATTGAGTATGCAATTCAGCGAAGTCAAGCTTTACGCTTTTGAGGTTTATTTTTTTTCCAAGCCCAATGATACTTTCTGATGTAGAGAGGTCTCTAGCTCCAAAATTCGATGATTCAATAGAATGATGAACACCAGATATCTTTATTTTAGGTTGTCCAAGTTTTGCAACTGCTTCCTCGGTGCCAATAATCATCGCAGATGCTCCATCAGAAATTGGAGCACAATCAAAAGCTGATAAGGGAGAAGAAAGATAATCAGCTGAGAGGTAATCATCTTCACTAGGAACGGCTGTAACTAATGCGTTAGGATTATTTTTTGCATTTGAAATAGATTGAGTTAATGCCTTAAACATATCTTTCTTTGTAAGCACTCCTTTATTCATAAGTAATTGTGCTTGCAGTGCTGCCAATGAGATTTTGTCAGGCCACAAAGGAGACATGTAATATGGATCGGTTTGAAGAGTACTTACAAAAGGAAGATCACCGGGTGATGATTTTCCGAAACCATAAATTAATGCTGTTTCGGCATCTCCCATTCGAATTTTTAAAATGGATTCATATAAAGCCCATGCTGCATCCATTTCAACATGTGATTCTTTTATCGGTGGATTAGTTTGAATGGCAGACAAACCCTCAACAAATGCAAAGGCAGCTCCTTGTAAATAATCGCAACTTCCAGAACAAGTAAAACCTATATCATTTTGCGTAAATCCTGTTTGCTCAAAAACCTGATGAACCACAGGCATAATGAGCTCAACTTCATTGGCAGCTTTTGCATCAGCAACAATAGGATTTTGAGCATAAGCTAGTATGTATATATCTTTCATTCTTTAAACTTAAACACTAATGGATCAACATCATCTTCACCGGTTGGCTTAAACCATTTGATATTTTCTAAAGTAGTGCCCCACTCAGATTTATCTTTCCAGACAGCTTGTACTCGCATCCCAATCCTAATTTCAGCTAAATCAATTTCTTGGATTAAATGTAAAAAAGAAATATCAGCACCATCCAAACGAATCATTGCAGAAACATAAGGCGGAACTATTGGATTGCCAGGAATAGGAATATGAACAATGGTAAAAGATTCTACTGCTCCAGTATCTGGTAATTCCAGTTCCTCTTCCGTAGCTATACCACATCTTGGACAGCTTCCTCGAGGCGGAACGTATACAGCACTACATTTTGGACATTTTTGAGCAACCAGTTTCCCTTCAGCAACTTTATTTAAAAATCTAGTTGTGGCGTTGCCAGCCGTATATTGATAACTAAGTGATATATCAGATACAAAAAAATCTTTTTTTTCTTCAGTCATCGATTATCTCAAAGTATTTAATGTCTCTGATGGTTTGAGTTTTTTCTTGATTCCAAACCACTTTTACTCTCTTGCCAATTTCAAGTTCATCTTCTTTGCAATTAGCTATCATATGTAGCATTGCTGAATTAGTCCCATTCATACAAATCAAAGCAAATGCAAATGATTCTTGGATGAGATGATGAGCTCTAGGTTTTTCTATCCATGTATATGACTGAACTACACCCTCATTTTTGACTTCAACAAATTCACTCAAATGCTCAGAATCTTTTGGATCGAATTCAGCTGCAGGCACAAAAACTTCACCTTTAGAGTTTTTAGTACCAACCAAAACCTCATTAGACAATTCATCAAAAAATTTTCCAATTACAGGTCCTGGAGAGCGTTCATAAGGATATTCAAGCTTAAATGAAGCTCGCAATAATTCTTTATCTGATGATTTAGTCATTCTCAATAATCATGTTATTAGCATTCTTATCTATTAAAACATGTTTCATAACTTTACCTGAAGCATTTCTTGGCAATGGTACATCAATAATTTCCCATATTGATGGGACTTTAAATTTTGCAAGATTATCTTCAAGATACTTCTCAAGCTCTGGGGTATCAATATCTGCATTGATTCTGATGAACGCTTTAACTTGTTGACCTAAATCCTCATCAGGGATACCAATAACGGCAGATTCAATAACCTTTGGATGGGCATCGAGCAAGAGTTCGATTTCTTGTGGGTAAACATTTTCAGCTCCCCTTAAAATAAGATCAGTTCTCCTTGAAGAAATAAAGAAAAGACCTTTATTTCTATAGGCAAAATCACCTGTTTTCAGTGTTCTGTCTTCAGTTAATGATTCAGCTGTAGCAGTTGGATTTTCGTAATATCCAAGCATAACTGATGGACTTTTCACATAAATTTCGCCCTCAACATTATCATCAAGGATTAATTCTCCATTATCATCCCTGAGCTCAACGTGAATGGTTGGCATTGGTTGGCCTGGTGAGGTTGGATTTGAATCTAATGTATCACCCCAGTTAATAATAGTTATTGCGCCTGATTCAGTGAGTCCATATCCGTATCCAAAATTATGCTTTACATTTGGAAAAACTATTTTTGATTTATTAATTAATTCTTCAGGAATGGGCGCTCCACCACCCCCAACTACCAATAAACTTTCAAGTTTAGATTTTTCTTTTTCAGCAACATTTAATACTCGTCTCAAAGCGGTCGGCACAGCTCCGCCCCAAGAGGTAATCTTTGAATTTTTAATGATTTCTACAATTCTGTCAGCATCAAATTTGCCGTCATATAGATAAGACGATGTTCCAGCAAAAAGAGCTGTTACGGCTCCAGCTGATAGTCCAGAGACATGAAATAAAGGTGAGGTAATTAAACTTTTAGGTTTGTTGGCTGACCAATCTGTTCCAAGTTTTGAGCTCCTTGCTGCAACAGACGCTCCCTGCAAAAGTTGCAACATGGTGTTTGAAATCATTGAACGATGAGATGTCATGACGCCTTTGGGCGTACCTGTGGTGCCGCTGGTATACAGAAGACAAGCACAATCATCTTCATTAGCATCATGAAAATTATGATCAATATTTGAATAATCACTAAGAGCTAGCTCCTCAAATATAATTTGTGGATGATCATGAGATGAAAGTCTTGAGATTCTTTTTTCATCACCAACCAATAATTTAGGAGACGCAGCATCTAGTGCCTTGATAGCTTCTTTCCCGTTCCACCAACCATTTAAACCGCAGGCTATGGCACCAATTGAGACAGTTGCCCAAAAAAAGATAATCCATTCTGGAGAATTAGCAGCATAGATAGCAACTCTGTCACCAGGACCAACGTTATATTTTGATCTCAATAAGTGAATGGTCTTTCCTACCAGATCATAATGCTCAGCAAAAGAAATCTTTTTACTTTGATACTCTAAGTAAACAGACTCAGCATGATGTTGTGATTGTGAAATGAATGCAGCTAGATTTCTTGGTCGATTAATAAAAACTGGAAGGGATTCACCTAATACATCTTCATTACCAATTTTAAAGAAGTCATTCTCGGTAATTAGGTTGTTGATTTCTTGATCTGTATGCATATGGAAATGTTATTATAGTCAATGTTTAAGGGGAGTCATTATGAAAGATCATTTAGTTGCATTGGTCACGGGTGGAGCATCCGGTATTGGTCTAGCAACAGTTGAAAGATTTATATCTGAGGGTTACAAAGTTGCTGTATTTGATGCAAATAAATCAGCAAAAGAAGTCATAAAAAATAACCTTAAATCAGAGGACAATGATGTTTTCATATATGAGGTAGATGTTACTAGTTATGATTCAATACTTGATGGATTTAAAGGATTAGCAAAAGACAATCTTACTCCTTCAGTTTTGCTAAATTCGGCAGGCATAAGCCCCCCTCTCAATCCACTGCATAAGTATGAAATTGATGATTGGAATAAATGTGTAAGCATTAATCTTAATGGTACTTTTATGGTGACAAGAGAATTCATTAATTCATATATTGAAAATAAACTTTCTAAGGGCTCAATAATAAATATTTCATCGATTATGGGATCAAGAGCTAGCGCTGCTCAAGCCGTTTACAGTGCCACCAAACATGGTGTGGTTGGATTAGCTAAATCAGTTGCACAAGACTATGCTCATTTAAATCTAAGGGCTAATGCTATTGGTCCAGGTGTTATAGAAACGCCCATGACAAATGATGTACTGGTCGATGAAAATGTAAAGAATCATTTGCTTACGCGCATACCTTTAAAACGTGTTGCTCAGGCCTCAGAGGTTGCAAGCTTGGTATATTTTTTAGCTACAGATGAGTCCTCATACATAACAGGAACCTATATCCCTATCGATGGTGGATACCTCAGTTCTTAATTCCGTATCACTAATTACTGGTGCTGCTAGTGGGATTGGTAGGCATCTTGCGATTCATGCATCCAATCTTGGTCACGATGTAGTTTTGATCGATCTTGATGCAAATGGATTAGATGAAACAAAAAAATTATGTTCAAAAGCAGAAACATTTTGTATTGATGTTGGTAATTACGAGCAAATAGTAGAAGTTAAAGAAGCTCTAGATAAGAAAAACATTAACGTTAATTATCTATTTAATAATGCAGGTATTTTTATTGAAGGAAGATCCTGGAAAACTAGCCATGAAATGTGGAATAAAATTATATCTACTAATCTATTAGGCATAACGAATGTACTCAATGTTTTTCTAGATCAAATGCTTAATACTGACATCAAAGGTCACATTGTTAATACTGCATCAATGGCTGGAGTAATTGTTGGTGGTTTTTTGGCTCCATATACTGCAACAAAACACGCGGTAGTCGGTCTTTCAAGAAGTCTCTATGAAGAACTCAAAGAAACAAATTCAAACATCGGTGTTTCTGTTTTATGTCCTGGGGTTGTCCAAAGTCAAATAATTGAAAATGAAAGGCCTTTACTAGAAATAAATCAAGATGATTTGGATGGAGACGAAAATGCTAAACTTATGAAAACCATGCTATCTGAAGGTGTTAGGAACGGTCTTGAGCCTAGCATGGTTGCAGAGCATGTTTTCGAAGCAATTGATAAAGAAGAATTTTGGATTTTTACACATCAAGAATTTGCTGATACTTACAAGGAGTATTCTCAGGAAATTTTAGATTCAATGAACTCTTAATTAAGGTTCAATCTGATCAAGAACATCTTTAAACGAAATATATTTAAAGTTTTGATTAAAGAGCTTTCCTTTTTGATTAGTATTGAATCCGTCCTGAGCAACCATCATTCCTTTAGGATATCCTGGTAATGGAGTTGAGGTCACATCAATACCATCGGTATCTCTAACTTCATCAATACCTTGTGCACCTAGAATCATAAATGTACCAACATATTGGTAAGGGGTTTTTCTGTTGTAGAGATTAAAAGTTGAATTGCCTTGGGAAGATACAACAAGGTAACCTTCTTTATCAGATGTCTTGTAGATCGAAATCCCTTCAGGATCACCTTCTATCTCACCTGCTCGAGAATCAACATCCTGAAGATATTTAAAACCATCCACTGAGAAAGCTTTTAAAATGCCTTTGTCTCCTTCTCTAGAAATAAAAATAGTTTTATTTTCATCATCATAAACACAGCCTTCAGCTTCATTTCCCTCAACTGGTTTACCTTTCTCAAACTGAGTGATGTCAATTACATGAGTTTTAATTCGTTCATTAAGATCCCACTGCTGGACTTGTTTACCCTCTTCTTCAGTTATAACTGCTCTTAGAGCATTATTGATAAGGCCCATGCAAACACCGTAAACGCTCATATCCGTTACTAAGTGATGATGTGTCATTGATTCAGAAAATGAATTAGATGGTGTTGATTTAAAGTACTTATAAAGGTCTTGTTCATCGAAAATCCAATAATCTAAGGTGCTCATGGTTCTGTTAGATGTAACGATATGTAACTTACCTTTAACGGAACGCAAATCAATATTATTGATCTTTCCAAGATTAGAGTAACTGAGTTGATTGCCCTTCAAATCGTATACATAGATACCTGATTTCTTATCGGTTCCAAAGATAAGAGATTTTTTTGGATCGGCATTATTGATCCATATAGCTGGATCGTCAGCTGCATCTTCAGGTGAAATTACTGGCTCAGTCTCTACTGTTGGGAAAATAATAGTCGGCACATCTGCATGTAATGAAGAGATAAAAAAAATAGCCAGTAAAAAACTGGCTATTTTTAGATTGTACTTATTAGTTATTGTAGGTGAATCCAATTGCATAAGAAGTTCCGTATTCATCATATTGTGAGAGGCGATCATTATATCCCCAATAATAATATTCAGGGCGATCCTCTATATTAGTAATTTCAAACTTTAACCTGAAATTATCATTAATTTCATAACTAGCCTTGAGGTCCCATTGCTCATGTGGCGCAACAAATCTTGAGTTTTGAAGAGAAACTTTATCAATATCACTTTCCTCATCAGCCAACCAGTCAAGATACTCGCCTCTTGAATTCATCGCTAATCGAATATCAAATTTTCCTTTGTCATAACCAATGGAGAAATTTTCTTGCTTATCAGAGAGTTTTCTAAAAGGTGTTGTAAAAGATTGATTATCTTCGAATTTAAAAGTGCTATCTCCATCAGTCCAGGTTAAGTTTAATGCAATGAACATCCCATCGAATGGAGCAGGCAGAAATTCAAAGTCTTGTTGAAAATTAAACTCATACCCGGTGATATCTGAATCTTCTGCATTAATCCATGTCTCTACACCATCATTAAAAGATACCCCATTAATGGTTGCTGTTTTTTGAATTGTCTTATAAATAGCATTATCTATTTTTTTCAAGAAAGCCCCTACTGAGAGATAAGACAAATTGTTGCCATAATATTCAATTGAGATATCAAAATTATCTGACTCATAAGGATCTAAATCAGGGTTACCGTACTTACCCTTGATATCTTCACCAGTAATTTCTAGCTCAAGTACAGGTGCAGTTGAATTAAATGAAGGCCTTGAAAGTGATCGAGAATATGCTGTTCTTAAAAGCGTGTTCTCATTGATGAAATGCTTATAGTTAATACTTGGAGCAACAAAGGTATGATCGCTTGAAGCTTTAGTTGGATTACCGTCTTGATCAAATGCAGATGAACTCATATCCATTTTTTCTACACGGACACCATAAGTTAGAACGCCATTCTCTAGATCACTGGTAAGCATTCCATAAACGGCAAAAATATCCTCAGTAGTTTTGTAATCCTCGAGATAAGTTTCCTGACCATCGAGAGTAAGAGAGTCAGTTTGGTTTTGTAAAGCATAGACTAAAGCTGGGTTAGCTTGTTGACTAAAAACTTGTCCTGGGAAAGGCCAAGATAGTTGTGATGGATTAAAGTCTGCCATAGTTCTGTCATCTTCATAGAATGATTTATTTTTATCTACATCAACTTCTCGAGAGCGAAATTTAAGTCCAAATTTAGCCACCGCTGGATTGCCACCAACCTCAATATCTTTTGAAAAATCTAACTTCAAGGCGGTTTCACTATCTTCGATAACGGAATCCTCCAACTCAAGCTCTTTAAATTTCAAATTAGTAGGATCATATATTTCAGGATAATAAGAATTAAGCACAAGCCTTCTCGGATTAGAGAAATTAATTTCACCCACTGCTCCACTGACTAAGGGCGATTTTAAATTTACACAACTATCTTTTTTAGCACGTACTTCACATCTAAAAGTTAAATCAGCATTATCGGTGTCATCTTGTTCAGCAAATGAGTAACTCAATTGAAATTCAGAATTCCAATCATTAATGATTGTTTCACTACCAATATTGAATGCCGAGATAGTTCTTGTTTCCTCTCTAACCCTTGTTTCTGCATCATGACGAATTCGATCAGTAAACATTGTTGACTGAGTTGTTGTTCCAATTGAGCCTAGCTTGCCATACTCATCTTTGTATCTAAGTTCATCATCAATATATTCATTATGAAAAGCACTAATGTAAATGCTTGTAACATCGCTTGTAAGAAAATTAGCGTCATAAGTAAAACCTATTCTCTCTCTTGTTAAATCGTAATAGCGCATCTCCCAATCATCATTAAGTTCTTTTAAACCTTCTGAATTAGTTTCCCATCCAAACCCTGTTTCATTGTTATAACTAACGATCTGCTTACTTGAATAAGTAAAGCCCAGAACATGGCCAAAAGTATCCGATAATTTATCTCCATAAGTAATGGCAAACCTTGGGTTATCGTTTGATTTAGCTTGCTCATTGTATTGAGTATCAATTTTGATTTTTATTAATTCACCCGTTAAATCCGTTGGTCTTTTAGTTTTAAAATCTATTCTTCCGCCTATAGAATCAGCATCTTGATCAGGGGTAAGACTTTTTGAAACTTCAATTGAATCAAGTAATTCTGTTGGTAGCCCATCCAGTAATACACTTCTATTGCCTTCAGGAGCAGGCATAAGCGCACCATTAATTGCAATCGAGTTAAGATCAGAGCTCAGCCCCCTAATGGAAACATATCTACCTTCACCTTGATCATTTTCTATTGAGATACCAGATAATCTTCTGATCGCTTCAGCAGCAGTTGTATCAGGGAAATCACCCAAGGCATCAGAATCAACAATTGAAACAATTTTGTCGCTTTCTCTTTGTTTATCAATAGCAGCAATTAAACTAGCCTTAGTTCCCACCACAATAACCTCTTCAACAAGAGCATCCTCTTGTGAAATAAGTGATAAAGGGACTAAAAAAAGAATCAAGAATTTTTTCATAAGATCTTCAAAAATATGATCAAATGTTAGATTTTTTATGTGTCAAAAAGATGGCATGCAGATGTCATATATAAAAATAATTGTTACAAAATAAATAAACGAATTTGATATTTTGTAAACATTTGTCGATAATTAAATTGTGTCAGTAATATACAAACAACAAAGAAGCCTTAACAGGGTAAATAAAATCCTCGACACTGCTCATAATGTATTGATGGATGGAGAAATTAATGATCTTTCAATTGCTAATCTCACAAAAGTTGCGGATCTCAAGAGGACATCTACATATAAATTTTTTCCTCATCCAGATGATATAAAAATTGCTCTTATTGAAAGATATATTAATGAG
This sequence comes from uncultured SAR86 cluster bacterium, assembly GCA_902628925.1. Classification (GTDB taxonomy): domain Bacteria; phylum Pseudomonadota; class Gammaproteobacteria; order Magnimaribacterales; family D2472; genus MED-G82. The sequence goes on from CACOPA010000004.1 coordinate 46,053, forward strand.
CTCAAAGAAAAACTAGAAAACTTTAATGTAAGCTCTTCGGAGCATCATCAAACACTAAAAGAGCTCATTAACGAAATATATTTGTATTTTAAAGAAAATATATCAGCTCAAAAAATTATATTAGCAAATACCGTTAACCCCCCTGTTGATAGCGCTAAACTTCAGGCCCTTTCAAATCTGTTAGTCAATAAAATAGAAGCTGCTAATAAACTTCCTAACATGTTCAATAAAGAGGGGGTTTTTTTGGTAATTACTCAAATTATTATTTCAGTGTTATCACTTAACCTAAAAGAGAACAACGAACTCAATGAAATTGGAACAAACGAAGCATTGAGAGCTTCTTACGCCTACCTTCTTAGCTGCACAACGAAATAGCTAAGGCTTACCAGAAAAAATTACTTTGATTAGGTGATCTTTAATTTCAGTTTGAAGAGTTGATTTAGCCTTGAATATTGTCTTCGAAATAACCCAATGGTTATTTTCATTAATGTATTCATCCTCATAAGTTCCATGAAGAGTATTCATGGTATGGTCTTTGGTGTTTATTAAGTTATACGTAATTTGCCAGACCCCTTTTGCATTCTGATTATCAATTAAATCAATTATTGGATTATGAGCGTGATGCGATTCAACCATATGATCATGACAAGCAACAGTTTCAAATAATTTTGCTAAATCCTCTCTGTTATTGAATAGACCGACTTCGCCATAGTCGATATGACATGAGCCCTCTTTAAAGGTTAACATCATGGCTTGTACATCCTTTGCATCACATGCATTCAAATATGTATGTTTTAAGTTTTCAATGCTATTGATTGCTTCAAGGCTTGCAATTCTTTTTTCTAAATCAGACACCAAAGAGCACCCTCAAGATGACATAAAATAGAATCGTAAAAATTGCTCCAACAGGGATTGTAATAAGCCAGGACATAAAAATATTAATAACTGATCTCCAGTCTATTTCCTTAACACTATTTGCAAGACCGACTCCTATTACACCCCCTATAAGAGTATGAGTTGTTGAAATTGGAAACCCTAAATAGGATGCAAAGACCACTGTTGAAGCCGTAGCTATATTTGCACTAAATCCAAATGAAGGGGTGAGTTTTGTTATTTTCTCTCCAACAGTTTTTATAACTTTATGGCCGTACATAGCTAATCCAGTAACAATTCCTGCCCCACCTAGAAGCAAAATTAAAGGTGAAAAAGTAGCATTTGATTCGATGACGCCACCCGATGAAGCAACAGAGGCTATTGCTGCCAATGGACCGATCGCATTAGCAACATCATTTGATCCATGAGCAAAAGCCATAGCACAAGCAGCAACTACCATTAACAACGAAAAAGCTGTTTCAATGCCTGCTTTACTTCCAAAATCTGATGACCTTGATCTTAAGTATAAGAAACTAACAATCCCAATAACCAAGCTTAATATGAGCGAATATTGGATAATCTCACTATTCTCCCAAACAAGCCCAATATGAACTAAGCCCTTTCTAAAAGTAACCTGCAAAATAACGAAAATAACCAATATCACATATATAGGTATTAAATTAACTGCAGCTTTTGATCTATTTTTGCTATCTATGATTAGCATCTTTACTGATTTAAATATAAAGAATGCCAACAATGCTGAGATTAATGGTGAAGTAATCCAGCTTGAAGCAATTTCAAATATCTTATCCCAGGAAACTGCACCAGACCCTTTTGTAATTAAGACAAAACCAACGATTGCCCCAACTATTGAATGAGTTGTAGATACAGGCCAACCATTTCTACTTGCTAACATGAGCCAGCTGCCAGTAGCCAAGAGAGTAGCCATCATTCCAACAATGAATATATTTACATCGTCTTGATATAGTAATGGATCTACGATGCCCTTTCTTATTGTCGAAGTAACCTCACCACCAGCAAGAAAAGCACCAAGAAATTCAAATATTGCAGCGATAATTACAGCCTGCTTTAGAGTCAGAGCCTTGCTACCAACCGAGGTACCCATTGCATTTGCAACATCATTGGCTCCAATTCCCCACGCTGCAAAAAAACCTAGTACACAAGCTATTGTCAAGATGATAAATGGAGAAAAGAATAGAGCTTCCATATCAATTATATTAACTGGCTAATATTACAATTAAGTGAAATTATTTAAGGTTAAAGTTTAGCTAAAAATTAGGTTATATAATACAAAAATGCTTCTAAATCTTGACCAAAGAGAATATGCAAAACTAAATGATAAAGCCTACGCGCTAGAAAAAAGACGTTTGCAAATTGAGCTTCTTAAACTTCAAGAAGATGTTATTAGAAATAAACGAAGAATATGTATTGTTTTTGAGGGAAGAGATACAGCGGGGAAGAGCTCAACAATTAAGTTTTTTGCACAGCATCTTATTCCAAAGAATTTTAATTATGTCCAACTAGGAATTCCTACCAAATGGGAATCAAAAAATTGGTTCGAGAGATGGGAGAAAACAATTCCAAAAGAGGGTGAAATTAATTTCCTTGATCGAAGCTGGTATACCCGAGCTATAACCGAACCAGTTATGGGCTATTGCACCGAAGATCAATATAGAGACTTTATGGAAAAAGTAACGAACTGGGAGGAAGAACTTATTTACTCAGGTGTTGAAATTATTAAATTTTATTTTTCTCTTTCACAAGACCAACAAAAAAGAAGAATGAAAGCCAGAAAAGAATCTGAACTTAAGTATTGGAAACTTTCCCCTAATGATGAAAGGATTGTTACAAAGTGGGATGCTTTTACACTCTATAAAGAACAAATGTTTGATAAAACCGCTGTTAATTTTTCACCGTGGGTTGTAATTAATGCAAATAATAAAATGATAGCTAGATTAAGTGCATTAAGGTTTTTGCTTAACCAAGCAAGTTATGAAAACAAGAAACTCTTAAAGCCACTCGCGTGGAGCAAAAATATTAGCAATTACAAGGTCTCTTTGGAGGGAGTTGAATTTGATAATCTAAATTATGACCAATACATGATTTTAACTAAATATACTGACGATATTTAAAGAATGAAGATAGCTGCAATTGACATAGGTACAAATGCTGTTAAGTCTAAGATTTTTGATACGTCATCTAACTTAATTTCATTTAGTGAATCTATTAGAACGCCAACAAGATTGGGAACAGATGTTTTTGTGGATGGTCAGCTTTCAAACACTAGTATCAAAAAATTAATAACATCACTAAAAAAATATCAGAATTACTTTAGCAAGAATGAAATAGAGTTTTATGAAATAGTTGCAACTTCAGCATTTAGAGATACAAAAAACTCAGAAGATGCTAGAAGAGTGGTTGAAAATGAAATAGAACATCCTATCAGAGTAATTTCAGGACTTGAAGAAGCGGCCTTAATTGCCCTAAACCCAAAAATTAAAAAAAATGACCCAAAACTTTATGCTGACTTAGGTGGAGGTAGTCTAGAATTTTTTTATTATCTTGATGGTAAAAAGAAAATTAAATCTTTTCAGCTAGGCGCCGTAAGAAATATGCTTAGAAAAGACAAACCTGATGAGTGGAAAAAACTTAATACTTGGCTTGATAAATTACCTTCTTTTAATTCAGTGGTTGGGATTGGTGGAAATATAAGATCATTCTTAAATATACATAATCGAGATAAACTTTTAAAAGAAGAGTTTATTAGCCTTAAAGATGAGCTCCACAAATTAACCTTTAGTGAAAAAATTTCAAAATATAATCTTTCTGAAGATAGAGCAGATGTTATTGATTATGCAATGAGTATTTATGAATTTGTTCTTAACAGAATAAATGTTGAAAAGATAAAATCTACGAAATGGGGTGTATCAGATTCAATCGCAGTAAAACTTTATCATGAAATTTATAGCAATCAATTTCAGATAAAAAACTGAATAATAAATTGAAAAATTCAAGTTCTAGGCACTTTGCACCGTGAACCAAAATCTAGATCCACGATTTTTTCTTGGCATAACCCCAACCTCACCACCTAGTTGATTTATTAGATGCTTTACTATCGCTAGACCAAGACCACTTCCGTCTTTTGATTCTGCCCTGGCTTTGGCAGTTCTGTAAAATCTATTGAATACCAGCATTGATTCATGCTCCTCAATACCTGATCCAGTATCCATTATTGAAACCTTATAAAAGTTATCTTGTTTTCTTATTTTAATTTCTACTGGAGAATCTGGATTACTGTATTTAATTGAATTCTCAAGTAAATTGTTCAATACCTGTTCTAGGGCGCCGTGATCAGCTTTAACCATTGCATCGCCAACATAATCAAATTTAAATTTAATATTTTTTTCAGCAGCTAGATTGCTCATGGCTTCAACCACAGAATTAATCTTATTTTTTAAGTCGATCTCTTCAAGGTTAAATTGTTTATCGCCATACTCAATTCTAGATAAATCTATTAGGTTGGTTACCATCTCAGTAAGCCTTTCAGAATTATGCAAAATTGCGCTCGTAAATCTTCGCGCATCTTTTGAATTATCTAATGCGCCGTCTAAGAGAGTTTCAGAGTTTGCCCTTATTACACTAACAGGAGTTCTTAATTCATGAGAGAGATTAGCAACAAAATCCCTTCGCATCGAATCCATATCGCGCAATTGCGTTTCATCATGCAAAACCAAGATAAATTCTTTGGTGCCTTTGGCTGTATTCATCTGAGCCAGTATCCATTTATTTCCCATGTTGGACTCAATCTCAAACTCCATTGCATACTTGCCCTTTTTTTTAGCCTGATCAAACATTAATTTTATGGGCTTAAGCTTGATGTCTTTAATGTTTACATTTATTAGATCTTCAATTTCAAGAATATTAAGTGATTCATCATTATTAAAGGTAACAGTGCCCTGCTCATCAAATACAACAATGCCCTGACCTAAGTCATTTAAAACAGAACCAAATTGATTTCTTTGTTTGGCTAACAATGTCATTTGATTTTTTAGATCTACAGAGATTGAGGATAGACTTCTGGCAACTGAACCAATCTCATCAACACGTTTGGTTGGTAGAGATTTAATAGTTTTCTTTTTCAAGTCGCCTGACTCCAGTCTAGAAACGGCACGCTCAAGTTCTAAAAAATTCTCTCGTGTATAGTTTCCAGCAATGATGCCTGCCAATATTGAACCGATTAAAGCAACTACTAAAATTAAAATAACTGATGTATTCAGGGATCTAAATGCTTGATCAAAATAATTATACGGAACAGCTAATCTAATAACCCCTTGTTGAGCTGAAGATGGATCAACAATTGCAAAATAAAGCATTTCCTGCTGAATGGTATCGCTAAACCTCCTACTCCATCCCATCCCATTATTCTGAGCATCGATAACCTCAGGCCTATTGGAATGATTATCAATCTGATCCAAGTCATCAACATCTATATTTGAATCACTTATAACAACCCCTAAAGAATTAATTAAAGTGATTCTAGATTGTGATGCCTGAGCAAGAGCATCGGTTTCATCTTTAAGAGAGTTCAGATCGTTGTATTGGGACAACGGACCCAGAGATGATTGGATGATTTGCCCCTGTTTCTGGAGCTCAATCTGAATTTGATCTTGTAAGCTGGCTCCTAAATCTCTCTCAGCAACAATAAAAGCGAATATTAGTCCCAGTGATAAACAGGACATTACAATAAAAAATATCCTTCCTCTTATGCTCATTGATACTAATCTGGATTTCTGGAAAAACGATACCCAACACCTCGAATGGTTTGAATATAATCTCCAACGGGACCTAATTTTTCTCGAAGCCTCTTGATATGCGTATCTACTGTTCTGGTAGTGACTTCAGAACTATAACCCCAAACATCTCCTAGAAGCTGATCTCTTGTTTGGACTCTGCCTCTCCTGTCAAGCAGATGCTTAAGTAACCTAAATTCTAGGGCAGTTAAAACAACCTCTTTAGAATCAATAAATACTTGATGGGCTTCAAGGTTTAACTCTAATCCACCAAAATTATGCGATGAACTATCATCAGATGGAGTTTCGACAGCTCCTCTTTTTAAGATAGCTTTTACTCTTAAAACTAACTCTCTAACACTAAATGGCTTCGTGACATAGTCATCCGCGCCGAGCTCAAATCCTACTACCCTGTCTACTTCATCTGTTTTTGCTGTCAAGATTATGACAGGGATATTTTTGGTATCTTCCGCGGATTTAATGTCCCTACAAAAGTCCAGACCAGATCCATCCGGCAACATTAAATCCAAGATAATTAAATGGGGTTGATTTTGATTCGTTAATAATTTGGCTTCACTAATCGAACCAGCAGTGGCAACATCATATGACTCTTTTGCAAGATTGTATTGCAAGGTTTTTCTGATATCTGGCTCGTCTTCGACGATAAGGATTTTTATAGCCATCAATAATAAAAATATTGAATACTTTATACATCAAATAAATAAAACTTGTAAGTTTATTTATTTACTTTTTCAAGCTTGTAACGAAGTTTTCACGCATCTCAGGTTTTGAAAATTTTCCTGATGCAATTTTAGGTAAGGCTTCATCAAAAATTATAATGTGCTCAGGTATCTGAAATGCTGCTAGTTTATCGGCAAGAAAACCTTTAATTGCTTGATCGTCAATGAGATTAGAATTTTCTGAGTAGATCGCGGCACACAAAACTTCTCCGAGGCGTTCATCTGGAATACCGAAGACAGCGACTTCTCTGACTGCTTGATGCTCAGCAATTGCCGATTCAACTTCTATACAAGATATATTTTCTCCACCGCGGATGACTAGATCTTTTACGCGATCAACAATGAATAGAAAATCATCTTTCATGTAACCCAAGTCACCGGTTTTAAACCAACCCTCATCATTAAAAACCTCATCAGTTGCATCCGGGTTATCCCAATAACCGATCATGTTTGCAGGAGATTTTATTACCACTTCTCCATGATCACCTTCATTAAGAAAATTCCAATCTTGATCAACAACAGCAACATCCGTCACTGGCGGAACCGCACGACCACAACTTGAAGGATGCTTTAAATAATCGTCACCAGCATTTAGAGTCCCCAAAGCATTGGTTTCTGATAAACCATATCCAATGGAAGGTTTGCCCTCCATTTCGTCATTTAGCCTTTTGACGTGCTCTGGTGGTCTTGGTGCTCCTCCTCCACTTAAGTCAACTAATGAGCTGAGGTCGTATTTATCCTTTTCAGGGTGATTCAATATGTCCCATGTTTGAGTTGGGACTCCAGTAATCGCAGTAATTTTTTCATTTTGAATAAGTTCTAAAGCTAGGCCCACATCCCACTTCGACATTAGAACCATTTTTCTTCCTGACAAAACAGACATTAAGAAACCTGCATGAGAACCGGTAACGTGAAACAAAGGCACGCAATGTAGAATTGATGGAGCGTTTTTATCGCTTGCATCTAATTGGTCATCGCTTTTACTGTCATTAGCCATTTGAGTTCGAATAGTAAAAAAAAGAGCCCAGCTAATCAGCGTTGCAAGGATGTTCCGATGCGATGATAGAACGCCCTTAGGATAACCTGTTGATCCCGAGGTATAAAAAATGGTTGCATGATCATCAGCAGCAATTTCAATCTCAGGACTTTCATCAGATGCATCGGCAATGAAATCATTAAAATCATCAAACTCAGAATTATCTTCAGGTCTAACGATGAGTTTTACAATGTCTAAATCCTCAAGGCCTTGCAATCTTTTGAAGTCGGCAATGAGTATTTTTGAACCTGAGTTTTCAAGCCCATATATTACCTCCTTAGGAACCCACCAAGAATTTAAAGGCACCAAAACTAAACCCGCCAACATGCATCCCATATAGATAACTATGTATTCAGGGTTGTTAGCCATACATACTGCTACTCGATCGCCTTTTTTTAATCCTGAATATAAAAGCGCATTCGCCGTTTTTTTTGCTCTCGTGTGAATTTCTTTAAATGTGTATCTTTCCTCATTAAAGACCAGCCAATCCGTTTCAGGATGAAGATATCCAAACTCAAAATAATCTTTTAAGTTTTGAGGGGCATTTACAAACTCCCTGTAAGTTACGCCATTAGAATTAGTTCTCTCAGTGAATTCAAAAAGTTGACCGGTTGCAGTAAAATCACTTACATAATCATGAATTTCTTTTAACATCATTACCCCATGCAGAAAACAGATATCCTAAACCATAAATCTAAAAAATACATTGCCTTAATTCCATTATTTTTAATCCTCGTTAGTTGCGGAGGTGGAGGCGGCTCTGGCGGCGGGTCACCAGGCAGCCTAGCAGACAATCCAAATAATGATCCAGCTACCTTACCTACTAACCCAACACCCCCTACTCAGACCTTTGATCAGCTTAAAACTCAATATGAGAATAATTATGAGTACTCAAATCAATGGGGTTTAGCAACAATAAATGCATCTGCAGCATATGCCAGAGGTGCTACTGGATCAGGTATAACTATTGGTATAACCGATTCAGGTTTAGATTCAAGTCATGATGAAATCTCTTTTACCCGATTAAGTCCAGAAAGTAATTTAAGCTATTCAAACTACACTCCCAACACCAGACAGCAAAGACATGGAACCATGGTCTCTTCAGTTGCGGCTGGAACGCTTGCTGAAAATGATGATTCTCCAATGCATGGAGTAGCTTTTAATTCAAATATTTTATTTACAGCAATTCAATTGGCTGAACCAGATGAAAACTACGATCCAGTTGATCTTGGTGACAGCTCTGGTGATAACGCCCCTGATTTTACGGGAATTGATAATTTTTTTAGTCAACTCTTTGAAATTTATAATATTGCGGATGTTGATATCGTAAATAATAGTTATGGATATTCAGGAAACATCAATGATTACAATGAGACACAAATTAGAAATGCTTTCCCAAATACTATTGAAGAAATGGCTCAAGCTAGCACACCTGATTCACAAAAAACAATCTATGTTTGGGCTGCTGGGAATGCCGGTTCATATGCTGATCAAGGTGTTGATTATTCAAGTCCTGAATTACTTCCAGGAATGTCTATATATATTCCTGAGATTCAAAGTCACTCCATAGCTGTTGTTTCTATTGATGAAGATGGAGAAATCTCAGATTTTTCTAATAGGTGCGGAATAGCTGCAGATTTTTGTATTGCTGCGCCTGGTGGAAGCATAACGGTTGCATATCCTGTGACTGAAGCAGATCAGGGAATCTACGACGATGGAACTTTTGACTGCGAAGCTGCAAATAACTGTTTTGCGGTTGCAAATGGAACTTCTTTTGCTTCACCATTCGTTGCAGGAGGTTTGGCAGTAATAGCAGAATATTTTAGTGGGCAACTCGGAGCAACTGAAATTGTTCAAAGAATGCTATCAACTGCTAATAAAACTGGTGTCTATGCTGATGCAGATATTTACGGTCAAGGGCTTTTAGATCTGGATGCCGCAACTTCGCCCGTGGGACAGTTATCTGCAACTCTATCAGGAACGCTAGATTCAGTTCGTATTCCTTGGTTAGATAATAGTTTGAATATTTCCAATATAGCCATTGGGGATGCATTAAGAGCTAACTCTCAGAATGTTTCATTAATTTTATTTGATGAGCTAGATGCTCCATTCAGGGTGTCTCTTGGTTCATTTATCAATAATGAGGCTATGAGTGCAAGCCGATTCTCAAGCCTTACATCTAACCTAAAGACGGTCAACAGATTTAGTGCAAATGAAAGTGGTAGCTTAAAAATGCAATTCAAAACAAGAAAGTTTTCAAATTTGGGAGCATTTAATTATGCTTATGAGGAAGCTCTAATTGATCAATATTCTGCTTTTTCTTATGTCTCAAATGATCAAGGCATCTATATATCTTCAGGTATGAATTTTGATAGTGAGTTGGGTATAAAAACCAATAAGAAGTTCAGCTATTCATTGAAGGCATTATTAGAAAACCCATGGTCTTCCTTTACAGAGAAAGGTTTAAGTTTTGGAAAGTCATTTCAATTCAATCAAGGCAGCATTGGCATCATGACGTCCTTTGGAAAAAATTCTTCAATGGATCCATTTGATTCAGAGTCTTCAAATAACCATGGCATGATTATTGATTTTTCAAATAAGTCAAAAAATTTAGGCTTGCAGATTGGTAAATTAAATGAAAAAGGTTCTTTTAACGGTATCGCAAGCTCTGGAATGTTTAATACTGATAAATCATCGATTACCAACTTTGCAGGCATTAATTTTGCACATGAAACCTCGCTGGGTTTGTGGGTGGGTAGTTTTTATTACGGATCAAATCCTGGAAAACAACTTAATGGAATCATGAATAAAGTATCAAAAAGTAATTCAAATGCTTTTACCCTTGGCTATCAACCAAAATTTAAAAATAGTGGCCGTAAGTTAGTTTTTTCAGTATCTCAACCCTTGAGAATTGCAAAAGGACAACTAGAGCTACAATTGCCTGCCTTTAGAACTCCAAATAAAAATGTTCTGATGAGCTCTCACACACTTAACATGGCTCCTGAATCTAAAGAGATCCATTCAAAAATAACTTATGAACAGAATTTAAAAGTTGGTTTTATAAATGGTGTTATTGGATATAGATCAAATCCATTTCATTCAAATAGATTTAAAGATTATTGGTATGCTAATCTGAGTTTTACCAAAACATTTTAGTGACATTTTCAGGGGGAGCATGTTAGAAGATAAGGTAATTTATATTACAGGTGGGAGCAGCGGGATTGGTTTGTCCATTGCCGAACATTGTCTTAAAAATAATGCTCAAGTAGTTATAACTGGTCGCAATGAAGAAAGGCTAGAAAAAGCAAAAAAAACTCTGAGTAAATTTTCACAGGATGTAATAACTGAGTGTTTTGATATTTCAGATCCAGATGGTTTAAAGAGATCTATTGATAATGTTTATAACTCTTTTGGTAGGATAGATGGCCTTGTTAATAATGCTCCTTCAATCCACTCCGGTCTAATTAAAGATATTGATTTAAGTGCATGGCGAACAAATTTTAAAGCGAACCTTGATGCTGTTTTTTTATCATTAAATATACTCATGCCCAAGATGATGGAAGCAGGAAAAGGTTCAATTGTGAATATTGCCTCAGTAGTAGGTTTGAGAGGGACTGCATATATGGCTGGTTATGCAGCTGCAAAAGCTGGATTAATTAATCTTACAAAATCTGCTGCAATTGAATCTGCTCCAAATGTCAGAGTAAATTGTGTAGTTCCAGGCGCGGTTATGACAGATGCTTTAAAAAAAGCAATGCCAACAGACGAAATGATTGATGCTACTGCAAAAACAATACCATTAAAAAGAGTGGCTAATCCCGACGAAATTGCTCACCCTGTTGTATTCTTGTTAAGTGATAAATCCTCTTTCATTACAGGAGCTGATCTTGTGGTTGACGGAGGCAAGACTGCTGATTTAAATGCTGGAAACTGAACTTACACCTAACTCTAAAACATGGCACTCAGGTGTTGAGAGTCCTGAAATCATTGAAAATCCATCTGTCTATCAGTGGAGTGATGAAGCAGATTTGATTGTAATTGGATTAGGTGGTGCTGGTGTAAGTGCTGCAAATGAAGCCCTGGATTATAACTTAAGCGTGATTGCTATAGATAAGACCACTGGTGGTGGCGCGACAGCAAGAAGCGGAGGAGTCTTTTATGCTGGTGGTGGAACACCAATTCAAAAAGAAGCAAATATAAGTGACACTCCTGACAATATGTATAGATACCTTAAACAAGAAGTTGGAAACACAGTTAAGGACGAAACCTTAAGAAAATTTTGTGATACATCACCTGCGAATACACAATGGCTAATGGATAATGGAGTTAAATTCAATTCAAGTTACTATCAAACCAAGACCAGTTATCCAGATGCAGGGTATTATTTATATCATTCAGATAATTCACTTGTTCCCAAATATATGGAGACTGCAGAACCCGCGGCTAGAGGACATCGAGGTTGGGAAGAAGGTCCATTTAAACCCATTGGAGTTGGTGGAACCATATATTACCCTTTAAAAAAATCTGCATTATCCAAGGGTCTTAGAATGTATTCTCAATCTGAAGTTAAATCACTATTAATAAATACTCAGGGCGATGTTATTGGTTGCAAAGTAATGGTCATGCCAAGTGGTACTGTTTCTGAAAAACATAAAAAACTAATTCGCAGAGGTGAATTATTTCAAATGATCCTGCCTCCCTCCTACCCTGGATCATCTTTCTTACAAAAAATCGGCCAAAGGTTTATCAACAAAGCACAGAAGTTAGAAAAAAAATATCGGCAAGCAAAATACTTTAAGGCAAAAAAAGGAGTTTGCATTTCAGCAGGCGGATTTATTTTTAATCGAGCAATGGTTGAAGAATATGCACCAAAATACTCAAAAGGCATGCCTCTAGGTACATCTCAAGATAATGGATCCGGAATCAGGTTAGGTCAATCCGTAGGTGGAAGAACAAAGCATATGGATCGAGTCACAGCTTGGCGTTTTTTAAATCCTCCAATGTCCTTTGCAAAGGGTATGGTAGTAAATAAGAATGGTAAGCGTTTTTGCAATGAAATGGTTTATGGAGCCACCTTAGGCGATGAGATGTGTGAGAATAATAATGGAAAGGCATATTTAATTCTTAGTGAAGAGCTTTTTAAGTCATCAAAATTAGAGGCCGCTAAATCCTTACCCTTTCAACGTGATGCAGCAAAAATGCTTATGACATTCAATGCAGTGAAGAGAAAAAATATAGATGATCTTGCAAAAGTCTATGGTATTAATGAAGATAATCTTAAAGAATCAATTCATCAATATAATGAGTCTGCGATTAATGATGATTACTGTTCATTAGGAAAGGCTTCCAAAGATATGAAAAAAATTGATGCGCCCTATTACATCATGGATATATCAATTGACTCTAGGTTATCGCCACTCCCAACGCTTACCTTAGGCGGTTTGGAGGTAGATGAAATTACAGGGAATGTTATCAATACTCAGGGTGAAGCAATCAAGGGTTTATTTGCAGCAGGGAGATCTGCTGTGGGTGTATGTTCAAATATTTATGTATCAGGTCTTTCAATAGCTGATTGTGTATTTTCAGGTAGAAGAGTTGGTAAATCTTTAGGGGAGATAATATGAATTTAAATTTTGCGTCCGTTTGGGAAATGATAGCTGATTTAATACCGGATAATGATGCTCTTATTTGTGGAGAAGAAGTTGTAAATTGGCGAGATTATGACTTACGCTCAAGTAAATTAGCTACCGCACTGGTTGATGCCGGGCTATCACCAAACTCCAAAGCAGGTCTTTATCTAAATAATTCAAATGAATATCTAATTTGTCAAAATGCTATTTTTAAAATTGGTGGGGTCCCAATTAATGTTAATTATAGATATGTTGAAGAAGAATTAATTTATTTACTTGAAAATTCTGATTCAGAGGCTGTCTTTTATCATGCTTGTTACAGCTCTCGGATAAAACAAATTGCCCCGTCACTGCCAAATATTAAAGCATGGATTGAAGTTGCTGATGGAACTGAATCTCAATTTAATGATGGACTCCAATATGACAACCTTTTAGATAAATGTGCTCCTATGGAAAGGTTTTCAAGAGATCCGGAAACGATCTACATGTTGTATACCGGTGGAACTACTGGTATGCCCAAGGGTGTTATGTATAAGCAAGGTGAATTCCTTACTTTCTTATTTAGAACCTTAAAAGCTATGGGTTATGACGTTCCAGAAGATCTAAGTGATTTAGAGTCAAGAATTAAGAACTCGCAAGAAAATAATACTTTTATTAGAAGTGTTGTCGGTTGTCCGTTAATGCATGGAACAGGTATGTGGTTAGGCGCATTTTTACCGCTACTTCTTGGGGGTACTGTCATTACCACAAAAAATCTTGGGTTTGATCCTGATCAAATGTGGAGTCAAGTTGAAGAGACTCGAGCCACAAACATCGTTATCGTTGGAGATGCTTTTGCAAAACCAATGCTAGATGCACTGAATAATGCAGATTCAACAGGCAATCCATACAATCTAGAGAGCGTTCAAGTAATAATTTCCAGCGGAGTCATGTGGAGTGCCGAAGTCAAACAAGGCCTATTAGAACATCATGATATGGCTTTAATGGATACCATGGGATCAACAGAAGGTGGCATGGGTAGTTCTGTAACCACAAGAGATAATCCTCCGGCTACTGCAAAGTTTAGTTTAAATCCCGGCGTGATTGTTTTAGCAGATGATGGAGAAATATTGGAACCTGGCTCAGAAAAGATAGGTCTTATTGGAACCTCAGGATTAGTTCCTGTTGGTTACTATAAAGATGAAAAGAAGTCTGCTGAAACATTTAGGGAAGTTAATGGAGTAAGGTATAGCTTTCCAGGAGATTATGCCAAGCTTGAATCCGATGGAACAATTACCCTTTTAGGAAGAGGAAGCAACTGTATTAATTCTGCAGGGGAAAAAATATATCCAGAAGAAGTAGAGGAAGCTATTAAACGCAACAAAGAGGTGTTTGATTGTCTTGTTGTTGGTGTAAATGATGATAGATTTGGTCAAAAAGTAGTAGCCGTTGTTTCATTAGAAGAAAAAATTGATGCCGAAACTCTTACTGAGCAAACTCGTAAATTTATTGCTGGTTATAAATTACCAAAGGAAATCCTATTTGTAGATAAAGTTGAAAGAGCTCCTAACGGTAAAGCTAACTATAAGTGGGCTAAAGAAGAAGCAAATCAGGCTTTTGGATAGAGATTTCTTCCAAGATAAATTTATTTTCTTTAACGGGGAAAATAAAAATGATTTTTTTTATGACTCAGTAATTTATTTGTGTGAGCATAATCAAGATGGAGCCTTTGGTTTTATTGTCAATAAAGCAAGTGCGATTTCAGAGTCGCAATTACTTAGTAAGCTAAATCTTAAAAAACCTAAACAACTCGAATCTATTTTTAGAGTAATGATTGGAGGTCCAGTTGCAATGGATTGTATTTATGCGCTCCATGATGAAGAATTAATAAAAGATGAGTCAAGCTTATTACGGGAGGGATTATGGCTTTCAACATCCCAAAAAGTGCTCAATAAAATTGATATACAAGATACTGCAAATCATAAAATCTTCTTAGGTTATTCTGGGTGGGGTCCTGAGCAATTAGAAAAGGAGATTCAAGATGGCGCATGGCATGTCTGTGATGTTGATTTTGAGCTTATTTTTAATGATAAACCATCCTCTATTATTGAGGAGCTTTCAAAGAAGGTCGGATATAATATCAAGTCAATTATCAATCAAAATAAAGTTCAATAATTTATGGAAAGATTTGCAAACAAAAATGTCTTTCTGACAGGAGCTGCATCTGGCATTGGAAAAGCAACAGCGCGCAGACTTGCAAACGAGGGAGCTAAATTAATTATTGCTGATGTAAATCAAAAGCTGCTTGAGGAGACATCTAAGGAGCTAAAGGATTCTATCTTAGAGACCTATACTTTAGATATATCCAATTTAAGTGATGTTGCTAAAATTTTTGAAGAAATTAAATCAAAATTTAAATCACTTCAGGCGCTGGTTAATGTTGCAGGAATATTAAGATTTGATCACTCTAGGGATGTTGAGCCAAAAGATTGGCAAAAAATCCTTGATGTAAATTTAACAGGAACATTTTTTATGTGCAGATATGCTCTGCCTTTAATAATTGAATCAAATGGTTCAATTGTAAATGTTTCATCTTCAGCTGCTCTTGGTTCACATGCTTGGACGGCTGCATACAGTGCCTCAAAAGGAGGTATCAGTGCGTTCTCTAAAACCTTAGCAGTTGAGTATGGTGTTCAGGGTGTTAATGTGAATTGTGTATGTCCAGCATCAATTGAAACCAATATGTCAACGCAAACACCTTTGCCAAGTAACATAGATAAAAGGCTTTTAAAAAAAATTATGCCAGTAGATGGTGTTAATAGAACTCCTGAGGATATTGCATCAGCAATTGTTTTTCTTGCATCAG
This sequence comes from uncultured SAR86 cluster bacterium, assembly GCA_902628925.1. Taxonomy (GTDB): domain Bacteria; phylum Pseudomonadota; class Gammaproteobacteria; order Magnimaribacterales; family D2472; genus MED-G82. The sequence goes on from CACOPA010000004.1 coordinate 61,988, forward strand.
AGGATGCTGTTCATATTAATGGAATTGATTTAAGGGTTGATGGGGGCCTCTTAACATGAGAATCCTTCATCTATTTGGTATTTTTTGGTTATCAATTTCTCTTTCTGCATATCTGCCCGTCCTCAATAAGGAGTCGATTACTCATCCTGAAGTCGGACTGGAAGGTATGGTGGTAACACAACATTACTTAGCCTCAGAGGTTGGTGAAGAAATTCTAAATAAAGGTGGAAATGCTTATGATGCTACTATTGCGGTTGCATTTGCTTTGGCTGTGGTATTGCCTAGAGCAGGTAATATAGGTGGAGGTGGTTTCACAGTCCTTTACAACTCATCAGACGAATCATTTCAAAGTCTGGATTATCGAGAAAAAGCTCCCTTAGCTGCATCAAAAAATATGTATCTTGATAAAAATGGAGATGTTATCAGCAACCTCTCAACATTGGGATATAAAGCAATTGCGGTACCAGGAACTGTTGATGGAATGTGGGAGTTACATAAAAGATATGGTTCTATGGATTGGAAAGAGTTAATACTTCCTTCCATCAAGCTTGCAAAAGAAGGGTTTAAAGTTTCGCCATTAATGGCTGATACGTTAAACAGAAATTATAAATCTCTCAGTAAATTCTCAGAAACAAAGAAAATATTCTTTCAAGAAAATCCAGTTAAATTTAATTCTTTATTGATTCAAAAAGATTTAGCAAAGACTCTAGAAAAAATATCAAATAATGGAAGAAATGGCTTCTATAAAGGTGATGTTGCACAAAAAATTGTTGCAGATATGAAAAGAAATGATGGCTTAATTACCTTTGATGATCTTGAAAATTACAAATCAAAATGGAGGAAACCCTTAATACGTAAATATAAGAACTTTGAGATCATAACAATGCCGCCGCCCTCTTCTGGTGGACTTCACTTAATTCAAATGTTGAATATATTAGAAAATTTCGATCTAAAATCTATGAAGCATAACTCCCCTAGTTATGTCCTGCTGTTAAATGAGGTTATGAAATATGCTTACGCAGATCGCTCACAATACTTAGGTGATCCAGATTATGTTGATGTTCCTGTTAATAAACTAATTTCAAAAGATTATGCTGAGAACATTTCAAAAAAAATAACTATTGATAGTGTCACTCAATCAGATGACATAAAAGCTGGCATGTATATTGATCTAGAGAGTGATGAAACAACTCACTTTTCGATTGCTGATAAATATGGAAATTTAGTTTCAACAACCTACACCCTAAATTCATCTTTTGGATCGAAAGTAGTGATCGCCAAAACTGGAATACTTATGAACAACGAAATGGATGATTTTTCGTCAGCTCCTGGTGTACCCAATCAGTTTGGTTTGTTGGGTGGAAAGTTTAATGAGATACAACCAAGCAAAAGACCGCTCAGCTCAATGACACCTACCATTGTATTTAAAAATAATAGTCCGTTTTTGATTATGGGTACGCCAGGTGGATCAAGAATTATTACTGCTGTTTTACAAAATTTTTTAAACATAGTTGAATTCGAGATGAATTTAGCTGACTCAATTAATAAGCCTAGGGTTCATCAGCAGTGGTACCCTGATCTACTTTTTTTAGAAAAAGGTTTTGATGAACTGCATGCTGAAAAAATAACTGAGCATGGTCAAGAAGTTTACTTTATGAATCCAGGAACAGCACTGGAATCAATCATGATTAAAAATAATTATTTTTATGGGTACGGTGATACACGTAGACCCGACTCAAAAGCTATTGGAGTAAATGGTGATTGATAAACTAGCAATGATAAGTTTATATGCTCTTCCAACAGCGATCTTGTTGATTGTTTGTTATCGTCTAACAAAAAAATAATTTTGAACCAATAAGAAAATTCTTGGTCAAAGTTATGTTGTGAATATTCCTCAAGTTATAACCCCTCTCACAACAAATTAAAAAGCGGACTTAGTTCGCTTTTTTTATGAATAAACTAATTGGAGCGGGTGACGGGATTCGAACCCGTACCAATAGCTTGGAAGGCTATTGTGCTAGCCGTTAACACCACACCCGCGATTGAAAGATCTGAATTTTAACACCTTAACAATAATCTTTACATAACAATGAAGCTTTTAGATGATTGTCTAAATGTACTAAACTAGACTAATGAAATTGATATGTGGGCTTTTTGGATTAGAGAATCTTTATGGAGGTGAAATAAGTTCATACATAGAAATATCCAAAATGGCTGAAAATCATGGCTTTGATTCAGTTAGTCTTACAGATCATTTAGTGATGGGAAAAAACCTTCAAAATTATCCATTTGGCAACTTCCCTCTTCCATCTGATTCTAATTGGTTTGAGCCCCTGACAACTTTAACAATGATTGCAAGCCATACAACAACCATTAAATTGGCAACTGCAATAATTATTGCACCTTTACGAAATCCTGCTGTGTTAGCTAAAACGCTAAGTACACTCGATTCTATTTCTAACGGAAGGGTAGAACTTGGAGTAGGTTTAGGATGGCAAAAGGAAGAGTATGATGTTGCTGGCATCTCCTTTGGAGAAAAAGAAGATAGATTTTGGGAAACCCTGAATGTAATAAAGTTATTGCATGGCCCTAATCCTGTTTCATTTAAAGGTGAGTTTTTTGAATTTAGTGATATTTGGTGTAAGCCTGAAATTAAACAAAAAGAAATCCCAATTCTGTTTGGTTTAAAGATGACTGATAAGAATGCAAATAAAATTTCTGCTGTTGGGGATGGCTGGATACCCATCAAAACATCGATTGATTTTATAAAAAATGGCTCAGAGGTTTTAAGAAATGCTTTTAGGAAAGCTAATCGTTCAGAGGAACCGAGAATAAGAGGCCAATTACCAACACAACTAAATGAAGATAATATTCCTGACCTTACTAAAACTCTTGATTGTTTTCAGCTCTCAATGGATGCAGGATTAAATGAAGTAGAGTTCTTCCCAATTAATTTTTGCCAATCCCCAGATCAACTAGATCTTGTACTTGGAGAAATAAGTAAGATAGTTAAATGAACAAACTTAAATTAATCGCGGCTCTATTAATTTCATTATCAGTTGGAGTCATTCATGCAAAGGATGCACAAAACATCAATGATCAGGCAGAGGAAATTATCTATCTTTATGCAGAAATTATTGATTCAAAGAATTTTTCTGAACTTAAGTCAATCATGCAAGCTAACTTCAAAATGACAGGCATGTATGAAATTAATTCTCTTGAAGAATTTTTATTTGCAATGAAAGAGCTTGATAAAAACTTTACACAGACAATGCACTTTATTGGGAACATCAATGGAGAATGGATTGATGATACCTATAGTGGAAAAACCTACTGCATTGCGAGTCATATTTTTAAAGAGGGTGAGCAAACAAAAAAACTAGACATGGGAATCATTTATACAGATGTTATAAAGCTAGATAATAATAAAGCTAAATTTGTCTCAAGAGATTTTAAATTAATATGGAGTAATACTACCGACGTTTTGTAAGATATTTAAATACCACTCGTTTCTTTTTTGATCCTTTTTCCTTGTGAATTTTTTTGACAACTCCTTAAATTGCTTAAAGAGCCTTATATTACTCACTGCTGTTATATAATTGAGTTATGTTTTTTGACAAACATCATCTTAAAAACTCAAAAATAGGTTTCCTATCTCATTCGATAAGAGTTCTGAGGATGTCCGCTATCTTAATTGCTCTAGGAGTTGCAGGAATAATTCATGCATTTTTACCATTTATTTTTACAAAAACAGTAAGTAATGGTATTAAAAAACTATATGCTCAAGTAAAAGATTTCTAAGCAGGTTTATGATTTGGTTTCTTAGAGAAGATTAAATCTTGAATCCAATTTTTATGTCGATAGCATGCATAACTGAGATATAGTAAGACGTAATTAGAGAGGGAGCTAGGCTCCCTACCCTAAGCAAGAATTAATTATAAATAATTTCTCTTAAGACCACTAAGTCAACTATTTCTCTCATATCATCATAACCAGAAGCAATATTTCGTTGCTCTTTTTCTGAGAGAACCTTTCTCCACTCTTTAATAAATGCCTCGTACCTACCCTTATTTGGTTCTCTAGCTGCAGCATTTTTGTATCGAACAGTTAGAAAAACATTAGGAGTGGTTCCTGCAGTTTCAGCCGTCCATACGTTATAACTTACAACGTGGCCAAGCTTCTTTTGAACTTCAAGTGAATCAACCCATGTTGATTTTAGATTTACAAGATAATCATCGACATAGTTTGCCTTAACCTTAACCACAGTCATCTCTACGATTTCCTCGCTTGGAGAGTAGTCCTTCCAAACTTCAGCAGAAATATTAATTGAGATTGCTACTAAAAAACCTAATATATAATTTAATTTCATAAGAACTCCTTTTTTTCTTATATATATAATAATTTTACATAAATTGAATTGATAACAAACTCATGTTGAGCTTACTCATCAACATTTTTTTTATCGAAATTACATTCCATCTTACCTATTACCGTACCCTCAACCTTAAGGTTTATCTTAGACCTACCCTCCATGGTTCCAGTAACCATACATTTTTCGATAGAGTCTTCGACTATTTCAGATACTAAGTTTTTAAGCTCATCTACTGACAAGTCAGAGACTTTTCTTTCTGTATCAGCATTGAGCATTATTGGTATTAATAAAAATAAAAAGTATTTGCGCATAATTAAATCCTATAAGTTTGAAATAAGTTCGACGAATAGCAATTAGCTTTAGATGTGAACCCTGTAAATATAATATTACTATTCTTATCTAAATTAAATTCCTCAAAAAAAGATTTGTACTCTTGAATGCTTTCAAATTGATTTATCCATACAAACTCACCTTGTAAATCACCTTCCTGATAAAAGGCCTTATAAGTTTGATCTTTTGGAAAAAAATATTCTAAATCCTGAATAGCAAAATTAAGCGTTGGAAAAGAATTGCCGTCAATGTAATTACAATAGATAACTTCAGTAATGTAGGAGTACTCAAGTGATTTATTGGGATCAAAATTTATTACAGAAAAGCCAAAATTAGTACTTGTATCACGAACAGCACAATCAGCTACCTCATTAATGATATCAATCTTAGTTTCATTGTTTAACTTTGGATCGCTCCTTAACCATACATAAAATGATTTTGTGTCTACTTGATCATTAATAAATCTAAAGGCCACTGTCATAGATATTTCTTCAGGAAGTATTTCTTTAATCCTTGGAATAAGTCTTTCTAGGCTAGCTAGGTTATTCGAAGATCTAAACTGACATTGCATCTCAACGAAGCGGTATTCAAAATCAGGTTTTAGTAATTGATTTAAATTCTGGGACTCAACACTTGTATTATCAGTACAACCGACAAGAACAAAAAGACATAGAATTATTTTTTTCATATTTAGTGAAGAATATATCAGTTATATAATAAGTGTTAATGCTAGCTATTAAATTTTTATCACCTTTTTTAATATTTATATTTTTTTCTCTTAATGTAAGTTCAGATACAAAGATTGGTTTTGGGTCATGTTTAGATCAAAAGTATCCTCAAAAAATTTGGAGATCAATTGCGGACGAAAATATTAATAAGTTTATTTTCTTGGGGGATAACGTTTATGGCGATGTTCCATCTGGAGATACTAAGAATTTGGTTAAAGCATATGAACTTCAAGCTAGGAGATTCCCAAGATGGCTAAATGATCTGGAAAAGTTAGCTATTTGGGATGATCATGACTATGGTAAAAATGATGGCGGTTCAGAGTATAAAAATAAACAATTAACTCAAAAGATTTTTATGGATTTCTGGGATGTACCTGCCAATGATCCAAGAAGAAATAGAGAAGGAACGTACTTTTCCAAAGACTACATTATTGAGAAAAATAAAATTAAAATTATTGGTCTAGATACGAGATATTTTAGATCTAAGCTACTAGGTTCAAGAACAAATCGGCAACCCAACAATAACCTTAACTCTTCAATCTTAGGGAAGTCCCAGTGGTCATGGCTAGCAAACGAATTAAATGATCCTAAAACTGAGATATTTATCATTCTTTCATCAATACAAGTTCTTGCTACTGAGCATGGGTATGAAAAATGGGCCAACTTTCCTCATGAAAGAGATAAATTAATCAATTTGCTACAAAATAAAAAAAATATACTTATTCTTTCAGGTGATAGGCATCGTGGTGCGATTTATAAACATAACAAAATAATTGAAATAACTGCCTCAAGCCTAAATAAACCAGGAAGCAGTGATAATGAGACTGATAAATTAATGCAGGGCAGAATTCACAAAGAAATCAATTATGGAGTTCTAATAATTAAAGAAGATGCTTTGGATATTCAGCTAAAGAATAAGGATGGCACTATCCTTGAAAGTGCCATCATGAGTTTGTAATTTATCTGAGAACTAGTAACTTACCCTTAAAAAGACTATCGCATTGCCCTTCATATAAATTAGCTAATCTTGTATTGCTAATTTGATTTAAATAGGCAACTTTTACCTCACAAGTTCTGAGTTCATCTATTACTCTGCTATGAGCATACTGTAGATAATCAGAGTACAATCCAAGCAACACAACGTCATTATGTCTAAATGGAATATCTTCACTCAATATTATTTTTCCGCCCTCAGCAGAGGTAAAACACCCTATTGATCCAACGGGGCAAGTTGATACAAGACTTGAATTATTGTATTCAACCTCAATAGGAGGTTTGTCAATAGATAATAGGTCCTTTGCTGATGCAAAAATATTAGCATCAGAGTAAGATAAAGGTGATAACAGTAATGCACATAGCAATAATGATATGTTAAATCTAGATTGTGTCATTTGTTACTCTTTTGTGACAGTTACGTGAAATATATATGACAAATTGTTTAAATGTCAATAATTATGGAGCTAAATTTATGAATATATCTAATAAAAGTCTCTTTTTTTTAGTCCTTTCGGTTCAGTTTTTCCATTTAAATAGCGATGTTTTAATCCATGCTGGGAGTATAATTGATGTCGAAACAGGAAATATTGAATCAAGAAAATCTATTGTTATTAAAAATAGCTTAATTTCCTCAATTTCTGATGGTTACATCAATAAATCTGATTTCCAAGAATATTACGATTTAAAGGATAGTTATGTTTTGCCTGGATTGATGGACGCTCACGTTCATTTAGCTCAGGAATATGTTCCAAAAGCAGAAAGAGATTTAAAAGTAGAACCTGAATTTAATGCAATTTTTGCTGCGGCTAATGCACTTAAGACTTTAAATGCAGGATTTACAACCGTAAGAAATGTTGGTGATGGAGGAATGGAAACAATTTCTCTTAGAAATGCTATTAATAAGGGGATTGTACCTGGGCCTAGGATACTTACCTCTGGAAAAACCATTGCTACAACTGGTGGTCATGGGGATCCAACAAATGGTCTGCCAACTGATCTATATGAGCCCCCCACCCCAGAAGAAGGAGTTGTTGATAGCTTTGAGGATATTAAGAAGGCTGTTCGACAAAGATATAAAGATGGCACTGATGGCATAAAAATTACAGCTACTGGTGGCGTTCTTAGTGTTGCAAAATCGGGTGAAAATCCTCAATTTACTAACAACGAATTAGAAGCGTTAATTTCTATTGCAAAAGATTATGGTCTTTGGGTTGCTGCTCACGCACATGGAAAAGAAGGAATGTTAAGAGCTGTAAATGCTGGTGTTACTTCAATTGAGCATGGAACATTTATGGATATTGAAGTCATGGATGCCATGAAGAAAAATGGAACTTATTACGTCCCTACAATACTTGCAGGTGAATGGGTTGCTGAAAAATCGAGAATTGATAATTTTTTTCCTGAGCTTGTTAGGCCAAAAGCAGCAAAAATTGGACCTCAGATTCTTGATACATTCACTAAAGCCCACAAATATGGTGTAAAAATTGCCTTTGGGACAGATTCAGGTGTTTCAGCACACGGAGATAATTGGCAAGAATTTGTACTAATGGTTAAGGGCGGAATGTCACCACTAGAGAGTATTCAAAGTGCTACCTTGGAAACTGCAAAACTTTTTAAGCTTGAAAATGAAATAGGGAAAATTAAGATTGGCTTTAGTGCAGATATTATTGCTCTTAGAAATAATCCTCTTGAAAATATAGAGTCATTAAAAGAAATTTCATTTGTTATGAAAGAAGGCACTCGATACAAATAAAATTGTCAGCTACTATCCTCATAGGTACCGGAATTAGTGCATCAGCCTTTTCACATCAATTTAAAGGTGATGTAGAAATTTATGAAAAGGCATCAAGAGTTGGGGGCAGGCTCTGTGCGAGGAACTATAAAGAATTCATCATGCAATTTGGTGCCCAATACGCAACATCCTCCAACTCAATCTTTGATGAATATTTAATTAAAACTGGGGCAATAAACCATAATGCATCTATATACATTGAAGAAAAAAATACATTTGAAGATAAAAATGTTTGGACTCATGAAGGAGGTATGCAGTTTATTGCTGATTATGGTTTTCTAAGCAAAAAAATAAACTTTAATTCTGAGGTAATAAAAATAAATCAAAAAAATAATACAATTTGTTTAAGTGATGGAACAATAGTTGAATACAAGAAATTAATTTTAAGTATTCCGCATCCACAAGCCCTTAATTTACTTGGAGAGCTTGATTATGAATGCAGCTTTGAACCTTGCTTGGCTATAGGATTATGTCTTGAAAAAGGATCTTCATTTGAACTAAATGCAATAAAACCAAGCAACAAAGCAATTAGTTGGATAGCATCATCAAGATTTTTTAATAAACAAATTCCTGAATCAGTCCTAATTCACCTTAGTCCTGAAAGGAGTAAGGAAATGTATTATAAGAGTAAGGAAACTATAATTAATTTTGCTAAAGAGAATTTACACAATTTCACCTCAAGAAATCTCAATATAGTTTATTCTGATATTTTTAAATGGAAATTTGCCCTCACAAATAAAAAAATGAACCAAGAAAAATACATTAAATATAGTGAATCAATATACTTAATTGGTGACTGGATTAATGGCCCAAGAATTGAAAATGCTTTTCTATCAGGTTCTTCTTTAGCTATGGATTTAAATCGCTAGCAATGAAGACACTAGGTTTAATCTTTCCTGATCAACTTTCCGAAAAAAATCCCATCATTCAGTTGTCAAAGGAAAATTATGAGGTACTTTTCTTTGAACCTTTGGATGTTTTTTTTGATCATAATCATCACAAGCAAAAATTAGTATTTTTGTTTTCTTCCATGAGGCATTTTTTTAAAGGTTTTAATGCTAAAAATCTCCATTATGTTTCAATAACTAAAGGCAAAAAGAATGGAATGTCTAATATTTTAGAAGACTTTATTGCTAAACAAAAAATTAATATTTTAGAAATTATTCAACCAAGTGATCATAAAACATTGACTCAGCTAACTCTGCTTGCATCAAAACTTAATATAGAATTAGTAATTCATAAAGATCCTAAATTCATATGTTCAATCGATGAATTTAATACATGGGCAGATAATCGAAAATCATTAATACTAGAATATTTCTACCGCTCGATAAGAAAAAAAAATGGAATACTCATGGATGGATCCGTCCCACTCGAAGGTAAATGGAATTTTGATTCAATGAATCGAAATAGTATTAAAAAACTTACTGAAGTTCCAGAAGAAAGGCTGACTTTTAAGACTGACGATCTTTCCATTGAAGTCATGGTAGATGTAGAGAAAATTTTTCCTAAAAATTTGGGTAAGTTGGATAATTTCAACTGGGCTGTAACACACAGGGATGCAAAAAAAAGTTTTATCCACTTTCTTGAAAAATATTTCAAATTGTACGGAGATTTTCAAGATGCAATTGATAAAAAAGATTCAAAACTTTTTCATAGCTTATGTTCTCCATATTTTAATGCTGGATTACTAGATCCAATGGAATGCATACTTTTAGCGGAAGATTACTATAGGGATCACAAGAAAAATATTCCAATAAATGCTGCTGAAGGTTTGGTTCGCCAAATAATTGGCTGGCGTGAATTTATCTACGGTGTTTATTGGAGAAATATGCCCGAATATAAATCATTAAATTATTGGAATCATAAAAATCAGCTTAAAGACTGTTGGTATGATGGAACAACAGGGATACCACCACTAGATGATGCAATCAGTCAGTCACATGATCTAGCTTATACACATCACATAAATCGATTAATGATCATCTCAAATATGATGAATTTATGTAGAGTTGATCCGTCTCATATGTATGAATGGTTTATGGAGATGTATATTGATTCAGCAGACTGGGTCATGGTGCCAAATGTTTATGGCATGGGTACATTTGCTGATGGGGGTATTTTTTCAACAAAGCCATATATCTGTGGATCAAGTTACATGTTAAAAATGTCAAACTATAAAAAAGATGTTTGGTGTGACATTGTTGATGGTCTTTATTGGAAATTTATTTCAGATAATGAGGAATTCTTTAAATCAAATCCAAGATTAGGTTTGATGGTTAACGCGCTCAAGAAAATAAAAGAAGACAGAAAGACACATATTTTTAACGAAGCAGAAAGATTTATAGATCTCGTTACAAAATAAGTTTGTCTAATTATTAGCAGGTTTTTATTTAAATCATTCTTATTTTAATTGTCATATTGTTTAAGTGATGAGTCTCTAATTGATCTAAATTCATTTCCTTCATACCAATTTGGCCACATATTATTGTTAGATAAGCCTAAAGAAATATCGTAGATTGAATCAATAGATTGAATGAGGCCATCCACGTCCCAATCCTCAGAATATTCATCTGCTACATTGTGATAAGCATTTTTTCTATAATTTTCCTCAAGAATTAAACCTGCGGCCTTGCCACCGTTTACAAGATCTGAGCCGCCATCTGCATAAAGCATTGGGACGCCTCTTTTTGCAAAGCTGATATGATCAGATCTGTAGAAGTACCCTTTTTCAGGGTTTGGGTCTGGGTTTATATATCTACCTTCTTTTGATAATTGCTCTTCCAGAAGGTCTTCAAGTTCTGACGCTCCATAACCAATGACTACAACATCATTAGTTTTTCCAGTTGGGATAATTCCATCAAAATTAAAACCAGCAACAATATTATTTAAATTTATTGGTGGGTACTCAGCAAAATACTCTGATCCTAAAAGGCCTGATTCTTCTAATGTAACGAACAAAAATAGTTGAGATCTTTCAGTATTTGTTCTTGCAAACCGACTAGCTAGATCTAATAGCGCAGAAACTCCAGTTGCATTATCAATAGCACCGTTTGCAATAATGTCATCTGATCCAAGATTGTCTAAGATACCGAGATGGTCCCAATGGGCAGTGTATAAAATAAATTCATCTGGCCTGGTTGAGCCTACATGCAAACCAGCAATGTTATGAGAAGTCAGATAATCCACATTGTTAAAAATTTCAGTGGAAAGCCTCATCCCTCTAAGTTCAAATGCACGAAACGTATCTGATAAAGCTATCTCTTTTAAACTATCGTAATTAAAGCCTGTGAAGTCTATTAAGTTAGAAAATACATCATGAGGAATCCATGCTTCAATTAGTGCTCTGCTCAAACCAAGATCTTCTCTAGTCAGGTCAAGCTGAGGGCCCTGCCATGAGTTTTCAACTGTAGACCATGGATATGCAGCTGCATCTTCTTCATGAAGAATAATTACACCAGCAGCACCCTGTCTTGCAGCTTCCTCAAATTTATACGTCCATCTTCCATAGTAAGTCATTGATTTACCATTAAAAAGTCTTAATTTTCCAGTATCAAATCCAGGATCATTTATAAGCATCACAACAGTTTTTCCACGAACATCAATTCCCTCGTAGTCATTCCAGCTATACTCAGGTGCAACAATCCCGTAACCTACAAAGACAAGCTGACTATCTCTTAATTTTCGGTATTCTTTTGCATGTTTTGTCCAAAAAACAATTTCTTTTCCAGTGTTTAATTTTCTGTCCTGACCTCTAAAACTAAGAGTCACGTATGATTGATTCTTCAAGGTAATTTGTGTCGCGGGAACCTCAACAAAATAGCTATTTCCTAATGGTTCAATGTCTAATTTCTTAAGTTGATCTGCAATATAATTTTTTGTGAGTTGGCCTCCATTGGTTCCAGGCTTTCTACCTTCGAATTCGTCCGATGATAGTGTGCTAATCCATTCGCGTAATTGACCTTCCGTGTCGGTTACTTCATTTGAGCAGCTATAGCAAAGCAGAATAGCTGCACATACGCATGCAATATTATTTAATTTATACATAAGAATATTTTAACTTAAGCGAATAGAAAATTTTCAATTCTCATTAGAATCACTATAATTGTTGATCGTTTTTTTATTTCATCCGCTTTATGGGGTTTATATGCTTAAAAAATTATCTATTTATTTCATAGGTTTTTTCTTATCTGTAAGTATCTTCGCTTACACATCAGATAATGAAAATTCTATACCTGAGATTAATTATTCAAAATTTACACTTGATAACGGTTTAACCGTAATTGTCCATGAGGATAGAAAAGTTCCAATGGTAGCAGTGAACATTTGGTATCACGTTGGTTCCAAAAATGAAAAAGAAGGTAAAACGGGATTCGCTCATTTATTTGAACACTTAATGTTTAATGGAACTGAAAACTATAACTCCGAATATTTTGAGCCATTTGAAAAAATAGGTTCAACTGATCAAAACGGTACAACAAATTCTGATAGAACGAATTATTTTCAAAACGTTCCAACCAATGCCCTTGATTTAGCTTTATGGATGGAATCTGATCGAATGGGCCACCTGCTTGGTGTTGTGGATCAAGAAAAACTGGATGAACAACGTGGTGTTGTTCAAAATGAGAAAAGACAGGGTGAGAATAGACCGTATGGAAAATCTTTTGATCGTATTTCAAATGGCGCCTATCCAAAAGGACATCCTTATTCATGGACAACAATCGGTTCAATGGAGGACCTTGATGCAGCATCATTAGATGATGTTAAAGAATGGTTTAAAACTTACTACGGTCCAAATAATGCTGTTCTTGTTCTGGCTGGAGATATTGATTTAGAAACTGCTAAAGCAAAGGCGCAAGAGTATTTTGGTGATATCCCACCCGGACCACCATTAACTAAACCCAGTAAGTGGATAGGGAAAAGATCTGAGGAAAAAAGAGAGATCATGCTTGATAACGTACCTCAAACAGTAATTTATAAAGTATGGAATACGCCCCCCGCTAATACCATCGAGGAAGTTCATTTGGACTTAGCTGCCAGCGTTTTTAGTGATCAAAAAAATTCTCCCTTATACAAAGACTTGGTTTATGACCAACAAGTTTCCACTGGTGTTTCAGCTTTTTACTTTGGTAGAGAGATATCAGGTTTATTCTATATTGCTGCTGATGTTGCACCTGGGGTAGATCCAGATGTTGTCGAGGAAGCATTAGATGAATCGATAGCAAATTATTTAAAAAAAGGTCCTGATAAAGATCTTCTAGAAGCTGAAAAAACGAAAACTTATGCAGGCTACATTAGAGGCTTACAAAGAATTGGTGGCTTTGGAGGAAAGTCGGATATTTTAGCAACCTGTGAAACATATACTGGTGAACCTGACTGTTATAAAACATACCTTGAAAATCTTCTAGATACATCATCCAAAGATATTAAAACTACTCTTAGCAATTGGATTGACGACACAGCATATGTTCTTACTATCATGCCTGAACAAAAATTATCAGTTAATAAAAATGGAGTTGATAGATCAAAAGGCATACCCTACCCAACCTCAAGCGTTAGCTATCAATTCCCAGATATTGAATCAGCTACTCTATCTAATGGTTCAAAAATCTATCTTGCTCAAAGGGATGGTTTGCCCCTGGTGCAAATGACAATTCTGCTCTCAAGTGGATTTGCTGAGGAAGATCTAAATGAGCTGGGTTATACAAATTTTATGATGGATATGCTTAATGAGGGCACAAAAAATTATTCAGCACTAGAATTTGATGCTGCACTAAATGCAATTGGATCAAGCATAAGCTACGGATCAGGATTAGACTCATCTTATGTTGGAGTTTCATCGCTTAAAGGCAGTTTCTCTGATACTTTGGACTTGGTTGTTGAGTCCCTCGAGAATCCGCTGTTTGAAGATTCAGAAATTTCTCGCTTACAAAAACAAAGGCTTGCGGGAATTAAACAAGAAGAAAATCAACCTAGAGCAATTGCTTACAGGAAAATTGGAAAGATTCTTTACGGCGAGAACCATCCATATGGAAAACCTCTTACAGGTACTGGTACTACAGAAACAATAGAGAATATTTCAAGAGATGCCCTGGTAGAGGTTTATATGCGTGTGATTAATTCAAATAATGCTTCCTACTTGATCGTTGGCAACATCAATCTTGAAGAGGCAAAAGATATGCTTGAAAGTAAATTTGGTAATTGGGAAAGTGAAGCATCACAACAAAAACTGAGTTTATTCAATGTTAATTTACCAAAATCAAGAAAGGTCTTTCTCATAGATAAACCCAATGCAATTCAATCGTATATTGTTGCAGGTCAATTGCTTCCGCCTACTGGTTCGGATGATGAAATTCTTATGGAGTACATGAATTATGCCATTGGGGGTTCATTTACCTCGAGACTGAATATGAACCTTAGAGAAGATAAAAGTTGGTCATATGGGGTCAGAAATAGATTGGCAGATGCTAAAGGTCAAAGATCAATACTGGTTAATGCACCGGTTCAGACTGATAAAACAGCAGATTCCATTAAAGAAATCATAAAAGAATTTGATTATTATCTTGGTGATCAGCCTATAAGGTACGATGAACTTGAAAAAGCAAAGTCATCCAAAACATTAAGACTTCCAGGAAGGTTTGAAACTTTGGGTTCTTTATTGGGCGGAATGACAAATATTGTTCAATATGACAGAAGTCTAAATTATCTGGATGAACTTTCTAGCCTTTATAGTGAACCAACTCTTGAGGAGGTTCAAAATACTGCTAGAAAATATTTAAAGCCAAATCAATGGTCTTGGCTAATAGTTGGAGATCTAAAAGAAATTGAATCTGAAGTAAGAGCCTTAAATTTAGGTGAAGTAGAAATTATTTCAAATTAAGCTAGTAAAGATGACCGTATCAATCTCAAACGAAGTTATAAAAACTATTATTAATAAGCCGGCTTATGATGAAATATTTAATCATAATATTCCTCACCCCTTAACTGACCTTCAATTATTTACTAAAGGTCAGCCCTTTGAGATATTTGATGAGTACAGACTTAATGCTCCTGTCCATTTTCATGAACCTGCTGAATATGATAATGATCCAGGCTTTTGGTCACTTACGAGATACGAAGATATTCAATATGTCTCAATGAATCCTAAAATTTTTTCATCGCAAATTTGCACAGGAACTTTGATGACACTTGGTCAAGAGGATAGACGCCATCCTAAACTTTGGAGAAGCTCAATAGATCATATGCTTAACCTAGATGGTGATTTACATATCAATCTCAGAAAAGAACATATGCCTTTCTTTAAACCTGGTTATGTAGAAGAATTACATAAAAAAGTTTCATCAAAAATCTCAGAAC
The DNA here is from genome assembly GCA_902628925.1 of uncultured SAR86 cluster bacterium. Classification (GTDB taxonomy): domain Bacteria; phylum Pseudomonadota; class Gammaproteobacteria; order Magnimaribacterales; family D2472; genus MED-G82. The sequence goes on from CACOPA010000004.1 coordinate 77,562, forward strand.
TTCTAGATAATATAGCTCCAATGGGAAAATGTAACTTGGTGCATGAATTCTCTCAGCAATTACCCATCTATACACTTTCTGAAATTCTTGGAATCCCTGAATCTGACAGGCAAAAATTAGTTACTTGGATGGAGTTTCTTGAATTAGCTCAACATCTTCAGGCTGAATCATACAGAAAAGAATTAGAAGGCGAATCCTTGGATAGTCCCGATCAAAATATGATCGACATGTTTAACGCTATGGTTGATGAGATGTTTGAATATGGCAGAGATATTTTAAATAAAAAGAGGCAATTTCCTGAAAATGATTTGTTGTCAGCTATTGCAAATGCAGAATTAGAAGGAGAAAAACTTAGTGATGAGTTCTTAGATGGGTCATGGTTATTGATTATCTTTGCTGGAAACGATACCACTAGAAATACACTCAGTGGTGCAATAAAACTTCTTACTGAAAATCCTAGGCAAAAAGAAAAACTTCTTAATAACTTTGATCTTTTACCTAATTTTGTTCAAGAATCCATAAGAATGATCAGTCCAGTTATACACATGAGAAGAACCACTAAGGTAGATACTCAGGTAGGTGAGCAAAAAATGGGAGCCGGAGAAAAAATTATAATGTGGTATGGTGCTGCAAACAGGGACCCAAGCATCTTTGAAAACCCAAATGAATTTAATATTGAAAGACCAAATGCCGATAAGCATCTTGCTTTTGGGATTGGGAGACATACCTGCCTTGGCAAACCTATTGCTCTAATGCAATTACAAGAAGCCTACAAGCAGATTTTACAAAGATTTCCGGACATGAAGTATGACGGAGAATGGAAAATTGCACCGAATAACTTTGTTCATGCTATACAGGAAATGCCTGTCACTTTTACTCCAGAATCTAATTAAGATCTAAAGCAAAATTCTGCAAAATATCTAAATCTATAACACTTAGAGCTTCTTGATGAGTTCTTCGTAGGTAGAGTTTTGGTGCTGATGCGTGTTGGTATGCTTCCAACCAACGCATACTGCATAAACACCATGCATCACCTTCGTTTAAACCAGGAAAATTGAATTCAGGTCTTGGGGTTGATAAATCATTACCTTTCGATTTAGAAAATTCTAAAAAATCCTTTGTCATCAGCGCACAAACTAAATGAAGTCCGTGATCTAAAGGATGATGGCTGCAAAAACCATCTCTTGTAAATCCAGTGATTGGATTGGTGCAACATTCACTAATTTCCTCACCAAATATATTCAACTGCGACATTTTCACATTATAGGTTTTGTTACATAGATTTGAAAAAATATTTATTAGCCATACATATGGTATATGGATGTAAATAAATTTACTGAATCCGCAAGAAATTGCGTAATGCGTGCGCAAGGCAAAGCTCTTGCCTATGATCATAATATTATCAAGCCCTTACATCTACTTAGTGCTCTAAGTGAAGAGCAGATGATAAAAGAAATTTTAAGTTCAAATAAAATTGAGTCTGAGGGTCTGATTAGCTCTATCGAAAGCAATTTAAAAGATTTACCCTCCTCTAACTCATCCCAACTTCAAGGAATCGATAGAGATTCTTTAAAAATATTTCAAGAATCTGAAAAATTTATGTCTAGACTGGGAGATCAATTTGTCTCAATTGATAATTTATTTCTACAAACACTTAAATCAGGTTCATCTGAAATTGATAATGTTAATAGGAAAAACTCCATCAATGTTCAAGCCATAGAACAATACATTATTAAAAATAGAAGCGGGCAAAGGGTTGAATCAGAAACAGGAGAGAATACATTAAATTCTCTTGATAAATTTACTATTGACATAACTGAGCTTGCTCAATTAGGAAAGCTTGACCCAGTAATTGGTCGAAATGAAGAGATTAGACGTGCTATGCAAGTCTTGTCTCGAAGAACTAAAAACAATCCTGTCCTGATTGGAGAGCCAGGAGTAGGAAAAACTGCAATTGTTGAAGGCATCGCACAAAGAATTATTGATCATGATGTTCCTGAGGGGCTTAAAAATAAACGTTTACTTTCTCTGGATATGGCAGGCCTCCTTGCAGGGTCAAAATATCGCGGTGAATTTGAAGAAAGACTTAAATCTGTACTTGATCAAATAAAGAAAATGCAAGGTGAGGTAATTTTGTTTCTTGATGAGCTACATACGCTTGTAGGTGCTGGTAAAATTGATGGAGCAATGGATGCGTCTAATATGCTTAAACCAGCTTTAGCGAGAGGCGAACTTCACATGATAGGTGCAACTACCCTTGATGAATATAGGCAATACATTGAAAAAGATGCTGCATTGGCAAGAAGATACCAAACAGTATTAATTGATGAGCCCACCATGGATGATGCTGTATCAATTTTAAGAGGTCTTAAAGAGAAATATGAGATGCATCATGGTGTTCAAATTAAAGATGAGTCTTTAGTTTCGGCAGTTAATCTTTCTTCAAGATATATCAATGATAGATTTTTGCCCGATAAAGCTATTGATCTTATTGATGAAGCAGCGTCATTAATCCGTATGCAAGCAGATAGCAAGCCTGAAGATCTTGAGCTAATTGATAGAAAAATAATGCAATTAAAAATAGAAAAAGAAGCTTTATCAAAAGAGACAAGTAAAAAATCAAAAAAAAGATTAGAAGAGATAAGTGATCAACTAGCAAAACTTGAATCAGAATCATTAGATTTATCAAGCAGATGGAACTCTCAAAAAGAAAAAATTAACTCCGTTCAAAAAATACGTGAAGATCTTGATAAAGCAAAGCTGGATCTTTTAACTGCTGAACGAAATCAAGATTGGACTCGTGCAGGAGAAATTAAATATGGAACCATACCTAATTTAGAGGAAGCTATTGTTAATTCTGAAAAACTATCCAAGGATGCACTGATCAATGAAATGGTTACTGAAGGAGATGTAGCTCAAGTTGTTCAAAGATGGACTGGTATCCCGGTTTCAAATTTATTAGAGGAAGAAAAAGATCGACTGTTACAAATTGAAGAATACTTAAATAAAAAAGTTATAGGTCAAAAAAAACCTATTGAATCAATAGCCAATGCAATTAGAAGAACCAGAGCTGGACTTCAATCAGCAAACAGACCTATAGGTTCATTTATGTTCTTAGGACCCACAGGAGTAGGAAAAACTGAACTTTCAAAAGCTTTAGCTAAGTATCTTTTCAATGATAAGGCATCCATGACTAGAATAGACATGTCAGAATATATGGAAAAACATTCGGTATCTCGCATGATTGGTTCGCCTCCTGGATATGTTGGTTATGAGCAGGGAGGCTCCTTAACTGAAAGCATTAGAAGGAAGCCTTACCAAATAATCTTGCTGGATGAGATTGAAAAAGCTCATCCTGATATTTTTAACGTCCTTCTTCAAGTCCTAGACGATGGCAGGCTTACTGATGGACAAGGCCGAACAGTTGATTTTTCAAACACCCTTCTAATTATGACCTCTAATGTAGGAGCAGAACTCTACCCTAGTGATAAGCCAGTTTCAGATTCAATTAAAAATAAAATTAATGATGAAGTTAATAAATCTTTTAGACCAGAATTTTTAAATAGAATTGATGACATTCTAATCTTTAACTCATTAAACCAAAGTCATTTAAAAGAAATTGTTGAATTGCAAATTGAAGAAATGAATGATTTATTAGTATCTCAAGACTTAGTATTAAAAATTAATGACAAGGCTAAGGAATGGTTACTAAAAAAAGGTTTTGATAGTAAATTTGGAGCTCGGCCAATGAGAAGAACATTAGAAAAATATATACAAAACCCTTTATCTGAAATGATAATTCAGGAAAAAATAAAAAATGGTGATACTATTTCCGTTTCAGCAAATGATTTTGGACTAGAGTTCAAAACTTAACTCAATTAATTCTCCAGGCTTAACAGTTACAAAATCTAGATTTTCTTTTTTGCTGCTGTTTTTTAGCCACTCTTTTGGTTCAAGAATAGGCTCATCGGATAAGATAAAAGTACCCCAGTGCATTCCTATGCTTTTGGTTGCTTCTAAGTCAATAGCTATTTGAATTGCTTCATCTGGTGTTACATGTGAATAGCCCTCAAACCAATATGGAGAATAAGCCCCAATTGGAATCAATGCCAGATCAATCTTGCCAAGCCGTTTTTTTATGAGTTTGAAGTCATCTGAGTAACCGGTATCTCCAGCATGAAATAGACTTAAATTCTTATTTTCAATATGCCAGCTTCCCCACAAACTTCTACTCTCATCAAATAATCCTCTGGCAGACCAATGTTTTGCTGGTGTAAATGTAAATGTAGTTCCATATAACTGGAAGTTATCCCACCACTTGAATTCAAAAGTATTATTTATGTTTTCATTAACTAGTAGTTTTTTATCACCCTCAGGAACTAAGAAAATAGTTTCATTATCAATGTTTGATAGTTTGCTTAAAGATGCGATATCTAAATGATCATAATGATTGTGGCTAATTAAAACTATGTCGATTTTTGGCAATTGATTTATCTCAATTGCCGGTGGAATCATACGTTTAGGGCCAATTAACGAAAATGGAGAAACTCTCTCTGAAAAAACAGGATCGATGAGGATGTTTATCTCGCCATTATTGATCAAAAACGTTGAATGGCCAATCCAAATAGCAGCTTCAGTAATATCAACTTTAACATCATTTATTTCAAGAAACTCTATTTCTAGTGAGGCCGGTAAGTCTCTTTCAACTAACCACCTTACCGTTTCAAAAATTGATTTTTTGTACTGTGTTCCATCAGAATTTTGGTAGGTTTTATTGGAGCAAGAGCTAAATAGAAATATTAAAAATAAAAGACTAAATGCTCTTAGCCATTTAATAAGTGAATTGGAGATGACCATGCTCTTTCTTGAATTGTTTTTTGCATATCAGGTCTAGGTGATACGCCTTCTCTAATTGCATCCCAAGTGGACCACCTGCAAGTCGGATTTTCTAATACTCGGACATAATAAAATGCTCTCATATCTTTATCAAAATCAGGATCTGACCAAAAAGAAGAAAGTTCATTTGCACCATTATTCGAAATAGAGCATGTTTCAATATCAACTTTAGCGCCATTATCTGGACATCTATTTGTAAGCGGATCTACTTTTAATCCATCTGAACAAACAACATCATAAACTTTTTCATTAAGTTGATTATTCTCTATCCAACCCTTCACGATTTGAATCCTTTGCAACGCAGCGCTATCAAGGTCTCTAATTGCCCACACAAAGAAAGTGGGGTCTGTAGTTTCAGAATGTCTTAAATCACTGCCCATCGGAACACCATTTGAGTAAAGATATTCAATCAAATCTTTACTTTCAGCTTTTGTCTTATCTAAGTCATAACCAGCAAAAAATCTGACTTTCATTCGTGGTCCTGAAGTTGCAAAAGTTTCCTTACGTCTAAAAGCTGAAAATATTGAATCACGGGTATTTTCTTCTGCCCAAACTCCAGCTAAGCCAGCAGCGCCCCAATAGATACTAGAAGAATTAAAATAATCCTCTCCATCGATATTAATAATTAGCCCGTCATCACCTTCGGTATTTTGATGTTCATCTCTATGCTCAATTAGTTCAGGAGAGGAAATTGGAACTGATCCTCTAAGTTCACTTGAACTATCCAATAAGCCTATCTTAGAAAAAAAATTATATTCTTCTTGAGATGAAGCAGCAGTATGAGTATCACTAGAGCCAATAAAGCCAAATTTATAAGGATTATATCCGTTTGCCTCTTCCATTTTAATTCCATTTAATAATGCTTCTCTTATATAGCTACCTTTTACTTTTGAGGGTTCAAGGGTTGCAACCTTAAATGGCATAATCTCAAAATCAGCCCATTCATCATTTTTTGAGAAAGCTGGATGAGTATCTGAGGTACCTTTTACTTGTGTGATTTCAACTATTGGTTCATTTCTCATTCTTTGCGATGCATAAACATTATCAAATCTGCCGCCTTCAGTTTTTTTAAGTGCAAACATAGCGCCATCAGAACCATTTGAATTATGCGGAATAGCAATACTATCAATTCCATCCTCTCTAATTAAATCCATCCATTCCCAGAGGGCTTCAGGATTATTATTATTTGCTCTTGAGAATGGTAAAGCAGGAACTTTATTCCCATTCCCTCTAAAAATAACGTTTCTGTGAAGGTTTCCCATATTATTGGTAGAAGCTGTATATTCATAACCAAGAAATGTAGTGAATTTACCAGGATCATTATGTCTTTCTGCAGCCTCAATAGTATCCAACCATGCATTTCTTGAAACTTCATTTACATAATCTATGTCCAAATCACCAGAGATTAGTGAGGTTACTGCATTTAGAAGAAAGGCTCCAAAGGCATCTCTGCGTTGCTCAAAGGTAGACGCATTTCTATTGCCATCTGCATTAATATCTCTTACTGCTCTTGACGCTTTACTAAGATAATATTCGGTTCCAGGAGTAGCTGCTTCTGCAACCTGTCCAATAAATGTCCCATGATCTGTAACTGAATAGAAATCTAATGGTTTTTTTAAACCTACTTTAAATCCTGCAGGATGTTCAATTACTTTTCCTTTAGCAAATTCATATGCGTCATCTGGAGTGGCTATTGTTCCAAAAATATAAGCATCAAAGGAATACCGGGTATGAACATGAAGATCCCCAAATAGAGCAACTCTTTGAGAGCTTTGTTTTGGATCAGGATTGATATATGGATCAATTACCTGTCCATTCCATTCTCTTGGAGTTTGTGAATTTAAGGCAATTCTTGCGCCAGCAATATTTATAAAATTGTCTTCATCAAAATCTTCAGATGATGCGCTATTATCAGTACAATTGAATAAAAAAGAAAAAATAAATCCGCAGATAAAAAATTTTTTTATCATAAATCCCCTAAATGATTCTTAATATACTGACATCATTAATGTCATTAAACAAGCCCAAAAAAGATGATTAATTTGCACTTAAGTAGTTATAAATTTTATCCTTTATTACATTCTCAATAACGTTTAAACCTTTGTAGATTTTAATGCTTTCAGGCATTACATTAATTGCACTCATCAAAGATTCTGGTGCACCTTTAATTTGCAAAACTTCCATCAATGGATAGTTGTGCACTCCAATAGTAAACATAATTGCACTTGAGTCATTGAGCTTTCTAAATGTTTGTCTTTCTACTCGAAGAAATAGTTCATTAGTTTCGCTGGTTAACTTTGGATATCTTGGATGAAAAAATAAGTTTTTTGAGGGGTAAATTGACCAGTTAAATCTTTCAAAAATTCTAGATGCAGGAAGCTTATGTAAAAAACTATTCACTTTAGTGCTTAAGATTTTCTTATAACCTGGGACTGGTTCGTGGATAATATCTAATGATTTATTAATTTTTGATTTTAGATCCCAATTTGAAGGTGAAAAAACAGCTGCACTTCTTAAAATATAATATTTATTTTCTGGAATAAGGATAAGAATATCCTCCGGTATTAAGCTTGACATTAACTCAAGGTCTGTTTTTTTACTTGAGTTAATTTGGCTAGAATAATCATCTAAGTAGATATCAATAGACTCCTTATTAAATGTATATTCATCAGCATAATAGGTGCTTAGATAAGTTTTGAGTGCTTCGAAAAAATTCATGTTGGCTGATTGAAATTCGTTATTCTCAAATAAAATTTCATGAGAAAAGTTTTCAAGAAGCTCGATCTTATTCCTAAAAGAATTCTTTAAGGGTTTGATCTCAAGCCAAGACTCTTCCCTCACCTCCTTAAGGCCCATATGAATAACATCAGGATTGGATAAAAATGGTAAATGCATACGATTTAATCTAGACATATCCATCATAGACATATTAAAGTAATTTTTAAAACAAAATGTATTTCAGATGGTAGATAAGATTTCTTTTGATCAAGTGGTAAATGCGTGCTCGCAAAATGGACTTAGGTTTACAACTTCCAGACAGGAAATTATGTCTGTCCTGATTAATTCAACTAAACCCAAAAGCGCTTATCAGATCCTTGAAAAAATTCAAAAAAATTCTCCATCAGCAAAACCAGCTACTGTGTACAGAGGACTAGACTTTCTCTGCAAGCATGGATTTGCTCATAGAATTGAGTCAAATAATGCATATGTAGCTTGCGCAAGTTCCAGTGACTGTAACTCAGCTCAATTTTTAATTTGTGAGTCTTGCGATGCAACTTTTGAATTTCACTCTCACAAATTTTCTAACGAAATTTCTGATCATGCTAAAAAAGAGGATTTTACCATCACCCATGAGATGCTTGAAATTAAAGGAATATGTAGGGAGTGTAGATAATTGAGATTAAAAAATAAGGTCTCCATAATAACTGGAGCAGCAAGTGGTATCGGCAAAGAAAGTGTTCTTAAGTTTCTTGATGAGGGATCTAAAGTTGTTGCAGCAGATTTAAATACTGAAGCCCTAAATAATCTTAAAAATGAAATTGATCATTCTGACGAAGTATTTGAAACCTTTGAGTGTGATGTATCTTCCGAAGAAGCAATTAAAGACCTTGTAGGTTTTGCTATTAAAAAATTTAATAAGCTTGATGTTATCTTTAATAATGCTGGCATTGGAGGCGCATTTGGTCCTATTACTGAGATTAACCTTAATGATTGGCAACGAACAACATCAATTTTATTAGACTCTGTATTTTTGGGTATTAAATACGCAGCAAAAGAAATGCAAAGAAATTCTTCAGGTGGATCGATTATAAATACCTCGTCTATTGCTGGTATGGCAGCTGGTTCAGGACCACAGGCTTATTCAGCTGCCAAGGCAGCAGTTATTAACTTAACTCAAACAACAGCACATGAATTAGGTGAAGATAACATTCGAGTAAATTCTATTTCGCCTGGGGTTATTTCAACTCCCCTTTTACAAACAGTACTAGGAGATGATCGAGATTCAAATAAAGCCCTTCTAGATCAGCCACTTGAAGCAAAAGGCATGCCAATTGATATTGCAAATACTGCACTGTTTCTAGCTTCCGATGAATCTAAATTTATAACTGGAATTAATATTTGTGTTGATGGTGGATTAACATTAGATAGAAGTGGTCTTATGAAACAGGCTGCCGAAGAATATGATAAGTTTGATATGGGTCCAGTAACAGGACTAAATATGGGATCTACCGGTCAAGAAAGTACCATTGAACCTATTGATGACAAAGATTAGCTAATATTTCCTATTTGTTTGTTATATTCTTTTAGCTCTTTCTTGACTAAAGGCGCTAGTAAATACAATCCAATGATATTTGGTATTGCCACAATAAAGATTATGGCATCTGATATTTTAAGCACACTATCAAGATTTATCATGCAACCTAAAACAATAAAAATACAAAAAATTATTTTAAATATATTCTCAATAAAGGTTGAATTTCCAAATAGATAAGTCCAGCCTTTCATTCCATAGTAAGACCATGCGAGCATTGTGGAGAATGCAAATAATATGGCGATAAAGGATAGCGGTAAACTTGAACCTGGTATAGTAGAATCAAATGCCTTCGATGTTAGCGCAACTCCTTCAATATTAGATGCACTTAATGAGGGATCGTAAACCGTAACCAATATTACCAATGAGGTCATGGTACAAATTATGATGGTATCGATGAGTGGTTCTAGTAATGCAACATAACCTTCTGTTATTGGTTGATTTGTCTTAACTGCAGAATGTGCAATTGCTGAGGATCCTAGACCAGCTTCATTTGAAAAAACTGCTCGCTGAAATCCAATTATCATTACCCCAATCATTCCACCTGCTACTGATGATTTACAAAAGGCCTCACGAAAAATTGATTGTATTGCTAATGGCAGTTCATCTAGATTGAATAAAATTATTGTTAAACAAGCAATCACATAGAAGATTGCCATAAACGGCACTAAAGCGGATGTCACTTTAGCAATACTTTTTATTCCTCCTAGAATAACAATAGCTACCATGCCTGAAATAGCTAAACCAAATAACCAACCCTTATCAGCAAAAAAACTATTCTCGTAACCAGTTAGAAAGACAAATTGCTCAAAAGCTTGATTGGATTGAAACATATTCCCAATTCCAAGACATCCAATAGTAATTGCAGCTGCATAAAAAATTCCCAATCCCCTGCCCAAATTTTTAAATCCATACTTTTTAAATCCATGTTCTAAGTAATGCATCGGGCCACCTGATATAGATCCATTCTCATGAACACGTCTAAATAAGACACCAGCCGTGCATTCAATAAACTTTGTGGTCATGCCAAGAAAACCAGCAACAATTAACCAAAGAGTTGCACCAGGTCCTCCAATTGAAATTGCTATTGCCACTCCGCCAATATTGCCAATGCCAACAGTACCAGATACTGCAGTCGATAATGCTTGAAAGTGAGAAACTTCACCGTCAGCTTTGAGATAAAATTTTCCTGTAACTAGATTAATAGCATGCTTTAGGCCAAAAAGATTAATGAATCTAAAATAGAAGGTAAAAAATATACCCGCAAAGATTAGCCACAAAACAATCAGGGGGAAGTCTTGATCAAAAATTTTAATCTCATAAAAAATAAAGCTTGATAATAATTCGGCAAAAGGCTCAAAGAATTTGTCTATGGCTCTATCAATATTCATGAACAATTAATTTTTATTGATTGGTTTTTGATGTATAAAATATATTTAGTTCATATCATAATTAAATTGTATTTATTAACCAATTCTAAGATGCTTCAAGAATGTTAAGGGTTGCCATTCTCAACTGTGACTTCATAAAAAAAGAATTTGCTGAGACTTATGGTCAGTATCCTGAAATGTTTAAGCATATCATTAAAGAATCTGGATTAACCTTTGCTTACGAGTCCTTCAATATTCTCGACTTTGATTATCCAACTAGCCTTAATGATTTTGATCTATATTTAATCACCGGAAGTAAGGCTAGTGTATACGATGATGAAGAATGGATTTTAAATCTTTTTGAGTTTGTTAGATCATTAGATAACGCAAAAAAAAATATATTAGGTTTTTGTTTTGGTCATCAAGTTATTGCCCAAGCGTTAGGCGGTCAAGTTCAAAATCATCCTCAAGGGTGGCATGTTGGTGCTAATGAATTAATAACATCTGATCCTGCATTTAATACTTCTTATCAACTTCTTTTCAGTCATCAGGATCAAGTCATTGAATTACCAAAAAGAGCAAAACTTATAGGGAGTGCTAGAGAATGTAAATTTTGTTTGATCAAAATAGACAATCATATTTTATCTACTCAAGCGCACATTGAGCTAAGTAATAAATATGCAGGCGAACTTTACAAATCCAGGAAAGAGCTCATTGGAAATGAAAAATATAGTGCTGCTATAAATAGTATGAAGCAAGAATTAGATACTCAGCAATTTACCAACGACGTTTTTACTTTCTTTCTTGATCAATAAGGCGTATCGCCATCAACGGTAATTCTCTCCAAAAGCCTATGTGCTGGAAAATAATCATTGATTGGTTTATGTTGGGTGCATCTGTTATCCCAAATAGCGATAGCATTTGGTGTCCATGAGAACCTACAAGTAAATTCAGGAGTAATTGAGTGCTCATACAAAAACTTTAACAGTGCATCGCTTTCTTGCTTAGAGAGCTCATTGATTTTAGTTGTAAAGAGAGGGTTCACAAAAATAGATTTTTTCCCTGTTTGGGGATGAGTTCGTATGACTGGATGACAGACTGGAGGATTTTCTTCGATAGCACCCTTAAGCCTTTCACGGCCTCCTGGTTCTGCAATACTTTCCTTGAAGCCATATGAAAAGTCATGCTCTGCAGTCTTATCGCTAAGAAAAGACTGCATTGCTGGTGACAGGTTTTTATATGCACCACTCATGCTTGACCACATCGTATCTCCACCTTTTGGAGGACATATTTTTGATCTAAGGATTGAGCATAGAGGTGGGCTTTTTAGAAAAGTCATATCAGTGTGCCATGACTCAATTTTTGTTGGTTTTTCAGCTGTGCTTTCAAGAATAGTTATTTCAGGGTAGTCATCAGGAGAACTATAAGCTGGATGAGATTGGAGTGATCCAAAGTGTTCAGCAATTTCTTTATGTTGTTGCCAAGAAATATCTTGATCCCTAAAGAAAATTACTTCATGTTTTAATAGTAACTCCTCAATTTCATCCAATACTGATTTGTCTAGATCCCTAGTTAAATCAACCCCACTGAGCTCAGCACCAATACATCCAGATAGTTTTTTTACCGAAAACATATCTAGATTTTATAAATACTATAGCTGGAGAACAATAATTTTTTTATCTAACTTATAATAAACATAATTGCGCCCGTAGCTCAGCTGGATAGAGCACTTGGCTTCGAACCAAGGTGTCGGGAGTTCGAATCTCTCCGGGCGTGCCATTTACTTGAATATGTAACAATATGAATAAATTAACTTTATATTTAATTTTTTTAACAATGACTACTATGATTCATGGATATGACAGGTTAACAGGTGAATCTTTTGCCAGTAGATCAGAGGTTATTGGTCAAAATGGCATGGTGGCAACCAGTCATCCACTGGCTACTCAGATTGGTCTCGATACTCTCAAGAATGGAGGTAATGCAATTGATGCAGCTATTGCAGCTAATATTGCATTGGGCCTCATGGAGCCAACCGGAAATGGAATTGGTGGAGACTTATTTGCAATTGTCTGGAGTGCCAAAGATAAAATGCTGTATGGGTTAAATGCATCCGGTCCAGCACCACAAGATATTTCAATTGACTATATTAAATCCAAGGGACTGAAAAAAATTCCCTCTTTTGGGCCGTTACCAGTTTCAGTTCCTGGAGCTGTTGATGGGTGGGTTAAGCTCCATGAAAGATTTGGCAATATTGATTTTAAAAATCTTTTTGAACCGACGATTAAGTATGCTCAAGAGGGTTTTCCAGTTACAGAAACAATTGCATATTATTTTGAGAGATCAAAATCTAGATATTTAGACTTTCCAAATTTTAAAGAAACCTGGATGCAATCTGGGGATACTCCAAAAAAAGGGGAGATTTTTAAAAACCTAGATCTAGCTAAAACTCTTGAAGAAATTTCAAAAACAAAGCGTAAAAGCTTTTATGAAGGCAGGTTGGCTAAGGAGATTGCAAGATTTATAAAAAATCAAGGTGGTTTTCTTTCATTCGAAGATATGTCTAACTATCAGTCTGAATGGGTTGAACCTGTTAGCTCAAATTACCGAGGATACGATGTTTGGGAGCTGCCACCAAACGGCCAAGGTATAGCTGCATTACAAATTTTAAATATACTGGAAGGTTTTGACCTCAAAGCTATGGGTCTTAATTCGGCTGAGTATGTTCATCATTTTGTCGAGGCTAAGAAGATAGCATTTGCAGATAGAGCTAAATATTATGCTGATCCAAAATTTAATAATATTGATATCGAGTACCTCATCTCAAAAGAGTATGCGGAACTCAGAAGAAGAGAAATTAACTCATCAAAAGCCTCACAAACTGATTCAGCCGGTATTTTAAAAAATGGAGATACTATTTACCTGACCACTGCTGATAAGGATGGAAATATGGTCTCTTTAATCCAAAGTAATTATAGGGGCATGGGTTCAGGGATGATCCCAAATAATCTTGGTTTTATGTTGCAGGATAGAGGTGAGCTCTTCAGCTTGAACCCAGATCATGCGAACTCACTCATGGGTGGCAAAAGACCATTTCATACAATTATTCCAGCATTTGTGACTAAGGATGGTGAGCCATTTTTAAGTTTTGGCGTTATGGGCGGAGCTACTCAACCTCAGGCTCATGCTCAAATAATTATTAACCTAATTGATTTTGAAATGAACCTTCAAGAAGCTGGTGATGCTCCCAGAATCGTTCATTCAGGCTCCTCTCAGCCAACTGATGAACAAATGCTTGATGGTGGCTACATAAGTTTGGAGAGGGGATTCAAAGATGCAGTTTTAGATGAATTAGAGAAAATGGGTCATACAATCAAATACGATAAAGGAGTATTTGGAGGCTACCAAGCAATCATGAAGATAAATAATGTTTATTTCGGCGCCTCTGAAAGTAGAAAAGACGGTCAGGCCTCAGGATATTAATTTTGTTTTGCTGAGGAGTTTGAAAAGTAAATTCCTAAGAGGATTAAAATAAATCCTATTGAAATTATTAGTGTAATTTGCTCATCTAAAAAGATGCTGCCCCATAAAATACCAAAGGCTGGTATTAAATAAGTGACGGTAGAAGTTCGCACAGCCCCTATTCTTTCTATCAATCTCACATAACCCAAGTATGCAACCCCAGTTGAAATAATGCCTAACCATAATAATGAAAGTATTGTTTCAGTCTTTGGAAAATTATTGGGAACATTAAAAAAAGTAAAAGGTGTTATTAATAAAGCACCAAAAAACATTGACCAGCCAATCATCACAAATGCATTCAAATTAGATGCATATCGCTGGATGTAACAACCACAAAAAGAATAACAAAAAGCTCCGACCAAGCATGCAATGCTAGAAACGAATGTAGTTGAAGCATTAGCAGGATTCACAAGAACTAAAATTCCTAAAAAACCTAGTAAAAGACCCACGGCTTGTAAATAACTTACCCTGTTCTTGAGCCAAAAATAAGCAAGCACCGTTGTCATTAATGCTGTAGTTCCATTTAATATTGCCAGCATATTTGAGTTGGCCCCTAAAGATGCATAGGCAAACATAGTAAATGGAAGAGCATTATTCATAATCGCTAGAATAAAAATAGAGTTAAAGTGACTCTTAAAAAGCTTGAGATATTTTTTTTGTAGTAAGAAAGGGAGAAATAATAAGCCAGCTAAATAAAGTCTTACGGTCACTAACATCACAGGACCAAGATCAGGTGCGGCTATTTTTATAAACATAAATGCACTCCCCCAGACAGCTGCAAGGAGAATAAGTGTAATCCAGTCTTTAATGTGCATTGAGATAAAAAGAAGCCTCCCTAAGGAGGCTTCAGCTGTTAAAAAATTATGATTAACAGTCGGAAATTAAATCTTACCTTGTGTCAAAAGGCAGACCTCCAATTTCCTAGTTCTAAATAAATACTAATAGGACCACCTCCTTCATCAGGGTATTGACACTAGCGCAGTATAATCCCCTTTTAACTATACTGAGCGACTACCTAAGAAAATTATAGCTTACTAATTAAAAAATTAAATAAGTTCTGGTTGATAGTATTGATTATTCGATTGTTTGATCATTAATGGGTTTGGCAAATCTTTTTCAACATTATCAATATAATTGTCTGAAAGATAATTATGAGCTTCTATGCGATCACCTTTGAAATATTTAAAGGCAATAGTATTTAAAGCAGCCGTCTTATCAATTGCTTGGTTATATTCTTCCCTAATAGGATCTGCGAAATTAATTGTTATTAAATTATCCATAATACTGTATATTTATACAGTATTTAACTATGAACTGAATTCCTTGTCAATAAGCACTGCTAAAAATAGGCAGGGAATATCACTTTCAACTGACCAAGCATGGCTGGTGCCTTGCTGGATCACAACATCATATGGATTCAGTACAACCTCATCACTATCAAGAATTAATCTAGCTTTCCCTTCCAATAAGACTATGTAATCAACTGTCTTTGTAAGGTGCATACCAGGATGTTTTGCAGTATCAGTACGTTCATGTGAAGCTCCAATCATGTCGAATGCAGCGGCAAAAAAAGCCTCCGTTTCCTCTGGTGAATAATTATCATTCTTTGGTGGAAGCTGAAAATATCTAAATTTAGTTCCACCTGTGGGAGGTGATAATTTAATTCCCTCCCTATGTCTAGCCTTTGAGCTAGTACGATCAAGGTCTTTGTTATCCGTTTCCCAGAGTTCTGTAAATGCTGAGCCCTCTAGATCAATGCTTGGCTCTAAGATGTCATCTGCAATGATGATTGATTTATTGTTGCTATCAACGCCTGTAACAATTCTTTTAGGTCTAATTTTCATTATTTTGATGTTAATCTATTTAGTTAATATCTGAAAGGACTGAACAAATTAACGGAATGGATAAGATATCTTATTTAGAAAATATAGAAGAGATTAAAAGATTAAAATATTCTTATTTTCAGGCCTGTGATATTAATAACCTTAATCAAATCAAGAAAACCTTCGCAACTGAAAATCTAAAAATAGATTTTGAGAACTTTGGCTGCTTTACTGATTTAGAGTCCTTTTTGGAGCAGTACAAAAAACAATCAATTAAACAAAATCAACTAGAATGCCATTACGGTAAGAATCCTATCTTCAAAAAAATAGATAATTCAATTTTGGGTATCTGGGCCCTAGACTATTATCTTTTCCAAACAAAAAAACAATTAATGACTAATATTACTGGCTCTTATGAGGACCTATATATTTTAGAAAATGGTCGCTGGGTAATAGAAAAGTCAAAATTTAGAAGAAATTCTATGAAGACTTTTGATGTATCTAATGTAATAAATCTAAAGAAAATTAATTAAGACTTAAATAGATTATCAATATTCTTAAATGCTTTAACCTCTATAAAGTTTCCTGAAGGATCTTTAAGAAAAAAAGTGGACTGCTCTCCATCAGTATTTTTAAACCTTGTCCTTGGCTCAATATAGAAATCAATTTCTGAGGCTTCAACATTCTTGGTAACTGAGTAAAACTCATCAAGTGATAGAACAATTCCAAAGTGCGGAAATGGAACATCATCTCCGTCTACATGATTAAATCCTTCATTGCCTTCGAAATCCTTATGCTTGTGAAGCACAAGCTGATGTCCATAAAAATTAAGGTCAATCCAACTCTTTGCAGATCTACCAAAGCTAATTGGAAAAATTGATTTATAAAATGCAACCGACTTCTCAAGATCATGAACTGGAATTGCTAAATGAAAAGGTTTCATATTCATTCTTAAATTTTTTTTCTAGTATAATTGATACTCAATTAAAGTACTCTCTTGGGGTTATTATGAAAACATTCTTTAAATTCTTTGGTGCAGCATTTGGGTTAGCTTTTTTAGTTTGCTCAATATATGTTGTGAATCTTTTTTCATCAAAACCGTTCTCTTTAGATCATTATCTAGCTAAAGACTTAATTGTTAACCTAGTTGATTCTCCTGAGTATATGACCTACATAGGAATTGTTGATTTTTTAAATCCTATTACTAAACACAACAGTAAACTTTCAAATAATACCTTAGAGGATTCTGAAGCAGATCACATTGATACGATTAAACATTTACAAATATTAAATTCTTATACAGATGATGATTTAACTGAAGACCAAATTATTACTAAGAAAATAGCTGTTTTTGATACTGAAAACGATATTAACGGATTTGAGAACTTTAGATTTCATAGTTACCCGATTAATCAAATAGGCGGAGCACATTTAAATGCTGTTGAGTTTATGACAGATATCCATCCTATTCGTAATAAAAGAGAGGCCAATGATTATCTTAAGCGTGTAAATCAAATAGCTTCATCAATGGATAATCTATTGATTTGGTTTGATAAACAGGCAGAAATTGGAATCTATCCTCCTACGTTTGTTTTTGATCATGTAATAAATCAATTATCAGAAATGCTTAGTAATCCATCCAATCCGCTTTTGGAAGTTTTTGCAAAGAAAGTTAGAGAGCTTGATTTATCAGACTCTGAAATTAGTTCTCTTGAGACAGAACTTTCAAAGATCATTGAGGAAAGTTTCAATCCTGCATATCAAAGACTTCTGGATAGAATGATTGCAGATAAATCCTATTCGAATTTAGATCATGGCGTTTGGTCTTTGCCTAATGGTGATGAATTTTATAAGTTAAGAATCCGAACCTATACAACTACGGATTATAGCCCCCAAGAAATTCATGATATAGGACTAAGTGAAGTTAAGAGAATAAGTGAGCGCATAGCAGAAATATTTAATGAATTAGGATATGACAACAAAAAACCTGTCGGGCTTTTACTTAATGAATTGAATGAAAGTCCTGATTTTCTCTATGCAGACACCGCGGATCGAAAAGAAATTGTGATTAGAGACTATACAGAAATGGTTGCTGAGGCTGCAAAAAAAGTAGAGCCCTACTTTGAAAGAATGCCTAAAGCAAGTGTAGAGGTAAGACCCGTTCCTGAATATTCTGAACAAACGGCTGCAGGAGGTTATTACCAAGGGCCCAGCCTTGATGGCAAAAGACCGGGTGTCTTTTACGCTAATCTGTATGATATTAAGCAGACTCCGACTTACAGCATGATGGCGCTGACTCTTCATGAGGCAATCCCAGGTCATCACATGCAAATTGCATTAAATCAAGAAAATGAAAATCTAACACTTTACAGAAAACAAGGCTACGGAACATCTGCTTTTAGTGAGGGATGGGCTTTGTATGCTGAAAAATTATCTATGGAAGTTGGGGTAGGTAGAGATTTATATGATGAACTTGGGATTTTGCAAAGTGAGATATTTAGGGCGGTAAGATTGGTGGTTGATACTGGCATGCATTATAAAAGGTGGACTAGAGAAGAAGCTATGAAATACATGAAGGAAAAGACTGGGATGTCTGATACCGAAGTAAGAACTGAGATTGAAAGATATATTGTATGGCCTGGCCAAGCTCTTAGTTACAAAGTTGGGATGCTTAAGATTCTTGAATTAAGAGAAAAAGCAAAAAGTGCTCTTGGTGAAAAATTTGACATTAAAAAATTCCATACGATTGTGCTTGATAACGGAAACCCTCCTTTGTTTATTTTAGAGGAACTTGTAGATAAATGGATTGAAGCAAGTGCTTAATTAAGAAAACTTAATTAATGATTCTCTTTTATCAGTGGGTGATTGGTCTAAAGATATGACTTTCTTTGCGGTTAACTTCTTAATTGTTTTATAAACAGTTGATCTGGACATACCACTAACCTCTACTACATCAGTTATGTTGCAAATGTTATTTTTAGTTTTAAGTTCAACCATAGTGTATACAACTTTTTTTTCATTTGGTGAGAGTGTATGAATTTTAAGATGCTTTTCGATCTCCTTAAGCTTGCCTAAATAAAAGCTAAATTCGGAAATTTGGGACGTCATAATATGTTTAATGATAATACATAAATTAAAATAACTAAAATAACTTTAGTTAATTTTACCTTAAAGTAAAGACATTTAAATTGATATAATCTAACAATGAAAAATAAACTCAATCTAATTGAAGATCTCATTCTTTCGGAATTAAGAGTGTTCAATATGATGCAGTTTTTTAGAGGTTTTATTACTGATACAGAATCAAGACTTATTGTTTATGAAGTTTACTGTAGAGATAGAGATGGGCTTGATCCTGTCAATGTAAAGTGGGTTGAGAAGCAACTCGAGGTTTCATTTCCAACAGCCTATAAAATAATTGAAAAGTTAATTAGTGAAGGTATGTTAATTAAATCAAGAGGATCAAAAGATAAAAGATCATTTACCCTAAATCCTACAAATGCACTTAAGGAAGGCATTAAGACTTATACAATGATGTGGTTAGAAAAAGCTATTGAACTTAAATTGATTCAAATGTCGGATAAGGAAAAAAATAACCTTTACAAAGGTTTAAAAATTAAATCTGTTGCAAAAAAGTTTGATGATGTAACTCAAGAACTTCACGCAAAGCTCCACAAAGATTTAATAAGTCTTAACGATTAACTGGCGGAGAGACGGGGATTCGAACCCCGGATACGGTTACCCGTATACTGCCTTTCCAAGGCAGCGCATTCGACCACTCTGCCATCTCTCCTTTTATTCTACTAATAGAATCTCTAAGTTATCGGCCTTTTCTATTAGGGCATCGATCGGTAGCGAGGAGGCATTATCTCTTTTTGTCTTTAGCAAATCTACTTTTTCTTGACCAGTAATCAGTAAAACCATTTTCTTAGATTTTAAAATTTCATTAAGTGAGAGGGTAATTCTTGGAACTTCAGGATATCCAGAATCTACTCTTATAACTGGACCAGTAGAATCAATTGCCTCATCAAGATTAGACATAAATGGAAAAATAGATGCAAAATGTCCATCAGTTCCCATTCCTAAAATGGCAAGATCATAT
Organism: uncultured SAR86 cluster bacterium; assembly: GCA_902628925.1. GTDB lineage: Bacteria > Pseudomonadota > Gammaproteobacteria > Magnimaribacterales > D2472 > MED-G82. Next base: position 97,587 of record CACOPA010000004.1, read on the forward strand.
GATGAAATTTCATTTAACTTTGAAGGCAAGGATAAATCATGCAAGCTTAAAATTTGATCTTGATTATAATTATTAAGGTATTGTCTTATCATTCCTTCATTAGAGAGCAAATCAGTAACAGGCACCCTTCTCTCATCAGAGGGAATGAAAGTACATAACTTACTTTGCTGGGGAAGAGACCCAAATGATGAATAAATTTTTTTTGGTGTGCTTCCTCCAGATAATAAGATGCTTGCTTTGGGATTATCATTAATTGTTTGTATCAACAAATCTAAAACATACTGATTTAAAGATTCAATTGAATTGAATTTTTTATTATTGGTAAGTGTCATGAATATTCTTTTTGGGATACTTTTTTGCGATAGATCGAATTGGATTAATATCTATTCCACCCCTTCTCATAAATCTTCCAATAACGGTTAGTGATTTAAGATTAAATGAGAGGCTGAGATGCGAACATATATCTTCAATGCAACGCTCATGAAATTCGCCTTTAGTTCTGTATGTCAATAAATGATCAATTATCTCCTTGCTTGGGGTTAATTTGCTTTTATGTTGAATGTAGATCGTTGCAAAATCTGGTTGAGAGGTGACTGGACATAAAGATCTAAAACCATCAAATCTTAGTAAGTTACCATCATTTTTTTGGACTTTTACATACCGTAAGCTCTTTGCTTTAACAGAGTAATCTTTTCTAATCATTGCCTTAACAGTGACATTTGATTTGGTTATATTCGATAAGTGTTTTGTAATCTTAAAAATGATAATATTTTGCGTGGATTTAAAATCACTGTATGAATTTAGATAAAGTTTGAGTGATTTTGACTCAACAGTTTTTTTGGAGCTTGCAGGTATTCTGATTTCTAATGGTAATAAAATGGGCCGATTACTTTTTGCTAAGAAATTAAATTCATAGGCATTCCAGATATCTTCTCCAAAAATTTCTTTTGAGTGCTCTCTATTAATTGCATCAAGTATGTTCTCGCTAGGAGATTTAAAGATTGTATTTTTTTTGCCTAAAAATTTAGGTTTCACTGTCTTATGCCCGTGCCTTTCTTAAGAAGACGAAGTGCGAAAGCGCCAAAAAGTATAATAAAAAATATCTGCATTATAAGAGAAAATGAAACTGAAATATCACTCACACCTAGCATGCCCTGCCTGAAAGTATTTACTACATAAAGCATTGGATTTGCTAGAGAAACCTTTTGCCAAAATTCTGGCAAAATTGTAATCGAGTAGAAAACACCGCCTAAATAGATTAGAGGTGTTAGGACAAAGGTTGGAACCACTGAGATATCATCAAAAGTGTCTGCATAAATCGCGTTTAAGAATCCCATTAATGAAAACAATATTGCGGTGAGAATAAGAACTGAAATGGTTAGCAAAGGATCTACGATGGTGAAGTCTGGATAGAAAAATAAACTAACTAAAAATACTATGATGCCAACTATCACTCCCCTAGCGACCCCCCCAATGATAAAGCCAGTTAGGATAACAATATTTGGCATGGGAGATATCATCAATTCCTCAATAGATCTTTGAAATTTAACTCCAAAAAAAGAAGATACAACATTGGCATAGGAGCTTGTAATAACTGATAGCATTACTAAACCAGGGATCATAAACTGAATATAATTTAAGCCATTCATCTCTCCAATTCTAGGACCAATTAAAGATCCAAAAATCACAAAATAAAGCGACATTGTGACTGCAGGAGGAACTAGTGTCTGAACCCAAATTCTTAAAAATCTTCTTACCTCTCTTACTGTAAGCGTGATTAAAGAATTTAAAATCTCTTTGTTTCTAGTCATTTGATTTAACTATTTCCATGAATAATTCTTCTAGTCTATTGGATTCATTACGCATAGACTTTACTGAAATTCCAATTTTAGATAACTCTCCAAAAAACTCGTTTATTGATTTATCTTTTTCAATTGCAACGATTAGTGTGCTTGGATCTGAAAGTGTCATTGTGTATCCTGCTAAACTTGGTAAATTACTTTGAGGCTGATTTAAATCAAGAATAAAGCTTTGCACATCAAGTTTTGAGAGAAGCTCCTTCATAGATGTGTTTTCTACGATTTTTCCTTTGTCAATAATTGCTATGTTTTTGCAGAGTTGTTCAGCCTCTTCAAGGTAATGGGTGGTGAGGATAATAGTTGTGCCTTGATTATTTATTTCAGAGATAAAATCCCACATCCCTCTCCTTAACTCTATATCTACTCCGGCAGTAGGCTCATCTAAAATTAACAATTCTGGATCATGAATTAATGCCTTAGCAATCATAAGTCTTCTTTTCAGACCTCCTGAAAGATTTCTTGCTTGTTCAGATCTCTTCTCCCAAAGACCTAGTCTTTTTAGTGTAGTTTCAGTTTTTGGTTTAGCTTGTGATGCAGAAATACCATAAAATCCTGCTTGAGTAATTACAATGTCCTCTACCTTCTCAAAAGGTGAGAAATTGATTTCTTGAGCAACTACGCCTAGTTTTCTCTTTGCTTCGTTAAAGTTGTCATCTATATCTATATCAAAAATTTTTACACTTCCAGATGTCTTGGTTACAAGAGAAGAAATTATTCCAATCGTAGATGATTTTCCTGCTCCATTTGGGCCAAGCAAGGCAAAAAAATCACCCTTTTTTACCTCAAGATCTATACCATCCAATGCTTTAACACCTGATGCATATTTCTTCTCTAATGAAGAAATTTTTAATGCGAGATCAGTCATTTATACTTCAACATCTCTTTCATAACCATCAACCAATAAAGACAAAATGATCCCAACAACTAGTCCAATCCAAGCACTATAAAAAGTTATAAAGAATGCTATAAGTAGAGCAGTAGCCATTTCAGAATCTTTTTTTGGAATTGACATTGCAATGTAAGCACAAGCAAACCCTGTAAGAATAAGAGTTAATGTTAAAGCCATCACCATGAGTGGTTGCATTAAAGTTACAAAAGGTAATGTAAAGTATAAAAAAGGAATACCCATCAAATAATATGATCCAATTCCATCAAATATTGAAGGCATTGCTTTGGGGCCTTGTTTCCACCTGTCTGCTACAACTACATGAACACCGGTCCATAAAGCACCCTGAGTTGGAAAAAATGGATTGATGAATATACCTAGCAGATTTCTTATTCCTACTGATAAATGAGATCTGTTTAAATCGATTGGTAAAGTTTGATCAGGTCTACTTTTTTGGGCATCTTTAAGCACTTCAGTTCCAGTTACCAGATCTCCAAATAAAAGCATGTAACCAATTAAAACTAATGGAATGGCATCGATGTACATATTTAAGTCTGGAAAACCAAGATAAAGAGGTGAGGTCTTCTCAATCAAGCTAAGAACAGCTGGGATTTTAAATCCCCATTCAATATTAAACTGTACTTCATTTAAAAAATAAGCAACCAAACCAGCTACTACGAATCCCGGTAGCAATCCCAAAGACCCAAGCACAGAGAATACTCTTGATTTTGTTGCTAATCTTTTAAATGGATTTGAAAACGTAGTAATTACACATAAGACAATAGCAGTTGTCATTGAAATTGGCTGTGTCATATAGGAATCAAAATCTTTGAAAAAGACTTGGTAAAATGCCGCGAGTGCAGCACCTAAAATGATCCCAGCCTTCAGTCCTCTAGGAATTATGTCAACAAGCTTTTTTCCCATCCCTGTAATTCCAAGGACTAAGATTAGAATAGTAAATTCAATACACATCGCTGCAAGAAATCTAAAGCTATCAGGGTTGTATTGACATACTCCATCAACACAAGGTTGTACGCCATACATTCCTGCTGTTGCTAAAGCTCCCATTACAAGTGGAACAGCCGGAGTAACCCATCCAGGTGCCATAGGTTCTCCGAATATAATTGGTCCTGCAGATATTAAAGTTCCAGCTATGAGGCTTAATGCCACAGCTTCTTCAAAAGTTAGTCCTAGCTGCATACCAAGAGGGGCAGCTGCGAAAGCTGTAGCTCCGCTAATAACCAAGCCTTGGAGGAATTCACCACTTCTAAATTTAATATGAATAAATGGAATTCTTAATGTAAATGGTCCCCATTTAACACCATTGCTGATTGAATTATTCATTTTGAAAGATTACTCATGCCCTCCTCCAGGCCTTTTAATGTAAGTGGAAACATTCTCTGTTCAACAAGATCACGAATTAAGCAAACTGATGAAGTATAGTCCCAATGATCCTCTTGAATAGGATTCAACCAAGCAACATTTGAAAAATGCTCGCATAAACGTTTGACCCAAACTCCACCTGGCTCTTCATTCCAATGCTCAATGCTGCCTCCAGCATTTGTAATTTCATAGGGAGCCATAGTCGCATCTCCAACAAAAATCAACTTGTAGTCGGCTGTATATTTATTAATGATGTCTTGAACAAAAAAACGTTCTTGAGATCTTCTTCTATTATCTTTCCAAACAGTTTCGTAAATGCAGTTATGAAAATAATAGTAATGCAAATGCTTAAATTCTGTCTTTACTGCTGAAAATAATTCTTCACATAGCTTCACAAAAGGATCCATGGAACCGCCCACATCAAAAAAGATAAGAACTTTCACATTATTAGATCTTTCTGGAATCATATTGATGTCAAGAATGCCGCCATTTTTTGCAGTCGATCTAATGGTGCCGTTCATATCGAGTTCAAGATCGTTGCCATGTCGAGCAAACTTTCTTAGCCTTCTCAAGGCCATTTTGATATTGCGTGTGCCTATCTCTGCTGAGTCATCTAAATTTTGATATTGCCTTTGCTCCCATACCTTTACAGCTTTCTTTTGACCGCCTTCACCGCCTACTCTAATGCCTTCAGGATTTTGACCATTATTGCCAAAAGGAGAAGTCCCATTTGTACCAATCCATTTGTTCCCACCTTCATGCCTCTCTTTTTGCTCTTCCATTCTTTTTTTAAACTCCTCAAGGAGTTTATCTAGACCGCCGAGAGATTTAATTTTTTTTAATTCTTCTGGATCAAGCTCTTTCTCAAAAGCTTTTCTAAGCCAATCCTCAGGAATCAGTGCTTGAAAAATGTCCTCTAGAGTTTCAATTCCTTTAAAGTATATTTCAAAAGCTTTATCAAACTTATCGTAGTGCTTTTCATCTTTTACAAGAATTGCTCTAGATAAATGATAAAAGTCATCCAAATTTGCGTAGGCCAATCTATTTTCTAGTGCTCCTAAAAGATCTAAAAGCTCTCTAAGAGTGCAAGGCACTCCTGAAGAACGAACCGTATTGAATAAATTAATTAGCATTATTTATTTGACTGTTCTCTCCTGGTCATAAAAGCAAGCCTCTCAAGTAAATGAACATCTTGCTCATTCTTTAACAAAGCACCGTAAAGCGGTGGTATGGCTTTAGAGTTATCAGCATTTTTCAAAATTTCATCAGGAATTTCATCTGATAAAAGTAACTTCAACCAATCAATCAATTCTGACGTAGAGGGTTTCTTTTTCATCCCAGGAATTTTTCTTATGTCAAAAAAGATATCCAATGCATCTTTGACTAATTTTTTCTTTATTTTAGGATAGTGGACATCGACTATAGCCTCCATGGTAGGTCTATCTGGAAATTGAATATAGTGAAAGAAGCATCGTCTTAAAAATGCATCTGGCAGTTCCTTCTCATTATTTGATGTAATAATAATGATAGGTCTCTTTATAGCTTTAATTGTTTCTCCAGTTTCATAACAATAAAACTCCATTCTATCTAGCTCTTGTAGCAGATCATTAGGAAACTCGATATCTGCCTTATCGATCTCATCTACGAGCAAAACTACCTGTTTGTCTGATTCAAAAGCTTCCCATAACTTCCCTTTCTTAATGTAATTTTTAATATCTTTAACTCTCTCGTCACCTAATTGAGAATCACGAAGTCTCGTAACAGCATCATATTCATACAAACCCTGAGATGCCTTTGTTGTGGACTTAATATGCCATTCAATAAGATCCATTTTTAGAGATTTTGCTACCTCGATCGCAAGTAATGTTTTGCCTGTACCAGGCTCACCCTTAATTATAAGAGGTCGCTCTAAAGTAACGGATGCATTTACAGCCATACTCAAATCATCAGTTGAAACATAATTTTTAGTGCCTTTAAATTTCATATTTTTTTCCTTAATTAATTTTTTGCCAATCTTTCATTTGATTTTAAAACTTTAGCAATTTGCTTGCTGGTTGCAACAAGATTTTCATTAAGATCCCACATTGATAAGTTTTGCTCAAAATATCCTTTATTTAAGTCTGTAGCAATCGCATCAATAAAAACTTTTTGCGTTGTGGGTAATTGCTTGATGCTTGTTGTAAGAGTGAGCGTAGGTATCCATCCTAATGGTCCGTACTTGTTTGTAACAACAGGTGGCAAAATATCTGCTAAATAAGATAATGCAAATTGGTCCGGTAGATCGCCCTCTAGCTCTACAAAACCTGAGCATCTTGCATCATAACCTTCTCCATGAGAATCCCTTAACCACCAAACATGATCAGGATGAACCGATAAGCTTAATTGTTTTACAAATTCTGGAGTAAATCCTTTTTGCAACGAATCGTAATTCATTGGCACATACGAATCGTGATTTGATTCATGAAAAATTCCTGGTAACGGTGTATGAAGATCTGAGTAGCCTGATAATTTGTCTAGGTCTGTGCAAATCCCTGTCATTTTACAAGTAATCTTATCTCCCTGAATAAGTTCAACATCTCCCACAGATGTTCCCTTGCTTATTCTTATAGGTGTTACCTTAATGTCCACAGGCTCATGGTCAGTTCTATCAAGATACAAAACATTTGAATTTATTGAACAGCTGTGTGGAAGTACGCTTACCAAAGCTTTATGCATAATGGCTGCAAGATATCCACCGTTCGGAGTAGCGCCAACTGAATATTTTTTATCAGGCGTAAATTTAAACAAATTATCCGACTTTTGTTCAATAGATATTGCTTTCTGAAATTGCAGAAAATGATTCATAATAAATATTTAAAAGACTGTTATTGTAAAGGATACTTTATTCAAATGCCTGAATTCTTTGATATAGCCTGTAATTTAACGCATGAATCTATTTTGCCAAATATTGATCATGTAATTAGTGAAGCCAATTTGGTTAATGTTAATAAACTCGGATTAATCTCAGCTGAATTAGAAGACTTTAGTAAGATAGCCTCTCTTGTAAAAAGATACCCTAATGATCTTGCCCCAACCTATGGTGTGCATCCTCATCATGCAAGTCAGCTTAATGGGGTCAAAAAAAATGAGTTTCTTCAGCTTGTAAGTAAATACAATCCAAATGTAATTGGCGAGATTGGATTAGATTATTTTAGAAATATTTCAACACTTGAGGAACAGATACATGCTTTTGAAATCCAACTTCAAGCCTCAATTGATTTAGAGCTGCCGGTATTCCTTCACCAAAGGGACTCGCATGATGATTTTTTAAAAATACTTCGTAACTACAATTCAGAGCTTTCAAGTCTTGTGGTCCATTGCTTTACAGGCACACAAAGAGAGTTGGATGAATACTTGGAACTTGGTTCATATATTGGACTGACTGGATGGATTTGCGATGAAAGAAGAAATCAAGAATTAAGAGCTTCTATAAAAAATATTCCTCTTGAAAAATTGATGATAGAAACTGATGCACCATACCTAATTCCAAGAAATCTCAAACCGAGACCCAGTAAAAATATTAATTTGCCAAAGTACTTACCTCATATTGCAGCAGAGATTTCATCTCTTACTAATTACAGTATCGATGAGATAGCGACACAAACATACAACAATGCAATAAAATTTTTTAACTTAACTTAGATCCATCAAGTTTAAATTTTTTTGATATGACGGCATTGTCCTGCCCACATTTTGGAGGTCCGTGCTTGACAGATTCTTTCGTAAGGGAAAATCTTGGTGCTGGTGCAGGCTGAAAGTGTCCATCCAATTCAATAAAAGTATTTCTATATTTGAGATGATGGTGTTGGGGAGCTTCTGCGATACTTAGAACTGGAGCAACACAAGCATCGGTTCCTTCAAAAATCTTTGCCCACTCATCGCGAGTCTTTGTTTTAAAACGATCTTTGATTACCTCCTTATACTCTAACCACTTACTCTGGTCCATTTGATTACCAAAAAAATCTTTATCTAATTCAAGCTTATCGATGAGTATTTCATAAAACTGTGGTTCGATTGACCCAACGGACATATGCTTGCCGTCTTTACATTCAAAAGTATCATAAAAATGAGCTCCACCATCAAGCAAATTAGACTCTTTGCTTTGTTTCCAAAAACCTGAAGCGTTAAAAGAGTAAAACATTGTCATTAAAAGTGAGGCGCCATCAACCATTGCAGCATCAACAACTTGACCCCTACCACCATTTTTAACATTTAATATGCCAGCAAGGATACCCAATGCAAGAAACATGCCTCCTCCGCCATAGTCACCAATTAAATTTAATGGCGGTGGTGGGTTTTCACCTTTGCGACCTATAGAGTCTAGTGCTCCTGTTAGGGCTATATAATTTAAATCATGCCCAGCTGAATTTGCTAAAGGGCCCGTTTGTCCCCAACCAGTCATTCTTCCATAGACAATATTTGGATTTATTTCTAAGACTTCTTCTGGTCCAAGGCCTAATCTTTCCATTACGCCCGGACGAAATCCTTCAAATAATGCATCTGCTTGGGATAATAATTTCTTTATTTCATCAATAGCATCAGGTTTCTTTAAGTCTGCGGTTATTGAATATTTTGAACGGCTTTGAAAGTCTAATTCATTACCTTTACCTAGAGATGAGGCCCTATCTATTTTTATCACTTCGGCACCCAAATCAGCTAATACCATCCCGCAAAAAGGTCCTGGACCAATTCCTGAAAATTCTATGATAGTTGTCCCTTTAAGTGGTCCGCTCATTTATCTGCCTTATGAATCAAATGCTTTAAAGGATTGTAGCAAAAGTGGTAATAATATTAATGTTGCCACTAATGAGGTAAAAATTGCTAATGATGTAAAAGTTCCAAATAAAACCGTTGGAGAAAAATTTGAAAAGCTGAAAATCAGGAATCCAATAGAAATTGTCAGTGCTGTATACAAGATAGCTCTTCCAATAGTGGTATGCGATTTGAGAATTGCATCGCTCGACGCTACTCCATTGCAAATTTCAACCTTATATCTATATAAGTAATGGATTGTATTATCCACTGCCATCCCAACACTGATCGCAGCGACAGTGATGGTCATAATATCCAATGGAATTGATAGAATTCCAAGTAACCCAAGAACGCTTGACGCAGTTAAGATGTTTGGGATCAGTCCAATAACTGCAACTTTGATTGATCTAAATATTACCAAAAACATAATCAATATCACCCCAAAAACAATACCCAAAGATTTAATTTGAGAATCAAATAATGACTGCAACATGTTGTTGTAAAGAACTGCAAGGCCGGTAATTCTAAATTGATCCTCTGCTAATCCAAATTTCTCCTGGAGATCACTTGAAACATTATTAATCAGTTGGTTCCTATTGAGGGTATTTGAAGTTTCATAAACGCGTGTTGAGATCCTAACCTGTGAATCGTCTTCATTTATGTAAGAATATAAAAGAGACTCCTTGAGATCTTCAGGCAAAACAGATCTTAATAATGCTAACTCAAGATCATTGAGATCTTTGCCATTATTGATAAGTCGTGCCATTTTTATTCCACTTGCAACACTTAACACTTTTCCTATTTCTGGAGTGCTATCCAAATAATCATGAATGCCTTCAAGTCGCTTTAAAGTAAAAGAGTTCCACCAGTATCCGGATGCTTCACTTGAATCATCTTCAAAAAGATCATCATCAAACAAATCATCATCCAGACCGATATCCTCTATTGATTCCTTTGGAGCATCTATAACAATATCTAAAGTTGCCGTCCCTCCGAGTTCTTTATCAAGCAAGTACATTCCTTGATAAATTTCAGTATCATCAGAAAAATAATCGATGAATCTATTCTCAACTTTTAGAAGTGAAAACCCATACACTAATCCGCACATCAAAATGATAGATACCAAAAAAATTCGATTCTTTGCATAATGACTAAATTTAACTAATGAAACTGGAACAGATTGAATCCAATGAGGCTCATTTGCTTTCCTGTTGATTAAAATCTTCATCATCATTGGTAAAAACGTGAAGGTTAGTAAAAACGCAAAAATCATGCCAACCGCCATCATTTTCCCAAACTCTATTACTGGTTTAATTTCTCCAAAAATTAATGAGATAAAAGCTACTGCAGTGGTAAATGCAGCAAAAAAACATGGAAACAACATTTGTTTACATGCCTCTGCTATAGCATCATCCACAGAATTCATCTCACGCCTAACATCATTAAATCTCACTAAAACGTGAACAGTTAACGAGATAGTAAGAATTAATAAAAGAGCAATAAAGTTGGATGAGACAACACTAATTTTCCAACCTGCCAAACCCAAAAAAGATGCGGTAAAAATGGTGGCTATTACAGCATTAGAAAGCGGTAGGAATACATAGCTGATTTTCCCAAAAAATGTGAACAGCAAAAGACCAAACACAATTGCAACTGCTATTCCAAAGACCCTAAGATCAGATTCTATAAATGACATCATATCAACTGCAATCATTGACGCTCCACCTAGGAAAATTGTCCCCTCAGACCTAAATTTATTTAAAACTGATCTTACGTTTTCGATTAATTGCTTTTGTTTTATAGACTCAAGATCATTGATCTCAGAAATAGCTAAATTTATTTTATCTATCTCATCTTGAACTTTAGGTGTTTGAACTTTATCCAGTAATTCATATCTTTTATTTATTAAGGGCCTGTATTCTAGATTTTCTTCTAAAACTATTTGTAAAGCAGTAGTTTTTCCATCAGGGCTTATTATTAGTTCTGAGTAGATGGGATTATCAAGAATTTCTTCTTTAGCCAGCTGAATATCTACCACAGGATCTTCAAGTGTCTTTAAGTTGTCTGCTATTTCACTAAGCTCTACTCTTGGTTGAAAGAAAATAGGTGCATCCAATAAAGAGAGAACTGAAGAAATGCCCTCTAAATCTGATAATTGTGATTCTAAATTTTTTATAACTGATAATGTTTGTGGGTCAAATAAATTATTCTTTGGAGTAAACGTTGCAATTAAAAAATCTGAGTTACCAAATGTATTACCAACCTCTCTGTAAGTTTTAAATGCTTCGTCCCCCTGAATAACCAATGCTTCTGAGGATGCATCAAGCTTAAAATTCTGCAGTCCAGGTAACAGAAGAACTAATCCAATCAGAAGCATCAGCAATCCCAAAACTGGTCTTTGAAGCATTTGTTTAAAAATCATTTTTTTGCACACTCTGGTGATTCAGGCTCAGAATCTAATTTTGAAAGTTCATCATGTGTGTAACAATGAAGTGCAAGCGCATGAAATTTCTGCATTAAATCTCCAAGATGAGAAAAAACCATTTTATGCCTTAAAACTCTTGGAGTATTAACAAATGAATCATCTGCGATGATTAACTTGAAGTGAGTTTCTGAATTTTCTGGAACCGAGTGCATATGACTTTCATTTTGAAGCTTGAAAACAGCATTGGGAAATTTTTCAAAAACTTTATTTCTTATTTCTGTTTCGAGATTCATAACTTTCTAGCTTTAAAAGTTTGTGTTTATTTTTAATTCCAAAAGCATATTTACCAATATTTCCATTAGATTTTAATACTCTGTGACATGGAATTATAAGCGGAATTGGATTTAATCTACATGCTGAACCAACTGCTCTGACAGCATTTGGATTGTTAATGGATGCTGCTATTTCCTGATAAGAACATGTTTCACCATATTTTATATTAGTAAGGGATTTCCAAATTTTTTTTTGAAATTCAGTCCCTTCTAATTTGCTAAAATTGATAGGAAGTTCTTTGACTGAAATCATACCTTTAAATAGCTGGTTAAAGGTTTCTTGAAGATTTTGATCAAAAAATAAGTTTACAGTTGAACTTACCAGCTCCAGTCTTGTGAGATTTCTGTCTTTGAAATGAGCTAAAAAATTACCAATTGGTGTTTTAATAAAAGATGATTTCATGAAAAGAATTAGTTGTAATCCTTAATGCCTTTTGATTTTGATCGATCATAAATCTTTTGATCATAGGCTTCTCTAAAAGAGGTACTTGAAAAAGGCCTTGAGTGATGAGTGGTTTGAACTTTATTTCGTTTATTAAATAAAAACGTGTACATGAGTCCACTCATGAATCCTGCAACATGAGCCATGTAGGCAACACCATCGGACATAGAGGATCCTAATGAGAAAAACTGACCAATAATCCATATTGCCAGAACTATGCCTGCGGGGACATTAATAATTTGGATAAAAATAAAAATCCAAACGAAAACTCTTACATTTGCACTTGGATATAAAATCAGATATGCGCCTAGTATTCCGGCAACTGAACCACTTGCACCTATCAAAGGTATTAGACTATCAGGATCTATAATTCCTTGAGCTAGAGAAGCTATAACGCCACAGACTAAGTAAAAGATAAGAAACTTAATCGATCCAAGTTCAGCTTCAATATTATCTCCAAAAATCCATAAATAGAGCATATTTGAGAATAAATGAAAAAATCCTCCATGAATAAATAAGGATGTGTATAGATTTGAATAAAGCAGACTCGAGTCTGAAAAAAATTCTCTGGAAATAAATCCATTTTCTCTAAAAAATGTTTCTAGTTCGCTACTGCTAAGACTAGACTGGAATAAAAATACCAATACATTTAAGCCTATAATTGTATAAGTCACCCAAGGCGTTTTCTTTATTGGATTATCATCAAAAAGAGGTAAGAAAAACATTAGCTATCGAGATGTTTTGCATTTTGTAACTCAATAACCCTACTAAGAACCTCCTCCCATATTTTCCACTCAGAATGATTTAGGTTTGCAGCATATTCAGCCGCTCTTAGCATCGCTATAGATTCCGCATCATCACCATATTGAGAGATAAGGTCTCGAGCTGTTTTTGTTACTTGATTCAAGGCTTTTTGCAACTGGCACATTATTTTAAATTGTTCTGCAACTTTATCCCAAGTAAAGCTAGATTCAAAGCTTATTCAGACAGACAAAAGAAATTTCTTAGCCCAAATGAATAACTGAGAAGAATATCGAGCGAAACTTGAGTTTGTACATAGTAGAATGGTAGGTGTAATTTAGGAAGTTAATAAAATAAAAATTAACAATTGTATGGAAATTATCCACATATATGACCAAAGGCCAGGTCATTATAACCAAGGAAATATTCTCTTAGAATCCCTTGGTAATGAGTTTAATTGTGCATCGTCAGAATGCTCAATAGATAACTTAGACAAATTTAAACCTAATTCAAATAAACTTATTTTAATTGGGGTTGGGCATAGAGTGCATAAAGCATTACTGCAACAAAAAAGACTCCTCTCTAGCTCTCATAACATTTCTCTTATTGCTGTTCTAAGACCAACTTTTAATGCTAAAAAGTTTGATCTAGTTGTAGCCCCAGAACATGACTACTTTGACAGAAAGATGCCCACAAACTGTTTGTTGTTTAAAGGCAGCCTTTGTAAAACATCCCTTCTTAAACCTGAAAATAATAAACTTGTTGTGTGTATTGGCGGCCCAATAAAGAATATGCCGTTTGAAAAAGGGCTCCTAATAGATAATCTAAAATACATTATTGATACTCACCGGCAGTTTAAGATTTCTATTTTTAATTCAAGAAGAACACCCGATGATTTATGGTCTGAAATTTCTTGTTATAAAAATATTAGACTGTATGATTCTGAAGATACTGATTTTAATTTTTTTAACAGCAATCTTGTATCGGCTTCAAAAAAATTCATCACACCCGACAGCATTAGTATGATATTTGAGAGTCTATCGAGTTACGGTGAAACTTATTTGTTGCAAACCAGCAAATCCCCTAAAAAACATTGGTTCAGCTTTAAAAGCAATAAGCATCAAAGAATTAATAATGGATTACTTGACGAAAAACGCATTGGTATTGTTCAAAAAAGGGATGTTTTTGATCGATCAGGAGTAATAAGTTACATCATATCTCCAAATCCAGGTTTTGAACCATTGGCTGAAGTCGAGAAAATTGCTTTCAAAGTTAAAAGACTTATAAATGAATAATATTGCGCATTTAATTTGTAGCAAAAATTTTTCAGGCATTGAGCAACATGTTCAAGAATTAACATCAACACTAACAAATAATTCTGATTATCGTCTTTATATCTTTGCAGATAAAAACTTAGAAACTCATTTTCAGAATCATAGATTTCAAGTATTTCCTAATAAATTCAGGCTCAATCTCATTGCTCTCTTCAAGCTCCGAAAATTAATAAAAGTTCATAAAATTCAAATACTTCACTGTCATGGTTCAAAATCAATCCTTTTAGGTCGTTGGGTAAGCTGGATTACAAAGGTAGAATTAATTGCAACAGTTCATGCTAATAAAAAAAGACCTGTTCCTACAAATGGCTTTAGTAAAACAATTATCGTAAATGAGCTCTTAAAAAAAACTTATCCTGCTGCAGAGGTGATAGGTAATTGGGTAAATCCCAGATTAGAAATAATTAATTCCTCAAGAGATGGAAGCTTTATTGCGGTTGGAAGACTGGAAAAAATCAAGCGATTCGACTTATTGATTCATGCATGGAAAGGCATTAATGAAAAACTTGAAATCATCGGAGATGGTTTAGAAAAGAATACTCTGCTAACTATCATTGAGAATAACGACCTAGCCAAAAGAATTACCATCAGGTCAGAGGTCAATTCTCAGGAACTGGCTAATATTTATAAAAGAGCAAAAGGCTTAATCGTCACTAGCTCAAGAGAGGGAGGACCTAGGGTGGCTCTAGAGGCAGCAGCTTTTAACTTACCGGTATTTGGAACCAATGTAGGTATTATGAGTGAATTATTTCCGCAAGAGGTCTTGGCTGATCCCAGCAATGAAGATGAAGTTATTTCTTTAATAAGAAGTTTTGTGCCCTTAGCAAAAAATCTTGATGTAAGTGCAATTAAGGAACGAATATTTGAATCCTATACAGTAGAAAGCTCTGCAAAAAAGGTTAGTAAAATTTACGATTCAGTATTAAGCAATTCTTTGTAAACTTTTAATGTTGCGTTGGTTTGATACTCTTTTGTGAACTCTTTATTTAAAATTAGCTGATCTGGTACATCCAATAAACATCTTACTTTAACTTCTAAATCATCCATTGAATTAAGTTTAGTAAGACCATTAGATTGAAGGAGAGATAGAGACTCTTTTACCCCTCCATAATCCCATCCCACAACCGAGCTGCCACAAGCAGCAGCTTCTATCATTGTTCTCCCAAACGGTTCAGCCTTTGATGATAAGTTAAAAACAATAGAAGAAATTTTATAAACATTTTCAATATCAGATCTTCCATCACAAAATAATATTTTAGTGTCATCTAAATCAAGGTCTGATGCCAACATTTTGAGCTTTTTAAAATAAGTTTTCTTATTCTTTGCAACAGGCCCCATGACTATGCCAATCAATGAAGGATCTTTAAGCCTATGTATTAGTTTAATAAACGTTTCAATGCCCTTCCATGAAGTGATCCTGCCAGGCATTAATAAGATTTTTTTATTTATTGTTTGCGGAAATTCTGCAAACCATTTACTAAGCCAACTACTTTCTAGAGGAACTTGATTGAATTTTTCTGTGTCACAACCTCTGTAAATATTGACTATATTTGTAGTTGAAATTCTGTAATTTTCTTTAATGTATTGCTTTACAGTATTAGAAATACTAATAATTAAATCACTTTTAGCCATTGATTGGCTATACCAAGGCTTGCTGTAAAGACCATGAAAGGTAGATACTAAGATTGGCTTTTGATCATCTGCCAATCCTCTTATGGCCAAGAGATATATCCAGGCTGGAAATCTTGATCGAACATGAACAATATCTGGTTTCTCTTCAAGAAGAATTTTCTTGAGCGCATTGAATTGCATCAAAGCAGATATGGATTTCTTTGAAATAGGAATTTGTAAATTTTTTACCTCGATATCTAATTCACTCTCAAGAACGCCACCTGCTGAAATGACAAGAGCATCATGACCTTGAGAAACTAAAAAATTAGCAAGATCGACAGTTCCACGTTCAACACCTCCAAAATTTAATTCTGGAAGTAATTGAGCAACTTTCATTTATTCGTACCTTAGTGAAATTGCTGGATCAAGTTTGGCTGCTCTTCTAGCAGGCCAAATTCCAAAAAATAGTCCTACCATTGCAGAAAAAGTAATTGATCCAATTATCGCGGTAAAAGGAAATACTATCGGCCATTCTTGTAAAAAAGCTATTAGAAAATATATTGAGGTTCCAAAAATAACTCCAATAAAACCGCCAATTAAGCATAACGTGATTGCTTCAATAATAAACTGAAATAATATTGTATTTTGTGTAGCGCCTAGTGCTTTTCTTAATCCAATTTCCCTTGTTCTTTCAGTAACTGAAACCAACATAATATTCATCACGCCAATACCCCCTACCAAAAGGCTTATTGAGGCTATGCCAATTATTAAAGCAAAGAATATAGATGTGGCTTGTCTTTGAAGGTCTAATGCTTGACCCCAATCTCTAATACTGAAATTATTATTTTCACCGGGCCCTATGTCATGCTCTCTTCTTAGAATCCTCTCGATAGCAATCATTACTTCCTCTGTCGCATACTCTATAGGGTAATTTATAGCAATAGACCCTATTGTCTCCCTTCCAAAGATTCGATCAGAGGCAGTGTATAAGGGTGTATATATCTGCTCGTCAGGATTTGGCCCCCAGCTTGCACCCTCTTCTTTGATAGTGCCAATTACTTTAAATGGAATATTATTAATAAAGATTTCATTGTTTAAAAGAATTCTGGATGATGTTTTAAGTTCGTTAGCAACTTTTGAGCCAAGAACGACAACCCGTTTTCTTGCTAAATTGTCAATTTCAGTAAAAGAAATACCAGAATCTAATTCATATCCTCGGATTGAAAAAAAATCCTGCGTGCTGCCGACAATTTGTAAACTTGCATTCTCGCTTTTAAATTGTACTTGTTTTGATCCCCGAATCTCAGGGGCAATTTGCCAAGGTATTTCTTCATCCTTTGAAAGAGCAATGGCATCTTTGATATCCAACGGAACCTTACTAGTATTTGTTGCCCCTTGCCTAGAAGAGCTTGGATAAACATATATTGTTCTTGCCCCTAGGTCAGTAATCGAGTCATTGAGTGCCTGTTGAGCACTCGAACCCATGGCTACCATAGCAATAACAGCAGCTGTACCAATAATAATGGCAAGCGTAGTTAAAATTGATCTTAATTTATTTACTTTTATAGCATCTATTGCAGTGCCTATAGATTCTTGGACAAGCATTAGCTAAACCTATTTTTTAAACGTTCAGAAAATCTTTGCTGAGATTTAATTAATCCCTCGCTAGGTAAGACATAAACAATATCATTCTTATTAAGCCCCTCTTTTAGTTCGACATAGTTAAGGTCAGTTTTGCCAACCTTAACCCATTGCATTTGTGGTCCCTTATTTGTTTCTTTAAAAACTATAAAATAAGTAAAACCTTCACCTTCAACTTTTTTTTCTAAAAATGAACTGATTTGATCATTATCAATCCCTAAAAGCATGGCAACACTCATAACATCTCTTCTTGTTCTTAAGGATCCAGAGGGCAGTGCTAAAGCAACTTGTTCATTTAAAATTTCTATTTCAACATCGGTATTCATCCCTATCAGTAGCAAATTATTCTCATTTTTAATATCAATCAATACCGGGAATGTAGTAACGTTTTGCTCCTCTCTAGCCTGAGGTTCAATCTTTGAAACTATGCCAGTAAATTTTTTATCTCTGTAAGCTGAAACTTTCAAGGTAACTTCTTGGCCAATAGTGATTTTGCCAATATCTATCTCGTCGATTAATGCTCTTACTCTCACTTGATTTAAGTCAGCCATCTCCATTAAAAGAGTCCCCCCACCAACAGCTGAAGTTGGTGATGTAATTACTTGTCCAACTTCTGCTGGTCTTGAAATAATAGTTCCACTAATTGGTGATCTAACAAGGGTATCATCGAGCGCTATTTTTGCATTTTCTAAGTAAACATTGGATCTTACGTATTGAGATTTCGCAGAGGAAAAGGATTCTTGGGCATCTTCAAAAGCTTTATCAGAAAT
Organism: uncultured SAR86 cluster bacterium; assembly: GCA_902628925.1. Classification (GTDB taxonomy): domain Bacteria; phylum Pseudomonadota; class Gammaproteobacteria; order Magnimaribacterales; family D2472; genus MED-G82. The sequence goes on from CACOPA010000004.1 coordinate 115,802, forward strand.
GCTTCCCTCATTATGGAGTGTTTCTGATCTAAGAAATTGGCTTTCAGCATTCTGTAATCTAACCTTTGCTACGTCTAAATCAGCAGACGCTTGCTCTAAATTATTTTTTGGTGTTCTTTGATCAATTCTTGCTAATACTTGACCTTTTTCTATAAAATCTCCAATTTCTGCACCCAAATATAATATTTCTCCTGATGCTTTAGACTTGATCTCAATAGAGGATATTGCCTCAACAGTTCCTGAAGCCTCGACAGTTAAATCAAGTTGTTGAGTTTTAACTTCTTTTTTTGAATAAAATTTAAATTCCTCTTCATCACTTGAGCCACCTCCACAACTTACTAGAGCAATTGGAATTATTAATAAAGAAAATATTTTGTGCTTCATTTTAGTACCTTCTGATCCTCAGATATTTTACCGTCTTTTATAGAGATTATTCTCTCAGCTTGATTCGCAACTTCTATTTCGTGTGTGATTACAATAATAGTTTGTCCTTGTTTATGAAGATTTTTAAAAAGATTCATAACTTCATCACCAGTTTTGCTATCTAAATTACCGGTAGGCTCATCAGCAAAAAGAATTGATGGTTTATTAACTAGTGCTCTTGCTATTGCAACTCTTTGTTGTTGTCCTCCGGACAACTCCGAAGGTTGATGGTGAGCCCTAGATTCAAGATCAACTGATTTTATTACCTCCATGGCAATTACCTTCTGCTTAGATTTATCTATTCCCGCATATTTTAATGGCAACATAACATTGTCTAAAGCTGTGTTTCTTGCTAATAAATGGAAGTTTTGAAATACAAATCCAATTTCATGATTTCTAATTAATGCTAGAGCATCATCATCGAGCATACTCACATTTCTGTTATTAAGGTAATATGTTCCGCTGGTAGGACTGTCTAAACATCCAATAATATTCATCAAAGTAGATTTACCTGAACCAGATGGGCCCATGATTGCGACAAACTCTCCTTTATTTATGTTGAGTGAAACTCCTCTCAGAGCCTCAACAGTTTGGGTTCCAACATAAAAGTGACGAACCAAATTTTCAGTTTTAATTATGCTCATAAATTTTGGATGTAAAGTATACTTTACACTTAGGTAGGTTCACAAATAAACACTGGGATGTCTCTATCGGTGTTATTTTGATAAGTCTGATAGTTAGGATACGTCGCACATATAATTGGCCAAAGTGATGCTTTCTCCTCTTCTGATACTTGCCTTGCAAGAAAGGTTCCATGACTGGTAGAAGTCATAACTTCAACTTTCGGATTCGCCTTAACATTGTAATACCAGCTAGGATTTTTAGGCATTCCTCCTAACGAGGCAACTAAAATAGGATTACCATTGTTGTGAACATGTATTAAGGGAATGTTTCGAATTTTATTTGTTTTGGCACCAATAGTTCTTACAACCATAACTGGAAAACCACCTGGCCACTTATTCCATATCTTACCTTTAGACATTAAAAAAACAGGTGCTTGAAGCTTTGAAAAAATACGAATCACAAACTTCCCAAATTTAGCTGAAGATTCTGAATATTTTTCTGCCATTTCTTATTTAAATGCTGATATCCCAGTTTGAAAGTTACCTAAAATAAGAGAATGGACATCATGAGTTCCTTCATAAGTATTTACAGCTTCAAGGTTCATGGTATGCCTAATTACGTGATACTCATCAATCACTCCGTTGCCTCCATGCATATCACGTGCAGCTCTTGCAATATCTAATGCTTTTCCACAATTATTTCTTTTAACAAGTGAGATCATTTCTGGGATCATTTTATCCTCGTCCATTAATCTCCCAACTCTTAAGCTAGCCTGAAGTGCAAGAGTAATTTCAGACTGCATGTCTGCAAGCTTTTTTTGAATAAGTTGTTTGGCTGCTAAGGGTTCACCAAATTGATCACGATCAAGGGTGTACTGCCTAGCAGCCTTCCAGCAGAACTCTGCTGCCCCAATAACCCCCCATGAAATACCGTATCTTGCTAAATTTAAGCACGAAAAAGGTCCTTTAAAACTTTGAACATTTGGAAGAAGTCTTTCATCAGGTATGAAAAGTTCGTCCATAAAAACTTGCCCTGTTGTTGATGCACGAAGAGCAAACTTACCCTCAAGTTTGGCAGTACTTATATTTTTATCGTCTTTTTCTGCAATAAAACCTCTCAGAATTCCTTGTTCATCTTTTGCCCATATGACAAAGATATCTGCTATTGGAGCATTCGTAATCCATGTCTTAGAGCCAGATAACTTATAACCACCATCAACTTTTTTAGCAACAGTCTTCATGCTTCCTGGGTCTGAACCTGCATCCGGTTCTGTGAGGCCAAAACAACCAATTAACTTTCCTTTAGCCATTTCTGGTAGATACTTCTCTTTTTGATTATCTGAACCGAATTTATAAATTGCATACATCGAAAGCGAAGATTGAACACTCATTGCAGAGCGATAACTTGAATCGACCCTTTCAATTTCTCTTGTAATCAAGCCATAAGCAACATAACTAATGCCTGCACAACCGTAACCTTGAATTGTAGGTCCAAGCATTCCAAGATCACCAAGTTCATTATAAATTTCTCTATGAAACACCTCATCTCGATTAGCTTCAAGAATTCTAGGCATAAGGGAGTTCTGACAATATTCGTGAATATTTCTCTGAATAATTCTCTCCTCCTCAGAGAGCTGTTCTTCGAATAATAGAATGTCTTCCCAGTGATTTTGCATAAAAAAAACCAGCTTATTAATATTAAGCTGGTTTCATAAAATTAAAAGTTAAAATTTATATCTAACATCAAATCCAACTGTTCTAGGTGCTCCATAATAATCAAGTGTTATCTGACCAAAACCAGGACCGAAGGGAATATTGTTAACAATATAACTATTATCGGTTAAGTTTTTAATCCAGAAAGTTAGACTGATATTTTCTGCTGGATCAGTAAATAATCTTAGATCTGTTATTCCTCGTGAAGCTACATTTGTGAGAGCAGCCCTTGGATCATTTCCATTGTAAGGAAAAATAGCATGCTCAGAAATCCTACTATGATCTAGTCTCATTCTGTATGGCCCAAAATCCTTTTCTAAAGAAACATATAAAGTATGATCAGGAGCATAAGGGAATTGCTCTAAAGCAAATCCATCACTTGCAACAGCACCGCCAGTAAACTCGGCATCTAAACTACCATAATTAACCATCAGTTTTGTTGTATCATTTACATAAGCAGTTGTTTCAATCTCAATACCTGAGATATCTGCTGAATTATTAATTACTTCTGAAGCCGCAGCTGCATCCGCAGTGAAATAAGAAATTTGCATATCTTCATGCTCATTATCAAAGTATGCAACATTAACCATCACACGATTATCTAAATATCTTCCCTTGAATCCAATTTCAGTGGATTGAACTGTTTCAGGTGCATAAGGTGTGGATGCCGCAAATGGGTTAGAGCTTTCAGCATTAAATCCCCCAGCCTTAAATCCATCAGCTACTTTAAAATACATATTTGCAGATTCACTAATATCATGAGAAACAATGAATGTTCCCGTTGTATCATCAAAACTACCTTCACCAGAAGCAGAGATTAATCCAACATACTCTTTGAAGCCCTCTTTATCTTCATCGGTGCTTCTTACACCAACGGTAACGTTTGTTTTATCTGTTACTGCAAGGTCAAATTGAGCATAAATGGCGGTGCTATCTCCACTACCTGAATAATTTTGCACAATATCAGTTCCCCCTCCGAAAAATAATTGAGGGTTTGAAGTATAAGCATCATCTTTTAGCGCATAATATCCTAATACATAGTTAAGATTACCTCTTTCGCCAGTTAAC
>CACOPA010000005.1 GCA_902628925.1 uncultured SAR86 cluster bacterium
TTTCCAAGAAAACACTGCTACCGGTACCACCATTGCCACCAGTTCGGTCACCGATCCTGAAGCAGGAGCCATTACCTACAGTCTTTCTGGTACTGGCAGTGAGAATTTCTCAGTCAGTGCTGATGGTACGGTGACTCTAGCGAGTGCCCTAGATTACGAGACTGCCACTGGATATGAAATTACCTTAACGGCCTCCGATGGCGATAACACCGTTTCTGAAACCTTGACGATTAATGTTGGGGACATCAATGAAGCACCAACCGTTACCACAACCTTAGCAGCTGAGAGTTTTGCTGAAAACGTAGCAACCGGAACCACAATTGCCACCAGCTCAGCGAGTGATCCAGAGTCCAGCACCATCACTTATTCACTCAGCGGAACCGGTAGTGATAACTTTAGCGTTGATGCCAACGGTAATGTCACCGTGGCCTCAAGCTTAGATTATGAAACGACCACCTCCTATACTATTACTTTAACTGCAAGCGATGGGTCTAACTCAACTCAAGAAACTATCACCATAAATGTTACTGATGTCATTGAGTTTGCTCTGGCACTTTCGAGCACCTCACCTGCCATTAACGAAGGAGTAAGCACTGGAACGCAAGTTGCTACTTCAACCTTAACTCAACAAGACAGTGCCTCAGTCACTTACACGCTTTCTGGAACCGATAGTGATAAGTTTGCCATTTCCAGCAGTGGGGTGATCACCACCGCAGCAGCGATGGATTATGAAACAACGTCTTCATACTCATTGACTGTGACCGTCACCGACGGCACCAATACTGACACCGAAACCATTAACATCAGTATTAATGACCTTATCATTAATACTCTAGCAACCACGCTTGCTAACAGTGGTGCGGCCATAGCAGAATCATCCAGTTCTGGCACAGCTGTGGCTAGCTCAAGTATTAACAACCCTGATAGCGACAGCATTACTTACACCCTGAGCGGAACGGGTAGTAGTTACTTTAGTGTTGATTCATCAGGAGATGTGACCACCAATGGGTCTTTAGACTTTGATACTACTAAAAGCTATGACCTAACATTAACCGCTACTGCAGGCAGCACTTCTGTCACTGACACTTTTACGGTGAATGTGGGGAATGTTGAAGAACTTGAATCAGCAGTGCTGCGTTATTCTGCTGACTATAACTCAGCCTCAAGAAGTGGCTTTAGTGCCACGGCTACTCGGGGTCCTTCTGGATCAAGCCTCGCTGCCTTCACTTTAGAGCAAGTCGGTACCACCAATTCAACTGCCATTACTTCAGTGGACGATACTTCAAATAACTATGTTCCGGTGGAAATAAACTCTGGGACCCAACTCAATTGGCGCTATTATTTCCCCATAGATACTGCAGGCAATGGACAATTTACTTTTGCGCCAAATTCTTCTGCACTTGATGGTAAGTATTTCAGCCCTCTAGGCACGGCAGTCACCACCACCATAGCCAATGCTGACTTCCTAACTGCAGGACGATTAGAAAGCGCTGAGTATTGGTTCATGACCACGGATAAGGCGGCTGCTGATATTTCTTATAATTCTACTTCGGGATCGGTTGAAGTTTTGTTATTGGGCAGTTGGGGAAATTCAGATTATCTTTACGACAGTGCCAATCCACCAACACGGGGTTGGGCTAAGCTAGTTTATGACTTGGGATGGAACCTTACCTATCAACATGGTTGGGATGGACTGAATACGGTTGGATACTCAAACCTAAATAACTATCAAATCATTATCGATCAACGCCAAAGTCTTAGTGGTGGCAGCAGCGGTTCTTTTAATTCAAGTGATCAAGCTGCATTTGAAAGCTGGATGGCAACTTCTGGTAATTACTTGTGGATCAAGCAGGCAGGAGATATTGGTTGCTGCCAAAGTCAACGTGAAACAGAGACTTCTAACTTTATCTCTGCGTTAGGAGGCGGGGTAACTTTTACGGGATCGAGTGCAAATGACAATGTAGCTTCAACGTTTGCTGAGGACAGTTTTTATTATGGACTGAGTGGTTTGACACACCAAACAGCCTCTGCCGCAGGATACATAACTTCTGCAACTAACGGGCAATTGCTTTGGTGTCCGAGTACGAATAATTGCATGGGCGCGTATTATCGTGCTCAAGATTTAGAGGCAGGAACGGTAGCTGACTTTTTTACTTGGCAAGACCAAAACAGTATTGGGGGGAGCGGCGCTTATTGGAATAGTGGCGATAATGCGGATATTGGTACCTGGCTTTTAAATAGAGCATCTGGAACCGCAGCTACATCTACTTACAATCTCTACGAAGATCAGGTAACGCTAGCCGGTGAAGTTTATAAGGATGCTAACTTTGTATCCTTTACAGATAGCAACAAAAGGGTCATTGCCATGGTAGTCATTCCGCTTGAAAACTTTACAGCTTCTGGAACCACGAATGATTATTTCTATCCTAATTTTATTCCAACTAATGTATGGTCTTATGGCGATGTCGGTCTGAATTATTGTACAGGTGCAGGTAATTCCTCTTCTGCTTGCGCGGCGTCTTACGAAAATTACTATGACTTTGCGACGCTGGCTCTCAATGAAACTTCTCTTATTCTTAGCAACAGATTTACTACCAGCACCAGTTATTTGCCTGAAGGTACATCCATGTGGTGGCAAGTTCTCAATCCAAGTGGCGTCGGGGTTGGACTCTGGGCACAAATTTCTTTGAAAGATTCCTATGACGGTGCCTCAGGCAGTACCACTCGAGATGATCAACAAAGCCTGTTGAATGTAGTTATTTCGAACGTCGATTACCGTAAGAATGATACGACTCGATATTCAGCAGGAGATACTGGCTTGGGCATGGATGGTTATCATTACTGGTCCTATCAAGGTGCGACCAATGCAGATAACGACGGTCTGGGTATTAACTATGGTACTTCTCCAATTGAGTGTGCAACCTCCAATGATAGTGGCTGCTTTTGGGGTGATAATAGCTCCAATCGACCTGGCGGCGCCATGATTACATCTTCTGATCCCTACAAGTCAGGTAATATGACTTTGGGAGTTAATTACAACTCCAATAACGATACCTTCAGCACCGGATCCTTTAATGTTTCTGCTGTGGTGCAAAACGTGAAAAAGGACAATGTTAATTCACCTTATCATAGTCTGAGTGACTTTAGATCTTCAGATTTTTACTCCTCAAGTACCACGGGTTACAGCGGATTTTTCAGCGGTATTTTAGAATTTGATGTCAGTGGTACAGGTAACTCTCAGCTGTCTTCAATTCGTTCAAGCAGTACCTTGGCTAGCTTTACGTTTGATGCCACCAACGATGATATGCAAGTGGTGGCTCCGATGACTATTAGTGCCGCACCTTCAAATAACTATACTTCCAATTGGAGCACAGTGGATACAGGTTCTATGACCCTGAAGTTTGGGGATGCCACCAACGATGAAGCAAAATCAGCTTACATTTCAAGCGAAGTCTTTGCAGCAGAAATTCAAGACGATGGCGCGCAAATTGATGGCACTTCAGGTGGCTCCAATAACTTAGCCGGAGTCATGGTTTCCTATAACACCATAGATAAAGAGGATACTGATTTATTCCACACCGGCGGCAATGATTCGATGCCAGATACCGCTTATTCAACTTGGGGCTTTTGGGCCATGAGCGCGGTTGATGTCTCGCCTAATGCTGGCACGCAAAATGCTTCTGTGCATCTCGGCACTTGGGTCGGCGGAGAAACCTTAGCGCAAAATGAAATTCCAACTTCAGGCTCAGCTTCGATGAGCGGTGCAGCAGTGATGAATGTAGCCTATCGTTACAATCAGACGGGCACCAATTATGATGTGCATAAATACACCACCACAGCAAATGTGGCGGCTTCATTTACTTGGGGATCAAGTGGTTATTCAGGTACTTTAGATTTCACCAACTTTGATAATAAAAATACTATTGTTTCTAATGCAGGCTTTACTTCCTTCACCGTTGCCATCACGGGAACTGATCATACTTACAGCGGTAATTCTACTACTAGCCTACAAAATGATTGGTTGGGCGGGGCTTCTGTCGCAGGGGCCTTATATGGAGATACCTCACCGGATGAGAGTGGTGGTAGAATCAACGTCAATTTGTATAAATCAGGTGATACAGCAACCGCTGGAGCCAATGATTTTTATATGGCTGAAGGGATTTATCTAATCGATTAAATAGCGCAGTCTTGATCAAGCCCTAACACATGGGCCACGCGTCCCATGCCCATCCAGCCAGCAATGCAATAGGTTAGATCAGTAATCTCTTGATCGTTAAAATGCTCTTTAAGTTCACCCCATAAAGCTTCATCTTTTGCCAGTTGCTTTGGCTCACTGCCCATGGCTTTGGCATATTTAACCGCTAACAATTCTTGTTGGTTGAGGTGCGATAGATCATCTTGTAAAAGGTGAGTGTAAAAGTTTTCATCAGGTGCTTCACCGTTGAGGGTAACCCCACCTTCAATACCCATTTGCTTTATGTCGCGATTGGTTTGCCAGTTCATGCAGATCTGACATCCATTAATTTGTGCGGTTGCAATCCTGGCTGCCTCAAAAACTCTTAGAGGTAATTTACTGTGTTCGTAAATGGCATAAGCAAAGGCATTGCCTGCAGCAGAGATTTCTTTAGCATGCACCTCTCCCGGTCCAAGCATGGAGGATGCAGAGTTTTCTTTTAATTTAATTCTCATGTGTTTAAATTAAAACATATCAACTATTTTTTCCAGAGGAGAAAAAAATGAAAAAATCTTTAATTGTGTTTTTAGGGCTAACGTTTTCATTGAGTTCTTTAGCATTAACCATTACGGATAAGCCATATGAATTTACCGGCAACATCACCACCATCTCGTTGACCGATTCCGGTGGGGTGATCAACGTGGTGGGTAATACCAGCCAGTACGGTAAAGTTTGGCTAACTTATAACCTCAAACTTGATAACCCAGCATCACCGAACCAAGGCTCATTTTCAGGCAGAGCAGTGGCCATTGATGATGATGGCAATCGAAACGGTGCTAGCCGACAAGGTGTTTGGGAGCGCAAGGGTTCTATGATGCACTTTAGATCGTTGGATGATGTTAGTGACGGTAATCAATATCTTTGTATTACCAGTGTCAACCTGCTGGATGACTCTTTGGAGATGAAGTTTTACTCCGTAAAATAAATCTTTAAAAAAATAATGGTTTCATAGGCCTGCTAAAGATATTAAAATGCGGGTCTATGGAGCTGGGTGAATTAAAAACAGGACTTTTAAGCCTTCAAGATCGAATCGCTGATCTTAGGGGGTACCTTTGACGTTGCTGAAAAAGAGCAATCACTAGCCTCCATTACCCAACAACTTTCTGAAGAATCGACCTGGTCGGACTTAGAGCTTTCGCAATCGCTAAATAAGCAAAAAGCAGAGATTGAAAAATTTCTTAATCACTTTTTAGATACTGAATCTCAACTGGCTGATAATCTTGAGATTTTAGAAATGGCTGTTGAGGAAAACGATGCGTCGGCCATTGAAGAAATTCAAAATGATTTCTCACAACTTGAAGAAAGTGTCGGAGAGTTGGAGTTCAATCGGATGTTTAGCAATAAAGCAGATCCCAATTCAGCCTTCATTGATATTCAATCAGGCTCCGGTGGCACCGAAGCACAGGATTGGGCTGAAATGCTGCAACGTATGTACATGCGCTGGGCTGAATCACGAGAATTTGGTGTTGAAGTGATTGAACTCTCACCCGGAGAAGTTGCCGGCATCAAATCAGTTTCACTGCATATTAAGGGCTCGTATGCTTACGGTTGGCTTAGAACAGAAACTGGGGTGCATCGATTGGTAAGAAAATCACCTTTTGATAGCGGTAATCGCAGGCATACCTCATTTGCTTCGGTGTTTGTTTCACCCGAAATTGATGATTCAATTGAAGTGGATCTTAATCCTGCAGATGTACGTATTGATACCTATCGAGCTTCAGGTGCAGGCGGTCAACACGTTAATAAAACTGACTCGGCTGTGCGTTTAACCCATGAGCCAACCGGAACGGTGGTGCAATGTCAAAGCGATCGTTCGCAACATAAAAACAAAGATAATGCGTTCAAACAACTCAAATCTAAGTTGTATGAGCTAGAATTACAAAAACAAAAGGAAGAGCAGCAAATATTAGAGGAAAGTAAGTCTGATATTGGTTGGGGAAGCCAAATACGCTCCTACGTGTTAGATCAATCAAGAATTAAAGATCTAAGAACCAATGTGGAAACAGGCAATACTCAAAATGTACTGGATGGGGATTTGGATATATTTATCAAAGCAAGTTTAACGCAGGGTATTTAGAGCTATGACAGAAGAAAATTTAGGCGGTGAAGCTGGGCTGATAGAGGAGCGCAAGAAGAAACTTAAACTTCTGCGTGAGAGCAATAAAGCTTACGTCAACGATTTTGACAGGACGCACCGTGCTGAGGCCATCATTGCAGAATATCAAAAGTTTTCTAAGGCTGAACTGGAAGAAAAAAACATCAATGGCATTAATCTTGCCGGTCGCATTGTGCTCAAGCGAGTGATGGGTAATGCGAGCTTTATCACCATTCGCGATGAGCTATCTGATTTACAGGCCTATGTTAGTAAAAACGATATTGGTGAAGACGATTACGCTGATTTTAAAACGTGGGATATTGGCGATATTGTTGGTCTTTCTGGCAAGCTTTTTAGAACCAAGACGGATGAACTTACCGTGCATTGTTCAGCGGTGACCATGATCACCAAATCATTAAAACCCATGCCGGAAAAACATAAAGGGCTATCCGATATCGAGACCCGCTATCGTCAAAGGTACTTAGATCTCATGAGTAATAATGAGACTAAGGAGCTTTTTTTAAGTCGATCAAAAATTTTGGATAGTGTGCGAACCACGATGAAAGCAGCAGAATTTATGGAAGTTGAAACCCCTATGATGCACTCTCTGCCAGGCGGTGCCGTGGCAAGACCTTTTATCACCAAACACAATGCATTGAACCGTGATTTATATTTAAGAATTGCGCCTGAATTACATTTAAAAAGATTACTGGTTGGTGGGTTTGATAAGGTCTTTGAGATTAATCGAAGCTTTAGAAATGAAGGTCTTTCTACCAAACATAATCCTGAATTTACTATGCTTGAATTCTATGCTGCGCATGAGAAATTTGATCACACCCTTAACTTTGTTGCCGACATCATCAAGAACGCAACTAACTCCGTAGGACTTGATTTAGCAAAAGTGGAGTGGGATGGGGACAGTATTGATCTTAATAGCTTTGCTACCAAAACCATGCGTGAACTGGTGCTTGAAAATAATAGCGAGCTTGCCGAGGATGATCTTAAAGATCTTGCAAAATTAACTAAAGTTGCGAAAGCCAAAGGCATTAAGGTTGAAGAGGGTTATGGATGGGGTAAGGTTTTGCTTGAGTTATTTGAGAAAACCGTTGAATCAAAGCTTATTCAACCAACCTTTGTGACGGAATATCCTGTTGAAGTTTCACCGCTTTCAAGACGTTCTAATGGGGATTCTGATTTTGCCGATCGTTTTGAACTTTTTGTTGGCGGTAAAGAATTAGCCAATGGCTTTTGTGAGCTGAATGATCCTGAAGATCAGGCTTCACGTTTTCAAGATCAAGTCGTAGCAGGACGAGCAGGGGATAAAGAAGCGATGTCGTTTGATCAAGACTACATTACTGCTCTAGAGCATGGTATGCCTCCGGCAGTTGGTGTTGGTATTGGGATCGATCGGATTGTGATGATGATTACCAATAGCTCATCCATCAAGGATGTGATCTTATTCCCTCAAATGAAAGACTGATTACCAGCGGTACTTGTCGAAATTATCCGGATTGGCCCAACCTTCAGGACTGTTCCAGTTTCTTTTTTTGTTGTATGAATCGAGATTGTAGCTGTAGAAGTTTTCTGCGCCTTTAAGCTCAAGTTTCAAAAAACCTAATTCGCTTAACTCTTCAGGTTTTAAGTTTTTGGATTGAATGATGATGCGCTGTGCCAATACATTTTTGAGTTTGCCGACCTCAACTTTAGATAACGTCATATCTGGCATGACCAAACACAGGTCGTTTGTTGGAAATATCTCTTCAACTATTTCAGGAACAATACTGATTTTTGCAAAAATTTTCTCCAGTTCACCGATCCAGCCACCCACGGATTTGGCGGTAACAATGGTTAATGATTGCAAAGAAAGGTTTTGAAATAGTGCAATCAGGTCAGCTAAGGTTTTTGAGTTCTTTTTCAATCGTTTAATAATTCTTGCACAGCCTCACGTTCAGCCAGCAATTCATCCACAGAAATCTGAATTTTTGCTTTAGCAAAATCGGACAAGGTGAAATCTCTCACGATCTCAACATCTCCGCCGGAGGTGGTCATTAAAGGCAGTCCACACATAACCCCTTCAGGAATACCGTAACTACCATCGCTATAAACTGCTGCACTAAAAACATCACCGGATGCTGTGGGATTCTCACATGCCTTCACCGTATCCAAGGCTGCTTTGGCAGCTGAGGTTGCACTGGAAGCACCACGTGCATCGATCACAGCTTTACCACGCTGTTGTACGGTTGGTAAGAAACTATCCTCAATCCAGGCTGTATCATCAATCAGTTCTGCACCGCGATGGCCATTCACAACCACATTCTCATAATCAGGATACATGGTAGGGCTGTGATTACCCCAAATGGTCATGCGCTGAACATCACCCACACCCACACCTAATTTTTTTGCCAGTACGGATTTAGCTCTGCTTGAATCAAGCATGGTCATTGCCATCCATAGTTGCCCAGCATTATGAGCTGCATGTCGGCCAATTAATGCATTGGTATTAGCCGGATTGCCAACCACTAAAATCTTTGCATCATCCGCACCTTTCTCACCCACAGCTTTACCTTGGTCAACAAAGATGCCGCCGTTAATATTAAGGAGATCAGAACGCTCTTCAATCTTTTTACCGTTGTAAACAATGCCACGTGGGACACTGCCCACCAGTAAAAACCAGTCAGCACCGTCTGCAGCTTTTGAAAAATCATCGGTGTAATTCACCGAACCCATGGTTGGAAAATATGAATCCTCCAACTCCATCACCAGACCTTCGAGCTTATCCACTACTTGTGGTATTTCAACCAGCTCAAGATCCACCGTTTTATTGCCGAAAGTAACGCCATCTAAAAGTCTGGGCACCAATGAGTATCCTATTTGTCCGGCTGCTCCTGTGACCACAACTTTAACTTTTTCTGACATGTAATTACTCCGATTTTTACTGCGTTATTATATTCCTAAAAGTGAAGTTAATCCTTGGTTCTGAAATCTTTTTTGATTTTCTTATGCCGTGTTTCCATGCGCTCTGAGTTGCACCTTGCATAAGCATTAATGATCCGTGCGATTGATCGAATGTTCTGGTTTCAGTTTTATCCTTATTTTGAAAAATAAGCGGTCTATCTGCGCCTAAGGAAAGAGATGCAATGACCGGATTATTGCCCAACTCTGGCTCGTCATCAGCATGAAATCCCATTGAATCATTGCCATCGCGATAAAGATTGGCAAGCACGGAATTAAAATAAATCCCTAATTGATTCTGAATTAGTGAGCGTATTTCAATTAAGGGTTCAAAAAAATCGTATCTTTGTAGGCTTTTACCTGAATACGCATACTCACATCCAGGATCACCAATCCAGCATTGCAGGCGAGGAATGGGCACTTCTTTGCCGTACATTTTGATGGTCGATGACTCCCATGGTATTTCATTTAGAGCTAAAGAGAATATGCGATCTGCATCTGAGGTATTGATAAATTTCTCGTAAGAAATTATTTCAAGACCCTTATAGTTTATGGTGACTTCCTTCATGTAAAATATTACGTTCACATGAGTTTACAAGTAAAAATCATTGGATCAAGTCATGCCGGGGCTAATGTTGCATACAACTTAAGGCGTGACGGATTTGAGGGTGATATTGAGATTATTTCCACTGAATCTTTCCCACCATATCATCGCCCACCACTGTCAAAAGATTTCTTAAAGGGTAAGACCGAGAAGGAAAAGCTGGCTTTCAAATCTGAAGCTTTCTATGAAGATAATCAAATCACCTTAACTCTTGATACTGAAGTGCTTTCCATTGATCGAGCTGCTAAAACTATTGAAACGCACCAAGGCACTTCAGCTTATGATTTTTTAGTCCTGTGCACTGGGTCGTCACCCCGCAAACTCAATTTAGAAAATGCTGACCTTCCTGAAGTCCTTTACTTAAGAGATTTGCAAGATGCCGAAACCATTAAAGCAAAATTAGCGGATGCCTCTCATATTACGCTGCTAGGAGGAGGATATATTGGTCTTGAATTAGCCTCTGCAATAAGAGAACTGGATATAGAGGTGTGTATTCTCGAGCTTGAAGATAGAATTTTAAAACGTGTCACCACAGCCGAAGTATCAGATTTTTATCATCAGTATCATGCCAATCATGGAGTTGATATTCGTTGCAGCACGGGTTTGGAGGAAATCGTTAGTGAAAGTGGTGCGTTATCCAAATTAAAGCTTTCTGATGGTACAGAATTGAAGACTGATGTACTGATTGTGGGTATTGGAGCCATCCCTAATGTGGGTTTAGCAGAGGAAGTAGGTATTGCGCATGAAGGCGGCATTCATGTTGATGAGTATTGCAGAACTTCCGATCCCTTAATCTTAGCAGCTGGTGATTGTACTAATCATCAAAATAAATTGTTCAGTGAGCGAATGCGTCTGGAAAGTGTGCCTAATGCATTGGCTCAAGCCAAAGTTGTATCATCATCTATTATTGGTAATGATCTAACTTACAAAGAAATGCCATGGTTTTGGTCCGATCAGTATGATTTGAAGTTGCAAATGGTTGGAATTTCAAAAAATTTTGATGAGGTTCATATCATTGGCTCGACCGAAGATGCCGAATTTCTTGCATGCTACGGCAAAGAGGGCAGCTTAATTGCGGTTGACTCAGTTAACATGTCCAAGCCATTTATGTTGATGAAGAAGGCTTTATCAGGTGGCAGCAGAATTCCAATGGAAGTAATAAAAGATAAGGATTTTAAACCTGAGAATATTTTTTCAGGCTCAAGTTAATCAATAGGAGAGATTATGACAATTAAATTCGACAACAAAGTGGTAATAGTAACCGGTGCCGGTGGGGGCCTTGGTAAAAGTCATGCATTGGAATTTGCAAGACGTGGTGCCAAAGTTGTAGTCAATGATTTGGGAGGCTCTGTGGATGGCTCAGGCGGCGCCAGTGATGCTGCCAATGCTGTTGTTGAGGAGATCAAAGCCGAAGGCGGAGAAGCGATTGCAAACGGCGCTAGTGTTGCCGATCAATCCGGTGTGCAAAACATGATTGATGAAGTCATGTCGAAATGGGGCTGTATCGATGTCTTGGTTAACAATGCCGGTATTCTGCGCGATAAGAGCTTTCATAAAATTAGCTTAGAAGAGTTTAATGCGGTTATGGATGTACATTTTCAGGGCAGCGTTTACACCAGTCATGCTGTGTATCCTATTATGCGTGAACAAAACTTTGGCAGAATTATCTTTACCACTTCTTCAGGTGGGTTGAGCGGTAATTTTGGTCAAGCAAATTATGGTGCTGCAAAGATGGCAATGATCGGCCTAATGAATTGTTTAAAAATTGAAGGTCAAAAATATAATGTCCATTCAAGTGCGGTGGCACCGGTTGCGCTTTCAAGGATGACTGAAAACCTTTTTCCTGAAGGTATTGGCGAGCGTTTCTTACCGGAGTACGTCACTCCTGCGGTTATTTATCTGGCCAGTGATGACGCTCCAAACGGAGCGATTATTGGAGCCGGAGCAGGGGTCTTTACTCAGTTTAGAATCTTTGAAACCATGGGCTTAGCTTTGGGTACAGGCGATGATATGACGCCTGAAAACATTGCAGCTGGATGGAGCTCGGTTGCGGATATGGATGATGCTAGAGAACTCTTCAGTGGACCTGAACAAACGATCAAAATTTTAGAGCAAGCAGATAAAGCTTAGTTTTTAGGGTTGGCAGCTAGGTCGAGCTGATAAGAGCTCGTTGTAGCTGCTGATGTTCTCAAAATCTTCCATCGGGATCTTATTGAGCGGCAAAAACATCTGAATGGTTGTGATGACCTGAATATCAGCAAAGCTAAAAGCATCGCCAGCAATGTATTCTGAACCAGCAAGATGCTTATCAAAGTACTTCAATGAGCCCAGCGCAACTTCTCGTTGTTGCTCTCCATAAGATGTGTTTTGATTTTCCATTTGCGCCATGGCTGGATGGGTATGCCTGAAGGTCATAGCCAACGGCAACATTAATTCAAACACCACACGGTTTTGCCACATTTCAATGGCAGCTTTTTCTATGGACGAACTCCCAAATAAACTGGGTTCAGGATATAAGTCTTCTAAGTATCTGCAGATGGCTGTAGATTCAGTGATGATGGTTTCATCATCCAACACTAAAGCTGGGACTTTGGCATTGGGTGCAATGGCCCGATACTCTGAAGATTTGTGCTCTCCTTGCATCAGATCCAAATTAACTACCTCAATGTCAGAGATATTCTTTTCGGCAATAAAGATCAGGACTTTACGAGGGCTGTTCGCCCCCTTGGCACTGTAAAGTTTCATCCCTTTTTTAGTCCCAGCTAAGTGCTCCCCCTGTTTGGTACTCGATGACGCGGGTTTCAAAGAAGTTCTTTTCTTTTCTTAAATCCATGATTTCTGACATCCATGGGAAAGGATTCGTTGCTCCTTGAAACTCTTCGGTTAACCCAATCTGAGTGAGTCTTCTATTAGCAATAAACTGGAGGTATTCTTCCATCATTGCTGCATTCATACCTAGTACACCTCTTGGCATGGTATCTCTTGCATACTCAATCTCGAGTTGAGTACCCTCAAGAATCATCTGAGCGGCTTCTTGCTTCATGGCTTCATCCCAAAGATGTGGATTTTCCAATTTGATTTGGTTGATTACATCGATTCCAAAGTTAACATGCATGGACTCATCTCTTAAAATGTATTGGAACTGCTCTGCCGTTCCTGTCATCTTATTTCTTCGACCCATAGATAGGATTTGAGTGAAACCACAATAGAAGAAGATGCCTTCAAGCACGCAATAAAATGCGATTAAATTCTTCAGCAACTGTTTATCGGACTCAACATCACCGGTGGTGAAGTTTGGATCGGATATCTCTTTTGTGTATTTGAGACCCCAGGATGCTTTTTTTGCCACACATGGTATTTCTCTGTACATGTTAAAAATCTCACCTTCATCCATTCCGAGGGACTCAATGCAGTATTGGTAGGCATGCGTATGAATTGCTTCTTCTAAGCTTTGTCTAAGAATGTACTGTCGGCATTCAGGATTAGTGATCAATCTGTAGATCGCCAAAACTAAGTTGTTAGCCACTAATGAATCTGCTGTTGAAAAGAAACCTAGGCTTCTTTTAACGATAATGCGCTCATCTTCAGTCAAGCCTTCTTCAGACTTCCACAAAGCAACGTCAGCAGTCATATTAACTTCTTGCGGCATCCAATGGTTGGCACTGCCATCAAGGTATTTTTGCCATGCCCAGTCGTATTTGAAAGGGACCAGTTGGTTAAGATCAGCTTTGCAATTAATCATTGCTTTTTGATCGACTTCCACTCTTCCGCCAAGAGCATCCAGCTCTTTGACGCCTTCTTCTACATCTAAGTTTTGTAGTGACTGAGCTGCTTGTGCTGCTCTTGCTCCAGCTTCGACACTTGAAGCTTCCTCTTTGACCTCTGGCGCCTCAGCGACAGCCTCTTGAACAACCGGTTTGGCTGCCATGGCTTCTTGCTGAACTACAGCGGTTTCGTCTTTATTATATTCATCCCAATTTAACATTTTCTACTCCTTATACTTTATTGGCATGCCTCACAGTCTGGATCATCCAGAGAGCAGGCACTCGGTACCGGGGCAGGTGTTCCAAGTTGACCATTTTCAGTAGTTTCTGTACCCGAGCTCACTGCATTCAGCGTACCCTGGTTGACTGTTGATTTTTCTGTGGTTGTTGCGGCGATTGATCTTAAATAATAAGTTGTTTTGAGTCCGCATAACCACGCCATTCTATAGGTGATATCTAGTTTCTTACCATTTGCGTTGGAAATGTATAGATTGAGCGATTGTGCTTGATCGATCCATTTTTGCCTGCGGCTGGCTGCTTCAACTATATATCTAGGCTCCACTTCAAACGCTGTTGAAAATAGAGTCTTTACTTCATCTGGAATTCTTGAAATTTGAGCAAGACTGCCTTCAAAGAATTTTAAGTCATTGATCATGACGTCATCCCAAAGCCCAAGCTCTTTTAATTTTATTACGAGGTGTGGATTTACTATTGTAAATTCACCCGAGAGATTCGATTTAACATACAAGTTTTGATAGGTTGGCTCAATTGATTGAGTCACTCCAGTAATATTGGAGATGGTTGCAGTTGGAGCAATTGCCATCACATTTGAATTTCTCATACCGTCTTTTTTGACTTGTTTGCGTAAAGTATCCCAATCCAAGTTCTCTGACTTATCAACTTTAAGATAATCTGATCCTCGATTCTTTTCTAAGATCTCGATTGAATCTTTTGGGAAGATGCCTTGGCTCCATAAAGACCCTTCATAGGTTTTATAACTGCCTCTTTCTTTAGCTAGCGCAGATGAAGCTGAAATAGCATAGTAGCTAATCATCTCCATGCTTTTATCTGCAAAATCAACCGCTGCCTCAGAGCAATAGGGAATATCTTGCATGTAAAGTGCATCTTGGAAGCCCATCATCCCAAGACCAATAGGTCTGTGCTTCAGGTTTGAATTTTCTGCTGTATCTACTGAGTAGTAATTTATATCTATAACGTTATCCAGCATTCTTAATGCAGTGGTAACAGTTTGTTTAATTTTTTCTTCATCCAGCGCGCCGTTTACCATATGGTTGGCAAGATTGACTGAGCCTAGATTACAAACTGCGATCTCATCTTGACTGGTGTTGAGTGTAATCTCAGTACATAAATTTGATGAGTGGATGACCCCTGTGTGCTGTTGTGGGGAGCGCAAATTACATGAATCTTTAAAAGTGATCCAAGGATGGCCAGTTTCAAAGAGCATGGTAAGCATTTTTCTCCAGATCTCTTTAGCAGGAACTTTTTTGTGCTGTTGAATCTCTCCTTTTGCAGCTAATTCCTCATATTCCGTGTACCTTTTTTCAAATGCCAAACCAGTAAGGTCATGCAGGTCTGAAGTTTCGCCTGGTGAAAAGAGTGTCCACTCAGCATCCTGCTCAACTCTTTTCATAAACAAATCCGGTACCCAGTTGGCTGTGTTCATGTCGTGTGTTCTTCTGCGATCATCACCAGTATTTTTTCTCAGCTCTAAGAATTCTTCGATATCAAGATGCCAGGTTTCTAGGTAGGCACACATAGCACCTTTTCTTTTGCCGCCTTGATTCACAGCAACTGCTGTATCGTTAGCAACTTTTAAAAACGGCACGACACCTTGGCTCTTTCCGTTGGTGCCTTTTATGTAGGAACCTAGTGCTCTTACAGGAGTCCAATCGTTGCCTAATCCTCCAGCCCATTTAGACAGTAAGGCATTATCTTTCATAGCAGAAAAGATGCCATCTAAATCGTCAGGAATCGTAGTTAAGTAACAAGACGAGAGTTGCGGTCTTAAAGTTCCTGAGTTAAATAATGTTGGCGTTGAACTCATGTAATCAAAGCTGGAAAGCAGGCGATAAAATTCTATCGCTCTGTCTTCTTTTTGAGACTCTTCTGCTGCAAGACCCATGGCAACACGCATAAAGAAAATCTGTGGAAGCTCATAGCGGATATCTTGAGAATGAATGAAGTACCTGTCGTATAGGGTTTGCAACCCGAGATAGGTAAATTTGTAATCTCTTTCAGCTTCAATAGCTGCGCCAAGTTTAGCTAGATCATATTCTTTTAACTTGGGATCAAGCATTTCAAGCTCAATGCCTTTATCGATAAATGCAGCAAGTGCTTTGGGATAGTATTCATCCATTTCAGGTTGTGTGCTTTCCTCAGCTACACCTAAAAATGAAAGGGCTTCCGCTCTAAGTTCATCAAGTAAGATGCGCGCAGTAACATAAGTATAGTTCGGCTCTTGTTCCACCTTTGTTCTAGCAGACATAATCAGAGCTGCTCGCATGTCACTCAATGAGACCCCGTCGTAAAGATTTTTTAGTGACTCATCAAGAACTTCTTTTGGATCAACATCAGTTAAACCCTCGCAGGCATGAGTGATCACAGAGGACACCCTATTTAAGTCAAGCGGGACTTGAGTACCATCGCTTTTGGTTACTCTGATTGTTGGATGGTCTTTAGTTGTTTCAGCTGGAGTCTCTGGCGCCTCTTTACTTCTTTCTTGAGCTCTTTCTTCACGATAGAGAATGTACTTTCTTGCAACGGTGTACTCTTCATTGCGCATGAGCTGTAACTCAACTTGATCTTGTATCTCCTCAATGTGAATGGTTCCACCGGAAGGCATCCTGCGATCAAATATTTCCATCACATCAGAGGCAATATCTTCGACTTTGATATGAATCCTCTCACTTGCAGCAGCGTTTCCGGATTCATTTGCAAGAAACGCTTTGGTGATTGCTACTTTAATTTTATCTTCTTCAAACGCAACCACTTTTCCATTCCTTTTAATGACTCTTAGCTTCCCTGGTGCTGTTAAGTTAATCTCGCTATTTTGCGTTTCTAGGCCTACACTTTGCGCTGCTGAAGCCCGAGTTTTTTCTAACTCTTGTAATGACATGTTTTTCCTCTTTTGCCTTCTTTCCTCGTATACCTAAATTGAATTTAGGTAGTTTTTTTTCTGGGGTGAGGTAAGAAAGATAATTTTTTAATCTTTTTTGCCTAAAGGTGATTAAACTTTATTGTGGATAAAGAATCAAGCAAAAAACACAATATATTGTGAAAAATTTCAAAAATATATCAATATGCTGTATTTAAGGTGTTTTCCATTTGTGGGTTAATAGTTGATAATATGTGGATAAAATATAAGATTGTCCCCATGTCACACGTTCTAGCAATCGACCAAGGTACATCTTCATCTAGAACAATAATTTTTGACACGCAACTTAGAAAAGTCGAATCTCTGCAAGAAGAATACCCATTAGATTATCCAAAATCTGGCTGGGTAGAGATTGATCCTGAGTCATTAATGGCCTCTGTAGACAATACCTTGGAACCCATGTTAAAAAAATATAAAAATTCCATCGAAGCTATTGGTATTACCAACCAAAGAGAATCAACTGTGGTGTGGGAAAGAAGATCAGGTAAACCAATTTATCCAATTATTGTTTGGCAAGATAGACGAACTGAAGATTTATGTAAAAAGATCAAAGCAGAAGGCTATGATGATCTTATTTTTAAGAGGACTGGGCTTCAAGTTGATCCTTATTTCTCCGCGACCAAGGTAGCTTGGATTTTAGATAATATTCCTGAGGCAAGACAAAAGGCTGAGAAAGGCGATTTGCTGTTTGGGACCATAGATACTTACCTTTTATGGCAGTTAGCTGGTGAACATAAAACTGATGTCACAAATGCTTCCAGAACCATGCTCTATAACATAAACAGCAGAGAATGGGATGACGATTTATTAGAACTTTTTAATATACCCAAGACAATATTGCCGCAGGTTGAAGAAAGCAGTCACGAGTTTGGTCAGCACAAGGACACAAAAGTTAAAATTACAGGAATCATTGGCGATCAACAGGCAGCATTATTTGGCCAGCAGTGTTTTGGAGTGAATTCAATGAAGGCAACCTTTGGAACTGGATGTTTTTTGATGGCAAACACGGGAAGTGAACCTAAATATTCTAATCAGGGATTATTGACCACCATTGGTTACGGAGTCTCCAATACAACTGCATATGCACTGGAGGGCAGCATTTTTTCATGCGGAACCATTGTTAAGTGGTTGCGAGATGGTCTTAGCTTTTTTAAGGATGCAAGCGATACCGAAGCACTTATAAACAAAGACTGGAATTCAAATGGAGTGCTTTTTATTCCAGCTTTATCGGGGCTGGGGGTGCCGCACTGGAACCCAACTATTAAAGGCTCGTTTTATGGGCTTACCGCCGACAATACCAAAGAAGACTTGATAACAGCAGCATTTAAATCAATCGCCTATCAGTTAAAAGATATCCTAAAACTGCTTAAATCTGAGGGGCTAGTCGTTGAGGGTCTATCAATTGATGGCGGGATGACTGTGAATAAGACTTTTTGCCAACTACTTAGTGATTTATTGGAGGAGCAAATTAATGTTTCTGAAAATCCTGAGAGTACGGCAATTGGTGCAGCTTCTGTTGCAATGGTTGGTGTTGGTTTGGTTTCAAGTATTGATGATTTAAAGAAAGTTTCATCAGTTGGAGCAACATTTAATCCGAAGGGCTTGTTGGATCAAGAGGACTATTCAAACTGGCAAGCAAATCTAGAGTTGCTCACAGCAAATTATTAATCAATAACTATTTCTTCATCAAAGAAATTATTTCCAACTGCCTCATTGTTATGTGAAACCACCAAGCAGGGAATTTGATTTTTAACCACGTAGCTTTTAATAAAATCTTTTGTATCTTCTAAGACAATAGAATCTAAAGCTGAAAAAGGCTCATCGCACATCAAAATATGTGGTTGATGAACTATTGTTCTAGCAATAGCAACCCGCTGTTGCTGTCCACCTGATATTTCTTCAGGATATTTGTTTCTAAGCTGATGAATATCTAATTGATGTAAAGTTTTATTAATTATTTCTTCATTAATATTTTTGTTCCCAAAAGAAATATTATTAACTACGTTCAAATGCGGAAATAAAGCATAATCCTGAAAAACCAATCCAACTCTTCTTTCTTCAATCAACAACTTTCGTTTATTGTTAAAAAAAACCTCTTCACCAAGAGTAATAACTCCGCTTTGTGGAGATTGGATTCCAGCTATTAAATGCAGAAGGGTGGTTTTACCAGCTCCACTGGGACCATTGATATGAATAATTTTGCCTGCAGGCGCCTTTAAATCAAACGACCGGAAAATTTCTTTATCAGAATAACTGAAATTTAGATCTTTAATCTCTAGTAACATAATAAATCTTTGAACTATTTTAATAGTGAATAGTGATTTTATATTATTTAGAGACTATGATCATTCCCCTATGTACACATATAAGACATTAAATGCTATTGCACCAGAGGGAACTGATGCCCTTGATGAGGCTGGTTTTAAAGTTGATGAAAATAATTTTGATGCTTTGGTCTTAAGAAGTCATAAGCTTTCAGTAGACGAGTTCTCAGATAACCTAAAGTGTATTGGTAGAGCAGGAGCTGGATATAATAATATTCCGGTTGATGAGGCAACTAAAAAAGGTATTGTTGTTTTTAATACACCAGGTGCTAATGCTAATGCTGTTAAAGAATTAGTCATTTGCGGTTTGTTATTAGCCTCAAGAGGCATTGTTCAGGGATCAGTATTTTCATCAAGCCTTGAAAGCTCAGATGATAATACACTTAATCAATCCGTCGAAAAAGCCAAGAAAACCTTCAAAGGGAATGAAGTCCAGGGTAAAACTCTTGGAATAATTGGTTTGGGGGCTATTGGATCTATGGTGGCTCAATCTGCAGCCAGTCTTGGCATGAAAATTATTGGTTACGATCCTCATATTTCTATTGATGCAGCATGGAGGCTCCCATCTGATGTTGAAAAGGCAAGTTCAATACCAGCTTTGCTAAAAAAATCAGATTACGTCAGCATTCATGTTCCACTTATCGATGACACAAAAGATTTAATTGATAGTGATGCATTTATGGCTATGAAAAGTGGCACCAAGCTAATCAATCTTTCACGCGGGGGAATAGTGAACGATGAGCATGCCTTGCAAGCTTTAGAGAGTGGAGTCCTATCAGCCTATGTAACTGATTTTCCAAAAAAAGCCCTTATTCAGAGAAGCCAATCCAATGGAGACGTAATTTTATTGCCTCACTTAGGGGCTTCAACTCATGAGGCGGAAGTAAATTGCGCTTTTATGGCGGCTAACCAAATAAAGGACTATTTAGTCAATGGTAATGTAACTAATTCAGTTAATTTTCCGCCGATTACTTTAGAAAAATCGACCGGTAATAGGATTCTTGTAATCAACAAGAATGAACCTGGAATGATTGGACAAATTGCCGACAAAATCGCTGATGAGGGCTATAACATTGAGGATATGTCAAATAAGAGTAGAGATGCCATAGCAATCAATCTTATTGATGTAGATAAGCCTGTAGATCAAAGTTCAGTTGATGCTCTCAGCCTAATCGATCATGTGCTTTTAGTCAGATCAATTACTCACTAGACATAATTTTCAACAAAACTTTTATCAAACGGAACGATGGTATCCATTTTGTTTTGTTCAAGCTTATTAACCCAATCAGGATCTGACAAGAGAGCTCTTCCAATTGCAATTAAATCAAATTCTTCAGCATGAAAAGAGTCAAATAGTTTATCAAAGTCACTGATCTTTGTTTTGTCATCACCTGCATATAACCGAATAAAGTCTTTATTAAGACCAACACTACCAACCCCAATAACTGGTATGTCAGTTATTCCTTTTACCAGAGATGCTAGTGATGAGTTATTTATCTCCGGTTCCCAAAATCTTCGCATACTTGTATGAAAAAAATCTGGCTTACTTTCAGAGAGACAATCAACAAATATTTTTAATTCATTTTCATTGAGAGCAAGTTTTGCATCATAGTCTTGTTGCTTCCATTGAGAGAAACGAATACCTACTGAAAAATCCTCTGTGGTTACATTTTGACAAGCTTGAATTATATCGCGGGCAAATTGAGTTCTCTTTTCAAGAGAGCCTCCATATTTATCCGATCTAACATTTGTATCGGACCAAAAAAATTGATCAATCAAGTATCCATGTGCACCATGAATTTCAACACCATCAAATCCAAGCTCTTCACAAATTTTTGCATCTTCAGCATAAATTGAAATCATTTCTTGAATGTCTTCAAGCGTCATTTCATAAGCTACCTTTTTATTAGCTCTAACTAGTCCGCTTGGAGTGTATCCAGGCACATCTTTATTTTTATCAATACCTGGTTTTCTAATTCCTCCAACATGCCAAAGTTGACAAAATATTTTAGAGTCGTGTTTGTGAACCTCTTTAACAACTTGTGCCCACATTTTTTTTGACTCACTTGAAGTTAGATTTGGAACATCGGGATAACCGCTTGAAGAAGGATGACTGACTTCTACCCCCTCAGTTAAGATCAAAGCAACACCACCTTTGGCTCTTTTAGCATAATACTCTGGTGAATACTCAGAAGGGATACCATCGGGTGCAAAATTCCTTGTCATGGGCGCCATAACGAAACGATTCTTTAGCTCATGATTGTTGATAGAAAAGGGTGAAAATAACGATTTATTTGTCATAAATATAAGTAAGTTTTATGGAATATATAAATAAAATTTATTGTAATTTAATTTTTTTTCAATTAATACTTGCCCACAACGAAAAATAATGTTATTGAGAGGGTTGATTTTAGATACACAGCGATTGTTATATTATAATATATGATTCATAAGTATCTGTTTTAGGGTATTATTTTAATTATTGATTACTTTTTAATCAATTTTTGTAAATGTTACTGCAGTAACGCTTGAAATGATAGTAAGAAGACTTATCCATAACTTTATCCACAGATAATGTGGATAAGTTTTCAGGGTTTTTTTTGTAATTTTTTATGTCAAAAATTGACTTAGATAAGACATGGCTTGAGGTTCTAGAAAATGAATTTTCAATGGACTATATGCAGCATATTAAAAGTAAATTAAGAGATCTTTCAAAAGCAGGTACGGCTGTTTGTCCGCACCCGAAAAATATATTTCGAGCATTGAATTTGACTCCCCTGCCAGAAGTTAAAATCGTTATTCTTGGACAAGACCCATACCATGGTATGGGTCAAGCTAATGGACTGGCCTTTTCGGTTTCGAATGACATCAAGCCACCGCCGTCTCTTCAAAATATTTTTAAGGAACTTAATAGCGATCTTGGAATTCAGGTACCCGAACATGGTATTTTGGATGAATGGGCAAAAAGAGGTGTCTTGTTATTGAATGCAATTCTAACTGTGACATTAAATTCTCCCAACTCTCACAAGGATATCGGTTGGCAGATTTTTACAGATAGAATTATTGAGCACTTAGGCTCAAAAGAAAAAATAGTTTTTATGTTGTGGGGGTCATATGCAAGATCCAAAAAAGGCTTAATTAACTTGGAAAAAAATTTAGTCTTAGAGGCACCGCATCCGTCTCCATTGTCAGCTCACAGAGGTTTCTTGGGAAGTAAACATTTTTCAAAGGCAAATGCTTATTTGAAAGAGAATAATATTACCGAAATGGATTGGTCCTTATCCTAGCGTGTAAAAGTAAAAATGATTATCGTAATTAAGAACTTCGCCAATAATTTTTTTTTCGGTTGGAGTTACCTTTGTTTTGTTAAGCTTTAGATTGATCTCTTTTTTACTTTTGTAATGAACACGAGCAATAATTTCTTGTCCTTTGAAACAACCTTTATTAAAACTGACCCTTGATTTATCGTAACCCAGTTCATGAGGCCTGTATTTCTTTGTGCAATCATCGTTTAAGAAAATATTTCCATTAAGGTAGTTACCAAGTTTCCATTCACTGTAATTGAGGTGCTCTGCATTTTTTTCTTCTTGATGATAAATGTTTAAGCTAGCCTCTGCTTTGGTTTGTATAAAACTTATGGGGATTCCAGCAGTTTTCTTATTGCCAATAAATCCCAAGCAACTGATTTTAGTTTCCTTAAGAGATGTTTTGTAAAAAGGAAGCATGGGCTCCAGCTCAGCTTTAAAACATGCTGCTAACGAATTATGAATAATTATTGAAATCATTTCTTCTGCATTCAGGATTAAGAAATCAGCAATAACAAAGCCTTTTACATCACAAATTGCAGAAGGTTGAAAAAATGAAGAACCTGATTCATCAATGTCTGAGGTTATTTGGCCCTGCAGAAGCTTTTTTACTGCCTCTTTATCACCCTTAAAATCAATTTTTACATAATCATTAAGATAAAATGTCTTGTTATCGAGTAGAGAATCCATATTTCCATTATATTAGAGCAACAAATTTATGACCAACAGAATCAGTCACATTAAATGGAAGTGTAGAAGGGGATTAAGGGAGCTTGATCTGCTATTACGCGAAATGGTCAGTCAGCACTTAGAAAAATTTGATTCGAATGAGCTTGACGAGTTGGAGAGGGTGCTTAAGTATGACGATCAATCCCTATTTGACTTTATATTTAAGGATATGCCTTTAGGTAATCAATCGCATGAATCATTTATTCTAAAATATATTAAAACTTATAAAAAAGATTGAACTTTACTGAATTGTTTAAATCAAAGAGGAAATGAATGCAAAACGAATCAGATAAAGTGCTCACGGATAGAATTCAAGCTGGAGACGCAGACGCATTCGAGGCGATGGTCATTCAGTATCAACCTAAATTAATTGCTTCTTTAGTAAAGTATACAAAGTCAGTTGAGCTATCTGAAGATATTGCCCAGCAAACCTTTATCAAGGTTTGGCAGAAAATTGATACTTTCAGGGGCGATAGCGCGTTATTCACGTGGATCTACAGAATTGCTATTAATCTTGCTAAAAACACGTTTAATTCAAAGAATGTAAGAAATGATGGCATTACAGATAATCTTGAAAATATCGAGAGTTTGATTGCTTCTAACGAATCACCTGAGGCCTTTACTATCTCTATGTCGCTTAAAGCAGAGCTGGATAATTTCTTAAGAGAACTTCCAGTTGATTTAAAGACAGCTTTTTTATTGCGCGAAGATGAAGGCAAGTCATACGAACAGATAGCAACCATCATGGATTGTCCTGTAGGTACAGTGAGATCCCGTATTTTTCGTGCTCGGGAACTTATTTTAGAAAAATTTGGTGAGATCAATTAATTATGGAAAAGAAAAAAAACAAATTTGAAATGTTATCCGCTTATTTAGATGGTGAACTAAATGAAGCTGAATCTATTGAGATTTTTGAGATGTTAAAATCAGACTCTGAGCTAAGACAAAGACTACAAAAATATTCATCTATTTCAGGGTTAATTAATTTGGATCTATCAGATGGAGCTGAAGCCTCTGATGACCTTCTTGCAAGAATTTTCAAAATGCCCAAATCGTATGTTACCGGAATGGCTGCTACCGTTCTTATTGCTCTGCTAGTCGTAGGCAATAATTTAACTTTTGATCAAACTAACAATGAGATCATTGCAAACGCTGCCTCAAGTCAAGAGGCTCAAGATCACTTGAATAATATTGATGGTGCGCTGAATCAGCATGTAATGAAAATTCTTGCAGCGGACAATTTAAATGTTGATTATCTGAATACAAATTTAGTACCTGTTGGGTATAATCAGGATCCGATCAAGCCATCTTATTTTTCAAACGGTAATAATAAGTTTAGGCTGCACATTGAAAATAACAATTTCGACCTTAAAACTGATAGATATTGGAACGTAAATAATGAATTAATTTATGTTCACCCTATGAGAAATGGGCGATTGGCTACGATTTACGGAAAAATTGAGCTGCAAGAGGCAAAAGCATTTCTTGCTTACATTGATAGATAGGAACTAAATAAATGGAACTAAAAAAATACTTACTTGGTCTTACATTTTTTATTACATGTTTGGGAGTTACTCCAGTGCAAGCTGCGCTTCCAGAGAATATCAGTGAATTAGTCGAGACTTCAGCACCTGCAGTTGTCAATATTACATCAAAGAAAGAAGTAAGCATGCGGTCAAGAGAAAATCTTTTCGATGAATTTGAGCGCCGTTTTGGTATCCCAAGAACTTTTCCTCAGGTTCCTCAACAACCTCAAACCAGAGAGGCGGTTTCTTATGGATCGGGTTTTATTTTTAAAGATCAATACCTATTAACAAACTTTCATGTTGTTGAAGATGCAACAGAAATTATTGTTTCATTAAATGATAGAAGAGAGTTTTTGGCAGAAGTTGTAGGCGTTGATCCGCTATCCGACCTTGCCGTTTTAAAAATTGATGGCAAAAACTTGCCCAAAGTAAAAATTGGTAAAAGCGAAGACGTCAAAGTTGGTGATTGGGTTGTCGCAATTGGATCACCTTTTTCTTTTGACTTCTCTGTAACTGCAGGGATTATTTCCGCTAAGGGCAGAAGTATCCAAAATCAAAATATTGGAAACTATGTGCCATTCATACAAACTGATGTCGCTATTAATCCAGGAAATTCTGGTGGTCCTTTATTTGATCTTGATGGTGAAGTAATTGGTATTAATGCACAAATCTATTCTAGGAGTGGGGGTTATCAGGGCCTAGCTTTTGCAATTCCAATTGATGTTGCAATGGAAGTTGCAGATCAGTTAATTGATGATGGTATCGTGAAAAGAGGTTATCTAGGAGTTCGAGTTGCTGAAGTAGACAATGACCTTGCTCTTGCACTTGGCATGGATAAACCATTTGGAGCGCTAATTAATGATGTTGAGAAGGGTGAGTCCGCTGATAAAGGCGGTCTTTTACCCGGAGATGTAATTACAGAGTTTAATGGAAAAGAAATCAAGTTTAGTTCTGATCTTCCGCATGTGGTTGGTCGAATTAAACCTGGAACTCGTTCGCGAGCAAAAGTTATTAGAAGTGGTGAAAGTAAAACCTTAATTTTTTCATTGGGTGAATTACCCACCGATGAAAGATCCTTCATACCAGCAAAAGCTGAAGTGTCTTCAGATCCACTGGGACTGAGACTTGAGAATCTTAATGATGAAAATTCTCAAGCCAGTGATCCCCAAGAGGGAGTTGTTGTTACTAGAGTCACGTCCGGGTCTTCTGCTGCTGGTAAAATTATGCGTGGTGACATTATTACAGACGTTATTGTTTCTGGTGATCGAAAGCCCGTGATAGATATTGATAGCTTTGAAGAAATTGTGGATTCTTTATCATCTGGGGACAAGATAGCTTTAGTCGGCAGAAGATCAGGTAACAGATTCTTCGTTGCCATCACCGTTGACTAGTTTCAGCTGTCTTTTCCTATAAAATAGTCACACAAATAAGTGTGCAATGGAACATATAAGAAATTTTTCAATTATTGCCCATATTGATCATGGTAAATCGACTCTGTCCGATAGGTTGATAGAGTACTGCGGCGGGCTTTCAAAAAGGGAGATGGCAGATCAAATCCTTGATACAATGGATATAGAGCGAGAGCGTGGTATCACCATCAAAGCCCAAGCAGTAACACTTAACTATAAACATAAGGACACTGATTATCAGCTAAATTTCATTGATACGCCTGGACATGTTGATTTTTCATATGAAGTTTCAAGATCTTTATATGCATGCGAGGGAGCTTTGTTGGTTGTGGATGGATCGCAAGGAGTTGAAGCGCAGACATTAGCAAATTGCTATACAGCAGTGGATCAAGATTTAGAGGTATTACCTGTTATCAATAAAATTGATCTTCCTCAAGCTGAACCCGATAGAGTTAAACAAGAAATAGAGGACATGATTGGACTTGATGCAATTGAAGCTCCAATGGTAAGTGCTAAAACAGGGCTTGGTATCGATGAGCTTTTATCATCATTAGTTGAGTCAATCCCACCACCTAAAGGCAATCTTAATGGCTCGTTGAAATCTCTCATTATTGACTCATGGTTTGATAGTTATTTAGGAGTTGTCTCTCTTATCAAAATTATTGATGGATCGATACAAAAAGGTCAAAAGATTAAAATCTTTTCTACCGGCCAGACTTTTACGGTTGATCAAGTTGGAATCTTTACTCCTAAAAAGACTGAAATGGATCAATTAAGCGCTGGGCAGGTTGGTTATATGGTTGCAGGCATCAAAGATATTTATGGTGCTCCCGTTGGTGACACTATTATTGAATCAAAAGATGAATCCACATTACCGCTACCAGGATTTAAGAAAGTTCTTCCAAAAGTTTTCGCATCCTTGTTTACTGTTAACTCTGACGAGTATGAAAAATTCAGGGACGCCTTAGCAAAACTAACCCTTAATGATTCCTCATTAGTGTATGAACCAGAAGTATCCGATGCGTTGGGCTTTGGTTTCCGCTGCGGATTTCTTGGAACACTCCACATGGAAGTTATTCGCGAAAGGCTTGAGCGGGAAAATGAAATCGAACTGATCTCAACAGCTCCTTCTGTGGAATATCAAGTTGAAAAAACAAATGGTGAAGTGGTAACTTGTGATAGTCCTTCGCAGCTTCCACCACCCAACGACATCAAAGAAATTCGCGAACCATTTGTTCAGGCAAACATACTGACACCAAAAGACTTTGTTGGAAACGTGATAACACTTTGTACTGAAAAGAGAGGTATACAAAAGGATATGAATTATTTTGGTAATCAAGTATCTATTATTTTTGAGATCCCTTTGGCAGAAGTCATTATCGATTTTTTTGATCGCTTAAAGTCATCGACCAAAGGCTTTGCTTCCATAGAGTATTCAATCAAAGATTTCAGATGTTCAGACTTAACTAAGCTGGATGTTCTAATTAATAATTCTAAAGTGGATGCACTATCAATGATTATTCATAAATCCTTTGCTATAACACGTGGCAGAGAAATTGCTAAGAATTTGCAAAAACTCATTCCAAGACAAATGTTTGATGTCCCAATTCAGGTAGCTCTAGGTTCAAAAATTATTTCACGTGAAACCGTTAAAGCTCTCAGAAAAAACGTCACGGCTAAGTGTTACGGTGGTGATGTGACACGTAAAAAGAAACTTCTTGAAAAACAAAAAGAAGGAAAAAAGAAAATGAAGCAGCTTGGAAAAGTTTCGATTCCCCAAGAGGCTTTCTTAAATTACTTTAATACTGGGGAGTAGCAATGTATCAAGATCCACTATTTTTGATTGGGTTAATGGGCGCCATAGGCTGTATCGGTTGGTGGATAATAGATAACCTAAGGGGTGAAGGCTCTGAGGAATTGGAGGAAAAACTCAATCGTATTGGATTAGTTTTTTCTGTGTTAATCATCTGGAGGCTTTTTGTTAATGCAGGTGACCTGGGGGTTTTATTATTCTTTGGCTCAATTATTTGTTTGTTAATTCTTTTGGTTGGGGTAGTTGCATCAAATTCTAGGCTTACAAAAACAGGACGAAGTTGGTTCATACCAGTTTTTCTAATCTTCGCGCTGAGAACTTTTGCTTATGAGCCATTTCAAATTCCTTCAGGCTCAATGCTTCCTGGGCTTAAAGTGGGGGACTTTTTGTTGGTCAATAAACATGTTTATGGCTACAAGATTAACAGAATAGGCGAGCCCGCTATGGGCGGCAGGGATCCAGAGTATGGCGATGTAGTTGTGTTTGTACCGCCTCATGTTAATGCACCTTTTGTGAAGCGATTAATTGGCAAGCCCGGCGATGTGATCCGTTATCAAAATAAAAAATTATATGTAAATAATATTCCTCTAGATCAGCAGTTAATTAGTAGCAAACCTGGAGAATTAATTATTAAAGAAACTTTTGAAGAAACTTCGAGAATCATTCGTTTACGAGAAACTGCTGCAGAATTTCCTTATGAGGTCACTGTACCTAGCGGGCATTATTTTGTCATGGGAGACAACAGAGATAATTCTTCTGATTCAAGGGTTTGGGGGTTTGTACCGCGCGAGAACTTTATGGGAACAGCCGAAGTCATTTGGGCTACTTGGGAATGTTGGTTATGTTTACCCTCTTTTGAGAGAGCAGGTAAGATAAAATAAAACATGTTTGAAAAGCTTGGTCTTGAAAAAATTCAGTACGATGTTCCTGAGTTTCATTTGGCTTTTATCCACAAAAGCTTCGATAAAAAACGTAACAACGAAAGACTAGAATTTTTGGGCGATGCCATCCTTGAGACGGTTATCAGCGAGTTATTATTTAATAAGTTTGGTGATGCTAACGAGGGGTTACTAACTCGAATGAGGTCAACTCTTGTCAGTACAGAAAATTTAAACCTCATTTGCAGAGAATATGAGCTTCACAAAGGTCTCAAGATGTCTAAAGGAACACTTAACCTTCCTGATACACACAAGGATAAAATTTATGCAGGACTTGTAGAGGCAGTCATTGGTTCGGTATTTGTTATTGAGGGTTACCAAAAATCTAAACAACTTATTGAAAAGTTATTCATCAATCAGCTCGAAGGCCTTGAAGCTAAGGACTCCTTTAAGGATGCAAAAACCTTTTTGCAAGAATATTGCCAAAGTAAGTCGTTGCCATTGCCAGAATATCAATGTGATGTTCGTGAAGATGATCAGTCCTTTAACTGTGTCGTTAGATTCAACGGAGTGGACTACCTTTCAAATCAAAAATCAAAAAAACTTGGCGAACAGGATTTAGCTAGTCAAATTATTGCCAATCTAAATCTATCATGAGCACAAGGTCTGGTTATGTTTCAATTATAGGCAAACCTAATGTTGGTAAATCAACTCTCTTAAATGAGTTGCTGGAAAAGAAAATATCTATAACTGCTGACAAATCACAAACCACTAGAAATAACATCATGGGAATAAAAACTCATGGTGAGACACAAATTATTTTCTTGGATACTCCAGGCATCCACACCAAAAAAACAAAGGTTCTTAATAAGGTTCTTAATAAATCAGCCCAAGGGGTGATTGAGGACTCTGACCTTATATTGTTTTTAGTTCAAAGAAACCAGCTGGATGAGCTAGATCAAAAAGTATTGGATATTCTCAAGGGTACTGATCAGCAAGTTATATGTGTGATCAATAAGATCGATCAGCTAACAGATAAACAAAAACTTCTACCCTTCATAGAAAGACTATCTAGCCAATATGACTTTAGGGCAATTGTTCCTATTTCAGCACTTAAAAAAAATGGTATTGATGACTTGATTAATACCATTATTGATTTGCTCCCAGAAAATCCTCATTTATTTCCAGAAGATTATGGCAGCAATTTTGCTGAAAACTCCTTTTACATAAGTGAAATTGTTAGGGAAAAGCTTACCAGAACACTCGGAGATGAAATACCTTATGAGCTTTACGTGAGCGTTGAAACCAATGAAGTTAAAGGCAAAGTGAGAAACATTGGCGTGATCATCCATGTAGCAAAACAAAGCCAAAAAAATATTGTTATTGGAAACAATGGCGACATCCTTAAAAAGATTGGCAAGGCAGCTCGACTTGATCTTGAAGAGACTTTGGGCGAAAAAGTTATGTTGAAATCTTGGGTAAAAGTAAAAAAGAATTGGAGTAAGAGTTTAGAACACATTCAAGGCCTTGGAATTGGAGGCAATCAAGATGCATAAGGAATGGGAGCCTTGTTTCGTTTTGCATACAAGACCATTTAGCGACACTTCATTGATAGTTGATATATTTTCTCTGAATCATGGGAGGATGTCAGTACTTGCAAAGGGTGCCAAAAAACCTAAGTCGAAGTACTTTGGACACCTTACTCCTTTTCGCCACGTAAGACTGACATATTCAGGAAAATCTGATCTTAAGACTTTAAATGAGATTGATTCGTCTTTGATTGATCATGGAAACTCAAATCAACTCTCAACTTATAGTTATTTGTATATAAATGAACTGCTACTAAAAATCTTACCGCAGCATATTCCAAACAAAGAATTGTTTAATTTATATCAAGCTTTTGTTGATAGCTTTGCTACCTCTACATTCAAGGAAGAAAGTCTTCGATGTTTCGAGTTAGATCTTTTGGATGTGTTGGGCTTTGGAATCAATTTTGATACCGATTCACTCAATAATTCAAATCTAGAAAATGATCAGAAATATCAATTTGTACCTGAATCGGGGTTTAGAGCTTCTAACGATAATGGAAATTTCACTAAAGCAGAACTTGTAAAAGTAAAAGATAGAGAATTAACTGAGATTGATAAACATAAACTTAAAACTCTCACCCAAGCTGCAATTGCTGCATGTCTGGATGGAAAAGACTTGAACAGTCGGTCTACTTTTAAGAGGTTAAGCTAGTGATTTATGGAGTAGGAGCAGATATTTGTAAGCTTAGCCGAATTGAATCCATGAAAAGCTTGGACACCTTTGCTGAAAAAATACTATCCGATAACGAAAAAAAGATATTTTTTAGTAAAGATGAAACACAAAAAATTAAATTCCTCGGATTGCAATTTGCAGCCAAAGAGGCCTTTGTAAAAGCGTTAGGCACAGGGTTTAAAAAACCCATGATGCCAAACCAAATTTCAGTTCTGCGAAATGATGAGGGTAAGCCAATCATTGAATTTGATGAATCAATAAAATCTTTCATAAATGATTTGGGTATCAAATCTTCACATGTTAGTCTTAGCGATGATGGTGGTTATGCCGTTGCATTTGTAATACTTGAAGCATGAAAAAAATAATTTTATTGGGCCCACCTGGTGCTGGAAAGGGCACCCAAGCAGATAAGATCTGTCAAACTTTAAACATTCCAAAAATCAGCACCGGCGATATGCTTAGAGAAGCTATTGCAACTGGCAATGAATTGGGTGAGCGGGTAGATCAGATTATGAAATCCGGTGCCCTAGTATCTGATGACATTATCTTAGAATTAATTCTGGATAGAACTACAAAAAATGATTGTGCTAATGGCTACCTTTTTGATGGCGTCCCAAGAACCTTAGGTCAAGCAAATCTCTTTGATCAAAATAATATTTTATTCACACATGTGCTTGAGTTGCAGGTTGAGAATGAGCAAATTATTAATAGGATGTCGGGAAGACGCTGGCATCCCGGTTCTGGTAGGACTTATCATATAACTTTTAATCCTCCCAAAAATGAGGGTATTGATGATGAGACGGGTGAGCCTTTAATTCAGCGTGATGATGACCTCCCTGAGACCGTAAAGAAACGTCTCGATGTTTATCATCAAGAAACTAAACCGCTGGTAGATTTTTACACAAATAAATCTTCTGAAAGTGACCTTGTTTATGCAACTGTGAATGGTGATCAGTCCGTGGATGATGTCTTTCAAGAAATACAAAATCATATTTAGGTAATTTGAAAATATTAGCTTTTGATATCGGGTCGAATTATTCTTCAATCGCACTTCATGATGATGGCAACATAAATTCTTTTACCGTGCCAGCATCACCAAGACAAAGACCTGATTGGGACTATCTTTTTTCAAAACTTGAGTTGATACCAAACCAAATATTAAATTCTCTAGATGGTTTGGCATATGCGAATGGGCCAGGTTCCTATACTGCTTTGAGGAGCACAGCTGTATTCTTAAAAGCTATAGCTTATGCAAAGAATATACCTATTTTTCCTATCTCAAACCTTGAGGTGTTGGCTTGGCAAGCTAAGGACTGGATGGACTCATTTCCTGTTGAGATAAACGTTGCTTTAAATGCTGATCAAGCTAAGTTTTACCATGCATCGTATAAGCTTTCGTCACAAAATATTGAAACCGTATCCTCGCCAAAGATATGCTCCTCAGAGGAGTTAGAAAAGATAGCTAGCAAAGTAAAGATTTTGGTTGGTGAGGGATGGTTGTTATTATCAGATAAAGAGAATCTTCTTAAATCTGTTCAAGCAAATGCTAGTTCAGTTGTATCTTTGGCATTGCACTATATAGACCAAGGCAATCACTTTGATAACATTGATGTTAATCCTATTTACTTATCAGAAATAACCTTTAAGAAACTAAATTCATGAGCGATTATTTTCTTGCAATAATTCTGGCTGTCATCCAAGGTTTAACTGAGTTCTTACCAATATCTAGCTCAGCTCATTTGCTGTTCCCCACACTTATTTTCGGAACCAATGATTTGGGTTTACTTTTTGATGTGGCAACTCATTTAGGGACATTGCTGGCAGTGATCACCTATTTTAGAAAAGATTTGGTGGAGATATTTGCAGCGTGGTGCCCCGGGTTAAAAAATAATCAGCAACGCTTCAATGAGGGTCTTATGCTGATCGTTGGGACCTTGCCCATTATTATCATTGGACTTCTTTTCAGGGATTACTTTTCTGTTCGCCCAAGTCTTGATGGGATTGCGTATGCAAATTTAATTTTTGCAGGACTTCTCTTAGGTGCATTTTTAATTAGTTCCAAAAATAAATCTTATGCTGAGATAACCATGTTATCTGCATTAGTGATTGGTTTATTTCAAATTTTTGCACTATTTCCAGGAGCCTCTCGCTCTGGGATGGCGATCACCGGCGCGCTTTTTATGGGTCTTTCACTTAAATCAGGTTCTAAATTTGCATTTTTATTGAGTATCCCAACGATTCTAGCTTCACTAATATTGCTTGTCTTTGACGAGCTTGGCTCCATCAGCATTACTGAGATTTATCTAATGTTGATTGGCATCTTTGTATCGGCTTTTATTGCCTTTTTTACCATCAAATATTTCTTAAAATTTGTAAATCATATTGGTATGGTGCCGTTTGTTATATATAGGATTGTCTTGGGTGCTGCTATCCTGATGATATGAACTTTGACCTGATCAATCTTGGTGGGCTTGAGTCTAAGAGATTGAATGAGCTTGAGACTCAATTAAACCTGATCTCCACTAGCACGATCAATCTTGATCATGATAGTTTGGTGTTTCAAGAAGATAGCCTTTATTTTAATTTTAAAAAGGAGAGGGCATTAACCCCTCTTAAGATTGATATCCAAAAGGGCGCACTTGGATGGCGATTGGCTAGACCACAACACGAAACACACATAAAAAAAGCCATTGGCAAAACAGAACGGCCATTAAGAATTTTAGATGCTACTGCCGGTTTGCTTGGAGACTCAATGATTATGCTTGCGCTTGGTCACTCAGTTACTGCTTATGAACAAAGTAAAATTTTATACACGATGTTAGATAATGAACTGAATCATTTAGCTGAAACAGATTCTAATTTATTAAACCTTAAACTGATTAATTCTAATGTTTGCGAAGCAAACTTTAATGATAAGAGTTTTGATGTTATTTATTTTGATCCCATGTATCCTGAAGATAAAGCCTCAAGTGCAAGGAGATCGGATTTAAAAAAAATTAATTCTATACTTGAGATTGAGGGTCTTGCTAGCGACCCAGAATCAACATTTACCTATCTCCGTAATATTCCAAGCACAAAGTTAATTGTTAAAAGACCTCTCAAAGCAGATGCTTTTAAAGGCAGCATTAATTATCAGATTACAGGTAAATCAGTTAGGTTTGATATCTATCTCAATTAACTACGAGTTTGTCCTGAGCCGCGCACCACATATTTAAAACTTGTAAGTTGCTCAAGACTAACAGGCCCACGGGCATGAAATTTTCCAGTGGCGATTCCTATTTCTCCACCCATGCCAAATTCACCACCATCGGCAAACTGAGATGAGGCATTGATCATCAATATCGCACTGTCAAGTTGATTGATAAAGTGGTCTTGAGAATTTTTGTCTTCACTAATAATTACATCAGTATGACCCGTACCGTGTTTTTGAATGTGTTCAACCGCCTCCTTAATATCATCAACTATTTTTATACTCAGGATTGGGCTTAGATATTCTGTGTCCCAGTCAATGTCATTTGCTTGTGTTACGCGATCATCAAGCTTTACAGTCTTTTCACAGCCTCGAATTTCGCATCCTTCTCCAATCAAGCTGTCTAAAATGCCACTTAATTGTTCACTTGAATCCTTGTGAATTAAAAGAGTCTCAAGTGCCCCGCAAATTCCTGGCCGCCTCATTTTTGCGTTTGTTACTACTGAAATCGAAGTATTGAGATCAGCACTTTTATCAATGTAGGTATGGCAGATGCCCTCCAAATGACCAAATACTGGAATAGTTGCTGAGTCCTGCACGGCCTGAACAAGACTTTTTCCACCTCGTGGCACTATTACATCGATCGCTCCGTCAAGACCTTTCAACATATGAGTTACCATTTCTCTATCTTTAATAGGGATAATTTGAACGATGCCCTTTGGTAAGTTCATATCACTTAACGCATCTCCAAAACAATTAACTATTGCTTGTGAGGATCTCAAGCTATCACTCCCGCTTCTTAATACAACAGCGTTACCAGACTTGATACTAAGAGCGCTGGCATCAGCAGATACATTTGGTCTGCTTTCAAAAATTATTCCTATGGTTCCTAGTGGAGTTCTAACCCTTGAAATGTCCAGACCATTTGGGCGCTTCCATGTATCAAGGATAGTGCCAACAGGATCAGGGAGTTTGACGATATTATTCAGAGTATCAATGATTCCATCAATTCGTTCGTCATCGAGGCGAAGCCTATCAATAAAAGCATCGTCTTTTGAGTTTGAAAGTGCGTCTTCAACATCAAGATTATTAGCTAATAGAATTTTTTTTCTAGATTGATGAATATTCTTAGTAGCTTTGATTAGAAGATTATTTTTTGATTTGGTGGACATTGAATTCAGCACGGACACCGCAGCCTTTGAATTTGTACTAATTTCTTGTACTAATTTATTCATGATTTATTAAACCATGTGGATGGCACAGATTTTTTTAATCTTAGCAAAGGATTAGCAGCATCCCCCTTAGTAATCACCATATTTGAATTCATGCTCAACATTATTTTTGCAGCCTCAATTTTAGAAGTCATACCACCTTTACCGCTTTTGCTTGCTTTGCCAGCCATGGCATGAATGTCTTTAGTGACTTTTGATACCTGTCTAATGAGTGTTGATTGATTGGTTTGACCGTTAAATGATTCATAAAGTCCTTCAACTGAAGATAACATGATCAATAAGTCAGCTTTAAAAATTTTTGCTAATTTTGCAGCAAGCAAATCGTTATCCCCAAACTGAATTTCATCTGTAGCTGTTGTATCGTTTTCATTAACGATAGGAAGCACCCTATAGCGGTGCAGTTGATTTATTGTTTTTAAAGCATTTCGTGCATCCTTAGCAGTCTGAATTTCTTTAGGGGTTAAGAGAACTTGACCTACATCGATTGAATGAGCACTAAATGCTGCCCTCCATGCCTTAATCAACTCCAATTGACCTACGGCTGCAAGCGCCTGAGATTCTTCAATTAATTCAACATTTTTTATATTTAATAATCTTTTGCCTATGGCTATAGCTCCTGATGAAACCAAGATAATTTGTCTATTTTTCAAGGTCGCAATATCTTGGGCAATATTACTCAAAATTTTTTTTCTAACCCTGCCATGTTCATCGGTAAGGACAGCTGAACCCACCTTAACAATAATTTTTTGATGATGTTTTGAAAGTCTAGACATGGATGAAGAATTACTAATTAATGCGTGGTTCAATTATTTAAGCCACATTCTAAAACCATATTTTTTTTTATTCTATGGCAAATCACTTTTTATATTTTTTCGTAAGATCTCAGATTAAATTGGTGCCCCATATCTGAGTCGAACAGATACTCCCGAAGGAACGCGATTTTGAATCGCGCGCGTCTACCAATTCCGCCAATGGGGCAAGCGTGTCATTGTAGCTGAGTTCAACATCTTTTAGAATGAGCTTCCTAATGAAGACCAGTGATTTTAACTACGATTTACCGGAAGATTTAATTGCTAAATATCCTCCCAATGATCGAACTAATTCTCGCCTTTTGGTTTTTAGTGACAAGGAAGTCAAACATGAGAAATTTTCCAATTTGCTTGATTATCTTCAACCCAATGACCTTCTGGTTTTGAATGAATCTGCAGTTATTCCTGCTCGTTTAATTGGTGAAAAAGAAACAGGTGGAAGGGTTGAAGTTATGCTTGAAAGATTTTTATCTTCCTCGCAAACGCTTGTGCAAATAAGGTCTTCAAGATCTCCAAAAGAAAACTCAATCATAAATTTTGCAATACCCAAAAATAAAATTTCTGCAAAAGTGCTTGGGAGACAGGATAATTTCTTTATTTTGGAATGGAGGGCTAAAGCCGAAGAGATTTTTCAACAACATGCAGCCATTCCTTTGCCTCCATATATTGATAGAGATACCGATGATAGTGATAAGAGCCGATACCAAACTGTTTATGCAAACAACAACAAACAATTTTCTGTTGCCGCACCGACTGCAGGATTGCACTTTGATAATCTCCTTTTAACTAGGCTCAGAAATGCAGGCATCAAAACCGCAACCCTCAATTTACACGTCGGCTCAGGCACATTTACGCCTGTCAAAGAGGAGAATATTAAAGATCATAAAATTCATTATGAAAAAATAGAGGTAAGTGAAGATATTGTTTCAAAAATCAAACAAACGAAAAAACAAAATGGAAGGGTGATAGCTGTTGGAACAACTTCGGTAAGAGCATTAGAGACAGCCTTCCAAGATGTTCCTGAGAAATATAATGGAGAGACAAATTTATTTATTTATCCAGGCTATGAATTTAAAGTTGTTGATTTGATGATTACAAATTTTCACCTACCCAAATCTTCTTTATTGATGCTAGTGAGCGCTTTTATTGGTCATCAAGAAATGCATCAACTTTATCAAACGGCAGTAAAAGAACGCTACAGATTTTTATCCTATGGCGATGCTATGCTACTTACAAAAAAATGAAATTTAATATTTCTAAAACAGAAGGTTTTGCTCGAAGAGGAGTTATGCACTTTGAAAGGGGTGAAATACAGATACCTGCATTCATGCCAGTAGGAACGAACGGCACAGTTAAGGCTCTTGAGATTGAGAATATCTTAGAAACAGGATCAGAAATTATTTTAGGGAATACTTTTCATCTGATGCTAAGACCTGGGGATGAGTTAATTAAAGGTGCAGGTGGCCTGCACAAGTTTATCAACTGGTCCAAACCTATTCTTACCGATTCAGGAGGTTTCCAAGTTTGGAGTTTAGGTGAGATGGCAAAAATTTCTGAAGAGGGCGTTCGTTTTCAGTCACCGTATGATGGCAGGAAGATAGAACTTACGCCGGAGCGCTCTATAGAAATTCAAAATAACTTAGGCTCAGATATTGTCATGATTTTTGATGATTGCACTTCCTATCCCGCTACCTATGACGATGCAAAGACATCCATGGAGCTCTCATTAAGATGGGCAAAGCGCTCAAAGGATGCTCATCAGTCCAAAAGCGCTCTCTTTGGGATCGTTCAGGGGGGAATGTATACCGACTTAAGAACTAAGTCACTGGAATCATTGATGGATCTTGATTTTGATGGCATGGCTGTCGGTGGGCTAAGTGTTGGCGAAACCCATGAAGAAAGAGTGACCATTCTTGAACATCTTGCGCCACAACTCCCAAAAACACTGCCTCACTATCTGATGGGTGTTGGAAAGCCAGAAGATATTGTCGAAGCTGTTTATTATGGGATAGATATGTTTGATTGCGTGCTTCCAACTCGCAATGCAAGAAACGGTCAATTGATTACCTCCTTTGGTGAATTGAATATTAGAAATGCTGAGCATAAAACTTCTTCTGAACCAATTGATCCAGATTGTGCCTGCAAGGTGTGCAAAAATTATTCGAGAGCCTACCTTCATCATCTGGATAAAACTAAAGAGATTTTGGGATCAATTTTATCGAGTTATCACAATATCTTTTACTATCAAACTTTGATGTCGCAGATAAGGGAAGCCATTGAAACAGAATCATTCGCTAAGTTCATAAAAGACTTCTATAATAAGCGTCAAAAATTAGTGCCTGAGCACTTACAGTAAGGAGTTTTCATGGAAGAAACAGCAGTTCAAAGTCCGGGTTTTTTTGACCCAACCCTTTTTTTATTAATCGGGATGTTGGCCATCGTTTATTTCATGCTAATTCGCCCGCAAAATAAACGAGCTAAAGAACTTCAACAAATGCTTGGCGCACTCGAAAAAGGTGATGAGGTTGTTGCTGCGAGTGGAATTTTAGGCAAGATTAAAGACATTAAAGGAGATTATGTTTCTATAGAAGTTAGCCCAAGCATAACTTTTAAATTACAAAAGACAGCAATCTCTGGCACTTTGCCAAAAGGAACCATTGATTCAATCAATAAATAATTACAGTGAATAAGTTTTCTGTTTGGACCTATGGATTGATTCTCTCAGTCTTACTACTGGGTATTCTCTATTCATTACCAAATATTTATCCTGCAAAACCATCCATTCAAATTGCTTATTCAGATTCAGGCATGTCTGCTGATCAGAGCTTGCTTGAAAGAGTTGGTGAGGCTCTTGATGCATCTGAAGTTGCGGCTTCTGCCGTGAAGCTAGATGAAAATAACATCGTAGCGAACTTTTCCTCGCTCGACGATCAGCTTAGAGCAAAGACCATCCTGCAAAGAAGTTTACTGGACGATGCTGTTGTGGCTTTAAATCTTGAGCCATCAACACCTGACTGGTTGGAAGTCATTGGAGGTTCGCCTCTAAAACTGGGTCTTGATTTATCTGGTGGAGTGCATTTTTTGCTTGAAGTAGATATCGAAAGTGCTGTTTCAAATCGACTTGAAGGAATTTTAAATTCTTTTCGACAACAATTTAGAGAGGAGGGCATTCGTTACTCTAATTCTGTTAATAATGGTTCATCGATTAGATTTACTTTTAATAATGAAGAGGGATACACCAAAGCTCGAGGAATTATAAATAATGAGAATGTTTCACCCAATGGCCTTATCTATGACTTAGTTCTAGATAATTTCTCTAACACAATCGAACTGACTTATACCGATGTTGCAATTAGAGAAATCAGAGATTATGCAGTTGGACAAAACTTGATGACGCTGAGAAATCGAGTTAATGAGCTTGGGGTGTCCGAACCCATCGTTCAACGACAGGGCAGAGATAGAATCGTTGTCCAATTACCTGGAGTCCAGGATACAACAGCAGCAAAAAAGATCATTGGTAAAACTGCAAACCTTGAGTTTCGCATGGAGGCTTCATCTACTGCATCCAGATTAAGAAAAGAGAGTTTCGCCTTTAAAGCTTCTGAATTACAGACAGCTGATTTAGAGAGAACTGTTATTGTTTCAGGTGACAGTGTGACCAATGCCAGCACAGGTTTTGATGAGAGCGGTTTTC
Organism: uncultured SAR86 cluster bacterium; assembly: GCA_902628925.1. GTDB lineage: Bacteria > Pseudomonadota > Gammaproteobacteria > Magnimaribacterales > D2472 > MED-G82. The sequence goes on from CACOPA010000005.1 coordinate 39,996, forward strand.
CACAAGTTAATATAACCCTTGATATGCAGGGCGGCAGATCCCTTCAAAAAGCAACCACAGGAAATATCGGTAGAAGATTGGGGGTTTTATTTGTCGAACAAAAATCTCGCTCTGAGATCGTAATCAACGATCAAGGAGAGGAGATTATTAAACAAACTCCTTATACTGAAAAGAAAATTATTAGTTTGGCTACAGTTCAAGCTGTATTGGGCACGAGCTTTAGGATTACAGGAGTTGGAACGCCGCAAGAAGCTAGCGAATTGGCTTTACTATTAAGAGCAGGAGCTTTGGCAGCTCCAATGAAATTTGTTGAAGAAAGGACAGTTGGCCCCAGCCTTGGAAAAGAAAACATTGAACTGGGCATGCGTTCAATCATGATCGGTTTTCTTGCTGTGGTTATATTTATGTTCGCCTACTATAGATGGTTTGGTCTGGCAGCCAACCTAGCCTTAATTTCTAATTTGATCCTAATTACAGGATTTATGTCTCTGCTGGGTGCAACGCTTACGCTTCCAGGTATTGCCGGAATAGTGCTAACGGTGGGAATGGCAGTCGATGCAAACGTATTGATTTTTTCTAGAATAAAAGAGGAGCTTAGAGCTGGTCTCGGTCCACAAGAAGCCATCAAAGAAGGTTTCTCGAGAGCTTTTACAACCATTTTTGATGCCAACATAACAACCCTCATTGCTGCACTTGTTCTGTATGCAATTGGAACCGGTCCTATTAAAGGATTTGCCATTACGCTATCGATCGGAATTGTTACCTCAATGTTTACAGCAATAATGGGCACACGAGCTGTGGTAAATCTAATTTATGGAAATAAAAATATTAGGGAGTTAAAGGTCTAGCATGGATTTTAATATTCCATTTATGAAGTATCGCAAGATTGCTGCTTATGCATCTCTTGCATTGTTTGTTATTTCAATTGTCTCTTTGAGCTTTAGAGGCTTGAGTTTAGGACTTGATTTCAGTGGCGGAACTTTAGTTGAAGTGACCTATGAAGACTCAGTCAATCTTGAAGAGGTCAGAGGCATGCTTACCAATAATGGCTTCGATGATTATCAAGTTGTTAATTTTGGTTCCGACAGGGATGTACTTATAAAGATTGCAGATCAGCCTGGCAACAGCCAACTGGGTGACGAAGTCTTTGCGCTAGTCCAAGCCGATGATCCTGATACTGAATTGAAGCGGGTTGAGTTTGTTGGACCTCAAATTGGCTCAGAACTCCGTGACCAAGGAGGCTTAGGCATGTTGGTAGCTTTGGCAATGATCCTGCTTTATGTTGCTTTCCGTTTCCAATATAAATTTGCTCTTGGTGCTGTTACCGCACTTGCTCATGATGTCATTATTATCCTGGGATTATTTTCCTTATTTGCATGGGATTTTGATTTGACCGTAATGGCTGCACTCTTAGCGGTGATAGGTTATTCCTTGAATGACACGATAGTTGTCTCAGATAGAATCCGAGAAAATTTTAGATCTCAGCGAGGGATTGAGTCGATTGAGGTTGTTGATCTCTCAATCAATCAGATGCTTGCCAGGACTTTGATCACTTCATTAACAACGCTATTAGTTTTATTGGCTCTATATTTTCTTGGGGGTGAGTTAATAAGAGGTTTTGCTCTTGCACTGATCATTGGTGTAATTATTGGAACTTATTCTTCGATATATGTCGTTGCCAATATGCTCATCATGTTTGCAATTAACCAAGAGGATATGGCCATACCCGAACCTGAGGGAGCTGAATTTGACGATATGCCTTAATTGGCAGTGAAGTTACTTTTGATTGTTTTAAGCATTGGCTTGAAACATTTAGGCGCCGCACATAAAAAGTGATCCCCATCCAAGCAATTAGGGTCTCCAGTAAAATCACTTACCAATGCTCCAGCTTCGGTAGCAATTAGAATACCTGCAGCAACATCCCAGATTCCCAAGCCATTCCCCCAAAAGCCATCCAGTCTGCCAGCGGCAACGTAAGCAATATCCAAAGCAGCACATCCTGATCGACGAATGGTCAACCCATGGGTGTAAAGTTCTCGAAATGTCGCTATGTTTTCAAATGTATAGGTTTGTTCTGCTTTGCTGTGAGAACTATTAGCTATTAATGCATCCTTAAGGTTCATGCGCTGGCTTGCACGAATCCTTTCACCATTTAATTCAGCACCTTTACCTCTTGAAGCAGTAAATTCCTCTTGTCTTGATGGATCAATGATGATGCCATGCTCAATTTTGTCATCAACTTTGCAGGCCAATGAAATGCAGTATTGTGGATACCCATGGATAAAATTAGTGGTGCCATCGATTGGATCCAGAATCCATGTGGTGTCAGAGTTATTAATCTCATGACCAAATTCTTCACCCAGAAAATTATGTTCAGGATAATATTTCTTAATCTCCTCAAAAACGAGGGTTTCAATTTTTCTGTCCATTTCAGTGACGTAATCAGTGGGACCTTTTTTTTGAACCTGCAGTGAATGAACTTTTTTCACACCAAATTCAATCTCACGTGCGCCCATGCGTGCAGCAATTAATCCTACATTTAATAAAGCGGGTAAAGACATGTCGCATATTGTACTGGAAATGAAGATAATAGTTTCATGTTAGATAGCGCAAAACTTATAAACATTGTTTTGGTTGAAACTTCGCATCCTGGCAACATTGGATCAGCTGCAAGAGCAATGAAAAATATGGGACTCACAAATTTAAATCTCATCAATCCAAAAAAATTTCCACACGGTGATGCCAGAGCGCTTTCAGGTAACGCATTGGATTTACTCGAAAGTGCAGAAGTTCATCAAGACATTCAAAGCGCAATTGCTAATTCAAAATATGTGTTGGCAACTTCTGCAAGAGTGCGAAGTATCGATTGGCCGATTGTGGAAGCAAGAGAAGCTGCAATTAAAATCAAAAGTTTAGTAGAGCAGGGTGATGAAATCTCAATTTTATTTGGTCGAGAGGATAGGGGGCTTACCAACGAGGAGCTTCAACTTGCAAATGATCATCTCATCATCCCAGCAGATACAGATTATCCTGTTTTAAATTTAGCTATGAGCGTGCAACTGGTTTGTTACGAAATTCATATGGCGTTGAAGTCTGATCAAAACTTTAGTTGGCAAGATTATCCTGAATACACACATCAAGAAATCGATAATCTGATTGAGCACTTTAATGAGACTGCTTTCAAGCTTGGCTTAGTAGATAAATCAAACCCTAAACAGATTCTGACTCGAATGGAGCGAATGTTTCGAAGACTCCATCCTGACAAGATGGAGGGGAACTTTTTAAGAGGTTTATTAACGAAAGTGAACAAGCTTCTTAAATAGCCTAATGCTATTTGATTTATAAATATAAACTTTTATAATTCCGCCATCTAGTCCCGTTCGTCTAGAGGCCTAGGACACCGGGTTTTCATCCCGGCAACAGGGGTTCGACTCCCCTACGGGATGCCAATTTCTTGGAAAACCCTATAGATTTAAGGTTTATAGGGTTTTTCTTTTTTAAGATTGTGAATTTTAGGATTGTTAACTAGTAAGCTATAGCTCGAAGATTACTATGGCTATAAGACCACCAACTATCCAAAGAGGAATAAGTATTATTAATCCAGCTATTAAACCAGCAACCATCCATTGGAGAGATATTGCTATTTTCTCTGGTAGTGTCTGCCAATGCACATCAACCTTCTTTTTTTCTTCACTCATAACCATCTCCGTACCTTATTTTTGTAATTTACAAATTCTTCACCAAAGATTTTTTGCATGGCTTTTTCTTCAGGCTTAATTTGAAAGTTAGTAATGAAAAGTATAAATAAGGTTGTGAAAATTAAACCCCCTATAAGATTAAATTTTAATGATAAGCCTAACAATATTAATGCCATACCCAAGTACATTGGATTCCTAGAATAATTAAAGATACCTGATACAACCAAAGATGAGGCAGTTTCGATTTTAATTGGATTAATTGTTGTGTTGTGCTCTTTGAATGAACGAGCAGCCGTAAATAAGATACCAAATCCAAATAAAAATAAAACATAACTTAACAGGGTTAATGCTTGAGTATTAATAGTCAAAAAGAAGTCCTTTGAAAAGTATATGCAGCAACCAAAAAATATGGTTACTAATGGTGGAGGTATTTTATTATTCATACTTGCTTCCAAAGATAACGTAAACCCAAGATTGCTGGCAAGTAGCAAAATAAGGTGAAGATAAAAATTAGGCCTATTAAATCTGGATTCTTAAAGTTAAAGAAAAGGGGCGCATCAATTAAATCAGTTATTAATCTTACGAAGATTAAGATAAATAACATCGATGCATTTTTTAAATAAATCGCAATCAGAAAAGCGATACCAACAGCAAGGTTTCTTGCGATGTAGAGTCCAGAATTTAATGAGGATTCAGTTTCTAAAAAAAATGAAGGATTGCTTAAAGCTATATAAGGACCTACAAACATTGGCCAGATCATCATGAAAAGGATTATTGCAAACCACCAAGTAAAGGTAATTTTTTTATCTGAAAATCCCATATTTCAGATAATACACAAAAAAAATACTTTAATTTGAGTATTTGTTAAGTTTTATTTTTTTTCTTGGCCTCTTCTTCCAAATACTTCTCATAGTCTTCCCAGTCATGTGGAGTACCAGCATTAAGCTTATTGATTTTATTAGCTCTTTTAAGAGCTTTTGTAGAAAGCTTACTGGGAGTTTCCTTAATTATTTTTCTAAATACTTTTTTTATTTGATCTTTCATGAAGCAAAGAAGTTTTTAAAGTCTGCGAATCTATTCCAAATATGAATGCAAATACGATCCGCTCACTAAAATTCTAGTCTGTTCTCATGTATTCAATATTAGTTATTGAGCTCAAATATAGCAAACAAGAAAAAATCAAACTGGCTTACAATATATTTCATGATGAAAATTGCTGTCGTGGGCTCTGGAATCTCTGGATTAGGAGCATCTTATTATTTAGGAAAAAGACATCACGTAGATTTATATGAAAGTGATACACGCATAGGTGGTCATACACACACTCACAAAATTCAGCTTGAGGAAGAAATCAATGTTGATTCTGGCTTTATTGTTTTTAACGATCTCAACTACCCAAACCTTATTCAATTTTTTAATCAGTTAGGGGTGGACACCGCCGACACCGATATGTCCTTTTCTGTATCTTCAAAAATGAGCACGTGGTCATCAAATGAATTTAAAAAATTAAGTACTTTTTTCAAACCAGCGAAATTAAATTTTTTAAAAAATATCATTAAATTCAATCATGCTGCAAAACAAAACATTGCCGGTATAAGCTTCAGAGAATGGTTAGCTAATAAAAATCTCAAAAAAGAGTTTATAAATGATTATGTTTTGCCGATGGCAGCAGCCATTTGGTCCACACCCATGGATAAGATTGGAGAGTACCCAGTTGAATCAATGCTTGCTTTTCTAAGAAATCATGGCTTGCTAAAACTCATTAACAGACCTCAATGGCACTTTGTTAAAAATGGGAGTGCATCTTATATAGATGCGATCATAGAATCTTCTAATATTAATAATGTCTTTACAGGAGAGTCTCCGATCATTAATAAATCTAATGAGCAATGGCGACTTAAAACATCAAATCATGAACTTAATTATGATCAACTAGTCATTGCTACGCATGTCAATGATGTTCCTAAATTATTAGCAAACTATAAAGATTTTTCTTTTATGTCTGATTTTTCATACAACATAAATAAAACAATACTTCACACTGATGAAAGTTTCATGCCTGTAAGTAAAAAGTTATGGTCATCGTGGAACACATTTAAATATGATGATTACGAGTACGTTACCTATTGGATGAATAATCTACAAAACATTAAATCCAAAACAAATTTGTTTGTAACTATTGGTAACTTCCCTCAAATACAGAAACAAGACATTCTTAAAGTGATGCAATACGAGCACCCGCTTTTTGATTTTACCTCTCAGGAAGTAAAGGAAAAGGTGAGTGAACTTCAAGGATTAGATAATTTATATTTTGCTGGAGCATATCAAGGATATGGTTTTCATGAGGATGGCCTTACCTCAGCATTAAATGTAGTTAGAATGATAGATCATGCAATTTAGTATTTACGTCGGTAGCATTTTTCATCAAAGAGTTTTTGGAAAGAAGCATCAGTTTAGATACAAATTTTTTTCAGCTTACTTTAATGATGTGTATAACTTTAAAGAAAGTGAGTTTGTTACTAAAAAATTTAGTAAGATTTTCTCTTTGGATTTTGATGATGATGGAACTAAAGAAACTATAAAAGCAATCAAGATTTTTTTAAGTAAAAATCAAATTGATGCTCATGATTTAAAATTAGATTTACTAAAAAAACCAAATTCTATTTTTCTTAAAGCTTTCAATCCAGTTTGCTTTTGGTACTTAAAAAAACATGATGAGGTCTTAGCTTTCATTGCAGATGTCACCAACACCTTTGGCGAAAGACAAATCTATTTTATTGATAATGTGGGAAATGATATTAGTTCTGAAGCCTATTATAAGGCTACAAAAAAGATGTATGTATCGCCTTTTGCAAAGAAAAGCGGAATATATAAATTTAAAATCTCGGATCAACCTAATCAAACTATCATCAAGGAATTTAATGATGATGGTGTATTAGAAATTAATACTATCTTAAAGGGAGCCATCCACAAAATTAATGGCATGAAGAAGAGTTATTTTTATTTTAGAATAATAATATCAACTCTTTTTGTAGTTGCTAGAATACATTTACAAGCACTATTTATATGGCGAAAGGGTAATCAAGCCTACAGCCATAATGGAAATGGTTATGCTGAATCAAATTATAAAAAATTGGATTAATAAAAAGCTTAAGACATTTGACGACGGGTCGCTACGATTATCAATTCCTGGTTGTTCAGATATTATCATTGGCGATCACAATCAGCCTCAATTCAATATTACTTTTACCTCAATTCGTGGCATCTATTTAATTCTTCGAAGGGGTGTTTTAGGTTTTACTGAGGGTTTCATAAAAGGTTTTTGGGTAACTGATAACTTGCAAAAAACCATGACCTTTCTAGCAAATAACTTAAGTAATGTTGAGAGCATCCAAAAGGGAAACTCTAGAAAATTTGTCACGAAATTTCAGCATTGGCTAAGAGAGAATACTCTTTCACGCAGCAAAAAAAATATTCATGCACACTATGACTTGGGCAATGCTTTTTATGAATTATGGCTCGATCCTAGCATGACTTATTCTTCAGCTTTATTCCAAAACCTTGAAGAAGAACACCTTGAATCTGCTCAGAAAAATAAATATCAAAAAATAATTGAGAGCCTTAATCTTAAGTCTGGAGATAACATCTTAGAGATAGGTTGTGGATGGGGCGGCTTTATTGAGCATGCTTCTAAGTTAGGGATCAATGTTACCGGCTTGACTATTTCAAAAGAGCAATTTGAGTACGCAACATCAAGAATTACTAATTTAAGCGGTACACAAAAAATTCTTTACCAAGACTATCGAGTGCATGAAGGTTTATATGATGCAGTTGTCTCAATTGAAATGCTTGAAGCAGTTGGTTCAAAGTATTGGAATGAATACTTTAATTCGATCAAGGGATTTTTAAAGCCTGGATCATCAGCTCTTGTTCAAGTTATTACTATGCATGACGATTATTTCAAGACTTACAATGTTGATCCAGATTTTATTCAAACCTATATATTTCCTGGTGGAGAACTCATTTCTGATGAGGCATTTTTCAGTTGTGCTTCGAGCATATCCCTTGAGTGCAAAAAAGTAAGAAGTTTTGGTGATTCCTATGCAAAAACCTTAGAGCTATGGAATGAGCAATTCCAAAAGCGATGGGAGAGTGTTAAAGAATTGGGTTTTGATATTAAATTTAAACGAACATGGGAAATGTATTACGCTTATTGTATCGGAGGTTTTCTGAGCGATAGGTTGGATGTCACTCAATTTAAATTAACTTGCAATGATTAAGATTGGAATCTATTTAGCAGAGAAAGGCTTGGTCCCTGATTTTATTTTAAATTTCTTTATTCAAAGGATCAGTTTGGCTCGAGTGAATTCTGTTTCAATTAAAAATGAAAAAATAATGGTGATTAATAACCTTAAATCAGGACCTATTGCAGAGAGAACATCTGATGCAAATTATCAACATTACGAGGTGCCTCCTGCGTTTTTTGAATTGGTTCTAGGAAAGCATATGAAGTATTCATGTTCTCAGTTCGACTCTAAGAATGATGATCTAGATAAAGCCGAAGAAAGTATGTTGCAACTTTACATTGATCGTGCAGGCATTCAGGCAAATCAAAGCATTCTTGATTTAGGATGTGGCTGGGGAAGCTTTTCTTTATTTGCAGCTGCTAAATTCCCATCATCAAAATTTACCGCAGTGAGTAATTCAAAAGATCAAATTAATTTTATTAACAATCAAGCTGCACTAAGAGGCTTGGAAAATTTAACTGCAGTCCAACAAAACATTAATGAGATGTATTTCAGTGAAACTTTTGACAAAGTTATTTCAATAGAAATGTTTGAGCATATGAGAAATTATGAGTCACTGCTCAGTAAAGTCTCTGATTTTTTGAATCCAGATGGCGAACTATTTGTTCATATTTTCTGTCATCGTTTTGCGTGCTACCTTTATGAAGCAAAAAACGACTCTGACTGGATGACAAAAAATTTTTTTGAGGGCGGCATCATGCCTTCAGAAGATATTTTCAGTAATTTTGAAAATCATTTAAAAGTGGTGTCCTCTTGGAAGGTGAACGGTTCACACTATGGCCTTACCTCTCAGAAATGGTTAGAGAAACATGATAAAAATAAATCAAAAATAATATCTTTATTTGACCAACACTATGGCAATGGTAAAACTTGGTTTTTTAGATGGCGAATGTTTTTCTTAACATGCGCAAAATTTTTCGCTATTAATGAAGGAAATGATTGGTATGTTTCTCATTATTTATTAAAAAAAAGGCCATAAAGCTAACCTTCAATTTTCTCTATATTTTTTATAAATCAGTTTGACGGTGAATCAAAACCCCATCGATAGGACATAGGAATTATTGCATCGCCTACTGAAAGGCGAGTTCGATTACTCCACGATTGAAATTCTAACTTTTTGGCTGATTCTATATCCCAACAACGAGAACTAAAGCGAATATCAAAATATTTTGAGCCAACCCGTAATACCAATGCTTGGTTATCAGCATCCCATCTAAAACTTTGGATATCTGCAATTTTAATTGAAAAGGGTTCAGAAGCTGTTAAGTTCAATAAAAAGCTTATCAATAGTAGTAACTTAATGTTTAAAACTAATTTCATCTTAATTAATCATAAACCAAGCAATAAGTTCTTTAAAAATAGAATATTTTTTCCCTTACCTGCAAGTAATTTTGTAATAAACTTTATTAATGCAACTAATATCTATATTTCTAGGCTTATTTTTTTTGATGAATCTTTCTGCTGACATTGTTGGCGAAGCAGAAGTGACTGACGGTGACACAATAATCATAAATGACATTCGCATAAGGTTTACAGGAAGTGATGCACCCGAGAGTTATTTTTTTGGTAAAACTCAAAAGTGCCTCGATGGAAAAGGGCGTGAGTGGGAATGCGGTAATGCAGCAACGCAAAAACTCATAGAACTAATTAATAATCAAACAGTCAGATGTACTGATGAGGGTCAAGACAGGTACGGCAGAACCTTAGGTATTTGTTATGTTGGAGAAATGGATTTACAGGCTGAAATGGTTAAGTCTGGAATGGCGGTTGCTTACTTGAGATACTCAGATAGGTATGAGAAAGAGCAAAATTATGCCAAAAAAGTCAAAGCCGGAATGTGGGGTGGAGAATTTAAGCAGCCTGAAGTATGGAGAAGAGAAAATAGGAATTAAGCCTAATCTCTTTTAATTATGTCTTCCGGGATAAAAATATTTTCATATCTTCCAAATCCAAGAGTTTGGAAGTCACTCATTGCTGCAAACCTTTGTGGAGCTAACGTTGAGGTTGTCGGTGATCAACCAAAAAATTTACCCAATTGGTTGTGGGACTTTGATGCAAGAGAACTTACCGAAGATGATAAAGCTAATTCAGCATTGATTAGGAAAGGAAGAAGGGGCTTTACAAATGATCTTTATAAAACTGACGAGTTTCTTTTAGCACATCCTTTCGGAACAGTACCTGCTGCATTTGATCTTGAAACGAAAGGAGGTATCTTTGAATCCAATAGCATAATGCGGGCAGTTGCTAGATCTGGGAAACCAAATAATCTTTATGGTGGTGAGGATCATGTATTGGTATCAAGAATTGATAGCTTTCTAGATGTAAATTTAGTTTTCTCAAGGGAACACCAAGTTTACATTTTAAGTATAGAGAATATGAACGAGGTTCTGTATAACCGCATGAAGTCTGCGTATGAGTTCTATTTGGATGGGATTGAATCAGCATTAAAATTAAATAAATTTATTGTTGGAGACTTTATTTCTCTTGCTGATATATCTTTTGTTTGCGACGTTGGTTATTTTCTTAAAGAAGCAAATCAGAAGGATGTCTTAGATGCCCAGGGATTTGATTTAATTTCATGCAAATTCAAGAATGAATATCCTCAATGCGCTGATCATCTGATTGAGTTGTCTAACCAAGAGGAATTTTCAACAGTTATTACGGATGGCTTTATAAGCCTTTAAAGCGTCTAAGAACTATTCACCAAGCAGCACTTTTGCTGCTAACTGAGTATCCATATACTCCTTTAATTCCAGAATCTTGTTGTCTTTTATTTTCAACAAAAAATGATATTTGTTGTTATACGGTTTTCCAGAAACATGCATTGCTGAACCTTCTACCTCAGCTGCAACGTAATCATTTTCAGCAATTAAATTAACAACATTGAAAGATATTCCATCTGGAAATGAATCAAGGATACTTTTAGCAAAACCAACAACCTCACTTTTAGATCTTGAACCACCAATTGCATTTTCACCAGCAGTCCATATTATTGATTCTTCTGTATAAAAGTCCAGATAGTCTTGAGAACCACTGCTTAAAATTCTGAAGAAATCTTCTACAAGTTTTTTATTATTATCTGTTGAGTCAGACATAATTTATGTTACTACTGAATAATTTTTTTATCTATTACTCAAATTTTCTGTACTGATTGGCTTGAAAGATTAACATCTCTCGATAAGACTTAGCGTTCATACAAATTCCATCAAATGAAATAAAAAATATTTTTCCTCTAGATTTAATGAAATACCCGTCCATGCAAAGCGCAATCATTTTTGCTTTTTTGTCTCTTCTTTGGTGCTGAGCTTGTAAGGCAGAAATAATTACATTTTGGTGATCCTGATTCATATGTTCAATCATTCCTTCCTCGTTATTTATCCATGAGGGTTTAACCGGCTTCCAATCTTTAATTTTTAACCAGGCTATCTCACCAAAACCACCAATCCATCTAATTTTACTGTGCGACAACTTATAGAAATCAAAATCATGCAATGCAGAGTACTTTTTACTATCTGGCAGAAATTTATGAAATCTCGGTTTAACTAATTCTTTTTCACTTTTGTTTATTGGTTTTAGATCACCCATCAAAGTTAACCTCTGGGAGTTTTGTTTGTCATCATCTTTTTTTTCTTTCGATAATGTTATGCATGCCCTTGAATCTCGAAAGAGATTCTTTGTATGCTGGGCAAGGGTACTCGCATATATGTAAACAGATCTATCTAGCCCTGTGATAAACGTAACATAGCTTCCAAAAGGGTATCCTTTAAATGATTTTGAAAGAGTTGATAGTATTCCTGATGAGGATGAACGAAGTAAATTTATAGCACTTGTTTCAAATTTGTTAAGTTTTTCTTTCATTTTCAATAGTACCTAATGTTGATTGGATCCTGATCAATCATAATATTGGTTTCATAAGCTTTAGATAGCAAATCCTCGTTGAGCATTTCCTGCACATCACCTTCTTTAACAATACTACCTTTTTTAAGGATAATTATTCTGTCTGAAAATGAATAAGCAAGGTTTAAGTCGTGAAGGATCATTAAAATACCAGTTCCAGCGGCAGCCCTTTTTTTTATTGAGCGCATCATGCTGAGTTTATGAACCATATCTAAGTTTGAAAAAGGCTCATCTAATAATAAATAATTTTGATCATTTGCATTTGGTGGTTGCCATAACTGTAGCAAGGTTCTAGCAAAGTGAACTCGACGTTGCTCACCACCTGACAAAGTATTGAATTTCTGATTAACTAAACTCTGCAAATCACATTCTTCAATGACATCGTTTTGATAATTTTCTAGATCACTACTGATCATATTAAATTTATGATCTAACCAACCCATTTGGATAATGTCCATCACACTGTAATCAAAAGCAATGTTTTGAAATTGAGACATTACAGATCTAATATATGCGCGCTCTTGAATTGAAATTGTATTAAGTGGCCTTGAGTCATAATAGACTTCACCATTGTGATCAGATAAATTCCCGGTAATCATATTCAACAATGTAGTCTTGCCCGCCCCATTTGGGCCAATAATAGATAAGATTTCTTTAGGCTTAACTTCTAGAGTAATATCTTTGAGTATACTTTTATTCCCAAAAGATAAAGATACTGACTCAGTCTTTATACTCATAATCTTTTGATCCTAAAGATTAACCATAAGAAAAATGGCGAACCTATGGCACTTGTTATTAAGCCAATAGGCAATTCAGCAGGTTGTACAATAATTCTTGCAATTAAATCTGCGATAATCATTATGGCAGCACCCATAATTGCTGAACCTGGTAAAACAAAATTATGATTTACACCTCCTATTAGTCTTGTTAGGTGAGGAACAACCAAGCCTACAAATCCAATCATCCCTGAAAGAGCTACACTTGCTCCAACAGCTGCGGCACAAGTTAAAATGATCGTATACTTAAGCCTTTGAACATCTATGCCTAATCTGTAAGCCTCTTGTTCACCTAATTGAAGGAGGTCAAGTTGCCTTGAAAAAGGGACCATAATCATAATTGAAATTAGAATCATGACAATAACTGGTGTGAGCAATGGCCAAGTTACCCCACCAAAACTCCCCATTGTCCAAAATGTTAGGCTTCTTAGTTCTGCATCAGTACTAATATAGGTGAGAATACCTATACCAACACCAGCAATTGCATTGATGGCTATACCTACAAGAAGCATGTAAGTGACTCCCTCATAACCAAAACCTCTTGTCATTAAATAAAGCATAAAGATTACAAGAGACGCTCCAGCCACTGCAGCCAATGGAATTAAATAAATCCCTAGGGAGTATTGATCAAATAAATCTCCACCTAAGACTATTATTAGGGTTGCTCCCAAGGCAGCACCTGCAGAAACACCAATTAAACCTGGATCAGCCAATGGATTTCTAAATAATCCTTGCAGTGCAGCACCAGAAATACCGAGACTTGCACCAACAAGAGCTGATAGAATTACTCTCGGTAGCCTAATTTCAATTAAGACGGTATTTTGAATCGCAGTTGTGTTTCCTTTAACAAACTCAAAAATAGATAAACCATAGCTCCCTAAAGTGATCGCAAGGACTACAAATATCAAGCTCACTAATATTAGGCAACATAATATGTAGGACTGTTTATAACTTATAAAATTAAAATAAGTTTTGATTTGATTAGAAGCGTCCTTAAGAGCTTGCATTTAATATTTTTGCTATCTGCAAAGCGGTATCAATTGTTCTAGGCCCAAAACCAAGTGATGCCATTCCATCAAGAGCTAAAATATTATTATTTTGTGCTGCTGGGGTTAGGTATAGTGCAGGGTGGTTACTCAATTCCTCAATTGTACCAAAACCTTTAAGACCTCTCTCTGAGATTATAATTAGATCTGGTTCAGCTTGTATAATTGATTCAGTACCGACAGGCTTCCATCCTTCAAATGATGATAGTGGGTTTATGCCTCCAGCCAAAGAAATCAAGCCATCTCCAGAAGTGTTCGAACCTGCTATTAAAGGCGATCCACTTTGCATACTTAGAATGTAGATAATTTTTTTTCCTTCTGCATCGGAGGTTGAATTCTCAAGTTGAGATACCTGTTTTAATAATTTGTTATTGTAGAAATCAATTTCATTTTTTGTCATCCCAATAATTTTTCCAACACACTCTATTTTCTGAATGATTCCTGAGGCACTGTGAATCTCAGGTAATACTCTTGTTTCAACATTTGTTCTATTAATTTGATCAATAACAGAAGGAGGACCCATATCATTTTCACCAATAATTAAGGTCGGATCTAACGAGAGAACACCCTCAGCAGAAAGGGCTCTCACATAGCCAATTGAGGGAAAATTCATAGCACTTTTTGGGTAGTTTGATGTCACGTCAACTGCAATAATTCGAGACTCTTGTTCTAAAAAATAAATAATCTCAGTTATTGATCCACCTGCTGCAGTTATTCTTGAAGAATCCATTGCTTTTTCACATGCATCAAAGCTGAAAGAGGCAAAAGTTAATAAAAGTAAAATATTTTTCATAAATAGATTTTATTGCTTTTAAACACAAAGTAAATGATAATCATTCTCAATTGTAAATGATAATCATTCGCATTGTGAGGTAAATTATGAGTTTCTTGATATCAAGTCAAAAATATTTATTTTTAATTATTCTATCCATATACATGTCCATTGTAATTGGTCAATCTAAAGTTGTTGAAGAAACAGTTGTTATTTCAGCAAAATATCCTGTTCCTTTATCTGAAGTTATTGGATCGGTAGACTCAATTTCTCTTGCTGATATAGAAGACAGACAGGTAAGTGATCTAAATGATCTATTAAATAACACCGTCGGCGTTTCTTCTACACGAAGCATTTCTTCAGGGCGGGCCTATAATGACTCTATTTCAATAAGAGGTATGGGCGGCAGAAGAGTTAATCTTTTGGTTGACGGCATAAGGTCTGGCGAACTATATCAGGGTTACGGAAAAGATCTTGTAGATACCGAGCTCATAAAGAGAGTCGAGATTCTTAAGGGACCCACTTCTGCTTTATATGGATCTGATGGACTAGCAGGGGCAATTCTTTACATTACGAAAGATCCTAGCGATTTTGCAAATCAAGCTGATCCATACCATGCTATTAATTTAGGCTATGATAGTGATAACCAACATCAAAAATTATCATATTTGGCTGCAACAGTTGGAGAAAGATCTGAAGCACTAATCCAACTTACTAGTAGAACTCTTGAGGAGACAGAGCTTCATGGAGACTCTGAACTTGATCCAAACCCCTTCACTGCAGATCAAAATAGTATCTTTATAAAAGGGAAGTATTTAATTAGTGACAGAGTTGGTCTGACATTAGTGTATGATGCACAAGAATCTGAGGCTGATTGGGATTTACAATCAACTTTAGGTAACTCAGGATATCCTCAAATAGTGAACACTTCATCCTCTAAGGGTGATGATGAGTCTTCAAGAGACAGAGTGTCTATAACTTTAGATTTTTCATCAGATTTTGGGCTTTTTGATAATGGAAGTATTTCAATTTATGCTCAGGACACGGATCAAGCCCAAATTACTAATATCTCTAAGGCAATAACAGGTAATTTTGTTAACGGAGCATTTGGCCCTCAGTTTGTGCCTCAAATACCTCCAACGCCAATTGCAGAATTTAAAAATTATATTTTTGATCAATCTATTGAGGGCTTTAATTTTCAATTTTTCAAGTCTATTAAATCAAACTCAGGAATAACTCAAAATATAGTTTATGGCTATGAACAAGAAACAATTGATGTTACGAGACCTCGATACAGAACTGAAACTAATCTTTTAACACAATCAGTAAATACAAACATTGGAGGAGAGACTTATCCTAATAAAACATTTCCAGATACTGAAACCAAGCGCACAGCTTTCTATATAAATAACAGAATCGATTTATCTAACAAAACTTCAGTTGTAATAGGAGCAAGAAATGATAGTTATGAACTAACAACAAGCCCTGATCAGCTTTTTATAAATGTAAACCCATTTGGATATAATCTTGTCGATCAGGATGATAGTAAAACTTCTTTAAAGCTTGGTTTTATTCGCGACATTAATGAGGCTCTATCATTTTATTATCAATATGCAGAAGGCTTTAGGAGTCCTGATTTTTATAGTTCAAATTTAAGTTTTACCAATTTTGCTTTTAGATACACCATAATTCCGAATCCTGACCTTGGTCCTGAGGAGAGTGAGGGAAGTGAATTTGGTTTCAAAGGTGAAACCAGCAACGGATCTTGGTCAGTAGCTTTTTATGATAATGATTATAAGGATTTCATTGAAACTGAAATGACCGGCTTTACTATGACTGGTTTAATGAAGTTTGTTTACAAAAACTTAGAAGATGTGAATATTAAAGGATCAGAAATAAAAGCTAACTTTAACTTTAGCGATAACTTAACTGCACAATTTGGATTTAATAACTCTAAAGGAGAGCAAAACGGTAAACCCTTGACCACTATTGATCCTGATCAAGCTATTTTAGGGTTGCTATGGAATTCGGATGACAACAAGCTGAGCATCAATACATATGCGAGAATGACAGATGGTAGTCCTCAAAGCTTACCACCTGTTTGCGGAAGAACCCCGCCATGTGCGAATGCATTAACACTGCCAGATCATACCCTAGTTGATAGTTTTATTAGCTATTCAATAAATGAAAGACTTTCAATGAGATTGGCAGTCAGAAATATTACCGATAAAAAGTACTGGAATTGGTCAGACGTTGCGGGTAGCACAGCTAATGATCCAGCCTTAGATTATTTTTTGAATCCAGGTAGAAACTATAGCTTGTCTTTCAGAATAGTTTTTTAATAAAGGTAAGTATGATTTAAGGTATTTAATTTAGAGTAAAAATAATAAAGGAGAGGACTATGAAAAAAACTTTTTTAACGTTTGTTTTGATATTTGGTTTCCAGCTTAGTGCTAATAATCATTTACCAGCAAACTATTCAATGTACCAAGCTAATTTTTTATTTAATTGCCCTGTGGCTGAAAAATGCTTTGCGGCATTTGATAGATATATGAATTCGCCTGAAGTTGCCAAAGAAAAATTTGAAGTTGATTTTTTTGCGATTCAACAAAACGGTTGGGATGATTCAACTCATGGTGTCAGCTGGTATTACAAAGATGCTGATCAGTATGCAAAAGCTGGACAGATTTTTTCAACTTCAAAAGCTGGAAGAGAATTTAGAAAAACCATGAATGATATTGGTGTAGAAATAATCTCTGATACTTTAACTGTTCATAGTGTTGGAGTTACCCTGAAAGGAAATACTGTAGACAATGGAGTTAGCTTGAGATGGAGTCTTGAGGTAACTGATCCAGCAAAGTTTGTTCCTTTATGGAAAAACTTTAGTAAAAGTCTTGAGAAGTATGATTGGACTTCTAACGCTTATGGACTTCAGAGTCACTATCTTGGAAATAATGGAAATGGCATTACTCATGAAATTTGGGCTGCTTTCAATACTCCACAAGATGCGTTGGCATTTTTGTCTGGTATGAACGCTTCAAAAGAATTTGCTGCTTACGCACCTGAATCAAGGAAGTACAGCCAGTTTAAAAGATCATATATGGAAGTTAGTCTCAAGATGTATAATCCTGACTAATATAGTTTATATCATTTTTTTAATAAGGGGCTTGGTGCCCCTTATTTATTTTGAAAAGATGATTTAAGCTAAAAGAATGAATTGGAATAAAAAATATATTGATGTTTCAGGTAAGCAAATAGCTTATGTTGAAATGGGAGAGGGTGATCCAATCATTTTTCAGCATGGAAACCCAACGTCATCTTATCTTTGGAGAAATATCCTTCCACAACTTCAGAGCCTTGGAAGATGTATTGCAATGGATCTTATTGGTATGGGCGATAGTGAAAAGCTTAAGGATGCAGGTAGCATGACCTATTCATATGCTACTCACAAAAAATATTTTGATGGATTTTTGGATGAACTAGGCATTAATAATAATACAACCCTAATAATTCATGACTGGGGGTCTGCATTGGGCTTTGATTGGGCACATAATAATCCTAAAAAAGTTAAAGCCATCTGTTACATGGAAGGTATAGTTCAATCTATGAAGTGGGAGGATTGGAACGAGGATGCTAGAGGAATTTTTCAAGGGTTTAGATCTCCAGCTGGAGAAGAGATGATCTTAGAGAAAAACTTATTTATTGAGGCAGTTCTTCCTGGATCAATTCTAAGAAAATTATCTGATGAAGAGATGAATGAGTACAGAAGACCATTTAAGGATAAGAAATCTCGTCAACCAACGCTTGATTGGCCAAGACAAATTCCCTTGGAAAATGAGCCTCCGGAAATATGTAAAATTGTGGATTCTTATTCTCAATGGATGGCTAAGAATGATCTGCCTAAGTTATTCATTAATGCTGAACCTGGAGCTATTTTAATTGGCAAACAAAGAGAGTTTTGTAGAACTTGGAAAAATCAAAAAGAGGTGACTGTTAAGGGCAGTCACTTTATTCAAGAGGATTCACCAAATGAGATTGGGAGCGCAATCTTTGATTGGTTAAAAGACATAGATTAATATTAAAAAAAGGAGAATAAGTATGTTAGTTGCTGTAAGAGCTGAAGTTGAAAGTGTAGATCGTTGGAGAGAAGGGTTTAAGACCCATGGAGATTTGTTTTCGAAACAAAAGATTTCTATAGCATACCTAGGCGCTACTGATGACAACAAAGTCATTGCAGTTGTAGATACCTCTGATCTTGATGAATTTATGAGAATTTTCAATGATCCTGCTACAGCAGAAGCAATGCAGCACGATGGAATTACTGGTGGTGTGGAGATGTTTGTTTTAGATGATAGCTTTAAACCATAAAAGACTCATGAGATTAGGAGTTAGGCAATGAAGGGAATCCTTTTTTTACTTACTGGATTGAGCCTATTTGCTGAATCTGAAATTTCTAGCAATCCAAATGACTGGTATGGAGTTACTGATAGAGTCATGGGTGGCAAATCTAATCTTCAGATTGAATACCTTAAAGATACCTTCATATTACGTGGCAATGTAACTACACAAAATAATGGAGGATTTGTGAGGCTTGTTCAGGATATCAAACTCAATGATGATGCATTAAAGGGCATCAGTTTTCTTGCTAAGGGTAATGATGAGATATATGAAATACATGCAACGCTTAAGGGGATGAAGGTGCCGCCATGGTCTTACATGAGCCATTCTTTTCAAGTAACAGATGAGTGGAAAAGGTATAAAATCTACTTTAATGATCTAAAATCATCAGGCTATTCCGCTAGAAAAATGAAACCTAAAAATATCAATAATATTGCCTTTGCTGGTTACGGAAGGGATTTTGAAGTTAATTTAATGATTAAAGAGATCTCTATTTTTTAGACAATGATCATAGAATTGATCACTTTTTGATCAATTCTTTGTGTTTTGATAACATATACTTATCGTTCATCCCTTTTTGGGACGGAAGTAGTCAATTTAGACGAAGGAACGCATTATCATCGTTCATCCTCTTTGAGGACGGAAGTAGGTAATGATACCGAAGGAACGCATCTTACATAGGAGATGTTATGACTATATCTAAATTATACAACTTAGATAAATCTATCCACCAAAACCCTAGAAGGCTTATGGCATTAAACTATGCTATCAAGAAGCTTAATTTAGAAATTGGTAAGCAAAATAAGAGAGAAAAATCTGCTAAAAAAGACCTTTTCTTTCCTTACTACCTTTAGGATAGAAAATAATGGGGGCATCATGCCCCCAACTACAAATCAGTTATTTGATAATTAACACTCTAATCCACTAATTAAAGCTCCTGAACCGAAGTCTTTGCTTTTGGAATTCTCGAGTGGGATAAGTTTAAACTCAAGATTATTATTTTCTTTGGTTGCCTTTACAATCTTACCTTTAGTAATAACCTTATTTTTTTTAGTCGCCTTAAATTGATTGGAATTTAGGTCTATTTCCAAGTTGACCGTTTGATTTTTTTTATCTTTACAGTCAATAGAAATTATTTTTTCTTGTTCTGACTCCGCGTTTACAGTGCAAGCCAAAAATAAAAGGCTTAATAGTGATTTATTTCTGAACAATATCCTTTTCCAGTTTTGAAGACGCATCTTGTATGCCTCCTAGATTTATTACATTAGTAAAACCATTTTTAATTAATAGATTCTTTGCTCGTTCAGCTCTTTTGCCAGCCGCACAATAAGTAAATATTGGCTCATCTTTAAATGCTTGAATTTCCTCTAATCTTTTTTCTAGGTCGTTGACTGGGATATGCATTGCATCTTCGATGAAGCCGGCACTCCACTCTCCATCAGTTCTGACATCTATAATTAAGGATTCTGCTGCAAATAAATCCTGCTGGAGTGTCAATATTAAGATCGATAAAAAGATTTTTTTCATGTTCAAATAAATTTATATTTCAATCTAATTATGCAATTTTTAGAGCAATTTAGAAATTTTTATCAATCCCTTAATAAATGGTAAGACCTGAGATTTGACTTTCTAGTGCTCGCACTAATTTTGGGATTAATTTTTATAGGATTTATTCTCTCGATTACCATAGGCCTTGCTTCATGCGAAAGACATTATCTCTTTCCTACTAAATTAATTTAGCAAGATATGATTAAATGATATGTAGATGTAATTTTTATTTCTTGGTACTTTTGAGGACAATGTAAAGCATGATAATCAAGAAGATATTGCCGATAATATAAGTCGTTAGGCTCATATGTCTTGCTTTAAAGATACATTATTATCATTGCAATTACCAAGCCTAGATATGCAAATACATAAACTAGTTGGAAAACTTTAAAATCCTTTTTTATATTTTTTTCTTTATCCATGATGACATATTACCTCATTCAACTTCAAAAGAGAGTATTATCATAATTGAATGGATAAGAATGATATCTCACGTATTATTGAAATGGCTTGGGAGGACAGAACTCCCTTTGATGCTATAAAAATACAATTTGGGCTGAATGAAGATGATGTTAAGAAATTGATGCGAAAAAATATGAAAAGTTCATCTTATCGTTCATGGAGAAAACGAGTTTATGGCAGAAAAACAAAACATCTTGGAAAAAGAGATTTTTTGATTGGTAGACATAAATCGTCTGATCAAAATAAACTTTAAGTATAATTAGTCTACTATTTAGAGAAAAATTTAGGAGTTAATATGTTTAGTCACATTATGGTTGGTGCCAATGACTTAGAGGCATCAAAAAAATTCTATGATGCAGTGTTAGGAAAATTAGGTGCGAAACCTGGAGTTTTATCACCAAACTTAACCGGCCACAAAAGATATCTTTATTTCTTAAGAGGTTCGATGTTCATAATTACTGAGCCTATCAATGGTGAGCCAGCAACGCACGGAAATGGAAGTACTATTGGCTTTAAAGCTGAGACTCCTGAAGACGCTGACGCCTGGCATGAAGCAGGGGTAGCAAATGGTGGAACAGCAATTGAAGATCCACCTGGAATAAGAGGCGATACTGGTATGCAATTTTATTTAGCATATCTATCAGATCCAGCAGGCAATAAGGTATGTGCAATGTACACAGTGAAATAAATGAACTGAATAGATTCGCGGATTTTATTTTTAAAATATGCTTTTGATAATTTATTAAATACAAAAAATCTATGAGATATTTTTCTATTTTGAGCTTGATTTTGCTTGTAGGATGTCAGGCGCGTGAATATCAATTGGTAAATCATCAAGTGCATGGAACTGAAGGCCAAATAGGGGTGGCTATGGGATCATGCATGCAAATGGCGAGCTCTGCTAATAACATAAAGACCCCTGATAAAAAGGGTAGAATAGAGAATCATAGAAGGTCAGATGATTCTTTTATTGAATGTTCACATAATGAATTTCAAAAAATAGAACAAAAAAGACTTAGAAAAAAAGAGCCTAAGAATAATAATTAAAAACAAGAACATGAATAAATTGCTTTTACCAATAATTTTGTTGCTGGTTTCCTGCCAAGCAAGAGAATATCAACTCCTTAATCATCAAGTTGTTGGAGTTGAGGGTGAGCAAGGAGGCATAATGGGCGCCTGCGTTGGAATCACAAATACAGGACCTAGAGGACCCATGCTACCAGATTCAGCTGGAAATCGAGTAGACGATACTTATTTTGAGTGCACGGAAAGAGAGATGATGGAATTAGAACATCAGCGGCATCGCAATAAAAAGGAAGATCAAAAAGAGAAATCTAAATAATTTTGCACCAATCCTCAATATCTTGGCGTTCTGTTCTGAACTGATTAATCGGTGCTTCTTGATCTTTGTAGCCAATCGCCATCCCACAAAAAATCATCTGATGATCATCGACATTTAAGAATTTAGAGACACTTTCTTGTTTCATTGACCAAATTTCTTGGGCGCAAGTATCCAATCCATGCTCTTGAGCCAAAAGCATAAAAGTTTGTAAAAACATGCCCAAATCAGACCATTGAGGTGGACCCATTTGACGGTCAACAAAACAAAATAGTGCTGCGGGCGCACCAAAGAATTCATAATTCTTTAAGACTTGTTCCCATCTTGCTTCTTTATCCTCTCTGGCAATCCCAAGGCTGCCGTACATTTGCTCACCTACTTTTTTACTAAAACTTTTGTAGGGTTCTTTAAGATCTCTCGGATAAATATCATAAGCAGGAGTTTCTGGTTCACTCCATTCAGACTGAAACCTTAAGAAGTCTTTCATTGAATCTTTATTAATAACATAAATTTTCCATGGCTGGAGGTTCCCACCCGATGGACATCTAGAAGATTGCTCGAGTAATTCTTTGATTAATTCAGTGGATACAGGATTATTTAAAAATGCTCTAACAGAATGTCTATTTTTGATTGCTTCTGAAACTTTCATAATTAAATATTACACAAAATACTTTACAGGGTTAAATTCTTTGCAGATTTCTTTGGCAGATTTACTACCTTTGGATGAAATTATGATTTTTGTAAAAAACGCAAACAGGAAATAAGTACCTAATTAATCCCGCGTTGTGGTTTCATTTGTTGGTTGAAATTCCGACTTTTTGTACTTAATACTCCATTTATGACTGCACCTAGGGCAATAAACTGTAACAAGCTCACCAGCTGTTTCTTCATCAACTCTGTTAAAACCTTTAAACTGCCATTTTTTGCACTTAGGGCATCTATTATTTAAATAATTAATTAATATAGTAGTAGTAATTACTAACATTAATAAAAGAGGTCCAATATTCATAACAAATCTTCAGCTCAACTAATCTTGGATTCTTATAACGATATAAATTCTATTGAATCCCAATCACATATAACCAAACTTTTAGAATCTATACAACCCATACCAACTTCTCATCATTTTAGTGATTTGGATATTGATTTAACAAACTCTATAGGGCAATTAGACAATTCATATCTTGGTGGATTAATTATTGAACCAAGAGAATGCGATGAACTTAATTTTGTTGTGAGTAATTATTGCGAAGAGGTATGCAGACCATTGGTTGTAATTACATCTAAATTCAATAATAGATTCTTAGAGAATATAGATACCCAAAAACTGATAAAAAAAAATTTTCTCAAAATAATTTTTATCGAAAATCAATCAATTTCTGCATCTGACTATAACAAACTGCTATTAAGTCAATCTCTCTGGAAGAATCTTCCATTTAAGAAGGTACTAATATTTCAAACAGATTCACTCATATGCAAGAATTCTGATTACAAGATAAATAATTTTATTTCCTTTGACTACATTGGGTCTGCATGGAAAAGAGAGAGGCCAATTGGTCTCACTATTGATGGAGGTTCTGGTGGATTTTCTCTACGAAATATAGAACTATCTCTTTTAGCAATTAAGAAATTTGATACTAATTCCTGGCCTGGAGGAGAAGATGGCTACTATGCATTTTGTTTAGAGCTTATAGGTGGCAAAGTTGGGAAATTTAATGATTGTATAAAGTTTTCTACACAAGAATTTTTTTTAGAAAAGAGTTTTGGTTGCCATAAGCTTGAATTATTAAACGATGCATCTAGAGAGAAATTTTATAATTATGAAAATAAAATAATTAATATTATGAATAATGGTCTTAAGCGCTAAGATATATTTGCATATAACTAAGATTTTTTTAAATGATTAAGCGGAGTTAGCAGTGCCAATCTGTCACGACAGCGTTTGCACCATTTATCACCCTTATTAAATTCATCGGGCAATGAAAGTCTTTTGCATTGCTTACACTTTCTAAAACGAGTTCTTCTGGTCATAGAGGAATTTTACAAGGGTTGTTTATTTATAAATCTATCCTAAACTAATTACATTACTAATTTTTAATTATTTTATGACTGAATCAAAAGTAGCTGTAATTACCGGTGCTGGCAGCGGTATTGGCAGGGGGCTTGCACAATTTGCTGCAAGTAAAAAAATGCAATTAGTTTTGTGTGATGTAAATACCGGTGGGCTGGATGAAACACTGGATATTGTTACCGCAGAGGGAGTTGAAGCAATAGCACGCGCAGTCGATGTAAGCGATATCAATGCGATGATGAATTTAGCTGGCGAAACCTATGAAACCTTTGGTGCTTGTCATTTTCTATTTAATAATGCGGGAGTATTGGGACCAGCTCCAGTTAAAGATGTCACTCGTGAAATGTACGATTGGTTAATGGATATCAACATGGGGGGATGTTTTAATGGAGTGAATGCATTTCTCCCACGAATGCTTGAAAGTGGTGAAGAGGGCAACATAGTTGCAACCTGTTCCACATCCGGATTTATAAGCTATCCCATGCTGAGTCTTTACTCTGCTTCAAAATTTGCAATTCGCGGATTTATGGCAACACTCAGAGAAGAACTTAAGACTTCAAAAATCCAAGTAAGCATTGTATGCCCTGGAGAAGTGGATACCAATATTGTTAACAGTATTTATCAGGATGACCCAGCGGCGCTAAAGAAAGAAAAAAAGGCAGAGGATAAAGATCCTCGTGAAATGCTGGAGGTAGCTGCGGATGATGCGCAAGGCAAATCTTTTCCGATTTCACCACTTCAAGCTGCTGAAGCAATATTTCAAGGAATCGAGAATAATGATTTTTATATCTTTACTCACAAGGGTTACGAGGAGCATATCCAGCATATTGCAGATGAGTATATTGCTGCCTTTGTTAAAGCAAAGTATCAATAAAGCTAATAGTTGATGAGTCTTAAAGCAATTTTAATCTTAATTGGAATAGCAGTTATTGTTTTAGCTCTAATTTACTTACCCAAAGCGATCAGAGTAAATAAGATGATTCATCTATATGATAAAGATAAGATTGCTTTTAACTTTATCAACATGGATAAAGTATTTAGTGTTGGTCCGACAATTAAAGCTTCTGCTTCTCCTCATAGCTTTCAAGATATGACGGATGAGTTTTCATTGCCTTCAACTTTTAAACATCTAGGCAAAGATGAGAAATTAAAAGACGCACTTGAGCACTATGAGACAGATGGACTGATTGTTTTAAAAAACAATAATTTGCTTTATGAAAATTACTGGCACAACAATACCAAGACTTCCAAGCATATTTCTTGGTCGGTGGCTAAATCATTTTTGTCAGCACTAATAGGTATTGCTGTTGATCAAGGCCTGATTGACAGTATCGATGATCCCGTAACGAAATACTTAGATGATTTTAGGGGAACGGGGTATGAGGGAGTTCCTATTAAAGATCTTTTGCAAATGTCCTCAGGAATTAAATTTAATGAAGATTATGCTGACTATAATTCTGATATTAATCGATTTGGTAGAACCATTTCATTTGGCACGCCAATGAGAGACTTTGCAAAATCACTTGAAAATGAAAAAGAGCCGGGTACTTATCATCACTATGTCAGTATTGATACTCAGATGTTGGCAATGGTTTTACAAGAAGTTACGGGTAAATCTGTAACTGAAAGCTTGCAAGAGCACATTTGGAATAAGATTGGTATGCAAGATGATGCTTATTATATGGTTGATGACAGTGGCATGGAAGTTGCACTTGGGGGATTGAACGCAACATTAAGAGATTACGCAAAGTTTGGATTACTTTATTTAAATCGAGGCGATTGGAATGGTAATCAAGTGGTCCCTGCAGAGTGGGTAGATGCATCCCATGCTACAGACGAAGATCATTTAGTACCTGGCGATAATCCTAACTCATCAAGTGTTTGGGGTTACGGATACCAGTGGTGGGTTCCCGGTTTTCCTAGTACTGAGTTCACCGCATCAGGGGTTTACAATCAATACATCTTTATTGATCCAGAAAATAAAGTTGTTATTGCTAAAACTTCATCTAATCATAGATTTACTGCAGAGAAAGAGGAGTCCAAGGCAGTTCATGTCTCAATGTTTCGCGCCATTGCAAGTGCTGCCGCTAATTTATGAATTTAAAAAATGCACTTCTGATAATCTGCCTAGCTTTTTTATCTGAAGCATATTCTTGGTGGGATGAAGGTCATAGTCTTGTATGCAATAAAGCTGCAAACTTAATGAGTGCTGATACGTCCAACAATTTATTTTCAATCCTTGAAAGTGATGACTACGGAGAGGGTTGTGTTTGGCCAGATGTTATAAAGCAAGTGGAACGAAGAGAAACTCGTCCATGGCATTACATTAATTCGCCGCCAGGAAAAGATTTAATAACACCTGAGGCTTGCCCTGAAAAAGGATGCCTCATGCGCGCATATGAGGAGCAACTTAGTTTGCTTAGAACAGGTAATGATGCTGAAAAAAAAGATGCTGTAAGATTTATTGGTCATTTTGTTGCTGACATTCATCAGCCTTTGCATACTGGTTTTGGATATGACCGAGGTGGGAACGATCACTTATTAACTCTTCAGGGAAAAAAGAAATCTAACATGCATTCAATCTGGGACGGACAGATCCTAGAGTTTTTATATAAAAGACATGGCAAAAAAGATGTGCACAAAAAGATAGATGACTTAGCAAAAAAATATAAATGTAGCCTCAATTATAGTGATGACGTTTATCCTTGGATAAATGAAAGCAGAAAGATAGCCGTTTCTGACTCA
Source organism: uncultured SAR86 cluster bacterium (assembly GCA_902628925.1). GTDB lineage: Bacteria > Pseudomonadota > Gammaproteobacteria > Magnimaribacterales > D2472 > MED-G82. The sequence goes on from CACOPA010000005.1 coordinate 67,055, forward strand.
GTAAGATATTTAGACAATAGGATACAAAATGTTGATGAAGATTATCTAACAACTCATGCATCTATTGTTATTGACAGGCTTGCGCTTGCAATTGCACGTTTGGCTATTTTGCTAGAAGTTGAATTATCTGGATGAAAACCCTAAAGAAAGTTTTAAATTTTCTTGGAACTAATGATACCAAATTAGTTCTGTCGCTTGATGGCGGGGGTGTGAGAGCCATTGCTCAAGTAATTTTTTTGCAAGAACTCGAGCGTTCGATTGGCAAACCAACCCATGAAATTTTTGATTTTTTTCTTGGTACCAGTGCTGGCTCAGCAAATCTTGCATGCCTTGCAGCCCGGGAGATGAAAGCTAAAGATATTCTTGGATTTTGGAGTGAGGAAAACCTTAAAGAAACCATGTCTAAATCATTTTGGGATAATGCCTCGTTTTTACAAACAAAACCCAAATATGATTCAAAAGGGAAAGAGAAAGTTTTGAGTGAATATTTTGGTGAGCAGAAATTAGGAGAATCAAAAAATCCCATGGGGGTTTTGACCTATGATATTGAATCAAGAACACCACGGATTTTAAGTTCATATGCCTCACCTGAAATCAGTATAAAAAATGCGGTCATAGCCTCAAGTGCGGCTCCAATTTATTACCCAACTTACCAAATTGAAGATGGGTCATGGCTGATTGATGGAGGAATCGTTGCTAACAATCCTTGTTTGATTGCCTACAGTGAGGCTAAAAAACTTTTTCCAAATTCCAGAATCAAAGTTCTTAGCATTGGCACCGGAATCAATAGAAAAAAAATTAGTGGTCCTAGGTCTGCAAAATGGGGTGCTTTAAGTTGGATGAGGCATGATATTTTAGGAGTAATGCTTGAATCGAGCATGTATCACGAAATCATAACTGACTTAATTGGAAATGATTATTTAAGAATTAATAGCCCATTAGGAAGGGTTAACAGACGAATGGATGACAACTCAAAATCTAATTTAGAGAGGGTAAATGATATGGGTTTGAGTTGGTGGAATGACTTTGGAAATCAAACCAAAAAACTCCTTTCAAAATAAACTTCAATTAATTGCTAATTCCTCTTCCTTGCAAGCTTAAATAGGTTAAACTTCTCTTAACTTTTTTGTAGGAAAAATATGAATATATACGTCGGCAACCTTCCTTGGAGCATTCGCGATCAAGAACTTGAAAATCTTTTTGCAGAACACGGTACTGTTGATTCAGCAAAAGTAATTATGGAAAGAGGTACTAACCGTTCAAGGGGCTTTGGTTTCGTTGAAATGTCTTCAGGTGCCGAGGAAGCAATTGCTGCTCTCAATGATGCTGAAGTTGAAGGCAGAAAATTGGTGGTTAACGAATCTAAACCAAAATAATACATGGAATACATTGGTCTGTTAGGTCTTTTTGGTCTAATAGGTCTTATTGGTTTGGTGGACAGGGTTGACCCTTCATCTAAAGGAGGGTCGATTCGGCTAATGGGTCTTTTGGGTTTTATTGGCTTAGGTGGGTTTTGGTTTTCTTATTTAGGAGCTTTTGGAGCATTTGGTGCTCTTGGACTTCACAATCATCAGAAAAAAAGATATGCCAGACTTGCATATTTTGGTTGGCTTGGGCTTATTGGTCCTATCCTAACTTTACAAACTTCTCTCTAGAAGCTAACACAAGTAGTCCAGCACAAATCGCAAGATTTTTTACAAAATTTTGTGTTTCGTGTGCTTTATTTATGCCATCTGCAAGCGTCCAAAAATCATGAATATAAATATTGATTACGATTGTTGTAATGAATAAAGCCAATGCTGAAACCTTAACATTGAGGTTTAAAATCAACATGATTCCACCGATGATTTGAATTAAGATAACAACTGGTAAGGCAACTAAAGTTAGCGGCACCTCATTCTCTTCCATCACCACCGCATAATTTGAGTAATTAAAAATCTTAGCCAGTCCAGGCCCTAAAAAATACAATCCAAGCAGGGACCTTCCAACAAGAATGCTTATGTCGTCGAGTTTATTTATCATGGTAAGCTATATTCAATTAGTTGCATCATAACAAGGGGAATTCGATGAATAAACGTAAATTAAGTAATACATTTCTTTGCAGCTTATTATTTTTAATAGGATGCTCACAATCAGTCTCTGAAGATCCAGTTCAGCTTGCCGTTGAGAATACGGACAGAACAAAAAAGTTTACCGAAAGAGATAAATTTAGAAATCCTGCAGCGACCTTAAATTTTTTTGGAATAAAACCAGATATGCAAGTGCTTGAGTTATCGGCTGGGGGAGGTTGGTACACTGAGATTCTAGCACCTCTTTTATATGATTCAGGTCAACTAGTTGTCACGCATCATGATCCAAAAGCAGGAGCTTATCAAAAAAGATCTAGAGAGAATTTTGATAATAAAGTGGCTTCGCATCCAGGATTTGATAAGTTAAAAGTAGTTACCACTCATGTTCCTCCAAAGAAAGCATATGTGGAGGCTGAAACTTTTGACATGGTCTTAACTTTTAGAAACTTGCATAACTGGTTAAGCCGAGATGCAATGCAAGATGTAATGGAGGAAGCTTTTAATGCACTTAAATCTGGAGGTACTTTTGGGGTGGTTGAGCATCGTGCTGACGATACAGCATCACTTGAGTATATGAAAAAAAGTGGATATGTAAGCCAAGCATTAGCAATTGAGGTTGCTCAAGAGGTAGGCTTCACATTGGTTTCTTCATCTGAGATTAATGCAAATTCAAAAGATACCAAAGATCATCCAAAGGGAGTATGGACTTTGCTTCCAAATTTAAGGCTAGGAGAGGAAGATAAGGACAAATATATAGCCATCGGTGAGAGTGACAGAATGACATTATTATTTGTTAAAGAATAATTTAACTATTTGTATTAAAAGGGTTTATTTATGTTTAAAAATCTAATTTTATCCGCGCTGTTTGTATTTATCTATTCTTGTTCTGACACAGTCAAAGAGACTAATTCAGGAACCTATAAACAAGAAAAACTATTTTTTAAATCAAAGAATATATATGGCTTTGAGAATCTTTTTGATGGCAATCTTGAATCTCAAAAAGATCAAGATGTTTTTGGTATTTTGCACTTTCCTGACAATTATGACGTAGAAAAAAAATATCCTCTAGTAATAGCATCGCATGGCTCACTTAATTGGAGGGATCATCATCGCAGGTATTTAGAGCAGATGAGACAAGCAAATTATTTAGTTTTTGCAATTCATCCGTTTGATTCAAGAAATGTTTCAAGCACAGTTGGAGATCAAATTAATGTGACCAGTGAAACTGTTATTTACGAAATGGCTCAAGCGCTTAACCTCATGAGTAAAGACTCAAGAGTAAACACTAAAAAGATTTTTGCAGCAGGCTGGAGTCTTGGGGGAACAGCAAGCTTGTTTAATGCTTGGACTCCATTACAAAATGAAATTCATGACGAAGGTTCAAATTATGCAGGTTATCTTATGTGGTATCCAGGTTGCCTAGCATTACCAGATCTTAATGAGTGGGATCATGATCATCTTCAGATTTATATCGGCGAGGCGGATAATTGGACTCCTGCGGCGCCATGCATTGATTTGGTCAACACAATAAATAAAGAGGGAGGTAATGCTCATATTGAATTGTATCCAAATGCATTTCATTCCTTTGATGCTAATGCACCCCTAGAACTTCATCCTGATGCTTACAGTTGGGCTAACTGTAAGCTGAAGCTTTCTGGTACTACAAAAAAAGTATACGATCCTGAAAATAAAGAATTAGACTTTTCAGACCCCATAGCTCGGAGAGCTGCTTATGAATCTTGTGCGGTTAAAGGGGAGGTTATGGCTGGAGCTAGCCCTGAATATAAGTATGCAGCAGACAAACATCTAGCTGTTTTACTTGAGCAGTTAAAATAGCCTATTACTGAGAGGCGTCTTGCCAGTCTTTAAAACCACCAAGGTTTTTTACATTAGTAAAACCCAATTCTTTTAGGGTTACTCCAGCAAGGGCAGCTCTTGCACCCACTGCACAGTAAACTAAAATCGGGGTATCTGCTGGAAAACCTTCACTGGGCTTTAATTGAAATTCAAGCAACCCTCTAGGTATGTTATGAGCACCTAAAACCATTCCCGTTTCTTGAACTTCAGCAGGTTCTCTTACGTCAATAATTGTGTATTGATCTTCTTTACCAACGATGCTGAAGGGATCGATATCCTCAATCTTAGATCGGGCTTGCTTAAGCATCTCCTCAAGCTTTTTTACTTTGATATCCATAAATTGATTTTAACAAATTTGTCTTTGAACCGGAGTTAAAATTAATGCAGTACAAAAGTACAAACTAGTATGTTTTTTTTGCCTACTATTTTTTTTATACAAAGATTTAATATAGCAATTTCTTAAATGTTAACAGTGTAAACTTTTTTGGCATTTAAGTTGCATATAAATAATTAACTATTGGAGTAATAATGAAAACAATTCTTCCCTTAAGCCTCTTTGCACTAATTTTTGCTGCTTTACCTGTTGATGCTAGCCTTGCTGTATCAGAGGGCGTTAAATTAAAAGGCTCAATCTTGAGTGTAAAAACCACTAAAAAATACACTTCTGTTTCAGGTTGCAAAGCATTGGCAGAAAAGAAATCAAAAGCAGTCGCTTTTAATTTAGATACAGCTGCAGGTAAATGTTACTTACTTAAGTCTGTAACAGGCTCGTCAAGTAATACAAGTGTAGTTTCAGGATCATAAACCCCCCCTTTATGAGCCTTACTAAGCCGCTCAAATGAGCGGCTTTTTTTATCTTATACATCCTAAAAGCTCATATTTAGCCATTCTTGATTATCACCATAACTTGTGGGAATATAAATAAAGAATGAATAGAGCTGAAAGATTATTAAAATCTGAGCTTGCTCGTAAAAAACGCCATATGAAGCGAGCAATTGTGGAAAAGCGAACTCAGGAGGAGTACCGCCGTCTAAGAAAGCTCAGAAACCAAAGAAAAAAACACCTTTAGCAAGCTCTTGAGCTAAACTTTAGGTATGGCAACTAAATCAGGCTTCATAGAATCTTTCTTTGACTGTCCTGACGGGGGATCTTTATATTTTAGATCTTACGGCAATCCAAACAATCAACCAGTTCTTTGTATGCATGGGCTCACCAGAAATGCCAATGACTTTCACCAGTTAGCGCAATTCCTTCAACAATCATTTTATGTAATTTCGGTTGATCAGAGAGGGAGAGCTAGAAGCTCTTATCTTAAAGACCCAATGGCATATAGCCCCGAGACATACCTTACCGACATGACTAATTTAATTGAACATTTAGGGTTTAAAAAAGTTTATTTAGTAGGAACTTCAATGGGGGGATTTATGGCCATGACTATGTCAGCCTTTGACCCTATCTTATTTCCAAAAATCGTCCTCAATGATTGCGGTCCGGAAATCGGGAGTACCGGTGTGAATAATATTGCTTCTTATTTAGGAAAGGGTGAAATCTTCAAATCTAAAGATGATGCATTCACAACCATACAGCAAAGACATTTGCCGGCATTTCCAAACTTTTCAAATCAAGAATGGAATGATCATATTTTTGCTAATATGAAAGAAAACAGGGATGGCTCATGGCAATTTGATTACGATCAAAGCATCAGAGTACTCTTTGAAGCAGCAAGTCCATCAGCAACAGATTTGTGGCCAATTTGGGAGGCAATTAATTCTGAGATACTTCTTTTTAAAGGTGAGCTTTCAACTTTGTTGTCGAATGAGACTTTAAAAAAAATGCATGCAATGAAGAACTTCATAAGCCATGAAATTAAGGGGATTGGTCATACTCCAACTTTGAACACACAATTTGAACAAGAATCTATTCTCAAGTTTTTTTCATAAATTTTTAATAACTTCTAATCAACTTCAGTCTTATGCTGTATATTTTACTCATTAGTAAATTTCTGGAGATAATTATGAAAAATGTTGTTATTGCTGATTTCAAAGTGAAAGCAGATAAAGTTCAAGAGATGGCCGCTGTATTTAAGGAGGCTCTTGTGGTGACCAGAGACTTTGATGGTTGTCTTGGCATAGATGTCTATTATGAAGATAAAACTAAGACTTACACATTGATTGAGGATTGGGACTCACTCGAGCAATATGAAACCTACCTTCAATGGAGAATTGATACAGGAATTGCGGATCTGTTAAACCCAATTCTTGAGAGTGGATGGGATAGCGTGGTCAATAGCGTTAAACGTCTTGGAATAAAAGAATCAATATAATTTAAAGGAGAAAAAAAATGATAAAAATTCTATTAACAATTAGCTTGCTTATGAGTGGTCTTGTTGCCGCTCAAGAAAATAAGTACGAGCCTGTAGCCAATAAAGCAGAGTATTATGCTTTGAAGTATTTGCCAGGCAAAGACTATAGCGATCTTAAAGATTGGGTGCTTGAAAATCAAAAGAAGGTGCTCAGCAAAACGGATGTTTATGATAACTTTGAGGTTGTCTTATTTAGCCCACAATTTGGCTCAGATCTTACTGCTCATGATGCTGTCTTTCTTGGTTTATGGCCCAGCGCCACTGAGATGTACAAAGGAATGGGCTATTGGATCAAAAACGGAGGCAGCCAAGCCGCTAAAATACCGGTCAAGACAGTGCAAGCTGTAGATACTTGGCAATGGGCTATCTCAGCACCTGAGGGAGACCGTGATATCGGTGCTGTAAGATTTGCAGACTGTAAGATGAAAGAGGGTGTTAATAGCAACCAAGTTTTTGATGCATACAAAGACTTTGCTATTGCGGCCAAAAAGACGGGTGATAATCTTGGACGTAAGATGATTTTCCCTGGACCAGGAGCTACTGAAGGCGATTATGACTATGTTTATTCATTGTATGCTCGTACTGTAGAGGAATTGGGTTCAGGAGCTGATAATTATTGGCAAAATATTAATGGATCCAAAGAAGACCAAGCACTCAATGATTTGATTGAGAGTTGCTCAAACTATCGTATTTACATAACAGAACAAATTTTCTAAAACTTTAGCGAAGTGGTTAAACCCCCTTCGTTATTTTTCTGTACATTGTGCTGTCAAAGTTTGATTGGGGTCACTGAACTCTAATGTATTATTTATTTTACTAAAAGTTACCACAGCCGAACCATCTGCATTCTCATAAAATTTCCCAAAGACTGTTGTTTGATTCATAAAGAAGCCCTCTCGAATACTTAAATCAACGCCACCAACCACAAATAACCTATCGTAATCATTAAAGACAACTTCAACGCCATCGCAGTCATATACCTTCTCAAAGTTTTGTGAGCAACCAAAAAAAATAATTAAACCAAGGCCTAGATACAGATTTTTTTTCATAACTAAAGTCTATATAGACTTTGATTTGATGACAACAATATTTACTTTTAGATGGTTATAATATCCCCATGTCTAATGCTCAAAATTTTATTAAATCTTGGCATGATAATTTGCATGTCCAAAATGTAGGTTTTCTCGAGGAGATTCTTGATGAGAGTGTGGTCTTCTACTCACCGGTTGTCTTTAAACCCATTCAAGGAAAAGAAATGACAAAGCTTTATCTGGCTTCTGCAGGCGAATCTTTCAATATGGAAAGTTTTAAATATGTTAGAGAAGTTCATCAAGCAATGGAGTCTGTCTTAGAGTTTGAAACTGATATTGATGGTATCTGGGTTAATGGCATAGATATGATTACCTGGAATGAAGCAGGAAAAATTATAGACTTTAAAGTCATGATCAGGCCCTTGAAGGCTGTTGAAATTGTTCGTATGAAAATGGTTGAGTCCCTCGAACTTCTATCCAATAATTCTTAAATTGAATAAACGCATTTTATTGTTTTTTTTCGTAGGCGTTAGCATCTACTTGGCAGAATCTATTTTTAATTCTGATGATTTGGATAGTGATATTTATATATCAGACCAACAAATCAATAACCTAATTAATTCGTGGAATGCCCAAGTTGGTAGAAACCCAAATGCTGATGAGTTGATTAATTTAATTAACAATCTTATTGAAGAGGAAATACTTTATCGAGAAGCTTTAAAACTTGGCCTAGAACAGGATGATGAAATCATCAGAAGAAGGCTTGCACAAAAAATTATTTTCCTTAAACGCGACGCGGAAACATTCACTCCAAGTGACGAAGATCTAAAAAATTTCTTTGTCCAAAATCAGAGTAATTATGTAACCGAGGATCTCTATACGTTTGAGCATTATTTTTTTGGTAACGATGCCAGCGCTAGTGAAGAAGCAGAGAAATCTCTAAGTAAACTATTATCCGGTCAACCCTCTAAAGCAGGGTTGCCTTTCTATTCTGGAGACACCTTCACCAGTCATCCTTTGCAAAAAATAGAGGATATCTTTGGGGGAGAATTTGCAGAGGTAATAGATACGCTTGATACTGATCAATGGGTAGGTCCCATTCAATCCGCTTTTGGTTATCACAATGTAAAGATTACTAGCATTGAAAATTTTAAAGTTCCTTCGTTTGATGCAGTTAAAAATGTTTTGCTGGCAGATTACTTAGAAGCAAACTCTGATCAAGCCATTAAAGAGTTCATGGACCAAATCAAATCAGAGTATTCTGTTGCCATAAGCCCAAACTTTGACTTATAAATAATTACTGTCCCTCAGTTACTTTTTGAGATTTGATCGGCGACCCAGCTGATGGACCAGTTATGACCTAGTTTTCTACCATTATAAGTTTCTGGGAGCCGTGTTTGTGATGCACTGGAGATACTAATTTCTTGTGGATCTTTTCTGTAATTTCTAAAAGCTCCATCAATCTCTTGGATTGTTTTCCAATTATATATATCCATCGAGTAGTCATTCTTAAAATCTGTCTTAAACTGACATCCCAGTCTCAGTAGAAGAGGAGGAGACAGCAGAGATGCAATAAAGTGTATTTCAATTTTAAGATTCTGATTTTTGTTTGCGATACTTTCTTCAATCAGATCAAGCGAATATAAGAGATGAGTTCCGCCGTATGAATGGGAAAGAATTTTTATCTTTTTAACGCTTGAATAATTATTAATCAATGAATCTATATGGTTCATTAACTCAACATTATTGGCATTAGCACATCTTTTATCATTCCATCGATAGAAAAATACTTGATTAGATTCTTTATTTAATTGCCAAAAAGGATAAATCCATTCATACCCTTCAGAATTGCCACCATGAATGCCAATAATCAATTCATCAGCGCTAGCATTTTTGGCTTCAAGGAGCTGCATGCCATATGGCATGGCAACGAGATCCTTGCCAAGTTCAAATGCATTGTTTTGATCAAATCGATCAATATCAAAGGCTTCGATTTTAAGGGTACTAAGTATCATTAATATAAAAATAAGAGCTTGTGCTCCAAACAAATTACTAGAATAGCTTTTCATTAATAGTAACTAATTGTGTTGCAGCGCGTATTTTATTCAAAAAATTGAAAGATGTAAGCACCATTAATGTTTTTTTGAATGTGATCTACTTTCTATTTCTAATCATCACCACTGACGTAATAATCTAATAGTAATTTTATACCTGAGCTTGGTATTAAAATAAATGAGTCATATGATGAGGGTAAGAAATTAAATGAGAAAAATTCTATGAGCATCCATAAACCACTTGAAGGCATAAAAATTTTAGAACTATCAAGCATAGTGACAGCATCTTTGGCATCTATGATTCTTTGCGACCAAGGCGCTGAAGTAATTAAAGTTGAGCCAACTGGATCAGGGGACTCAATGCGTTATCTTGGAACACAAAAAGGTGGCATTTCAGCTATATTTGCAAACTGCAATCGAGGCAAGCAATCACTTAATCTGGACCTCAAAGATAAAGAAGAGCGTAAAATTTTACTTGAGTTAGTTAAAGAGGCTGATGTATTTATCAGTAATTACCGACCAGGGGTGAATGAGAGATTGGGTCTTGGATTGGATGTCTTGAGAAATATTAATCCTCATATTATTTATGTATCTATTTCCGGATTTGGAGAAACGGGACCTTTGGCAAATGCTCCTGCTTATGATCACGTTATTCAAGGAATGTCTGGTGCAACCAGCATCCAGTCAAATGGTGATGAGCCAGCGTATATGAAATCTTTAATCTGTGACAAAATTACTGGATATACTGCATGCCAAGCTTTGACTGCCGCCTTATTCAAAAGAGAAAGAACAGGCAAAACAAGCCACATCACTTTATCCATGCTTGATTCAGCAATCTTTTTTTTGTGGCCTGATGGGATGATGAATCATACTTTGCTTGATGATGATGTAAAAACGGCTCCTCCATTATCCTCTACATACTCAAGTCTCATTATCGCTAAGGATGGTTTCTTTACTATCGCCGCTATGACAGATAGTCAATGGTTTGGAATTTTTAATGCCATTGGAAAACCGGAATTTAAAAAAGACCCTCGATTTGAAAATGCTTCAGCTAGAAGTCAGAACATGACAGAACTTCTTCAAGAATCACTCTTTAGATTTAATGATTTCACTGTTGAAGAGGCAATAAATGCTTTGAGAGATAATGACGTGCCATGCTCCCCATATGTCCCTCGTGATGAGGTGGTCAATCAACCACAAGTTATAGCAAGCAAGACAATTTTTCAGATGGATAGCCCACATCAAGGAAAAATGAATGCTGTTTCACATCCAGCAATATTCGATGGCAATAGAATGAAAGTAACTAAAACAGCTCCAGCCTTAGGAGAGCATAGAGAACAAATTATAAAAAAAATAAGCAATTAATATTTTCTTGATTGCTTAATCTCTCAGATGTATATTAATCAACTCAAAAGCGGGAATAGCTCAGCTGGTAGAGCGCAACCTTGCCAAGGTTGAGGTCGCGAGTTCGAACCTCGTTTCCCGCTCCAGTTTCTTGGAATTCAAAACCTTCAGATGTAGCACTTTTGTAGCACTTTTAATTTTTTGCTAATCCAGCAAGATAAGTGGTAGGTGTTTATTCATTAGTTTCATCTTCATCAAGTTTTGCAAGTTTTTTGCGTTCATTTTTAAGAGCTTCTTTAGCTATAACCATATTAAATAAACTTTCCCTAAAGATTTGTAAATTTACAACTTTCTTATTTTTCTCACTTTTGTTTTTTCTCAATGCCTCTTTTTGCGAGACTTCAATTTGATTAATAATGTCTTGGATAGTTTCTTTATCGTTTGTCATTAAGTTCTAAAAATGGTGAATATTTTTGTCTAAAGACCCATCAATAATCGCATAAATCATTTTGAATTGCTTCAATAATTCTTAATGAACAAGGCTCATAGAAAGTTCCTCTAGAGAAATGCCATAAAGGAATAACATTAGCAAGTTCTCGAGTATCTTTATTAATTAGAACCTTTTTAATTTTTTTATTTTCCATGTTTTCTTTACTTGATGGATAATAAAAACCGTCACATGCCTCATTGCCAACCAAAAGAATATTTTTTGGCTTCATAAAAGCAATGAGTGATTTTAGGGTCTTATCCATTTCTTTTTGGCACTTTTCATATCCATAAATTCTCATTACTGCATCAGCTTTCTCAGAACCAGTTTGTATGGCAATTCTGTTAGTGCCAACCCAATTCTCATTTGGTTTTGCATCAAATGTATTTATGTGTTCATTTACTCTACCAATGACAGCCCTCAATCCTTTTGCAAATTTATGATTATGCTCAATATAAGTATTAACTGAAGGTATCTTCGTTGAGTATGCATCTGCAATTTCTGCGGCTTTAATTGGATTACTATCAAAATCACTGTGATTTAAGCCGATAACCAAAAAGTTAGGATTCATCTTTAAGGGTGTGCAAAAGGGGATAATCCTATTTTGCATACCAAGAGGCTCCCAAATGCTTTTGATTTTATTGAAATAATCCTCAAATGTATTTAATTCATTCATTTCTTTCTCCGATTTATAAAAAAGGTAGCAGAAAAAAAATTAGAAATCAGTATATCTTCGGGTCGTTCGACAAACTTATTTGCGCATTGAGTTTATGATGCTATTTGCAGTGCGTCTATGCTGCTAAGCGGAGAGAGTCTATGCTGCTAAGCGTAGAGAGTTTATGATGCTATGCGGAGCAAGATGAGGGATTATCAATCCAAACCCCAGCAAGATAAGTAGTAGGTGTTTATTCATTAATCAATTGGATTTATTAATGCCTTTCTTGGTTTGTTGTCATACAAAACACAAGATAAGGAATAAAGCTTTTCTTCAAGCCATTCAATGCTAAACAGATAATTAATCTCTCTATCTTGCCTACACCAAATTGCAATAGATTCAGTAAGATAACCTCTAGGAATAAAATCAAGAAGAAGAATATTATTTCTTTCACAGTTTTTTTCAATAAAGTCAAAACCATCGTCAAAATGCACGTTGCACACATAATCCATATCTGCCTTTGCATCAGGTGTTATTAAGAACAGGAAAGTTATTAGTAATAGTTTTTTCATTGGTAATAGCAAGTTATATTAAACATCATCTCAATGGGGTTTACTAGGCTTCGTAATAAAGGCATAGCTCCTTCGCTGTCTCCACTTTAGGATTCCTCTCTCAAATTTATAAACCCATGCACCTGTCGGTCCACTGGCTCTTATATGAAGCTCATAGTCATCTCTGTTGATGAACCTAATGTAGGTATTCTCATCAATACATATTTTTTTGTAGGTCAAAGCAATTACCCATTAAGAGTTTTAAATTTAATACCCGAACTCCTCCAAACCAGTAATTTCAGAAGGACTAATGTGTACATAATTTCTTAGCATCTTATTTGAAAGGGGGGGTACTCTAGGAATACAGGGGGGTACTTTAGGAATACCCCATCTTTAATTAACCAAGGATAGTTTTTTCATTTTAATTAGCCTCGGCTTAACAATCTCCTTAAGATGTTGAGATGATCTTCTTGGAATGATTGATAGCAGAGTTTTAATTTGCTCAATACTCAAATCTCTATTCATTACCCTTTGCCAGCACTCATTAGGCACTAAATTAACAGGAAAGTTAATTTTATTTTTCATCAGCATATTAAATTGTTGATCTGAATCTCCCATTAAGAAGAGCTCTATATTGAGCTTATGCATCTGATCCTGAACATATCTTCTGACAGGGCGGAGCTCAGACATTTTTTTCATAATCATTTTCTTCTTAGCTTTTTCTTTTTTAATCAGTTCTTCTTTTTCAGCCTGTAAACGACACCAACGCTCTTGTCGCAAATCCCATATCTTCATATCCTCAACTGATTTACAACCGCTGTACCTCCATGATCCAAAAGGTGTGTATGGGTTTCTGCCCCTATTTTGTAAGGTCCAGTTTATTAATTCATCCAGTTTATCCTTATGTCTCTGCATGAAAGGGTGAGAGGAGATCTCTCTGTAAACCTTAATATTTGATGCAGCAGAGCCTCCTATCCAGTCGAAATCCCGCTCACACAATACCAAACCTTTAAATAAATTTATTTGATCACTGAGGTCAGGTGGCAGGACATCAATTGACTTATATTGCTGTGTCCTTATCGATTTATAGCGTGCGTATTTGAAGGTATCATTATTCATACCAATTTCTTGCATGATGTTAATGAATTGAGTTTGAGTGATTGAATGTAGATTAATTTCTTGAGTCATATTATTATATTATTGCAAATGTATGTTACTTTATATAAAATATAATTAAATGAAAGAAATATCAACCCGAAAACAAAGATTTTTAAGAGTTTCACAAAATAGGCTTGCAAGAGCTTTATCAGCCATTGGTTCTATCGAGAATCTGGCGAACAAATCTAACTACGAATATGATCAAAATGAAGTTAATCATATTTCGGGACGTTTAATGGCAAAAGTGAAGATGGTTATGTCCTCATTTGGAAGTGCAAGTGCTCAGGATAGATTTCAGAGGCTTGTTGAGCAAGATCAACTTCAATATGATCTTTTAAAAGAAACAGACCCAGCTGTTTATGAGCTTGTCTCAGAATACCTCAATAGCAGCAATCCAATTCAGCAAGCTTATTCAAATAATAAGGATCAAGCTAACCAAGAAGATGATTTATTGAATAAGTTTCGAAATTTGTATCAAGAGCTAGAACAAAATAATACGCCTAAAAATCTAAAAAATCAGAAGGATGACTTTTTTATTCTGGATCCAGGGTTTGATATGCAAAGGTTAACTGCTCGCCATAACATAGATCGTTTGCTGTGGTTGAGAAGGGGGAGAACCTTTAAGGAAATAACTTCTAGGACTAGTCCTTATAGATTGCATCCAGATCGAAGTAAACAAAATCCACTTTCAAACTTAAGATGGGATATAAAAGAGGGAAGGGTTATTCAATCACCTAATAACTCTAAAATTATATGATTTATCTTATTCACAGAAATGTTCTTACTAGTGAGAATTTTGCATGAAGCGACATCGCGTTAAATTTGACCCTGCGAGAGAAGAACCTTTTGAGGTCAGTCGAAGTCAAATTGAATCCTTCCTGCGTTGTCCAGCATGTTACTGGATGCTTAGAAGAAAAGGCATTAAGTTTCCCGGCATGCCTGGCTTCTTACTAAATACAGCTACAGATACTTTGCTCAAGAAGGATTTTGATAAATATCGTGAAATGCAAAAACCACATCCCTTCATGGAGCGTAATGGTCTTGGTCACTTAGTTCCATTTAAGCATGATGATTTTGATACTTGGACGAAGTCATTGCAGTTAGGTCTAAGGACACTCTATGAGCCAGCAAATTTGATTGTAGGAGGGGGCTTGGATGACGTGTGGCATGACAAAGAAACAGATCAGATCTTTGTGGTGGATTATAAAAGTACCGCAGGTAGAAGAAATGAAGAGGGAGATGCTTTGGAAAAAATTACTCTCGTTGGTACTTATAAAGAAGCTTATCGAAGGCAAATGGATATGTACCAGTGGATTCTGAGACAAAATGGATTTAATGTTAGCAATACAGGCTACTTTGTTTACGTAAACGGCGATCAACACTTCGAGGACGGAATGCTAGAAGCAAATACTGATAAGGCTAATATGCGCTTTGATGTTCAGTTAATCGAGTATGAAGGTAATGATTATTGGGTTCCAAAAGCCATTGAAGATTTAAAAGCATGCTTATCTAGTGACACTTGTCCCGATCATGCGTCTGAAGGTTATGGACCTAAAGGTGATAAACAATGTGAGTATGCAACATTATTTGATGGAATGAAGGAAAATTCCTTAATATAAATATGACTAGAAAACTATCTCCAAGAAACACTCAAATTTATGAATTATGGCAGACAGGAAATCATACCTATGAAACCATCGGAAAAGAATTTGGTGTTTCTAGAGAAAGGATTAGGCAGATATTAAAACAAGCAAGAGAAAAGGGATATGAGGTTTTGGAAACCTCTGAAGTATCCAGAAACAGAAGCTCAAATAGGATTAATGCAATAATTGAAAACATAGATATTAATGAGTTTGTTCGACTCTATGAAACAGGATGCAGCAATAGACAGATAAACGACGAGCTCAATATCAACAATCAAGCTTTTAAAGCCCTGGAGCAAAGAGCAACAGATCGAGGTTTAACCAGTCTTAAATTAAGGATAATACGATCTATAGTTTTTGATATTGAGAACCCAGATGAATTAACAAAACATCGAGAATCGATCATTTTAGATATGAAAAGAAAAAATTTTCGTCTTAAAGAAATAGCAGAAAAACTTTCAATAAGCAAAATAAGATTAACTCAAATAATCAATAGAATGAAGTCAAGAGGAATACAGATTCCTAATTCACGAAACACAGGAAATCCATTACCTTTCAGCGAGTTATTGGATCGAGTCTCGCTTATTGAAAGCTACCTAGATGATGGAAAAAATGTACGACAAATTTCGCTTATTACAAATATAAGTGAACATTCAATTAAAAGATTAATTTATGAACACTTAAGAGATGTTTAATGATTACATATGAATATTTATAGTGATTTGTTAACTAAAAAAGAATTAAGGAATATTCTTAAGACTCAGAACCAGCTTTTATTTCAAGGGGATGTTTTACCATTCCTTAACAATTTATCATCTGATCCAATTTTTGACTTAGTTGTTACCTCGCCTCCATACAATATTGGGAAATCTTATGAGTCTGTTCAGCATCTTGATGATTATTTTGCATCTCAACAAAAAGTAATCCATGCAATTGATAAACAAATAAAACCATCAGGTGCAATATGCTGGCAAGTTGGTAATTATATTGATAAAAGCAATCAATCTATATATCCATTGGATTTCGGCTTTCATGAGATTTTTTCAAATTTAGGCTATATCTTAAAAAATAGAATAATTTGGAAGTTTGGTCACGGAATGCATGCTAGAAAGAGACTCAGTGGCAGATATGAAACAGTTCTTTGGTACGTGAAAAGTAATGACTATACATTTAACCTTGATGCAATAAGAGTTCCATCAAAATATCCAAAAAAAAGATACTACAAAGGTCCAAAAAAGGGCGAAATCTCTTCTAATCCACTTGGGAAAAATCCTGAAGATGTTTGGGAGATTCCAAATGTTAAGGGTAATCACATTGAAAAAACATCTCATCCCTGTCAATTCCCTGTAGGTCTGGTAGAAAGAATAATTCTTGGAATGACCAATGAAGGAGATGTGGTTTTTGATCCTTACATGGGAGTAGGCTCTGCAGGGTTAGCTGCATTACTTCATAAAAGAAAGTTTATTGGTACTGAGATTGATAAAGGTTACGTAAACGAGGCTCTTAAAAGATTTAAAGATTTTTATAACGGTAGTTTGAAATATAGATCTCATTTAAAACCAATTTATGATCATAAAAAAAGTCCGTTAGGTGATCCTAATGTTTAGACTAGAATTAATTCATGGTCTTGATAAAGAAACTCTAGACACATTGTATTTAAGCAAAAAGCTCTTAGATGAAATTAAACATTTAAGGTTCTCAAATTATCTACGTATGCCAACCGTAAAAAAAGAAATTCATGAAATCTTTTCGAGCCATGGCTTTAGAATGAAGCAAAAAGTTCATGTTGATTCCAATATTTTTATATCAGGGATTCAAAATGAGGTAGGTTTATGCATACAAATGGGTTACAAAAATAATTGGTACTACGATATGGCTAAGTTATCGCTTTTAAAATCAGATAACCATATCAAAGAAGCATTGATCATACTGCCCTCTAAAGAGCTCGAGAAGTTTTGTCATACTTCTAATGTTGCAACTTTTGAACTTATTTTAGAAAGGTATAGAATTTTTAAGAACATGTATAAAATTAAACCACATATCCTTAAACTGGATATCAAGCAGGAGTATTAATGAGCAGAGAAGCAAATCCTAAAAATCAAAACGAACTGAAGTTGGAGATTGAGAAAAAAGTAAAAGATGCTAAAGCAGATAAGCAGACTAAGACTATTAGACACAACAGGGAATCATATGAGTTTACTGTAATATCGATCAATCGGGATTGGCTTTATTTTAATATTCAAAATGATAGAACATTGTCTGCAATTGAGGAGTTCATAAAAGAAAAAAAACTTGATGATGAGTATTTTTCTGAGAAAAACACTTTCAATTTAGAGCAACAAAGAAATTACCAAACCATCATCCAAGAATTTGTACCAAGTGAGATGGAAAAAGTCTTCCATAAAACATTAGATCAAAGAGATCCAATTTATTTAACTCCAGAAGGAATTGTTGCTAATGGAAATACGAGACTTGCGTGCTGGAGAAAAGAAGATTTATTTAATCAAGTAAATTGTCTTGTTTTTCCATCAGATTTTTCAGGTGATTGGGATTTAATTAGAGAGATAGTTGATGATCAAGATAATGCCCCTGATATTAAAACTGACTATCCATGGCATGCGCGCGCTAAAAGAATTGTTAAAAATCTTGAAAATGGCAAAACATATGACGAGATAGCTGAAAAAATGCAATACAACAATATGGCAGAAGCAAGAACTCATCATAATATGCTGAAGTTAGCTGAAGAATTTTTAGAAAAAGGCTATGAAGGATTTTCTAAATTAAGTGATTTAAATAAAATAGGATCTGGGGCTGGTCTTCAAGTCTTTCAAACTTTTGCGAAGTCTAGATTCGCAAATATTAATGACAGGCTTGATACAAAGATCAAAGATAAGTTGTCCGCTCATTGTTTTGAATGCATCGGTACTGGCAACCAGGGTGAATTTTCAAGTTTACATTTAGCAGTCCAGAATATTTGGTCGCCAGACGTCATTAAAAGAGAGCTCAAACTACTTGGAGATTCTCCTGAAGTTCCAGATATTTTGGGTGGTGAAGAAAGTCCATCAGATGGCGGTGACTATGATTCCAATCCATTTAAAGATTCTGATGATGGAGTCAAAAGAAAAAAAACTCACAATGACTTTCTTGACGATGTAGTTATTATTAAGGAAAGAAAGAGCGATCAAGCCAAACGTGATCAGTATAAAAAAGGATTAAAAGCCCTCGTTGATAAAGTAAATAATCTCAACAGATTATCAATATCAGATGATATGAATAAGGAAGGTATTGATGAGATTTTTGATAATATGCTTAAAGCCATTGAAGAAGGGAGAAAAAAGATAAGTGAGCTTAATTAATGAAGTTATCCTTTGCGGTTCACAATGACGAATACATAAGAGTTAATAAAGACAATAACTCACTTAAAGAAGTCACTACTTTCTTTGATAACGAATTCAATCTTCTTTTTAAAGATAATCAAATTCTGATTCCATTCCCAATCTTTATGCAAAGAATGGATTTAATTAATTCATTTTTGCATGATAAACGAAACCTCATACAGCTTGAGACAACCGAAGATTTCAGATCAAAAATAGCACTTTCTCCTAGATACAGAGAATCTAATTCGATTGATGATGTAACGGAAGAAGAAATTACTAGCAAGATTTCATCATTCGGCTTTAAGAGAATACCAACCAAGCATCAATTTAGAAACTTGCAGCGTCTTTGTGCATTGCGAGCTTGTGCAAGTTTTTCTGTACCTGGAGCCGGAAAAACTACTGAAGCGTTAGCTTTCCATGCCTTCCATGCAAAAAATCAAAGAACAAAATTACTTGTAATTTCACCAATCAATGCATTTACTTCTTGGGATGATGAATTTCAAGAGTGCTATGAGGTAAAAAATAAGTTTACAAGACTAAGAGGATCGGTAGAGAAAATAACACAACTATTAAACCAAGATCCTCAGTTTATTATCATTAATTATGATTCTTTGAGATCACCGGAAAAATTTAGCTTAATCAAGAAATTGGTTTTGCAAAACAGTGACATGACTGTAATTCTGGATGAAAGTCATAAATCCAAAGGACAATCTATTTCTTTCATCCTTTCAAATCTCTCCCCATTTATATCACATAAGGTTATTTTAACTGGAACACCAATGCCTCAAGCTCCAAGTGACTTAAGACCTCAGTTTAATTTTCTCTATCCGAATGAATATATCCAATATGATGAAGAGCTCATAGAGAAGTTTTCACCCGTTTACGTTCGCACAACTAAAAGAAATTTAGATTTATTGGACCCAATTTATAAACTTAATAGAATTGAACCTCGACCTGTATTCAGCCAGTTTTACAATGAATATTTCGCTAAACCTTTATCAGAGGGTGCGACTCTTGAAGATATCCTAGCTGTAAGAAGTTTTAAAAAGGCTGTACTTAAACTTATTAAATTTATATCAAATCCAGCGTCATGTGCCGATGACATTATGAGAATCGATCCAAGTTTACTTAACCCAATACTCGAGGAGGGTTCTGGAGCAAAGATTGATGCATTAGTTGACAGAGCAACTGACTTAATCAATCAGGGAGAGAAAGTTTTAATTTGGTCTAGTTTTATTAACAATGTGGAACTATTAGCCTCAAGATTTGGAGGCAAGGCTGAATACATTCATGGGGGTGTAAAAACTGCATCTAATGATGAAGAGGACTTTATTGAACTTGATACCAGAGAGGCAAAGATAAAGCGTTTTAAAGAGGATGAAAGCTGCAGAGTGCTTGTTGCTAATCCAGCTGCTGCTGCTGAAAGTATCAGTCTCCATAAACACTGCAATCATGCACTATATCTAGATAGAACTTACAATGCTGGTCAATTTCTTCAGTCACAAGATCGTATTCATAGGTACATAGCAAAAGAGGATGAGCAACAAAAGTACATCGATATTTTCTTATTAAATATTCCTCATTGTGTTGATTTTAAGGTCCATGATGCACTCAACAGAAAAATTGAAAATATGGCTGCATTCCTCAATGATCCGTCATTAATAAGCCTTCATGGATTTGATTATGATCTGGATCAATCAATGGATGATGGAGCAATCGATGAAGTTGATAAGCAAGAATTTTATGCAAGATGACCTTGGCTCAATTAGATATTTTTAATCCTAGTATCCTTAACTATGCTGAGCGTTTTATTAATAAATATACTGAACCTAATTCGTTCGATAGGACATCAAACCTCAATGATTCTTTCGAAAATGGTTTTTATTCTATAGATAATTTAATAGAGCTATTGTCATCACTCGATTTGATTAAGATGACCAGCGAAGGGAATCACATTACATTTGCAGAGGACAAACATTTAACAGCTATGCAAAGACTGGTATTAAGTGGAATTCAATCTAATCGCCCAGAGTGGATTGGTTTCTTTCGAATAGGTACAAAATCATTAACGGATGAAAGTGTTGGTTCTAATATTTTTCAATGTCTTCAGCAATGCGGTATTTTTGATGATGTTATGACAAAAGAAGCTGAGGAATTCTTTTTCAAAGCCAAAGCAATTGCTTATCAAAAAGTTGAAGATACTTACGAAAATATCAAAATTGGAGCTCGTGGAGAAAAACTTTCCATTGCTTACGAAGAAAAAATTACCGGCAGAAGACCTGAACATACTTCACTAATTGACGATACGGCAGGCTTTGACCTAAGGAGCATCGCTGCAAATGGATCTGAAAAACGAATTGAAGTAAAAGCATCAAATTCAATGCGAGCCTTTATTACTTGGAATGAGTGGAAAACAGCCCAACAATCTCTAAATTTAGATATTGCATATGAATTTCATTTTTGGAATCTAGCCTCAGAGGAACCAACACTTGCTATAATCAAACCCAGTCAACTGGATTTTATTCCAGAGCAACATAAAGACAATCATAGTTTTGATAGGTATCAGGTTAACTTAAATGCCTTCAAAGAAAGTTTCCAAAATGTATAGTTTTGCTTAGTAAGTTTGTTCAATTACAAATAAAGTTGTTCTTCTGGTATAAAAATTCATTTTATTATTTTTAGCTGATTTTATTTTTCTATAAGGGTAAATAATTTCAGATTTAAATCCCTTAGAGCCCTTAATTATTGATTTACCACGTTTTTTCCAACCTAAAAATGTATCCCATTCTTCTCTAGATAATCTTTGATCAAGACCTCTATCTTCTAATTGATGACTTAAGTCTTCTTTAATTAGCTCAAAATTATTTTTTGAAATCATGCTTGGCTCCTTATATATTTTTTTGCAATTTCATTTCTATAACTAAATTGGTTTTGATACCTGGCGAGAATACTCATGCAGTCCCATGTGAGGGCTTTATCAAGTGAAGAAATATCTTTTAAGAGAGAGGTAATGTTCCTGTTAACAACTTTTCGCTCAAAACGATATAGCTGCCATTGATAATCTTCATAATTGCTGTGTTCATGAATAAGCTTATAAATAAGATTTATTGAAAAAGTATATCCATTTTTGCAATATCCATTTTTGATCTTTTCATTAAGATCGTTTTTTACATCATCTATGGAAACATCAGAATCTAATTTAAGTAGCATCAAATACCTTTTTTGTTATAAAGATATCTTACAGATTTTTCTGACGGGATTGTCACTATATCGTATCTGCGATACGGTTGACAAATGTCAGAGTATCAGAAGTAGTTACTTTTGTCAAAATATGCAACATTTACAAATAATAATTTCGCAGTTAAAGCCAGTTTTTTAAAAATTAATACCTTAACTTGACAGACAGTACCTCAAAATGTTTTTTTAGAAAGAGAACAAATAAATTTCAAAAAAAAATTATGATAAATACCAAAGAATTACCAAGCGATGTATGTATGCATTTTTATATCAATGATGCATTGGTTAATTATGCTTACTGGTTGGGTTCTGATCTTGAGACATACTTTGAACATTTAGAGGACACACCTGATAAGTTTGAGATGAAGGTACTGCAAGAAAGATATGAATTAGTTAGTGAAATTCTTGAGCAGGCTCAATGCATGCATGACACAAATTTTATAGATAAAAGCAAATATCACTCAGCGTATCAACACATGCACGGATCCTTAATGTATGTCCGTGGATGTATTGCCAAAGCAAATCCTAAAAGACTTATTGCCATTTCAAAGAATGAAGACCTTGGAAGCTCCATCAATCATTTCAATATCATTAATGAAATTGAATATATTAATAATTATCTAGAGCCATTTGCTAATAACAAACACCCTGATTTTTATCTAACTAAGGCTATCAAGAGTATCGAAGATCTTTTATCAACATTTACAAGATTTGATCACGAGCTTTTTGGAGGAAGGGGATTTATGACAGTGCAGCGAGAAAAAGCATTTGAAAGAGTGGTAACCGAAAAATTAACAGATCTTGAGATTTGTAAATTTCAATTTACAAGTTATGCAAAAACTAAATCTGCTGTAGATGAAGTCTCATACATAGGAAATATATTATTTAAAGATAAGAAGGTCCTAGATCAGTATTTAGCTGCTTGGAGCAACATAGTTGCCAGCTGGGAACATGTTTTCAATTATTCAAAGGAGTTTTACTCATTGGTTTTAGATCACCATAGAGACGATGTTTTAGAAGATATCGATGAAGATATTACAGAGCAGGTAATGGGGACTCATCTTCGAATAACAGAGGCTAATTTAATTTTTAATGAAATAATTATTAGTGCATCCGACATTCATAATTTTAAAAATACCCCACTGACAGAAAACAGTCATCAATCAAGCCTACTTGATGAAAGTTTTGCAAACTGGATATCAGTCTATGCCAACTAAAAAGCGATACTCAATATACGTAATCAATCTTGATCCGGCTGTTTTGAAGCACAGAAAGTTTAGGGAGGCGAACCCACACTATGATTATGAAAGTAGCAAACCTTGTGCTTACGTTGGTGAAACAGAATTAACTCCAGATGAACGTTTTAAACAGCACAAAACAGGTTATCGAAAGCCTGGAATAGGTAAATGGCATAATACATATGCAAAAAATTATGGTCGTTGGTTATGCAGAAAGCAGTTCAAAAAAGAAAATGAAAGAGGTATAGGCTCTAAGTCTAAAGCAAAAAAATTAGAAGCTAAAAAAGCAGCTGAGCTTAGAGATAAAGGTTGGGCTGTTTGGTATAACTAAACTTATGTATTCGTTCTCAGAAAGACTAAGAATGTTTTTAATTAAGATTCCTTGGATCAATAACTACATAAACCCTGTAATACTTGAGGGTGATGAGATGATTTTATTGGAGTGCGAGAAAACTAAATTTCCAAAACATTACAATGAAGGAGTCTTTGCTTGGATGGAGAATAGAAAAATTTGCACCACTCTTGAATATCATGAAAGCAAAGGAGGCGATCCAGAGGTTCTTCATGCTTGGCTGAAAAGCAAGGGAAAAGATCCTGATTTTCATCCAATGAAACAGTCTTAAGATTTTGATTATGCGAAAAATAAATTATGAATTTAGAAACTTCGATATACATATATACTTCGTTTCCCGCTCCAATTCCATATTAGTCTTAATTTAGATAACATTATTGGTGATCATGCATAAAAAGCTTCTTATTGGATTTTTATTAGTTTTTATTGGTGTTTTTTTAGGTCATCAAGCTCCTCGAGGTCCAGCTCTTTATTCAACTCTTATAAATCTTGGGATCAGTTCAAATGAAGATTATTCAACACTTGCCTCTCATCAAGCTTTATTAGATTTTGAAGAACTGTTTTCTGCTACTCGAGAGATGGTGTTGAATGATGCTAGGACTGAACAGGAAGCTGCCGAAGGAATGCGCTGGTTATTGCGAGCTGTTGCTATGAGCGTGGAAGTAGCTGCCGATGCAAATCCACAAAGGCCTTATTTTCAGAGAATGGATACTCTAGTTCGAAAGGTTGGGGGCGATAACCCAGATGCTGAGTATGAGTTCGCTGCAATTGATGGACAGTACGACTATAAAATTACAGGCAATATTGGGAGTGTTCGTTATTTAGGTTTCACGTTTAATGCTGGACAAGGCACCACGCCTCGGCGTCAATTTGCATATTTAAGCGATAAGACACTTGAACTCGACCAAGAAGGAAACTTTACTTTGATTCTCAGTCAGGAACCGACTGATATTTCAGGTCAATGGGTTCAAATTCCAGATGATGCATCGGGTATCTTGGTAAGGCAATACATTGCTAATCGAAAGAAAGAGGAATTACCCACATTAAACATTGAAGTCTTAGGCTCCCCAATTCAATTTAGCCCTGTCACTGATCAAGAGATTGCAGATGCAATTATAAGTACCAGCTATGCCTTTTTGCATTTGACTACTCTGCATCAAAGAGTTTTGCCAGAATTGATGGAGAAAACCAATGTATTTATTGAGGCTACGTCTGATAGCTTGGGAGGGGCGATAAGCGGCAATGATAATCTTTATATGATTGGTAGTTACCAACTTGCAGATGATGAGGCTTTAATTATGCTTGTTCAGCCACCAAAAACACGATATTGGAATATTGCTTTAGAATCTCGATGGCATGAAACAGCAGACTACCTCCACAGACCTACCTCTATGACGTTGGATGAAGTAAATTATAATGAGGATGGCTCGGTAGAATTTATTGTTGCGCATAAAGATCCTGGTCACCCAAATTGGCTGGACACTAGCGGCCATAATTTTGGCTTTATTACATTGCGATGGTTAGATGCTATGGATGAAGATGTTCCCATGCCAAAATTGCAAGTTATTAATTGGAGTGATCTAATAAAAAAAATTTAGTCAGAATAATAGGATTTCAAGTTTTTCATTTTTGCTAAACTAATCTATTATTTAAAATCATTTCCTACTTAGGTTTAGTCTTGAAGAAAAAGCAAAATTATTCGCTTAAAACAGTAATCTTTTGCTTCCTTGTCACTCAGCTAATTGCGTGCTCAGGTGGTGGTTCAAGCAAGGCTCCAACCATTATTCCTCAGGAAGCCATTCAGCAAGAAACTGATCAAAGAATTCCTTTTGAGGCTTTTACCAATGCGATGGTCTCGCCATGGGGCGATGTTACAGCGACCTATTCAACTTCGGTTTATTTTGCAAGCTCCTACTGGCCTTCAAATGATAAATATAAGATTGTTGATTATGGCTTTCTAGAAGTTACCACGGAGGGCACGCATCCAGGGGACTCTTATAATCCTGACGAAATCTCTTACGCCGGTCCTTACTCAAATAACGCTCAATGGTTTGAAGCCAATTTAAACAATGATGAGCATGTTGATTTAATTTATGTCGGTAATAATTGTTGCAACCGCAATTACGTCTTAGAAGATTTAATGTTTACGTTCATTAATGATGGCAACGGTCACTATGCTTTGAGTCCTGAGATGTTTAATGATGGAATATTTCCTTGTGTTCAGGGAGGGAGAAGTTGGTTATCGGATGAAATTGATACGATGCATCCCTGCGGTAATCAACAGGACTACACCAACGGCAAGATCGTTGCCGATTTTAATGGCGATGGTATCAGTGATTATTACGACACCAGCATCCTTTTTTTGAGTGATGGAGAGGGTAAGCTTGAAAATTTGAGTCATACAAATTTGCCTGATTTATTTTTCAATGATGCTCATGGTCAAATTTTTGTTCACGATGCTCATTACGGGGATTTAGATGGAGATGGAGATTTAGATATTTTTGTACCAATTGTAGACTCTACAGTTACAGGTTTTAAATTTGGAGGTGCGGTTGATGAATGCTTTGGATGCACTCAACCCATTCCCTTTACTGCACTAATTAATGATGGCAGTGGTTTTTTTACTGCAAATCACAACATCCCTCAGTTTACAGAATGGATCGAAGTCGATTACGACAATTGGGGGAACAATATTGATAACATTTGGCCCACCACTGCCGCAATTGGAGATTTTGATAATGATGGTCATGGCGATATTGCTTTAGGTTGGTTTAACCCAATAATTGCAGATCGATATGGTTTTTCCAAAAACAGTGCCGGGGTTGTTTATTTCAATAATGGGAATAATGATTGGACGCAAAGAGAATCCATTGAGCTGCCAAGAAACTTCTTTGAAGCGAACGGCAACGCAAATGACATGGAGGTTTTTGATTTTAATAACGATGGGTATTTGGATATTGTACTTGCATCCACAATTCATGAACCATATTACAACTCTCGCGTCATTCAATTCTTTCAAAATGAACAGGGTAAAAATTTCATTGACGTTACAACAGCAATTAGTCCTGATCATGCCAAATATGCTGACGGCAACCCCTTTTCATCATGGTGGGTTGGTCAAGGGAAGATGCACATTAGAGACTACGATCATGATGGTGATCTAGACATTATTGATGTGAGTACGCGAACCAGTGTTTTTGTTAATAATGGCAACACCTTTGAACTTTATGACGATTTTGTGGATGCCGATGATGATGTTTTGCTTTGGCCGGTTGAGATAGATGGTGATCATCATTATGACTTTATTGGATCCAATCAGACTTGTGCTGAAACAACATGCACAACTTCTTTTTATCAGCTACTGGATCCACCCGCTGAATCATTGCTTGCTGATTTCTCAACTAAAGCAGATG
The DNA here is from genome assembly GCA_902628925.1 of uncultured SAR86 cluster bacterium. Classification (GTDB taxonomy): domain Bacteria; phylum Pseudomonadota; class Gammaproteobacteria; order Magnimaribacterales; family D2472; genus MED-G82. Next base: position 93,883 of record CACOPA010000005.1, read on the forward strand.
GTTTTTTGCGGGCTGTGACTCAATCAACTTATCTTACTGATCATCTTAAGCATTCAAATGTTTTCACCAATGTTTTTAGTTACACAAATAATAAAGCTTCAATTCTTGGATATTCAGCTGGATCAAATAATCTATCGTTTACCTCAGGCAAAGTCTCGGGGTTGATGGCTGGGAACTTTATCGGCTTTTCAATGCAAACTGAGTATCTAAAGATCGGTCTGATTGCAACCGACATCTCAACAATTGCAAACAATGAAACTCGATGGTTTGGAAATAATCGAACAGAGCTTCATTCAAAGAATTATGAAACTTACTTTGAGGCTCCATTGATAACTACAAACAATATTCAATTTGCTTTAGGTCATGCATTTTCACATCTAAAGATTGACCAATTTACTGAAGAGGGCAGCCAAATAAATTTAACGTTTCGAGCAAATGATTTTAACTTTAATTCTGCTTATATTCGTTTTGGTTATGAATTTAGTTTTCTCAGTTTAAGAGGCTTAATTAAAGGAGGTTTTAGGGAGTCCAATCAGTCTAATTCGTTGATGATAGATACAGTAGATAATCTAACTTTCTTTCCATCAAATAAAATCAAGAATCAATATTTCAGCATGATGCTTATGCGAGATATTTTTTATTTTCAGATCGTTAAAGACACTTTTGGAGAAAAAGTTGCAACTGGCTTCCAAATAAATCTATAACTGATAAATTATTGATTGAATAATTCATTAAGGAGATGTCATGAAATTTAATGCTTTGATCACACTGGTTTTAAGTTTTAATGTATTTAGCCATGCAGCTAATGATGGTGATTTAGTGGGAACTTGGGTATTGGCTGAATCAAAATGGAACAATCAGGCTGTAGAGCTATGCCAACCTAAAATGACAAAAATTTATGCTGAGGGAGTCGTTATGTACACATGGTATGAATCCAGCGAAGATAATCTTTGTAACAAGCTTTCTGTGGGTCAAGCGACTTATGAGCTCAAGGATGGGATTGTCACAGAAACCATAACCAATCATTCAAAAAGTTCTTTGATAGGGCAGTCATTTTCTTATGAGCCAAACTTCATGTTCGATAAAAAATCTTTTATTCAAGAAGTTACTTTTGGCGATGATGTCTTATTTGAAAGATGGGGAAGCAAGACCTGCGACCAGCAAAAATGTGCAAGAATTAATTAACTAAGATGAAAAAAATTCATGAGACAACACTATTTAGTATAAGTGGCGATCATGTATGGGAAGTGATTTCAAATGTCTCCAGATGTGATTGGTTACCAACAGTCAATCATGTTGATTTAGAAGGCGATATTCGAAGTTTTGAAATGGAGGGTATGGGGAAAATTAAAGAACGAATAATTGAATTGAATCATGAGACAAAGACTTTAGTTTATTCTGCGATTGAGACTCGTACTCCTATTGAGCATCACCTTGCAACTATGAAAGTTATTTTCTCTGGTGACAATGCTTGTGAATTGGAGTGGTCAACAGAAATTGAACCTGAAATATTTGCAGATGCAATTAAGCAAGGTATGCAAATCTCAATTAATGGTTTAAAAAGCGTTTTAGCAAGTAAATAGGTTTTGTGTTAATTTAACCTTAGAGTAAAAATCTAGGAGGAGATAGATGAAACATTTATTTATAACATTTACTTTAGTCTCGAGCTTATTCGTTAGTTCCCAGGAAGCGCCTGATCCCATTCGAGCAGAATATTTCACATGTTCACTTAATGCAGGCAAGGATATGGATGACATGATGAAGTGGGTTGAAAAGTGGAATCGATGGATGGATGCAACAGATGAAACTAACTACACAGCAGCAATGCTCTTTCCAAGGTACAGAACCCCAACAACTGAATTTGATTTGATCTGGGTTGGTCATGTAAAAAATTCTGAAATGCTTGGCAAAGGGAATGATAATTGGCTCTCGGCAAGCAACCGGTCCTTACGAGAATCAATTCCAGTTACTTGCGGTGAATCCTTTAATGCTTATCAATGGGTGGCAGTCTCAAACTTTTCACCCAGTGATCTATCTGATTCATACCCAGTTTCCTATAGATATTGCGACCTAAAAGAAGGCAAAAATTTAGGCGATGCTTATGCAGCACTTAGTGGGATACAAGAAGCTCATCATGCAAGCGGAATGAAATCAGGTGCGAGGATTATTCGACCTTCAAATGGAGCTCCAAGTGATCTAACTAAGTATGACTTTGTTTTATCTTACGCCAATCCAACTTGGGCTGACTGGGGGAGGCTGGTAGACAATTATTGGGGCAATCTAAATGACTCCGAGGCTGCTAATCAGGTTCGAGAAACTTACAGCTGTGAAGGCTCAAGAATGTATGCCGGAACAGTCATTAGAAATAATAATTAATTTAAGGAGAAAAATATGAAAGCGTTTAAAAATTTATCAATCGTCTCAGTAGCTTTATTACTTACGTTGCCGGTCATCAGCGGGCATCATGAAGAGGGTGCGAAAGATCCCATGAAAAAAAATATGATGACAGCAAAAAAATGGATCGAAGCTGGCTATACCTCAAAAGATAAAACCATGAAGATGGTCAAAAAGTATATGGCTGAAGATGGCTACAACTACGGAAGTCGCTTTATTGGTTTTGGCTTCTATTACGATCCTAATTCAGAAGATCGATTGGTGGATGGCATTATTGAGGGTAGCCCTGCAGCAAAAGTCTTGAAAGTTGGTGATAAGTTTGTTTCTGTAAACGGTGTTCAAGCAACTAAAGAGAATTGGGACAATGGCAAGCTTACCTTTGGTGGTGCTCCAGGAGGCAAGGTTGAAGTTGAGGTTCTAAGGAATGGGAAAACCATCAAGCGTTCATTCAAACGGGGGATGGTGAATCCAAAATCAACCAAAACTCAGGTTTTAGATAATATGAACGATGCCGTGGCTGAAGATTGGCCAGCAATCGATTACAAGATTATAGAAGTGGCAGGCAATCCTAAAGAAAAGGTTGTTTATGTTTGGTCATGGAATAAGTCCATGAACACTATCTATAACAAGGAAGCTGAATCAAATGTTGTAACAAGATTTAGATTTAATGATGACGGTAAGGTTGTTGCCCTAAGCAATCTTTCTGAAGAACTACTGGTTCAAAATCAGCTAGGCTTTAGGCTCACGCGTTAATAAATTTATTAAGGTAAATAAGAGGAGCTATGTGCTCCTCTTTTTTTGTACAGATAATTATTTTACTTTATAGTTAAATCATTATTTTTGGAGAACAATATGAAATATTTTTTATCGTTATTTGTCTTGTGTTTTAGCTTTAATGCAATGTCACAAGGATCAACTTATGAGCCTTATAAAGCCGAGTATTACATTGGTAAATTTAAACCAGGTAAAGATATGGGTGATATGGTGAAATGGGCAAATAACTGGGCTAAGTGGGCTGAAAAATCAGGCGCTTTTGAAAATTATGGTGTCGGGTTAATGACCCCATATTTCAGTAATCAATTACCAACTCATGATTTTATGTGGTATGGCAGATACCCAGACTCAACAGAACAATTTGAAGGTCTACAATATTGGGTAGAAAATGGAGGCGATCTGTTAGCAAAACTTCCTGCTGTTAACTCAGCTGTAGTTGAGGTATGGCAAAGAGATATCTCTATTCCTGAGGGAGAGTCCTACTCACCTGGATATGTAATCTACATGGACTGCAAACTTGATGAAGGAGTTACAGGTAATGATGTTTATGACGCGTATTACACATTTGCACAGGCTGCAAAAAAAGTTGGTGATAATTTAGGAAGAAAAATGATGTGGCCGGTTACTGGTGCACAAGGCTTCAAACATGACTTTATTGTAGTGATGTATGCCAACTCTCTATCTGAATATGGAAAAAATAATGATCTTTGGTGGGATAAGGTGAATGGTCAACTGCCGGAACAACAGGCATTGGCTGAAGTGGGTTATTCATGTGAGAACAGAAGATCTTACACATCGATGAACATCAAATAAGGTAGAATTATTTAACAGCTTAATGGGAGCTGAGGCTCCCATTTTTATGGAGATATAAATATGAAGAAGATTTTATTTTTATTAGGAGCAGTCATTTCTTTGCCTGTATTAGTTGCGAATGAGGCTTGTGAGTTTTCACGCTGGGGTGAGGGTGATGAGATAGGAAATGCTAATCTAATAAATGCAGAATCAATCTTAAAAGCAAGTCAATTAATTAAGACTGGTAAAGCTTACAGTCTGGGTGTAGTTATTGATCAAAATACTCCTGCATATCCTCCAAGATCACTTTCATTACAAGTTGTCCAACCCACAGGCCAGTTTGGTAAAGATCAATTCCCAAATGCTACTTATAACGATGATGTTTTTCAGGGTTGGTTTGGTATCGGCCCACAAATTGATGGGCTAGGGCATATTGGTGATCCTGACGCAGTATTTTATAACTGCTTTGATGGTAAAGAGATTTCTCAAATTACCGGTCTAACTAAGCTTGGAATTGAAAAAATACCTCCCATTGTTGCAAGAGGACTGCTGATAAACATCGCAGCAGTAAAAAAAGTTGATCACCTTGAAGCTGGTGAGACTTTTAATTTAAGGGACGTAAAAAAAGCACTTCGTACTCAGAATGTATCGGTTGAATCAGGTGATGTGGTAATTTTTCATACAGGATGGACACAACATAAATATGATTCAAATCCTCAAGAGTGGGGTTCGGGCGCACCTGGTATTACTCCTGAAGTTGCAAGGTATTTAGCTGATAAAGAAGTGGTTGCAGTTGGCGCTGATACATGGTCACTGGATGTGGTTCCACCCATCGAAGCTAATGAACCTTACCCAGGTCATGGAATACTCATTCAAGAAAATGGTATCTATATTCTAGAGACCATGAATACGGGTGAACTTGCAGATGATAACGTATCGGAATTTTTATTTGTCCTTGGACCTGCAAAAGTGCGTGGTGCCGTGCAAATGATAATTAATCCCATAGCGATTAATTAAGTTTCTCAATGAATTTTTGGCCTGCAGTTATACTCAAGTTTATTCCAGTATTTTTTGTTGTTTCAGTAATTGTAGCCATTAATCTCTATCCCGGTGGCAATATTCATAACTATGAACAAATTGGTTATGTTTTATCACATAATTTTTTAAGTGACCTTGGTAGGTTCAATTCATTCACTGGAGAGCCAAATTTCTTATCAATGTTTCTTTTTAATCAGGCAATGTTTGCCTTCTTAATTGTTGGCATTGCATTTTTATTTGTCCCAAATCTATATAAAGATAACAAATTAACCTATACGTTAGCTTGGTTAGGTTCATTGTCTTTTTTATTTGGGACTATATTTTTTGCTTTTGTTGGCCTTACTCCTTACGACCTATTTTTTGAACCGCATGTATTCTTTGCAGTGAATGCGTTTCGATTAATAATTCCTGGCATCCTTTTATACGTTGTAGTCTTAATAAGGTCGAAATCTGAGAACGTTTTTGTAATCGCGCTTTCCTTTTTATTAGCTGCGACCGTTGGGTATGTGATCTTCCAGCTTTTTCATAATGATCCTAGGCAGAGTTATGATGCGATGGTCCTTCAAGCATCCATTCAAAAGCTTATCGCACTTACAAATGTGGTGTGTATCTTTATTTTTAGTTTTGCCTTTGAATCTAGGTTAAAAAAAATCCATCACTAATTTCATAACACATTATTAATTTTAAATTTAATAGATTAAGATATTTACTTCAGAGTAAAAAAAGGAGGAAATAATGAAAAAATTACTTTTTAGCTTAATGTTGATCTCGCCATTAACATTTGCTGACGGATACATTGCTTCTTATTCAATTCAAGTCTCAGACGTGCAAAAGTTTGCAGGCTCATTCGATAAGTTGATGAAATCAAGCTGGGGTACATCGTTCCCGGGTGTTGTGACCTTGGGTCATTATGCATTTAATGGATACGATGATGCGTCTCATGCTGTCATCATTAGCTATGATTCTGAGGAAGATATGGCTAAAGGAACTGAATCTTTCTACACCCCTGAATTTGGTGCTTTTTTAGCCAGCGTTGCTGATGTCACTGAGCCTGTTGAGCAAGCTTTAAATAGAAAGCTAGCTAGCGGTGGAAACGGTGATGCTGACATGAATAATGTCTATACCATCTATAGAATGCAGGTAAAAGATCCAGGTGATTATGCAGATGCTTGGTCAGATCTAATTGATGCACAAGTTGCTGCTGGGAATATTGAAGGCGATTATGGTTTAAGAGCTCATATTGCAGGATCAGCTAACTTTTATACTCATTATGCGTTCACCGGCTCGTCATCTATGAAGACAGCTGTAGAGGGAAATAGAAACTTGCTTGCAAGTAAGTCATTCGAAAAATTTTCAAAGAAAGTTTCAGATAATAGACGAATTATGCAATCTTCAATTGTTGTAGTTCTTGCTAGATACAATTATTAAGAATCAAGAATTTCTATAAAAAAAAAGAGGGCTAATGAGCCCTTTTTTTATTTTTATAAAAAAACTTAAACTTTTTTTAAAAAACCTCTTGACGATTTCATAGAGAGGAGTAATATGATTCTTACCTTACGAAACCGACTAGGGACCAACTGCAGACGGAAAACTAGAGAGAATCGAAAGGAAGAGTCCGAAGGGCGAAAGCGTTATAAAGAGTTAACGATAAAAAATAGCTTTATAACCCACCAAGAGGAAAAGAGAGAATCCTCAAGGAGCTTAAGAGAATCTCACTTAAGACCCCTTCGAAACTCGGATTAGAAGACAGAGCCTCGGCTCTGTTTTTTTTTGGTTTAATATTTTTTTACCTTGAAGTAAAACATTTGGTTAATACCTGCTAAATCCTCATAAAACTGTTATATTCATTAGACAAATTTTAGGGGGAATTCATGAAACTTAATAAATTTTTTGGCGTTATTGCGCTTCCATTTCTAGCAGTTACTTTAGTTGCGCAAGAAGTTGAGGAAGTTGTGATAACAGGTTCGTACATTAAATCGAGTCCTACAGATGGTGCTTCACCTGTTGAGATTATAGGTAGAGATGAGATTGATAATTTAAATGCAACAACCATTGCAGATATTACTGCTAATATTGCTGTGAACTCTGGATCAGAAAATAATTCAGACTCCTTTACACAGGGTTCCACTCAAGGAACGTCCAATATAAACCTAAGAGGTTTAGGTTTATCATCAACCTTGGTTTTAGTTGATGGCAAAAGACATACACTTGCTGGTAATACCGCAAATGATGGGAGTGTATTTGTTAATACTTCATCTATTCCAGTGATTGCCCTAGACAGAGTTGAAGTCCTTAAAGAAGGTGCTGCATCAATTTATGGTTCTGATGCTGTTGCCGGTGTTGTTAACTACATACTTAGAAAAGACTTCACAGGGTTAGAAGTAGAAGTCTCAAGCCAAGAAGCTGATATTGGTGGACAAACTGATGATAGATTTGGTGTTATTTGGGGTGTTGATGGCGATAACAGCAATTTTGTTGTTGCTATGAGTCAACTTAATCGTTCTCCAATGTCTGGCGCTGAGTTTGACCCAAGCCTAGCTCAATTAGGTATAAGTGGACTTGGAAATAGCTTCTTATTGTTTGGCCCTAGCACTGTTGAGAGTGGGCCTTATGCTGGCACCTATACTCCATTCCAAAACGTGCCAGATGCAAACTGTGTTGAAAATAAAGGAATCTTAATTCCTCAAGCCAGTGGTTCCCGTTGTGGATTTGTTTATGGACCAAGATTTAATGTTGTAAATGATGAGGATCACATGAGTGCATTTGCATCATTTACCAATGAGCTTGAAAACGGTGTAACTTTTAATATCAATGTTACTCAAACAGAGATTGATGTTAATGATAATCCACAATCACCATCTTATCCTGCTTTATCTTACTTAAGCCCTTCAAAAGCTATTTTGCCAGGGCAAGCCGGTAATCCATTTGGTGTTCCAGTATTGTGGTTAGGGCGACCATTAGGATCTGCTTTCCCATCACCAAATGCTCCTAGAGAGATTGAAGTAGATAGATTGTCTATGAGTTTTACAGGTGAGTACGATAATGGGTTTACATGGGATCTTTCATATACTAATAGTAGTGACTCATCGTTTGGACGACAACCAGATACCAGCACCTCAAGATTTTCAGCAGCGATTGCTGGCACTGCAGGTGCCTCAGGCAATCTAAGTTGGAATCTATTTGATCCTTCAGCAAACTCTCAAGAATTAATAAATTTTATTTCCACAGCTCAAGAAACATCGGTTAGTACAGATCTTTCTGTTCTTGATTATGTTGTAACTGGAAGCCTTGGTGGTACGAACATTGCTGCTGGGCTTCAATTTCGTGACGAAACTTTTGACATCAAACGTAATGCAGAATCCCTTGCACAATTTACTGCTGATGGAAGCATTGCTGTGCCTGCCGACCTATTATTCCTTGGTGGTGGACTTAATAGTGAGGCCAGCAGAAATGCAAAGGCTGTTTTTGTAGAAGCATCAAACCAATATTCTGATCAATTAGAGGTAAGAGCGGCCTTAAGGTATGAGGAACTTGAGAATGATAGTGCTGTTAATCCTAAGATTTCAGCCAGATATCAAGCTTCGGATAATTTAGTCCTTCGTGCTTCATTGAGCACCTCATTCAGAGAGGCGTCTTTAGCGCAATTAACAGCTACAACAATAGGTCTTCAAGGAATTCAAGATTTTACAACTGAAGGTGCACCTGTTGGGGGTGTTGCATTCATTAGGGTTTCTCAAGCGAATAATCCTAATTTAGATCCTGAAGAGTCTGATAACTTAAATGTTGGTTTAATTTGGTCTCCCAATGACAACTTTAATCTTAAGTTAGATTATTGGGCGATTGATTATACAGACCTCATCACGATTGAAAGTGCACAGGGTAAAGTCATAGCAAACCCACTAGATCCTGATGTGAAAAGAACTGTAGGCGGAACTTTAACAGGCGTTACTACAAGTTACTTTAATGCTTCGGCTGTTGATACTAATGGTTTTGATTTAGAAATGACTTATGATTTTGATACTGGCTTAGGCTCAGCTCAAGTAGGTTTAAAAGCCATGCACATGCTTCAGTATGAAATCCCATTGCAAACTGGTGAAGTAAAAGATGTGGTTGGCCTCTTTAATCATGATAATTTTGCAAGATCTCTCCCTGAGACAAAAATGGTACTTCATGGAGCGCTTCAGAATGGAAATCATTCATTAGTTGCTTTTGGTAGGTGGGTTTCAGATTATGAAACTACAAGACCATTAGATGCTATTGCTCAATCAAGAGGATTTACAAATGATGTTGATAGCTTCTTTACCGTTGATCTTAAATACTCATATAACTTTGAGATGAATGATAACGATCTTCTATTAACATTAGGTATGACAAATGCCTTTGATGAGGAGGTTCCACTTGTGTATGACGCTGCTAACTGGAGTTATGATCCTAAGCATCATGACCCACGAGGCAGGATGGTCTATGTTGGTTTAAAGTATTCAATAAAATAACTTAACCAAATACTAATAAATAAGAGCCCAGCATCGCTGGGCTTTTTATTTTTGTAGCGTAACTTTGCAATGCATTTTTACTCTATATAGTTATAATTCAGTTAATCTAACTTTTTAAATTTATGACAGATCTTACTGAATTACACAACTTAAAATTCTCTATTGAATTAGCTGATTTTGTTGATAACGAAATGCTTCCAGGGCTTGATATTAGTTCAGATGATTTTTGGTCGTCTTTAAGCAAAATTTTCTATGAGTTTAGAGCGGAGAACGAGAATTTTTTAAAAATACGGGAAGAAATTCAAAGCAAAATAGATGATTGGCACATTAACAACCCAAATTTTAATTTTGAGGAATACAAAGAATTTTTAAAATCAATAAATTATTTAGTAGAGGAAGGCCCAGATTTTTTAGTAACTACAGATAATGTAGATGATGAGATTGCAGTGATTGCTGGACCACAGTTAGTTGTACCAGTGATGAATGCAAGATTTGCCTTAAACGCAGCTAATGCAAGATGGGGCAGTCTTTATGATGCACTTTATGGAACCGATATGATCGATGAGGCTGATGATGCTGAAAAAACCGGCCCGTATAATCCTGTTAGAGGCGATAAAGTTATAGCCTTTGCAAAACAGTTCTTAGATCAATATTTTTCTCTTAAACAGGGCTCATATACCGATGCCGTAAGTCTTAGTGTTAGTGATGGTAATTTTTTGGTTGAGTTGGAATCAGGAGAAACAACTTCACTAGAATCAGTAAATCAGTTTGTGGGTTTTAATGGCGTCTCAGACTCACCTAGTGCAATTTTGTTAAAAAATAATAACCTGCATGTGGAGATTCAGATTGATAGAGATCATTCAGTTGGAGCAACTGATCCAGCTGGTATAAAAGATGTTTTTATGGAGTCAGCAATTACTACTATTCAAGATTGCGAGGATTCTGTAGCGGCAGTCGATTCAGAGGATAAGATTCAGGTCTATAGAAATTGGCTTGGATTAATGAAAGGAGATCTGGAAGAAACCTTTTTAAAAGGTGGTAAAGAAATGACCCGATCTTTAAATTCTGATAGAGACTATCTTGATCCAGATGGTAACCTATTCTCACTACCTGGAAGAAGTACCATGTTGGTTAGGAATGTTGGACATTTAATGACTAATCCAGCAATCGTAGACAAGGACGGTAATGAAATTCCTGAAGGAATTATGGATGCTATGTTCACTGTGTGTTGTGCCATACATGACTTAAATAAAAGTTCAAAATTTCAAAATTCCAGAACAGGAAGTATCTATATTGTTAAACCAAAAATGCATGGTCCCGATGAGGTAGCTTTTGCATGTAAAATTTTTGCTGCTGTAGAGCAAGCTCTTGGCCTTGAAGTGGGCACAGTAAAAATTGGCATTATGGATGAGGAGCGAAGAACAACAGTTAATCTTAAGGAGTGTATAAGAGCTGCTCAAGACAGAGTAATCTTTATTAATACTGGTTTTTTAGATAGAACTGGAGATGAGATTCATACCTCCATGGAGGCCGGCCCTGTTGTTCCTAAAAGAATCATGAAACAACAAACCTGGATTAATGCTTACGAGGATTGGAATGTGGATGTTGGGTTAAGTTGTGGATTAAAAGGCAAAGCTCAAATTGGAAAAGGTATGTGGCCAATGCCTGATGAGATGTTGGAAATGTATCAAGTAAAGATTGGACATCCAAAATCAGGAGCCAATTGCGCTTGGGTGCCATCACCAACTGCAGCAACACTTCACGCCATGCATTATCATGAAATACTTGTTAGTGATCAGCAAACTGAGATTCAAAAGAGAAAGCATGCATCTCTGGATGACATACTTCAAGTTCCCTTAATGGATAACATTGAGGAGTTAACTGATAAAGTGATTCAAGAAGAGCTTGATAATAATGCTCAAGGCATCTTGGGTTATGTTGTGCGCTGGGTAAATCAAGGTGTTGGATGCTCAAAAGTCCCTGATATTAATAATATTGGTTTAATGGAAGATAGAGCAACTTGCA
>CACOPA010000006.1 GCA_902628925.1 uncultured SAR86 cluster bacterium
CATTCCAGACTTACAAGACCTAACGTCAAGAGTTCACCAATACGGTGCCAAAATTGCAGCGCAATTAAATCATAGTGGAAAAATTTCACAGGAAGATGTTGTTGCAGGCCGGGAAATTCCAGTTCCATCCATTCCCAAAATGCATCCAAGTGACATGTTTGGGCTCCTGACTGAAGCAGAGATAATGAACTTCATTAAAGCTGCAGGTCCTGATGGAAAAGGTCCTAGATATCACGAACTTACAACTGAAGAAATTAAAGACGAAATTGAACACTTTGTTTCAGCGGCCAAAAGAGCAGTCGAGTCAGGTTTTGATGCCATTGAAATTCATGCAGGACACGGCTATCTAATCTCTAGCTTTTTATCACCCGCAGTAAACAGAAGAACAGATGAGTATGGAGGAAGTGCAGAAAATAGAGCACGATTATTGGCAGAGATAATTTCAAAAATTAAATCTTCCATTCCTAGTTCTATACCAGTAATTGTTCGCCTTGATGCATTTGAATACAGAGTTGAGGGTGGAATCTCAACTGATGATTTCCTCGTTACCATAAAACTTGCTGAGGAAGCTGGAGCAGATGCACTTGATGTTAGTGCTTATGGAAATCCTGCTAAAGGAATTGCCTTTACGGAAGCTCCTCTTGTTCATGAGCCAGGTGGGTTTATTAAATTTGCAAAACTTGCCAAAGCTCATTGCTCAATTCCTATCTTGGCTGTTGGGAGAATTGATTTAGATGTAGCTGAATCAGGTTTAAAAAATAATGATTTTGATTTTGTTGTGATGGGGCGAAAGCTTCTTGCTGATCCGTTTCTTCCCCAAAAGCTACAAGACGATCAAGAGTCGTTGATTAGGCCCTGCATTTATTGTTACGTATGTGTAAGCAAAATTTTTATAAATCAACCTATGTGTTGCTCTGTAAATGCCTCTATGGGTAGAGAATTTGAAGATAAAGATCTGTATTCAAAATCTAATGAAAAGAAAAACATTGTAGTTATTGGTTCAGGGCCTGCGGGGATGGAGTCAGCAAGAATTCTTGGTGAACGAGGTCATACGGTTACCGTATTAGAAAAGGAAAAAGATATTGGTGGCACTTTAAGAGTTGCCTCACTTGCATATGAACCTAATCAAGCATTGATTACTTATTTAAAAAATAGTCTTAAACATCTTGGAATAAATATTAAAACTAAAAGTAAGGCAAATTTAGAAGTATTAAAAAAGATATCTCCAGATTATGTGATTTTTGCAGCCGGAGCCAAAAGAAATGCACCGCAAATTTCTGGCAAAGAATTAGGTCATGTCTTTGATGGAGAAGAGTTAAAGTCTTTATTGATCTCAAGTAACAGTGAAGCTGAAAAAAAACTAAATATTCTTTCAAGACTAGTCTTAAAAGCTGGGAATCTTTCTCAACTCTTAAGAAATATATCCACCTTAAGAATCCTTAGTAAATTCTGGATGCCTCTGAAAAAAGAGCTTGTGATTATTGGTGGTGATCTAGTTGGTTTAGAACTAGCGGAATTTCTAACTGAAAGAGGTAAAAAGGTTACTGTTGTAGAGCCAAGCAATGACTTGGGTCCTAATTTAAGTATTGTAAGAAGATCTCGAGTAATACATCTTCTTAAATCTCACGGGGTTAATATTATTAAGAACGCAAAAGATATTAAAATCTCTAACTCTGATGTAAATTTTGAGCTCGATGGAACTTCTCAATCAATCACAGCAAATCAGGTCATCATAGCTATGGGAACTGAGCCCAATACTGAGTTTGCTGACGAGCTTATAGAAAATAATTTTAATGTTTCTATGATAGGAGATTGCACCTCGGTCGGTTACATCGAGGGAGCAATATCTGATGCAAGGATAGCAGTAAAGGAAATTATTTAACTCAACCTAATGCTTCACTGACTGCTTGATGCTTAATCTCACCTTTTGAAATGTTGAGACCATTCTGTAAGCCTGCATTTTGATTTAAAGCCTCTTCGATGCCTAAATTTGCGAGCAATTTTATGTAAGGCAAAGTAGCCTTATTCAAAGCAAGTGAGGCAGTTAAAGGGACAGCACCTGGCATATTAGTAACGCAATAATGAACAACATCGTCTACTAAAAATGTTGGCTCGTCATGGGTGGTTGGTTTGCTGGTCTCAAAGCAGCCACCTTGATCAATAGAAATATCTACCATTACCGTTCCTGGTGACATTTCTCCAATCATTTCCTTAGTTATAATCTTTGGTGCTTCTTTTCCAATCACATAAACCGATCCCACCACAAGATCAGATTTTTTAATGCTTTCAAAGATAGCCTCAGGAGATGATTGAATGTAATTAACATTATCTTCACCATATTTTGCCTTTAGGGAATTCAATTTATCTATGGATAAATCAATAACATTTACCAAAGCTTTATTGTCAATCGCTTTCTCAATGGCTTGAGTGCCAGCGACTCCCCCACCGATTACAGTAACAACTCTTGAATCTAAATTTTGAAATGATCCAAGCAAAACCCCTTTTCCATGATTGTGCTTAAGTAAATTATATGAGCCTACTACGATGCTTATTTGTCCTGCGATTTCGCTCATTGGTGCCAGCAAAGGCAATGCATTTTTCTCGTCAGTAACAGTCTCATAAGCGATACCGGTAACACCAGTATTAACGATCTTTTTTGCACTTTCTGGATTTCCAGCAAGATGAAGATAAGTGAACAATGTTAAGTCTTCACGAAGATAACCGAGCTCCTGCTCAATGGGTTCTTTAACCTTAATAATAAGATTTGATTTATCAAATACCTCCTCGGCTTCATCAATTATTTTAGCCCCTGAATCAATGTAATCTTGATTACTAAAACCAATTGAGCTGCCTGCATCTGACTGAATTAATACCTGGTGCCCCTCTTTGCAAAGAGCCATACTCGATTCAGGAGTCAAGCCGACCCTGTATTCGTTATTTTTAACCTCTCTGGGAACGCCGATGATCATTGTTTCATTTTAATTGTATATTAAAAAATTCAGAAACTGTCTTGTCAGCTATCCTCTGAAGTTTGATGGCAACGGATGGCTCGATATTACCAACTCCTGTGTTACCTTCGGTGCTTCGCCCAAAGAGAGTCGCAAATACAACACTTGCGGCAAGGTAGGTGCCCTCTTCTGAGGGGTGCCTGTTATCGCTGGTGTATAAATTAATTTCGGGTTGAGACTTATTTCCAAGATCAAATGCCTCACCAGCTGGAATAAGAAGTAGATTATTTAAATTCGCTACTTTTAAAAATTCTTTTTTAAGTTTTTTATACATTGTGGGTTTATTTTTATAACCCCAGGTCATAAAAAGCATGGGCTCTGCTTTATTTTTTCTAATAGTTTTTGAATGTTTTGCAACGTAACTATAGAAGGCTTCTTTGGTCTTTGGGTGAATTGGGCAGAGACTGCAATCAGCCATTATTACTGCATCAACAGAGGTCTCATTATATTCAATATATGAGTTATCTTTATTTGCATCGATTTTAAAACTGCCGATATTTTGATTACTTAAATAACTCTCAACATTATGCCAAGACAATGAAGACCCATTGATCGTAATTGAGCGCCTTTTGATATCACCTATTTCAGGATCAGCTTTAATCAGTTTTCCAAGGTGGTTATGTAGACTGTTGTTGTAATAAAAAAAACTGTGTCCCACAAACATTACAGATTTAATATCATTTGATTTTGTAGATTTAATGTTTGGGATTAGATCCTCTGAAGAAACAGAAATTGCAAAGACTAGACTGACCGCAATAAAAGCATAATTTAACTTAATACGCATTTTTAACAATTATATCTTTTGTTAATAATTTTGGTGGAGCTAGGCGGGATCGAACCGCCGACCTCTTGCATGCCATGCAAGCGCTCTCCCAGCTGAGCTATAGCCCCAGTATTTTGATTGGCTATTCTAAATTGTTTTATGGTTAGTTGCTATACAGAGCATTTCAAGATATCTTCGCTAAATTAATCTCTTGAACTTATGAGTAAAAAAACACCTGTCGTTGTTGGTCTCGGAATAATCCAACAACATGGAGCATATGATGAGCTTGATGAAGCATTAATTTTGATGGAAGAAGCAACGCTATCTGCTATTAAGGATTGCGGCAACCCAAAAATTACTGACTACATTGACATCATTGACATACCCAAAGGCTTTTGGGCATACAGAGATCCAGGTAAGTGGATTGGAGAAAAGCATGGTTTTCAGCATGCAAAAACAAGTGTTAATAAGATCGGGGTTTTACAACAACACCTCATAAACTCTGCTGCGCTAAGAATTCAGAATGGTGAAATCCGTGGTGGCCTTATTCTTGGTGGTGAATCTAGAGCAAAAATGATTGCTGCTTTAAAGGAAAAAAAAGACTTCAAAGAGCTTGAGCTAAACACAAATCCAGATATGTACGTTAAAGCAAAAGATGATTTGTATGGACCACAGGAAGCTGAAACACTTGGATTGATGGCCGTTGGTTATTATGCAGTTCTTGAGAGTGCTATGAGATTTCACAAAGAACACTCTCTAAAGGAACATGAATATTATCTATCAAATATGTATGCAGATTTTTCTCAAATTGCTGCAAAAAATCCTCATGCATGGAATCAAAAAGAGTATCAGCCCAACGAAATTAGTGAGCCCTCTTCAAAAAATAAACCAATTGCATACCCATACAACAAATTACATAACACCTCATGGAATGTTAATCAGGCGTCCGCGATGATTATTATTGATGAAGAGATAGCTGATAAATTAAAGATCCCAAAAAATAAAAGATCGTATCCATTGGCTTCATCTGAAACTAACCATATGCTCGCTCTTATTGAGAGACCAAACTTTGTAAGTTCTGCTGGATTGGAATTGTCTGCAGCATATATAAATAAAAAGATTTCAAATTATGGGAAACTCCCATCAATCGTTGACCTTTATAGCTGTTTCCCAGTTGCTATCCAACAATGCGAAAACGTCCTTGAACTAGATCCCTCAATACCAAAAACTATCACCGGAGGAATGCCATTTGCTGGTGGACCTCTGAATAACTATATGCTTCACGCCACAGTACAGGCGTTACTTCTATTGCGAGAGAATCCAGATAATATCGCTTTAATAACAGGTGTCTCAGGGATGATGACAAAACAGGCTTTTGGCCTTTGGTCAGGGCAGAAGCTTGATGAATTCACTCATTTGGATACTACTGAAGATGCTAAGCGAATTGATCTTCCAAAAGAAATATCTGCTTTTGAGTCTGGAGATGGGCATGTCATCGGTTACACAGTTTTATTTGATAAATTAGATGCTGAGAAAGCAGTTATATACATTGAAGATTTGCAAGGAAAAAGAAAAGTTGTAACATCAAATGAAGTAGATATTTTAAAAAACATGAGGGAAGAAGAATGGGTTGGAAAAGCAATCAAGTACAAAGACTCAGTGTTGGTCTCTTAACACTATTTATTGCATCACTAGATGCCTCACAAAATTCAGTAAATCAATCTATTAAAAAACACCAATTAACATTTGAAAATGTTGCGATGGATATATGGGATTTAGCTGAAGTTGGTTATCAAGAATACAAGAGTTCAGAAATTCTAATCAATGTACTTAAAAAGAATGGGTTTAAGATTACAACCGGAGTAGCTGATATTCCTACTGCTTTCATTGCTGAGTATTCCAATGGTGGTCCCATTATTGGGATATTGGGTGAATACGATGCCTTGCCAGGAGTGATGCAAACATCGTCTCCCTTCAAAGAAACTCGTGCTGACAGGATCGCAGGTCATGCCTGTGGTCATCACATGTTTGGTGCTGCATCTGCATGGGCAGCAGTAACGATCAAAGAGTGGATTGAAAAAACCAATACCCCTGGGACAATAAGATTTTATGGTACGCCAGCTGAGGAAGGCGGTTCAGGAAAAGTCTATATGGTGCGAGAAGGCCTCTTCAAGGATGTTGACGTTGCACTTCACTGGCATCCTGGAAGTGTTAATCATGCAAACCCAAGAACTTCAAATTCGAATAAATCAGCTAAATTTACTTTTAATGGAATTTCTGCACATGCTGCTGGGTCACCTGATAAAGGTAGATCTGCTCTTGATGGTGTTGAATCAATGAACATGATGGTCAATTTAATGCGTGAGCACATCCCTCAAGAGTCAAGAATTCATTATGTGATTACCAAGGGTGGTTTAGCTCCAAACGTCGTTCCAGATGTTGCGGAAGTTTATTACTACATAAGACATCCTAAAATGCAGATGGTCAACGAACTTTTTGAAAGGGTTGTAAAAGCTGCGGAAGGAGCTGCTATAGGAACAGATACAAGTGTTTCTTACGAAGTTATGCATGGAAATTACTCATTATTACCTAATGATGCAATTCAGCGGATAATGTACGAAAAACTAACTCAAAGAGGTGGTGTTTCCTATAATCAAAAAGAACAAGAATACGCAGAAGAGATTTATCAAACTCTCGTGAGTCCATCAGGTAAAATTGGGGATCAAGAGAAAGTTCTCGCCTATAGACAAACACATGGTTATGGTTCAACAGATGTTGGGGATGTAAGTTGGGTGGTTCCAACTGGTGGCATTCGTGTTGCGACCTGGGTTCCTGGAACAGCTTCTCATTCATGGCAGGCAGTAGCTATTGGAGGAACATCAATTGGACTAAAAGGAACCAAGTTAGCTGCAGAAGTACTTAGTGACACTGCAATCGAATTAATGATGAATCCTTTGATAATTCAAAATGCTAATCAAGAGCTTCAAAAAAGAGTTGGTAAAGATTTTGTTTACGAACCATTGCTTGGTGATCGTTTGCCACCACTTAACTATAGGAACTAGTTAAAATTTTTGTTTTTTACCAAAAAATTGTTAATATTTAATAAGTTCATAACACAGGGGGAACTATGAAATTTAAAATTGCATTATTTGCGTGCCTAGGCTTAATTTTACCTTTAACCATATCTGCACAATCTAGTGATGATGTTGAAGAAGTTGTGGTTGTTGGATCACAAATTAAAGGAGCTAAAATTACTGATGCCTTGGCTGTTTCTGTTATTTCTACAAAAGATATTGAAACTATCGGTGTAGATTCTGGAGATGACCTTTTAGAGAATTTAGTTGAGCAAGGCGCTAACTACTTCAATGAGGCTGAGGATGCTTCCGGTGGTGTTAATGCTAACCGTGGTGATGTAGGAGCGTATAACCTAAGAAACATGGGTGTTGGTAATACGTTAACCCTTCTCAACGGTAGAAGACTTGTTAATAGTGGTACCTATCAAACAGAATTAATCGGTGGCGACTTTGTTCCAACTATTTCAGCTAACTCAAACTTAATCCCTGTGTATGGCCTTGAGAGAGTTGAGGTATTGAGGGATGGAGCATCTGCTATTTATGGTGCTGATGCCGTAGCCGGTGTTGTTAATAATGTATTACAGAAAGACTTTGAAGGTCTAACTGTAAGAGCAAAAATAACAGCCTATGATCATTTTGAAACTGAAGACAATACAGTCAATGTGAAGTGGGGTTCATTCTTTAATGATGGAGCAACCAATGTAAGTGTTTTCTTTGACCATTACGACCGAGGCGCTATTAATGCACAAGAAGATCCCAGATGGGGTGCTGGAGAACATAGACCTTTTGTTGATGATGACTCTCCATGGAAAACAAGCACAGCGTTTAGAAATTTAAGTACAAACTCAGAATATCCCCAAATGGATATGGTCAGTAGTGCTACAAGTATTGCTGGAACTGAATATGACAAGGTTTTTACAGACTCAGCTGGAGAGTTTGAGTTATTCCCAATAGGTGATTCTAGATGTACAAATAGAGGAAACCCTTTATTCGATACAGGCTACGGTACTTGTATAGCTCCTGATGGTAATGGAGTCATTCGAGAGAACTTTTGGGGGCCAACCGACAGAAGGTCTGAGCTTGTAAGGAATAATGTTGTTCTTTTTATCAATCATCAAATGGATAATGGTGTTGAGGCTTTCACTGAGGTCGCTGCTTATAGTTCAGACAGTGACAGAATTGCACATGCATCATACGCATTTACTTCATCCAAACACAGAGTAGGTCCTGATAACTATTACCTTAATCAATTAACTTATAACGGTGTTGCTATCTTTGCTGGAAAAGAACTTTTCATTGATAACTATAGATACACTGAAAGACAAAGATTGGTGAATGTTAAGAAAGAGACTTATAGATTCTTGCAAGGTTTCAGAGGCACTTCTGGTAATTGGGATTGGGAAACAGCAATAATGTCCTCCATTGCAAAACATAGAGATGTTACTAGAAATAGATTATCAAATAATCTTCTAAAAGAAGCACTAAGAGATCCTACACCTGCTGCATATAACCCATTTAGTGCAGGAGTTAATACTAATATCGAAAGAGCTCTTGTTGACGTATATAGAAAAAATGAAAGTTCTCTTGATATGTTCGATTTCAAGATGTCTAACCCATCTGTTGCAACATTGCCTGCTGGTGATGTTGGAATGTTGGTAGGTTTTGAATACCGTGAAGAAGAAATCATTGATGATCGTGATCCAAGGCTTGATGGAACCATAACTTACACTGATTATGAGGGAGACACCTATCCTTTGGTTGGGGATGTAGTTAATTCCTCTCCTACTGGAGACTTAGAAGGCTCAAGAGACGTCACATCATTATTCACAGAATTCCAAATTCCACTAGCTGACAATATTGATGCTCAATTGGCTGTGAGATATGAAGATTTCTCAGACTTTGGGGATAGTACTGTTGGAAAATTTGCTGTGGGTTGGGATGTTGCTCAATGGTTAAGGCTTAGAGGATCAGTGTCAACATCATTCAGAGCTCCAAATATTCCTCAGATAAATGAAAAAGTAGTTGTTAGATCCGGAACAAGATACGACCGTGCTGCTTTTAGAGTGAATGAACTTCAGAGCGTTGGAAATGTGATTGATTCAGACTCAAGATATACAATTCAGAGGAAAGCTGTTGGTGCATCAGGACTTGAAGCTGAAGAATCTGATAATACCTCTTTTGGTATTGTTTTAATGCCTTCAGACAGTCTTACAATAACTGTTGACGCATGGACTATTGAAAAAGATAAAACAATTGGTTTATTTGGTAGAGAAAACCAAACAGTTAATGACATGTTGCTTAGATTAGCAAATGGTACTAATAATTGTGATACTTTTGCTGGTGATCCATTGGTAGTAAGGGAAGCGCCTGATGATGGTGACCTTGCTGCATTTGCTGCCGCTGGTGTTTGTCCTTTTGGGGAGATTAAATATATTGAAAATAACTATATCAACCTTGCAATGAGAACTGTTGAAGGTGTGGATGTTGGCATCTACTATAACTTCTCAACTGATTGGGGTGATTTTGATATCAGATACAATGGAACTTACCTTGATAAATTTGAGCAAGAAGCAACTGGTCAATTTGCTGATTTACAAGCTAAGAAAGACGCTGGTGAAATCCCTGAAAGTATTCCTCTGAAAGGTTTTGGTGATCTTCTTAACAAAGATGGTATTTATGATGAAAAACATAACTTTAGAATCTCATGGGATAAGGGTGATTGGGGCGCAAGCTTGAGTGGTACTCAGAAAGGTGCTTTTGAGCAAACCTCTCTTGGCTTAAAGAATGGTGTTCCATACATAGTTGATTCTGTTACTCATCTTGATGCAACTGTATCTTACAACTTTGAATTAAGTGGTAATAAAGCAAGACTCAGATTTGCTGTAAAGAATCTTGAAGATGAAAGAGCACCTACTGCAGACAGATACTACGGTTTCTTTGCAGATGCTCATGGCGACTATGGAAGAAACTATTACGTTGATTTAAGAGTTTCATTATAAAAATAAGCTAAAATTTAAGGGAGCTTTATGCTCCCTTTTTTTATGAAAATAAAAACATCAATATTTTTCGTTTTACTAGCCCTCGCATTATCTGCTGAGGCTGAAAATGGTTTCTACAAAGTAGAAAAGGTTAATGGCGAAGAAATAAATTTATATTTTGCTAAGCCTAAATACGTCGATAAGAAAACACGGTTAGTAGTTGTAATGCATGGTCGAAAAAGGAATGCCGAGGAATATAGAGATCAGTGGTCAGATTTTGCAAATGAATTAAATCTCGTTGTTGTTGTGCCGGAATTTTCTGAAGCCCAGTTCCCAATGGTTTGGGGCTATAACTATGGTGGCATAAAAACAAAGCCAGAAGAATTATCAAACCTAAATGATTCAAGTTTTAGCTATATAGAGTTAGTTGTAAATCAAGCACTAAAAAAGTTTAGATTGAAATCAGATAACTGGGGCCTATATGGTCATGGTGCTGGCGCTCACTTTGTTCATCGATATGTTTTGTATTATCCAGAATCCTCTTACACCCTAGCCATTGCAGCTAATCTAGGCTGGTATCTAACAATGACCGACAAGCAATGGCCATTTGGATTAAAAAATTCTGATATAAATGAAGAAATGTTAAAAAAATCATTTCAAAATTATTTTTTACTCATGCTAGGCATGAGTGACATATCTA
Organism: uncultured SAR86 cluster bacterium; assembly: GCA_902628925.1. Taxonomy (GTDB): domain Bacteria; phylum Pseudomonadota; class Gammaproteobacteria; order Magnimaribacterales; family D2472; genus MED-G82. Next base: position 10,524 of record CACOPA010000006.1, read on the forward strand.
CAAAACCTAATACAGACTATGTCGCAAGCATATTTGATAAAGTAACAGACCAAGGCTCCCATAGACTGGAGCGAGGTAGAAATTTCTTTAATGGAGTCCTTAGCAAGTCAAGGGAACTGGATACATTTCTAAAATGGGGCATGGTTGAGGTGCCAACCAAAGATGGGCATAGTAATACTAAACAGATGGTACCTTTTGCAGCTGAACTTTTTTTTGAGAGGCTCAAATAATGCAAGCCTATAAAAAGAAAGGATTTTGGGTTGGTCTTTTGTTGTTTATTATTTGTAATCTATTACCTCCTCCTCCAGGATTAAGTGAATCAGGTTGGGTGGTTGCTTCGGTAACAATACTTATGGCAGCGTGGTGGGCAACGGAGGCTGTTCCTGTTGCTGTTACCGCCCTGCTTCCTCTGACACTCTTCCCCCTTTTAGGAGTTACTGACATCAAGACTGCTGGTTTGCCATATGCCAATCCAAATATTTATCTGTTTATGGGTGGTTTTATTCTTGCCCTTGGTATTGAAGCATCGGGACTGCACAAACGTCTTGCATTAAAGATGTTGTTGCTAGTTGGTAATAGCGGTGCGAGGCTAGTTGGCGGATTTATGTTGGTTTCTGCTCTTATCAGTATGTGGGTAATGAATACGTCTACTACTCTGATGCTCTTGCCGATTGGTCTTGCTGTGTGTGTGTCAGTCTCGCAAACCATTCCAGATATGAGTAGTAAAGATCGAAAAAGTTTTGAAGTTGCACTCTTATTGGGTATTGCCTATGCCGCTACTATAGGAGGTATGTCTACTCTTGTAGGAACTGCTCCAAATATTATTTTTGCTGGGTTCATGAAAGAAACATACAACATAGAAATATCTTTTATAGACTGGATGCGACTTGCAGTACCTCTTTCATTCATAATGCTTATTGCATCTTGGTATGCACTAACTTCAATTGTCTACCCAGTTAACTTTCAAGCTACTGAAAAAACCAAGATAAAACTAAAAAGTATGCTAGATGAATTAGGAACTTTAAGTAAGGATGAAAAAAAAGTCCTTTTAATATTTAGTTTTGCTGCTCTTGCGTGGATGTTTAGAAAATTAATTAATTTAATTCCAGGGTTTGAATTGCTTAGTGACGCTGGTGTTGCATTGATCGCAGCATTACTATTTTTTATTATCCCCTCCTCTATGCATAAAAATGATCTGCTAACTTGGGATCAGGCAAATAAACTTCCATGGGGCTTGCTTGTTCTCTTTGGTGGAGGTTTATCGCTCGCAGCCCAAATAGGTTCATCTGGGTTAGGAGAATGGATAGGAGATGGCTTAACAGTACTGCAGTCAGTTCCACCAATTGTGTTGGTACTTTGTGTTGCCACGTTGATTATATTTCTAACTGAAATCACATCTAATGTCGCAACAACGAGTACGTTTTTACCGGTTGTTGGTGCAGTTGCTGTATCAATTGGTGTGCTACCTGTTTCCCTAACCATTCCAGTTGTTCTCGCTGCTAGTTGTGCTTTCATGTTACCAGTTGCAACACCACCAAATGCTATTGTTTTTGGTGCAAATAAATTCTCGATTCCAGATATGATTCGTGCAGGTTTAGCGCTAAATATTATCGGAATTATTTTAGTCACAATCTTTGCTTATTATGTTGCTCCGAATATTTTTTAATCTTTCCCTTTTATTTTTTAACTTTGCTCTGCTTGCGCAGCAAAGCTATATTGATTATCGATCTCCCTTTCACCCAACAGTTAGTAAATCAGGGATGGTTGTCTCTCAAAACATAGACTCGTCAAACATAGGAATTGAAATACTTGATATGGGAGGAAATGCTATTGATGCTGCTGTTGCTGTAGGTTTTTCATTAGCAATTACCCTTCCTCGAGCCGGCAATCTAGGAGGTGGTGGTTTTTTACTTGTATACATTAAGGATAAAGATGAAATTGTATCCATTGATTATCGTGGAGCCTCTTCTCTAAATGCTGATTTATTTAAAATCTTTCAAAAAAAACTGCCTGAACAATACAATGAAATTGATAGAGATCTTGTTAGATATGGTTATCAAGCGTCGACAACTCCTGGGACAGTTGCGGGGCTGCTAGAGGCACATAAGCTTTATGGAAGATTGCTGTTAAAGGATATTTTGGCTCCAGTAATCAACCAAGCTCGTGAAGGAATTTTAGTTTCTTACGATCTGCATAATGCAATCAAAAGTGCACCGCAGTTGCTCGAAGATCCTGAATCAAAGCGTATTTTCTTTAGTGATGGAGAAGCCTTAAAAGTAAATTCTTTGATGAAAAGACCAGATCTTGCAAAAACCATTTCTTTAATTGCGGATCGAGGTTTGGAGGGATTTTATGCTGGTGAAGTAGGAAACCTTATTTCTAAGGCGATGAAAAATAATAAAGGTTTTATAGGTTTAAATGATCTCTCAAATTACAGACCAAATATTCAAAAACCTATTTCTACGAAGTATAGAGGAAATACTGTCTTCACTCAGGGACCACCATCAGGTGGTGGAGTTGTTTTATTAACCGCCCTTAATGTTCTCGAACCATTTAACATGAATGGATTTAGAGAAAACTCATCTGCAACATATCATTTATTGGCAGAAGCATTAAGAAAAGGTCATCATGCACGTTCAAGGTACGTGGGTGATCCAGGATTCTTCGATGTTCCTATTAATGACCTCATCAATAAAAAACATGCACAAGAATATGCACGACAAATTGAGTTTAATAAAGCTACTCCTGCTAGCGAGGTAAAACCATTAGAGGTAATTCAAGAAAGTAAAGATACAACCCACTACTCTATCATTGATAATGAGGGTAACGCTGTTTCAAACACTTATACATTAGGTTATTCATTTGGCTCTGGGGTAACAATTCCAGGCACAGGCATACTAATGAATAATCAAATGAATAATTTTGCATTCCAATATGGAGATCAAACTGAGATATCTAGAAGTAGTAGTCCTGGAAATAGATTTATTCCTGGAAAGAGGCCAATGAGTACCATGAATCCAGTTATTGTAAAAAATAAGGATAACAACATTTCAATCGTTACTGGATCACCTGGAGGCTCCTTCATTCCTGCGGCTGCTCTGAGAGTGATTACAGGTATCATAGACTTTAATCTTGATGTAGGTCAGGCAACCATGCTTCCAAGAATACATAAGGATTGGCCCTACGCTGGACTTGAATACGAATCAACACTAAGCTCAGATATTATATCTGTCTTAGAAAGATTAGGTCATCAACCAGAACCTTCAAAGACATTAGGCAGCACACAGAGTATTTCGATAATTGATGGTATAAATTATGGTTATGCGGACTTAAGAAGACCAAATGCTGGCGTAGCAATACAAGTTGATTAAAGCAATTTCATAAATTTTTAAGATGTCATCTCAAGTGCTTTTTTAATTCTTTCCAAAGATAAATCCTTGCCTATTAAACTTAATGTCAATCCCAACGATGGAGATTTAGTACTTCCAACCAAGGCTACTCTGATAGGTTGATTAAGTTGAGGTGTTTTTAAATCTAATTCTTTTTGGCATTTTGCTAACACCTCATCTAGGTCATATTCAGTCCATTGTTCAAGAGATTCTAACTGCCTTATAACGTATTCAAGAATAACCTTTGATCCAACAATAAATTTTTCAACAGATTTTTGATCATAGTCTTTAATATCATCAAAATATGGGACTAAGTCTATACTAATCTCAGACAGTGTCGAAGCTGATGTTCGAAGGTTTTCGACTATTGCTTCAGCATTTAGTCGATTACTCATTTTAATTCCCAGTTCATCTAGATAGGGATTCAGCTGGATAATAAAATCCTCCAAGCTCAAATTTGCTAGATGGTTGGTATTAATCCAATCTAGTTTCTTTAGATCAAATACAGCACCGGCTTTTTGTACCTCCTGAATTCTAAAATCTTTGATAAGATCATCTATGTAAAAAATTTCCTTATCTCCTTTTGACCACCCTAACCTTCCAAGCATGTTTATCATTGAGGTTTGTAAATATCCTTTAGAGATGTAGTCATCGAGACTAGTTACCGAATCTCTTTTTGAGAGTCTTTTTTTATTTTCACCAAGCACTAATGGTAAATGAGCATACTCCAATGTTCTTAGCTCAAGGGCTTGTTGAATGTGAATCTGACGCGGAGTGTTACTTAAGTGATCCTCGCCTCTTATTACAGTTGTAACCCCTTGATCAGCATCATCAACTACAACACATAAATGATAGGTTGGTGTCCCATTGCTTCTAAGAAGAATAAGATCATCAAGTTCAGAATTATTGAAAACGACTTCACCTCTTACTAAATCATTGAATCTAACCTCTCCATCAATAGGTGTTTTTAGTCTTAAAACTGTATTTTCAGATTTTTCTAGACCTTTATTTCTACATTTACCGTCATACATTGGTTTTTTACCAGCTTTCATCTGAGCATTTCTAAGCTCATCCAGCCTCTCAGGTGAGCAATCACAATAATATCCTCGACCTGATTCAATAATTCTTCTAGCTGCATCTAGATAGAGATGACTTCTTTCAGATTGCCGAACAGGATCTGCATCTGGCTTGAGACCCATATCATGTAATCCGGTAATAATGTTTTCCTCAAATTCTGGTTTTGAGCGAACTTGATCAGTGTCTTCAATCCTTACAAGGAATTTACCATTATTTTGTTTTGCATAAATATAATTAAAAAGTGCTGTTCTAACTCCTCCGATATGTAATGTTCCTGTTGGGCTTGGTGCAAATCGAGTGGTTATCATGATTGATTCCAAATAGACTTTATTTCAAATTTTGATTCTATCTCATTAATCCTTTGCTGATTCGCTTTAACATCCTCTTTAGAAGCATTAAAAGCATGAATTTGTATATCTGAGTCATCAAGATTATAAGTAACATCATTGATGCCAGAATCTAGCGCATGACTTGATTCAAATTCAAACTTTGATTGCCCGCCGGTCAGATGGAAGTAGACATCAGCTAATATGTTTGCATCTAACATCGCCCCATGAAATGTACGATCATAACTATTTATTTCAAATCGTTTTGATAATGCATCTAGTGAATTTCTTTGACCAGGATATTTATCTCTTGCAATAACCAAGGAGTCCTCTACATCACAAACATCTTCTAGTTTTGGATAGCTCGAGGAGATAAGATTAAATTCATGATTTAGGAAACCTAAATCAAATGGTGCATTATGAATAATGAGAGTGCTTTCCTGAATGAACTCTAGAAATTCATCTGCAATCTCAGAGAATAAAGGCTTATCAACTAAATCCTTATTTGAAATCCCATGAATCCTTTGCGCCTCCTCATCAATCAATCTTTCAGGATTCAAATAGACATGAAAATAGGTATCAGTTTTTTTTCTATCCTCGAGCATTAGGGCGCCAATCTCTATGATGCGATGTCCCTGCTCTGTTTCCAAACCAGTTGTCTCAGTATCTAAAACTATATATTTTTTTGCCATTAGAGATCTTCTATTCCTAAATTTGCTAGCTCATCTGCTCTTTCATTGCCTGGATCCCCAGAGTGACCTTTTACCCAATTCCATGAAATATTATGTTTTTGAGCTAACTTATCAAGCTCAATCCAAAGCTCTTTGTTTTTAACAGGCTTTTTATTAGCTGTTTTCCAGTTATTTTTTTTCCAATTGTGAATCCAAGAATTTATTCCATCCATTACGTATTTTGAATCAGTAAAGAGTTTTACCTGACAGGGTTCTTTTAATGCGCCAAGCCCTTGAATCACTGCACTTAACTCCATTTTGTTATTTGTTGTACTTTTTTCACCACCGTACAACTCTTTATTTTCATTATGATACTGCATTAAAACACCCCACCCACCAAGGCCTGGATTACCTCTACAAGCTCCATCAGTATAAATAATTACTTCTTTCATGGGTTAAAATAGAGTTATGTTAAAGATCTCTCCAATTAATGCATTTAGTGATAATTATATTTGGTTAATACAAACTAATGAAGGAAATACTTTAGTAGATCCAGGAGACAGTAAACCTATAATTTCGACTATAGATAAATTGAGTATAACTATTGATGATATCTTAATTACACATCATCATTATGATCATATCGGTGGTCTTGAATCGCTGAAACCTCTAATTAAAGGATCTGTTATTGGTCCAAAAAATAATTCCATAGATCTTTTAGATAAACATGTTGGTGAGGGAGATACTATTAAGTCAATTGGTTTAGAATTTTCTATTTTTGAAGTTCCTGGACATACCTTAGATCACATAGCCTTTTATTCTGAAACTGAAAAAGAAGTTTTGTTTTGCGGTGATACCATTTTTTCGGGTGGTTGCGGCAGAGTGTTCGAAGGAACTTTTGAGCAAATGAATCATTCACTAGAAAAGCTTATGAGTTTACCCTCGAAAACAGAAATATATTGTGCTCATGAATATACCCTTAGTAACCTGAAATTTGCACTGTTGGCTGAACCAAATAATCTTAATTTGAAAGAATATCAATTAGATTCGACAGATAAGAGAAAAAATAATATCCCCACAATTCCAACAACATTAGGTCAGGAACTGCAAATAAATCCATTTTTGAGAGTCGCAGAAATTAGTTTGAGAGAAGCCATAAGTGATAAACTTGATACTTCTAATCAGGCTTCAAACGCTGAGGTATTTGGATTTCTTAGATCATGGAAAGACTCTTTGTAATTTTTATCTCAATTTTAATTTTCTATGGATGTGCAAATATAAGCATAATTCCTGCTCGACCATATATAGATATAGAACCATCAGAAGTTATTACAACAGCAGAGGATAAATATACTGATATTTGGTCAAGGATTAATTCAGAAAATAATTTTAGTTTTGACCCTTTACCAAATGAAACCTCTAAATATAAAAAGAGATTTCTTAAAAATAAAAAACACTTCAATGAATTAATTGCTAATGGTGAATATTATCTTTATGAGGTTCTTGAAGAGCTTGAAAGGTATAGATTGCCACCCGAATATGCCCTTCTTCCATATATTGAAAGCAATTATGATCCATTCTCTATTTCTTCATCCGGTGCTGTTGGTTTATGGCAGCTCATGCCAACCACCGGCAGAATTTATGATCTTGAAAAATCATGGTGGGTAGAGGAAAGACACGATCCATTCTTATCAACTAAAGCAGCAATTAAATATATAGCTTATCTTTATAATAGATTTGATAAAGATCCTATTCTTACTTTAATTGCTTATCATGCCGGACCAACTTTTCTTGAAAAACAAATAAAATCTCTTGAAAGAAGAGGCTTAAATCCATCAATATCAAACTTAAAACTTTCCAAAGAAAGTTATAACTATGTTCCAAAATTTTTGGCTATTCATCAAATCATAAGAAAACCTTATGAATATGGAGTACGTCTACCTAAATTTCCAAATGAGAAGGTAATTAAAAAAATTGATTTATCTGGTCAAGTTGAAATGCTTGCATTCAGTGAATTTATTGGAGTCACTCCAGAATTTCTATATCAGCTTAATGCGGGATATACAAAATGGGCTACACCTCCAGCAGAAAATTCAGTTTTATATCTCCCAACTGAAAAGCTTGTTGGTGTAGAAGAAAAAATAGATGAATATTTTCAAGAGAATCCAATTAGATGGATGACCCACGAAGTTTCGCAAGGAGAAAACTTATGGGATATTGCCAAAATATATGATGTTAGGCTGGAAGACCTCAAATTAGTTAACTCAAAAACTAATAATAGTGTTCTTTCAATTAATGAGACATTGTTGGTGCCTTTGGGAGATCCTGAGTTAACAAGCTTCATTCCTTATCAATCCCACATCGTTAGTGAAGGCGACACTTTATGGAGTCTAGGTAGAAAATATGGGATAGCGCCAATAGAAATTGCTCGAAATAATCAACTGGCCCTAAATGGTGTTCTATCCATTGGAACCGCTCTAAATATAGGTTCAGGCAATATCGCAAGATCAATGCAAGCAAAGAAAAGGTCTATTTTGTATAGCGTAAAGCAAGGCGATAACTTATATAAGATTGGTGAGCTTTTTAATCTTGAGATAAGTGAAATTATTGAACTAAATAATTTAGCATCAAGCGATTTAAGCCCTGGCCAAATACTAAAATTAGTTATTAGTGCGCTTTAATCCTCTGATGTTTTCGGGTCTAAAGCGTCTCTGAGGCCATCACCAAAAAAATTTAGTGCAAATAGTGTAATGGTGAATGTAAGACCAGGATAAATTAGAAGCCATGAGTACTCTTCCATTGATTCCACTCCATACCTTATTAAAGTACCCCAACTGCTCATAGGAGGTTGAACACCTAAGCCTAGGAAACTAAGAAATGCTTCTAAAAGCATTACCTGAGGTATTGTTAGTGTTGCATAAACTGCTATTGGACCGAGTATATTTGGAAAGATATGTTTAACAAATAGTCTTAAATTAGGAACTCCCATTGCTTGTGCAGCCATAACGTATTCTTGATTCTTAATGGTAATAACCTGTCCCCTTACAATTCTTGCCATTGTTAGCCACTCGACTGCTCCAATTGCCATAAAAAGTAACCATATATTTCTTCCAAAAATTACCATTAATAAAATAATGAAAATGATAAAAGGAAGCCCATAAAGGACATCAACTATACGCATCATTACCGAGTCAATTCTTCCACCAAAATAACCTGCGATAATGCCCCATGAAACCCCTATCACTAAAGCAACTGCAGTGGCAACAAATCCTACTAAAAGAGAAACTCTAGCACCGTAAAGTATCCTACTGAGCAAATCTCTACCAAGGGTATCAGTACCAAGCAGAAATTCCACAGAAGGAGGCGTAGCACCCACATCAAGGTTCTGGTAGGAGTAAGAGTGTGGAGCTATCCAAGGAGCAAAGATTGCGGCTAATATTAATACAATTAATATACAAGCACTTCCCACTGCAGCTCTATTGGCAATCAATCTTCTGAAAGCATCGTTCCATAGAGAATTACTATTCACTATTGAGAACTCCTGCTTTGAGGATTAGCTATTAAAACAGCTAAATCAGACAAAAGATTAAAAAAGATTATTAGCACTGAGAAAAAAATTGTAGTGCCAAGAATCATTGTATAGTCTCTATTAAATGCTGCCTCAACGTAAAAGCGACCTAAACCAGGTATTTGGAAAATTGTTTCAACGACAAAGGATCCTCCGATTAATCCCGCAACTGCAGGACCTAAAAATGACAATACCGGTATCAGTCCCCCTCTCAAAGCATGATTAAATACTACATTGAATTCAGATAAACCTTTTGCTCGAGCTGTCCTTATATAGTCCTGATTAAGTGTTTCCAACATACCACCTCTGCTAAGGCGTGCTATGTAAGCAGCGTAGGCTGCTCCAAGCGTTATCGAAGGCAGAATTTTGTCTCCTGGCAATGTGTCCCAGCCAGATACGGGCAAAAGCTCTAAATGGATTCCAAAAAAAAGTACTAATAAAGGCCCAAGCAAAAAGGTGGGCATACATATTCCAATCATAGCGATTGTCATTGGTATGTAATCCAGAGCAGTATTTCTTTTGACTGCAGCTAAAACGCCTGCAAATATCCCAATAATTAAAGCAACCAGAATTGCATAAAAAGCTAATTCAAAAGTTACAGGCATACCAGTAAAAATCATCTCAGTAACTGATCTGGAGGGATATCTAAATGATGGTCCAAAGTCTCCTTGCAAAAGATTTAGCATATAATCTTTATATTGAACAATTACTGGAGCATCTAAGTTATATCTCTCATTAAGACTTTTTAAAACTTCGGGTGGAACGGCCTTTTCTGCATCAAAAGGTCCGCCTGGGGCCATTCTTATTAAAAAAAAGGTAATAGTGATTACTATAAGAATAACTGGTATAGCAATAAGTAGCCTTTTTAATAGAATTTGTAGCAAAGATTAATCTCTTTCTAAATAAATATATTTTGGGTGATGAATATCTTGAAAATTTGGATACCAACCTTTTACATCACTTGATAGTTGATATTGCCTTACGTAAGTATAAATTGGGATAATTGGCATCTCATCAATTAAAAGCTTTTCAGCTTCATTTAGTATTTCATACCTTTTATCTCGATCAATTGTTCTGTTGGCTAAAGATAAAAGTTCATCATATTTTTGATTCTCCCAGCCGGTCTTATTATTACCTCTATTCGGTCTTAGAGTATCCAAAAAAGTGTTTGGATCTTCATAATCACCAATCCATCCTGCGCGAGAAATTTGAAAATCACCCACCCTTTCTCTCGAAAGATAAACCTTCCAATCTTGATTTACTAGCTCAACCTCGATCCCTAGATTTTCTTGCCACATCTGCTGGATTGCTAATGCTATCTTACGATGGCCTTCTTGGGTGTTAAACAATATCTCTAGCTTCGGAAATCCCTCTCCATTTGGATAGCCAGCTTCAGATAATAGTGTTTTTGCTAAATCAGGATCAAATGGGATGGATGTTTTTGGAAAATAACCATCGCTGCCAGGTGGTGTAAATGAATACGCAGGCTGTTGACCACATTTAGATACCCTCTCAACTACTTGTTTTCTATTGATGGCAAATGCGAGTGCCTTTCTTACACGTTTATCCTTTAGAGCATCAATTGTTGTATTAGTCCGATAAAAGTAGGTTCCCATATAAGGCTCAATACGTAAATTTGGATTATTCTCTTCAATATAAACTGGACATTTTTCAAGGGGCACCACATTAGTTACGTGTAGCTGTCCTGCTCTAAACATCCTATCTTCAGTTGATTCATTTTGCACAGGGTAAAAATGCATTTCATTTAACTTAACCTCTTCTGCATCCCAATAAAAAGGATTTCTTTCAACAACTATTTTTTTATTTAATTCCCAGCTTTTTAATTGAAATGGGCCATTACATACAAAGTTTCCAGGTCGTGTCCACTCTCCATATCGATCATCAATTGGGCCAAACTTAAGTACTGTTTTCTTATGAACAGGATAAGTACTGTAATGATGAAGTAATTTAATAAAAAAGCTTGTTGGAGATCTTAATTCGACTTCAAGCGTACTATCATCAATAGCTTTGACGCCAACTTTCGAAAAATCGTCAATCTCTCCGAGATGATAACTTTCGGCATTCTTAACGTAATAAAGCATATCAGGATATTGTGAGCCCAAAGACGCAGTTAGAATTCTTTTCCAAGACCACACAAAATCATCAGCCGTTACAAAATCTCCGTTAGACCATTTAGCATCTTTATTCAGCTTGAAGGTATAAATCAGTCCATCAGGTGAGATATCCCATGATTCTGCAACTCCTGGTAATTGTGAACCTCCTTTTGGATTATAGATTGTTAAACCCTCACAAAGAGCAGTTAGAAGATGATTTTCAGGTACGCCTGTAACTATGTGTGGGTCAAGGCCTTGAGGCTCAGTTCCATTACCAAAATGGAAAATCTGATTTTCTAATCCTGAATCTACTGGAGTGACAGATTCACCGCATGAAACTAATAAAAAAAACAATGGGAATGCTAAATATTTCATGATGGTCATTATACCTTTGTTAAAAACTTATAGATAAAAAAAGAGCCGGTAAACCGGCTCTTTTAATTAATAAAACTAAGACTTAATACTTAATCTTAAACCCTGCATAAATGAATGCTCCACCTGGAATATCCCATGCAAAGTCAAAGTTTTGAGCAAAAGCGTCATACACAAGTGGTGGCTCTTGACCTAGTAGGTTTCTCGCACCAATTGAGAAAGTAATGTTGTCGTCATAGTTGTAATCAACATTGAGATCAACATAAGGATCAGCTTTTACTTCATGGAATCCATAACTTCCTTTATCAGGATGTGAACAAGGAATGTTAGCGTTGTCTGCTTCAGAGAAGTAGAACTGTAACCAACAATCTTCCCAGTTATCATCTAGGAATCTGAAGTTAAGTGTAGTAGTAAAGTCTTCATAGAACCATAAGACTGTAGCATTAGCTCTCCATCTGAAATCAGCAGCACCTTCATAGTAACCAAATGATTCTGAAGGAGTTGAGTCAGCATCTTGAGCAAACTCATCCTTGGTGTAATAAACCATATCAAAAGCTGTTGTGAAGCTTCCATAGCCATCTACATCAAAGTCGTATGCAGCTACAAAATCAACACCTGACACATTATTAACAGCTGAGTTAATTTGTGAAGTACGTGCTGTCTGGAGATTACCAGATGCAGTTCTTGTAACAAATGCACAGAAACCAGGATCTTGATTAGGTCCATCTATATAACATCTGTTAAGAACTTGTTGAGCGGAGATTGAGCTAAAGATGTTCTCTAGTTCAATTTCCCAGAAGTCAACACTTAGTCTGAGACCTTCAACCTGTGAAGGAGTATAAACAACACCCAATGTTCTGTTTTCACCTTCTTCAGGTGCAAGATTTGGGTTACCACCAACAAAAGCTCTAAGCTGTGTTGTAGCCTGCTCAATACCACCATCAGGAACACCAGCAGCTATACAGTTAGCTTGTGTTGCGGCACTTTGTTGTGGGAATTGATCAGTATTACAAGGGTCAAGAGCTTGTGGGAATGATTCACCACCGCCTCTATATAGATGTCCTACGTTTGGTGCTCTAAATGTTTCACCAAATGTAGCTCTAACTAATACATCATCGATAGGCTTCCATCTAATTCCAACTTCTGTTGTTGAAGGCTTGCCTGGATTGTTAGTAGTAGCTGTTGAGCCAACAAAACCGTCAGCGTCGTAGTCTGAAGATCTAGCAGAAATTGTCATTTCTAGCTCTTGAGCACCTGTTACGCCCTCTAGGAGAGGCAAGTTAATCTCAAGGAACATCTCTTCAACGCTAGTTCCACCTTTGGTAGGCTCTCTGTAGTTTGTTGAAGAACCACCTGAACTAACTAAAGCATCTGGAGTATCAAAGTATCCAACAGATCTATTTTCAAGACCAAATGCAAAGTATGCAGTTCCATAAGGCATTTCAAATAAAGGACCTGAAACTTCAAACCAGTAATTATCAGAATCCATTCCAGCAACAGCAGCACCGTCGTATCCGACGTAATTAACCATTGCATCGTATTCAGCTTGAGTAATAACTCCAGCACCTAAACCTAAATCAGGTCCACCAAAAATATTAAATGGAACACAACCATTAATTACTTCATCAGGAGTACCACATTTTAATTCTTGTGTAGCAGCATCTCTGAATGATGGTCCTACAGCATTAGCTAAGTGAACTAAGTCAACAAAGTTGAATAATTCAGCGTCATATCTAGCATCATTTACTTGAGTACCTGCTGACCAGAAATATGTTTTGCCATCTATTTCAAAGTTACCGTCTAAACCAGCTCTAATACCGTATGTATCGTAGTCATACTCATAGATTCTAGGACCGATAGCAATCGCTCTAAAACCGAAAGAAGTATCTCCACCTAGCACGTTGAAATAACCGTCAGAAGTAGCAAACCTTCCATTGTTAAGTTGCCACTGGGGACCAGCAAATCTAGCTGCTGTCATTGGTACTTGTGCTAATTGGTTTTTACGAGCAGATTTTGAATATACGAACTGGACATAACCTCGAAGGTCGTCAGCGAACTCAAAGTCTGAGTAAGTGTAAACACCAACTCTCTCTACTGGGTTTTGAACATGGTTAACCGGAGCGTAGTTATATCTAACTGCGTTAGTCCAAGGCTGGAAATGATCTAGCTGGGTACCAGCTTGACCTGGAATCAAAGCACCTTTTCCATTAGGAGCATCAAAATATCTACCATAGGCAGGATAAGAAGATCCACATATAAAGCTATTAGCAGGAGCAAAGTTACCAAATCCACTGTTTTGCTCAGGAGATGGTCCTAAGTTTGTAGGACTGTTTTGTGGACCAGTACCTGAATTAGGTACGTTGGTACAACCATAGTAAGGCTGATTAGCTCTTGGGATATCACCGGCCATAATCTCTTCCTGATTAGCCATAGATATGTTAAAGACGTTTGATGATCTTTCACCTGTACTACCAAATGTAAGACTCACTGAGTCTTGACCACCGTAGTTGGCTTCATATTCACCCATTGAAGCTCTCATTTCAAAGCCTTCAAAATCTTTTTTAGTAATGATGTTGATCACACCTGCGACAGCATCAGAACCATAAATTGAAGAAGCACCATCCTTAAGGATTTCAACTCTTTGGATGATAGATGCTGGAATGGTCTGCATATCAACAGTACCAAATGCATCTGTAACCCATCTTCTTCCATCTATAAGAACCAATGTTCTACCAGCACCAAGGTTTCTTAATGAAATCTCATTGGATCCATCACCACCATTGGTTGCTGTAGTAACAGGACGAATACCTGTACCATCAGATGAAGTTAAGTTTTGAAGAACATCACCAATGTTATTGAGACCTGTTCTTTCAATTTGGGCAGCGTCAACAACTTCGAGTGGCTTTGAGCTATCGAATATATCAACTTTTTTAATTTTGGAACCAGTAACAATAACTTCTTCAACATCACCGTCTTCTTGAGCGAAGGTAGGTGCAATGCTAAATGTGCCTATTGCTAGTACTGATACCAGCGAAAATTTAAGAAATTTAGACATAATATTCCCCATTTAGTTATTTCTAAGGGTTAATTGTGGCTAATTTGTGACGATTGTCAACTTTTTGTGACTTTTTATCATAATCACAATAAACAAAAAAAGGGTGCCTAAGCACCCTTTTGTTAACTAAAAAACTTTTAGTTAGTATGTCACAGTTAAGTTTAAGAAAACATACTGACCAAAGGCATCAAAGAATCCAGGGAAAGTGTTACCATTTCCTGGAGCTGTACCAGCATCAGAAGTATACTCTGGCTCTTCATCAAAGAAGTTATTAATACCAAAAGTAACCACCAAATTGTCAGTAGGTTTATATTGCGCTCTTAAATCAACATAAGTGATTGCATCAAAATCAATCTGATTAGAATTAAGGTCATCAGTTTCGCCTAGATGTCTTAGACCGATTGTAAAGTCAGTATCAAATTCTGTTGATAAAGTTGCTTGATATTTACCCATAAACTCAGGCATTGGATTTTTACCACATGAACCACCCCAGTTTCCTGAACAAGAAATTGCAGGGGAGCCAGGTAATTCTACAATGTCATATGAATCCAATAATGTAGTGACACCCTCAATACTCACAGGACCCCAGTCAGTATCAAGTGCATATGAGAAAATTACATCAAAACCACTCGTGGATTCTTCACCAATGTTAGTTAACTGTTGAGAAATATATCCACCTTGGAGCCATAATGAACCGTTAGGTAATCTGTTAATAAGTCCACAATATGATGATTGTCCAGTCTCGATACATTTATCAAGTGCAGTTTTTGCACTGATTGATCCGATACCGTCTTCAACAGTGATATCAAAGTAATCTAAAGTAAGGCTTAATCCAGGAACTGAATCAGGTGTAAGTACAACACCAATTGTAGTAGATTCAGATTCTTCTGGAGCTACGTTTGGATTACCTCCACCTTTAATATTGTACTGGTCAGCTGGAGAGTTCAAATCAGTATTGTAGTACTGAGGTGCTAGACCAGTTAAAGCACATTGTGCTTGCGTGGCAGTAGCAGGATCTCCATTTTGCTGAATTGAACAAGGATCGTTATCCAAATCAACCAAGCCATCGCTTACAGCTGAATATAATTCAGAAATATTTGCGTGTCTTTGTGCTGTTTGGAAAGATGCTCTAACTGAAACACTGTCATTAATTGTCCAATATGCTCCTACTTTAGTAGAGTCGGTATCAGCACCTGTTGAATATTCAGCAGTTCTGTAACCTAAATCAACGCTAAGGCCATCTGCTACAGGAATACCCATTTCAAAGTAGTACTCATCAACATCATATTCACCAGCAATTGGAAGCGTGGCTCCACCTGAACCAGATCTATCACCTGTTCTACTTGGTAAATCAGGTCTAAAGTCTGCATCTAGTTCCTTGGTTTCAAAACCAACAACTAAGGATACGGAACCTGGTGCGCCTGGAATAGTCCAGCCAGTATCACCAGTTAGATAACCAGAAAAAATCTTTTGCTTACCATCTCCATGAATATATGTAGCATTAGCGACATAATTTTGCAGTGCTTGACCACCATCAATAACTCCTTGAATACCTTGATCGCCAGGCAATCCACCTTGGAATAAGTTGTAAGGTATACATGAAGCATCAGTTCCATTGATTGCAGATACACAAGTTGGAACGCCGTTAACACTGATCACATCAACACCTCGATTGATTGCTATAACAGAAAGGTCGTTTCTGTACTCATTGCTGTAATCAACAGTTGAGTCTTGATAGTAAACATCGTAAGACCAATCGTCATTGATGTCTCCTCTTAAACCAATCGTAGTATTGTATTGCTTGATCATAAATATTGATTGACGAGGATTACCTTCTACGTTTCTCTTAAGAGAATATAAAGGCGCACTGTAATCAATAATATCACCATTACCTTTTGCGATTTCTAAACCAGAAATATATGCAAGAGCAGCAGCATTAGAAGCAAAGTCTGGTGCATGATCACCACCCATTCCAGTCCAATTACCACAGATTGTTGCATATTGTTGTGCAGATAGCAGTGGGTTGTAACAAGGGAGAGAGGTAATGTTTCCAAATGTTCCTGAGAAAGCAATCTGAGCATTAGATTCTGACTTCATAAAAGTAGCATCCATATATAGCTCAGCATTATCAGTTAAGGTATATTTACCAAAGAATCCAGCATTGATCCTGTCATCAGGTCTTTGGAAAAAATTCGTTGGGTTGTAGTTAAATGTTTGTCCAGCTCTTGGTACAAAATCATTTCCCTGAACTTTGAGGTCAACTCCAGTAACTGAAGGATCTATGTTTACAAAACCGGCGGCGCCATAACCACCAAAATCCGCCCATCTGCCAGGAGGAATTGTTGATGAGCCACCACACCTAGAAGTACCGCCACTTAAGGCACAAGCACTTATGTCAAATTCACCCTGAAGAATTGGTTTCGTATCAGTGTGTTCAAAGAAAGCTGTAATGTGACCCTTGCCACCATCAATGTCTCCACCAAATGCAAGTGAAACTTTATTAGTATCACCAGTTTGTACATCACTTGGAGCTTTTTCATAGTTATAACTATCAACTAGAGCTCTTAGCGAACTATTATCATTTTCATGATTATAAAAACCGTACTGATAAGATGCCTTAAAGCCTTCAAATTCATCATCAAGGATAAAGTTAACAACACCAGCAACAGCATCAGATCCATAGATGGATGATGCACCACCAGTAAGAACCTCTACACGATCTAGAAGAAGAGTTGGAATTGTATTCAAGTCAGCACAGTTGCCGCCCGAAGTAGTACCTGGAGGCATACGTCTTCCATTTAAAAGAACTAATGTCCTACCGCAACCAAGATTTCTTAGATTAACTGTTGCAGCACCACTAGCGCCGTTTGAATTAGTTATAGACTGTCCAGGTGATATTTGCGGCATGTCGTTAAGGTAGTCTTCTACCCTTGTGACACCAGCATCAACTATATCTTGACCATCAACTACTGCTATTTGCGAAGAACTAACAATATTTGGATCAGTGATCCTAGAACCTGTAACTACGACTTCTTCTACATCAGCACCATCAGCTTGAGCAGAAAGTGTGGTTGGAAGCGTAGCTACAAAAAATAAGCCTAAAATAAGTTTGCTTAGATTTTTCATAGATATTCCCTTTATAAAAATAAATTAGACCTTTATTTAAGCACAATTAGCCTAAAAGTACATAACTTTGAACCTTTTAGTTAGTTTGGAGTTATAGACTAGTATGATTTTATTGCCTCTAGTTTTTTAAAAAGTCCCAAACTTGTTATATGATGCGCGAAATGTTTCTAGAGAATAAAAAAATCCTTATTGCCGGTCTTGCAAATAAACATTCAATAGCTGCTGGAATAGCACGCTCAATGACTGAACAAGGTGCAAAGCTTGCTTTCACCTATCAAAGCGAAAGATTAAAAAGAAATGTTGAGAAAATAGCTCATGAGCTTGGTCATGATGTCTTAATAGAATGCGATGTTAGTTCAGATGAAAGCATTCATTCAATGTATCAAGAGCTTAGTAAAAAATGGGAAAACTTTGATGGATTAGTGCATTCCATAGGTTTTGCACCAGCAAATGAACTTGATGGAAATTTTGTTGATGTTGCAACTAGAGAGGGTTTCCAAATTGCACATGATATTAGCTCATTCAGCTTTACCGCGCTTGCTAAGGGAGCAAAGCCATTCCTAAATAAAAAAAGTGCTCTACTAACTCTAACCTACCTCGGGGCAATGCAGTCTCTTCCTAATTACAACGTTATGGGTCTGGCTAAAGCGAGCCTAGAAGCAAACGTAAGATTTATGGCTTCCTCGCTTGGGAAGGATGAAATTAGAGTCAACGGTATTTCTGCAGGCCCTATTAAGACTTTGGCAGCATCGGGAGTAAAGAACTTCAGAAAAATGCTTTCAAGTTATGCAAAAAGAGCTCCATTAGGAAGAACGGTTACAACTGACGAAGTGGGAAACGTGGCTGCTTTTTTGTGCTCTGACTTAGCGAGCGGAATTACTGGTGAGATTACTTATGTCGATGGGGGGTTTAACACCTCTGCCCTATCAATAGATGAATATTTAGAATCTTAATTAAGCTTGAGGCTGAAGATTTTTTAAATCCACTCTCAAACCTTCTCTGATTTTTTGATCAACCAAGGAAGAGTTTTTCTGTGTAATGTATTGAATGAAATAAGATCTGTAATCATCAACCTTTGCATTAATTTCTTCATCAGTTGGTATGTTCTCTGATTGCATTTTGATCCAATAATTATTTCCATCACTTCCAACAGTGATGATATTTTCATTGATACTGCTTGAGAAAATCTGTGAGACAACATCCATTGGTAATAAAGACGAGAATTTATTTATTGCCTTATATTCTTCTATTTCAAAACCACTAGGTATGTCTAAGCCTTGATCATCAATAAGTGAAAACGCACCTTCATTCATTGACTGTATGAGGGCATTAGCTTTCTCTTTGCGAACTTCTTGAAGCGCGAGTTCTACAGAGCTGTCAAAGGTCATCAGGCTGGGTGCATTAATTTCAGCTAATCCGATGATATAAAAACCGTCTTCTGTTTCAATGATATCATTGTCACCAACCAATAGAGATCTATCAAAAAATCTTGATCCATCAATACCTGCTAATAAAGATTCAAACTCATTTTGAACGATTAAATTTGTATCTTGCTGTTCTAGATTAATAGTTATAGCAATTTCTTCAAAATTAGCACCACTAATAATTAGCTCTTCTACTATTCCGATGTCATCGTTCATAAGTGAAGCTGATTCAGAAAGAATAATTTCATCTCTAAGCTCTGAGATAATTTCAGACTTAGATCTCACCTCTGGCTTTAAAACCTCTGTAAGTTTTATGAGATGGAGGGTATCTCCTAAATCAATCGGTGAAGATACTTCATTTAATTTAAGTTTTGTAATTACGCTTTCAAAGTCATCAGGAAATGCATCTCCTGACGAGTAGCCTAAATCACCTGACTCTTCAATTGATGCCTCATCTTCACTGAATTCATTTACAGCGGTTTCGAAATCAATCTTACTAGTATTAATGTCATTAAAAATCTCATTAATTAAATCATTAGCTTCGCTCTCAGAGGCATAGTTAGATTTATCAATCATGATATGAGAAATTCTATTTTGAACTGAATTGTTAGCCTCATTTAAATAGTCTTGATAAGAGTCTTCAAGCAAATCATCTGAAATATCAATGCCCTCGGCATAGTTTTCAATGCTTGCTTTAATGTAGTTAAATCTTCTTGTTTCATCTGAAAGAAAAAGAAGATTGTTATCGTTGTAGAAAGCTTCTGCTTCCACGAGTGTAGCCGGTTGAGAGTCTACAATTTTTTCATTATTGGACTTAAGAAATTTTATGTCCCGTGAAACCTCATTAGCAGCAATAAAACTCTTTATTTCCTCATCAAGAATAAAAAAAGAACTACCTAGCGCTCTAACTAAATTATCTGAGGCAATGCTTGATGCAACTAATTCTATGTACTCATCAGGAATTAAGCCTGCTCCTCGGATTGTTGCTTCAAAGATGGATTGATCAAATTTACCGTTTTCATCTTTAAAGCTATCAAGCTTAATAATTTCTTTTTTTGCGTCATCAATGCTTACTCCGAGACGATTTTCAATGGCACTTGATTCAATCATTTTTTGATTAACAATTTGGGTTTTAAGTAACTCAAAGAGCTCATCCTCATCAAGCTGATCAAGTGAGAAAGATTCCCCAAAAATAGATTTATATCTTTGTTCAATTGTTCCGGATGCAGAATTTACATCAACCTGTGAAACTTCAAGACCATTAACAGTTCCATAGTTTGAAAAAATAGTACCGAAAGATGAAACACCGGTAAAAATAAAAGGTATCGCACAAATACCTACAATCACATATAAGGTTTTTCCGGAAAGAAGATTTCTAAATGACTCAAGCATAGCTATTTAATATTTGGTGGAAGAATAATAAAAAAAAAGGAGTGCAAAAGCACCCCTTTTTTAATAAAAAAGGTTTAGTTATGAAAATTTAACTTTGTCTTTTAACCCCTTACCTGCTTTGAACCCAGGTACTTTAGAAGCAGGGATGTGCATAGGAGCTCCAGTTTGAGGGTTTCTACCATCTCTTGCAGCTCTGTGTCTGACAGAAAAAGTACCAAAACCAACTAGTGAAACTGAATCACCATTTCCAAGTGCACCACCTATTGCATCTAATGTCGCATCGACTGCTCGCGCAGCAGAAGCTTTTGTTAGATCAGCAGAACTTGCAACTGCGTCAACTAAATCAGATTTATTCATATTATCTCCTCTCGTTAGATATGATTGCTATGACCTATGAAAATCCATATGCATAGAAATGTCAAGTTTAAAAACCTATTGTTAGTGGGATCTTTGCTTGGGTGTAGCTGGTTTGGATCTAGATTTCACCGGTGAGGATTTTGATTTTAATTGTCTTTTTGTTGATTTGGCTTTGGGCTCATCTGTAAGAGCAAGCGAAATCACTTCGTCTATCCATTTAACGGGATGGATTTTCAGAGCTTTCGTAATTTGTTTAGGAAACTCTTTTAACTCAGGAAAATTCTCTTCGGGAATGATCACTTGTTTAATACCCGCACGCTTTGCGGCTAGAAGCTTTTCTTTTAATCCTCCAATTTTTAAGACTTGTCCATGAAGGGTGATTTCTCCAGTCATGGCTGTATCAGATCTTATAGGAATATCGGTAAGAACAGATATTAGAGCCGTGCACATACCAATCCCAGCACTCGGTCCGTCTTTTGGAGTCGCGCCCTCTGGAACATGAATATGAATATCCAATTTTTCATGAAATGAGGGATTTAGTCCTAGGATTTTAGACCTTGATCTAACCACAGTAAGTGCGGCCTGAATAGATTCTTGCATCACATCTCCTAGTGAGCCTGTCTTAATAATCCTACCTTTTCCAGGAACCTTAGATGCTTCAATAGTTAGAAGTTCACCTCCAACTTCTGTCCAAGCTAATCCCGCAAGCTTTCCGATACTATCTTCTTTATCAGCGGTTCCAAATTGGAACTTCCTTACACCGTTATACTTTTCTAAGTTTTTGGATGTAACTTTAGTTTGTGAAAGTTTTTTACTGCTGAGTTCAATTTCTTTAACAGACTTTCTTAGAACTTTTGAAATTTGTCTTTCAAGACCTCTAACGCCTGCCTCTCGAGTGTAATATCTAATCAGATCTAAGATTGCTTTATCATCAAAATTAACTTCTTCTGAGCCAAGACCATTTCTTTCCAGCTGCTTAGGTATCAGGTACTGCTTGGCAATATTTAATTTCTCATCTTCAATGTATCCTGGAATTCTTATGATCTCCATTCTATCCAGTAATGGGCCGGGGATATTTAAACTATTTGCCGTACAAACAAACATTACTTCTGATAAGTCAAAATCAACTTCAAGATAATGATCTGAAAATGTAGAGTTTTGTTCAGGGTCTAAAACTTCCAACAGAGCAGAAGCAGGATCACCACGAAAATCCATACCCATTTTGTCTATTTCATCTAGCAAGAAAAGGGGGTTCTTTGAATCCGCTTTAGAAATTTTTTGAATAATTTTTCCTGGCATGGAGCCAATATATGTTCTACGGTGACCGCGAATTTCAGCCTCGTCTCTTACCCCACCCAAGGACATTCTTATAAACTTTCGATTGGTTGCATTTGCAATGGATTGACCTAAAGATGTTTTACCAACTCCAGGAGGACCAACCAAACATAGCACTGGTGCTTTGAGTTTTTTAACTCTTTTTTGAACTGCTAGATACTCTAAAATTCTCTCTTTAATTTCCTCTAATCCATAATGGTCATTATCAAGAACAGATAAAGCGTTTTTTATATTTGATTTAATCTTAGTTTTCTTTTTCCAAGGTAGATTTGAGACCCAATCAAGATAAGATCTTACGACCGAAGCTTCTGCTGACATCGGCGACATTAGCTTAAACTTAGAAAACTCATTCATGGCTTTTTTAAGGGCTTCTTTCGGCATGCCAGATTTTTTTATTTGAGTCTCGAGTTGAGAAATTTCATCACCCTCTTCAGTAATGTCACCTAACTCTTTTTGAGCCGCTTTGATCTGTTCATTGAGGTAGTACTCTCTTTGAGATTTCTCCATTTGTTTTTTAACTCTATCTCTAATTTTTTTATCTACATCAACGGCATCAATTTGTCCTTGTATCAAACTGATGAGCATATCTGCCCTTTTGGATAAATCTTCACATTCTAAAATTGATTGAGCGTCTGAAATTGAAATGGGAAGATGTGATGCAACAGAATCAATCACTCTCGTCACATCATCGAATGCATCGATGCTTGAAAGAACTTCAGGAGCAACTTTTTTTGTAATTTTTATAAAATCTCCAAATTTGCCTTTAATAAAGTTACATAAGTTTTTATTATCAGCAGGATCTAGCTGAGATTCAGGAATAATTTTCACCTGGGCTTTAAGAAAATCTTTTTCTTTTAGAACTTTTAAGGCCTCACATCTGTGATCGCCCTCAACCAATAATTTGACCGTTCCATCAGGAAGCTTGATCAACTGCAAGATGGTTGCAAGAGTTTGTACTTTGTATATTTCATCAAATGATGGATTGTCTATTGAGCCATCGATTTGGGTTCCTAAAAGGATTTTTTTATTGGCCGCCATGGCTTGATTAAGAGCATTGATTGATGGCTCTCTCCCAACAAACAAGGTTGTAACATTACCAGGAAATACGACAACATCCCTAAGGGGCAATAAAGGTAAGTCGTATTTTACTGAGGGCATTTAATTAAGAACCTGAAGAAGTTTTCTTCTTAGGTGTTTTGTAAACCTTAATTGGGTCTGATTGTCTAGAAGCTGCATTTTCATCAACAACAACTTTTTCAAGCTCTTCATTTGGAAGTTCAAACATCGTATCCATTAAGATTTCTTCCATGATTGATCTTAAACCTCTAGCACCCGTTTTCCTTTTGATCGCTTGTCGGGCAACTTCTTGTAGAGCTGATTCCTTGAAATCCAAATTTACAGAGTCCAAATCAAATAAGTATTTATATTGGTCAACAAGAGCATTTTTAGGTTCTTGTAAAATTCTGACCAGCGATTCTTCATCGAGCTCATGAAGTGTTGAGATTACAGGCAGCCTTCCAACAAACTCGGGAATTAAACCGTACTTTACCAAATCCTCCGGCTCAAGCTGATCAACTAAATTTTGCACGGAAGCATCTGTATCCTTGATGGCCGCTGAAAATCCAATACCTGATTTATCAGTTCTTTGTTTAACAACCTCATCAATGCCCGAGAATGCTCCTCCACAGATAAATAAGATGTTAGATGTATCTATTTGAATGAACTCTTGTTGAGGGTGTTTCCTGCCGCCTTGAGGAGGAATGGATGCAACTGTACCCTCGATTAACTTTAATAGCGCCTGCTGAACACCTTCACCGGAAACGTCTCTTGTAATTGATGGGTTATCAGACTTTCTAGCAATCTTGTCGATCTCATCAATGTAAACAATTCCGAGTCGTGCTTTATCAGGATCATAGTCACATTTTTGAAGAAGTTTTTGGATGATGTTTTCAACGTCTTCACCAACATAACCTGCCTCAGTAAGCGTTGTAGCATCAGCAATGGTAAATGGAACGTTAAGAATTCTTGCAAGCGTTTGAGCAAGAAGAGTCTTTCCACTTCCGGTTGGTCCCAGTAATAAAACATTGCTTTTTTGGAGTTCAACAGCATCTTTATTTGATTGATTTTTTAATCTTTTGTAATGGTTATAAACGGCAACAGATAAAACTTTTTTAGCTTTTTCTTGACCAATAACATAATCATCTAATTGACTAAATATTTCTGCTGGCGAAGGAAGTTCATTAAGAGAATCTGGGTCATCTGCTTTGATTTCTTCTTCAATAATGTCATTACACAAATCAACACACTCATCACAAATGTATACGCTTGGACCCGCTATGAGTTTTTTTACGTCCTCTTGATTTTTACCACAGAAGGAACAAGTTAGTTTTTGATTGTCGCTACTTTCCATCTTTAGTATCGTCCCTTGAATTTAGGATATCGTCAATAATCCCATATGATTTGGCTTCATCGGCATTTAAAAAATTGTCTCGATCAGTATCTTGCTCGATCTTCTTAAGGGTTTTACCTGTATGTTTAGCTAGAATTTCATTAACTTTCTGCTTCATCACTAAAATCTCTTTAGCATGAATTTCTATATCAGATGCTTGGCCCTGAAAACCACCTAGCGGCTGATGAATCATCACACGTGAGTTAGGTAATGCAAATCTTTTGCCAGCTGCTCCACCTGCCAACAAAAGAGAACCCATGCTTGCCGCTTGACCAACACACAAGGTAGCAACCTCTGGCTTAACAAATTGCATGGTGTCATAAATTGCAAGTCCTGATGAAATGATTCCACCTGGAGAGTTAATATAAATGCTTATGTCTTTTTCAGGATTTTCTGATTCAAGAAACAATAATTGTGCAATGACTAGGTTAGATATGTAATCATCAATAGGTCCAGTAAGGAAGATTATTCTTTCCTTAAGTAGTCTTGAATAAATATCAAAAGCTCTCTCACCTCTGGGTGTTTGCTCAACAACCATTGGTACTAAACCTGAATTAAGAATGTCAGTTTTATGATCCATAATTATTTTATGTTGGCTAAATCTTTGAATTTAATTTCCTTTACCCTTGATTTAAGCTCATTTTTCAATTTTTCAATAAGCAGTTCTTCTAAAATGATCATTTTATAATTATCGAGCTGTTTGGGTTGAGATTTGATCCATGTCTTAAATTGTTCTGGGTCTTTATATTTCTCTGCTTCCTTATTAACAAACTCATCAACCCTCTTTTGATTAACTTCTAATTTAAAAAACTTTACAAACTCACTAAACAGCAAATCCAATTTAACCCTTTTTTCTGCATTTTCAAGGAAAGTATCTAGTGGAAATAGATCCTCCGGTGCCTCATCAGCTTGTTGACCCATTCTCATTAAAGAATCTTTTCTCATTAGAGTAGCCTGCTCATTTATGACTGAACTAGGCGCAGAAAACTTATTTACCTCAAGCAACAAGTCATAGATTGATTCTCTTGTAAGAGAGTCTTCTTGCTGTTTGACTTCTTGCTGCATTCTTTTTTCAATTTCTGCCTTGAAGTCCTGCTCATTTTTAACTTCTTCCATTGCCAAAGATTTATATAGCTCTTCATCGATGGATGCATTTTGCTTTTCTTGAACTTTATTTACTTTGATTAAGAAATTTGCATTTTTTTCAGCAAGATCACTTTTAAAATAATCATCTGGAAATTTAACTTCTGCATTAAATTCATCATTTTTTTTCTTACCGATAATTGCATCCTCAAAACCTGGAATCATAGATTTGGATCCTATTACCAGTGCAAAGTCTTTGGATGAATTTCCCTCAAACTCTTCACCGTCAACAGTGCCTGTGAAGTCAATGATCACTTGATCTTTCTCTAATGCAGCTCTGTCAACATCCTTCCAAGTACCATAGCGCTCCAAAATATCTGCTACAGCAAGATCAATGTCATCACTTTCAATAGTAATCTTTGATTCTTCAAAAGACTTCCATCTAGTAAGTTTGGGTTTAAATTCTGGAAAAACTTCAAATTCTGCTGAATATACAATACCCTTTTTAGGATCCTCAGAATCAATGCTTATGTTTGGTGAAGATGCAGGTTTAATTTTTTTTTCAGCTATTTCAAGGGGGTAAGTTTCCTGAATTACTTCATTCAACACCTCATAGTGAATTGAAGGTCCATATTTTTGAATTAGCACATCGTTAGGCACTTTGCCCTTTCTAAACCCATCAAGCTTTACTGTGGATCTAATCTTACTTAGCTTGGCCTGATATTTTTCGTCGTATTTTTTAGTTTCGACGTTTACGGTCAACTTTCGATTTAGATCCTTGAGTTTTTTTAGTTTACTGGTCATAAGTTATTATCTAATTGATGGGGCGAGCGATGGGGTTCGAACCCACGGCCTCCGGAGCCACAATCCAGCGCTCTAACCAACTGAGCTACGCCCGCCACGCAAAAGGGTCACATTATAAGAGAAAAATCATATAATCTATACTATTAATGGGGGTGATTGGATGACAAAGCTTTCTATGCTCGAATCAACAAATCGTTTAATTGATAAAGCGCTCAAGTATTCAGATGTATCGCCAGATGTTGCACATCGAATTAAACTTCCTAATGCTACTTATTCAATAAATTTTGGGGTAAGGCTACGCAATAAAATTCACACATTTACAGGTTGGCGATGTGTTCATTCAGAGCACATGGAGCCGGTCAAAGGTGGTATCAGGTATGACCTTGATGCAAATCTTGAGGAAGTAGAGGCATTAGCAGCATTAATGACTTATAAAAATGCAATTATTGAAGTTCCTTATGGTGGATCAAAAGGTGGATTAAAGATTGATCCAACCCAGTGGACTGAAAATGAGTTAGAAAAAATTACAAGGCGCTTTGCTCAAGAGCTAATTAAGCGAGATATGATTGATCCGGCAAGAAATGTCCCTGCTCCGGATATGGGAACCGGATCTAGAGAGATGGCCTGGATAGCAGACGAGTACAGAATTATGAGCCCTGCGGACATTAACGCTAAGGCTTGCGTAACAGGAAAACCTGTAGGTAAAGGAGGAATTGCAGGCAGGGTTGAAGCAACCGGTAGAGGTGTGCAATTTATTATTAAAGAATTTTTTAGAAATCCTGATGATTTAAAGAAATTGAAACTCAAAGGCACTCTTAAAAATAAAAAGATCGGTATTCAGGGTTTTGGGAATGTTGGCTATCATGCTGCTAAATTTTTGCAAGAAGATGATGAAGCAAAAATTATTGCAATTATTGAATTTAATGGAGGTCTAATAAATCCTAAGGGGATAGACGTCGAAAAAGCTAAAACATTTTTTAGCGAGCATGGAACTTTTAAAAACTGTACTGAAGGCAAGTTCCAAGAAAAAACAGATGATATGTTAACTGCAGAGTACGATATTCTAATTCCGGCAGCCAAGGAAAATGTCATCAATCAAAAAAATGCCAAAAAAATTAAATCAAAATTAATTGTTGAGGCTGCCAATGGGCCTATTAGCTTTGAGGCTGATGAGATTTTAAATAAACAGGGTGTGATTATTATTCCAGATATTATTGCTAATGCTGGTGGTGTCGCAGTGAGTTATTTTGAGTGGGTAAGGAATCTTCGTCATATTCGATTTGGCAGATTAGAAAAGCGTAGAAATTTTACTCAACTTCAATCCATGATTGATGCGGTTGAAAGCATGACAGGAAAATCCATGCCCAAAGCATTTAAGGACCAATTTAATAATGGTGTAGAGGAAATTGATCTAATTCGTTCAGGTTTGGATGACATGATGCGAGAAGCATACCAAAAAGTTCGTGCAACAATGATTGAATCCAAGATACCAGACCTAAGAACAGCAGCCTACAAAGCAGCCATTGATAAAATTGCAATTTCTTACGAAACGATTGGTCTATAAGGCTGTTGGGAATAAGACTGAATTATTATCTGATGCACTCCAAACATCATATTTATTCATGATCTGTCGAAACAATGAGGAATCTTCAAATTGATTCAAGAGTTTTATAACTTTTAAGTATTTCTGGTTAAAAAAATACTCACTATCAGCAATTTTAAATTGTCTTATAAATGGTAATATTGAAATATCTAACAAGCTCACTTCGTCAGAAAAAATCCAATTATTGTCAGAGATATTTTGATCTAATGCGCCTAAAATCTCATCACAATAATCACGGTGATTTCGAGGATCTGTATTGTATCCTTGAGAATATTTATATCGATCTAAATGATGTTTAAAGTCAGTATCAAATTCGTGAATTGTTTTTAAAGCAAAATCTTGTTGCTCCGAATTCAAGACCATAAATTTTTTTGAGTTCTGAGATAAAGCCCATTGGATGATATCATTACTCTCCTCAATAACACGATCCTCTAGTTGCAGGACAGGCACCGTGCCTTTTGGAGAAATTTTTAGCATTTCAATAGGTTTATTTTTTAAATAAACCTCCCTTAGCTCACACTCAATATCTGCAAGGTAAATCGCCATTCGGGCTCGCATTGCATAGGGACATCTTCTGAATGAATAAAGAATTGGTTGCTTCATTTTTGTTCAACTTCCCTTTTTGAACCAATATGTTTTTGATTGCGACTTTTTGCAAGATCAATTTGCATTTGTCTGTCTGCATATCTTCTTTTTTGTTCCTCAGTCTTATTATCAAAGCAATGGGCGCAACTCACTCCACGAATAAACTTAGCAGATACTTTATCCTCTTCAGTGATTGGCATTCTGCATCCATGACATAAATCATATGAGCCCGGTTCAAGCTTATGATTTAGAGCCACCCTATCATCAAACACAAAACATTCTCCATTCCAGAGGGATTCCTCAGGCTTAACTTTTTCAAGGTAATTCAAGATCCCTCCTTTGAGATGATAAACGTTTTCAAAGCCTTTATCCTTTAGAAGCGAGCTGGCTTTTTCACATCTAATGCCACCGGTGCAAAACATCGCAATTTTTTTATCTTTGGGTAGTTTAGAGCCTTCAGTTTCAGCCCACTCAGGAAACTCCCTAAAATTAGTGGTTTCAGGCTGGATGGCTCCCTCAAAACTACCAATAGAAACTTCGTAGCTGTTTCTTGTATCCAATACTAAAACATCTTCTTCAGTTATAAGTTGATTCCAATCTTGTGGATCAACATATTCACCAACTTTTTCGCTTGGATTAATTTCACAATTGCCAATGGTTACGATTTCTTTTTTTAATTTCACCTTAAGTCGAGGAAAAGGCATAAAATCTGCTGAAGAAACTTTAAAATTGCTCTCACTCAATAAATCTTTTTTTAATAAAAAATTTTTGAACTTTTCAATGCTCTTAGATGAGCCTGAAACAGTTCCATTAATACCTTCCTCAGCAAGCAGAACTGTACCTTTAATGCTCAAACTTTCTAGAAATTCATAAAATTCAGTTTGAAGTTCAGACAGCAAAGAAATCTTTGTAAATTTATAAAATGCCGCTATTGAAATAACTTGGTCACCCATAATAAAAATTGGCGCGCCTGAAGAGATTCGAACTCCTGACCCACTGCTTAGAAGGCAGTTGCTCTATCCAGCTGAGCTACAGGCGCACTGGTCGGGGTAGTAAGATTCGAACTTACGACCACTCGCTCCCAAAGCGAGTGCGCTACCAGACTGCGCCATACCCCGAGGATTGTGATATTAATGATAATAAAAGAAATAATCAATCTTCATTGCATATTAAATTTATGATGAGAAAATATCTCTAATGTCAGCAATTATTCTTAATGGTAAATCTCTTGCTAGCGATTTTGAATCTGAAATAAAAAAAGAAACCGAGCAACTGATTTCAAGGGGAATTACTCCCACTCTAGCTACCATTTTGGTGGGTTTAGACCCAGCATCTGCTACTTACGTGAAAATGAAACAAAGCACTTGTCAGCGATTAGGTATGAAATCTATTGCTGTTGAGCTAGACGAAAAAACGACCACCAATGAATTATTAAATAAAATTCATGAGCTAAATAACGATGATTCAGTTCATGGAATTTTGTTACAACACCCGGTTCCATCTCATATTGATGAGCGCAAATGCTTTGATGCTATTGAATTAGACAAAGATGTCGATGGCGTTACCTGCTTAGGATTTGGTTCAATGACGATGCAGGAACCAGCCTATGGATCGTGCACTCCAGCTGGCATCATGCGAATCCTTGAACATTACGATATCCCAATTGAAGGCAAACATGCAGTGGTAGTTGGAAGAAGTCCTATATTAGGTAAACCCATGGCAATGATGCTTCTAAATAAAAATGCTACTGTCACAATTTGTCATTCTAGAACAAAAAACTTACAAGCAATTGTTAAAGAGGCGGATATTTTGGTTGGCGCTGTTGGAGTTCCAAAACTCATAAAATCTGACTGGATAAAATCTGGAGCTATTGTCATCGATGCAGGCTATCACCCTCAAGAAAAATGTGGTGATATTGATTTAGAGGGAATCGAATCCTTAGCCTATGCTTTTACGCCTGTGCCTGGCGGTGTTGGTCCTATGACCATTAATACACTTATCTATCAAACCCTCCTTTCAGCAAAAAAATTAGTCGAGTGAGTGTCCTTCCAGTAATTGTAGGTTACGGCGGAATTAATGCAGCCGGAAGGTCTGCAGGAGATTATGCACTTAAGCGGATGGTTTATGAAAATTTATCCAAAACCGAAAAGATAAAAACCATCGAATCATTAGCCCAATTAACGAGCAATCCTGATGAAAAATATAATTTAGATAATTCGCTTATCAGAAAACTTTCAAAAAATTTCTTTGAAGAAGTTTCTCACAGAAACCCAAGCCTACTTGGTTTAGCAGCTGGGCAGCTGCCAACAGGATTTATCCCAAGCGAAACATATAACGCAAGACAACATCCAAGATCTTTAGCTATGTCAATTTTTGCTGCCTCTGATGCTCTCAAAAGCATTGGTCTAAATTGGGATGAAGTTTCTGCAAAGGTGGGCCCAGAAAATGTTTCGTGCTTATCAGGCTGCGCAATTTCAACCGCTGATAAATTTGGTATGGGAGGTTTTTACCAAGCACAACTGTCCGGAGCAAGAACAACCAGCAAACACCTTGCTATGTCTCTAGGAGAAATGAGCGCAGATTTTGTACATGCATACGTCCTTGGCTCAATGGGTGTCACTGGGAATCACACCGGTGCATGCGCAACCTTTCAATATAACCTCAGCATGGGCATTGATTTAATTAATTCTGGGCAATCAAAAATATGTTTTGTTGGCGCTGCTGAAAGTGGCCTAGTACCTGAGGTATATGAGGGTTTTGCAGCAGCAAAGGGGTTGGCAGAAGATAAGAGTCTTATCAACTTACAGGCGCAGCTAGGTGAAGGTAATGAGGAAGTGAATTATCGAAAAGCATGTCGACCTTTTGGTGAGAATGTTGGAATGTCTATTGGTGAGTCTGCACAATTTGTAGTCTTGATGGCAGATGATTTGGCGCTCGAGTTAGGCTGCAATATTTACGGCGCTGCTTTGTCGTCTCATATCCATGCCGATGGATATAAAAAATCTATTTCCGGTCCAGGTGCAGGTAATTACATAACGATTGGAAGAACACTTAACGAAGTCAGTGATGCATTTGGAACAGATGCCCTAAATCGAGTTTTGGTGCATGCACATGGGACCGGTACACCTCAAAACAGGGTCACTGAATCACATATTCTATCCAGTCTGGCCAATGCATTTGGTATTGCAGCTATGCCAGTGACTGCAATTAAGTGCCATTTAGCGCACTCATTGGCAGCGGCCGGAGGAGACCAACTCACTTCCATGCTTGGTTCATGGCAACTGGATATTGTTCCTGGAATTACATCTACTCCTGAACTTGCAGAGAATGTTTATAAATCAAATTTAAGTTTTTTGCTTGAGAATCAAGAAATAAAAAAAACAGAATATGACTTTGCGATATTAAATGCGAAAGGCTTTGGTGGTAATAATGGCACTTCCCTGATCATGTCACCGTCCAAAACTATTGAAATTCTTAAGCAAAAACATACTGAAAAAAAATGGAAATCATTTAAAAAAATTCAAGAAAATACAATCAATGAACTTGAAGATTTTGATAATGAGTTAAGGTTGCAACCGCCCATTGCGAGGTATAAATTTGGAGAAGGAGTGATTGACGGTGAATCTGAACTAGAGTTCTCAAATACAGACTTGATTATTAAATCTAGTAATCAAAAAATTAGTATTAAATCTGAGCTACCATACAAAAAATTCCTTAAGTAAGAGGAAGAAATAAGCATATCCAACTTTTAGATGTTTACTTAAGCTGTTTGATTCAATCCTTGAAGAATTTCACTTAGTGGCAATCCATTAATAGCCTCTAAACTTCCTTTGACCTCACTAAAGAGCTGATGACCATTTTCCTCATACTTATACGCTCCGCATGCAGAGAAAGGTTGATCTAAATGAACGTAATTTTGGATTTCACTTAGGCTTAACTCTCGCATTTTCATGGTACAGATAATTTCCACCTCATGAATAACTGAATTATCTTTAGAAAAAACATACTGACCAATCAAATAATGTGTTTTACCGCTGAGTTCTTTTAACTGATGAATTGCACGATCTACAGTTCTTGGTTTTGAAAAGATTTTATTTTCCAGTAAGCATATTTGATCACATCCTAAAACAAAATGATTGGGAAATTTATGATTGATGCTTAAAGATTTAGCCTTGGCTAATTCATAACATAATTGAGCTGGCTCCATTCCATGAAGTGTTTTTTTTAAAGCATCTTCATCTGCTGTGGGTGAATAAAATTTTATTGAACTATCGAACTTTGATGCTAATTTCCTTCGAATTTCAGATGTGGAGGCTAAAATCAGTGAATGATTTTCCAATTAATTTTTTGATAAATTAATAAATGATAAGAATTCGTTTCTTGTAACTTGATTGTCTTTAAAAACTCCTTTCATAGAGCTTGTTACAGTTGTTGATTCTGTTTTATGAACACCTCGCGTAGACATGCATTGGTGGCCAGCGTCAATGACAACAGCTACACCTTTAGGGTTTAAAACATTTTCAATGGTAGTAGCTATTTGCGAAGTCATCGTTTCTTGCGTTTGCAACCTTTTACCAAAAACGTCAACTATCCTAGCTAACTTGCTTATTCCTACAACCCTATTGTTGGGTATATAACCAATATGAGCTTTTCCTAGAATTGGAACCATATGATGTTCACAATGAGATTCAAGGCGAATATCTTTCACAATAACCATCTCATCATAACCTTCGACTTCCTCAAAGGTTTTTCTTAGAATTTCTTCGGGATCCTGTTCATATCCCTCAAAAAACTGCATATATGCATTAACAACTCTTTTTGGGGTTTCAATTAAGCCCTCTCTAGTTGGATCATCGCCAGCCCATTCTATTAATGTTTTAACAGCATCCATAGCTTTTTCTCTTGATGGTTTAGTAGAAGTAGAATTGCTAGAAACTGCTTTCATCGGCTTTTTAACATCGGGTTTGTTCATAGTGAGCACATTATAACGACTAAAAAGTCTAATTTTAAAGGCCAAAGCCTAATTAATTTGATATTGTTGGTTCTTCTTCTGAAGACGAATCAACACTAGATTCGGTAATAACTTCTTCAATATCATCATTACTTTCGATAGCATCATCCTGATCAAATGGAAAAGGCTTCTGTTCAGTTTTGTAAGTCAAATACTCGAAACTATCTTTTAAAAAATCAATTAGCCAGTTGGTGATGTTTTTAATTTGATTATTTGGTGAGCCAGCAATTAAATGAAATAAAAACTGTAAGAAAATTAAGATTAGAATCAAAGGTAAAGCGATAATTTCTATTATTAATGAATAAACAACCATAAACACCAGACGGATCCACTTACTAGGTTTTAACAGTTCTTCTTTTTTTATCTCATTCATTTCCGGTTCCTCCAACAAATTCTACATCAAGATGGTCTGGATGACTTATTAAATCATCCATTAATATATTTGGTTTTGCATTTTGAAAAACTATTTTATGTAAAGCATTTACTAGGGGCATTGCTAGATTATTATTTTTAGCTTCTTCATAAACAACTTCGAGAGTTCTTACACCTTCAGCGACCTGCCCAATTGCTGCTTTAGCCTCTTCAAGGCTATCGCCCTTTGCAAGCCTTCTTCCAAGCGAAAAGTTCCTTGAGAGTTTTGATGTACAAGTAGCAACCAAGTCGCCCATTCCAGCTAAACCTAAAAAGGTGATTGGATTAGCTCCTTTATGAACAGCAAACTTACTCATCTCGGTCATACTTCTAGTGATGATTAACCCTATAGCATTTTCACCAACATCTAATTTATCTCCTATGCCGCAACAAATGGCATAAATATTTTTTAAAGCACCCGCGTACTCAACCCCTTTTACATCAGCACTCTCATATATCTTAAATTTCTCACTCTCTAGCGCGTTCTTAATTAATGCTTTTAATTCAGCATTATGGGAGGCAATTACTGAGCCAGCTACCTTTTCATTAGCAATTTCCTTAGCTAAATTTGGTCCACTTAGGACCCCAAATTGATCGCCAATGACTGTCTCGAGTTCATGAGAGATAATTTCTGTCATAGTTCGCATAGGATTTTTAGCTATTGCTTTTGTGCATGAAACAATATGCATATTGTCCTGAACAAGAGGTTTTAATCGTTTAACAATATTTTCAAAGATTGCACTTGGTGTTGCCACCAGTAACAGGTCAGCGCCTGAAATGCATTGCTCCAAGCTTTCAGATGCAATGATTTTGTCAGAAAGTTTTAGCTCCGGATGATAGGTAGTGTTGGTACCTTCAGCATTAATTCGAAGAGCTTGCTCTGTATCTCTTACCCAAAGGGAGGTTTCAAAGCCATTTGAAGCAGACAAGTTAGCAAGCACAGTACCAAAACTGCCGCCTCCTAAAACTGCGATTTTTTTATTCATGGTTATTAGGTCAGAAATTTATCCAACTGTCTCAAATACTTTGAAGGATCTTTGGGAGATCCCCCTTCAGCAATAATTGCATAATCCAGTAGAAATTTACTGAAATTACTAAATTCTCTGCCCTCAAGCGTATCAAGTTTTTTTATCAGTTTATGCTTGAGGTTAACTTCAAGACTAGGTTTTGAATCTGGAATTTTTTGCCCTGCTGATTCAAGGATTTTACGCATTTGAATACCAGGATCATGCTGTGCGGTAACCAATCTTGCAGCTGAATCGACCAACCTACTGCTTACAATAACCTCTGCAACCTCATCTTTTAGCTTGCTTGCGATCCTTTCAATAAGTTTCTCATTATCTTTTGATACTTTGGGTTTGGATTCTGCATCATCAAATTCTGCTTTAGCAGCATTCACCAACACTTTGCCATTATATTCAGCAAGGGTTGTCATTAACCATTCATCAATGCGATCCGTAAGCAATAAAACTTCTGTATCAGCTTTTTTTAAACTTTCAATATGCGGTGAATTTAATGCTGCCTCATAGGTGTCTCCAAGACAGTAATAGATCTTATCCTGATCTTTATCCATTCTCTCAATGTAACTGTCTAGATCAACATTTGCTTCACCATCATCATTCTTACTTGAAGCAAAGATAAATAAACTTGCAATTTCATCTTTGTTTTCATAATCCTCAGCAGGGCCTTCTTTAAGCGCAAGACCAAATTCATGCCAAAATGCTTGATAGGCACTCATGTCATCTTTTTTAAGTTTTTTTAGAGCATCCAGAACACGTTTGGTTAAAGCTTTTTTGATTGAATCAACCAAGGGATGTTCTTGTAAGATTTCCCTGGAAACATTAAGGGGTAAATCGCTTGAGTCAATGACCCCCTTAACAAATCGTAAATAAATAGGTAGGAAATGCGCTGCATCATCCATGATGAAGACACGCTGAATAAAAAGCTTTAAGCCTTTAGGGGTATCACGATTCCATAAATCAAATGGTGATTTCTTTGGAATGTAAAGAAGGTTTGAATACTCCTGCTTGCCTTCAACTTTATTATGAATCCACAACAAAGGATCATCAAAGTCGTGACTTAGATACTTATAAAATTCTTTATACTGGTCTTCTTTAACGGACCTTTTTGATTTTAGCCAAATTGCTTCATTATCATTTAATCTCTTTTTCTCCATACCTTCAGCCGATAGGTAGATTGGGAAATTAATGTATTGTGAGTATTTTGAAATTATGAAACTAACTCTGGATTCATCAATAAACTCTTTATTTTCATCATTTAGATAAATCGTAATGGTGGTTCCATGATCATCTTTAGATTTTTTTGAGAGTTCGTAAGTGTCTTCTCCGGAACTTTTCCATAAATGTCCATCATCCTCTTTATCCGCTGCAGATTTTGAATGGACTTCAACTTCTTTTGCAACCATAAACACAGAATAGAAACCCACACCAAATTGGCCTATTAACTGTGAATCTTTCTGTTTATCTCCGGTAATACTACTTAAAAAACTTGCAGTTCCAGATTTTGCAATAGTGCCAATATTTTCTATTAGCTCAGCTTCAGTCATGCCAATGCCATTATCTGAAATGGAGATGATATTGTTTTTTGGATCCAGGCTAATGCTGATTGCGTAATCTCTTTGAAGTGAGGAGTCCTCGAGTGATTTAAATCTTAATTTATCGAGTGCATCTGATGCATTTGAAATCAATTCTCTTAGAAAAATCTCTTTATTTGAATAAAGAGAGTGAATCATCAACTTAAGTAACTGCTTGGTCTCAGTTTGAAAGGCTTTAGTTTTTGGTCTGGCCATAATTATCCCTATGTTGTTCTTATCTTATATAGTGCTTGGAATCATGAGTTCAACTCTTCATTACCCTTTCTTGATTCTCTTCGATGCTCACCTCTACACTTTTTGCTGCAAAATTGTACATTATCCCAATCTCTTTCCCATTTCTTTCTCCAATTAAAGGGTTTGCCGCATTGCAAACAAGTTTTGGAGGGTAGATTAAGTTTTTTATGCAAAGTTAACTTATAAAGAGAAGAAAATAAGAATCGATGAAATAAATATAACTGCTGTGCAATACACGCTTAAACCGTGTAAATAACTAAAAGTTTTAGACCAATCCCTATCTCTCGCTGCATTGGTTGCAGGAATCACGATAAAACCAATGGCTGCATGAATAGCATTAAAAATAGATAGGTACCAAACATAGGCTGTTGTTTCATTAAACAAAGCGTAAATCAGAACTGGAAAAGAGAAAATTAATAGTCCTAGGTAATACCTTGGGAAGATTTTTCTGAGGAATTTTGAGGATGATTCATCATCCAGCACACTAAAAATAATAGGGGTGGTAAGAGCAAGATGCGTCAATACAATTCCTGCCTGAAATACGATGGTTAGTTTTAAAATTTCCATACTAAATACAGCGCACAATGGCGGACCGGACGGGACTCGAACCCGCGACCTCCTGCGTGACAGGCAGGCATTCTAACCAGACTGAACTACCGGTCCGCGATAGTTCCCGAATAATATCTATTTAAAAATTTTCTGCAAGTATTCTTGATGGTTAAATTTAAAAAAATTGATTTTTTCGTGAACATCTGACATCCTTTTGAGAATAAAAACTTCTTTAAGGGGGAGTTTTTAGTTTATAAACTAAAAATAATAGGAGTAAACATGAAATATCTATTAGCTTTAGTCGGTGTCGTTGCAATGCCTAGCTTTGCAGCTGATCTTTCGACTAACGATATGACAGGTATTACTTTTTGGCTAGTAACTGCTGCAATGTTAGCAGCTACTGTCTTTTTCTTTGCTGAAAGAGATGTGGTCAAAGGTAAATGGAAAACTTCACTTTCAGTAGCTGGTTTAGTTACTGGTGTGGCGTTTTGGCATTATCTTTATATGAGAGGTGTTTGGGCTGATACTGGCACATCACCAACTGTATACAGATATATTGACTGGTTGATAACAGTGCCTCTACAAATAATTGAATTTTATTTGATACTGAGGGTTTGCACTAATGTAGGTTCTGGATTGTTCTGGAAACTTCTTGTTGCATCACTTGTTATGCTTATTGCAGGTTTCTTAGGTGAAATCGGATCTGCACCAGCATGGCCAGCGTTTATAGTCGGGATGATAGCTTGGTTATACATTATCTATGAGGTGTTCTCTGGTGAAGCCGGACAACTCAATGCCTCTAGTGGTAATGCTGCCGCTCAAAGCGCTTTTAGTACTATAAGATTAATCGTAACTTTTGGATGGGCTATTTATCCAATAGGTTATATCTTAGGTGTTGGAAGTAATCCTGATATGGCAAATGCAAACATAATCTATAACCTTGCTGATTTTATTAATAAAATTGCGTTTGGTTTAGCGATATATGTTGCTGCCGTAAGCGATTCAGACTAATTTAAATTTGTTTGATGAAGCCCGGATTTATCCGGGCTTTTTTTTGGCTGGTGGGTGATGACAGGCTCGAACTGCCGACCCTCTCGGTGTAAACGAGATGCTCTCCCAACTGAGCTAATCACCCGAAAAAAGTTCGTTCATCTGGTTTTCCATTGCTTGGTAATCCCAGAAAGCACGTAATGATACTATTTTATTATCTGAATTAACACGGTAAATGACGATCATCTTTGTCTTAATCTCAGCACCATTTATTTTATTGGTTATGTGCGCAAAGTTAGCGCACTCATCACCACACGGAATGGATTCTTTGATTTCAAATATTAAATCTCCATTGGCAATAACGTTATCGTAAAAAGCCTCAATAGCTTCCAATCCCTTATGCCCCTCTCCTGAAGGGTCTAATGGACTAACTCCAATAGGATCTTGCACAACCGCATTTTCTGCAAATAAACTTAACCACTTAGCTTTGTCTTTACCAACGGCATATTCTCTTGATAAAAACCCTAATTCTTGTGCTTTAGTTTTTGCTTCCATTTGTTAACTCCAATCTAGCCAAGTATATTCCAGTCAAAGCAAGTACACCAAACATCGATTGAAAGATAGTAAGCCATTCCATCATGATCAGTGCGCCTAAAATGGTAGCTGTAATAGGCTGCATCAGCAATCCAATTGCGGCAAAGGATGCTTTCACTTTTGGCATACCAATAGTAATAAAGTATTGCCCTCCTACCTGGCAAAGAACTGCAAGAGCAATTAAGTTGAGCCATCCATTAATTTCAGTTGGCATATATACAGAAGATTCAGTAAATGCTGCAGGCAAAGAAAACAACCCACAGAAGAAAGTCGTATAAAGAATGACTTTAGTTGGGCTCTCATGACCTAATCGAGAAATTAAAATCAAATAGGCTGCATAAAAAAAAGCTGCAACAAGTGATATGACGTCACCAAAGACAGAGCTTGGAGTTTGATCGGGAGAACCAACTATCAAACCAAATACACCCAAGTAAGTAATAAGCATCGCTAGAATTAACTTAATAGTTATGGCTTCTCTGAGGACAAAAAAACCAAATAGGGCCACATATATAGGTGCAGTATTTACCATAATCGTAGCATTAGAAATCGATGTAAATTCAAGACTCCAATGCCAGCCGGTCATATCAATACAAAATGCAAGCCCTGCAATTGCAGCAATCAAATAAGTTTTTTGCTCTTTTAATCGAAAAGGATTTTTTGAGTCTAAATGAAAATTTAAAGCCAATAAAAAGGGTAATGCTAAAAACATTCTGTAAAAAAGAACCCAGCTCGGACTCAGCTCGCTTAGTCTTACAAAAATAGGTGCAATCCCAATAAGTGCCGCACCTAATGCAAGAATTAAAAAGGCAGCAACTGAATGTTTTTGAATTTGCATCACGATATACTAGCTTAGAAAATATCAAATATGGACGACAACAATAATTTTATTTCCGTCGGTGAACTCAACCGTAAAGCCAAGCACCTACTCGAATCTGAGCTAGGTACAGTCCAGGTGGTTGGGGAAGTATCTAACCTTGCAAAGCCCTCTTCTGGGCATATGTATTTTACCCTTAAAGATGAAGATGGAGCCGTGAGGTGTGCGATGTTTAGAAATCAAAATATGCGCCTTAACTTTGCTCCAGAAAACGGCGACTTATGTGCGGTGGAAGCTCAAGTTAGTCTTTATGCACCCAGGGGTGACTATCAACTCATCGTTAGCCGAATGGAACCCTACGGTGAAGGGAACTTAGCCAAACAATTTGAATTGTTGAAAGCCAAACTTGAAAAAGAAGGTATATTTGATCATGCTCTGAAACGCGAAATTCCAAAATACCCAATCCATGTAGCTGTGGTGACCTCCTCCTCTACAGCAGCCTTTCAAGACGTCATGACGACTGTTGAACGAAGAGCAAGAAATACGCAGCTCACCATCGTAGAAGCCACTGTCCAAGGCGATACAGCTCCTAGAAGTTTAATAAATGCGCTTGAGCAAATAGAAACATTTAATGCAAATAACCCAAGCAATGCATTTGATTTAATTCTTATGTGTCGTGGGGGAGGCTCAATTGAAGATTTATGGTGCTTTAACCATGAGGACTTGGCTCGAAAGATCCATTGTTTAGACATTCCACTTATTTCAGCGGTGGGTCATGAAATTGACTTCACCATTTGCGATTTTGTTGCCGACTTGAGGGCGCCCACGCCTACAGCAGGTGCAGAAATTGTTACTGAATATTATTATCAATCGCTTGAACTTTTGAATGACCTCCAAGAAAAGATTAAGAAATCTTTTCAGTCATCCATCAATAATGAACAGCAAAAGATTGCTCTTTTAAAAGCTCAACTTAAATCACCTCTCTCCGTAATTAAAGAGCGAGCTCAGGCCATTGATTCCATGGAGTTAAAACTTTTTCAAAATGTAAAAAATGCACTTAAAGATAAGCATCAGGCCATTTCGATTAATCAGACTTCCTTGAATCAGCTAACGCCTTCAAAAAAAATTAGAGAATTACGATTGCGCTTTATGCAACTGACTAAAGAATTTAAAGCTAAAATTGCGCGCAGACTTGAGGATCACCTTAATCAACTTAGTGGAATTGAAAAAAGACTCCATGCAGTTAGCCCATATTCTATTCTTGATCGCGGTTACTCAATTGTTACTAACTCTAGCCAAGAAATTATAAAAAATGTTGATCAGGCTAAGCCTTCAGAGAAGCTCTCTGTAAAACTTTCAGATGGTGAACTATCGGTGGAAGTATCAAAGTGAAGTACTATCTTAAAGTTTTACTCCTGTTGAATTTCATAAATCCAATTAATGCTGAAACCTTAACTTTTAAAA
This sequence comes from uncultured SAR86 cluster bacterium, assembly GCA_902628925.1. GTDB lineage: Bacteria > Pseudomonadota > Gammaproteobacteria > Magnimaribacterales > D2472 > MED-G82. Next base: position 51,935 of record CACOPA010000006.1, read on the forward strand.
GTGGGGAGCTAGCTGCTGTAAGCATTAGCGGAGAAAATGGATCTGGAACTCTTATCAAATCAAATAGTCAAATTAAAAAAATTCTAGCTTTTCCGTTTGTTACAAATGATCAAACCGTTACTGATAAGGATATCGAAGGAGCAATGAAGATTAAATATATTAACTTTGGTGAATCTCGCATCACCATTGCAGACACCTCCAAAGTAAATCTAAGTGCATCAGACCAGCAACGGGCAAATAGAGAAGCACTATTAATTCGTGAAGCACTTTCAAAAAATGATTCAACCCTAACACCCTCATTTCAATTTATGAGGCCCGTTGCAGGAATTGTAACTTCACCATACGGTAAACAGCGATACATTAATGGGCAGAAGCGTTCCGTTCACTTGGCGCTTGATATGAATGGTAAAACTGGGGATCCCATCATTGCTCCCTTAAAAGGCAGAGTTGTTTTGGTAGGTGATTTTTTCTATACAGGCAACACGGTAATTTTAAGTCATGGTGAGGGACTTTATACATCCTATGCACACATGGATGAAATTACCACAGATCTAGGAAAAATTATTCAACAAGGTAATCAAGTTGGAACCGTTGGTGCAACCGGAAGGGTTACAGGGCCACATTTACATTGGACCGTTTATTTTAAAGGTAACAAGATTAATCCTGAGTGGTTAATCGAAGAAGGTTTTTTAAAAACTTTACTGCAGTGAAAATAGAATCTCTTCTATAGCTGCTGCATCGATTGGTCTTTTGCTTGCAAATACAACCTCGCCATTGGGATTAATAAAAAACGTAGCAGGTAGTGATTGAGGGGTCTCAATACCCCAGATAGTTTTAGGGTGAGTCAATAGCGAAGGATATGTGTGGCCAAATCGATCAAGCTGCTCTTCAAGCTCTTCGCCCTCTAAACGATCAAAATTAAATCCAAAGACTTTGATGTCAGAATTTAAATTTGAAAATTTAGCAAGCTCAGGAATTTCTTTAAGGCATGGCGGACACCAATCTGCCCAATAGTTCACAATCACCCAATGACCTTTAAGAGATTCTGAAGATATTGAGCGGGTATCATGTAAATCAATGTCGCCTTGTGAGCAAGACAGCATCACGAGCAAAACAGTACACAAAGATATTTTTTTACCATTCATCAAAGATGCATTGTAAGATTGTTGCATGAATGATCAATACCTATTGATACTTTTTTATTCAGCTTCCGGGAGTGTAAAAAATCTTGCGCATGCCATTGCCGATGGTGCTGAAGCCTCTGGAATGCCAACTAAAATTAGGACTGTTCCCAGGGTATCACCTAACTCAAAAGCAACTGAGCCTGAAGAGCCTGTTGAGGGTGAAATCTATTGCACAAAAGAAGAGCTCCAACATTGTTCAGGCCTTGCCATAGGCTCGCCCACAAGATTTGGTTCCATGGCAGCTCCAATGAAGCATTTTCTTGATTCGACCGGTGATTTATGGGCTGCGAATGCCTTGGAAAATAAACCAGGTATGGCATTTACATCAACAAGCTCGATGCATGGCGGGCAAGAAGTTACTTTATGGAATATCCTAACTTACATGCTGCATCAAGGGATGATGATTATTGGTGCGCCCTACTCCATTGATGCGCTGCATCAAACGAAAAGTGGTGGCACACCCTATGGAGCAAGTCATGTAAATACAGCAGGACCGGTGCTAACTGATGATGAGCGTGCTATAGCCGAAGCGGCTGGTAAAAGATTGGCACACACGATAAAGCAGGTAGCTTAGATGATACTTTCGAATTTGAAGTTATTTAGATTTGGAATGCTCTTTTTTATCCTTTTTGCATTAATCAAGACCAGTATGATTAGTCAATTAAGTCCACTATTTTGGATCTGGGTTACCCCCTTACTTGTTATTGAGCTCATCTCATGGATTTATCCCTCTAAAAAATTTTTCCAATCTGTTGGGTTTGTTTTGTTAATGTATTTTATGTTTGATTCGTTATCTGTTTTTGGTGTTCCAGATGTTTCCGTTTTTGAAATTATTGAAGTCTCGATGATTGTTATCCTCTTTGTTAACAGTGTCTTTATTGCATCGACTCTAAAGGTAAAGTAAATTAGTCAGCCTTTTTAAAAAAATTAGAATACTTTTATTATGCAAAAATTATCACTTCCACTTTTCCTAATATTTGCCGTAAGTCTCTCTGCTGATCCGCTTATTATTCAGCCAGGACTCCCTGGAACTGCATCCAAAGAAATTAATTCTGAAGATGCGATTAATATTGCTAATACCGGGTTTACTAAAGACGATACGGTCTTCATGAATCATATGATTGTTCATCATGAACAAGCGCTTACACTTTCTAGACTTGCGCCTAATCGAACCAATACCCAAGAAATTTTAGATTTAGCTGGAAGAATTGATGTTTCTCAGGAGGATGAGATTTCATTCATGCAAGGCTGGCTTGAAGAACGAAATATTGAAGTTCATGCTCATATGTCGATGCATCACATGAAAATGATGGGTATGGCAAGCGATCAAGATATTGCAAAGCTTTCAAACAGCAAAGGCATGGAATTCGATGAGTTGTTTTTAAGATTAATGATTGCTCATCATGAAGGTGCATTGGATATGGTAAAGGAGCTTAAAAGACAACCTGGCTCTGCTTATGATCCGTTAATGTTTGAGTTTGTTTCAGATTTATCCAACGACCAAGGCGTTGAAATTGAGAGAATGAATACTCTTCTAACCGGTCTTTCAAAAGATCCAAGGGCATCCCTTAAAGGCGGCCTGTACCATGCTGAGGAAGCCATTCTGAATTTAGACCTTGTTCAATCTTTAAAAAAACCTGCAGGCTTTTTTGATCCCTCTAACCCATTAAATGAAAGGTTATCCAATGAGGATGAAGAGGATGAAGAAGAAAAACCGCTAGCTGAACGCTCAAGAAACAGTCGATCTCCAATGCTAAGTTTCTCGAATACAGACATGGCTTTTAGCGGTAACGTCATGGTTGCTGGTAGTTATCATGGATTTAATATCTACAATTTAGATAATCAAGGTCATGCCAAATTGGTCTCTTCGGTCATTTGCCCTGGAGGTCAAGGCGATGTTTCGATTGTAGGTAATCTTTTGATAATGTCGGTTGAGCAAAATCGTGGAAGAATCGATTGCGGTCTTCAAGGGGCAGGTACGGAACCAAATCCAGAAAGATTTAGAGGCATTAGAATTTTTGATATTTCAGATTTAAAAAGACCCCAACAAGTTGGTGCAGTCCAAACATGTCGTGGGTCGCATACGCATTCAGTTGTCAGTGGTCCCGATGAAAATGGCATCATTATTGTTTATAACTCAGGAACTTCAAGCGTTAGAGATCAAGAAGAGCTTGAAAGCTGCTTTGAAGCCATCCCGGGTGACAATCGTACCGCCCTCTTTCGAATCGATGTCATAGAGATTCCTGTTGCCGATCCCTCGCAAGCCAAAATTGTTAAAAGTCCGACTGTGTTTGCAGATCCTGAAACTGGCGCATTGGCAGGCTTATGGAGAGGAGGAGATCATGGGGATGATACGCAAGACACCTCAAGAACTGATGAATGTCATGACATAACGGTATTCCCTTCAAAAAATCTTGCAGCCGGAGCCTGCTCAGGTAATGGAATTTTGTTTGATATTTCAGATCCTTATAATCCTAAACGATTGGATGTGGTAACGGATGTGGGTTTTGCTTATTGGCATTCTGCTACCTTTAATAACGCTGGAGATAAGATTGTCTTCACCGATGAATGGGGGGGCGGTGGCAGACCACGTTGTAGAGCTTGGGATCCAATGGATTGGGGTGCAAATGCTATCTACGATATTGTTGACAACAAACTAGTATTTAAAAGTCATTACAAAATGCCTGCGCCACAAACTGAAACAGAAAACTGCGTCGCTCATAACGGCTCCATCATACCTATCCCTAACCGTGATATTTTCGTCCAAGCTTGGTATCAAGGCGGTCTTTCAGTTATGGATTTTACCGATTCTGAAAATCCGATAGAGATAGGTTATTTTGATCGTGGACCCATTTCTGAGGAACAACTCATCAGTGGAGGTTATTGGTCAACGTATTATTACGAGGGCAAAATTTACGGGACAGAAATTGCTCGAGGCATTGATGTTTTTCAGATGACGCCAAGTCAATTCATTACCCAAAAAGAAATTGATATGGCTGCTAAAGCCTATCCTGCAGTAGGTGATAAAAGATTGTTTAACCCGCAACAACAATTCCCACTTACCTGGCCTAGGTAAATAGTGGGAAATTTGTTGACAACTTTATAATGTAAAGTAAACTTTACATGTCAAACAAACTTTACATTATAAATTATGGCTAAAATTACTCACCGTGGAATGTGGATCAAGATTAGCTCTCTTAATCCTGAGGATAAAAAAAACTACTTATTATCAATGGCTCTTTTTATGATTGGTGCCTTTGCATGGGGTTTCCACCTTGCGTCTGTGGGTTTTTTTAATGATGTACCTGATGCTGAAAATGCAACCTCATCGGTCTACAACTTTGCAAGATTAATAGTGGTTGTCTCATGGGCAATCGCAACCCTTTTTTACATTAAATTCTTAAAAACTCAAGATGAGCTAATTATTAAATGGCACGAATTTATTGGGAGTTGGGGTGCAATAGGTTTTCTTAGCTTTGGAATGATGATGTCACTTTTATCCCCCTATCTAAACTTTAAACCTGGATTTTATGAACTTTTCCTAGCCTTTTGTGCGGGAACGGTAATTGGCGGACTTAGGTTTCATAGTAAGTATTTAAGTGAATGAAAAATAACATTCAACAATTAAGAAAAGCTATGCATCTTAGTCAGGAAGATTTGGCTGCCAAGACAGATGTCAGCCGCCAGACCATCAATTCGATTGAGACTGGCAAGTTTGACCCATCACTCCCCCTGGTTTTTAAACTTTTAAAGACTCTAGATGTGTCACTTGAAGAGTTATTTATTTTTGAGGAATGAAACTATTTATAAGTTAAGGAAAAAGATATGGGAATAATTATTGGCGTTTTAATGCTGACTTTAGGAATTTTTTTTCTACATGAAATTATCCTAAGCGTTTTTGGTTTAATGTTTGGACTTCTGCTTGCCTCTCTTGCAATCCTTATTAGTATTGTGAGTTTCACTTTTGTGATGGCTACGCTGGTGATCGTTGGAGTCTTATGTTTGATGGGTTTAATTATTAGCATTTTAATTTAAGGAGAAAAATATGGATGCACTAAAATCTATTTTTAGTTGGCTTGGAAAGTTTTTAGAAAAAACTCGTGTTGTGCTTCTCAATGTTGCAACTGCATTTATTTTAATTGTTATTACCGTTGCAATAATGGGCGGTATATTTGGTGGCGATGCTGAGATCGATAAAGAAGGAAAAGTTGTCTTTTTGGATCCAGCTTTAGTTATCACAGATGAAGAAGCTTTTGCAGATTCACTCTTTGCTAATACAGATATCAATCAGATGACTTTTAGAGATTTTGAAGATCTTGTGAATGAATTGGCTAATGATGAAGAAATAGCTGCTATCATCATTGATTTTAGCTCAACCGGATTTGCTGGTGTTACCACCCTGCTAAATGTGGCAGGATTAATGGAAAAACTTCAAGCCTCAGATATAGAATTGATTGCTTATTCTGACTACTTTGATACTTCAACTTACTTATTAGCTTCCTATGCTGATGAAATATGGGGTCACTCAAGTGGTTCATTTGGGTTAAGGGGTCCCGGTGGCTATAGAACATACATCAATGAATTGCTAACAAAAAATTTAAAATTTACTATTCATGATTTTTCAGAAGGTACCTTTAAATCTGCTGCAGAGAATATAACTCGCTCTAACATGTCTGATTTTTCTAGAAAACAAAGTGAAGAGCTATTAGATCCGCTTTGGAATGCACTGAAAACTTTGATTGCTGAACAACGAGAAATGAGTATTGAGGATGTTCAGGATTTTGCTGACAACCACCCTACGGGGTTTTTAGGTGAAGCCAACTACATAAATCTCAATGCTGCCTCTGAAATTGGATTCATTGATGGCGTTAAATCATATCCTGAATTTAGAGCTCATATGATTGAAAAATTTGGTTTGGACGAAGATTCTGACAGAGAAACATACCCCAATATAAGTTATCAAGAATACATGGATACTTACGAGATTGTTGAGGATTCTGCAGATGATAAGGTTGCTGTTGTTACTGTGGAAGGAACCATTACTCGTGGTGAAATACAACCAGGCGTAGCTGGAGCAGATGGCCTGGCAAGACTGCTTCGAAGTGCTCATGAAGATGAGGATGTTAAGGCGCTTGTTGTAAGAGTTAACAGCGGTGGTGGTGGCGTAATGGCAAGTGAGATTATTAGAGACGAGATACAGCGCGCCCAATCCAAAGGGATTAATGTTGTGGTGTCTATGGGAGATGTTGCAGCCTCAGGCGGTGTCTGGATATCAACTCCTGCAGAGTATATCTTTGCTCAACCAACTACTATTACTGGTTCAATAGGTGTAGCGATTGCCGTGCCTACTTTTGAAAATACTATGGATGAAATAGGTATTGATTTTGATGGAGTAGTAACCACTAAAAATGCAGGATGGGATCTTAATCAAGCCATGCCAGCTGAAATTAAAGCAGCCATTCAAGATGATACCGTAAAAGTCTACAACCGTTTTGTATCATTGGTGGCAGAATCCAGAAACGAATCTGAAGAGTATATTCGTACCATTGCAGAAGGGCGTGTCTGGATTGGGACTAAAGCTCTAGAGCTAAATTTAATTGATGAAATTGGTGATTTTGATGATGCTGTTGCTAAAGCAGCTGAACTTGCTGGTCTTGAGGAGTATGAAGTTGATTTCTTTAAAGAAACACTTGATCCTGAGATTCAGGTTCTGCTTGAACTAACTGAAAGTTTTGATATCAAGTTAATTGACCAGCAAACTTTGAATTCATTTAAAGGCATGACGGAGATACTCAATGAAGTTCTCCAAATCAGTAAACCAACAACGCTGATAGCATGTCAAACTTGTGAAATTGCTTTGCACTAAATTGCTAAGAGAGAAGTATCTGCTTGGCAAAGGGAATGGTTATCTTTCTCTTTTGTTGAGCAGAGGCTTGATCTAAATGTTTTAGCAAAGAAAATAAATGTTGAAACTCTCTTTTTTCTCTTTTCAATAAATAATCAATCACCTCGTGATCAATTGATATTTCAAGTTTGGCTGCACAAAAAGTTAAAGCCTCTTTGAGCATGTCATCAGGTACCGATAAAATGTGCAAAGATTCCATCCGCGATAAACGAGATGTAAGATCTGGCAGGAGATTTAATTCTAAGATGCTTTCCTCCGTTCCAAAATAAAGATTGCATTTATTTTCTTTAGATTGATTAATTAAATAAAAAATCATCTCTTGCCACTGAGGATGATCATGTATTAAATGAATATCATCGATACATAGAGCATCGTAAATATCAAAATTCTCTATTAATTCCGATTTCATATTAATGGCAACTTTCATGGGTAAATAAAAAGCTTGCTTATCAATAAACTTGTATTCATTACAAATAGCTTGCAATAAAAAAGATTTACCAGACCTTTCTATTCCTGTTATAACGAATTCTGACTCAGTTACTTCCTGCAGTGATCTCGAAAGACTGAAAATCAGTTGCTGGATATGTGAATGATAAAAGTTTTCAAATCTTGGATATTGATCAATTGCAAAAGGGAAAATGAGTTGTTTAGGATTCATTGGAATGAAGTTCATTGGTTTGCCTTAACCAATTTATCGTATAAGAAATCAAACTTAATAAGCACAAAGTGCAAATAATCATGTGATAAATGGGCTGAATTAAGTTTAATGTGAATACAATTTCTACAAGAATACTTAAAAAATAAATAATCTGCGTAAAGGTAGTGATCTTCCCCAACAAGTTTGGTTTCGGTGAACTAACCTCATAAACAGTCATGTGGAATGCTGCACCAATCAAGATCACAGTATCTCTAAATACTAAAATAAAAAAAACATAACTTGGAATGTATCCGTTGATCCAAAAAATAGAGACCATTCCAATCAAAAGAATCTTATCTGCAATAGGATCTAATACTTTCCCTAAATCCGTTTGCCAGTTAAACGTTCTTGCAAGAAAGCCATCGAGCGCATCGGAGAGTGCAGCTATAAGAAAAAGACCCAGTGAGACTATGTACTCCTCAATGTAAAAATAAAGCAAGATTGGATAAGCAAGAATAATTCTTATAAGCGACAGAAGATTAGGAATAAAAATTAGATACTGTCGCATGGCTAATTAAACTCCACCTCCAATAATTCGGTATTACTGTCATACACAGGATTGATGAATCTTCTAGAACTTTGTAGCTCACGCATGAGTTCCTGTGGTTCAAACCGAAGCCTTAGATTCATTTTTGTTTCTCCCCTCATGATCGAGGTAGTTTTAAATTTTCTAATAGAAAAAATTTTTTTTATTTCATTTAGAAATATCTCATGCTCTGTGAAGTTATCAATGCCTGTAACCACAAACCTAAAAGTATTTTGATCTTGTTCTGAAAAATTAATTGCAAGGAGTTCATCAATGTAATTATTAATCTGATCATCAAGAAATAAAATTAACTTATCTTGTTTTAAATCAACAAGCGATTTAAAGTCACCGTTAATGTTCCATGAGTTAATTCCAGTTTTAAGCAATTCAATATTTACTACCGCCTCCGTATTACCTTTGACAAGAAAATAGTCAGCTGGATTTTCATAATTGAGTTTATTTTTAAGATTTTGGATATCTTGAAGATCAAACTCAGGTACATCAAGGAAAATCCCTCTTGTTTCAGTTAAATTTTTAAGTAAGTCAGATAATTTTGTTTTTAATTCTGTATCCTCACCATCAATACCTAAAAATTCGGGTTGGGTAATACCATCATCAATATTAATTAAAAAACTAATGCTGGGTCTATTAAATCCAATAATTGGAAAAGTGTTAGCATCAAATAACTCAATGACTTCATCCTCTAAAAATTTAACCCTTAGGTACCCTTCACCATCTATTTCTTCAGTGGTATAGCTGGCAACATAACTGGTCTTATTGATTTGCTGACGGTTAATTTCATCTCTAAATTTAAGGCTGGATGAGCCTGAAAGTTTTATCAGAAGCTTGTCAAATGCTCTATTCAAACCATAGTTAATATTGGTGTACTCTTGAGTGCTGATTCGAATTTCAAATAAGGATGAAAATTCACGTGCATTTATCTCAACTGCATTTAAAACTAATAACAAAATAGGTAAGATTAATTTATCTTTCATCACTGAATATTGTAAATGACCAATAAATCTAATCCTAATGATCCCTACGCAAAAGCTGGGGTAAATATTGATGATGGAAACGCCTTAATCAAACTAATTAAATCAAGTGTTAATGCTACACATAACAAATCAGTTTTGGGCGGTATAGGTGGGTTTGCAGGATTATATGAATTAAATCACCAACTTAAAAAACCTATATTGGTTGCCTGCACTGATGGTGTTGGCACCAAAGTTTCGCTTAGTAAAAAATATAGTACTCTTGGAAGCGTTGGGCAGGACCTTGTGGCTATGTGCGTTAACGATATGGTATCTTGCGGCGCAACACCTCTTTTTTTTTTAGATTATTTTGCCAGCTCAAAACTTGAGCTAAAGGAAACAGCAACAATCATTAAGGGGATTGCAAAAGCTTGCAAAAAAACAAATATGGCCCTCTTGGGAGGTGAAACCGCTGAAATGCCAGGACACTACACTAAAGGTAATTTTGATTTAGCAGGATTTGCAGTTGGTGTTGTTGAAAAATCAAAAATTATATGTGGCAAAAAAATAAAAACTAACCATGTAATTCTAGGCATTGAATCCAGTGGACCCCATTCAAATGGCTATTCTTTGATTAGAAAAATACTCTCACGACATAAGCCCCCATCATCTGTATTAAAGAAGCTATTAAAACCAACCCACCTTTACACCTCCCTAGTGAATGATGTGGTAAAAAAAAATATTAAAGTTTCAGGCATTGCTAACATTACCGGTGGTGGCATCACAGAAAACATACCTCGAATAATACCCAAACACCTTGCAGCTAATATTGATCTAAACGGCTGGAAGTTTCCGAAAGCTTTTCAGTGGCTGCAAGAAAAAGGTAAGATCAGCAATGAAGATATGTTAAGAATTTTTAATTGTGGCATCGGTCTAGCAATAATTCTTCCTCTTTCGGAAGTAAAACCATTAAAAAATCTTGCCAGTAAATACAAATTTAAGACTCATCGAATTGGGAAAATTGTTAACCGAACTCAAGGTGAGTTAACTTACTTAAATTAAATGAAGCGCATCGTTGTACTGATCTCTGGCAGCGGATCAAATCTTGAGGCTATTATTGAAGCCTGCCTAAGCCAGCGCATCAATGGAGAAGTTGTTCATGTGATTTCAAATGTTCCAGATGTCTTTGGTTTGGCACGTGCTGCAAATCACAAAATACCTTCATCAGTGATTAACCATAATGACTTTAATAATCGGGAGAGCTTTGACAAGGAACTTTATAATCGGGTCAGTGATCTAAACCCTGATATGGTTGTGCTTGCCGGTTTTATGAGAATTCTTACCGCAAATTTTACTAATCCGTTAAAGGGTAAGCTGATTAATATTCACCCTTCACTATTACCAAAATATCCTGGGCTAAACACGCACCAACAAGCCATCGATAATCAAGATTCACATCATGGCATTTCTATTCACTATGTCACTGAAGAGTTGGATGGAGGACCGATCATTGCACAAGGGGCCATGAAACTTGATCTGCAAAGCTCTGTGGAAGATGTAGTTGATGAAATTCATCGCATTGAACATGATTTATATCCGAGAGTAATAGCTGAACTTCTTGATATGAAGGTCAGTCTTAAAGATAATACAGTGCAATTTAGTCATGATTCAGAATTTAAAGATGCTCAACCGCTCCAGTTTAATTAGCTTTGGTTTTAGCTTTATGCTGCTCTTTGGCTTTAAAGCTAAAGCGGAATCAATGATTCCAGATTTTAGTGCTCGATACATCTTTGAAACTGATCAGTTCGATTTCGAAGGCATACGTCAACTTAAAACCTTTGCAGATAAGCGAGTCTTTAGTTTTGAAGATAGAGCAAGGTTAATTAAAGCTGAATTTTATTCAGAGTTTATTGATGCAGATGAAATCAAATCACTTTCTTACGACGCTAATTTTAGATTTACTTTCTTTCGTAGATTTACAAATTTTGACTTTGATTGGGAGACCAAAAAATTAGTCAGTACTGGGCAATATGATTGGCAGGCCACTTTAATGGAAACTCCGGTCTACGATCCTCTCAATGTTCAAGTGGAGTTAAGAAAACGTTTAATACTTGGAGAAACTGAGTTCTCATTGCAGTTGCCTGAAATCAAAACAGGAGAATTGGTAGAAAATACTTACGCCATCAAAGGCGAAACCATTTTTACCTTAGAGGGTAAGGACTATCCTTGTGTAATTTTAGAACGCGTTAGAACTCAAGATAATCGAGTCACGACATACACCATGGCAAAAGATCTGAACTATTTAATCTTTAAAATAACCGATAATGATCCTGATGGTGATATTGCTTTAACCATCAAGCAGCTCTTAAGTTTTGGGTAACGTGACCCCTGTCTGACCTTGATACTTACCTTTGCGATCTTTATAAGATGTTTCGCAATCCTCATCAGATTCCAAGAAAATCATTTGAGCAACACCCTCACCTGCATAAATTTTTGCCGGTAACGTTGTGGTATTAGAAAACTCTAAAGTTACATGACCTTCCCATTCAGGTTCAAGCGGAGTTACGTTAACAATAATGCCGCATCGAGCGTACGTTGATTTACCCAAACAAATGGTTAATACGTTGCGCGGAATCTTAAAATATTCAATTGTTCTTGCTAACACAAATGAGTTAGGTGGAATCACACAGACATTTGATTTCACGTCAACAAAACTTTCTTCATCAAAGGATTTAGGATCAACGGTTGCAGAATTAATGTTGGTAAAAACTTTAAATTCATCAGCACAACGCACGTCATAACCAAAACTTGAAACCCCATAGGAAATAATTTTATTGCCACTGTCTGCATCACGGACTTGATTCTCAGTAAAGGGCTCAATCAACTGATGCTCTTGAGCCATCTTCTTTATCCATTTATCCGATTTAATTGTCATGAAATATCGATCCTCCCTTGAATCGCTCTTGCAATCGTATTGCTGTCTACATACTCTAATTCACCACCGATAGGAATGCCATGAGAAATTCTTGAAACCTTCACATCGCTAAGATGATCTTTAATAAAATAAGCCGTTGCATCACCCTCAACGGTAGAGCTGGTAGCCAAAATAACTTCTTCAATATGATCGGTTTTTATGTATTGCAATAAATCCGGAATACCCAAATCTTCAGGAGCAATGCCATCAATGGGCGAGAGTCTGCCCATCAGTATAAAATAACGACCTTTAAATCCACCTGTTGATTCGATGGCTAAAACATCTGAAGGACTTTCAACAATACATAAACTAGTCTGATCTCTTGAAGAATCTAAGCAGATCCGACAATATTCATCGCTGGTTAGAATACGGCATTGCTTGCATCGCTGAACATTCTCTAAAGCCTCTTTAAGTGTATCCCCAAGATAAGCTGCTCCATCTTTGTTCTTATCAAGTAAATACAAAGCCATGCGTTGTGCTGATTTTTTTCCCACCCCAGGCAAAATTGTAAGGGCCTCAATTAAGTCAAATAAGAGATCTCGTTTCATTCTTTAGTGCTAATGGAGTCAGGTTCAATTGTGCCATCAAATGATTTAAGAATCTCTGAAATAATTGGCTGATTTTCAAGCTCTTCAATGGTGTACTGTAAATTTTGATTTGCAATTTTTTCTTTCAATAAAGAGGGTGAGTTAGTCACGTTACCCTCCTCGATCACAACTTCCGGCCTGACTTTAAAAAACTCTTTACATTTATCACCAAACTCCTCAAGCAATGCTGATGTTGGAGATGAAAAATTCTTAGGCTTCACTAAGACCAACTTATTACCTATCACTTCTTTAAATTCAAGTTCACTAAAAAGTTGATAACTTATGCCATTTAAATCTAATTTTTCAAAGTCTTTTGGCCAGTCACTAATGGAAAGAGATTCCGCAGACGCTTCTTTGCCATTGGTTGCAGGAACTTTAATTTCTTTATCTGGTTGCTGTGCTTTTACTTCCTCCTTTGCTTTCTTCTTAGGAGTTATGCTGATATCAGCTTTTATCTTGGGTTTAGGATTTTTTTTTTCGTTTATTTGAGGCTTCAACTCATTTAAGGGATGAAAGGTTAGCATCCTCAGAACGCACATTTCCACAGCCTGATAAGGGCTCGGATGAACAGAGAATTTTTCTAAAGCATTGATGGCTATTTGATATAAAAGCTGTAGCAATTCACTGTCAACAGAATTCGCAAGCCTAACAAGATCCTCATCTTCAGATCCAAGTTGTTGCGTCATGGTTAATTGATGCATTAGGTCTATCAATGCCTCGATAACTTTTTGATAATCGACCTCCAGCTCTAAAATACGTTGTAACGAATGGTGTGCGCCCTCTCCATTACCTGCAAGAATATGCTCAACCAACTCAAATAAATAGACATCATCAATGGTGCCCAGCAATTCCTTAACTTGGCTGGTTTCAAGTTTTCCTGCTCCGAATGCGATTGCTTGATCAAGCAAAGTCAAACCATCACGAACCGATCCTTGAGCACTTTGTGCAATCAATTGAGTGGTTGCAGGATCATATTTAATGCCCTCTTTATCTAAAATGGTATTCATATGAATAGCTATTTGAGGCTGCGCTACCGCTTTTAAGTTCAATTGCAAACATCGAGAAAGTACTGTCTTAGGAACCTTATCCAGTTCGGTGGTCGCCATCAAAAAGATCATATGCGGAGGTGGTTCCTCTAAAGTTTTTAACAGTGCATTAAAAGAACTTTTTGACAGCATATGTACTTCATCAATGAGGTAGATTTTATAATTAGCATTGGCGGGTTTATACACTGCAGATTCAAGCAATTCTCGCATATCATCCACGCCCGTTCTTGAGGCAGCGTCGACTTCAATAAATTCTAAATGATGACCCGATTTGATTTCCTCGCATGCCGAACAGGTGTCGCAAGGCTCTGATCCCTCACCTCGATTATGGCAATTGAGGGCTTTAGCAAGGATTCTTGCAATGGTGGTCTTTCCAACTCCTCGAGTGCCGCTAAAAATAAAAGCCTGATGCAGGTTTCCGCTGATTAAACTATTCTGTAGGGCTTGTAAAATATGGTCTTGGCCGACCACTTCTGCAAATAAAGCAGGTCTGTATTTACGCGCTAAAACCTCATATGACATAGCGTTTTATGATATCACGACTGATCTAAAACTGATTCAATTTGAGCTTGAGAAAACCCTCGATTATAGAGAAATTGTTTGCGCTTCATGATCTCTTTAAAATCTTCGGTTGGTTGCTTATATTTTTTTTCTAACTCATGTCTGAGAATCTCATCCCAGCCTTCAAAGGCTTCAATTGCATCAGTAATTTCAATGCTTCCGACTTGTTTTTGTTGCAGTTCCATTTTAATGCGTTGAGGTCCAAAACCTTTTTTGGCTCGAGCCATCACGTACATCTCAGCAAAACGAGCATCGTCCAATAGTTTACTGAGGTTTAACTTATCAAGCGTTTCATTGATAAGTTCTTGCGCATCAGGATAGCGCTTGATTAATTTTATATAAAGTTCGCCTCTCGAGTGCTCTCGCCTTGAAATCAAGTCGAGGGATTTGTTGTAGATCAGTGAACTTAGATCGTCATTCATTCCAGAGGCAGAACTCTAGATTTTCCTGAACTTTTAATGATTTTGACTCTTTGACCCACCGCGAACATGTACTGACTTTCTTCTTGAATGATGGAGATTGTTTTACCATTATCGAGTTCAAGCAATAGCTCTATCGCAGCTTTTCGAGTGGCTGTATCACCAATAGCCGAGCCCACAGCAGAGCCCACTAAGCCACCTAATATGCCACCAACACCGGATTCAATCTCAGAATCACTGACCGATTGACCGGCAGCAGCACCTATCACTGCTCCTGCAGCGGCACCCACTTCGCGATCGCCAGCAATAACTACTCTATCAATGTCCACAACCGTAGCAAAAGTTACTGATTGTGCTCTTTGTGCAACTGAACGATCCACCACATCCGGGCGCTGTGAGCTATAAGCACAACCGGTAATGATTAAAATTGAAAGAATAAGATAACTAACCTGCTTCATTGGTTTCCTCCAATTGAGTAAAGTTTTTCAATAAATCATCAGTAATAATGTAGTAGTTTTTATTCTTTCGAATGCCGGATAATAATTTTACTTTTAAAACACGGTCACTAAATTTAGATTCAAGTAATTGAATTTGATCGCCTTTAATGAGGTATTCAAGGTTTCTTGAATCAATGATTGAAAAAGTATCCCACTCTTGGTCGCGTCTTGCAGTGTAGGTATGAAAAGCATCGCCAGACATAAAGTACAAAACTTGGCCGTCACCTCTTAACCTGCTTTGCGAGGCATTTTGAGTTAATGTCCAGATGCTGTCTTTGATTTCATCAAATTCAATTTTACCTTTGGCAGCAATATCCATAGGCCCAGTTAAGCTTAGGACAAGTAAAGAAAGAAGAGTTTTATTTTTCATACTTATAAGACCAATTTTACATCATTAAGTTCAAAATATAATTTATCAATCCATACACCGACATACCCGCAATTGTGAACCAAGTCACCAAAATACCAATGAGCCTGGGGGGGGTACTTTCAGTTGAAATATACATGCCGTAGCTATGAGCAATTCTTGCTAAGAAAAACAATGATCCAAGCACATGGATTTTCCACAGGGCTACTCCTTGCATTTCAATTAAAGCCAATAAGATCAAAAAGATGGGCACGTACTCAGTTAAATTCCCATGCGCCCTAACTTTTTGTAATACCTCAGATTGATTGCCATCTCCTAACAATGTGTTAGTTTTAAGGCGACTGGAACCTACTTTGTAAGCCAGGGCTATTTGTAAAATTCCCAATAATGATGCGTAAAATAAAGTAATCATAATTTTTTGTCCCTAAAATCAGTTCAATCTTATCAAACTAACTATGACCATTGTTGCAAATATTCTTCTGGATCAACAACAGGTACTTCCCTTTTTTTTCCATCAGCTGTTCCTATGTACAAATAACCCAAAATTAATTCATCAGTTTCAAGGCCCATATAATGGTTAATGCGTTTATCAAGAGCAAATTTACCAGTCCTCCAGATAGCTCCATAACCTAGTGCATTTAAAGATAACAATATATTTTGTGTAGCAGCTGCAGTTGATAATTGTTGCTCCAACTCTGGAACTTTAGGATGTTCCTTGTACTTTGAAATTATGACTATAATCATCGGAGCTCTAAATGGAGCGCCTGCATATTTTTCCATTATTTTTATGTCATCAATGGCAAGAACTTCTTTAGCAAAAGTTGTAAAAATATCTGAAAGCTTTTTTAAACCATTTTCCTTAACCTCAATGAATCTTGATGGTTTTAATCTAGCATGATCAGGCGCACGGAGGGCTGCCTCAAAAACCTTTTTCATTTCTTCTGGTGATGGTATCGGAGAAACTAGATCTCGATGAGAACTGCGATTAAGAATATTATTTAGTGCATCCAATATATATTTAAACCTTTTTTAAAAATGCTTGAAAAATTTATGTTTAATCATACATAAATATTGTAGATGCCAAAAGGGTCTACATTTTTATTAACCCGTGTAAGCCAAATGGTTACACATTTAAATAGTCGCTATAGGAGGACTAATTATGGTACTTAATTTTACCGATCCGTTCCTAACCACTCGTGTGTTAGGATTTGAAAATTTATTCGATAGACTGCAGCGTTTATCGGAATCCCAAGACAGATCTTCGTATCCGCCTTACAACATCAGGCGTAATGAAAATCAAATTTTCATTGATGTCGCTGTTGCTGGATTATCGAAAGATGATTTAAGCATTGAGCTGGCCGATGGTGTGCTAACAGTTGAGCATGCAGGACCACAAGCTGAAGTGGTAAATGGCTCAAATGAAGTGGTCTATCAAGGGATAGCTCAACGTGCATTTAAGCAGCAGTTTACTCTTGCTGAGCATGTTGAAGTTAGAGGTGCAGAACTGGTTAATGGTATGTTAACCATTGAGTTAGAAAAGATCATTCCGGATGAGAAAAAACCAAGAATGATTGACATTAAGACACCAAAGAAATTACTTGGAGGCAGTTAATCACTTCACCAATATCAAAGGGGGCAACGCCCCCTTTTTTTATGAAATGTTAAAGTACGCGCTATGAAAGTCTTGTTGGTTCTTTTATCTTGCTTGCAGTTATCTCTACTGGCAGGAGAAAGTGTGAATTCAGGCCATGCTGAAGTAAGACTACTTAGCAATCTTCAATCACAACAAGATGAAACCTTTTACCTTGGTATTGAGATGGCAATGGATAAGGGATGGCATACTTATTGGCAAAATCCAGGTGATTCTGGAGGTGCTTTTGATGTTATCTGGGAAAGTCCTGAGGGTTTTATTATTGAAAATGTCAGTTGGCCAACACCAGAGTTGATTCCCTACCCGCCCTTAATGACCTATGGCTATGAAGATTATGTACTTTTTCCTTTTCAGGTTTTTAGATCAGCCGATTCAAATCTTGGAGTTATTAAGGCAACCATCAATTTCCTAATTTGTGCTGATATTTGTGTCCCAGAATCAGCCTCCATTGAAATTGATTTATCCACTGATCAACCCAGCTCGTTAATTTCAGATGCAATTAGGGATGTTCCAAAAAGGGTTATGCCGGTATCTTTAGGTGCAAACAATCAAAACCTTAACCTTGGATTTGCTTTTGATGGCACCATCAATGACGTTTATTTTTTTACTGATAATCAAGGCGATATTAAACATTCTTCTTCACAAAAACTAAGACGGCTAGGTGGTAATAATTATGAACTTATATTAGAGCAGGCTTCTTTAACCCCTGATCAACTGAGTGGGATTTTAAAAATTAATGATTCAAGTTTTATTGTGATGCCCACAGAAGTTGATGCATTAATGCCTGCTTCATTTTCTATTAATCTTTTTCAAGCACTCCTATTTGCATTTATTGGTGGCTTGATACTTAACCTCATGCCGTGTGTATTCCCGGTTATTGCACTTAAAGCTCTGAGTTTTATCAAAATTAGTGAGCATGCTCCGCATCAAGCTAAGTGGCATGGCTGGAGCTACACTGTTGGAGTTCTCAGCAGTTTCATCGCGATTGCTTTAGTTTTAATTGGGTTAAAAGCAGCGGGAGAATCTTTGGGATGGGGATTTCAACTCCAAGCACCTGAAATTGTTGGAGGCCTTGCCATACTCATGGTGCTGATAGGATTTATCTTGCTTAGTGATATCAATATCGGTACCTCGTTCACTTCTATGGGCAGTAAAATGCAACAAGGACAATCGTATTCCAATTCATTCGCAACCGGAGTTCTTGCTGTGGTTGTTGCATCTCCTTGTACCGCACCCTTTATGGGTGCAGCTCTTGGATTTGCCCTCGTGCAACCTACTGCAATGAGTTTGATGATTTTTATCATGTTAGGGTTGGGTTTTGCCCTACCTTATTTAATGCTTTCCGTTGTTCCAAGTTTGGTTGCCTTGCTTCCAAAACCTGGTGCATGGATGGAAACTTTTAAGCAGATTATGGCCTTTCCAATGTTTGCCACTGCGATCTGGTTGATTTGGGTTTTTGCACAACAAACTTCAGCAACCGATTTAGTTATTCTAATGAGTCTTATTTTAGTCATGGGTTTTGGGTTATGGTTAGGCAGGTCACGAAATCGAACACAAAATATTGGGATCAGTGTGGTTGTTCTTTTGGCAGTGATTTTCGGTTTTGCGAACTTAGATAAAACCGTTAAACAAAAATTGGCTGAGGATGATTCGCTCACTTGGCAATCAGGCATTGAAGAACAACTTCAAGCTCAGCAACAAGCCTATTTCATTAATTTTACTGCTGCTTGGTGCATCACCTGCCAGGCAAATGAACAAATCGCTTTAAGCAGAGACTCTGTGAAAGAGTTTTTTAATACCAATAACATTAAATACATTAAAGCCGATTGGACCAATCGCAACGATGATATTGCAAACACGCTAAGCTCTTATAATCGATCAGGTGTGCCTCTTTATGTTTTTTGGAAACCCGGAATGCAAACACCAAAAATCTTGCCAGCAATACTTACTGAGGGTTATATTTTAAATCTATGAAAAACTTACTTAGTTTAATATTTTTGTTCACATTTAACCTAAATGCAGTTGAGGTGGTGCTTCAGGATCCTCAACTTAATGGGCCTGCGCCTAAATTTAGTGCCCTTGATAGTAATGGCAAAACCATTAGCTTGGATGATTTTAAAGGTCAGCCGGTGATTTTGGAGTGGACCAATCATGAGTGTCCTTATGTGGTCAGGCACTATAAAGAAGACAACATGCAAAAGGTGCAACGCATGGCTAAAGCTGAAGGCTATGTTTGGCTGAGTGTAATCTCTTCAGCACCTGGTGAGCAAGGTTATGTGAGCGCCGATAAAGCCAATGAGTTAACCATATCCAGAAATGCAGCGAATGATTATGTTTTATTGGATGAATCCGGAGCACTGGGCATGCAATACGGAGCGAAAACTACTCCCCACATGTACATGATTGATGCTGAAGGGATTTTGAGATTTAAAGGCGGAATTGATGATATTGGTGGTGGTGCAAAGTTTTTTAGAGCATCGCTTAGCGATGCGGTTAACTATATTGCAATGAATGACACGCCGGTGAGTAAGAGTCAAAAACCGGACATTCAAGAAAGCGTGCCTTACGGTTGCTCCGTTAAATATAACTACGACTGAAAGATATATTTTGACCATTCCTTATCTGGGAATGAATCGCTGTTAAATGTATAACCATTTAACAATGAATTGAAGGAAGGCTTGATGGGTTCCTTGATTGGAGTGCCAGGTTTATTTGCTTTTTTAAGATTACAGGCTTTGCACGCCGTCACAACATTCTCCCAATTTGAAGGCCCCTTTTTAGATTTTGGAATGACATGATCCAAAGTTAAATCTTTTTTATCAAAAATTTCAGCACAATACTGGCAGGTATACATATCCCTCAACAATACGTTGGATCTTGAAAACTTAACGTAGTTATGAAATTTATGAAATCTGGGCAACATCAAAATGCTTGGAACTTTCATTTCCATGGTCGGTGAATGTACCACAAAATCTTCATGCTCGCGCAGCAAAATCACATTCCGAGTCAAAACTAACTTAATTGCTGTCTTCCAGTTGATAACCGATAAAGGAAAATAGCTCACAGGCTTTCCATTCCCATTTAACAGCAGGCAATCTTTAGACATTTTAATTAAGTTTATTTATTTTTCTTGAAGGGTTAATATAGATTGCAAATTTAGGGGTTACAAGCTGATATTCAGCAATTTACGTAAAATTTACATAAATCATGGAATTTACGCCATTTCAAATGTTCGGGCCGCAGCATATGCTAACGATATTCACTACGTTTGGGATTGCTTTAATCGTTCCTTATTACTTTAAAAACAGTGATGAGGAGACCAAAAAAATTGCGGGAATTTCAATTTCAGTCATTATTGCTTATCAGCTGATAACTCAAGCATTCACCACGTTTACCTTTAATTTACCCTGGCAAGAGGCACTGCCATTACACATGTGTGATATGTCGGCCATGGCGATCATGATCTACTTATTTAATCGTAAAAAGGTATTCTTTAATTGTGCCTTCTTTTGGGGTTTAGGTGGAGCCAGCATGGCGATACTAACACCTGATGTGCTTTTTGAGTTCCCAGAACAACAGTACTTACCCTTTTTTGTGATCCATGGATCAATTCTTTTGGGAGTATTTTATGCTTGCATAGTTCTCCATCAACGCCCGTTCCTAGCCGATGTGCATAAAGTAATCTTTATCACGATTATTTGTATGGGAATCATTTATGTACTCAATTTGCTTCTTGGTGAAGGGGCGAATTTCTGGTATTTATTAAAAAAACCTGAAGCCGGTTCCATCATGGATGTGTTCCCTGAACCTCCGTTCCACTTGTTGATCACCACGCCTATAGGTATTGTGCTGTTTTATCTAATTTATTCACCGCTCTTGATCAAAGATCTCCTGGCTAAGCGTGCAGCATAACTTTCAATCTTACGTTGCTGAAATTGAAAAAACGCACTGCATTATTGAGCCACACATTCAAAATACCCCACTGCTAAATTCTAAAGAACTGGATACAAAACTTGGTATGCAAGTCTTTTGTAAAGCTGAAAACCTTCAAGTCACGGGATCTTTTAAAATACGCGGAGCTCTCTCAGCGATTTCAAGGCTTAACGATGAGCAGCTTAAAAAAGGTGTTTTAGCTTACTCTTCAGGCAATCATGCTCAAGGTGTTGCTAAAGCGGCGCAGTGTTATGGTACTAAAGCTACCATCGTTATGCCTAAAGACGCTCCTAGTATTAAGATTGAAAAAACTCAGTCCTTAAACCCAAAGATCATTTTTTATGACCGTGAAAGCGAAGTTAGAGAGGAAATTGGAGCTAAAATTGCTGAAAAAAACGGGCTTACGATTATTAAGCCCTATGACGCTATGGAGACCATATACGGTCAAGGTACTGCAGCAGTAGAAGCCATCAAACAAACATCTAAAGTATTTGATGTTGCCTTAATTTGTGCTGGGGGTGGAGGTTTAACAGCTGGCTGCTCTATTATTTTTAAACATCAGAATCCGAATATTCAAATCTTTACCACCGAACCGCATGAATGGAACGATCAAGAGCAATCCTATGCTTCTGGGAGTATACAAGTTGCTGCTGCCAATGGGAGTGGGCTGTGCGATGGCTTACTAACACCTGAGCCAGGGAAAATCCCCTTCTCTATAAACTTTGCCCTTGGCATTCAAGGTCTTTCATGTGAAGAGCAATACATCTATGAAGCCATGCAGTTGGCAAAAGATGCATTTGCTGTTGAATTAGAGCCAAGTGGCGCCATTGCACTCGCAAACTTGATCAAACATAAGGATAAGTTCCAGAAAAAAAACGTATTTTTAACGTTTTCAGGTGGCAATGTAGATCCCGAGGTGTTTAACGAATGTTTAGCTAAAGCTAAGCTTGGTCTTTAGGTTTTTCTTCGTCAATGAATTCAACGCCGGCACCACCGGTCATGACATCGACAATCACGCCAATGACCATGTTTAGAAGAACCACAGCATTTACGATAATAAAACTGATGAAGTAAATCCAAGCCCATGGATGGACTTCAATGACATCAGCCATCACAGCTGCCCAGTCATCGTAAGTGGCTACTTGTGCCAAGGTAAGTAAGGCTAAACCAATATTGCCCCAATTATCTGGATCGGTTTGACTGAATACCATCGTGCCAATCGCACCCCAAATGTAAATAAAGATAAACATTAGCAATGCAATAAAACCAACTCTAGGAATGGTTTTAATAAGCGAATCAATAATGTGCCTAAAGGCTGGGATCACTGTAATAATTCTAAGCACTCGAATGATTCTTAATAGTCGAGCAACAAACACGCTTGAACTTGCACCAATTGGAACCAAACTTAAAACCACAATAATGGTATCAAAGATGTTCCAGCCGTCTTTAAAGAACTTACCAAGATCTCTTTCTGCGACCATGCGAATGATTAATTCGATAAGGAAAAAAACGGTAATTGCGTAATCAAAAATTAGAAGGTAGTAAATATATTCAGCCGGTAGGTCATATGAACTGATGCCGGCATAAAGCGCTGAAGCAATAATGACCGCGATGACTAGGCCATTAAAAAACTTACTATTACGAATTTTTAAAAAGAAACTGATAAATGAGTTCATATACAACTAACCTAGGATGCAAGCACCCAAATATAAGTTCTTAAGACTTACTGCTTTATGTCAAAGAAACCTTGTCGAGTCACGCACTTATCAATTTGCACGTCTTCTAACTCTTCAAGTTCATATTTTAGTAAACGAAGTTCATTTACTTGAGGATCAACGCCCTCGGATTGAAATCCAAGAAAGTTTTTACCAGTGGTTGGGTTATTTGTTCCCATACCAAGCTGGAAGTAATAGGTACTTCTATCTGCTTCTTCAATAGCACCTTCAGCTACTTCAACAAGAAGTTCTTTCATTTTATTTCTCTGTGCTGAAAGCTCAGTACAATCTAAATCTCTGTAATTAGGAAACTCTGGATGCAAAGTTCCACCCTGAGTAGTCTGGTAAACCCCTTGAGGAATAGCGCATGAAAACATTGCTGCGCTGATTATAAGAATTCCGAATGACTTAAAATTTTTCATACTTGATCCCTGGATTAAGTGACATTTTATCACCATAAGCCTAAATTTGCTTATATTTTACATATTTTTGCTTAAGTGCCAATATTTTATGTATTTTTATTGATTAGTCCAGTAAATAAATCCCTTCAGCTGTATAAAAATCATTAGCTCCAGCAGTATTAATATCACCTATTTTATAGAGATTCACATTGACTTGACCGCCACTCTCATCCGGTGTGGTATCCCCGTACAAGGCCCCAGCAACTGAAGCACCGCCGCGCCAGTTGTTTTGGATGCTGGTAGTAGAATTACCGCTGTAAGTATGATCGGTGCCTGTAATAGCTACAACGAAACCAGCAAAACCTGCATTTGAAAGTATTGGATTAGAAGTATCAAAGTTGGTGAAATTTAAAGTGCCTGAATATCCACTGGTACCCCAGCTGAAAGAGGCTGCAACATCAGCTGCAGTGGTGTATTTATGCACATCATAATTGGTGCCTGTCTGGTTATATCTGTATGCAACATTGAACACAGCAGATCCTGTCATGGAAGCAGATCCTGAAGTTGGGATTTCATTATCGGCGAGCGTTTCTCCACCCACCCAAGTGCCTAAATGCACGGAAGCGTTTTGCGAACCAGTATTGGGTGAGATATCCACTGCACTCATGCTCCAAAAACCCCATGTTGAATAAGCCGTATCTGGCATGTCAGTAAAGTTGCTAGTTCCGAATAGAGTAGAATCTTTATTATCCAAGGTATTGTAAGAAACCATCACTCCAGCAAGGTTATTAGATCCACCGGAAGTGCCAGGATCGGTGTTGGTTCCAATTTGTGCGCCGTCATCTTGAATCTCTGCAGCAAAAACTTCACTGGAAATGTATGCAGATTTTGCTTCATCGTTAGTAGCATCTCCAAATTTAAGGGTTATGGAACCCGTATCAACAGTCGTCCAATTTGATGTGTAGTAATTGGTCCCACCGGTTTGCACGGAGCCACCACCTATATTATAAACGGTCATCGGAGCCACCACCTGAACATCATCATTGGTGCTATCAAAGGTAAAGCTAGCTAAAGGGTAATTGCTAGGATAAACCAAGCTAAGGCAAGCGCAGTGGGAGCGGATGGAAGCAAGCTCAGAATTACCTGTGCCACTGACATCAAATTCTAAAATACCACTGAAAAATCCACTGTAACTTGAAGCACTTGAGTCATAAAAATCTGAAGATCTAAAATCACTTAAGCTTGCATAATTTGTATATGTGTTATTGGAAACGTTAACTGTTTGATGCATAGCAGCAATATTGAAGGAGCCAGTGCTGAAAGTATCATTGTTAGAGTTGTAATTAACACTCAATGACATACTTCCTGACTTATATGGATCAGAAGATGTAATCATGGCGCCACGGGGTCGAGCGTTGCTATCACCCCAAAAGCAGCCACTATCATTGGAGGTTGCACATTCAACTGGAGAAGTCCCGTAATTAATGCCTAAGCCATCATTATCCGCATTGGTCGCACCTTGATAAGACCAATAATGATAACCATTCATGCCCAAGCCAGTGTCTCCTGCTGAGTATCTCGTCGTATCATTTTTGCGATAATCCACATTGGATATCACCACATTCAAAAGGCTTTCTTGGTCATCACGAGTGGTAGAGGTATAGGCACCAGCATAAGAATCTTTGAAAGAAATTTGTGCCCAAAGGCCAACCCCTACGCCGCTTGGATTGAGAACTTGCCACCACAAAGATTGACCTTCAGGCAACCTATTGGTACTCCCATTTGAGAATCTAGTGGTATCAATCACACCAGTGCTATCAAGGGCAATGGAAGAATAATCATAGTATTGTTCATAGGTATTGCATTCCGATGAACTATTACCTACGCCTAAGCAATAATCATGTCCAACATCACCATAAGACCAAAGCGTTGTTGGAATAAAGTTGGGGTAAAAATAATCGTTGCTGCTTCCACTGGCTGCAAAGTTTTCAATTGGAATCACTGCCATGGCAATAACTCTTTTACTACCATTGGTAAAGGATACAAAGTCAGCATCCTTAAAAACTCTTCCAGCTAAGGTGACTTGATCTTCAAAAAGATTGTAGGTAGAAGTGGTCTGACTAGTATTAGTATTTAAAGCTGCAATCCACTGCATAATATCCCAATTATTTTGCTTAACAATATTAGTTGAATTTGATGACCAGTTTGCATCTGCAACACCGGTCACAACACCTGCAGCTCCGGTTCTGCCAGGGTCACATATGATAAAAGCTTGGGACGAAACAAGACCATTACAAACTGAGGGAATAGTTGAAAAGGTCCCTGCAGCGGAAGGCTCCCAAGACTTACCTGTTAAACCACTATAATCCAATGATGTTCCTGATACCGAGGATAAATCAAGGATGCTAGTTACAGAATAACTTTGACCCGAACCATGGGCAATAGTTCCCCATCCCAATTCACTGAATAAATCGACAGCTGCTGCTAAATTAATGGCTGCACCGCAACATCCTTGGGTAGTACCAAACTCCGACATGGTGGAATGAAAGACTCCGCCTCCATCAATCCAGTCTGCGAGATCACTGTTACTAAAAACATAATGACTACCAGATGTAGAAATGTTATTAGCAACAATAAAACCAACTTCGTCTAAACTGCTGATCCCATTATTTGATAGACATGTCGACTGGGTTAATGATGTGCTAGTGCAATCGATGAAAGTATACCCAGCATTAATCGCAGCCTGTTCCCAGCTACCATTAGAACCTGAATCAGCAATAGTTCCAGGATAAGAGGCTCCTCTTCCGATTGAAATTGCATAAGTACGTGCTCCGTTTGAGGATGTATAACTTATATCAGTGGCTGCCTTATCGGTAGCCATAAACCAAAAGTTACCGCCGCTTAAGCGGCCTGCGGTAATGACTTCGGAATTACTGACGGTGGTGGTGACATTGGTGCCAAGCAAGCTTTTGTATTTGGCATCAACCGAAGCACTGTTGGGTGCAAAAGCATACTTTCCATTACCTCCGGTATCGATAGGGAAAAAATAACGCCAGTTAAGCGCGGTGCCTCCAGCAATTTCTACTGGTACTGAATTATTGGTTGTATTATCAACATCCTTAATGTTTGATGAGGCCGTGGTTCCAACTTGTTCTAAGTAATAAGCCGGCAATGAAGAACCTGAAGGTCCTCGTGTTGCAGTGGCACTAAAGCCAGTCCGAGAAGCTGAGTTGTAAGCTGCTGAATAACGTAGTACCGCTGAATGAAGTTCTTCCGTATTCCCTACATTGACAGTAAAGGTATCGGTTACTGATGTACTGCCTGCTGTGGCAGTCAGAGTTAGCGCATAGCTTTTAGCCGTTTCAAAATCCAGGGTTGCATTAGTGGTAACGTCTCCTGAGGAATCAACACTAAAATTACTGCTGCCCGTTCCACTTAAGGTATAGGTAATAGTATCGCTATCGGGATTATTGATACTTGAGCTAGCCACTGACGTGCCTGAACTGGATGATTCAGCTAACGCGGCTCCACTGTTAGCAAGTGTGGTTGCTAGCGTATTAATAGTAAGGTCATTAATACTTATATTAATGGTTTCGGTATCGGTGTTAGTGCCGTCAGTGACGCTTACAGTGAGAGAATATGAGGAGGTAGTTTCATAATCCATCGCTGCTGCGGTGGTGATCACTCCACTACTAGAAATCGCAAATTTATCGCTGCCAGTTCCTGATAAAGAATAAGTTACTGAAGCACTGTCTTGTTGGGTTAGGGTTGAAGTAGCGACTTGGGTTCCGGTACTGACTCCTTCGTTAATGGCAGGTGACGTACTTGATAGCGCTAAGGTAAATTCATCCACATCACTGACATTAATGGTGATAGTTTCTTGGGTTGAATTGGACCCATCGCTTGCAGTTAAAGTTATCGTATAAGAGGTAGTGGTTTCATAATCCAAGCTATTGGCCACGGTGACATTACCGTTGGCATCAACGCTAAAGTTATCGCTGCCGGTGCCACTTAATGAGTAACTAATAGTATTAGATTCTGGATCGCTTGCTGAACTTGTGGCAACCGTAGTTCCAGTGGCTGCATCTTCGGCAACACTTGAGGCTGCTAAGGTTGTGGTAACGGTTGGCGCTTCATTGATGTCTCCGACATTAATGGTCAAAGTTTCAGATACAGAGTTATCCCCATCGGAGGCAGTTAAGGTAATCTCGTATGCAGTGGCAGTCTCATAATCCAGTGCACTGGCTAAAGTTACTGTGCCATCAGCACTGACTGAGAAATTCTCACTGCCGGTGCCAGAAAGACTATAGGTAATCGATCCCGCTTCAGGGTCGGTTACTGAACTAGTTGCAATGGTGGTACCGGTAGCAGTATTTTCTTGGAAG
>CACOPA010000007.1 GCA_902628925.1 uncultured SAR86 cluster bacterium
GGCCTACTCAAATTCGAGAGGGGAAAGCATTGATGAAAATGAAACTTGGCTCTCATCAGTTTTAGGTTATTAAAAAAAAATTTTTGGAGAAATTTTATGAACATAAGATTTGTATCTTTTAGTTTTTTGGCTCTATTGCTTTCATCAATTATGAAAGCAGAAATTGATGAAACAATTGTAGCTGCATCTTTGTTTCCAGTAAGTATTGATGATTCTGCAAATTCAATAAATGTTATATCAGCCGAAGATATTGAGAATACTCCTCACTTAAATCTTGCAGATTTACTTAGAGATCTTCCTGGCATATCTGTTAGTCAAAGCGGTGTTCTAGGATCTCAAATTCAGATTAGAGTAAGAGGGAGTGAGGCAAATCATCTTCTTGTTCTTGTTGATGGAGTTGAAGTTAATAATGCTTCCCAGAATGACGAATTTAATTGGGGAAACATCATTCCAACTGATATCGAAAAAATCGAAGTTATTCGCGGACCACAAAGTTCAATGTTTGGAAGCGATGCCATAGCTGGAGTTGTTAATATCATCACAAAACGTGCAACAACTTCCAAAAGTACAAATGTTTTCTCAGAGCTAGGCAGCTTTAATTCTCATAAGTATGGATTTAGTAATGGGGCGTCAAAAAGCAATTTTGATTTCCGTTT
This sequence comes from uncultured SAR86 cluster bacterium, assembly GCA_902628925.1. Lineage (GTDB taxonomy): Bacteria > Pseudomonadota > Gammaproteobacteria > Magnimaribacterales > D2472 > MED-G82. The sequence goes on from CACOPA010000007.1 coordinate 657, forward strand.
TGGAGCTACAAAATTTAAGACAGATGGCGCGAATATTTCTAGGTTTGGAAATGAAAAAGATGGATACGAAAATGATTCCCTAAACTTTAAATCAAATTTAAAAATTAGTAATAGTTCTGAGCTTTCACTTATAGGAAGCTACAGTTCGGGTAATAATGAATATGATGCTGATATAGATTTCGATGGTTTGGTGGATGATCAAGATAAATATGCTAAATTCAAGAATCATCACTTTGGTTTTAAATATAATTATCTTAATTCAGAGGGTAATTTAAGCCATCAGGTTTTAATTTCAGAATCAAACAATCAGAGCTCTGACTTTACTAATGATATCTTTGATACAAGAGTAAAGTCCTCAAAAAATCAGATTAGATCTGTTAGCACTCTTTTTTGGAATAACTCCAATCAACGTATTTCATTATTACTTGAGCATGAGAATGAGGATTTTAAGCAACAGGGCCCGATTAATGATTACGGAATTTATGGCATCTTTGACCCTAATCAGCAACGTACAAGAAAAACTGAAAGCGCATCAATTGAATACAGAACTAAACTTGATCAAGGGTCTATTTTTGCAGTGAGCTCGCGCTACGATAAGAATTCTCAATTTAAAAATGGAACTACTGCAAAAGCAGAATTGATTGTAACCTTATCTAAATCATTAAAATTAAGAGGTAGCTATGGCACGGCGATAAAGAATCCAACTTTCACTGAGCGTTTTGGCTACTATACCAATTTTATTGGTAATCCAGATTTACAGCCGGAGTATTCAAAAAATTTAGATCTTGGATTTGATTTTGATTTGCAAAATTACAACAGTTTATTTTCAGCTACATTATTTAAATCTAGATTGGTTGATGAGATTAATGGAAATTTCTTAGATCCAGTTACTTTTGGCTATACAGCCATCAACTTGGAAGGTAAGAGTCTTAGAGAAGGAGTCGAGTTGAATTTTTCTAGAAAGCTTTCTGAGAGATTTAAAATTAATGGATCCTATACCTATACTGATTCCATCGAACCTAACTCAAAGAGGATATACGTTGATGAACTTAGAAGACCAAAGCATATTTCAAGCCTTAATATAAATTGGAATTCATCCAATATATTGTTTCTGACCGCTAATATTAGGCACAGAAGTTCACAAATTGATATAGTCTTTCCTAATAGAGTCGCCTTACCTGAAGTTACACTACTGAATATAAACGCAAAATATAAATTGAAAAATAAATTTATCATCAACTTCCAACTTAATAATTTGCTTGATAAGTCATACGAAGAAGTTTATGGGTATAGAGCTTTAGGCTTTTCAGCACATCTTGGAATAAGGTATCAATTTTAGGAAAGGGCAATTGAAAAACAAAGGTCACACTTCTCATAAAACTAAAATGGAAAAGCTCAAAAAAAATGTTGATGCTTCAATATCTGCAGCTACTATTGATAAGGGTGTTGGTATTTTGCTTACTGGTAATGGCAAGGGAAAATCAAGTTCAGCTTTTGGAATGGTAATGCGCGCACTTGGGTATGGATATAAAGTTGCAGTTATTCAATTTTTAAAAGGAGCACAATCATCTGGAGAGGAAAAATTTATTCAAGACAATTTTCCTGAGGTCCTCTTTCATCAAATGAAGACCGGATATACATGGGATACTCAAGATAGAGACAAGGATATAGCTGCTGCTATTTCTTCTTGGAAGGTAGCAAAAAAAGCTCTTGCAGATAAAAGTTTACATCTTGTGGTACTTGACGAATTGACTTACATGTTAAGTTTTAATTATTTAAATGAGTCTAATGTCATTCAAGCACTAAAAAATAGACCACAAAATCAGTCAGTAGTTATAACTGGAAGAGGGGGAGGTAAAAAGTTAAAGAATTGGGCTGATACCGTTTCAGAAGTAAGAGATATTAAGCATGCATTTAATTCTCAAATTATGGCAAGAAAAGGTGTCGATTATTAAACCTACTAGGGAATTAATACTAGAGGTGTGATTTAATAAATCTATTCATGAATAAGAGTTTATTGCTACTTGTTGGTCTATTGATTGTCAGCCGACTGATAGGCCTGCCCACTAATTTTTCGCCAATGTTAGCGGTCGCAATTTTTATGCCTCGCTTAACAAGCCGAAAAAGTATTCAATCATTTTTACCTGCTGGAGTAATGTTACTTACGAGCATATTTTTGCCCCCAGTAGACTTATTAATTTTATTTTGTATTATCTTTATTTTTATCATTACCCCAATAGTAAGTAGACAGATAAATGATCTTGTTTATAGCTGTATAAGCAATGTTCTTTTATGGTTTTTTGTAGTTAATGGCGCCGTATGGATATCTGGTGGCGGCTCCTTAATTGAAACATATATTGCGGCAATACCTTTTGATTTCAGGCTGCTGTTAAGTACGAGTTTATATCTTCTGCTTTTTAATACTCTAGAAAAGTTTGTTAAAGCACATTCTCAACATAACAAAAAAATCTTAGATTCTTAAAAAGATATCCATAAAGATATCAAGAATTTATTCAGCTCTTAATATTAATAAGATTGCCAATACGGAAAGCAAAAACTTTAAAACAGTTTGAAAAAGTTTAAAGTCAATCTTATTAATTAATCTTTTTCCAACTTTCGTGCCGAGATAACCCATCAAGCCAAGAAAAACGATCAGAGGAATATAGCTTAATAACGAGAAACCAATAACACTTATAAATAATATAATTTTTATTGAATGCTGAAAGACCATCACCAGCCCATGATTGGCCACCAACGACTCTGGTGATAAATTTTTTAGTCTCATAAAGGCTGTGACTATTGGTCCATTTGCACCTATAAAAATACCGGCGACTCCTGCAAGCAAGCCACAAATCAAATCATTTGCTAAGCCATGCTTAATAAATTTATTGATTGGCACCCAGGTTAGAAAAAGAATTGAACAACCAATGATTAAGGTAAGAATATATTCATCAAGGTTTTGAAAAATAAATATCGCGATCAATGACCCAATAAATGAAGCCCATAAAATAGTTTTTAAAATCCCAAAGTCAATATGCTCCTTATAGACATATACTCTAGAAATATTGTTAAGAAGCTGAACAGAGGCATGCAAGGGTATCAATGCTGATGCACCCACAAATTGCCCCAGGGATGCAAGCATAATCATGCCTCCACCCACACTAAATATGGCAGTAATCATTGAAGTAAAAAATGAAATAGCTCCAAGAATTAAGTAGATCTCAAGAGACATCAAGGTACTTATTTATTTTTTTAAGAAATCTTCTAAGTGATTTAGTGATTTCTTTTTCTTTTAGATTTTCGATAACTTCTGATTGCGAATAACCGTCCCAAAAGTGAAGCTCATAATTTTCTTTAACTTGCTTTATTTCAATTGATGGCGGATCAACATTATTTTCATCAATTACAAAGATTTGTATGTTCTCATCAATTGTAAGATCAATTTTTTCTAGGTTGGTAAAATAAGATTTAATTTGATTCTCAATTCTTTTAGAGAGAGGAAATTCATACATAGCATTAAAGGTGCTCCCTCAAAAATAAAACCACTGCTTGCTGATAAATATCGCGATTTTCTTTTTTTCTATATCCGTGTCCTTCATTAAGTGCATTCATGTACCAAACTTTTTTACCGTTTTCTCTTAAGGCAGCTACTATTTGTTCAGCTTCTGTAACTGGCACCCTAGGATCATTTTCTCCTTGAACAACAAATAACGGAACTTTAATTTTATCTACATTATTATTTGGACTTATCGATTGAAGAAACTTTTCCATTTCTGGATCACGCTCATCACCATATTCAACTCGCCTCAAATCACGCCTGTAATCTTTTGTATTTTTGAGGAAAGTAACAAAGTTTGAGATGCCTACAATATCTACTGCTGCTTTCAATCTATCACTATAATGAACTGCACTTGCAAGGACCATGTACCCTCCGTAAGAGCCCCCGTAAACAGCAACTCGTTCACTATCCAGGCTAGGTTGTGTTTCAATCCAATCAAGCAAGGCACCAATATCTTTAACTGAATTCTCTCGATTAAACCCGTTATCAAGTGAGAGATATTCTTTTCCATAACCTTCGCTGCCACGAACATTTGGAGTTATGACCGCAGCATTAAGATTTTTTATCCATAACTGGAATGTACTGCTAAATCTAGGTCTTGATTGCCCCTCGGGACCACCATGAATATAAATTATTACCGGTTGAGGTTCTTCAGTCTTATTGGCGTATATAAATGCAGGAATCTTTCTGCTATCAAATGAAGGATAACGAATAAGCTTAGGCTCAACAAACTTTGAGGTATCTAATCCTCCCACTTCAGAGAAAGTCCAACGTGTTAGGTTGCCATAACCAAGAGGATTACTTTTGAGATCAAGCACATGAGCATCCGACGGAGATTGGAAAGTATTTATTGTTAGACCTAAGGATTTATTATTTCTGTTAAATTCCATGCCTCCTATCAAACCAATAGGAATTGATTTAACTTTTTTGTATTTAAATGTCTGAGGGTTAAGTAAATATAGCGAACTGTAGCCATTTTCATTCACTATAAATGCAGCTCTGTCTCCTCTTTGATTAATTGCAAAACCATCGACATCCCAAGAAATATCTTTTGAAATGACTATTATTTCTTCAGTATTAAGGTTTTTGTATGCAAGCTGATTATATTCTGCAAATCTATCCGTAATAAAGAATAAGCCTTGATCGTTTTTATCAAATGCTAGGGCAGCATTCACAGAGGATTCATTTTCATTACCAAGTACTAATTTCTTTTGCTTAGATTTAAGATCAATAATATAAGCTTTTGAATTTGCAACAGATATATAATTTTGGACCAATACTTTACTATCATCTTTTGCCCAGTCACTTGCTCCCCACCAACTTCCGTCAGAAGATTTAAGGAGTATCTTTGCTTTGTCAGGATTCTCCACACTCATCAACCAAATATCATTTGATCTTCCGTTTCGCCTCGTGCTCTGAAAAGCAATCATGTCTCCACCATTACTCCACAATGGACCACCATTTCTTGAGCTACCATCAGTCAGCAACTTAGATTCACCATTGTCAGTATCTAATAAATAAATTTGTGCATTTTCAGTACCGCCTTTATCCATTGTGAAAGCAATGGAAGAATTATTAGGATTGGTTGAAATAGAACCTAAAGGCTCTTGAAAAAAAGTAACTTGTTGTCGTGAAGCTCCTGGCGACTCTACAGAATGGAGCTGACTGACATTTCTAAATCTTGTGGTAATAAAAATTCCATTGTCATGGTTAAAACCTCTAAATCCGGCGGAGCGAACATTCTGAAATTTTGATAAATCATCCTTTATTGATTGTGGAATTATTGGGATATCCTCAAGAATTAAATTGCCATTGTTTTCAGTTCTTGCTTCTTGCGCATCCAAGATAAAAACCAGGTTTAAACAAAGGAACCATAAGATACTCTTTTTCATACTTTTTACCCCATAAATCAGAATCTAATAATAACAAATAAATCCTAGTAGACTGCTGAGACATTTCAAAGCAAATTGATTCAAGCTAAGATAAGTTAATGAGCCTTTTTACAAATATTTCAAAACTTTCAGCTCATCGGATATTTAGATTCTCAAAAGGAAAATCATTAATCTAAAAATAACTTATGTCAGAAAATCTAAAGGTAGCAATAATTGGTGCAGGAATGTCAGGCATCTTGGCTGCAATTAAACTTAAAGAATTTGGAATTAAAAACATAACTATTTTTGAAAAGGCAGATGGGGTAGGTGGAACCTGGAGAGATAATACTTATCCAGGCTTGCATTGTGACGTTCCATCTCATCATTACACTTATAGTTTTGAAAGAAATCCTAATTGGTCAAATTATTATTCCTCTGGACCAGAGATTCGTAAGTATTTTGAGGGGATTTTTTTTAAAAATGATCTTGATCAAATTTGCATATTCAGGACTGAGATCATAAGTCTTTCTTTTAAAAAAGGTGTTTGGGAGATTACTACTAACAAGGAACAGACTTACAAAGCCGATATTGTAATTGGAGCAACAGGAGTTCTGCATCATCCACATTTGCCAAATATTGAAGGCATAAATAGTTTTAATGGGCATAAGTTTCATAGCGCTAGGTGGGATCATGAGCTTTCATTAAAAGATAAAAAGATAGGCGTTATTGGATCAGGGTCCACCGGGATACAAATAGTAAGTGCCTTATCTGGAAAATGTAAGCATTTGTACCATTTCCAAAGAACTGCACAATGGATGATGCCCCTTGAGAATGGAAGCTTCAGCGATGAAGAAAAGCTGTCATTCCAAGACCCTAAAAATCTAAGTGAAGCTATGAATTTTGAAGAATATTTTAATGCAGTCGAGATCTATTCTCAGGCTCTTCTTGATAAAGATTCGATCGGTGCCAATGAAATAGCTTTTGCATGTAAGGAAAATCTAGAAAAAAATATTCATAATGAGGAACTTAAAAAAAGACTAACGCCTGATCACACACCGCTTTGCAAAAGGTTAATTTGGTCGTCAGATTATTATCCAGCAATACAAAAACCCGAATGTACATTGATTACCGAGCCAATTAAAAAAATCATAAATCAGGGAATTGAATTATCAGACGACAACGTTATTGATCTTGATGTAATTGTCTTTGCAACAGGATTTAAGGTAGATCAATTTTTAAGACCGATTAAAACCTTTGGAATTGATGGAATTTCTTTGGATGATTACTGGAAAGAGTATCCAAAAGCTTATTTATCGATTGCTATTCCTAAATTTCCAAATTTATTTTTATTAAATGGCCCGAATGGTCCTGTAGGAAATTTTTCTCTAATTGATATAGCTGAGCACCAAATGAATTACATACTTGATTTAATTAAGATAATTAGAAATAGACAATGTCACATTGATGTTAAGAATGATATAACAGAAAGCTATGAAAGGGATCGGGCTGCGGCAGCAAAAAAAACTGTTTGGTACACAGGCGGTTGTACCAGCTGGTATCTAAATGCTGCAGGGATTCCGGCAAGCTGGCCATGGACTTACGAAGATTTTAAAAAAGAAATGTCTAAACCTGATTTAGAGGCATTTGAGCTAATTGAATTAGTAAAAAATCAGTCACAGTCTTAATTCTTGTTGGCACTATGGTTGCAGCAAGAGTTTTTGGACCTTTGTTTAATTGCATCTTTAGTTAAAATTTAATTCGATCCCCATACACTATTTACTATCCATAAGATTCTTAGAGCGATTCTTTAAACAATTTTTGAATAATACTTTTAATTTATTTATATTATCCTGACCGGAATATGTTTCCCTAAAGATCATCGCTATTTCTCTATGAGGACTTTTTTCGGATAGATGCGAAGCATAAAGACCTTTCTTATTTTTAACTAATTGATTCAATGCCATTTCAGGTATTAGAGTTGTACCCATTTTGCCTTTAACTAGTTGGATCAATGTTTCGAGGTTTGATGCTTTGAGAGAATAGCTTGTATTTGAATCAATATTGCAAGCCTCCAAAATATGATCTTTTAAGCAGTGACCATCAACAAGAAGTAAAAGGTTTTTATCACTGAGTTGAGTTGCACTAATATTAGATTGGCCTGTTTTGTAATTTTTTTTGTAAGATATCCAGTAAAAATCTTCAGACCAGAATTTAATACTTCTTAGCTCTCCAATGTCATAAGGTAATGCCAAAATTGCAAGGTCTAACTCACCCTCTTGAACTTTGTTTACCAGGACATTCGATTGATTTTCTTCAATATTTAAGTCTAAGAAAGAAAGGTCTTGTTTAATCTTGGGCAATACCAAAGGAAGTAAGTAGGGACTTATTGTAGGTATGATCCCAATTGAAAGAGATTGGAGTTTCTCGCTTGAGAATGTTTTAGCAAGCTCATTAATCTCGAACATACCATGTTTAACATCCCTTGCTTTTTTTAGTATTTCTTTTCCAATTGAGGTAACAATAACTTTTTTGTTTGTTCTCTCAAAGATTTGTATTCCTAATTTCGTTTCTAATTCAGAAATTGCATTACTTAAGGTCGAAGGAGATATAAAACATGCATCTGCAGCCTTTTTAAAATGAAGAAATTTTTCGACTGAAAGGGCGTAATTTATTTGTTTAAATGAAAGCATTCAAAGATTATATCATTGATAAAATCGAATATAACATACAAAATAAATATATTTACCAAAACATAAAGATTATGCTAATGTGACGAGATATTTATATGAGGGAATGTATATGAATAATGAATCAGAAGGAAAATGTCCTGTGATGCATGGGGCAATGACAAGCAACAGTGCAACCGGTCAATCCAATAAAGATTGGTGGCCTGATGCATTAAATTTAAGTATTCTTCATCAACACGATAGAAAATCCAATCCACTTGGAGAGGATTTCAACTACCGTGAAGAATTTCAAAAACTCGATTATGCGGCTTTGAAAAATGACCTTAACGACTTGATGACAAACTCTCAAGACTGGTGGCCTGCAGATTATGGCCATTACGGTCCATTTTTTGTTCGTCTAACCTGGCATGCTGCAGGAACCTACAGAAGTACAGATGGTCGCGGAGGTGGAGGCACAGGAGCCATGAGGTTTGCCCCACTCAACAGCTGGCCTGATAATGGTAATTTGGATAAAGCAAGAAGGTTGCTATGGCCAATTAAAGAAAAGTATGGCAACAAAATAAGCTGGGCAGACCTTTTAATCCTTGCAGGAAACGTTGCAATCGAGTCCATGGGCGGTAAAACATATGGTTTCAGTGGTGGTCGAGACGACATTTGGGGTCCTGAAGAAGATATCCTTTGGGGGGTTGAAGATGAGTGGCTAGAAAATAAGCGCTACAAAGGTGAGCGTGAACTAGACAATCCTCTAGCTGCCGTTCAAATGGGATTGATTTATGTAAACCCTCAAGGTCCTGATGCTAACCCAGACCCCCTGGCCAGTGCCCATGATATTAGAGAAACTTTTGGTCGCATGGCAATGAATGATTACGAAACCGTTGCCTTGATAGCAGGTGGACACACATTCGGTAAATGTCACGGTGCTGGAGATGCAGACTTAGTTCAAGCAGAACCAGAAGGTGCACCTATTGAACAAATGGGTTTAGGTTGGACTAACAATTACGGTAAGGGTTTGGGAGCAGATTCTATCACCAGTGGTCTAGAGGGTGCTTGGACAACCAATCCTATTAAGTGGGATAACGGCTACTTTGATATGCTGTTTGGTTACGAGTGGGAGCTAGGTAAAAGTCCTGCGGGTGCTCATCAATGGTATGCCATAGATCAGAAAGAAGAAGATATGGCACCAGATGCACATGACCCTTCAAAAAGAGTACCAACCATAATGGCGACTACTGATATCGCTCTTAGGGAAGATCCAAGTTACAAAGAAATCTCAAAAAGATTTCATGAAAACCCAGATGAGTTTGCTGATGCTTTTGCTAAAGCTTGGTTCAAACTACTTCATCGTGATATGGGCCCCAAGTCTAACTACATAGGCCCAGAAGTTCCTGAAGAAGATTTAATTTGGCAAGATCCAATTCCTGTTGGTAACTCTGAATATGATGTTGCTGCAGTGAAAGAAAAAATTGCTGGACTTGGATTAAGTATACAAGAAATGGCTGAAACTGCTTGGGCTAGTGCTTATACCTATCGTGGCTCAGACATGAGAGGTGGGGCAAATGGAGCAAGAATTCGTTTGGCTCCGCAAAAAGACTGGGAAGTTAATAAACCCAGACAATTATCAAAAGTTCTTGCGGCTTATCAGGGTGTTTCAGATGATACTGGCGTTTCTGTTGCAGATATTATCGTACTTGCAGGAAACTTAGCGATAGAAAAAGCTTCTGGCATGGAGGTTCCATTTACCCCAGGTAGAGGAGATGCATCAGACGATCAAACTGATCCTGAGTCTTTTGAATATCTCGAGCCTTTGTCGGATGCTTTCAGAAACTATCATCGCTCCGGCTTGAACGTTACAGCAGAGGAAATGATGCTTGATAAAGCTCAGTTACTTGGTATAACAGCTCCAGAGATGACAGTCTTGCTAGGTGGAATGAGATCTTTGGGTATCACGGCAAGCGATTACGGCTTAGTATCAGAAAATTCTGACCAGCTAACCAATGAGTACTTTAAAACTTTGCTAGATATGAGAGTCCAATGGAAACCAAATGGTACCGGAAATTCTTATGAAGCATTTGACAGAGTGACAGGTGAGAAAACTAGAACTGCCTCAAGAGCAGATTTAGTGTTTGGTTCTAATTCTCAACTTAGAGCCTACGTTGAGGTTTATGCTCAAAGCGACTCTGAAGAGAAGTTTAAAAAAGACTTCGTGAAAGCTTGGAACAAAGTCATGAATAACGACTTATTCTAGTCAAAGACTCAATTTAACTAACACCGCTAAATCAAGTGGTGTTAGTTATATGCATGCTTAATAAAAAGCATATTAAATTTTTTCCCCTTTTTTATTATGCTTTTATGAGTCAAAATAGTTTAGTATTATCTTGCTATGAAAACCGCCATTTATCCTGGATCATTTGATCCAATCACATTTGGTCACATTGATATTGTAGAGAGAGCTGCATCTCTATTTGATCAGGTCGTGATAGGTGTTGCAGAATCGAAGTCTAAAAATCCACTTTTTAGTACAGATGAACGTCTTGATCTTATAAACGAAGTTTTTTCTGGTAACAACAAAATTAGGGCCATTGGTTACTCAAAAAAATTGACCGTTGATTTGGCTAGAGAAAATAACGCAATAGCTATCATTAGAGGGCTTAGGGCTGTTGCTGATTTTGAATATGAATTTCAGTTAGCAACGATGAACAGGAGCTTAGCACCGGATATTGAAAGTATTTTCTTTACACCTAAAGACACGCTAATTTATGTCTCTTCCAGTCTCGTGAAAGAGATTGCACAATTAGGCGGAGATGTATCTAGATTTGTGCCATCGCATATTGAAAAAGCTTTAAAAAGTAAATTTTCCTAACTCTGGCAATTTCTACAAAGAAAAGTTGATCTCTGATTTTGCTCGATCCTTTTTATTAAGTTTGAGCAATCAAAGCATTTCTCTCCCTCTCTATCATAAACATTTAAGTCAACTTTAAAATATCCTTTATTACCAGAGGGTGAAAAAAAATCTTGTAATGTTGTACCGCCTGCATCAATTGCTTTTCTGAGGATACTTTTTGAATGTTTCGTAATTTCAGATGCATTTTTTCTTGAAATGTATTTACCTTTTTTTCTAGGATTGATTTTTGATAAAAAAAGAACTTCACTTGCATATATATTGCCTATACCAACAACTATTTTTTGGTTCATGATAAGTGACTTGATGGATGCATTGGATTTCTTGATTTTTGTATACAAATAATCTTCATTAAATACTTCATCCAAGGGCTCTACCCCCAGGTTTTTTATTAAAAAATGCTCATTTATGTTGTTAGTTATATGTATAGAGCCAAACCTTCTTGGATCATTAAAAATCAACTTATTTTTTTTAAAAATCAACTCAACATGATCATGTTTTTTATATTCATTAGATTTCGTCGGGATTATCCGGAGGGTTCCAGTCATTCCGAGATGAAGGACTAAAAATTTTTCTTCACAATTAAAAATTATGTATTTTGCTCGTCTATAAATAGAAACTATCTTTCTGTCCTCAAGATCAAGAAAATCGTTTTCCTTGATTGGCCATCTTAATTTTGGGATATGTATTTTTATTTGCTGAATCTTTTCTCCACTGAGTGAAGAAATACCTCTCACCGATGTTTCAACCTCAGGTAATTCAGGCATTTAGAGAGTAGTTAGTTTTGAGATGATTACCCTAGGAGACTGTTAATGTCGATAAGATTTTTTGGGTCAAGGGTTCCAGCAGACAAATGCAACCTGAGCGTAGACATAAGATAATCATATTTTGCATTTGCTAAATTTCTTTCAGCAGCGTATAAATTTTTTTCAGCCTGCAATAAATCTACAATATTTCTGGTTCCGACCTCATATCCAACTCTAGTAGCCTCAAGTGCACTTGTGGCAGATATCACTGCTTGACGCTGAGCTCTAAGGTTAGCAACAAGTGTCACAACATTCGAATATTGCGATCTAACTTCTTGAATCACTGAACGTTGCACAAAAAGTGCGTCTTGTGAGGATTTATTATAGTCTGCGTAAGCTTGCTTTCGTCTTGAGTTAACAGCTCCACCTTGAAATATTGGCACGCTCCACTGAAGGCTATAATTATCTCTTTGTGTTTCATCAGGAACAGTAATTTGAAAAGCAGAACCTGTGTCAATGCCATCGAATGAAAACTGATTAGTTTCTGACTCTACCCTGCTACCTACAATATCAATTTTAGGGAGATGATTAGCCGCGGCGCTCCTAGCATTATTTTTCGAAGCTTTGGTCCTTAAGTTGGCAGCTTTTAGTCTAAAGTTATTCTGCATTCCCTTTTGAACCCAATCGTCTTTTGAATCAGGTACAGGATTGGTAACTCTCATCTCATTTACAAGCGCATCAACAGAAACAATCTCACGGCCAACCAGTGCATTTAACGCTTCTCTAGCCGTAAAAACCTCACCCTCACGTCTTATTTTTGCTGCCAAACTAACGTCATAAGCTAATTGTGCCTCTTGTACTTCTGTAATCGCAGAAAGACCCACTTCATAACGTTGTTTTGTTTGATCCAACTGTTTTTTAATAGCAACTTCTTCTGAGATAGCTGCATTTAAATTATCAATTGACCTTAAAACGTTGAAATATAATTCTGCTGTTCTGACGATAAGATTTTGTTGTTGGAATGCAAAATCTGCCTCACTTGCATCTGTAAGAAATTTTGATCTTCTGAAATTAAACCATGTATCGAGTCTTAGAAGGGGTTGAGAGATTCTTGCAGCCTGACTGAAGCTATTATATTCATTCTGAAGTTCGCCTAACTGATAATATTCATTCCATGCGGTCTGTCCTGAAAGAGAAATATTTGGCAATAATGCAGCCATACCTTGTTTCTTTATTTCTTTGCCAGATAAGAAGGTGTACTCGGCAGCTTTAAATTGTGGATCATTTTCGAGAGCCTCATTATAAATATCAAGAAGATTATCGGCCTCAATAGTAAAAGTGATGCTCAATATACTTAATAAAATATAGTTTCTATTTCTTTTCATAGGTCGCACATTGTAGGTTTTGCAGATAACACTTTCAACATAAGTAATACTTTAGTCTATTATTAAAACTTACAACTTAATAGCTTTTATTTAGAGTAAAATATTTGTAAAAAGTTCGTTATGTTAGTAAAACACTCAACCATTTTAGACAAAGTTTATTTTGAGCATCCTGGGTCCAGAGACATTAAAGTTCCATTTAAGAAAATCTCACAAACCGATACCATTTCGGAAAATGGGAATATCAAAAATCCAGATTTAATTGTTTACGATACCTCAGGACCTTTATCAGATCCATATTTCAAAGCAGACACAAAAGGTATCAAGAAGTATAGAAAGGATTGGATTAAAAATCTTGATTCAGAAAATAAATCCCAAATGCATTATGCAAAGAAAGGAATCATCACCAAAGAAATGCAGTATGTTGCTATCAGGGAGAATGCACTTCTTGATCAAGCTAAAACCCTAGGTATTAATGCCCCTTATGAATCAAGCTTACCAGATCAGGTGACAGCAGAATTTGTTCGTAATGAGATTGCTTGCGGAAGGGCAATCATCCCTGCAAACATAAATCACACTGAGCTAGAGCCAATGATAATCGGCAAAAATTTTCTAGTTAAAGTGAATTCAAATATTGGTAATTCGAGTCTTAGCTCATCAATTGATGAAGAAGTTGAGAAGCTTGTCTGGTCTACAAGATGGGGTGCAGATACTGTGATGGATCTTTCAACAGGAAAAAATATTCATCAAACCAGAGAGCATATTGTCAGGAATTCCCCGGTGCCCATCGGAACAGTTCCGATTTATCAAGCACTAGAAAAAGTTAATGGTAAAGCCGATGATCTAAACTGGAATGTCTTTAAAGAGACATTAATTGAACAGGCTGAACAAGGTGTTGATTATTTCACCATACATGCAGGTGTTCTATTGAGATATGTTCCATTGACAGCAAATCGCCTTACAGGGATTGTTTCAAGAGGCGGATCAATTATGGCTAGTTGGTGCCTATCTCACCATAAAGAAAATTTTCTTTATGAACATTTTGATGATATTTGCGAAATTATGAAAAAGTATGACGTATCTTTTTCTTTGGGTGATGGTCTCAGACCAGGCTCCATTGCAGATGCTAATGATGAAGCACAATTTGCAGAATTAAAAACTTTGGGTGAGTTAACAAAGCATGCATGGGATCATGATGTTCAGGTCATGATTGAGGGTCCGGGACATGTACCCCTTCACCTTATAAAAGAGAACGTAGAAAAAGAAGAAGCCTGGTGTCATGATGCTCCTTTTTATACTCTTGGGCCTTTAACCACAGACATTGCTCCTGGGTATGATCATATTACCTCTGCGATAGGAGCTGCGAACATTGGTAGCTTTGGTACCTCAATGCTTTGCTATGTCACTCCCAAGGAACATTTAGGTTTGCCAAACAAAGAAGACGTTAAACAAGGTCTAATGGCTTACAAAATTGCTGCTCACGCAGCTGATTTGGCAAAAGGACACAAAGGAGCCTATGTAAGAGATTACTTACTTTCAAAGGCAAGGTTTGAATTCAGGTGGGAAGATCAATTTAATCTCGGATTAGATCCTCAAACTGCAAGAGATTTCCATGATGAAACATTACCAAAACAATCTGGAAAGACAGCTCATTTTTGTTCAATGTGCGGACCTAAATTTTGTTCAATGAAGATTTCACAGGACATAAAAAAAGAGCACGGGAATGAAATTGAGCTTATAGAACTTGGTATGGATGAAAAATCTAAAGAATTTAATGCTGCTGGAAACTCAATCTATTCAAAGGCTTAATGGCTAAAAAATACGACGCTAAATCCATTGAGGTACTGTCAGGATTAGACCCTGTAAGAAAAAGGCCAGGTATGTATACCGATACCAGCTGTCCTAATCATTTGATTCAAGAAGTTCTAGATAATGCAGTTGATGAAGCTTTAGCTGGCCATTGCTCTCAAATTAAGATTAATCTTTTTAAGGATGGTTTTATTGAAGTAAGTGACGATGGAAGAGGTATGCCAACTGATGTTCATCCCGAACATAAAGTAAGTGGTGTCGAGTTAATTTTATGCAAGCTCCATGCTGGAGCAAAATTTTCTGGTGAGGATTACAACTTTTCTGGCGGACTCCACGGAGTTGGTGTATCTGTTGTGAACGCCTTATCAACAAATTTATCAGCAACGATAAAGCGAGATGGAAAAATTCATCAAATGAGTTTTAGTGGCGGAGAAAAATCAAAAGAATTAAAAGTAACAGGCGAGGTTGGCAACAGGAATACAGGAACAAGCATAAGATTTATTCCTGATCCTCAGTATTTTGAATCCTCCAAAGTTGATGTCAAAAAATTAAAACATCTACTAAAGGCAAAATCAGTCTTATGTCCGGGTTTAAAAATTTCATTTTCAAGTGAATTTAAAAAAGACGATAAAGAAACTTGGGAGTATCCAAATGGTCTAGAAGGTTATTTGGGTGATGAGATTAAAGATGAAGAGTTTCTCTTAAAAGATTCAATTTTAAGTTCAAAATCTAATGAAGATAATTCAATTGATTTTGTTATCAACTGGGTTATGAATAACTCCAAAAAACTTCTAAACGAATCTTACGTAAATCTAATTCCAACTGCACAAGGTGGCTCACATCTTAACGGCTTTAAATCTGGACTTTTGGATGCAATAAAAGAATTTTGTGAATTTAGAAATCTTTTGCCAAAAGGAATTAAGCTAACTTCTGACGACACAATTAATCATGCCGCATTTGTTGTTTCATCGAAACTTAAAAATCCACAGTTTGCCGGTCAAACCAAGGAAAGATTAGATTCTAAAGATCACCAATCCTTTGTCAGTGCTGCTACAAAAGACTCTTTAAGTATTTGGTTCAATCAGCATACTGAAGAGGCAGAACTAATTGCTGACCTTGCCATTGAATCTGCTCAGAAAAGATCAAAAGAAGTTAAAACAGTCGCACGTAAAAAAACTTTTCAAGGCCCCGCTCTTCCAGGTAAGTTATCTGATTGCAATTCAATCGATCTGAATGAAACTGAACTTTTTTTAGTTGAGGGTGATTCAGCTGGAGGCTCTGCAAAACAAGCACGCGAAAGAGGCTTTCAAGCAATCATGCCGCTCAGAGGAAAAATTCTCAATACATGGGACCTAGAAGGCAGTGAAATAATTAAGTCTCAGGAAATTAAAGACTTAGCTACTGCTATGGGTGTTAATCCGGGAGAAACAGATCTATCAAACCTCAGGTATGGAAAAATATGCATCCTCGCAGATGCTGACTCAGATGGGTTACACATAGCAACACTGCTATGTGCACTTTTTTTAAGGCATTATAAAAATCTTATTCAAGATGGCCGCATTTATGTTGCGATGCCGCCACTCTTCAGAATAGATTGCGCAAAAGAAAAATTTTATGCAGTGGATGAAAAAGAAAAAGATAAAATTGTAAAAGAGCTTAGTTCTAAAAAAGGAAATCCAAAAATAGATATTCAAAGGTTTAAAGGGCTTGGTGAAATGAATCCAAGTCAGCTTAGAGAGACTGTTATGGATCCAGCAGCCAGAAAATTGGTTCAACTTACTATAGACTCAAAAGACAATGTTAATGCAATGATGGATCTTCTTTTGTCAAAGAAAAGGGCAGGGGATAGAAAGACATGGCTCGAGAAAAAGGGAAAAATTGCTAGGGTGGACATATGAGTAATCAAAAAATTGATGCAATTAAACTAAAAGATTATGCAGAGGAATCATATTTAAATTATTCGATGTACGTCATCTTAGATCGTGCGCTTCCAAATATTGGTGATGGAATGAAGCCTGTTCAAAGAAGGATTCTGTATGCAATGAGTGAGCTAGGTTTAAATGCTGGATCAAAGTACAAGAAATCTGCAAGAACTGTAGGAGATGTAATTGGTAAATTTCATCCGCATGGAGACAGTGCTGCATATGAGGCTATGGTTTTGATGGCACAAAACTTTTCTTTTAGATATCCCCTTGTTGATGGGCAAGGAAATTGGGGAACACAGGATGACCCAAAATCTTTCGCCGCAATGAGATATACAGAATCAAGATTAACTGCATATGCAAATCTTTTGCTCGAGGAGATTAAGTTAGGCACAGTTGATTGGCAGCCTAACTTTGATGGTTCTCTTTCGGAACCAATAATTTTGCCATCCAAAGTTCCAAATATTTTGCTGAATGGAACCACAGGGATCGCAGTGGGCATGGCCACAGATATTCCTTCTCATAATATTTCAGAAGTCATAGATGCTTGTATTTTTTTGCTTGATAATCCCAAAGCTGATATTTCAAAACTTCTTAAGTATGTGAAAGGCCCAGATTTTTCAAATCATGCGCCAATAATTGCTTCAGATGAAGAGCTCATTGAAATTTACACAACCGGCAGAGGCGGTTTTAAAATGCAAGCAAAATGGATAAAGGAGGGCAATGATATTGTTATCGATGCTCTTCCACATCAAGCATCAGGATCAAAAATTTTAGAGCAGATTGCAGATCAGATGAATAAAAAGAAGCTTCCAATGATTGTTGATCTTAGAGATGAGGCTGACCACCAAGAGCCAGTAAGGCTTGTTATCTCTCTTAAATCTAATCGTATTGATGCTGAAGAGGTTATGAACCATTTGTACGCAACCACTGATTTACAAAAGAACTATAGAGCAAACATTAACTTAATTGACCGATCTGGGTCGCCAAGGGTATTTGGCCTTAGAGACTTGCTGTACGAATGGCTGAAGTTTAGACAAGAGACGGTGCTTAAAAAACTTAATCACAGACTTCAACAAGTTGATGATAGATTGCATATCCTTGAAGGCCTCCTAATTGTTTACGTGGACATAGACACGGTCATTAAAATCATACGACAAAGTGATGAACCTAAAAAAGAACTTATTAAAAAATTTAAGATTTCGGAAATTCAAGCCAATGCAATTCTTGAGATTAAGCTTAGACAGCTTGCAAAACTGGAACAAATAAAACTTGAAGATGAAAGTAAACTATTAAAGGATGAAAAAAAAGATTTGGAAAAGATCATTGGCTCCAAATCAAGATTAAAGACTTACATTAAGAAAGAACTGCTTGAAATTAAAGAACAGTTTGGTGATGAAAGGAATTCTCCGATTATTGAAAGCTCTAACGCAAAGGCTTTTTCTGAAGAGGAGGTCATTTCCAATGAACCAATAACCATCATCCTCTCAAAAGCAGGATGGATCAGAGCAGCAAAGGGGCATGATGTTGACCCAAGCTTATTAAATTATCGGGGCGATGATGGTCTAAGGCATTTTGCACAAGGCAGAAATAATCAAATGGCAAATTTCTTTGATTCAACGGGGAAATGTTTTTCGTTAGCATCTTTCTCGTTGCCCTCAGCTCGAGGCATGGGTGAGCCAATTACTGGTAGAGTAAGTGCCGAGTCAGGTGTGTCTTTTCAAGGAGTAATAGCTGGCGCTGATGAAGAAAAATTTATTATTTCAACATCTGCTGGATATGGATTTATCAGTGAAATTAGGAATACTCTATCAAACAAGAAGACCGGTAAGAATTTTATTAAATTAACCCCTCAATCTAAACTAGTTCCGCCTATTAAGATACTCCCGCATCATCAGTTAATTGTTGCTATTTCTTCTATAGGAAGAATGTTGATTTTTTCATTAGATAGCTTACCAATTCTTCCAAGAGGCAAAGGAAATAAAATAATTAATATTCCCAAGGCTAAATTTGAAAGTGGTGAAGAAGCAATGACACATATATGTTTGTTAGGAGCAGAGTCAAAGCTGCAACTTCATAGCGGGAAACAATTTAAAAATTTCAGTGTTAAAGATCTTGAAAATTATCTCTCAGATAGAGCCAAGCGAGGCTTAATGTTGCCGCAAGGATATCGAAAAGTTGATAGGGTTATTGAAGTTTTTGATGCTTCAGAGGAGTCTTGAAAGACTTTTTTCTAATTTTTTGACACCCAATTTAATCTCTTTTTCTGAAATTGTCAGTGCTGGTGCAAGCCTAAGGGTATTATTATTTGCCTTTAATATCATTAATCCTTCATCGTATGCAGATGACATAATATTTTGAAGGGTTAAATTCTCTATTTTAGAGTTAAGCTCAAGACCAATCCATAATCCTGCAGATCTAACCGCAGTAAAACAATTATATTTTTTGTTTAAATCATTTAATAAGCTTATAAAGAGTTTTTCTTTCTTAATTACTGAATTTAGAAAGCTTTTTTTAGATACTTCTTTGAAAACTTCATATGAAACAGAGCAAGCCAAAGGATTGCCTCCATATGTTGAACCATGAGCACCAACTTGCATTGCCTTTGAAACTTTATTAGTAGTAAGAATTGCACCTATTGGCATTCCATTTCCCATGCCTTTAGCAGAACAAAGAATATCTGGCTTTATATTGTACTTCTCGTATGCATAAAGATGACCAGTTCTCCCAACACCCGATTGCACTTCATCTATAACAATTAAAGCATTATTTTTCCTACATAACTTTTTAATTTCATTAATGAATACTTTTTTTGCAGGCACTATTCCAGCCTCACCCTGAATTAGTTCGATTACAACCGCAGCAGTATTTTTATTGATGATCTTTTTTAAACCATCTACTTGATTAAATGGGTGCTGCTTAATGCCACCTGGCATAGGACCAAAACCTTCGGTCATCCTTTTGGAACCATTAAGAGCAATAGCCATCATCGTTCTGCCATGAAAAGCATCATTAAAAGCAACGATCTCATTTTTTTTGTTAGAAAAATTAGTTGAAGCATATTTTCGTGCTGTCTTCACAGCTCCTTCAACAGCTTCTGCACCAGAATTTGTAAAGAAGATTTTTTCGGCAAATGTCTTATTGCAAATTAACTTTGCCAGCTTTAATGCAGGCTCATTTGCTAATACGTTTGATAGATGCCAAAGATTTTTTGACTGCGCATTTAAAGTTTTTACTAAAGTTGGATGACAATGGCCTAAGTTTGATACGGCAATTCCTGAAGCAAAATCAAGATACTTATTATTATTTTGATCCCATACATAACTGCCTTTTGCTTTTTTGGGAATAAATTTAGCTGGATTATATACAGGCAATATGTACTTGTTAAAATCACTTCGAGTAACCATGTAAACATGATAAAGGTTGAACAAAATAAACAAAATAGTTTTTTCTTTGAAATTAAGCCTAACCGTTCGCTTTACGGAACCCAAAGAGTTATTTTTTTTACTCTCCTTTTTTCAACTTGCTTAATCATTGGCCTAGCTTTTTTTATGTTGGGTGCAACACTAATTCTTCCATTTGCAGGTCTAGAGATTTTTTTTGTAAGCCTAGGATTTTATGCAAACTTTAAATGGAGCAGGCAAAAAGAAATCATTTACCTATCCCACTCAAAAATAAAGATTGAAAAGGGGAGGATCTTTAGAGATTTTGTTTGGGAGGAGTTTAGAGCATTTGTTAAGTTTCAGATTAAAAAAACCAACAACGAAACGAATAAATTATTTTTTTCGTCTAAAGGCAAGCATGTTGAGGTGGGTAATTTTCTTAATCAAGAACAAAAAGAGGATTTAATTAAAGAAATCAGATCGGCAATTTCATTCCTTAATGACTTAGACCCATAAAGGCAGCTTCTTTTTTACTAACTTGAGTTTGCCTTTTTTATATTTAGGCATTGATGAAAACTTATGCTCTAATTTGCCAGAAATTAAAGGCTTGAAATAAGCAATACCTTTTTTGGTTATTCCATATCCATCTTTTGTAATAAATGAAGCAGGCAATTTTTTTTCTACATTTGCAATCTTTTTTAAAGAAGCAGGTTCAATCGTCCATTTATAGGGATTGTTAGATAAGCGTTTTATTACAGGCATTACTCCATGCATATTTTTGCCTGCATACTTAACAGCGTGCTTCCCAACCGCAAAGGCTTGATCAAGATCAACTCTCGATGCAATATGTCGAGCACTCCTTTGAAGATAGTCAGCAACTGCCCAATGATTCTTAAGGCCTGTTTTTTTACTAATAATATTAGCTAAATTAGGAGCAACGCCCCCAAGCTGCGAGTGTCCAAAAGCATCTTTCAAACCACTTTCTGCAATAAATCTACCCTTATTATTTTTAATTCCCTCAGACGCAACGACTACGCAAAAACCTTTGCTTGCTACCGTATCTTTTACTTTCCTTAAAAAGTCTCTTTCCTTGAAAGTAATTTCAGGTAGAAGAATGAGATCAGGTGCATGAGGATAACTCTCTATGGCGACTGCGCTTGATGCAGCAATCCATCCGGCATGCCTGCCCATAACTTCCAGGATAAAAACTTTAGTTGAACTAGCCGCCATTGATTCAACATCTAGAGCAGCTTCAATTGTTGAGTTGATTACATATTTAGCAACTGAACCAAAGCCTGGACAACAATCGGTTACGGCTAGATCATTATCCACTGTCTTTGGTATAGCAATGCAATTTAAATCATAGTTAAGTTTTTTACATGCCTCAGAAATTTTTAGTGCAGTATCAGCAGAATCATTGCCTCCGTTATAAAAAAAGTAACCAATGTCATGAGCACGAAATACATCAATGATTCTCTGATATTCTTTTTGATTTTTACTAAAGTCTTTCAATTTATATCTGCAGGATCCAAAGACACCACCTGGTCTATATTTTAAATCCTTTATAAATGATGTTGATTCAACTGATGTGTCATATAACTCTTCATTAAGGGCACCAAGAATTCCGTTTTTGCCAGCAAAAACTTTGTTAATTTTTTTACTTTTTTTTGCTTCTAAAATTACAGCCGAAGCAGTTGTATTAATGACTGAAGTAACGCCACCAGACTGAGAATAAAATGCATTTTTTGACATATATTTATAATTAATGAAATATCGTCTATGGTATCAACAGAGATAAAAATTTAAAAATGAAAATTCATATTCTTGGAATTTGCGGCACCTTTATGGGTGGACTTGCAAGGATATTATCTGAGTCAGATCATGATATTTCTGGTTCAGATGTTGCCTTTTATCCACCTATGTCAGATCAACTTAATGACTTAGGAATTAATCTAACTTCTGGATATGCAGCTAAGGATCTTCCAGGTGCTGATTTGTATATCATTGGCAATGCTCTTTCTAGAGGCAATGAAAGTGTTGAATATATTCTTCAAAAGAAACTTAATTTTACCTCTGGGCCAGCGATGCTTGGCAATGTCCTCAAAGATAAAAATGTCTTAGCAGTATCAGGTACTCATGGCAAAACAACTACCGCAGCAATGCTTTGTAAAATCATGCACGACAAATATAAAGATATAGGATATTTGGTTGGAGGTGTTGCCCAAGATTTAGAGGGATCAGCAAAGCTTGGAAAAGGTGAATATTTCATTATTGAAGCTGATGAGTATGATTCAGCTTTTTTTGATAAGCGATCAAAGTTTATTCATTATTCCCCTAATACTTTAATAATAAATAATATTGAGTTTGATCACGCTGATATATTTTCTGACATTGATGAAATTTATAAGCAATTCCATCATCTAGTAAGAATTATTCCAAATAATGGCAATATCATTTTTCATTCTGATGATAAAGATGTAGGGAAGCTAATTCAGATGGGATGCTGGTCGAATCTTTTTTCTCTCGGAGAGGAAAGTATTTCTTATAACCATCAAGAAAATATTATTTCAACTGATAATAATCATTTTCCAGTTGATAAATTACCATTTTTTGGAAGACACAATTATCAAAATGCAGTTGCTGCGATGCATGCAGCTTACTTAAATGGTGTGGATTATAAATCTGCATTTAATTCATTGAGGGAGTTTGGTGGTGTAAAGAGACGATTGCAGGTCGTATATAACAAAAATAATAAAATCGTTTACGATGATTTTGCTCATCATCCAACTGCCATTTCAGCAACAATTGACGCTGTTATTAAGGATCACTCAGGTGGGACGCTAGGCATTATTGAGTTAGCATCGAACACGATGAAATCAGGCCATCATGGAAAAGCTCTTTTAGAGAGCGCTCATAAGCTCGATTATGTGTATTGGCTTGATAGGAATTGTGTACTTGATCATCAGAATGCTTTTGATGACCTTGAAAATTTGCTAAATGTCGCCAATAAAGAGTTAAGGGAATGTAAAAACATTCTTCTAATGACCAATAGTGATAGTAAAAAACTAATAGATCCCATAACAAAAATTCTAGATGAATAAATCCCTTCCAATTTTTCCATTAGGTATCGTTGTACTCCCCGGAAATATTCAATCTTTACAAATTTTTGAACCGCGATATTTAAAAATGATTAAAGATGTTATGCGTTGTGATAATCAATTTGTTATCTCACTTTTGAGCAACTCAAATCAAGATATTTCCTTTAAAGACAAAGGGACTCTTGTAGAAATAATAGATTTTAATGATTTACCAAATGGCCTGCTTGGGATTACAGTCAAGGGCGCAACAAGAGTTGAAATTTCTTCAGCTGAAATAAATGAGGATGATTATCATGTTGGTCAAATTTTTCCAATCTCTGAACCAACTGTTGATGATCAAGCATTATTAGCAAAGTTTCCTGAACTTATTAATGTATTAAGTCAACTAAAAGAACACCCTAAAGTAAGAGAGTTGCCGATAGATATTAATTTATCTTCAGCTGATTCGGTGAGTTTTCATCTTGGAGGCTTAATACCATTGAGCCCACTCGATAAACAATTATTATTAGATGCATTCGATGCAGGTCAAAGATTAAATATCTTATCCAGACTGCTTGATGAAATTTCCAGTTCATCACGTAAAGCCTAATTTAATTAAGAACTAAACTTATGTGTTGCTTAATTTCGCACTAGTACAATCTTTTTGCCTACTATTTTTTTTTATACAAACATTTAATATAGCTTTATAGGGAAATTCTAAAAAGGAGAGAAAATGGAAAATACTAAGTGGGTCTTAAAAGAAAGACCGATTGGGTTAGTCAAAGATTCAGATTTTGAATTAATTAAAGAAGAAATTGGCCAATTAAATGACCAAGAAATTCTGCTAGAAAATTTATACTTATCTTTTGATCCTACCCAGAGAATGTGGCTGAATGATATGCCAGGATATTTACCTCCGGTTCAAATAGGAGAGGTGGTTCGATCCGGCGGCGTTGGCAAAGTGATTGATTCTAAGCACTCCGACTATAAGGTTGGAGATTTGGTTTTCGGATTTGTTGGATGGCAATCTCATTGCTTGGTTGCACCAACTCAGGATGAAAGATTTAGAGTTATTCCGGATATTCTTCCATTGCCCACTATGTTAAATGTTTTAGGCACAACAGGGATCACTGCCTATTATGGCTTGGTTGAATTGGGCGACCCTAAACCGGGTGAAACTGTTCTAGTATCTGGAGCAGCAGGTGCAACTGGTTCAGTTGCAGCTCAGATCGCAAAACTCAAAGGATGTAATGTTATCGGAATAGCTGGTGGTGAAAAAAAATGCCAATGGCTAAGAGACTGTGGAATCGACGAGGTTATAGATTATAAAAATAGCAATGTTCATGAGGAGCTGCCTAAGGTTGCTAAAGATGGTATCGATGTTTATTTTGATAATGTTGGTGGAGAACTTCTTGAGACAGTCCTATTCCTCATCAATATCAATGCCAGAGTTCTTTTATGTGGCGGCATTTCTTCTGGTTATGACGCCACTAAGTTACCTGATGGGCCTAAAAACCTTTTTTCATTAATTATTAAGAGAGCAACAATGCAAGGATTTTTAGTTTTAGATTATCTCCCTCATGCTGAAAAGGCCTTAGAAGAAATTGGGACTTGGGTTATGGAGGGTAAGATAAAGCACATAGAAGATGTCCAAGAAGGACTTGAGAACTGTCCTCAAACCTTAAACAGACTCTTCACCGGCCAAAACTTCGGAAAACAAGTGCTAAAAATTTAAATCTTTAACGGTGGTTTACTAAGACAAGATCTAATCCAATTTATTGAGTTGATCACACCTTTTTGCTTTAAAAGCTTCCTCTCAAATTTATATTTTCCTGGATAGTCCATGAAGACTAGTCCAGTGATGATTGTAAGAATTCCTTGTCCTGGCAATACGAGCATTAAAATACCAGACAGTAATAACAAGATACCAAAAAAATTTTTTGTAATTAAAACTAACAATTTTAATAATGGGTATCGAGAATTTTGAACGCTGGAAATTAAATTTCTATTTTCAGATTTGAAATAATCTTCTGGCAAAAATGAAATAATCAGCACCATCATGAAAACTGAGATGATAAGAATGAATATAGATAAGCTGCCTAAAAGAAATAGCAAATCGCTATTCATACTTGACCATGAAATAATTTTCTCACTAATGCTCATTTATTAGATACTTTATAGCTCTTCGAGTGGATTGATCAATCTATTTTAGTTATTCTTAGCCTATTGAATATGAAGATATGGGTTAATAACCTTTAATGAAAAGCATCGAACCACTTAATATTTGTATTCAAGCACTCAACGATTTAAAAGCACAAAATTTACTTACATTAGACATATCAAAGTCTTCAAATTTTTCTGATTGGTTTGTAATAGCTACTGCAACTTCAGATAGGCATGCGAAGGCGATTGCTAATAACGTAGTTGAAGAACTGAAAAATAATAATGTAGAAATTATAGGGGTGGAAGGGAAAGAAGAATCTGAATGGATATTAATTGATTCCGGGGAAGTTGTGATCAATATTATGCTTGATGAGACAAGGAGCTTTTATGATCTAGAAAGTCTCTGGGGAGCTGAAATGAGCTCATCAATATCAAGCGATGAAATTTAAAGTTCACTCAATTTTAAGTAAATCTCAAGTTTGGGAAGAAACCGCGTTAGAATTTTATAAAAAAAGGCTACATGAGCATGAGCTTATTTTTTTAAATCATAAGCATAAACTCTCATCAAAGAACTCTGAAGAGTTAATACAGGCTGAGTCAGGAATATTGTTAAACAAAGTTGAAAAAATAGATCGTGCAATTTCATGGGATATTAAAGGAAGGTCAATTTCTAGCAAAGAATTTGCCAATTTGATTTCGGAGTACTCCATGAATGATCATCAAATAGAATTTGTTATTGGTGGATCTCATGGCTTATCTAATGAGTTACTAGATAAGTCAAACCATGTAATATCAGCCTCAAAACTTACTTTCCCCCATAGACTATTTAAAATAATATTATCAGAACAAATTTATAGAGCATGCTCAATTATCTCTAATCACCCTTATCATAAATAAAAGATGGATTTTCATGAAAGACAGCTAGAGCGCCAATCGTTTACACAGAGATCACTATTGGTGGCATCTCTTTTGCTGATTTTTATTGTAGTTATCTTATTTCGAACTTTTTCTTTACAAATTTCAAACTTCACAGAATTTGATAAAGCCTCCTTAAATAACAGAACCTATTCTGTTCCTGTCCAACCACTCAGAGGGAAAATTCTTGATAGAAATGGCGAAGTCATTTCAGAAAACATAGCTACGTTTGATTTGGTTACTACTCCAAGGGATATTAAGGATGTAGATGAATTTCTAGAGAAAATAGAAAAAATTATTGATCTTGATAAAGATGAGATCGATCTCTACATTAAAAATTTTAATTCTAAGGCATTTTTTAATAGAGAGCTGGTTCTTAAAAAAAACTTATCTGAAATTGAAATCGCAAGATTTGAAGTAAGAGGATTTGAACATAGAGAAGCTTTCGTTGGTAAAAGATTCAGAAGGGTCTCAAGGTATGATGATATTTTTTCTCACGTTCTTGGCTATACAGGTGTCGCTAGAGAGAATAATTTAGATGAACAAAATAGGTTTAGATCTAATAGCTGGAGAGATGCAGTTTTTTCATATGCCAATGGATTAATAGAAGGTAAAGCAGGTCTAGAGAAGACTTATAACCAAAGTTTAACTGGCACATTTGGTATAAAGCAATTCGAGGTTGATGCAAGAGGTCGTCTAGTCAAGGAGTTGAGTTTTACCCCACCAATCAATGGAGAAAATATTTTAACTACCCTCGATATTGATGCTCAAAAAGTAGCAGCCAATCAACTAGGCAGAAGAAAGGGTTCGATTGTTGCTGTAGATGTAGAGACAGGGGGGATTGTGGCAATTTACAGTTACCCAACTTTTTCAGTTAATAAAATGGCAAATGGGATTAGCCAATTAGATTATGAAGATTTAATAAATGATCCTGATAAACCCTTCTTTGATAGATCTGTCGCTGGAAGATATCCTCCCGCCTCAACAATCAAGCCTTTGGTAGGCATTCATGCTTTAAATAGAGGCCAAATAAGCTGGACAACAAAAATTGATGACCCAGGTTTTTTTGAATTACCCGAAGATGGAAGAATTTTTAGAAGCTGGGGAGAAATAGCTCATGGTTTAATTAATCTTAATCAAGCCCTGATAAGAAGTTCAAATACATATTTTTTTAATCTTGCCTATAACTCTGGAATAAACGAATTAGCAGATGATTTTGAAAAATTTGGTTTTGGAAGAACTGTTTGCGTTGATTGCATCTTGGAGGATGGAGGATTGGTTCCAAGACCTCAATGGAAAATGAATAACCTAAATTTTGGATGGTTTAAAGGCGACACAGTTAATATTGGAGTTGGACAAGGATATATTAGTGCTACCCCAATTCAATTAGCCCATTACACAGCAGCACTGGCAAATAAAGGGACGAAAAAACCACTGTTTTTAAATAATTCTTTAAGTGGAAAGATACCATCATCCGAGATTGAACTAGAAAATTTTAATCAACGGGACTGGAGGCTTCTTCATAAAGCAATGGAGAGTGTAGTCGAATCTGATTTCGGAACAGCAAGACGAATTAGAGATCAAAAAGACTTTCTTATAGCTGCAAAAACTGGAACAGGGGAGATCATTAGTTTAGATTCTAGAGAAGAATATGAAAGGATTAGGGAGGACCAAGGTCTAAGAGATCATGCAATTATTGTTGCTTTTGCTCCAGCTGAAAAACCCAAGTATGCCGTCAGTGTCATTATTGAGAATGGTGAGAGTGGTGGGTCCGTAGCTGGTCCAGTAGCTTTGAACATCCTTAAAGAGTTATTAAAAGAATGATCAAAAAAATTTACTTAGATCCATATATTTTTATAGGCATCTCATCATTAGCAATGGTTGGAGTTTTAATTCTTTTCAGTGCATCAGAGGGTGATACAACCATTGTTTTAAAGCAAACAATTTATGTTGTTTTAGGACTATTATTGTTTTTAATTGTTAGTCAGCCTGATCCTGATATCTATAGGAGGTTCTCTCCGCTTATTCTTTTTGTGACTCTGGTTCTGGTATTTGTGGCTTATTTTTTTGGTCCCGAAATAAATGGCGCTAAAAGATGGATAAGGCTTTTTGGATTTTCATTTCAGCCCTCAGAGCTCTTAAAAATATCCCTACCACTTTTTTTAGCATCTTTCTTATTTGATAAAAAGCTGCCAATTAATGCAAAGCAAACGGTTATTTCAATCTTTTTTATTTTGGCTTGTTTTTTATCTGTTTATATTCAACCAGATCTTGGGACAGGATTACTGATTGCTGCATCCGGGTTTTTAGTATTATTTCTTGCTGGGTTAAGTTGGGTTTTTATTGGAATTACAATTGCAGCAATTTTAATTTTCTCACCCTTCATATGGAATAATCTTCTTGAACCATTTCAAAGAGATCGCATTTGGACTCTTTTTAATCCAGAGTCAGATCCTTATGGTTCAGGTTGGAATATTATTCAATCAAAAATTGCGATCGGAAGTGGGGGCTTCTTTGGAAAAGGTTATGGGGAGGGCAGTCAAACCCATCTCAACTTTCTTCCCGAAACACAAACAGACTTTATTTTTTCTGTTTTGGCAGAAGAGTTTGGATTTATTGGTGTTTTACTATTGTTAATTCTGTATTCATTTGTGCTTTTGAGAACATTTTATTTGGCTGTAAATGCTCGTGATCGTTTTTGTCGCCTTGTAATTGGCGGATTTATTTTTACATTCGGCTTTAATGTGATGATTAATCTTGCAATGGTAATTGGACTTATTCCTGTAGTGGGGATGCCGCTTCCTTTTTTTAGCCGAGGTGGAACCTCTCTACTTTCAATATTTCTGATGTTTGGGATAATAACTTCGATGTCAACACATAAAAAATTTATACCAAAATGAGGATACTTTTATTTCTATTAATATTTAGTTTTCATTTGACCGGATATGATTTTGATCATCCTAAATATGAACTTATTCAAAAAGCTTTAGTTGAAGAACATAATTTTAGTGCAGAAGAAATCAAGCTAATCATTGGTCAAGCTGAGAAGCAACAAAAAATCATTGACTCAATGAATTCTCCAGCCGAATTTACTTGGACATGGGATAGATATAGAAAATTGTTCATAGAACCAAAACGTATCAAAAATGGAAAACTATTTATTAAAAATAATCTTGAGACTTTAGAAAGAGCAGAAGCTCAATTTGGTGTTCCCAAGGAAGTTATTACAGCAATTCTTGGGGTAGAGACAAGATACGGAAAAATTATGGGTTCTTACAGAGTTTTAGACGCGCTGTCGACTCTTAGCTTTGATTATCCAAGACGGTCAAATTTTTTCTCACAGGAGTTGATCAACCTCCTTCTCTTGGCTAGAGAGAATAATCTTGATATTTTTAAGCTTAAGGGCTCCTATGCTGGTGCCATGGGTTATGGTCAATTTATTCCTTCAAGTTATAGGGCATATGCTGTTGATTTTGATAATGATGGGTCTGTGGATTTACTCAACTCTGTTGAAGATGCAATAGGAAGCATAGGAAATTATCTTTTTCAGCATGGTTGGAAATCAAATTATCCAATAATATGGGAGGTAAATAATTCCTTTAAAGGTCTTAATTTAGATTTAGTAAACAATGTTAGGAAAAAAGTTAATTTTGACAGCAAAACAATGTCACCTAAAAATCCTATTGATTTCAATTTTGAAGGATTAAATACTGATGTTTTGCTGCTGAGTTATGAGACTAATAAAAGTACTAATTATTTTGTTGGTACAAGAAACTTTATTGCTATTACGAAGTACAATGTGAGTCATTTTTATGCAAAGGCTGTGTACGACCTTGCACAAGAATTTTTATGAAAAATAATATTTTAAAAAGTTACTTAATTGTTTCATTATTCGCAGTTAGTGTTTCGGGTCAATCTATTGTGCCAACGCCTCCCGAATTAAACCTCTCCAGCTATATTTTAATGGACGAAACAACTGGAAAAATTTTAGCTGAATCTAACTCTAATTCTCAAATTGAACCTGCAAGCATGACGAAAGTCATGACAGGTTACATCGTTGCAGATCAAATTGAGCAGGACATGATTTCAAACGATGATAATGTATTAATTTCAACAAAGGCATGGAAGATGGAAGGATCTCGAATGTTTATTGAGGTTGGAAAGAGAGTTTCAGTTGAGGATTTATTAAGGGGCTTGGTTATCCAATCTGGCAATGATGCAGCAGTAGCACTTGCTGAATATGTGGCAGGCTCAGAACAAATTTTTGTTGATGTTATGAATGAATATGCTTCAGTACTAGGTTTACGAAATACACTATTTCAAAACTCGACCGGTCTGCCTGATGCTGACCATTTTACCAGCGTAAGGGATCTAGCTGTTTTGTCTAAAGCATTGATTGATAATTTTCCATCACATTATGATCTTTATAAAGAGAAAGAATTTACATTTAATAATATAAGGCAGCTTAATCGCAACAAATTACTTTGGCGTGATGAATCTGTCGATGGGATGAAAACAGGTCATACTGAAGCTGCAGGGTATTGCCTTATTGCTTCAGCAAAAAGAAATGATATGCGATTAATAACTGTTGTTGCTGGAAGCAAATCTGATAAACATAGGTTTGATGCGTCACAAAGACTTCTCGAGTATGGTTTTAGATTTTATGCTGCACAAAAATTATTAGATGGTAACAAAGAGCTCAAGTCCTCAACTGTTTGGGGCGGTAAAAAAGAATCAGTTTCAATAGGTTTAGAGAATGATCTTTTGGTGACCCTGCCAAGAGGTGACTTCAGAAACCTAACTATAAATTACACAATCCAAAACAACATACAAGCCCCAATAAAAGCTGGTGATGAGCTGGGGCTCGTTGAAGTTATTTCTAATAATAATATTGTTGTTTCTGAATCACTTATTGCGCTTGAAGATATTGACGAGAAGGGATTTTTTGGCAGAATGATTGCAAAAATTATCTTATGGTTTATAGGGCTCTTCAATTTTAATGAGTAACTCGATTCAAGGCGTCTATCAAGGCTCATTTATGCCGCTTAATGAGATTAGGGTTTCACCACTTTCTCGTGCATATACTTTCTCAGATAGTATTTATGAAGTCATTCCTTACTATAGTGGAAAACCTTTATGCTTTGATGAACACATCGATAGATTCAAAGCAAGTGCAGATTTTTTAAAAATCGAATTAGATTTCTCTGTTGTAAAGAAAGAGATTGAGCAATTAGGAAGATCTGTAGAAAACCATGCAAATGCTTACGTTTACTATCAAATTTCTAGAGGAGTTGACTCTTTAAGGTCGCATATAGTTAAAGAGGAACTCGTTCCCGAAAGATTTGGATATGCTGGCGAAGTTACATTATCTAGTGATCCAATAGTTGTAAAACTCAATCAAGATAATCGATGGGCCCATTGTAATATCAAGACCACTTCTCTGCTTGGAAACGTCTTGAACATGAATGATGCTTATAGTGATGGTTGCAACGAAACAATCTTAATTAGGGATAATAAAATTATTGAAGGCGGTGCGTGCAATATATTTATGACTTATGAAAATGAAATCTATACCCCTAGCCTGGAAGAAAATATTCTTCCTGGGGTTACCAGACAGTTCTTTATTTCTTCCCTGGAAAAGAAAGATATAAATGTAAAACAAGCTGACTGTCCAGTTTCATTTTTAGGTTCAATATCAACCATCTGGTTTACGAGCTCCACAAGAGGAGTTCAACCAATAAAATCAATCATGAATCACGGCTATGAAATGGACCCTGACGATGCTCTATTCAGAAATGCTAAAGAAGCATTTACTAATTCGATAAAAGACTATTTTCAAGATCACTAATAATTGTTTCTAACACATTCCACGAGTTGATCGGATGTATTCCTTTGGAAGATTTATCAAGTAAAAAAGCATCTGCAAGCGAATCAATTTGATTAAAGTCTATTTGGTCACAGAAAGAGATATATTTAGATTGAACATCACGCCATATTCCTAAATCATATAAGTTTGGTTTCCCATCAGAGCTCATGATTCCGTAGCATGATGAAATTACCTTGGATAATATCCAGCTTACTAATGGTGGAACCGAAGAATTATTATTTCTGATTGAGTTGATAATCTTTCGTGCTCTGTCAAAGTCAGTGCAAATAATGGCATTCTCTAAATCAAAGATTTCATGATTTTGCATTACCGAGTAATTTTTAATTGTTTCTTCAATCTTTTCGTCTTGAACAAGTTCTAAAATTGAAATTTCATTTTTTTGCATTAATAGATTACCTGTAAAACTATTATGAATTGCTGATCCAACAAGGCCGAGATATTTTTCTGGTAAAAACGAAAGTTGGTTTTTTAACCATAGTTTTTCTTCGTAAATATTAAGTTTATTGCAATTAATAATTTCTAGGTTTGCATTGAGTGCTTTAACCCATTTTGTGCTCTTATTTAGCTTAGTTTGAGCTGATTCAATGATAAATACATTTTGATCATTCCTATTAAATTTTTCTTCCTCGATAAGTTTTTTAAGAATTTCAGGGAACCTGCCCTCTGAATGCTTAATTTTTATTATTAATTTTTCTTGAAATAATGATCCACCTGAAAGTTTTAATATTTCTTCCTCAAGATTATCAAAACCATCCAAACCAAATGTGACTAATTTAGAGTAACCTTCTGAACAGAAATTTTTGGATATTAGCTCACTACAATCTTGACGTAAAACTTCTTCATTACCATATAAAAAATAGCTCTTATGATTGATTTTAGATTTCTGAATAAATTTTATATAGCTTGTTTCCACTAATTTCTTACCTTCATAATCAATTCGTCAATCAGCTGATTCATGAGCTCATAAGAGATTTGATTGACCGCATTATTTTGAGCTATCGGATTAAACTCATTCACATAAACATTATCTTTTACATTTATGTTTTGAATTTTATTTTCATTACCTAACCTATATGACAAGTCATAGTAAATCTCCAGATTAGTTGGCCTTGCACCAACACCAGAAAAAAATGGTTTCTCGTAATATTTCAGATCCAAAATATCAATTCTTTGTTCTGTTTTTATTTCATGAAAAAATCTTTTATGAACTAATTCTGCAAAACTAACATCAACATCATTTGCAATGAAGATACTTTTAGACTGAATAGGTTGATAACCTGTATTACAAGAGCAAATTAATAAGACTAATGGTATGAAAAGCGATTTTTTATTGAGTAACATCAAAAAGATCCTTAAATCCTGAAGGATCATGTCTTCCAACTACAAGGTTCTCAAGAGTCCCATAACCCTCTGAATCATTCATCGTGGCCTTAATTATTTGATGTATGTGAAAGAACGAGTAATCTTCGGGGTTAATTTCATTCAAATCCCAAACTTCATAGCCTACAGCTTCTTCACCTTTCCAGAAACCGTGGCCCCATTCTGGATGTTGATAACCAATACCTTTGCAGTGAAATCTAGGCCCACAGGCTTTTGCATTAATCTCAATTTTTTTATCTCCCTCTTGAGCTGAAATCTGAGCACCGCTTGACCATCTTGTTCCTTTTATCCAATCAACTTTATGTGAAATATTATTAAGAGGTTTAATGACTTCATTATTTGAAATCTCAACTAAATCTGCAGAGAGCTGCGTAGAATTTCCATCATGATCTTCAAAAGTTCCAAAATGAGTGAAAGTATCTCCAAAATTTATTGGAATCCAGCACCAATATACTCCTGGCTCAGCATTAAGTTTTCCAGGAGCACCAATCTCAGGTTCTCCTACTGGTCTAACGCCCCAAGATTTATCTCTGGTTCCATATTCTTTTGTAAGATCTAAATTTCCAGATTCTGTTTCAATGCTTCCATCCCATTTACCAAACTGTGTGAATCTGCTTGTTTCAAGTATTTTCCTCGTTCCTTCAATCATCAAAGATTTTGGTTCAAGATGAGGCTCTGTAACAGCATTAAAAATTAAATCACAGCTGAGTTTTTTTTCAGGATCCTTTAAACTGAATCTAATTTTTTGCATGGGCTCTAATATTTCAAGGGAGACTGGTCCAATATTTATCGGATATCTTGCTGGATTCATTCTTGCAGAAGCATGATACGAGTATTGTTTTCCTGCAGTTGAGATGCTGAAATGTGCATCCATAATGTGTCTGTTAGGGTAAAAGCCAACACCGATTTCAAAAAGAAAGTCTTTTTCCTCGCTAAACCCATTAAACCAATATCTATCGTAATGATTGCGATCAGATGAAGACGGGACAGCTAAGGTTTCAGCTGTTTGATGTATTGGAAAATCGTCAAAGGGTGTTATTAATGTCATTAGATTACAAAATTAATTAGTTTTTCTTTAACATAAATCACCTTCTTGATATTGTCTAGCTGTATGTGCTTTGAAACATTTTTATTAGAAAGCGCAATACTTTTGATTTCCTCTTCTGTAAGGGTTTTTTCGATTTTCTCTTTCCCACGGACTTTTCCATTTACTTGAATAATTAATTCAAAGTTATCATCGAGAATCAAATTCTCTTTGAATTCGGGCCAACTTGTTTCAAATAAACTTTTATCTTGAGAGGAATTAAATTTGGACCATAACTCTAAAGTTACATGAGGTGCTATTGGGGATAATATCTTAAGTGAAAACTCAATTGCTTCATTAAGACAGAATTTTCGTGATTCTGAAGCATCCTCTTTTTTAAATGACTCTGGGATTGCATTAATTAACTCCATTACCGCTGCAATAACGGTATTAAAGGAGTTTCTTTCTTCGTAATCTTTTAATACTTTTTTAAGCGTTTGATGGGATTTTCTTCTTAATGTTTCTTCCTCTTTATTAAATGCAGATGGCTCTTCAATATTATTAGATCTGCCCTCAACCAAGGTCCAGAATCTCTTAATAAATCTGTAAGAACCTTCAATTGCATTTTCTGACCATTCAAGGGTCTGTTCTGGAGGAGATGTAAACATCATATATAACCTCACGGTATCAGCTCCATATTTATCAATCATTTCTTTTGGGTCCACGCCATTAAGTTTTGATTTACTCATTTTTGACATGCCATCTTTAAAAACTTTGTTTCCTGAATTATCAAGAAGCTCATCATTTTTGTCGTCGAGTGAATCTTTATCCAGCCAAGTTTTATTTCCTGCTTCATCTAGAACATAAAAAGCATCTGCCAAAACCATGCCTTGAGTTAGAAGTTTAGTGAAAGGTTCTTCGTTATGGATTAGCTTATTCTCATGCATTAGGATATTGAAGAACCTTGCATACAAAAGGTGAAGGATTGCATGCTCTATACCTCCGACATATTGATCTACCGGAAGCCAATAGTTAGCTTCTTTACTGATCATTTCTTTGTCGCTAATACCAGCAAACCTAGCAAAATACCAAGAGCTTTCAAAAAAAGTATCGAAGGTATCAGTCTCACGAGTAGCATCTTTAGAGCATTTTGGGCATTTAACAGCCATCCAATCAGAAAAGGTTGAAAGGTTTAGACCTTTTGAGGAAATATTATCAATTTCAGGTAGTTCAACCGGAAGATCTTTTTCTGGAACTTTTACAGGCCCACAATCATCGCAATGAATTATCGGAATAGGGCAACCCCAATATCTTTGCCTAGAAATTCCCCAATCCCTAAGTCTAAAATTTGTTTTGACTTCAGCATTATTAGTTTTAACAAGCTCTTTAGTTATCGAATCAAAAGCATCATCAAAATCTAAGCCATTAAATTGTTTCGAATTAATAAGAATACCTTTGTCTTCTAATGCACCATCACTAACTCCATTATCTTGATCGGACTCAATAACTTGTTTAATAGAAATACTATATTTTTTTGCAAACTCCCAATCCCTTTGATCATGTCCCGGAACACACATTACTGCTCCAGTACCATAGTCCATCAAAATAAAATTTGCTATCCAAATTGGAATGCCTTCATTCGTAAAAGGATGAATTGCCTTTAGCCCAGTATCCATTCCTAGTTTTTCTTGAGTTGCAATTGCTACCTCTGATGTCGTTATATTTTTATTATTCTCAATAAAATCACGGATTTTTGGATTTGATTCAATCAATGAGATGGCTAAGGGATGATCCATAGCCACAGCACAATATGTTGCACCAAAAATCGTATCAGGCCTTGTTGTAAAAACTCTTAAGGCATCATTATGATTTTTGATTTGAAAATTGAACTCTAATCCCAGAGATTTTCCAATCCAATTTTCTTGCATCAGCTTTACTTGGTTGGGCCAACCATCGAGCTCTTGAATGTTCTTCAAAAGTTTTTCTGCATAATCTGTTATCTTTATAAAATATTGATCTATTTTCTTTTTTTCTATTGTTGCTCCAGATCTCCATCCCTTTCCATCAATCACTTGTTCATTGGCTAAAACTGTTTCATCAACGGGGTCCCAATTTACTTCTGATTCCTTTTTATAAATCAGTCCTTGGTCAAAGAGTTTATTAAAAAAAGATTGTTCCCACTTATAGTAATCAGGTGATGAGGTAGCAAACTCTCTGTTCCAGTCGTAACTGAAGCCCAAACTTTTAAGCTGTCCCCGCATAGCGTCAATATTTTGAACGGTCCATTCTTTTGGGGAAACATTATTTTCAATTGCAGCATTCTCTGCTGGCAAACCAAATGAATCCCAACCCATAGGCTGAAGCACATTGAAACCTTGCATACGCTTAAACCTTGAGATTACATCTCCAATCGTATAATTTCTTACATGACCCATATGCAATTTTCCAGACGGATATGGAAACATTGAAAGACAATAATATTTAAGTTTTTCACTTTCTGTTGCTGCAAAACTATTCTTTTCATCCCAAAAAGATTGAGCAGCTTTTTCTACTATTTTGGGGTTATATGATTCAGTCATTTTCAAACTGCTTCATAAAATTATTTTCAAGATAATTAATATTGTGTTTGTTATCTTGGAATGTTTGATCATTCATTAATGCAATATGTAGAGCGTGATTAGTTTTAATGCCCTCTACAAAAAACTCGTCCAGTGCATTTTTCATTCTTTTGATACACGATTTGCGTTTATTTGTTGCAGTAATTATCTTTGCAAGCAAAGAGTCATAATATGGTGGCACTGTGTAGCCAGAGTATATATGCGAATCAAATCTAATCCCAAAACCTCCTGGAGGATGCATTTTTGTTATCTTGCCAGGCGATGGAATAAATGTGACAGGATCTTCTGCATTAATCCTGCACTCCATTGCATGACCTTTAAAAGTGATTCGGTTTTGATCAAGGACAAAATCCATGCCCAATGCTACTTTTAGCTGAGCTTTAACAAGGTCAAACATAGTTATCATTTCAGTTACCGGATGTTCAACCTGAATTCTTGTATTCATTTCTATAAAGAAAAACTCTTTATCCTTATAAAGAAATTCAATAGTTCCTGCACCTTCATATTTTATTGATTCACATAAATTCACGCACGCTGATAATACTTTTTGTGTTTCACCCTCATCAATATCTACAGCTGGTGCTTCTTCAATAATTTTCTGATGTCTTCTTTGCAGGCTACAATCTCTTGTTCCTAGGTGGATTGCTTTACCTTTCCCATCACCAAAAATCTGAACTTCAATATGCCTTGGATTTTCAATATATTTTTCTAGGTATAAAGTCTCATTTCCAAAAGTATTTTTTGCTTCTTGTTGAGTAATCGAAATGCCTGAGATTAACTCATTAATGTCGTTAGCAACCCTCATTCCTCTTCCTCCTCCACCAGCAGTTGCCTTGATCATTATTGGAAATCCTATTTTATTAGCTATTTTTTCCAATTCACTCTTATTCTCTGGAAGTTTGTCTTTGTAGCCTGGAACTGTTGGAATTCCAGATTTCTCAGCTATTGTTTTAGCAGTAATCTTATCCCCCATTTTTTTAATTACGGCAGAGGAGGGTCCTATAAATTTAAAACCACTTCCTTCGCATTTTTCAGCAAATTCATGATCTTCGGCCAGGAATCCATATCCAGGATAAATCGCATCAGAGCCGGTAACTTCAGCAGCAGAAAGTATGCCAGGGATATAAAGGTAACTTTCAATTGGATTGGAGGGACCTATGCAAACTGTTTCGTCAGCAAATCTCAAATGTTTGAGCTCTTGATCGCCACTAGAGTAGACACCAACTGTTTTCAAGCCAACTTCTTTACATGCTCTAAGAGCACGCAACGCAATTTCTCCCCTATTGGCAATTAAAACTTTTTTTGTCATTTAACTTACTGTAATAAGATTTTGATCGAATTCTACAGGCGTTCCATCTTCTACGTTAATAGATTTAATAGTTCCAGAAAAATCTGATTTGATTTCATTCATCATTTTCATTGCTTCAACAATACAAACAACTTGACCTTTCTCTATATGATCGCCAACCTCAACATACGGGGGCTTGTCAGGTGCTGGTTTTCTATAAAAAGTTCCAACAATTGGAGATTTAATGTGATTACCCGAAGCATTTGAATCGTTAATGTCAATCTCTTCGGTTGATGATTTTACTGCTTGAGTTGCTTGATTTGAAATGACGTATTCCTCCTTTGGCGAACTTACGCCCCCTCTTGCAATTCTCACTGATTCCTCACCTTCTTTAACCTCAATCTCTCTAAGGTCTGAAGCTTGAAGCATTTCAATTAACTTCTTAATTTTTCTAATATCCATTAGCTACTCCTAAATTTTTTGATTGCTTTATTAACTGCGTCCTCATATCCCCTTATTCCTTTTCCTGAAATTTGTTCAATAGCTATATCTTCAAAAAAAGAATTATGCCTAAATGGTTCCCTGCTTTTAATATCAGTTATATGGACCTCATAG
Source organism: uncultured SAR86 cluster bacterium (assembly GCA_902628925.1). Classification (GTDB taxonomy): domain Bacteria; phylum Pseudomonadota; class Gammaproteobacteria; order Magnimaribacterales; family D2472; genus MED-G82. The sequence goes on from CACOPA010000007.1 coordinate 39,882, forward strand.
AATGGAATATCAACAGCAAGAATCGCATCTCGGATAGCAATACTTGTATGGGTAAAAGCTGCTGGATTAATTATGATGACTTCAATATTCTCAACACTAGCACCATGTATTTCATTGATAATTTTTTCTTCCGAGTTTGATTGGAAGCAATGCAGTTCACAATCCTGATCCTCTGCTATTGAACGAAGTTTAGACTCAAGTTCTTTGAGACTTAAATCACCATATTTTTCAGTCTCTCTTGAACCGAGAAGATTAAGGTTTGGACCGTTAATAAGTAAAATTTTCATCACTTTTATAGATTTTTGAAGATTTTAGCAGATTTTTACGTATTTTATAGAAAAATAACCGTAGACTTTATTGGGTAGCAATAAGTATTTTCTTTACAACCTTGATATTCAACATTCATCGAAACTTTTTGATTGTCTAATCTACTTAATGAAGATTTAACATCATATTCGATTTCAACTTTATTATAAATCACTTTTTTTATACCCAAGAAAGGATCTTCTTTAACAATCCATTTTATTTTATCAATGTTGATTGGTGAGATTTTATGATCTGATATTAAAGCAAAGGAATCCTTATACATATAATATCCTGGCTCAATTTCCCATATTAATTTTAAAGTATTATTATTTATCAAATAGTTAAATTTAAATGCTTGTTCAGGTGGAATAACCCTTTCATCACCTAAAATGGACTGAATTTTTTCAGTTGCGAAGGCGCTTAATGAAATAAGCATTAAGATAAAAAAAGTGTATTTATTAGATATTTTTTGCATAGCTTAATCCTCAAATGATAGAAAAAAATCAAAGCATTTGCATCATTGGTGCCGGAAGTACCGGTATAGCAGCATGTAAGAATTTTCATCAAGCAGGTTTAGATTTTATTTGTTACGAAGCAAGCGATCAGATTGGTGGGAATTGGGTCTACAAAAATAAGAACCAAATGTCATCCGCTTACAAATCACTGCATATCAATACTTCCAGAGAAAAAATGGAATACTCAGATTTCCCAATGCCTGATTCTTTTCCAGACTTTCCTCATCACAGCGATATTGCTAAATATTTTAACGATTACGTAGATCACTTTGGCTTTAGAGATAAAATTAAATTCAATACATCTGTAGTTTCAGCAATTCTACTAGAGGATGAGTCATGGCAAATATCTACCAGCGACGGCGTCACAAATATTTATGATAATTTGGTAGTTGCAAACGGGCATCATTGGGATCCCAGATACCCTAATCCAGATTTTAAAGGTAAATATTCTGGAGAAACCATGCACTCTCATCATTACTTAGAGCCTCATGACCCGGTTGACTGTGTGGGAAAGAATATTGTGATTGTTGGTGCTGGAAATTCTGCGATGGATATCGCGTGTGAACTTAGTAGAAAAAATACCGCAAACAAAGTTTTCCTTGCTGTTCGCAGCCCCGTTTGGATTACGCCTAAATATTTTGGTTCAACACCCTTAGATAGTTTTCAAAGACATCCATCAATAAAAGCAAATATTTTTCAAAAAGCATTCGAAAAGATTTTTGGTTTTTTAGCTGACTTTATTCTTACACGCAGAGTTATTAAGTATATTGGTAGACCAGAAGATATTGGATTGCCAAAACCTTCTCATAAATTTACACAGGCTCACCCCACAATATCGAGCGAGATTCAGCTTAGAATCGGATCAGGCGACCTAATCATAAAACCAAACATAGATAATTTTAATAATAAAACAGTTACATTTGATGATGGATCAAAGGAAGAAATTGACGTTATCATTTACGCTACAGGATATAAGATTTCTTTTCCATTTTTTAGCGATTCTTTTTTAAAAGTAAAGAACAACGATATTGCTTTATATAAAAGAATATTTCATCCTCAATATTCATCACTTTTCTTTCTAGGTTTGGTGCAGCCGCTATGCGCAATGATGCCAATCGCAGATGAGCAATCTAAGCTGCTTACCAGTTATCTAAAAAATACATACAAATTGCCTTCACAAGAGGTGATGAAGCAAGATGCTGAATCCATTCACAATGAAATGAAGGATTACTATGTGGATTCACCTCGTCACACAATACAAATCAACTGTTTAACCTATACGGATGATCTGAGAGACGAGTTAAAATTAGGTAGTAGGAGGTTGTAGTGCTAGCTAATTTTTTTATAGCGTTATTTCTAGCTATACCTGAACCTATTTTGAGAATTATATTCTTCTACAAGAGAAGGATTATTATTGATAATCAGCGCCTAAATTTTCAGTCCCAAGTTTTTTTAAGTTTTATTGAAAAATCTTTGAAAGCATTGGGAGATGATCCCGTAAAGATAAGAACAGAAAGGGAAAAAAATAATTTAAAAAATCTTTCTGCAAAACCATCAATAAAAGTATCAACTCAAGATCATAATCTTGTTATAGGTGGTCATGAATTAATCCTTAGAGAATACATTCCCGAATCTATTAAAAGCAAAAACTCAATGCTTTATTTTCATGGCGGAGGCTATGTGATAGGTAGTATAAATACTCACCATACCTGGGTGAAATATTTTGCATCTAAGTTGCAGATGAAAATTTATTCTCTAAATTATAGATTGGCACCCGAATATCCATTCCCGAGCGCACTTGAGGATGCAAATTTTGCTTTTGAATGGATAATGAAGAAGTACAATTGTGAGGCTAAAAATATAATCTTATGCGGTGATAGTGCTGGCGCTCATCTCGCAGCTTCTCTATCTAACTACAGATTAGATAATCAAAACAAAAGCAGCAAAACACAACTATTAATTTATCCAATGATAGATCCAAGCTGTAATTCGAAATCACAAGATCTTTTTGCTAATGGTTTCCTATTAACTAAAGAATCAATGCACAGATTTTGGTCTCTATTTAGAGGAAATATCAGTGATGATGAAAATCCATATTTCAACCTAATGCATCAAGAAGACCTTTCAAATTCTCCAGACACTCTTATAATTACAGCCGGATTTGACCCATTGAGGGATGAGGCAGAAATTTATGCCAAAAAACTTAATCGATCAGGAGCTCGAGTTAGACAATTGCACTACCCAGATTTATTTCACGGATTTGTAAATTTAACTGGATTAAGGGCATGCAAGACTGCTGTTGACGATATGATTGATGAAATGAGAAATTTTTATGAATAAATTACTTTCAGTTTCTAGCTTAGACGTTAAGTTTAATCTAAGAGATTCAGTTTTTTATGCTGTGAAAAATGCTTCGTTTGAAATATCAGAAAATGAAATTGTTGGTCTTGTCGGTGAATCGGGATCAGGTAAGTCAGTAACTGCAATGTCACTTATGAGGTTACTGCCTGAGCCTAAGGCAGAGTTTGGAGCAAACTCAAAGATATCCTTTAGAGATAATGATGTCTTATCGCTTCCTGCTAACCAACTTCGACTAACAAGAGGCAGTGAAATAAGCATGATATTTCAAGAACCTATGACTTCTTTAAACCCCTTTCATAAAGTTGGAAAGCAGATACAGGAATCAATTTGTTTGCATCAAAAATTAACAAAAGAAGAATCAAAAGATGAAGCCATTAACTTAATGAAACTCGTTGAGATTCCAGATTCGAAGAATAGATATCATTCATATCCATATGAATTATCCGGAGGGCAAAGGCAAAGGGTTATGATTGCAATGGCCCTAGCTAATAAACCAAAATTGCTCATCGCGGATGAACCAACTACCGCTCTCGACGTAACTATTCAAGCTCAGATACTGGACCTAATCTCAAAATTAAGAAATGAGGTTGGCATGGCGGTTTTATTTATCACTCATGATCTTGGACTGATTGAATCTTTTTCAGAAAAGGTGATTGTGATGAAGGAAGGCGAAATTGTAGAACAAGGGCAAACAAAAGAAATTTTTTCAAATCCACAACATGCATATACAAAAATGCTTTTAGCCTCAGAGCCCAAACCTCTAGAGAGCACTCAGAAAGATGAATCTGTATCACTTGAAGTTAAGTCTTTGTCAGTAAGATTTAATCTTAAAAATAATTCTTTTATGGCACGTAAGCAATTTACAGCAGTTGACGATGTAACTTTCCAGATCAATTCAAATTCTACTGTTGGATTAGTCGGCGAATCTGGTTCAGGTAAGTCTACATTGGGTAAAGCAATTGCTGGATTATTAAATTATGAGGGTGAAATATTATTTGATGGAAAAAATCTTGGTAAGATTTCTGCCTCTGAAAGACAAAAAATTAAAAAAGATATTCAGATTATTTTCCAAGATCCTTTCGGCTCATTATCTCCTAGAATGACCGTGGGCGAGATTATTGGTGAAGGCCTAGATGTGCATTTTGATTTAGAGAAAAATGAAAAGGTATCGCTAATAAAAGATTCAATGAAGGATGTTGGGTTAAATCCAGAGCATATGTTCAAGTATCCTCATGAATTTTCAGGAGGACAACGCCAAAGAATTGCCATTGCTAGATCGATTATTTTAAAACCTAAATTACTTATACTTGATGAGCCAACTTCTGCACTTGATCGATCCATCCAGATTCAAGTCTTGGAGCTGCTAAAAGAACTCCAGAAGAAACTTAAATTGACCTATTTATTTATCAGCCATGATCTTAAAGTTATCAGATCAATCTCAGATCATATTTTTGTTATGCAAAATGGGAAAATTATAGAAACCGGACCATCTAAAGTTGTATTTGAAGATCCTAAAAATCAATATACAGTAGACTTGCTAAAAGCTGCTTTAAAATATTCCTCTGGTTAAATATGACTAAAAGAAAACATTCAAGCAAATTAGTAGATGGTCCATTACAGGCCGCTTCAAGATCAATGCTAAGAGGTGTTGGATTTTCTTCAGAGGATTTCAAAAAACCATTAGTGGGAGTTGCTTCTACTTGGTCAAAAGTTACACCCTGCAACATGCATATTAACGATTTAGCTGAGATCGTTGAGCAATCAGTTGATGAATCAAATTGTAAAGCAGTCTTATTTAATACCATTACAGTATCTGATGGTATTTCGATGGGAACTGAAGGCATGAAATACTCATTGGTTTCAAGGGAGGTGATAGCTGATTCAATAGAAACAGTTGTTGGTTGTCTTGGTTATGATGGCTTGGTAGCAATCGGTGGATGTGATAAAAATATGCCAGGAGCCCTGATTGGGATTGCAAGATTAAATAGACCATCTCTTTTTATCTATGGCGGATCTATCAAGCCCAGTCATGAAAATACAGATTATGTAACAGTCTGTGAGAAGACTGGAGAGTACGCAAAAGGAGATATTTCTGAAGACGAACTCATTAGAATTGAAAAAATCTCTGTAAAAGGCCCAGGCTCATGCGGAGGCATGTATACAGCTAATACAATGGCTTCAGCTATTGAAGCTCTTGGAATGAGTCTTCCAGGCAGCAGTAGTCAAGATGCTATATCTAATAATAAAAAACAAGATTGCAGAGAGGCAGGTGCAGCGATAGAACATTTGATTGAATTAGATTTAAAGCCTTCAGATATTATGACCAAAGAAGCTTTTGAAAATGCGATAACTGCGGTTATTGCCCTTGGTGGATCTACAAATGCAGTGTTGCATCTTTTGGCAATGGCATATGCAATTGGAGTTGATTTGCATTTAGATGATTTTTCTAGGATTGGAGAAAATGTTCCCGTTATTGCAGATATCAAACCATTTGGTAATCATTTTATGTCTGAGCTGAATGAACAAGGGGGAATTTCACCCGTTTTAAAAATGCTGCTGGATAAAAATTTACTCCACGGGGATTGTTTAACGGTAACAGGAAAAACACTTGCTGAAAATCTTAAAGATATCAGTCCTTATAATTCCAGTCAGGGCATTATTAAGTCTCTTGAAGATCCAATAAAAGGAAGTAGTCATCTCAGAATTCTTTACGGTAACTTAGCACCTGAAGGAGCAGTTGCTAAGATTACGGGCCAAGAAGGAACTACTTTTGAAGGGAAGGCAAGAGTTTTCAACTCTGAAGAAGACGGTAATCAAGCTATTCTTAACAAGGAAATAAAAGCAGGAGATGTTGTGGTGATCCGTTATGAGGGTCCAAAAGGTGGCCCTGGCATGAGAGAAATGCTTAAACCTACCTCTGCCATAATGGGACAAGGCCTTGGAGACAAAGTAGCATTTATTACTGATGGAAGGTTTTCAGGTGGGACTCATGGGTTTGTTGTAGGTCATATCTCTCCAGAAGCAGAAGTTGGAGGACCAATTGCATTAATTGAAGATGATGATCTTATTAGAATTGATGCTGAATCAAATGAACTAATCCTTTTGGTGGATGAGGAAATTTTGCAAGAAAGAAAAAGAAATTTGAAAAATATCAATACGTCCCCAAAAAAGGGTGTGCTGGCTAAATACAAACATTTAGTTGGCAGCGCGTCTAAAGGAGCTGTCACTGATTCACATGATCAATAGAAAATACCCAAGCACAAGGCTTAGAAGACTTCGACAATCTAAAACAATAAGAGATTTAGTTGCTGAAAATACTGTTTCCAGTAACGATCTAATTGAGCCAATGTTCTTAGTAAACTCTAAATCAGATGCAGGCCCTGTAAACTCGATGCCTGGTGTTGAGAGGTTTGAAAAAGATCAGCTTTTTAGAGAAATTGAGGAAAGTATTAAACATGGCATCAAGGCGTTTGCTATTTTTCCAGTTGTACCAAGTGATTTGAAGGATGAAAGCGGCTCATATGCTTTATCAGCAGATAATTTTTTGATTAATTTTCTTAGAGAGTTTAGTGAAAGATATCCTGATGTAATTTCAATTGCAGATGTTGCGCTGGATCCATATACATCTCACGGGCATGATGGAATATTGGCCAATGACATTGTTCTAAATGATGAAACTAATGAGCTCTTAGGAAAACAGGCTGTATTACTTGCAGATGCTGGCGCTAGTATCGTAGCACCATCTGACATGATGGATGGAAGAATTGGCGTCATAAGGTCAGCTTTGGACGCAAATAAAAATAAAGACACCATTATCTTATCTTATGCAGCAAAATTTGCTTCTTCGTTTTATGGTCCATTTAGGGATGCGGTCGGCTCCAAAACCAATCTTGCAGGTGCATCAAAAAAAACATATCAAATGGATGTAAGAAATTCAGATGAAGCATTGCACGAAGTTGCAATTGATGTAGATGAGGGTGCGGATATTGTTATGATTAAGCCCGGTATGCCTTATTTAGATATCATTTCCAAGGTAAAAGAAAAGTTTCAAATGCCTACTTTTGCATATCAGGTGAGCGGTGAATACAGCATGCTTTCGAATGCTACAAGCCAAGGATTGCTTGATAAAAGCGTTATGCTAGAATCGATTGTAAGTTTAAAAAGAGCTGGATCTGATGCAGTTCTTACCTACGCTGCAAAGCAAATTGCCAAGGAGATAAAAGATGAGTAATGGTGTTTTAGAAGTTTCAAATGATAATTTTGAGTCCGAAGTTGTGAATAGTGAAAAACCAGTACTTGTAGATTTTTGGGCTGAGTGGTGCGGGCCATGCAAACAAATTGCCCCTGTAGTTGAAGAAATAGCTGATGAACATTCAGATAAGTTAAAAGTTTGCAAGATGGATGTTGACGCAAATAGAGAAACGGCCGTTCAATTTGGAATTAGATCTATACCAACATTATTGATTTTTAAAAATGGTGAAGTTGCAGGATCACAAATCGGGGCAGTTAGTAAGCAGCAGCTTTTGGAGTTTATTCAAGCAGAAATATAATTTTGCATCTTTAGCAAAAAGCTACTATCATTCGCATATCACGGTCTTTTGACCACCATTCATTGTAATTTTTCTTTTCCAGAGGACAAAACCATATGAATTTATCAGAGATTAAAACTAAATCTATTAGTGATTTAATTGATATTGCTACCGATCTTGGCATCGAAGATGTCGGGCGACTTAAAAAGCAAGACATAATTTTTAGGATTTTTAAGCAACAAGCCAGTGAGGGAAGTGATATTTTCGGTGGCGGTGTTTTGGAAATACTTAATGATGGTTTTGGTTTTTTGAGATCGACTGAGAATTCTTACTGTACCAGTGCAGATGATATTTATGTTTCACCAAGCCAAGTTAGAAAGTTTGCGCTTAGAAAAGGTGATGAAGTTCAAGGCAAGATAAGGCCGCCCAAGGATCAAGAAAGATATTTTGCGCTTGTCCAAATCGATACCATCAATGGAGAAACACCAGATAAAGCTAAAAAGAAAATACTATTTGAAAATCTGACTCCTCTCTTTCCTAATAATAGACTAATGCTTGAGCAAGGCACTGGATCAAATGCTGACATCTCATCAAGGGTTATTGATTTAACTGCTCCTATCGGTAAAGGCCAACGTGGCTTAATTGTGTCGCCTCCCAAAGCAGGTAAAACCTTAATGCTTCAAAGTATTGCTCACTCAATTACAAAAAATAATCCTGAAGTCGAGTTAATTGTCTTGTTAATTGATGAGAGACCTGAAGAGGTTACCGACATGAGTCGAACTGTAAGAGGAGAAGTGGTTGCCAGTACTTTTGATGAGCCTCCAACTAGACATGTTCAAGTTGCGGATATGGTGATTGAAAAGGCTAAACGCTTAACTGAACATAAGAAAGATGTTGTGATATTGCTTGATTCAATCACTAGGCTGGGAAGAGCTTATAATGCAGTGCAACCAGCTTCGGGGAAGATACTTTCGGGAGGTGTAGATTCAAATGCGCTAGAAAGACCAAAAAGATTTTTTGGAGCGGCTAGAAATCTTGAAGAGGGCGGAAGTCTTACTATCATTGCAACTGCTTTAGTAGATACTGGTTCAAAAATGGATGAAGTAATTTATGAAGAATTTAAGGGCACGGGAAATATGGAGATTCATCTGGAAAGAAACATTGCTGAAAAAAGAATCTATCCTGCTATAAATATTAGACGTTCAGGAACTCGAAGAGAGGACTTACTTACCACTGATGAAGAACTACAAAGAATGATAATTTTAAGAAAACTTCTAGATGATATGGAAGATGCTCAAGCTATCGAGTGGCTGATAGAGAAACTTAAAATGACAAAGACTAATGATGAATTCTTTGCTGCAATGCGAAGTGGAAACGGAAAGAAGAAAAGTTAGTTAATTTTTATACAAGCATCAATCATATCTTCATCGATTGCACTGCTCGCCTGAACAACCTTACCTGATACCTTGCTAACATGATTGGCTATTCTCGTTGATGGAATTATCCATGTTGTGCTTGATAAAGCCTTTTTAGAAAGGTCTGCAGTTAGAGCATCAAAAATATTTGTGCTGTAAATAAAGACAATGTTTTCGGAGGACTCTAATTCTTTTTGTAAATTTTTAACCATTTCATGATTTATTTCTAAATCATGAGATGCAATATAAACTACTTCTGTTTCTTCATTGCTTGAGATACTTTTCTCGGACCATGAATTGCTAAAAATAATTACTTTTTTTAATCCCTCATCTTGCATCAGCAGTCCAAGTCCTTCAGATTGAAATTCTTTAGGGATTAGACTTTTAAGACCATGGTTTGAAAGATTTTCTTGAGTAGATGGGCCGACTGCAAGGAATTTTGCATTGCATTCCTCTAGAGAGATAAAATCTTGAACAATTTTTATCCCGTACTTTACTGCTGCGGCACTGGTAAAAGCTATGCCATCAAAAGTATGAATATCTTTGAGTATCTCAATATCGGCTGATGTTAAGTTTTTGCGTTGTTTAATATCTGATAATGGAAATGAAGTATGTTCAATATTTAATGCTTCTAATTTATAGCTAAGCTTTCTTGCTTGTTTGTGTGGTCTGGTATTAATGATCATTAATTTGAAATTAATTCTTTGATTTTTAAATCTTCTATTTTATTAAATAACTCTAAATAAAATTGATCTAATTCAGCTTCAATGAAACACATATCAATTTTTTCTACTTTTAAGCTTTTGTGATCAAACGCACGAAGATTCACCGCGAACGTACTTTCTTTTATTTTTTTGCAAATCAAAGCAATTGCAGAGTTACAGTCACCTTCTAAATATTTAATAATTTTTCTCTCAACAGAGGCAATAAAGTATGTTTCATGATGATTAATGCTTTTAATGATTTCTAATTTCTGTGGATTTATATCTCTACCCACTTCAATTCCAATTATTGCTTGTGTCGCTGCAGGAAGCATTACTGATGAATCAATTTTCTCTACATTTTCTAAATTTAACTGAAGTCTATCCAGAGCAGCTGTCGCTATAACTAATGCATCAAATTCATTATCTTTTAACTTTTTTATTCTTGTATGAATATTGCCTCTAACTGGACACACTTCCAAAGAAGGATTGAATAATTTGACTTGTGCTGCACGTCTAGGAGATGAGGTTGCGACAATTGATTTATCTTTTAGCTGGTCAAGGGTTATTGATTCTTTAAAAATAATTGAATCGGAAGGGTTAGCCCGCTCTAGAGTGGCTACTATTTGGAATTCATCATTAAGATCTGCTGGAACATCTTTAAGGCTATGCACCGCAATGTCTGCATCACCCATCACTAATGCTTCTTCGAGTCGTTTAACAAAGACACCTTTTCCACCTAATTCATGAATTGGCCTTAAGTCCTTGTCACCTTCAGAATCAAGGGGTATCAACTCACAAATACAATCTGGATGCTTATCAATGATTGCTTGTTTTACAGCTTCGGCTTGATAAAGGGCTAAAGGAGATTTTCGTGTTGCAATTTTTATTTCCATTGAATGAGTTGTCCTTTTGCTTCTCCTACTTTTTTTTCTCTTATGGCTTTTAAAGTATCAGGTATATTAATGGGGATTCTTGCTGCATGCTCTAAAAAAATAAAACCATTCTTTGAAAGCATTTTATTTAAAGCAATAGTTTCTAATAGAATTTCATAATTTTTGAACTCGTAGGGAGGATCCATAAAAATAAGGTCAAATACTTCTTCATTGCTATGCATCCATGCAAAAACATCAGCTCTAATGCATTCACACTTATCCTTATAATTAAGCTGACCAGCTAATTTATTAATCTTATTGATGTGATCATTTGTATGATCAACAAATGTAACCTTTGATGCATTGCGAGAGAGACATTCCAGACCAAGACTTCCAGTCCCTGCAAATAAATCCAAGCAATTTGAATTAAGGATATTAAATTGCACCCAATCAAAAGCAATTTTTTTTAAACGATCACTGGTAGGCCTTAATTTTGAACTAGGTTTAAAATTTATCTTGAATCCCTTGTTAGAACCACTGATAATTCTTATGCTTGGATTAGTTTTCAATATTTCTAAAAGTAAGTTTATAAATGTTACAACAAGAATTCCTAAAATCGATGAGATATTTAGCTGCCTCAGTCAGTATTATCTCTGCAAAGGATTCAAATGATAAGCCTTATGCAATGACGGCATCCTCAGTTACTTCTTTAACTCTTGAACCCCCATCAATCTTGGTATGCGTCAATCATGATGCGTCAATTCACGACCATCTATTAAACGATGAGGCTAAGTTTTGCGTTAATTTGCTCAAGAAAAATCAACAAGACATCGCTACACTCTGCAGTATCAAAGAAAAAGAAGATCAAAGATTTGAAGATAAAAATTGGAATTTAGACAGTGTCCCTTTTTTGCAAAGCTCTCAATCGAATATATTTTGTAAGGTTAAAAAATATTTAGATTATGAAACCCACACTATAATAATCGGAGAGGTTTATAAATCTCATAACGATGACGGCTTTGACACTTTGATGTATGCAAATGGAAAATACTTATAACTTATTAAAATCATTCTTTCCTTTTTGGTTGTGTACCTTGTGTGCATTACCTTTGTTTCATTTGCATGCAGAAGAAACAGAACCTTATGCATATGTCATTCATCCAAAAAATGGTGATGTTGTTTCGAGTCCCTTTAAGGTTATATTTGGCCTTAAGAATTTTGGTGTTGTGCCTGCAGGCATTGACCTTGAATTTGCGGGTCACCATCACCTCTTTGTTAACAGTCCAGGAATAGATTATTCAAAACCAATTCCAGCTGATAAAAATCATTTACATTTTGGAAAAGGGCAGACTGAAACTGTCCTTGATTTAGAGCCAGGTGAATATCAACTTCAATTAGTTCTTGGTAATTATTTGCACATTCCATTTAACCCGAGCATTGAATCAAAAATAATTTCAATAAGAGTTAAAAACAATTAGCTTTTAATTAATGCATCAATTGAAGAATTCATAAAGGGAACAAGATTATTTTTTGCAGCTCTTAAAGCATCAATTGGCATGTCAAAGCTTCCATCAGTTGTTGGAACATCCTCTAATTTTTGTTCAATTTTATTTAAACCAACAAGACCATGTAAAAAGGCCCAAATTTTGACACATTTTTCATCATATTCTTCATCATTTTTTAGTTTAATATACTTTTTAATTGATGATTTTAGTGAGCTGTAAGCTTCAAGTGCAGCATCATGAAGATCAGGAAAATTTCTAAAATCTTTGATGACCGTCCCAAACATAACCTCATAAATATTATTGTTGCTTATAGCAAAATCTAGATATGCAAGCATCGCATCAATAAGCGTCTTTTTTGAAATCTTGTTTGTTTTTGATAAGTCTATGATTTTATCTATGGATTTTTGCATCTCGACAAATCCATGAGCAGCTACAGCAGCCAACAGCGATTCTTTAGTTTCAAAATGCCTATAGGGTGCTGTTTGAGAGACATTTGCTTCCTTGGCAATACCTCTTAAGCTAATTTTGTCATGACCATGTTCTTCACATAAGGTGCACGCACAACGGATAAGCTCTGAGCGCAAATTTCCGTGATGATATTTCATATTTATGTTGACACTGTAAACATTTAGTACTATGTTTACGCTGTAAACATTAATTCTTAACTATAAATTTGTCAAATAAATGAAAAAATTGATATACAAAAACCAAACTCTCGTAGCTTTTTTAATTTCAGTAAGCTCTTTAAATATAATTTTGATAACTATGTTTCAACTAACAAAGATAGGTTAATTCTATGAAAAAACTTTTCTTGTTTCTTATCCTTGGAGCTTCGACTCTTTTGATGGGGCAGGATTCATTGGAGGTTTTAGAAGTTGAAATTCAAGATAGTTACAAAGAGATTAAATTAATACCAGGAAAAGTCCTTCCGACTCAAATATCAAATCTTGCTTTTGAAATTCCTGGGATTGTTTATAAGATCAATGCAGACATAGGAGATAGGTTTGCAAAGGGCGATGTCCTTGCCGAACTTGATAGCAGAGAGGTTAATGCAAATTTCATGCAAGCTGAGGCAAGGTTTAAATTATCTAAGCTTGCTCTTGATCGTTTTGAGGACCTTAAAAAAGACGGATTTATTTCTGCGCAAGAATTTGATCATGCCAGTGCAGAATATGATGTAGCTAAATCTGAACTAGAATTTTTCAAAGTAAAACTTTCTCAAACTAAAATCACTGCTCCATACGATGGTTTTATCCAAGATCGTATGATTGATAAAGGTACCATTATCTCTCCCGGGGCTATGATCTTTCAATTTGTAAGCTCAACTTCCGTTGAGGCACATGTCTCAATACCTAGCAACATCATTCAGAACCTTGTCATTGGACAAGAATATACATTCACTATTGAAGGTGGAAATGCAAAAGCAAAATTCTCCCGTGTTGCTCCTATGACTATTGGAGGATCAACCAATCGTTTAGCAATCTTTAGGTTTAAAGAGTTCATCAATCCTGGTTCGATAGGCTATCTCAATTATGAGAATTTAGTCCTAGAAAAAGGAGTCTGGGTTCCGTTTAGTGCTTTATCAGAATCTGACCAAGGCTTATGGAGTTTGTTTGTCCTTGCACCTGAAAATGATAGTTTTGGATCAGTAAAGGTAGTTCGAGAGCTTGTTGAGTTGTTGCATATTGAAGGTAATTTTGCTTATGTAACTGGGACCTTAACTCCGGGTGAGCAAGTTATTGTGGGTGGGGCATCAAAAGTAATTGAAGGCAAGATCTACGATTAATTTCCGCCATGAATCCCATAGAAATATTCCTTGAAAGACCTAGAGTCTTTATTCTAACAATTATATTTATTTTAATTTCAGGATTTTTTGCTCTTAATTCCGTTCCAAGGCAAGAAAATCCAGAGCTTGCCCAAAGATGGTCAAACGTTCAGGTTATTTATCCGGGAGCCTCTCCCGAAAGAATTGAAACTCAAGTATTAGAGCCACTTGAAGCTAAATTAAGAGAAGTTTTTGAAGTAAGAAGATTAGTCTCCTCAGCTTCAGATGGCTTCAGTCTGACCTTGGTTGAGCTAAAAGAAGATGTAGATCCATCTCTTATCGAAGATGCATGGTCAGAAGTTCAGGACAAGATTGATCAGGCTAAAGTAAACTTACCGCGAAATGTAGATACGGAATTAATAAGAAGTAGTGGTCCACCAGCTACATTAATTTATGCAATTAAATGGATGGAAGATGGTCCTCCACCAAAAATTCTTATGACCAGGGTGGCAGATGATTTAAGGCTGGAGCTGGCGTATGGCGGAGGCACGGATAAAGCCTTTTTATTTGGTGGCACTGAGGAAGAAGTCCTTATTGAGATTGATAATGCAAGAATCTCTAGCATGGGATTATCATTCCAAGAAATAGCAAATCGAGTCCAAGCTTTAGATAACAAAAGACCTATAGGAGTATTCACAGATCAAAGTAGTGAAATATTGGTCAAATCAAAGGACAACTTTAGGACTATTCAAGAAATAGAAGACTTACCAATAGAGACTTTTGATGGAACGGAAATAGTCAGGCTTGGGGACATTGCTAGCGTTAAGAAAACTCCAAGAATTCCTTCTGAAGAAATAATTTATGTAGATGGGCAGCCTGCAATATTGATTCAAGTCCATGCAGCTTTTCAGCAAAGGATAGATTTATATGTAAATAATCTTGAAAAAATTGCCGAAGCCTATGATAAAAACCTTCCTGATGAGTTAAGTGTGGTAAAGCTCTATGATGAATCCTTTTACCTAAATCAGAAATTTGACAATCTTTCTTGGAGCATCTTTTTTGCAACCAATATTGTTATATTGCTAAGCTTTTTCTTGCTGGGACTTAGGTCTGCTTTAATTGTAGGCGTAACCATTCCGCTGACTATTTGTTTGGTTCTTTTGGGTTGTAATTTATTGGGATTGCCGCTCCATCAAACATCCATGACAG
Source organism: uncultured SAR86 cluster bacterium (assembly GCA_902628925.1). Lineage (GTDB taxonomy): Bacteria > Pseudomonadota > Gammaproteobacteria > Magnimaribacterales > D2472 > MED-G82. The sequence goes on from CACOPA010000007.1 coordinate 55,063, forward strand.
GAATAATAATTGCACTGGGATTACTTATTGATAATGCAATTATTATGGTTGAAGACTATAAATTTAGACGGCGAAGCAGTCATGCTCCCAGAAGTGCAGCTTTAATTTCATTTAAACATCTTTGGGTGCCATTAGCGGCTGCTACAGCAACCACAGCGTTTGCTTTTCTACCGATTGCTGCAGGGAAGGGTCCAAGTTCAGAATTTGTCGGCGGTATGGCAATCACAGTAATTCTTTCAGTGTGTGGCTCCTTATTTTTAGCTTTATTCATAACTCCTGTTTTTCTAAACCTTTTAGAAAAAATTCCACTATTTAAAAATCAAAAACTTGCTACCGAGGGCTATTCAAATGAAGATTTAGCTCGCCACTATCGCAACTTCTTAAAGTGGTCATTTGACAAACCTCGTCGGGGTATTTTATTAGCACTTATTCTTCCTACCATCGGTTTTCTAACGTTCCCATTACTTAAGCAAGATTTTTTCCCTGAGTTAGATCGAAATATGTTCAGGGTTATAGTTGAGCTACCACCAAACTCTTCAATTGATGCAACTGAAAAAGAGATTCTTAGATTAAGGGAGGAGATGTATGAAAAGGCAGGCTTTGAGATTAAATCTGATGTTTGGTTCATTGGGCGAAACCTTCCACGTGTTCTTTACAATGTAATTGGAGGAGACTCACCTTTAGGTAATAACAATGTAGCAGATGCATTTTTTATTTCTGAAGACTACTCCAAAATGATGAAAGGCCTCCCAGCATTAGCAAGGTCTATGGTTGAAACAAATCCTGACCTCAGAATCATTATTGATAAGTTTGATTCTGGTCCACCAGTTTTTGCTGCTGTTGAGTATCGAATATTAGGAGATGATCCAAAGGTTTTACAAGTATTGGGTGAGCAATTAGAGCTGATCATGAATAATGCACCGGATGTTTTCTTAACAAGAGCAGATCTATCTCAAATCAGCGCAAAGTTTGAAATTGATTTCAATAATTCTCAATTATTATTATCTGGTGTAAACACACAGGTTCTTTTAAATGAAATCTCTATAGCAACTCAAGGCATTAATGTTGGAACAATGCTTGATGGAAATAAAGAAATTCCTTTAAGAATTAGAGGGATGAAGTATCAAGATTTGAATGATTCAATTCAATACATCTCCATTCCCGGAGATAATTCCCTTAATTACTCTTCAAGTTTTGGTGAGCTTAAATTAACCTCCAAGCCAACATCACTAGCTCGTTTTGAGGGCTCAAAGTCAAATACTGTTCAAGGTTGGATTTGGCCAGACAAACTTGCATCAGGCACTGAACGCTACATTAAGACTTCCATTGATAAATTTAAAGAGTCTTTACCTCCCGGATATCAATTAGAACTTTCTGGTGAGGCTGAATCTAGATCAGAGTCGCAAGCACAAATTTTTTCCTCTGCTGCAATATTTTTTATCCTAATAATTATTGCTCTAATTTCTGCGCTCAATTCTTTTAGAGAGGCAACAATTATCTTAAGCGTTGCAATACTATGTACAGGCTTGGCTTTTGTGGGCTTGGTCTTAGGGAATGCTAATTTTGGTTTTATAGGTTTGGTTGGAGCAGTAGGTCTAGTCGGTTTATCCATCAATGATTCAATAGTTGTTCTATCTCATATTAAAGAGGCAAATGAGAATAATGATCTCACTAAGGAAGGATTGATAGATGTGGTGATGCGCTCCACTAGACATATCATTACAACGTCAGTGACTACCATAGGAGGATTCTTACCTCTGCTAGTTTCAAGTATATTTTTTAAACCCCTTGCTTGGGCGATGGCGGGCGGAGTCTTTGGAGCAACAATAATTGCTTTATTTTATATACCTAGCTTGTATGCAATAAAAGAAAAAATTACTTAATCTAGGTTTCTTGTTGTGGAGGTTTAGGAGCCTCTCTATTAAAAGGCCAGAATCCTCTTGACTCAGTTTTAGAATCTTCTAACTCTTGATTTGGGTAGTTAATTACAATTGTTTTCTCAACATCTTCAAGCAAGTCAAGATAGCCTAAGTTTTCATAAGCTTCTTTAAGTATGTTTAATGCTCTTAAGTTTTCACTTGAGTTAGGGATGTGCTCTAAAACATATTTTGCTCGTCTTAAGGCAGCTATATATGCCTCTCTTCTTAAATAATAATCAGCTGCAGTAAGTTCGTGTTTAGCAATCATATTTCTTAGATAAATTAATCTCTGATTAGCGTAAGGAGCATACTGACTGTCAGGAAACCTAGTTAGAAATTCAGATAATTCTGAGAAAGATTGCTTTGCCCCAGAAATATCTCTTTTTGGTAAATTATCTTCAAAGAGTCGGGCAAAAAAGCTTTTGTCTCGGGTATAACTTGTAATTCCCCTCATAAAATATGCATAGTCAATATTAGGATGCCTTGGATGAAGTCTTATAAATTTTTCTGTTGCAGCGTGAGCAGCCTCATCATCGCCATTCATAAAATGAACATATATTAGTTCAGATTGAGCTTGTTCAGCATACCTACCAAAAGGATATCTGGTAACGATCATCTCAAGTGCATCAATTGCTGAAAAATAGTTTTTTGCCCTCATTCTACTTTGAGCGATTTCATAGTATTGCTGCTCAGGCTGTTCAATAACTGGACCGTCAGAACTACATCCGGTAAATACAACAAATGAGGCGAGCATCCCAAGTGTATTTCTAAAAAATTTGTTTTTATGCATAGCCATAAATTCGCAACATTTTACCCTTTTAATTCTAAGCTTAGTAAACTAATCATAAAAATTTTTAGACTATTAAAGTTATTGTCAGTTCGTTATGAGGCACAAAAAGTTAGAAATTCCTGAGATCCTCCATGGCAAAAGGGCTGATATTGCAATTAGCGAGCTTCTTGGCAATGAATTATCAAGAAATCAGGTTAAGGATTTAATTAAATCGGGTGATATTTTGATTAATGATGAGGGGTGCAAGCCAAAAGATAAAGTCTGTCATAATGATCAAATCGATGTATCGATTCCGGATGCGGAAGTATCTTCATGGACTGCAGAGGATATTAATCTTGATATTATTTTTGCATGTGATGATTACGCAATTATAAATAAACCAGCTGGCTTAGTAATGCATCCTGGAGCTGGTGTTAAGTCAGGCACTCTAGCAAACGGAGTAGCAAAAATTTATCCCGAAGTTTTACGCCTTCCAAGAAACGGAATAGTACATAGGCTTGATAAAGATACGTCAGGGTTAGTAGTTATAGCTAGGAAAAACGGTTTTAGAAATCACATTGTTGAGCAATTCCAAAACAGAGAAGTAGAAAAAAAATATTTAGCAGTAATTAAGGGTGAGATTATTGGCGCTCTAACTATAGATAAGCCTATTGCCAGGGATAGACACAATAGAACCAAGATGAAAGTTGATGAAAGCGGGAGAGAGGCTATCTCCGAAGCTATATCTCTAGAAAGTTTTGGTGGATACTCTGTGGTTGAGGTAAAAATTGAAACCGGAAGGACCCATCAAATTCGAGTGCATTTAAGCTCAAATAAAACCCCTATAATTGGAGACAAGGCTTATGGTTCTGGAAGCCAATTAATCAAGAATCTTTCTGATAATTTAAAGGATAAAATTTTGTCATTTCCAAGGCAGGCACTCCACGCATATCAATTAGCATTTTTGGATGCTAGCAATGAAATGAAGACTTACAAGAGTAATCCACCAGATGATATATTAGGTCTAATAGAATCCTTGAAGAGCAATGAAAATGCTTGAAACACTTGTTTTTACAAGAATTTAAGGTATAAATCCACGTTCCAATTTAGATTATTAGATATGAACTTATCTGGCGGTGACATGTTAATGCGAGCTCTTAGAGAAGAGGGCGTGAAATTTATATTCGGCTATCCCGGAGGAGCTGCTTTACATATTTACGATTCTGTCTTCCGTCAAAAGAGCATCGAACACATTTTAGTTAGACATGAGCAAGGCGCCACTCATGCAGCTGATGGCTATGCAAGAGCTACTGGTAAGCCTGGGGTTGTATTGGTCACTTCTGGACCTGGAGCGACAAATGCTATTACTGGGATAGCAACAGCTTTTATGGACTCAATTCCTATGATTGTTATCTCAGGTCAAGTTCAAAGTCATTTAATTGGAACAGATTCATTCCAGGAAACCGACATGATTGGTATCTCAAGACCAATAGTTAAGCACAGTTATATTATTCAAGATGTTCGGGACATTCCAAAAGTAGTTCAAGAAGCATTTCATATAGCTACCTCAGGAAGGCCTGGACCAGTTGTAATTGATATTCCCAAAGATATGACTGATCCTTCTAAAAAGTTTAAGTATCAAAAACCAGCTAATCCTGATATTAGATCATATAAACCAAAATCATTGCCGCATCCAGGGCAGATAAAAAAAGCAGCAAAAGCTATCTTGTCATCTGAGAGGCCAGTAATTTATTCAGGTGGTGGCGTTATTATTGGTAATGCTTCTAAGGAATTAAATGACCTTAACAAGCTCTTAAAAGTTCCATTGACTAGTACCTTAATGGGTCTAGGAGCATTCCCAGCAAATAATAAACTTTTTCTTGGCATGCTAGGTATGCATGGCACTTATCAAGCAAATATGTCCATGCATAATGCAGACCTTATTTTAGCAGTAGGCGCAAGGTTCGATGATAGGATTACCAATACCCCTGCACTTTTTGCACCTAATGCAAAAATTGTTCATATAGATGTTGATCCAGCCTCAATATCAAAAATCATCAATGCTGATATCCCAATAGTTGGGCAGGTAAAGGAATCATTGCAGGCCCTCATTAAAGAAATCAAGAGATCAAAGATAAAAATTGATTCAGATGCAATTGAGGATTGGATAAGCAAAATCAATGTCTGGAGAGACAAGCATGGTCTTGATCATGAGATTTACATGAAACACCTCAAAACCAAGGCAATTTTGCCACAAGCTGTTGTTCAGGAGCTATATCATGCAACAAATGGAGATGCTTATGTAACTTCAGATGTGGGTCAACATCAGATGTTTGTTGCACAGTATTATCATTTTAATAAGCCTAGGAGATGGATTAATTCTGGTGGTTTGGGAACAATGGGATTTGGTTTGCCAGCTGCTTTAGGTGTAAAGTTAGCTTTCCCAAAAAAAGAGGTGGTTTGCGTCACGGGTGAGGGCAGTATTCAGATGTGCATCCAAGAACTTTCTACCTGCTTGCAGTATGGATTACCGATAAAAATTATTAATATCAATAATGAAGCACTTGGTATGGTCAAGCAGTGGCAAGACATGAACTATGGCGGAAGACACTCAGAGAGCACATATCAAAATTCATTACCGGATTTTGTAAAGCTGACTGAATCATACGGACATGTCGGAATGCGAGTTAAAAAATATGCTGATCTAAGGCCAGCACTTGATAAAGCTTTTTCCATGAAGGGAAAATTGGTTTTTATTGATGTATTGGTTGATCCAAATGAGCATGTGTACCCAATGCTTGTAGCACCAAATGGAAGTATGAAAGATATGTGGCTGAGCAAATCAGATAAAGTATGAGAAGAACACTTTCAATATTAATAGAAAATAAGCCAGGAGCACTTGCCAGGGTAGTTGGGCTATTTCATCAACGTGGCTACAACATTGAGTCTTTAAACGTTGCTCCAATTTTTGATGGTAGTTATTCCAGAATGACAGTATCTACTAGAGGTACTGAGAATGTTGTTGAGCAAATTACCAAACAAATTAATAAGCTAATAGATGTAATTAAAGTTTCAGATCTCACCGAAGGTGAGCACCATGAAATTGAGATGATTTTAATAAAAATGCATGCTCCCAAGTTCACTAAAAAACTTCGTGATAAATTAAAGTTTCAACAATTAAATGTAATTGAGGAGTCAAAGGAGATTGTGGTTCTATCAATTATTGATGCTTCATCATCCTATGAAGCCATTGTTAAAAATATTGGAGTATCTAATATTTTAGAAGTTGTGAGGTCGGGAAGTTTAGGAATTCATGAATCTACTAAGACACTGAAATTATAGGAATCAACATGAAAATTTTTTATGACAACGACGCAAACCTAGAAATAATAAAGAATATGAAAGTGAGTATTATTGGATATGGTTCACAAGGCCATGCCCATGCAAATAACTTAAATGATTCTGGCGTAGATGTTACCGTTGGTTTAAGAGAGAACTCATCTTCTTGGAAAAAAGCAGAAGATGCTGGGTTGAAAGTTGCTTCTGTCTCAGAGGCATCAAAAGGAGCAGATCTAATTATGATTCTTGCACCAGATGAGTTTCAACAAGCGCTTTACGATAATGAAATTAAACCAAATATTTCAAATGGATGCGTCTTAGCATTTGCTCATGGTTTTAATATTCATTTTAAAAAAATTATTCCCTCAGATGATCAATCGGTAATTATGATTGCACCCAAAGGCCCAGGCCATACAGTTAGAAGCACTTATCTTCAAGGTGGTGGAGTCCCCTCTCTAGTCGCTGTTTATCAAGATGCAGTCCATGATAAAGATTACTCAGCTCTTGATATTGCAAAATCTTATGCAAAAGCTAATGGTGGAACAAGAGCAGGAGTCCTTGAAACAAACTTTAGAGAAGAAACCGAAACTGATTTGTTTGGAGAGCAGGCAGTCCTTTGTGGTGGCATGACAGCACTGATCAAGGCTGGCTATGAAACTCTTGTCGAGGCTGGCTATAGTCCCGAAATGGCTTACTTTGAATGCCTGCATGAAACAAAATTAATTGTTGATCTAATCCATGAAGGTGGTATTGGAAATATGCATTACTCAATATCTAATACTGCAGAGTATGGCGACTACGTCAGCGGGCCAAAAGTGATCACACAATCCACCAAAGATTCCATGAAGGAAATTCTAGCTAAAATTCAGTCTGGTGAGTTCGCAGATGAGTTCTTGAATGACTGCAGACAAAGTAATGATGGATCAGGTGGACCGATCATGAAAGCTAACAGAAAAAGTAATGCTGATCACTCAATTGAGGTGGTTGGAAGCGAGCTAAGATCTAAAATGAAGTTCCTTCAAACTGAAAAATTAGTTGATAAGAAAAAAAATTAAAAAAACGGTATCTTATTGCAAATAACGGGTGTAGAATTCTCTTTCCGCCAGAAAGGCGGCTAGATGTTTAACATTTTTGGTTACTCGTGTGGGTGTTCAAAATACGAGAAATTATAAAAAAATTTGTTGCTTGAAATAGCAACACAATGATCATAATTGAAGAGTTTGATCATGGCTCAGATTGAACGCTGGCGGTAGGCTTAACACATGCAAGTCGAGCGGTAACAGACATTTTGATTTTGCTTGCAAAATCTCGTGCTGACGAGCGGCGAACGGGTGAGTAACGCGTAGGAATCTACCTAGTAGAAGGGGATAGCCCGAGGAAACTCGGATTAATACCGTATACGTCCTAAGGGAGAAAGAGGGCTTAGCTTTGATGCTCTCGCTATTAGATGAGCCTGCGTAAGATTAGCTTGTTGGTGAGGTAAAGGCTCACCAAGGCGACGATCTTTAGCTGGTCTGAGAGGACGATCAGCCACATTGGGACTGAGACACGGCCCAGACTCCTACGGGAGGCAGCAGTGGGGAATATTGGACAATGGGCGCAAGCCTGATCCAGCCATACCGCGTGTGTGAAGAAGGCCTTCGGGTTGTAAAGCACTTTAAGTAAGGAAGAAAAGAGTGTTGTTAATACCAATACTCCGTGACATTACTTACAGAATAAGGACCGGCTAATTCCGTGCCAGCAGCCGCGGTAATACGGAAGGTCCAAGCGTTAATCGGAATTACTGGGCGTAAAGCGCGCGTAGGTGGTTTATTAAGTTGGGTGTGAAAGCCCCGGGCTCAACCTGGGAACTGCATCCAAAACTGATTCACTAGAGTACGAAAGAGGAAAGTAGAATTCACAGTGTAGCGGTGGAATGCGTAGATATTGTGAAGAATACCGATGGCGAAGGCAGCTTTCTGGTTCTGTACTGACACTGAGGTGCGAAAGCGTGGGTAGCGAACAGGATTAGATACCCTGGTAGTCCACGCCGTAAACGATGACAACTAGCTGTTGGAAAGCTATGCTTTTCAGTGGCGCAGCTAACGTTTTAAGTTGTCCGCCTGGGGAGTACGGCCGCAAGGTTAAAACTCAAATGAATTGACGGGGACCCGCACAAGCGGTGGAGCATGTGGTTTAATTCGATGCAACGCGAAAAACCTTACCTACACTTGACATACTTGGAATCTTTTGTAATGAAAGAGTGCCTTTTGGAGCTAAGATACAGGTGCTGCATGGCTGTCGTCAGCTCGTGTCGTGAGATGTTGGGTTAAGTCCCATAACGAGCGCAACCCTTACCCTTATTTGCCAGCGATTCGGTCGGGAACTATAAGGGGACTGCCGGTGATAAACCGGAGGAAGGTGAGGACGACGTCAAGTCATCATGGCCCTTACGTGTAGGGCTACACACGTGCTACAATGGGGAGTACAGATAGACGCTAAAGCGCGAGCTGGTGCTAATCTCATAAAACTCTTCGTAGTCCGGATTGCAGTCTGCAACTCGACTGCATGAAGTCGGAATCGCTAGTAATCGCGAATCAGCATGTCGCGGTGAATACGTTCTCGGGTCTTGTACACACCGCCCGTCACACCATGGGAGTGTATTGCACCAGAAGTGGGTAGTCTAACCTTCGGGAGGGCGCTCACCACGGTGTGGTCCATGACTGGGGTGAAGTCGTAACAAGGTAGCCGTAGGGGAACCTGTGGCTGGATCACCTCCTTATATTTATTGCGTTTTTGACCACCCACACGAGTAACTAAAAGTATTGAATAGATCTTTTAAATTAATGGTATGTAATTTCCAAAACGTAAAATTACGTTTTAGATCACTGCATAACAATGAAGTAATTTAATTAAGTTATTCTCAAAACATAACCTTTTTTAAGGTTATATGATCAAGTAGTTAAGAGCACAAGGCGGATGCCTTGGCAGCTGAAGGCGATGAAGGACGTTGTAACTTGCGATAAGCTTCGGGGAGCTAGTAAACAAGCTTTGATCCGAAGATTTCCGAATGGGAAAACCCAATATACATAAGTATATTATTTCATGCTGAATACATAGGTATGAAAGGCAAACCTAGGGAACTGAAACATCTAAGTACCTAGAGGAAAAGAAATCAACCGAGATTCCGGGAGTAGCGGCGAGCGAAACTGGAGCAGCCCTTAAGCTTGATATAACTCAGTAGAACATTCTGGAAAGTTTGGCCATAGTAGGTGATAGCCCTGTATATGAAAAGTTATAACAAGTGAAATCGAGTAGGTCGGGACACGTGAAATCTTGACTGAACATGGGGGGACCATCCTCCAAGGCTAAATACTCTCAGCTGACCGATAGTGAACCAGTACCGTGAGGGAAAGGCGAAAAGAACCCCGGCGAGGGGAGTGAAATAGAACCTGAAACCTTGTGCTTACAAGCAGTCGGAGCAGACTTGTTCTGTGACGGCGTACCTTTTGTATAATGGGTCAACGACTTAATTTCAGTAGCAAGCTTAACCGTTAGGGTAGGCGAAGGGAAACCGAGTCTTAATAGGGCGCTGAGTTGCTGGAATTAGACCCGAAACCAGGTGATCTATCCATGGCCAGGGTGAAGGTTAGGTAACACTGACTGGAGGCCCGAACCCACTTATGTTGAAAAATGAGGGGATGAGCTGTGGATAGGAGTGAAAGGCTAATCAAACCTGGAGATAGCTGGTTCTCTTCGAAAACTATTTAGGTAGTGCCTCATGTATTACCATTGGGGGTAGAGCACTGTTTCGGCTAGGGGGTCATCCCGACTTACCAAACCGATGCAAACTCCGAATACCAATGAGTATGAGCATGGGAGACAGACTGCGGGTGCTAACGTCCGTAGTCGAGAGGGAAACAACCCAGACCGTCAGCTAAGGTCCCTAATCATGATTAAGTGGGAAACAATGTGGGAAGGCACAAACAGCTAGGAGGTTGGCTTAGAAGCAGCCATCCTTTAAAGAAAGCGTAATAGCTCACTAGTCGAGTCGGCCTGCGTGGAAGATATAACGGGGCTAAATCATGAACCGAAGCTACGGATCTTCTTTTAGAAGATGGTAGAAGAGCGTTCCGTAAGCCGTTGAAGGTGTGTTGTAAGACATGCTGGAGGTATCGGAAGTGCGAATGTTGACATGAGTAACGATCAAAGAGGTGAAAAACCTCTTCGCCGAAAAACCAAGGGTTCCTGTCCAACGCTAATCGAGGCAGGGTGAGTCGGCTCCTAAGGCGAGGGCGAAAGCCGTAGTCGATGGGAAACAGGTTAATATTCCTGTACTTCTTGTAATTGCGATGGGGTGACGGAGAAGGTTAGGCTAGCACGGCGACGGTTGTCCGTGTTTAAGGTTGTAGGCTTGTGTTTTAGGTAAATCCGGAACACTTTAAGGTCGAGAACTGATGACGACCACTCATGAAGTGGGAAGTAGTTGATACCATGCTTCCAGGAAAAACCTCTAAGCTTAAATTACAAGGAACCGTACCCGAAACCGACACAGGTGGTTAGGTAGAGAATACCAAGGTGTTTGAGAGAACTTGGGTGAAGGAACTAGGCAAAATAACACCGTAACTTCGGGAGAAGGTGTGCCATGTTGTGTGATGAGATTTACTCTCTAAGCATGGCATGGTCGAAGATACCAGGTGGCTGCGACTGTTTATTAAAAACATAGCACTCTGCAAACTCGTAAGAGGACGTATAGGGTGTGACGCCTGCCCGGTGCCGGAAGGTTAATTGATGGGGTTAGCTTCGGCGAAGCTCTTGATCGAAGCCCCGGTAAACGGCGGCCGTAACTATAACGGTCCTAAGGTAGCGAAATTCCTTGTCGGGTAAGTTCCGACCTGCACGAATGGCGTAACGATGGCCACACTGTCTCCACCCAAGACTCAGTGAAATTGAATTCGCTGTTAAGATGCAGTGTACCCGCAGCTAGACGGAAAGACCCCGTGCACCTTTACTACAGGTTCACACTGGACTTTGATTTTATTTGTGTAGGATAGGTGGGAGACTTTGAAGCCAAAACGCTAGTTTTGGTGGAGTCGTCCTTGAAATACCACCCTTGTAAAGTTGAGGTTCTAACTTAGGCCCATTATCTGGGTTGAGGACAGTGTGTGCTGGGTAGTTTGACTGGGGCGGTCTCCTCCCAAAGAGTAACGGAGGAGTACGAAGGTATCCTCAGCACGGTCGGACATCGTGCAAAGAGTATAAAGGCAAAAGGATGCTTGACTGCGAGACCGACGGGTCGAGCAGGTAGGAAACTAGGTCTTAGTGATCCGGTGGTTCTGTATGGAAGGGCCATCGCTCAACGGATAAAAGGTACGCCGGGGATAACAGGCTGATACCCCCCAAGAGTTCACATCGACGGGGGTGTTTGGCACCTCGATGTCGGCTCATCACATCCTGGGGCTGGAGCAGGTCCCAAGGGTATGGCTGTTCGCCATTTAAAGTGGTACGCGAGCTGGGTTTAGAACGTCGTGAGACAGTTCGGTCCCTATCTACTGTGGGCGTTGGAGATTTGAGGGAAGCTGATCCTAGTACGAGAGGACCGGATTGGACGAACCTCTGGTGTTCCGGTTGTCACGCCAGTGGCATTGCCGGGTAGCTATGTTCGGAAAGGATAACCGCTGAAAGCATCTAAGCGGGAAGCCTCTCCCAAGATAAGATCTCCCTGAGACTTCGGTCTCCTTAAGAGTCGTCAAAGACTATGACGTTGATAGGCAAGATGTGTAAGCGCTGTGAGGCGTTGAGCTAACTTGTACTAATAACTCGTGAGGCTTGATTATGTAACCTTAAGAAAGGTTGCTTCTATCAAGTTTTGTAGTGCTCTAAAATTACATACCAGTTTGCCTGATGACAATAGCAGTTTGGTACCACCTGATCCCATCTCGAACTCAGAAGTGAAACGAACTAACGCCAATGGTAGTGCAGGGCTTCCCTGTGTGAGAGTAGGAAATCGTCAGGCTTTTTATTTAGGAAGAGCTTTCAGTGATCTGAAAGCTCTTTTTTTTTGTTATAAAATTAGCTTCATGGAACTTCAAGAAATTTCAGATCGTATGGAAATTGAGAAGCTTGTTACAAACTATGCTTCTGCGGTTGACCAAAAGCAATTTCATAGGTTTAGAGATTTTTTTACACCTGATTGCTTCATTGATTACACAAAAGCTGGAGGAATCAGTGGTACTTTAGAAGAAATAATTTCTTATTTAGAGTCAGCGCTTAAACACTTCCCCAATTATCAACATATGATCTCAAATATTTCTATTGATTTTGATGAAAGCAACAATTCAGCTATTGGCAAGGTCATGTGCTTCAACCCAATGGAAGATAAAAAGGGAAAAGTATTCTTCTTGGGGATGTGGTACAACGATAAATATCAGCGTACTAAGGATGGTTGGAAAATATCAGAAAGAATTGAAGAAAGTTCGTGGTCATTAAACGCACCTATCAATACGAAATAAGGATTTAAATTGATAATTGGTTTAACAGGCGGCATCGGATCAGGGAAATCAGCTGCAGGAAATATTTTTAGACAACATGGGATTAACGTAATTGATGCTGATCAAGCATCAAGGGAAGTTTTTGAGAAAGACCCAATAGCAAAATCTGATGCTATTGATTTGTTGGGTGAAGAGGTAGTTCAAAGTGATGGAAGTCTTAGTAGAGAAAAAATTAGAGACTTAGTATTCAATGATTATGACCTTAAAAATAATTTAGAAAAAATTGTCCATCCAGCTGTTAGAAAAGTGATTAGCAACGAAATCCAAAAATCTGAATCAATCTATACGATAATTGAGGTGCCATTAATTTTTGAAACTGATTCAGCCTCTAACTATCAACGAATTCTAGTGATTGATTGTAAGCCTGAGATTGCCTTAATTAGGGCAGCATCAAGAGATAATGTCCCCGACACTGAGATAAAAAAAATTATGCTCTCGCAATGCACCAGAAATGAGAGGTTGAGTATTGCCAATGATGTGATCACTAATAACGACAGCCTGCAAGACTTGGAAGGAAAGATTTCAACCATCCATAACTTTTACTTAGAGTTATGTAATGAGTAATCAATTATCATGCCCACAATGTAAAGGAGAAGCAGATATCAGTAAGAAAAATATATTTCGCCCATTTTGCTCAGAAAGATGCAAGCTTATAGATCTAGGTGAATGGGCTAATGAGGAAAAAGTTATACAAAGACCAATACACTCTGATGATTTTTCAGAGGATTAAGTAAACATTGAAATACCAGCGATTCCCTGAGCTCCATGTTTTCGTGCAATTTCTAAGTCCGGAATGTTCATACCTCCTAGAGCAAAGACTTTAGAGGAGCATTGAACTGCTAATATTGAAAAGTTTTTCCAGCCCAATTTTGGATTGAATTTATCAATCAAGACTGGACTCACCAAAACAAAATCAAGGCTCATGAAATTTGCTTTATTGATTTCTTCAATATTATGGCAAGAAGCAGAAATAACAGATTGGGGTTTTAATTTTTCTAAGCTCTCATTTTCAACTCTTTTTAATTCAACAGAATTCATATGCAGACCAAAGGAAATATCTTTTTGACTAGCGAAATCATCTGCTTTTGCATTAATGGAAATTGATGCGTTAGAAAGTTTTCTAAGCCTGTTTGCAAACTCAAGTTTTGTTGCAAAGGAAGCATTAGTATCCCTAACTATAATCAGATCTGGGTTGTTTTTTATTGAAAAAGACTTTATATACTCTTGGGGATCAAGATCATCTAACTTATCTGGAGTGATCGCAATAAGTCTCACTTTCCACAACAATGCTTAAATTTCTTTCCTGAACCACAATGACATGGATCATTTCTGCCAAGCTTTGGTGCATCTCTTTGGATGGTTTGAGGTGCTTTAGGCTCTTGTTGTTCTGAAGAAATATTTTGACCTATTGTTGGTGGTTGAAGGGTTGGTTGATTTTCCGAGCTCAAAGATTGTTGCTTTTTTTGTTCCTCTAAAGCTCTTTCTTTTAACTCGTTGATCTCTTCTTCAGAAACTAATTCAAGACTAAAGAGTACTTTAACCGTTTCTGTATTGATTGTTTGAAGCATATCTTCAAACATTTCATATGCTTCTCGTTTGTATTCATTTTTTGGATTTTTTTGTGCGTAAGCCCTCAACCCAATGTTTTGTCGTAAATGATCCATTTCAGCAAGATGATCTTTCCAGTGATTATCCAAAACCTGAAGCATGACTTGTTTTTCAAGCATTTTAAGATTGTCACCAATATGAGCATATTTTGATTTGTAGAATTTAGATGCCTCATCAGCAACATAGAAAGCTATATCCTTAGGCAATATTGATCGATCCCTTTTAACCTTATCTGCAAGACTTAAGTTGAGTTTGAAACTTGATCTAAGTTCTTCTTCAAGCTCCTCTAATTTCCATTGAGTTTCTACAGATTCAGGAGGCACGGCATCGTAGGATATTGCTGTAAATTCATCTTCGATTAATTCGTTTATGCTGTTGGATATTTCATCTTCAAAAAGAAGTTGATCTCTTAGCTGGTATACAGCTTGCCTTTGATCATTTGCAACATCATCATATTCAAGCAAGTTTTTTCTGAGATCAAAGTTACGGTTTTCAATTCTTTTTTGCGCATTTTCAATGCCTCTTGATAGCATTTTATGTTCAATATGATCATCACCCATGCCGATTCTCTCAAATAAACCTCTACGACTGTCAGATATGAAGAGCCTTAACAAGTCATCTTCTAACGAAAGGAAAAACTTTGAGTAACCAGGGTCACCTTGTCTTCCAGCTCTACCCCTCAACTGATTATCAATCCTTCTTGATTCATGTCTTTCAGTTCCTAAAATATGTAAGCCTCCTGCGTCAAGCACGGTTTGATTCTGTGATACCCAATTAGAATCTTTTTCACCTTCAGTTTTTCCACCTAGGACAATATCAGTTCCACGCCCGGCCATATTTGTAGCAATTGTGACTGCACCAGGCACTCCTGCATTTGCAATGATTTCAGCTTCTTTTGCATGTTGTTTGGCATTGAGAACCTGATGTTGAATCCCTTTTTTTGTTAGGAGCGAGGATACTATCTCTGAAGATTCGACTGATGCAGTACCCACAAGAACAGGTGCTTTTTTTGAGCGTATAGTCTCAATTTCTTCAATTAAGGCTTTGTATTTTGCCTCTTTAGTTAAAAAAACTAAATCATCACAATCCTCACGAACCATATCTTTATGAGTTGGAATGATGACAACATCTAGCCCATATATTTCACTAAACTCTCTAGCCTCCGTATCTGCAGTCCCTGTCATTCCAGACAATGTTTTAAAGAGCCTAAAAAAATTCTGAAAAGTTGTAGAGGCTAATGTTTGTGATTCTCGTTGAACCGTTACGTTTTCTTTGGCCTCAAGAGCTTGATGAACACCTTCGCTAATTCTTCTGCCAGGCATTGTTCTCCCAGTATGCTCATCAATGAGCAGCACTTCATTGTTCCTAACCAAATAATGAACATTTTTATTAAATAAATAATTAGCTTTCAGGGTTGCCTGAACATACCTCATAATTTTGAGATTGGTAGCCGAGTAAAGATTTTCATCTTCATTGAGCATTCCAATTTGCTCGAGGTACTTCTCAACTTTAATATATCCGTCGTCTGTAAGATCAACAGAGCGCATTTTTTCATCAATTAGATAATCACCTTTTTCATTTTCATCAAGGGGCTCTTCCTCAGTTTCTTCTCTGGACTGACGTTTAAGGGTAGGGATAATCTTCTTTATTTTTTCATAATATTCTGGACTTTCACTGGACGGGCCTGAAATGATCAGAGGAGTTCTAGCTTCATCGATAAGAATAGAATCAACTTCATCAACAATTGCAAAATCAAGTGAGCATTGAACTTTGTCTTCCGCTCGCAAAGCCATATTATCTCGAAGGTAGTCAAAGCCAAGTTCATTGTTGGTTGCATAAATTACATCACTCTCATAGGCTTGTTTTTTTTCTTGAATTTCCTGATTGGAATAAATAACACCAACAGACATGCCTAAGAATTCGTATACAGGTTTCATCCACTCCGAATCTCTTTGCGCAAGGTAGTCATTCACGGTAACAAGGATGACCTTGTTATTATTGAGGTAGTTTAGGTAAGCAGGCAGGGTACCCACCAAGGTTTTTCCTTCACCTGTTTTCATTTCACTGATTTTCCCCTGAGCAAGGGAAATGCCTCCCAGAAACTGAGAGTCAAAATGTCTTAGACCAATGGTCCTCACTCCAGCCTCTCTTACTGCGGCAAAAGCATGAGCTGTTAACAAGTCATTATTTTCAGAGTAATCTTTGATGATTAAAGATTTAAGCGATAAAAACTCATCATCATTAAGTTCTTTGTAGCTAGCCTCAAGTTCGTTTGCTAGTTGAACAATTTTATTTATTTTATTTAGATACCTTTGGTTGCTAGAACTAAATATTCTCTGAAAGATACTCATCGCTGGGACTATGTATTTTCGAATGGGGGCTTTGAATAGGATATTGGTGCAGTAGCAATATCCTCAAAAGTAACGATTTCCCAGGCATCCTCAGAATCAAGAATTTTTCTCAACAGCTCATTATTTAAAGAATGTCCCGACTTATATCCAGTAAACTGTCCAATAAGGTTATGCCCCAGCAAGTATAAATCGCCAATAGCATCCAACATTTTGTGTTTTACAAACTCATCATCAAAACGAAGCCCTTCTTCATTTACAATCCCGTCTTCTCCAATTGCAATTGCATTTGCAACGCTGGCTCCTAGAGCCAAATCTTGAGATTGTAGGTAATCCAAATCTTTTGTTGATCCAAAGGTTCTTGCTCTGCAAACCTCTTTGACGAAGGATGTTGAGGAAAAATCTATTGATGATGTTGATGCATACTTATTAATGGTTGGGTCATCAAATTCAATTGTAAAACTTACTTTAAAACCATCAAAAGGCTTAATGGCTGCAAACGAATCTCCACGCTCAACCCTAACCTCTTTTTTTACTTTGATAAATTTTTTGATCTTATCTTGTTGAGTGATTCCAGCTGATTGTATTAAAAAAACAAAAGGTCCAGCACTACCATCCATGATAGGAATCTCAGGACCATTAACTTTAATAATACAGTTATCTACACCTAATCCTGCTATAGCGGACAGCAAGTGTTCAATGGTAGCTATTCTTGATCCTTCTTTATATAAGGTGGTTGATAGCGTTGTATCACCCACATGCTCAAATATGGCTGGAATTTCAACGTTTGGTTCAAGGTCTGATCTGATGAAGTTAATACCTGAGTCAGCAGGTGCAGGGAGTAATTCTAAAATAACTTTCTTGCCGCTGTGCAGTCCAACTCCCATGGCTTTAATGGGATTAGTAATGGTTCTTTGTTGAAGCATGAGATTTATAAGCCACTCTTATGTTTTTTGATTTCAAATAATACCACCCCTGAAGCTACAGATACATTCAAACTATTTATTAATTCACTATCACTGAGGTTTACAACATGATTGCAAGCATCGAGAGTTTTTTGTCGAATACCGGTTTCTTCGGATCCCACAATCAGGGCCAAAGGAGTATTGAAATCCATTGAAGTATAGATGTCTTCACTGTGTTCACTGGTACCAATAATTTCAATGCCTTGATCTTTAAGGAATTTAATAACATTTATCAAATTTGAGACCATAAAAATACTCCCAACTTCTGTTCCACCGCACGAAACTTTCCTGACAGTTGATGTAATAGGAGAGCATTGATGTTTGTTAATAATTATTGCGTCAACATTAGCTGCAACTGCTGATCGAATGCATGCTCCTAGATTCCTTGGATCAATAATGTTGTCAACGATAAATACTGTGGGATTCTCAGTTGCTGATGATTCGATAAATTCTTTTAGGTCCTTATTTCCTAAGGTAGGTTGAGGAGTAATCTTTGCTATTGGGCGCTGCTTAATTTTTTTATTAACCTCGACATCGATGCTTAAACTTTCTGCAGCAGAAACAAGGCTTGATAATCTCTCATCATTGCGGCTATCGGGGATAAAAATTTTTTTGATGATTTCAGGCGAATGCTTTAAAAGCGCATCCACAACATGAAAGCCCTCACGTTTTTCTTCTTCTTTTATGTTCATTTTGCAGGAGCGTCATTTTACCCTCAAATGGAGAAACTGCTACTATCTTGATATTAATTGAATCACCAAATCTATATCTTCTGCCAGACTTTATTCCGTATAAATAGGTCTGATCTTTTGATAATTGATAACGATCTCTCTTTAAATCAGCAACGTGCAGTAATCCCGAAACCAAAAACTTTTCAAGGGTAATAAATAATCCAAACTCAGTTACCCCAGAAATCACCCCTTCAAAAGACTCACCTACATGTCTTTTTAAATAATCAAAAATTAAGATTTGATTAACTTTTCTTGAAGCATTTTCTGCTCGATGCTCAAGCTTTGATGAGAGCTCACAGATCTCTTGATCATTTTTTATATTGCTCAAGTAGCCATCATCATTTTCAATGCATTGTTTAATCATGCGATGAGTTAGCAAATCTGGATATCTTCTGATTGGAGAGGTAAAGTGACAATATTGATCTAGTTGGAGACCAAAATGTCCAACATTGTCGGTTGAGTATTCAGCACGTTTCATTGTTTGAAGAATCAGTGATTGTTTTAATTGATCCTTTGCAGAGATTTTTTTTGAAATGCTGTTAATTTGTGAAGCTGGATCTTGTGATTTTTGAGTTTGCGATTGATCACCTAGGATTTTTTTCAAGGTTTCAAGTTTTAATTGGTCAGGCTCCTCATGAACTCGAAAAGGCGCATAACCAAATTTGTTATTTAATAGGTCAGCAGCACATTCGTTTGCTAAAAGCATGCATTCTTCAATAATTTG
>CACOPA010000008.1 GCA_902628925.1 uncultured SAR86 cluster bacterium
AACCGGTTCCTTATGTAAGAGACTCGGAATAGAGGATGGCTTAATTCTGGAGACTCCCTTATTCGAATTTTTTTTAAAAGATGATGATCTTGGTGATCCTCTTATCAACGATAATCATATTATTTCATTTGGGTGGGCAAATAGAGAAGATTTAAGTGTGATGCAATCAATGACCCTAAAAGTGAACGAGTTATTGGTTGATTTTTTTGCTAAAGCTAACCTACTACTGATTGATTTCAAATTAGAATTTGGAAAACATGATGGAAAAATTTTCCTCGGCGATGAGTTTACTCCTGATGGGTGTCGCCTTTGGGATAAAGATACCCTTACAAAAATGGATAAAGATAGATTTAGACAAGACCTTGGTAATGTTATTGAGACTTATGGAGAAGTTGCTGATCGACTTGGTATGCAAATAAAACTTGACTAATCTAGTCAAGTATACATAATACACCTGTGAAACTAACTACTAAAAGCAGGTATGCTATTAATGCTCTTGCTGAATTACTTATATACGCAAGGAATACCCCTGTTCGTTTAAAGGATATTTCAGAAAAACAGAACATTGAGCTGAATTATCTTGAGCAAATTTTTAGAAAACTCAGGCTAGCAGGTATTGTTAAAAGTATAAGAGGTAGGAATGGTGGTTATGTTTATGCTTCTGATCCATCCAAAATTTCCATTAAGCAAATAATGGATGCTGTTGAAGAGGATCTAGATGCAACCAACTGTGCTGGGGCTTCATCATGTTTTGAGGGTAGGCAATGTTCTTCTCATAAACTTTGGGATGACCTCAATCACGTGGTGGATAATTATTTAAGTAAAATTTTTATTAATGATCTTGCTGAAACTCAAGATCGTACCCATATATTCCTTAAGGAAATAAATTCATGAGTAATAACATTCAACAACCTATTTATCTTGATTATGCCTCTACCACACCAGTTGATCCTAGAGTTGCAGAAAAGATTTCATCTCATCTTAAAATGGATGGTGTTTTTGGAAATCCTGCTTCTCGTTCTCACAAATACGGATGGAAAGCAGAAGAGGCAGTTGAAGAGGCTAGATCACATGTTGCAAATTTAGTTAATTGTGACCCACGTGAGATTGTTTGGACATCAGGCGCAACTGAGGCTGATAATCTTGCAATTAAGGGAGTAGCTAATTTTTATAATGGTAAGGGCAAACACATTATTACATCTAAAATAGAGCACAAAGCTGTTCTTGATCCTTGTCGACAGTTAGAGAGAGATGGGTTTGAGGTTACATACTTGGATCCAGATGCAGGTGGATGCATCACGCTTGATTCAATCAAAGCTGCGGTGAGAGAAGACACAATACTAATATCGATTATGCATTTAAATAATGAGCTTGGAACATTAAATGATATTGAGGCTATTGGAAGTTTTGCTCGTTCGAGAAAAATCTTTTTTCATGTAGATGCAGCGCAAAGTACTGGAAAGGTTGAAATAGATTTATCTAAACTTTCTATAGATCTGATGTCATTTAGCGCCCATAAAACTTATGGTCCAAAGGGTATCGGTGCTCTTTACGTAAGTAGAAAACCAAGAGTAAGAATAGAAGCTCAGATTCATGGTGGTGGTCATGAAAGGGGAATGCGATCTGGAACTCTACCCACACACCAAATTGTAGGTATGGGAGAGGCTTTCAGGCTGGCAAAAGAAGAAATGCAGGCTGATCGTGAACATGTTGCTAATTTACATCAAAGATTTTTAGATGGTGTTAATGGCATTGAAGAAATATATGTAAATGGTGATTTAGATCGAAAAGTACCTAACATATTAAATATTAGTTTTGCTTATGTTGAAGGAGAATCATTGATAATGGCTTTAAAAGATGTAGCCGTGTCATCTGGTTCTGCATGTACCTCTGCAAGTCTAGAACCTTCATATGTTTTAAGAGCACTTGGTAGAAAAGATGAGTTAGCTCATAGTTCAATCAGATTTTCATTTGGAAGGTTTACCTCTAACAAGGACGTAGATCATACACTTTCGATTCTCTTTCATGCAGTTGAAAGGCTAAGAGAGCTATCACCATTATGGGATATGCACTTAGACGGAGTCGATCTTGATAAAGTTGAATGGAATTAATTTAGGAGCACGAAATGGCATACAGTAAAAAGGTTATTGAAAAATTTGAAAATACACTTAATGAACCCAAAAAATTTAATGTGGGCAGATTCAATCCATCTGATTTGGATGTAGGTACTGGAATGGTTGGGGCACCTGCATGTGGAGATGTTATGAAGCTCCAGATTAAATGTGAACCCAAAGGGAATTCTCACGTTATAAAAGATGTGAAATTCAAAACTTATGGTTGTGGCTCAGCTATCGCTTCATCGAGTGAGTTGGTTGAAATGCTTGTTGGGAAAACACTTGAAGAGGCCAAAGAGATAAAAAACAAAGATATTGCTAATGCACTTGAGCTTCCTCCTATTAAGATTCATTGTTCTGTCTTAGCTGAGGATTCAATCAAGCAAGCCATTGATGATTATGAAACAAAACAGTGAAAGCCTAAATAAGGTTAATCCTAGTTCTCTGCAGTTTTCTGAAAGTGCAATTAGCCATTTCAAATCTCAATTGATTAGTCAATCCGAAATTTCATATATAAGAATTGGAGTCAGGAAAGCTGGCTGTTCAGGTTATGAATATTTTTTTGAATATGCAGAAGTCCAAGACGAAGATGACACTCTCATAAAACATGACGATTGCACATTTTTAATTGATCCTAAAAGTTTTGAATTTTTAAAAGGAAGTAAAGTTGATTACGAAGAAGATGGTTTTAATAAAGGCATTAAATTTCATAATCCAAATGCAACTGCAGTATGTGGCTGTGGTGAAAGTTTTAGTATGGAAACAAAGCAAAATTTAGATTCTGAAGTTACTTCACAAGTAAAAAAAAAATAAAAATTTTACCTCACGACGAGTTTTGTCCTGATGGCGCCATCATTGAAGCCCTACCCGACGAAAGTATTTTGGAGGCTTGTTTAAGAAATAATATAAAAATAGAGCATGCATGCGAAATGTCATGCGCATGTACTACATGCCATATAGTTGTAGAAGAGGGATTTAATAATCTTGAAGATGCCTCTGATGACGAAGAGGATCTCCTTGATAAAGCATGGGGACTAGAGCCTAATTCAAGATTAGGTTGTCAGGTTTATCCTAAAGACGAATTAACTGTAATAAAAATCCCAAAATATACTATCAACCAAGTTTCAGAGGACCATTGAAGATGCAATATGAATGGTCAAACATTAATGACATTGCAATTGAATTGTCTGAAAAATTTCCTGATATTGATCCTCAATGGATTAGTTTTCCTGACTTACATAAAAAAATTACTGAGTTAGATAATTTTATTGGAGATCCAAATAAGTCTAACGAAAAAATTTTAGAAGCAATTCAGCAAAGCTGGATAGATGAATTTATCTAAGTCACATATAATACGTTTTCTTTAACGGAGATACTCTAATGGCTATTGAGCGCACCTTGTCAATTATTAAACCTGATGCAACTTCTAGAAATATTATCGGAAAAATAATAAGCAGATTCGAAGACAATAACTTAAAAGTTGTTGCTGCTAAACTAATTAAGTTAGATCAAGCGAAAGCAGGTGGCTTTTATAAAGAGCACGAAGGAAAACCATTTTTTCAGAACCTAATTGAATATATGACATCGGCTCCTGTTCTCGTTCAAGTTTTAGAGGGTGAATCTGCTATAGCCAAAAATAGAGAGTTGATGGGAGCCACCAATCCTCAAGATGCAGCTCCTGGAACAATTAGAGCAGATTTTGCAGAATCTATAGATGCTAATGCTGTTCATGGATCTGACTCTGAAACTAGTGCATTACGGGAGATAAATTATTTCTTCGAGCCCGAAGAAATTGTTAGTTGAATACCTCTAAAAAAATAAATCTACTTGGACTAACTCAGAGAGAGTTGGAGGAATTCTTTGTTGGCCTTGGAGAGCCCAAATATCGTGCCGTTCAAACTCTTAAGTGGATTCATAAACATGGGTGTTTAGACTTCGATCAAATGAGCGATCTAAGTGAGGCACTTAGAAAAAAACTTAACAATATTGCTTCCATAAGGCCACCATTAATCCATCATCAGATGAAGTCAAAAGATGGAACAATAAAATATTTAATTCAAATTGAATCTGGCTCAATTGTTGAAATGGTTCGCATCCCTTCAGATAACCGACAAACCTTATGTATTTCCTCTCAGGCTGGATGTGCATTACAGTGCTCTTTTTGTTCAACTGGCGCCCAAGGTTTTGAGGTCAATTTAAGTGTTAGTGAAATTATAGGTCAGCTATGGCTAGCTATTTTCCATGACGAAAAATTGCCACCAATTACGAATATAGTTTTTATGGGAATGGGTGAGCCCTTGTTAAATGTCAAATCAGTTTTAAATAGCGTTGATTTGATGCTTAATACCAACGCCTATGGCATTTCAAAACGCAAAATTACCTTAAGTACCTCTGGTATTGCCCCCGAGATAGAGTCACTGCCTGATAAAACTGATGTTTCTTTGGCCCTATCTTTGCATGCACCTAATAATAAACTTCGTGATGAACTAGTACCTATTAATAAAAAATACCCTCTTGAAATGCTGATGGAGTCTTGTAAAAAATACCTTTCATATTTTGGGAAAAGAAAATTCATCACTATAGAGTACATCATGATCAATGATGTCAATGACAGTTATAATCATGCTGTGCAACTTTCTAAATTACTAAAACAATTAAAGTGCAAGATCAACTTAATTCCTTTTAATTCATTTGAAGGAAATTCATACCAACAATCAAGCTCAGAAAATATTAATGTATTTAAGGATTATTTAATTAAGAATGGGTTTGTCACAACTGTTAGAATAACCAGAGGAGATGAAGTAGATGGAGCATGTGGACAATTATCTGGTCAACTATTAAATGCTATAAAATCTAAAAAAAGCTCTAATATTGAATTAAAAAAAATTACTTGATTATGAAAACGGCTTTAAGTGCAAAAATAGGCAAAAAAATTAAAGAGAAAAGGCTTGAACTTAAGCTAACAATCTATGAAATATCAAATGAAATTAATTTAACTGAAAAATTTCTTAAGGCCATTGAAAATGGTAACTATAGTATTTTTCCGGCAAAAGCTTTTGCAAGAGGCTATTTTGTAAAATATACAACTCATTTAGGTTTGGATCTTGAATTCCCAGAGCTTGCAAATGAAGTTTTTGAAGAAGATAAGCCGGCACAGCCCAATAGATCTGCAAATCTTGTAAAGGCTAAAAGCATAAACGACGTTATCGCATCATATAAAAAACCCTTGTTAATTGCAGGAATAATTTTATTTTTGTTATTAATCGTTTCTGTTTTAGCAAGGAGCTCATCTGATGAAAACCAAATCAAGTCATCTTCTGTTAAAGAAACAATAGAGATTAGTTCTGTACCTTCAGTCTCGCAAATAGATGAAACACCAATGGATATTAAGGTTCCTGAAAGTTTAATTATGGAATCAAATAATACTGAAATTTCTGTTGTTTCAACTAATAGTAGTACTGATGAAATTAATCAACCTGATAAAACACCCAAAAACCTTTTAAATTTAAATTTTAATGAAGAAAGCTGGGTAGAAATATATTCTGCTGATCCTAGTGATTATTTCCAAGTGGTTTATAAGTTATTTAACGAAAATGAAACATATCAACTTCAGGTTGAATCTCCACTGGTGGTAGTAGTTGGTAATGCATCTGGAGTTGTTGGCACATTCAATGATTTACCACTTGATTTCAGTGCTAATGCGAATAGACTTGATGTCAGCGTAATTAGGCTCTCAAATGGATAGAGTTGTTGCGAACAGAAAAACAACAAAGCAGATAACTGTTGGGGATGTTCATGTTGGAGGCAAGAGTCCTATCAGCATTCAATCTATGACCAATACAAATACCGAAGATGTTGGTTCCACTGTAAAGCAAATCAATGAGATTCATGCTGCAGGTGCTGATCTGGTAAGGGTTTCTGTGCCAACACTTGAATCAGCTAAAGCATTCAAAAAGATAAAAAGCGCTGTAGATATACCTTTAATCGCTGACATTCATTTCGATTATAAAATTGCTTTGGCAGTAGCAGATTCAGCAGATTGCCTTCGTATTAATCCAGGAAACATTGGTAAAGAAAATAAGATAAAAGAAGTTATTCAGGCTGCAAAGGATAATGAAATTCCAATTCGAATAGGAGTTAATGCTGGATCGTTGGAAAAAGAATTACAAAGAAAATACGGTGAGCCTAACTCAGATGCCCTTGTTGAATCTGCACTTCGGCATATTGATATACTCAAAAAGTATAATTTTGATCAATTTAAATTAAGTCTTAAAGCTTCCAATATTGACATGACAGTAAACAGTTATCGCAAGATATCAAAATTAATTGATCAACCACTTCACTTGGGAATAACAGAATCAGGCACCTTGCGATCTGGCGCGGTAAAGTCCTCGATTGGAATTGGAATGCTGCTAAGTGAGGGTATTGGCGATACGATTAGAATTTCACTTGCATCAAATCCTGTTGATGAAGTAAAGGTGGGCTGGGATATTCTAAAAAGTCTTAACTTGCGAAGTCGGGGTGTCAAAATCATTGCCTGCCCAAGTTGCTCAAGACAAAACTTTGATGTTATCAACGTAGTTAATGAGCTCGAATCAAGATTTGAAGATATTTCAGATGATATTGAAGTGGCCATAATCGGTTGCTATGTTAATGGTCCTGGAGAATCTAAAGCCGCAGATATAGGACTTACTGGAGCCTCCCCAAAAAATCTTATGTATATCAATGGGGAACCAAGCGAAAAAATTTCTAATGAGTCTCTTGTTGATAGAATTGAATCTGAAGTTCGTGAGCAGTTAAATAGAAATCATAATGAATCTGATATTATTGCAAAAGGTTAGAGATGAAATTTAAATCGCTAAGAGGGATGGATGATCTTTTTTCTACTGAACTTGCTAAATGGCAAGTCCTAGAAACCTCATTTAAATCTGTATTCTTAAAATTTAATGTAGGTGAGGTAAGAAATCCCATGCTTGAATCTACAGATCTGTTTGCTCGTTCAGTTGGATCATCATCAGATATTGTTAATAAAGAACTCTATACATTTAATGATAGAAATGATGAGAGTATTTCACTCAGACCTGAAGGAACTGCTGGGTTGGTTAGGTCTCTAATAGAATCTAAGAAAGATAATGACTCTGGAAAATATTGGTATCAGGGTCCAATGTTTAGATACGAGAGACCACAGAAAGGTCGATTAAGACAATTTCATCAAGTTGGTGTTGAGTATGTAGGATTTGAAGAGGGTTCTGCAGAATTTGAAATAATGTCTCTAGTTATTGCTTTGATTAAGTCAGTCAAAATCAAACATTACAACATTAAAATAAATCATCTGGGTAACAGCAAAGTAAAACAAAAATTCACAAACGCTCTTGTTGAATACCTGCAAAAATTTGAAGGTGAACTATCCGATCTTGAGCTAACAAGGCTTGGCACTAACCCACTCAGAATTCTTGATTCAAAAGACCCAAAAACTTTAAAAATTCTTGAAAAATCTCCACCTTATACTGATTATCTTGAACCCGATCATCTATCTATATTAAATAACTTATTGGATGATTTTGGTGAATCAAACATAACTATAGACCCAAAATTAGTAAGGGGTTTAGATTATTACACTGGGTTCATATTTGAGGTAACTTCAAAAGAATTAGGATCTCAAGATTCGTTCATTGGAGGGGGAAGGTATGATAGTTTATTCTCATCTTTGGGGGGTAAAGATATTCCTGCGATAGGGTTTGCAATTGGTTTAGAGAGAATGATTGATATTATGCCCAAGTCTACCAAAGCAAATAAGAAAGTATTTATTGTTAATTTAACTAGTAATAATTCAAGATATCCATATAAAATAGCCCAAAATTTGCGTTCATTAGATACAAATATTGTTGTTGAAGATCCATTACTAACTTCAAGCGCTAAGTCGCAGTTAAGACGTGCAAATAAAGCTAGTGCTGCAGCTGCATTGATTATAGGGGACGATGAAGTCACTAAAAGTGAAGTAATTTGGAAAGATTTAGACGATAAAATTGAACAACAATCTCTTTCATTGGACGAATTGATAAATAAGTTTAAAAAGTTATAGGCTTAAATATGGTTGAATATAGAACTGACGAGGAGAGGCTTTCAGCAATAATTAATTTCTTTAGTGATTATAAGAAATTTTTTGTGTGGGGCAGTGTTGGTCTTTTCCTAATAGTATTAGTCTTTGTCTCAGTGTCCAATTTTCGTGCAAATCAAGATTCTGAAGCTTACTCAGTGTATTCAAAGTGGTCAGAAATTGATTTCTCTGATGAAAGCAAATCTATTGAAGCAGATGGTCTTTTTAATTTGCTTCAAGATGATTACTCATCAACAGGGTTTTCAAACTTAGCTTTGGTAATTGAATCCTCAAGGCTTGCAGAAGAAAAAAACCTTGATGATGCATTAGATCTACTTTACAAGCTAAAAAATAAAACAAGCAGAGGTAACTTATTTAATTTAATTGCCAATTTAAATATTGGAAGAATAGAAATTGTGAGAGGTAACTTCGATCTTGCCTTAAAAGCGCTTGATGCAATCTCTTTAGATAACGAAAATGCCACAGTTGCATCTCTTAAAGGGGATGCCTTGCGTGGTCTTGGACGAATTGAATTAGCTGAAGCTCAATATACGAAAGCCATTGACCTTTCTCAGATAGCTGAGGAGCGAGCTGTTGCAGAATATAAACTAAAACTTATTAGTCAATGATAAAAATAATTCTTAATTTAGCTCTATTTTTAGTCATATCCAGTTGCTCAATTCTGAATTTTTGGGCAGATGATGAGGAGAACTTAGAGGAGCCTAGGCCTTTAGTGGATATTCAGCCATCAGTGGAACTGGATAGGTCATGGTCAAGAAATTTTAACTCTGATAATGAATTAGGTAATTACCGACCAGGTTTTAATGGTGAAATCATTTTAATTACTTCAGAAGAGGGTGAGCTTTTCAGAGTGGATGCCAATAGAGGAAATATTCTTCAAAAAGATAAATTAAATCATAGCGTTTCTGTATCCAATGCTGTTGGCTTTGGAAAAATTGTATTTGCTGATTCAAAGGGTTCTGTGCATGCCTATTCGTTGGAAGATTCATCATTTTTATGGTCAAGCAATGTAGGCTCGGAGATACTAGCTTTACCTGCTATTGATGCGAAAGCAGTTATCGTTCATACATCGGGCGGTGAGTTGGTTGCCCTGAATCCTAGTTCAGGTAAAAAGATCTGGACATACCGATCTCAGTTACCCTCTTTAACTGTAAGAGGTAACAGTATTCCTGTTGTTGAAGATAATTTAGTTTACGCAACATTTGATAATGGAAGAATTGGCGTTTTTGATATCGGAAGTGGTTTTTCTATTTGGGACGGTCCGATCTCATACAAAGAGGGAACCTCAGAATTAGAAAATTTAATTGATGCAGATTCATCACCAGTTATTGAGGGAGGCTTAGTTTTTGCAACAAACTTTCAGGGAAACTTAACAGCATTTGATCCCTCTCAAAGAAGGGCTGTTTGGAGTGCGGATGCATCATCTTTTCATTCTCCTTTGATCATTAAAGGAATAATTATTGTTTTGAATAATGATGGATCAATTATTTCTTTCTCAGGTCAAACTCTGTCAGAGTCATGGACCAATGAAGAATATCTTAGACGAGGTCTTAGCAATGCTACTGAGCATGATGGAAATGTAGTGTTTGGTGACATTGAAGGATATCTTCATGTAATAAATCCTCTAACCGGAAGAACAGTCGGCAGAGAAAAAATTTCAGGTAACCCAATTCGATATGTTTCCAGCAGAGGAAATCAATTATTCGCATTAGATAGCGAATTAAGAATGTTTGCTTTAAATTAGAATGAACTGTAATCATGATTTCTTCGGTAGCAATAATTGGAAAGCCCAACGTAGGCAAATCTTCAATATTTAACAAACTTACCGCCAGTAGGTCAGCAATTGTTTCAAATTTTTCGGGTGTTACCAAAGACCGAAACATTGGCTACCTAAAAACATCAACTAAAAAAAAATACCTCATTATCGACACTGGAGGAATTGGCGAAACGGAAGATGATCTTCAAAACTCAATTTCTGCACAAGCTTGGTTTGCTGCAGAAGAGAGTAATCTAGTTCTATTTGTTATTGATGGATCTATAGAGCTATCATCAGAAGATCTTGAAATTCTCTCTAAGCTTAGAAAAAGCAATATAGATTTCAGAGTTGTAATCAATAAAGCAGATATAAAAAAACAATCTGCTGCAAAAAATGACTTAACTAAAAAAGGGATCAAAGAATTTATTCATGTGAGCGCGGAACACTCCATTGGTTTAGAAGAGTTAATAAATACGATTAAATCTTCTGTTAAACCAACGATTGACTCTCTTAGTGAAAGTGACAGCATTCAAGTTGCTGTAATTGGAAGACCTAATAGTGGTAAATCTACTTTTGTAAATTCTGTAACCAAAGACAATAGAGTTATTGTTTCAAATACACCGGGAACCACCATTGATAGTATCGATGTTCCCTTCAAACTAGATGATCAAAACTTTACCCTGATAGATACTGCAGGTATCCGAAAAAAGAATAAAAAAGGAAGCAACATTGAATTTTTCTCATACGTAAAAACTATTGAGGCAATTTCTAGATCTCATATTGTTCTAGTATTCATTGATGCAGATCAAAATTTGGTTGATCAAGATTTTAAAATCTTAAATTTAGCTAAACTCGAAGGCAAGCCAATCATATTGGTAATAAATAAAATAGATTTAATTTCAAAATCTAATGAAAAAAAATTATTTGAGGATTTAAATTATAAAAATCCTATTTTAAAAAACATCCAGATAGTAAAAATATCCGCACTGCATTCAAAAGGACTCGATTATTTATTTAGAGTTGTCAACGAAACTAATATTAGAGCTGAATCTTCGTTCACGACTTCAAGGCTAAATAAATTATTAGATGAAGCGATTTCAAAAATTAATCAACCTTCAAAGAAAGGTAAGTCTATAAAACTAAGATACATTAATTTTGGAGGCAAATACCCAACCACATTCATAATTCACTCTAACTTTTCTAATTCGCAAATACCTAATCATTTACGAAGATATTTAATTAATTTTTTTTATGAAAGATTAGACTTAAAGGGCATCGAGTTAAGTTTGCTTTTTAAAAAAGGCAAGAATCCATTTGAGGGCAAAAAGAATAAGCTAACTGATCGACAAATTAAAAAGAAAAAAAGGCTTATTAAATTCATAAAAAAATCAAAAAATTAGGGATTATTTTATAAATAAGTCGTATAATTAATTATAAGTGATATTAATGTATAAAAAATATTTCAATTAATACGTATAATTAATGAATAAGATTTATTAATAAATAAACAAATGTCCCAAAAAACTATTATTGCTAGGCCAGTAAACATTAATCTTTTTAAGATACGGCTACCAATATCAGCATTAATATCAATAACGCACAGAATATCTGGCATGTATGCTTTTTTTGTTACACTTCCATTATCAATATTTCTTTTTCGTAATACCTCTTCGGAACTATCTTTTAGTAATGTTAATACATTATTGAAAAATAATAATATATTATCAACATTTGTTTACTTTAGCTTTCTTGTTTTTTTGTACCATATCATGACTGGTTTTAGACATTTGCTTATGGATATCCATATAGGTGAAAATCTCAAAGCTGCAAATGCAAGCGCTTATGCAGTCATTGGCCTTTGGTTATTGGCATCCTTATTTACTTTTTTAAGGTTCGGGTCATGAGTGGTTCAACTATCTGGTACGTTCAAAGACTTTCTGCACTTGTAAATTTAATTTACGTTTTTTGGGTTGGTGGTTTTTTTATTCTTAATGAAATAACTTTTGAAAATTGGTCATTTTTTTCATCAACATTCTTGTTTAAAGCTTCAACATCTTTGGTCATTATCTCAATTATTATCCACTCTTCTATTGGTTTATGGACTGTTGGAACAGACTATTTAACTCCGAGAACACTTGGATTTGTTTCAGGTAATTTTGGAAATTATGCTGATTTATTGAGATTAATGTATCAACTTCTTTTTATAACTCTCTCATTGACATTTACTCTCACAACTTTATATATGATTTGGTGGTTATAAAATGGTTGGTCATTTAAATAAAGATAATATACATACATTAGAATTCGATGCCTTAATTGTTGGTGGCGGTGGTTCCGGTATGCGCACATCCCTTGAGCTTGCCAAATCTGGACTTAAGACAGCTGTTGTATCAAAAGTTTTTCCAACAAGATCTCATACAGTTTCTGCTCAAGGTGGAATTACATGTGCTATACAAAGTGCTGATCCACATGATGATTGGAGATGGCATATGTTTGATACTGTCAAAGGTTCTGACTACATTGGTGATCAAGATGCTATTGAATATATGTGTTCTGAGGGGCCTAAGGCTGTTTTTGAGTTAGAGCACATGGGTTTACCTTTTTCGAGGTTTGAAAATGGGCGTATCTATCAAAGACCATTTGGCGGGCAGTCAAAGGATTTTGGAAATGGAGGACAGGCATCAAGAACCTGTGCCGCAGCAGATAGAACAGGTCATGCTCTTCTTCATACTCTTTATCAAAATAATGTTAAGGAAGGCGCAAACTTTTTAAATGAATGGTTTGCTGTTGACTTGGTTAAAAACAAATTCAATGAGATAACAGGTGTAATTGCTTTTTCAATAGAGTCAGGTGAGGTCGCATATCTTAAATCTCGTGCAACTGTTCTTGCAACAGGTGGAGCTGGAAGGATTTATGCTTCAACTACAAATGCTCTAATTAATACAGGTGATGGATTAGGAATGTCACTAAGGGCAGGTTTTCCAGCACAAGATATGGAGATGTGGCAATTCCATCCAACAGGTATTCATGGTGCAGGCTCTCTCGTCACAGAAGGTTGTAGAGGAGAGGGTGGCTATCTAATAAATGCTGATGGAGAGAGATTCATGGAAAGATATGCTCCTAATGCAAAAGATCTAGCTGGTAGAGATGTTGTTGCTCGGTCGATGGTACTAGAAATACTTGAAGGTAGAGGATGCGGTCCCAATAAGGATCACGTTTTGTTGAAACTGGACCACTTAGGTGAGGAGATTTTAAATGCAAAGCTTCCAGGTATTTGTGAACTCTCAAAAACATTTGCTGGGGTAGATCCTGTCTACAAACCCATTCCAGTTGTGCCAACTTGCCACTACATGATGGGAGGAACCCCAACAAATATTCATGGCCAAGCATTCTCATCTGAAAATGAAGTTGATAATGAGATTCCAGGTCTATTCTCAGTCGGCGAGGCAGCCTGCGTTAGTGTACATGGTGCAAATAGGCTAGGAGGAAACTCATTACTGGATCTTGTCGTTTTTGGAAGAGCTGCAGGACTTCATATTAACGAAGATTTAAAATCTGGTGGTGGCGTAGAAGAAGCTAACATTGATGATATTGAATCAGCACTTTACAGACTTAATAAGCTTAATGAATCTAATTCTGGCTTTGAAGTAGCTGAAGTTAAAAGGGAACTTCAAGAAGTAATGCAGAATTACTTTGGAGTCTTCAGGCGCGGTGAGTTTATGGAAAAAGGAGTCCAGGCTCTTGTAGAAATAAGAGATAAGTGTGACAACCTGCATCTACATGACAAGAGTGACTCCTTTAATACAAACCGAGTAGAGGCATTAGAGCTTCAGAATTTGCTTGAAGTTGCTGAAGCCACAGCAATTTCCTCCCTCAAGCGAAATGAGAGCCGTGGAGCACATGCTAGGGATGATTTTCCTGAAAGAGATGATGAAAATTGGCTTTGTCATTCTCTATATGATCCTATTAATAAAGATTTAAAAAAGAGACAAGTTAATTTTGAACCTAAAACAATGGAAGCTTTCCCTCCGAAGGTCAGGGCCTATTAGCACATAGGATTAGAGATGATTGAAGTAAATATTTATAGATTTAATCCTGAGACTGATAAATTCCCTTACATGCAGAAGTTTAACTTTGAGATGCCTGATCGAGACATCATGGTTCTTGAGCTATTAAACTCTCTCAAAGAATCTGATCCCACTATTTCTTACAGAAGATCCTGTCGAGAGGGTGTATGTGGCTCAGATGGGATGAGTATTAATGGTAAAAATGGACTCGCTTGTATTACTCCAGTTTCAGAAGTTATTAAAGGCAATAAGCTTGAGTTAAGACCTTTGCCAGGACTCCCTGTTGTTAGAGATCTGGTGGTTGATATGACAGAGTTTTATGCACAATACGAAAAGATAAAACCCTTTTTACAAAGTGATACACCTCCACCCAATCAAGAGCGTCTTCAATCTCCAAGTGATCGTGATAAGCTTGATGGTTTATATGAATGTATTTTATGTGCATGTTGTTCAACCAGCTGTCCTTCATTTTGGTGGAATCCAGATAAGTTTGTTGGTCCTGCCGCATTGCTCCAAGCCTATCGATTTATAGCCGATACCCGAGACACCCGAACCGAAGAGAGATTAGAGTCATTATCAGATCCGTTTAGCGTTTACCGATGTCATGGAATTATGAACTGTGTAAGTGTCTGCCCAAAAGGTCTTAATCCCAATAAAGCTATTGGAGAAATTAAATCAATGCTTCTTACCAATAAACGTCATGAGGCTGAGATTATTGCATCCGATGGAGGTGGTCGTAGTTAGATGAGCAGCATGGGGGAGTTTTGGTCAAGTTCGCATACTGCAGGAGGAAATGGCTCCTATTTAGAGGGTCTATTTGAATCTTACTTAGAAGATCCAGCTAGCGTTCCAGAAGATTGGAAAAATTATTTTGATAGTCTTCCAAGCAATCCCTCAGGTACAGATGCCTCACATGCGAAAGTCATTGAAAGGTTTAGAAACTATAAAAGTAAAGTACCTTCATCTGTAAAACCGATCAATGAAAAACAAATAAGAGTTCTTCAGTTAATACAGTCTTACAGAAATAGAGGTCATATGAAATCCTCTTTGGACCCTTTAAACCTTCAAGAGCATGTTCGATGTGAAGACTTAACTCTTGAATATCATGGTCTTAATCAAGCAGATCTAGAAAGCGTTTTTCAAACAGATACCCTTAATATAGCAAAAGACAGCGCAACTCTGTCTGAGATAATTGAATCACTCGAAAGAATTTACTGTAATACACTAGGTATTGAATACAACTACATTACTAATGAAGTTGAGAGGAAGTGGTTTCAATCTAGATTGGAGCCTGGCGTAGGAAAAACAAAGTTCTCAAATGAAGAAAGGATTTATATTCTTAAACGGCTTGGTGCTGCTGATGGCCTAGCAAAGTTTTTAGCATCAAGGTATCCAGGAATGAAAAGATTTGGGATTGAGGGTGCTGAATCATTGATACCTCTCATTGATGGCCTAATTCAAAATACTGGAATTTTTGGTGCTCAACAAATATGTTTTGGAATGGCTCACAGGGGTAGGCTTAACTTATTGGTAAATGTTTTAGGAAAGTCACCCAAAGACTTATTTATTGAGTTTGAGGAAGGTTATGAGCTAACCGGAGATAATACTGGAGATGTTAAATATCATTTAGGTGTCTCATCAAATATATTAACTCCTAATGGTGAGGTCCATGTTTCTTTGAACAACAACCCATCTCACTTGGAAATTATTAACCCTGTAATACTAGGCTCAGTTAGGGCAAGACAAGATCGCTTGCTGGATACTGAAAGAGAGAAAGTAATACCAATCTTGATACATGGTGATGCATCTTTTTCTGGTCAGGGCGTGGTGATGGAGTCGCTACAAATGTCACAGACCAGAGCATATGGAGTCGGTGGAACTATTCATGTAATTGTTAACAATCAGATCGGCTTTACAACATCCAACAAAGAGGATGCAAGATCAACACATTATTCAACTGACGTAGCTAAAATGATTGAGGCTCCAATCCTGCATGTCAATGCTGATGATCCTGAGATGGTGGTATTTGCATCAAAACTTGCTTGCGAGTACAGACATACCTTTAAAAAGGACGTTGTTATAGATATGGTCTGTTTCAGGCGAAGAGGTCATAACGAAACTGATGATCCATCCCAGACGCAACCAAAAATGTATCAAGCTGTTGCATCGCATCCTGGAATTAAAAAGCTTTATCAAGATCGTCTCATCGAAGATAACGTGATAACTCTTGATGAATGTAAAAACTTTGAGAAAAAATATAGAGAAACTATCGAACAAGGAGAGTCTGTTGCACATAACCTTGCTACAGAACCTAATGAATCAATGTGGTTTGATTGGAATCCATACATGAATCAAGAATGGTGGGATTTTGCGGATACTAAATTTAACCCAAAAAAATTCGCTGAACTTGGCTCCATAATTTCATCAATTCCCGAAAGCTTTGAACTCCAAAAACCAGTAACAAAACTTTTTGAAGATAGACAAAAAATGAATAGCGGAGAAGCTAAGATTAATTGGGGTTTCGCTGAAATAATGGCGTATGCAACTTTACTACATGAAGGCTATCCAGTAAGACTTACTGGTCAGGATGTTAGGAGGGGTACTTTTTCTCATCGCCATGCTGTTGTCCATAATAAAAAAGATGGAAATGCAGAGATGCCATTATTACAAATTGCGAATGAGTCACAAACAAATTTAGAAATTTATGATTCTTTATTATCTGAGGAAGCTGTCTTGGGATTTGAGTATGGATATTCTGCAACATGGCCATCAGGACTTGTTATTTGGGAGGCTCAATTTGGTGACTTTGCTAATGGGGCTCAAGTAGTTATTGATCAATTCATAGTATCTGCTGAGCATAAGTGGGAAAGATTATCTGGCTTGGTTATGCTTTTACCTCATGGATATGAGGGTCAAGGTCCAGAGCACAGCTCAGCTAGGCTTGAAAGATTCCTCCAGCTTTGTGCCTTCAAAAATATACAAGTTTGTGTCCCGAGTACTCCGTCACAAATATTTCATCTTTTAAGACAACAGGCAAAAAGAAATTTGAGGAAGCCTCTTATAATTTTTTCACCTAAAAGCTTACTTCGAAATCCTGATGCTGTTTCTACTCTTGAGGATCTGACTAACGGCTCTTACGAGCTTGTCATTAATGATGGTGATGATGAGGAATCAGAAATCAAAAAGGTGGTTATGTGTTCTGGAAAACTTTACTACGATTTAAAAACAAAGCAGCGAGAAGTTGAAGATAAAACTACTGCTCTCATAAGGATTGAACAACTTTATCCATTTCCATACGACGAGCTTGAGAATGCTATAAAGAAATACCCTAATGTATCTGAATTTATATGGGCTCAAGAAGAGCCGGCCAATCAAGGAGCATGGTTTAGTCATCGCCATCGCATACAAAGGGTTCTTGACAGATTAAAGAAAAATTTCATCATTGATTTAAGAAGCAGGCCGGCTGCTGCTGCACCTGCAGTAGGTTTAAATAAACTTCATGTTAAACAGCAACAAGAGCTAGTAAATCAAGTATTTAGTGTTTCGGAGAAAATAAAATGAGTACAGAAATTAAATCACCTACTTTTCCAGAATCTGTCATCGATGGAACAATTGCTAGTTGGGTAAAAAAGGAGGGCGATTCAGTCTCACAAGATGAAGTTATTGCTGAAATTGAAACAGATAAAGTTGTTCTAGAAGTTGTAGCACCATTTGATGGTGAGCTTAAAAAAATAGTAAAAAAAGCAGGCGATACAGTATCTTCTGCTGAAGTTATTGCTGAATTTGAAAGAGGAGATGCATCCTCAGAAGATGTTGATACCTCAGATAAAGCTGCTGAATCTGCACAAAGTGTAGTTAATGAAGCCCAAAGTGAATCACCAAATTCTACTAAAGAATCTCTACAAGAAAACATACCTGAAGAAACTGTAGATCAAGTGCCAGCATCTGTCATTGAAACTTCAAAAGCGAAGGCTGGTCCTGCTGCTAAGAGAATTATGAGCGAGGAATCTATTGATCCAAATGATGTAAAGCCAACTGGAAAGGGTGGAAGAATTACTAAAGCAGATGTTATTGCTCATATGAATCCAGATGAAGAATCAATACCTGCACCTGCTGACAGTGAATTGCAGTATTCCGGAGAAGAAGAACGTGTTCCGATGAGTCGTCTGAGAACTACAATAGCTAAAAGGCTTGTTAAAGTTAAGCAAGAGACTGCCATGCTTACCACTTTTAATGAAGTGGACATGCAGCCAATTAAAGATTTAAGAGCAAAGTATGGTGAAGAGTTTTTTGCAGAACATGGAACTAAACTTGGTTTCATGGGATTCTTTGTTTCTGCTGCAGTTCAAGCACTTAGAAAATTTCCTATTGTTAATGCATCAATCGATAACGAGGACGTCGTTTACCATGGTTTCCAAGATATTGGTGTTGCTGTTTCTACCGATAGAGGTCTTGTTGTTCCTGTGGTTAGAGATGCTGGAAATCTCTCAATTGCTGATATTGAATTAAAAATTACTGAGTATTCTGAAAAGGCTAGGGAAGGCAAATTATCAATTGAAGAAATGCAGGGAGGAACCTTTACCATTTCAAACGGAGGGATATTTGGTTCTTTATTATCAACACCAATTTTAAACGCTCCTCAGACTGCAATTTTAGGTATGCATAAGATTCAAGACCGCCCAATTGCCTTAAATGGCGAGGTTGTTATTAGGCCTATGATGTATCTCGCGATGAGCTATGATCACAGGCTCTTAGATGGAAAAGAAGCCGTGACATTTTTGGTTGCTATTAAAGAAATGCTTGAATCTCCAGAGAGGTTATTGCTTAACTTATAGGTAAATTTATGACAGATGTAATAGTTATCGGAAGTGGTCCTGCAGGTTATGTTGCTGCCATTAGATGTGCACAGCTTGGACTAGAAACAATTTGTATTGAAAAAGAATCTTCTAGTGACGGCAAAGAAGTACTTGGTGGCACATGTCTCAACGTAGGGTGCATTCCCTCAAAAGCATTGCTTGATTCGTCACATAAATTTTATGCTACAAAAAATAACTATCAAGAACATGGTATTTCAGTAACCAACCTTAAACTGGATCTTCCAAAAATGATGGAAAGAAAGGAAGGAATAGTAAAAAAATTAACTTCTGGAATTCAGGGTCTTTTTAAACTTAATAAAGTAAAAAGTATACAAGGCAGTGCAAAAGTTCTGTCTGCAAATCAGGTAGAAGTAACAAATGGAGATAATAAAGAAATTATCGAAGGAAAAAATATCATTATTGCATCAGGGTCACGACCTATTGAAATCCCCTCTGCAAAATGGGGTCAAAATATTGTTGATAGCACGGGCGCACTAGAATTTGATTCAGTACCTAAAAAACTAGGCGTTATTGGAGCTGGTGTAATTGGTTTGGAGCTTGGAAGTGTCTGGGCGCGACTCGGATCAGAGGTCACTGTAATTGAAGCAATGGAAGATTTTTTATTCATGGCAGACAAGCAAATTGCTCGTGATGTTTTAAAAGAATTCAGTAATCAAGGTTTAAATATTAAACTGGGTTGCAATCTTACGGATGCTAAATCAACAGCAAAAAAAGTTAATGTAACTTACCAAAGCAGCGAAGGAGAGCAAAAGGATTCGTTTGATAAATTGATTGTTGCAGTTGGAAGGCGGCCTAATTCTGAAGATATTATTGGTTCCGAACTAGGCATTGAGATAGATGAAAAAGGATTTATTAAGGTAGATGAATTTTGCCAAACTTCTGTGGAAACAATCTGGGCGGTAGGTGATGTTGTAAGGGGGCCAATGTTAGCTCATAAGGGCTCAGAAGAAGGAATAATGGTTGCTGAAAGAATTGCAGGCAAAAAGGCTCAAATGGAGTATGACCTTGTTCCATCAGTAATTTATACACATCCTGAAGTTGCGTGGGTTGGGAAGAATGAGCAAGAACTAAAAGAAGAGGGTATCGATTACAAATCTGGTTCATTCCCATTTGCAGCAAGTGGAAGAGCGCTTGCCGCTGATGACGCAGTGGGGTTTGTAAAAGTTCTAGCAGATAAAGCAAATGATACGATTTTAGGTGTTCACGCTTTTGGTCCTGCTGCAGCTGAGATTGTTCAACAAGGTGTCATAGCAATGGAATTTGGTTCAAGCGCAGAAGATCTTGGTATGACTATCTTTAGCCATCCTACTGTGTCTGAGGCGCTGCATGAGGCTGCAATGTCTGTGAACAACCAAGCCATACATATAGGAAATAAAAGAAAGTGAATCTTCATGAGTATCAAGGCAAACAGTTGTTTGCAGAGTTTGGACTGCCAGTATCTAAGCATGAGGTTGTTTTTAGTGGTGACGAAGCTATTCAGGCATGCAATAAAATTGGCGGAACAAAGTGGGTTGTTAAAGCACAAGTTCATGCTGGAGGAAGAGGTAAGGCCGGCGGTGTTAAATTAATTGAATCTCCCGAACAAGCAAGGGATTTTGCTGATCAGTGGCTGGGTAAGAGATTAAAAACTTATCAAACAGATGAAAATGGACAATTAGTTAGCGCAATTTTAATTGAATCTTGTACAGATATTGATAAAGAGCTTTACTTGAGTGCAGTTATAGATCGCTCCAGTCAATCAGTTACATTTATTGCATCCAGTGAGGGTGGAGTTAATATTGAGGAGGTTGCTTCAAAAACTCCTGAGAAAATAATATATGAAAATGTAGATCCTCTGACCGGTCCACAACCTTTTCAAGCGAGAAGAATATCTTCGGTTTTAGGTTTAGACTCAAATCAGGCAAAACAATTCAGCGGGATGTTTCAAAACTTTGTAAAACTTTTTAATGAACTTGATTTAAGTCTATTGGAGGTCAATCCTTTAGTTATTAATAGTGAGGGCAAGCTTCACTGTTTGGATGCAAAAATTAATCTTGATTCAAATGCTCTTTACAGACATCCCTCTTTAGTTGAAATGCAAGATCCTACGCAAGAAGATCCAAGAGAATCAGAGGCAGCAAAACATGATTTAAGTTATGTTTCTTTGGACGGAAATATTGGATGCATGGTCAACGGTGCAGGCTTGGCTATGGGAACCATGGATACAATAAAATATTTTGGTGGAGCGCCAGCTAATTTTCTTGATGTGGGTGGAACTGCAACACAAGAAAGAGTTTCAAATGCATTTAAAATTATTTTGGCAGATCCTGAAGTAAAAGTCGTGCTTGTAAATATTTTTGGCGGTATTGTCAGGTGTGATTTAATTGCTGAAGGTATAGTTGCAGCCATTAAAGATGTGGGCGTTAATGTTCCAGTTGTAGTAAGGCTTGAGGGAAATAATGCTGAGCTTGGCAGTCAAATACTGGCAGATTCCGGTGTTGAGGTAGAAAGCTTAAACGATCTAGAATCTGCAGCAAAAAAATCAGTTGAGTTAGCAAAATGAGTATTTTGGTAAATGATCAGACAAGGGTATTAGTTCAAGGATTTACCGGCTCCCAGGCTACATTACACTCAGAACAGTCCATTGAATATGGGACCAACATAGTTGGCGGAGTAACCCCTGGCAAAGGAGGAACGATCCATTTAAACAAGCCAGTATTCAACAGTGTTGCAGATGCAGTCAAAGCCGAGGAACCAAATGCAGCACTAATTTTTGTACCAGCTCCTTTTTGCAAAGATTCTATTTTAGAAGCAGCCGATTCAGGTATAGAGTTGATCATTTGCATTACTGAAGGTGTGCCAACGCTTGATATGTTGATTGTGAAGAAAAAAATTGATCAGGTTGGATTGCGATTAATTGGACCTAATTGCCCAGGTATCATTACTCCCAATGAGGCAAAGCTTGGAATTATGCCGGGCAGCATCCATAAAAAGGGTAAAGTTGGCATCATTTCTAGGTCAGGAACTTTAACCTATGAGGCTGTAAAACAAACAACGGACCTTGGTTTTGGACAAAGCTCTTGCGTAGGGATCGGCGGTGACCCCATTCCAGGATCTTCCTTTATTGATATGTTGGAATTATTCAATGACGATGAGGAAACAGAAGCAATAGTCATGGTAGGTGAAATTGGAGGATCGGCTGAAGAGGATGCAGCAGATTATATTAAAGATAATGTTAGCAAACCGGTTATTTCATACATTGCTGGTCAGACAGCTCCTGCTGGAAAAAGGATGGGACATGCTGGTGCCATAATTGCAGGTGGCAAAGGAACAGCTGCAGATAAGATTTCTAAACTTCAAGAAAGTGGTGTCCACATTGCTGAGAGCTTGTTGCACATTGGTGAGACTGTCAAAAAGGTAATTGGTTAAGAAATTTTTCTTAGCCGATTAATCAACAAGACTGCTGCAATAGTTAAACCAACTATCATACCTATCCATACGCCTCCAGCTCCCATAGGCTCATTAATTCCGTAATAAGTCAGGTAGTACCCAATGGGTAATCCAAAGATCCAATAAGCAACACCTAGGAAGATCATTGGGATAAAAGTATCTTTATATCCTCTCAGGCTTCCAAGTGCTCCCATTTGCATTCCGTCAGGCAATTGAAATATGGCAGCAAATATCAATAGGTTAACTGCAGCAGCAAATACTGCCTTTTCAGTGGTGAAAAGGTTTACTAAGACATCCGTAAACAACAAGATTAATGAAACATTTATCAAGGCACCAATCAAACAAAGCCCTACAGAAAAGAATGAGGCAATTTTCGCTCCGTTTAAATTATTAGCTCCAAGAAGGTTTCCAACCCTTGTCGCAGATGCCAGTCCAATAGAGAGAGGCATCATGAAGAAAAAGCTTGCAATAGAGAGAGCTACAGCATGGCTTGCAACCACAACATCACCTAAGGGACCTAGAATAATTGCAGCTCCAGAGAACATACTGAGTTCAACAAAAATTCCTATACCAATTGGAATACCGAGTGCCATCAATTCTTTAAGTGTGGAAAGTTTGGGAAACTTCATTTCATTAAAAATTTTAATTTCTTTGAATGGATTACCTTTTTGAATCACGATCGTCATACAAATCAGCATCACAATAGAAACAAATGAAGTTGCTAGCCCACATCCAACACCCCCCAGTTTCGGTAAACCAAAATACCCATTGACCAAAATAATATCTAATGGAATATTGACTAACATCCCAATGAAAGCGACCCAAAAAACCGGTCTCGTTTGGGTGATTCCCTCACTAAAACACCTAAGAGCAGTAAATAATACAATGGCTGTTGCCCCAATCGACAATGCACTTAAATATCCAAAAGTTACCTCAAGGATCTCCTTATCAATTGATGAGAATCTTAGTAATGATCCAGCCAGTGGATAGGCAAGCGTAAGAATTAAGCCAACTCCCATTGCTATCCAAATCACCTCTTTCATTTTTAATGAAATATCTTTTATTCGTTTGGCACCAAATAAATGCGCAACGATTGGCGTAATTGCAAACATTAATCCGCTGAGCGCAAAAAAAAGTGGATTTGCTACAGAAGATCCAATGGCTACACCGGATAACTCTACCGCTCCTGCTCGCCCAGCAACAATGGTATCTGTGAGACCCATTGCAGCATAGGAAGCTTGGCTCCCATAAATTGGAATACCTAGTTTAAGGAATTGTTTTAATTCTTTTAGGTAATCTTTCAAATCAGTTTGCTCATAAAAATATGAATTGTATGATACTCATATGTTGGTAATGGGAGAAGTATATTAGACAAGATAATCGACCATATTGGATAAAAAAACTCGATAAAAGAATTAACAGATTTTATGTAAATCATTTTTTATCTCCTCAGTTTAAGAGTTTCGGTAAGAGGTCTGCAGTATTTAAGCCAAGATTTGTAAAAGTTTTTGGTGCAAATGTTTCAATTGGAAATTTTCCTACCATTATTGGTGAGCAGGATGCATTAATTCAGCTTACCTCTTGGGATGTAGGCGAATGGGAGGGCGAAATAGATATTGGGGACTATGCGTTGATATCACCAGGCGTAAGAATACTTGCCGCTAAAAGAGTTTCTATTGGGGATGCTTGCATGTTTGGACACGGGGCATACATCACTGATTCGGACTGGCATGGCATTTATGATCGTACCGAAGTCGTTGGCTCGCCTAAAGAAGTTGTGCTTGAAAAAAATGTTTGGATCGGAGACAGCGCGATAGTTTGTAAAGGAGTAACTATTGGTGAAAACAGTATTATTGGTGCAGGTTCAGTTGTAACAAAAGATGTACCAAAGAACTCAGTTTATGCAGGCAACCCAGCTAAGTTAGTAAAAGAATTAGATGAGGGTGAATTCGTCAGTAGAGAATCTTTCTTTTCAAATCCAAAGAAACTTGCAGATGACTTTGACATGCTTGATAGATATACGTTGGCAAAAAATTCAACATTTAGCTGGATCAAAAGCTTAATATTTAGAGATAAATCACATTAATGCATGTTCTCATAGATAACGAATTTATTAATTATTCAAATTTAATTGAAGAAATTCTCCCCAAAAAATCTTTTGAAAAAACTTTTTTTGTTGGTACTGAGATTACAACAAGTGAAATAAAATCAGCTGACGCAATTCTTTGCAGATCAGTAACAAAACTTAATCAAGAATTTCTTAAAGATTCTCAGATTTCTGTAATTGCTTCTGCAACCTCTGGAACAGATCATATTTCTGATGATCTAATAAACTCAAAAAATTACCAAACATTTTTTTCAATTGGTGCAAATGCATGGTCAGTTGTTCAT
Organism: uncultured SAR86 cluster bacterium; assembly: GCA_902628925.1. Lineage (GTDB taxonomy): Bacteria > Pseudomonadota > Gammaproteobacteria > Magnimaribacterales > D2472 > MED-G82. The sequence goes on from CACOPA010000008.1 coordinate 24,753, forward strand.
TATGTTATGGCCGTCATTGAAACTTTGATTTCTAAGGAATTGTTTAGTAGTGAAAAGTCTGTTGGGATTATAGGTCATGGGAATATAGGTAAAAGACTTGGTAAAACTTTGAGTGCCTTTAATATTCCTTGGCATGCCAATGACCCATTTTTAGAAGATAAGAATTTAGTTGATCTTGAAACAATCTTCAATTGTGACTTGATTTCAATTCACACACCTTTTACCAGAGAAGGAGAGCATCCAACTTATCAACTAATAAATAAAAATAATATTAAATCTCTTACAAATAAAATTATTATTAATACATCCAGAGGCGGGATTGTTGAAGAGAAAACTCTTCTACAAGGCGAATCTATTCTTTACATTTCTGATGTTTGGGAAAATGAGCCAAAGGTCAATGAATTAGCGCTTAAGCATGCATATATTTCAACTCCACACATTGCTGGTCATAGCCTTGATGGCAAGAAAGGCTCATTAATTGAAGCTTGTAAGTTTATCAGGACAGCAAAATTATTGGATAAGATTGAATACTCTCATTCTGCTCTAGAGGCTTCAAAAATAATCACATTTGATACATTCCTAAATAATTTCCACGCATATGATTTTCCTTTGGGTATGTTTACGAGTGAATTTCCCATTAATGAAATATCTGATGAATTCAAACAGGCACGTGGAAAAAACTTTTTACAGTTAAGATCGAATCATCCGCAAAGAAGGGATTTTATAAATCTTAACTTCAATGACTTCTTAAATAGAGATGAAAGCATAGACAAATTTATAAATAATTTAGTCAGATTGAGAGGATGAAAGGGTTAAGGACAAAGCAGTAAAATATCGATAACCCTTTCTGGGGTTTTACAAATTTATCGTAACATATTTTACTTAAAGGTAAAATAATTAGGATGAGCAGCTAGTACGAATGTTGGCCTCATTTTCACCAGGTACTTCATCAAAGATTTGGGTTTTTGAATTTTCTTCGAAAGGGTTCTTAAATGCATCACAGAAACTATGAAGCGCCTCATAGTTTCCCTTCTCTACGGCATCAATAACTTTCTGAATTTGAAAGTTTTTTGGAGTTATATGAGGATTAATTGATTTCATCATATCTAATCTATCTCTTAAATCTGATTTTTCGAATTCATGCCTCTTAAGAAATCTTTTTTTCCATTTTTCCAGGCTGACTGAACTTTTAATTAAATCCTCTTCTTTAAGAATTTTTATAAGAGATCGAAAGCTTTGTGTGTAATCAAGTTTTTCATTGTTAATGAGGCTTAAATAATCTTGAATCAACTCGTCATCTCCAGGTTGATGATCGGTCAAACCTAACTTATCTAGATAAATTCTTCTCAGGTTTGATGAGAATTCTTGCTCATAAGTTTTGAGTATTTCCTCAATTTTAGCTTCAGGGATTAAAGTTTTGAGTGCTTCTCCTAGTGCAGAACAGTTCCATAAGCCAATATAGGGTTGATTTGAATATCTATACCTCCCTTCATAATCAGACGTGTTGCAAATAAATTCTGGATTTAACGATTCCATAAAAGCATAGGGACCGTAATCAAAAGTTTCACCAAGGATGCTAAAATTATCTGTGTTCATCACCCCATGGCAAAAGCCAACCCCCTGCCATTTTGAAATCATTTGAGCTGTTTTTTGAACAATCGTTTGGAAAAAATTTACGTAAGGCTCCTCGGCACTTTCATTAAATAAGGAATAGTTTTCAATAGCGTAATCTGCAAGCTTTTTTACTTGCTTACTTTTATTTCTGTAATGAAAGAATTCAAAATGTCCAAACCTAATATGTGATTGGCTAGATCGAAGTAAAACAGCGCTTGACTCATAAGAATCTCTTAAAACTTTTTCTTCGCTTATAAATAATGCCACTGCTCTGGTTGAAGGAATATTTAGATTATTCATGACTTCGGATGCAATGTATTCTCTTATGGAGGAGCGGAGAACAGCTCTTCCATCACCAAATCTTGAATATGGAGTTTTTCCAGCACCTTTAAGGTGAAGGTCATAATCATGGTTGGTTTGCCCTAAAAATATTCCTCTACCATCTCCTAGTTGATTAACAAACTGACCAAATTGATGTCCAGCATAAACCATTGCAAAAGTATCAAAGTCATTAGCATTAGGACTAAGACAATAAGACTGTATTTTATTTAAGTCTTCATCAGTGAGGCCTATTTGCTCCCTTAATTCACGGTTATCGATAATTAATGCAAGATCAGCTGGAGGATTTGCAGGTAGAGCAGAATAAAATTCTACACCCATATCCAGAAAGGAATGCTGTTTAATCACTTTATGCTTTTACGATTTTAATTAGGTCATGCATGCGTTCATCTTGCGAGTGATCAGTTCCAAGGTGCTCAATTTCATTCCACATAGCTGCAGAACATATTGGGGAAAGCTCGTCTCTAAGATTGTTAGCTACTTCTTTGCCAGAACCGCAAAAACCTAAGGTTTCAACCATTTCATCGCTGACGAGATCAAACATTTTTTGCCATTCTCCAGCTATAGATAATTCATGCAGCTGAGTATTAACATCTCCCCAACCATGAAAATCTAATGCTGGTTTATAAGTCCTTGTTGATGCATAAAAGCTTATTCTTGCAGCGATATCTCTTTTTGCTTTAGCTAATTCCTCTTCCGTTTCTCCAGTAGCAATAAATCCACCCCAAAGTAATTCACATTCTTTAGGATCACGATTTGCTTTAGCAGCTCCTTCTTTCACAGCAGGCAGAATAATTTCTTTGATGTATGGAAGGGAGCACATCGGATGAAGAAGCAATCCATCAGCAACCTCTCCAGCAATTCTTGCCATGCCAGGACCCAAACCGGAAACATAAATCGGAGGTAGATCGGCATCCATTGGGGGAGGGGTAAACATGGGTGTCATCAGAGTATGTGTATAGTGATCACCTTTAAAATCGAGTTTTTCTCCATTTTTCCAACAATTCCAAATAGCTTTGACTGCTTGAACGTATTCCCTCATTCTTGGTGCAGGCGGCGACCATGGAACACTGAATCGTCTTTCATTGTGACCCTTGACTTGTGTACCTAACCCTAGTTGAAACCTCCCATTAGAAAATGATTGTAGATCCCATCCCATGTTAGCAACAGTCATAGGACTTCTTGGAAAGGCTATGGCCAAACCAGTACGAACGATTAGGTTTGTGTGTTCTAAGCCAACCAATACGGGTAAAAAAGGTTCATTATTTAATTCACCTGATACTAAAGCATCGTAACCAAGAGATTCAGCATGCTTAACTATATCCACCGTATTTTTCGATAGTCCTGGTATGTAAGTTTCAATTCTCATATTTATTTAATTTCTAATTTTGAATTTGCAAATTCTTGAGCCCATTGATAGTTTGGTTTCCCTGATGGAGCCCTTTCAATTAGTTCAGAAAAAACAATTTCTTTTGGCATTTTGTAGCTTGCTATATATTTTGATGCAACATCTTTTATATCATCCAGTGATAGTTCATCATTCTCTCTTCTTTGAATCACGGCAACAACTTTTTGACCCCACCTATCATCTTTAACACCCACAACCAAGCAATCAAATATATTTGGATGAGCCTTGAGTGCCATTTCAACTTCTTCTGGAAATATCTTTTCACCACCTGAGTTAATTGAGACACTTCCTCTTCCTAGCAACGTCATTTGACCATCCTCCTCATATTTAGCCATGTCTCCAGGAATTGAATACCTTACACCTCCTAATTCAATAAAGGTTTTTTTTGATTTCTCCTCATCCTTATAATAAGCAACGGGCACATGACCTTTTCTTGCCAAATATCCTATGGTTTCTGTATCACTAGGCGGAATAACTTCTTTAGTATCTAAATTTAAGATCTCACTAAAATTAGGTTTTGTGAATTTTGGACCGCCACCTGAGTCTTTTAATTTACCATCTTTAGTATGAATATTAACTCCTGTTGCACCAGTTTCAGATGAGCCAACAGCATCGATTAGGAATAAATTAGGCAGATATTCCAAAATGGTATCTTTTATAGATGCGCTAAAAACCGAAGCCGTACTTGATAAAACAAACAATGAAGATAAATCCAATCCTTTTTCAATCGCCCTAGGAAGTGCATCGCATAAAGGTCGACCCATTGCGTCACCCATGATGGTAAGGTTCATGACTTTTTCTTTAGCAACAACCTCCCAAATGTAGTCAGCATCAAAAGAGACTTGATCGTTGATGATTAATTTCCAACCTGAAAAAAAAGAGTTAAATGATTGCCACTGAGCTCCACCATGCATGAAGGGGGCTAATGCAAGGGCGATGGTTTGATCTTGCAAGCATTTATCTGCAAAGGCTTCAGGGGTTGGATATTTCTCCCCAGTAACTGCATCAATACCACCACCCAGGGTCATGAGCACATCTTCCATACGCCATACAACACCTTTTGGCATTCCTGTAGTCCCTCCGGTATAGAGAATATATTTATCATCTCCAGATCTATCAACATCTAATCTAAATTCATCTTCATTGGCAATAAGGTCCTCAAAATTAAAACTTTTATCAATTACATCATCTTCACCTGAATTGTCCTCAATACAGATAAAATCCTTCAATAAAGGTAAATGACTTTTGATATTTTCAAGCTTGTTACTGAATTGTTTGTGATAGAAGATAGCTTCCATATCCGCATTATCAATCAGGTACTTAAGCTCTTCTTCTACATATCTATAATTTATATTGATTGGTATTGCGCAAAGCTTATAAGCGCCAAGCATTATTTCTAGCCACTCAACACAATTAAAGGCATATATCCCAATATGACTTCCTTTTTTAATGCCTAGTTTTTTTAAAGCATTTGCTGCTTTGTTGCTGCGCGCATCTAATTCTTTATAGGTTAAACGAGTTGATCCATGGACAATTGCCTCTCTATCAGGAACTCTATCTACAACTCCTTCAAAGATATCAGCGGCATTGAATTCCATTAGACTTGCTTTGAATGTCCTTCCCAGTAAGGGTCTCTTAGTTTACGTTTAAATAATTTCCCATTCTCATCTCTTGGTAATTTTTCAATAATATCGAGAGATCTTGGTAATTTCATTTTAGCAAGATTTTCAGAAGCAAATTCCATCAACTCTTTTGTAATCGTTTCTGAATTAAGAGAGTCATCATTAAGTTCAATCACAGCTTTAACTTCTTCACCCCATTCCTCATTTGGAATTCCAAAAACTGCAACGTCTGAAACTTTTGGATGCATTAGAAATACGCTTTCAATTTCAGCAGGATAGATGTTAGCACCCCCCGAAATGATCATATCTATCTTTCTATCACATAAGAAAAGATATCCCTCTTCATTAAGATACCCAATATCACCAACAGTGAAATAGACTGAGCCATCAAGCTCCAGTCTTTCTTTTTGAGTTTTTGCTTTATCACCTTTATATTCAAACTTAGTTGCATCTCCTAGTCTCATATAAACAGTGCCTTGCTCATTTACTGACGCTTCCTCTTGATTATCAAGAATAATTTTTATATCAGCACCTGGCCATGCTTTACCGACAGTCCCTGGAAAATTTGACCAATCATTTGCTCCAACCACAGTTCCACCACCTTCGGTAGCAGCATAGTACTCCCATATAGAATTTCCCCACCAAGCTATCATTTCCTGTTTAGTATGAACTGGACATGGTGCAGCTGCATGAATCATTGCACGAGTTGATGAGCAGTCGTATTTGTCTTTAACTTCCTCAGGTAATTGAAGAAGTCTATGAAATTGTGTAGGGACCATATGTGAGGTTGTCACTTTATATTTATCAATCAGATATAACATTTTTTCAGCATCAAATTTTTCCATCACCACAAGACTATGTCCGTAATGCAAGGCAGCGGTTGAATGAACAATGACAGCAGTATGATAAAGAGGTGAACCAACTATATGAACATTTTCTTCTTCAGGTTGAATCTCAAAAAAACTTAGAATCATTGCAAACATGCTTAACACATCATCTGGATCACCTTCAACTAAACTTCTTTTGACTCCCTTGGGCTTGCCTGTTGTTCCTGAGGTGTAGTTCATAACTTGACCTGCAGTTCTTTCCTCGGGATCAGCATCGGATTCACCTTCAATAAATTCATCTAAATGAATAAAACCCTCCAAGTCATCAATAGTGATGCATCGTTTTGAATCAAAATTTATAGAGGATACAGCCTTTAAGCATGCATCCCTCATATCTGGATGAGATCCTGAGGCAATGAAAGCTTTTGCTTCAGAATCTTCGAGAATGTAGGCAATCTCTGGACCTGCAAGATGCCAGTTAATAGGGACCATGTAAAAACCTACCTGTAAGCAGGCCATATAAGCAATATAATACTCAATCGAATTTGGTAAGACTATTGCAACGGTATCTCCCTTATTGAGTCCTAATTTGCGCAAAGCATGGGATAATTGATTCGCTTTTTTTAACAAATCTCCGCGGGAAATAACTTCCTCATTTGGCCCAATAATGGCTACCTCTGAGGGATCCTTTTTTGCAAATCTGTAAAAACCAAGTTCAGACATTATATTTCTCCAATGTTTTAGGGTTTTATGATTTAATCACCACAATTAATTATTATTTAAGCTTAAAGTAATGGATTTTTTTATCAACAATCAAGAACTACTTTGGTTTCTTGTAGTTTTCTACGATTTAACCCTCGTAATTTTGTTGTATCGATTTTTTGGAAAGTATGGTCTTTACGCAGCAGTAATTTTAGGAATCATCCTTGGCAATCTTCAAGGAGGAAAGATTTCTGAGTTACAAATTTTTGGAACCTCAATTAATGTAAGCATGGGTGCAATTTTGTACTCAGGCATCTATTTTGCTACTGACCTATTAAATGAAAAGTTTGGAAAAAATGAAGCTAATCGAGCTGTATATTTAGGATTTTTTGCAAATATTGCCGTGATGATAACCCTTTGGCTAAGTATTAATTTTCTTCCCTCCTCATTATCAGGTTCAGCTTTAGAGGTGCACACCGCTATATCAACGTTGGCACAATACTCACCAATTTTTATTATCGGCTCATTAATGGCTTATTTAGCCAGCCAAACATTTGATGTTTGGTTCTTTAATTATCTTAAAGAAAAAACAGACGGGAAAAAACTCTGGCTTCGAAATAATCTTTCGACCATGACATCTCAATTAATAGATACACTTATTTACCAATTTACATGGGTTATTGCAACAGATTTAACATTTGCAGAGGCATTCGGGCTTGCAGTGGTAAAATACATATTTAAATTTATTATAGCTATAGTTGATACCGTATTTATTTACATTGTTAGAGGTTGGAACGTACCAGAGTAGGCATTAGGATTAATTGTGAACGACAAAATCAATAAATCAGATCAAGAATGGAAAGATGCTCTTTCTAATGAATCTTATGAAGTAACACGCAAAGCAGGGACAGAGCGTCCCTTCACAGGAAAATACTGGGATCATTTTGATGATGGGACTTATAAATGTATTTGTTGTGGTGAGCCTCTTTTTAAGTCTGAAACAAAATATGACGCTGGCTGTGGCTGGCCTAGCTTTTATGAGGCTCAAGATAAAAATTCAATTGATGAGCTTCCTGACTATTCATTATCTAGAGAACGAACAGAAATTCGATGCAGTAAATGCGATGCCCACTTAGGCCATGTCTTTGATGATGGTCCTAATCCAACTGGTTTGAGGTATTGTGTTAACTCTGCAGCAATTGATTTTGAAAAAAAATAAACTGTTAATAATAGGTATTTAGTTGAGCTCTTTGTTTTCAACAATCAAAGTAGGAGGCTGGACATTCGCTTCAAGGATTTTGGGATTGTTGCGAGATATGGCAACCACCAACCTGTTGGGCGCTTCAGTATTCCATGATGTTTTCGTTGTTGTACTCAAAATACCCAATGTCTTTCGAAGATTTTTTGCTGAGGGCGCATTCAGTCAGGCTTTTATACCGATTTATAAATCGTTAATCTCAAAAAATAAAGAAACTGAAGCCAGTGCATTTTTAAATTCTTTATTGGGTTTAATGATCACTGTATTGTTTTTCTTTACCGTTGCTGCATTAATCTTTGCACCAGTCTTTATTTTCTTTTTTGCACCTGGATTTTATTTTGATTCTGAGACTAAATCTCTTGCGGTGGAGATGCTTAGAATTATGTTTCCTTATCTTGCTTTGATCTCATTGGTCTCATTTGCTGCTGGCATTCAAAATTCACATAACTCTTTTTCTATTCCCGCTGCAACGCCTCTGATCTTCAACTTTACTTTAATAATCTTTGCAGTATTTGCTTCAAGGTTCTTTGAGATTCCTGTATTTGCACTCGCGTGGGGAGTTTTATTGGCTGGTTTTTTACAGCTACTTTTGCAAATGGTTCCCCTGGCTCGCATTGGTATTATCCCAAAGATAGCATTTGATTTTAAAAATCAACATATAAGAAGGTTTGGTTTGCTTATATTGCCAGCAATTCTTGCTGGAGGTGTTGCACAGATCAACCTCTTAATCGATACAATTTTTGCTTCACTTCTGTCACCTGGTAGCCCAACTTGGCTGTATGTTTCGGATCGGTTAATTCAATTTCCTTTGGGTGTTTTTGCAATTGCAATTGGCACCGTCCTTCTTCCAAACTTAACTCAACATTTTGCTAATGAAAATCTTTTAGAATTTAAGAGTACGTTAATGAAGGGCATCAAATTAGTGATATTTATTGGTATACCCTCATCATTGGGATTAGCTATTTTTGGATATCAAATCTTAGAGATGCTTTTCCAAAGAGGTGCCTTTACCGCTAATGATGTAATGATGGCAAATTTAGGATTACAAATGTTCACAATTGGGTTGCCATTTTTTATGCTGATGAAAGTATTGGTTCCATGCTTTTTTGCTCAGCAAAATACCAAAACACCACTTTATGTCGCTATCTTGAGCTTATTAATAAATATAATCTTAAATTACCTATTTGCATTTTATTTAGGCTTTGGTCATTACGGTTTAGCTCTCGGGTCCTCATTAGCAGCTGTTGTGAGTGTAATGATTCTCTTAATGATCTTAAGTTTTGAAAAATTGATATTCATATCATTAGATTTTATTAAATTTATCTTCAAAATTTCTTTTGCAACATCGCTAATGGTTTTATATTTGCTGACAGTTACTGATCTAGTTAATTTCTCTATCTTTAATGGAATGTTTTATGTCATAAGTATCCTTTTAGTTATTTGTGTCGCGGCTTTAATTTTTTTACTCGCTTCATATGTTTTAGGTATTCGACCTAAGGATTTGTATCAATAAATGTATTTAATTAGAGGATTACAAAACATTGAGTTGTTTAAAGCGCGCTTTGGTGATCTGAAGCTAAGTGCAACCATTGGTAATTTCGATGGTTTACATATTGGCCATCAACATATCTTAGACTCCGTTAAAGATCATGCTGCAGGCGAAGATTTTGCCTCCATGGTTTTTTTTACAGAGCCACATGCAAGTGAATATTTTGCGGAATTTTATGACGCAAAAAAAAGTCCACCCCGTATTTGTCCATGGCGAGAAAAAGTTACTTTGTTAAAAGATTATGGCATTGATTTTGCTTTTTTCTTAAAGTTTAATCCTGCACTAAATCGCATGTCACCAGAAGAATTTATCAATCAAGTTTTAGAGCAATTAAATCTCAAGTATTTAAGGGTGGGGGATGATTTTAGGTTTGGGAAGGATCGAGCTGGAGGTTTCAACATGCTAACCGGTTGGGGGGAAAGTTCTAATGTTGAAGTTGTATCTACTAAAACGATTCTTTTTAAAGATAGAAGAGTAAGCTCAACATGGATTAGAGAGGCACTCCAAAAAGATGATTTTAAGTTGGCAAGCCAATTACTAGGAAGGCCATACTATTTTTCTGGAAAAGTAGTAAGAGGTCAGCAATTAGGCAGAACCATTGGCATACCAACGGCTAACCTTTGGATGCCTAAGCAACGTTTGCCAGTGAGCGGCGTATATGCAGTTTCTTGTTCAATAGAAGGCAGCTCTCTAGACGGCATTGCAAATATGGGTATCCGGCCTACAGTCGGCGGTAGCTCTCCGGTATTAGAAGTGCACCTATTTAATTTTAATAAAAATATCTATGGCAAAAGAATTAAAGTTGAATTTAAAAATAAGATCCGTGAAGAGCAGAAGTTTGATAATATAGATGCCTTAAAAGATCAAATTCACAAAGATATAAACGTCGCAAAAAAACTACTGAATAATTAATTCTATGGACTATAGAGATACCATAAATCTTCCTTTTACAGAGCTTGCTATGAAAGCAGGGCTTGCTAAAAAAGAACCAGAAATTCTTAAATTCTGGAATGAAATAAATCTTTATGATGAGATTCGAAAACTTAGAAGCGGTAAAGAGCAATTCATTTTGCATGACGGGCCTCCCTATGCAAATGGAGATATTCATCTTGGTCATGCAGTCAATAAAGTCTTAAAAGACATCACCATTAAGTATCACTCATTGATAGGAAAAGATGCTCCTTACATTCCAGGATGGGATTGCCACGGTTTACCTATTGAGTTGAACATCGAAAAGAAGCATGGAAAAAAGAGTGAAATAGTTCAAGACAAAAATAAATTCATTAATGCGTGTAGAGATTATGCTGATACACAAGTTGAAAATCAGATGGAGGATTTTCAACGCTTAGGAGTTTTGGGTGATTGGAAGAATTCGTATAAGTCAATGGATCCAGCTTATGAGGCAGATATTGTCAGAGCACTGGGTCGAATTGTTGCAAACGGTCATCTGCAAAGAGGGGAAAAACCAGTTCATTGGTGCTATGACTGCGGTTCTGCATTGGCTGAGGCAGAAGTCGAGTATCAAGATAAAATTTCTAAATCCATCTATGTAAACTTTCCTGTAAAGTCAGAATCATTGAAGTCACTAGGCGCCTACTTTGGTGAGACCATTCAAGAATGCGCCTTTATTATTTGGACCACTACACCATGGACAATTCCAGCTAATGTGGCAGTTTCTATTGGTCCAGAAATTGAATATTCTCTTTGTGAGAGTGCTGAGAGATTTTTTGTTATTGCATCTGATCTTATGAAAACATGTGAGGAGACATGGGGTTCAGAAATCAAAGAAATTTCGAGAGTTAAAGGTAGCGAGCTAACAGATATTGTCTTAGAGCATCCTTACCTTAAGAGAGATTCCATCTTGATTCATGGTGACCATGTGACCATTGAAACGGGTACTGGTTGTGTCCATACTGCTCCAGCTCATGGAATCGACGATTATTTTGTATGTAAAAAATATAATTTAGACACCATTCACTCGCTTAATGCAAAAGCTTTTTTTAAAGATGAATTTTCTTCCATTGCTGGGTTGCCAGCCGTTAAAGCCGATGAGTTAGTTATTCAAGATATTGATGCAGCTAAAAATTTAATTCATACCGATGATTTCCATCACTCATATCCTCATTGTTGGCGTCACAAGAGCCCATTAATTTTTACCTCTACGCCCCAGTGGTTTATATCCATGGATCAGTCAGGACTGTTAGGAGGAGCTAAGGCTGCAGTTGATCAAGTTGACTGGCATCCTGAATGGGGAAAACAAAGAATTTTATCCATGCTTGAAGACCGTCCTGATTGGTGCATCTCAAGACAAAGGAGATGGGGTGTTCCGATTCCATTAATTGTTCATAAGGAGACAGGAGACATTCATCCAAAACAGAATACATTGTTTGCGGAAATCGCAGACTACATTGAAGCTAATGGGGTTGAGGGTTGGGACAAACTTGATTTAGATTCCCTCATTGATGACCCTGAGAGTTACGTCAAAACATATGACATATTGGATGTATGGTTTGATTCAGGCATCACGCATTTTGGTGTGCTAGATAAGCACTATGGCGCAGATCTAGTTGCAGACCTCTACTTGGAGGGCTCGGACCAGCATCGAGGCTGGTTCCAATCTTCCTTACTTACAGGCATTGCCATTAATGGAACACCTCCTTATAAATCTGTTTTAACCCATGGATTTGTGGTTGATGAGCAGGGCAGAAAACAATCTAAGTCTTTAGGTAATGTAATCTCACCCCAAAAAATTTGGGATTCCCTTGGAGCAGATATTCTCAGACTCTGGATTGCAAATACAGATTTTAGAAGCGAAATGGTTGCCTCTGATGAAATCTTTAAAAGAGTTTCTGATCAGTACAGAAGAATTAGAAATACTTTGAGATTCTTACTGGCCAACGTTAATGACTTTGAAGTTGAGAACCAGATCCCAAATAATAATTTGTTAGAACTTGATAAATGGATTCTCAATCAAGTCAGTGGTTTGCAAGAATCGGTAAAAGATTCTTATAAAAAATTTGAATATCACCTAGTGACTCAAAAGATTCATAATTTTTGTGTCAATGAGCTTGGAGGGATTTACTTAGACATTATAAAAGACAGACAGTACACCAATGGTCAAGATTCAATAGCTAGAAGATCTGCTCAAACTGCAATACATCAGGTAATGAATGCTCTTGTGAGGCTGATCAGCCCAATTTTGTCATTTACAGCCGAAGAGATTTGGCAAACACATCCCTATTTTAACTCTATATCAAAATCTGTATTTCTTGCCGATGAATACTCAATTGATTTACCTGAAGCTTCTTTTAGCGACTCTGATTGGCAGAGAATATTTGAAGTTAAAGATATGGTAAATCAAGCTATTGAAGAGGAGAGGAACAAAGGTAATATCAAGGGCTCGCTGGATACTATTTTAGGGTTAGAGTTAGAGGGAAGTGACTTTGATTTGCTAGGTCGTTTTGAAGATGAGCTTCATTTCTTATTTATTACTTCAGAGTGCAATCTTGAAAAAGGAAAAAAATTTAAAGCTAATGTTTCTACCTCTGCGAATGAAAAATGTGTAAGGTGTTGGCATCGATGTTCTTCTGTTGGAAAGAACGAAAAGCATCCTGAAATTTGTTCAAGATGTGAGCTCAATATAGAGGGCGGAGGCGAGGTAAGAAAATTTGTCTAACGTAAAGTTTTATCTAACAGCCGCTTTACTTATATTTATAGATCTTTTTAGTAAAGGCTATGTGGAAGACTTTTTTCGGCAAGGCGAAATAATAAATATTTTTCCTTTTCTAAGTATTACGTTGGCTTTCAATTCAGGAATAGCTTTTAGTCTTTTTGATTTTAATAATTTTTTTACTGATTATGTTTTACTCTTTATAGGACTGATCATTACTATCCTTTTGGTAAGACTTTTTTATCAAGAACATTACGTACTCTCAAAAGCTGGTTTGATACTTATTATTTCGGGAGCTTTAGGCAATATAATTGATCGAGCGATGGATGGAGTTGTTACTGATTTTTTACTTTTTTTTATTGGTAATACACCTTTTTTTATATTTAATTTAGCAGATGCATATATTTCATGTGGAGCAGTTTTATATTTTGGAATAGAATTGTCCAAGTACATAAGCAATCAGCCTCATCATGACTAGAAAACTATTACTCGCTAATCCTAGAGGTTTTTGTGCAGGTGTTGATAGGGCCATAGATATTGTTGAGAAAGCCTTAGAAAAATTTGGTTCTCCGATTTATGTAAGACATGAAGTTGTTCACAATAAAATTGTTGTTGAGGACCTAAAATCTAAAGGTGTCATTTTTGTTGATGAACTTAATGAAGTTCCAGACGGAGAAAAGGTTATTTTTAGCGCCCATGGTGTTGCTAAATCAGTGGAGGATGAAGCCGAAAAGCGTAATCTGAATTATTTTGATGCAACATGTCCTTTGGTAACTAAAGTCCACAATGAAGTAATCAGGCATAATCGTGCTAACAGAGAAGTAGTATTAATAGGCCACGCAGGACATCCTGAAGTTGAAGGCACAATCGGGCGTCATGACCATAATTCGTCTAGTAATATTTATTTAGTTGAAGACGTTAATGATGTTGAAGGGCTTGAAATACCTGATGAAAAGAACATTGCATATGTGACTCAAACAACCCTTAGCCTTGATGATACTAAGGATATAGTTGATGATTTAAATGCTAAGTTTCCATCCTTGCATCAACCTAGAAGCAGTGATATTTGTTATGCAACTCAGAATAGGCAGGATGCTGTAAAACAGCTATCTTTGGAAGTTGATATTGTAATTGTTGTTGGTTCAGTAAATAGCTCTAACTCAAATAGATTAAAAGAGTTAGCTGAAAAATGTGGTGTAGAGGCAGTATTAATTGATAGTGTTGCTGATATAAATTTACCTGATTTAGAGGATAAAACATCAATTGGAATTACTGCTGGCGCCTCTGCACCTGAGAGTACCGTAAGAGAACTAGTTAATGAGCTTGAGAATTACTTCAAAATAAAAGCTTCTGAATTGGGTAGAAATACAGAAAGCATATACTTTAAGTTACCACCTGAATTAAGATAGTTCATACCTATGAACATTTCTAATCATATTATTGATGATGCTCGTTTTATAGCTTCACCAAACCATGATTCTAGACCTAAAGAAACACCTATCAGCCTTATAATTCTCCACGCAATTAGCATGCCTGCAGGAGAATACGTTACTGAAAATATTGTGAAACTCTTTAATAATGAACTAAATCCAAACGATCATCCAGATTTTAAATCAGTCTCAGATCTAAAAGTGTCTTCCCACCTTTTAATTACAAGATCTGGAAGCGTGCTCCAATTTGTGCCTTTTAACAAAAGGGCTTGGCATGCTGGTATTTCGGTCTTTGAAGAACAAGAAAATTGTAATGATTTCTCAATTGGTATTGAATTAGAGGGTTGCGATGATGACATTTTTGAAGAAATTCAATATGAAGTGCTGAATTCAATCCTTAATCTATTAAAAAAAGAGTACTCGATCCCCAAGAAAAATATTGTTGGCCATCAGCATGTTGCACCGGATAGAAAAACAGATCCCGGCCCAAATTTTAACTGGAGTAAAATAAATTCAGACCATTTAGATCGATGAAGAATATATTTGTTTTATCTGCGCTAGGATTTTCTTGCGGTCTACCCTACATGCTCGTTTTCTCAACGTTATCTGCATGGTTGCGAGATGCTGGAGCTGCTTTAACGGTAATTGGCTTTATTAGCTGGGCAGCTCTTACATATTCATTGAAATTTTTATGGTCTCCATTTGTGGATCGAATAAAAATGCCTCTTAATCAAGCTGTTGGTCAAAGACGATCCTGGATTCTCATGATGCAACTGTTGATCTTGATTTTGATTATGATGATGAGTCAATTTGATCCTATTTTAAGTCTCAATTTCATAGTAATTACTGCTGTTTTAATAGCATTTTTTGGATCATTGCAGGACATAGCAGTAGATGCTTACAGGATTGAGTTGGTAAGCCTGGATGAGCAAGGTAATCTTGCAGCCAGTTACCAGTTCGGTTACCGATTATCAATATTGGTTGCAACCTCGCTTGCACTGATATTTGCAGATTTCGTTTCTTGGCAAACAGTCTACTTGATGTTGTCATTCTTTATGCTGATTGGTATCTTGGGAGCACTTATTGGAAATACACCTGAAACTTTAAAAGTTGAATATGGCTATGTTGAGAACCTACTTTCATCTTTTAAAGATTTTTTTAAAAGGATTGGCTTAATTTCTGCCTCAGTCATTCTGTTTATTATTGCTACCTATAGACTCACCGACATCATTATGGGCCCCATGGCAATGCCTTTTTACATTGATATGGGTTACAGCAAGACCGAAATCGGAGCCATTGTGAAAACAGTTGCCCTAGGGGCATCTATTTTGGGATTTTTTGTGGGCGGACAATTTATTAAGCGCTTTAGTTTAAAGGCTTGTTTGTTATTTGGTGGAGTGCTTGTGCTGATAACAAATTTATTATTTAGCCTCAGTGCACTTTCTGAATCCAATCTTACTCAACTATCAATTATTGTGGGTATGGATAGCCTGGCAGCAGGTTTTGTAGGCACTGTTAACATAGCCTTTCTAACCAGCCTGGTTTCTAAAAAATTTACTGCAACACAATATGCTTTGTTGACCTCATTTATGATGCTGCCAGGAAAAGTATTTAGTGGTTTTTCAGGTTATTTAGCCGATTCATTAATAGTGTTGACCTCTTTGCAGGTAGGGTGGGCTTTGTTTTTTGTAATCACATCTGCATTAACGCTTCCAGCATTAATCACCATCATGATTAAAAAAGATATATTTAAGCAAATAAGTTGAAAGCTCAATTTTATATTTTATTTCTTATTTCATCATTTTTTGCCTTTGCAAACCTTGGAGACTCAATCGAGTATGCTGCTTTAAATGATAAGTTTTTGCATATGTTGGGCTTTATTTTTCTATCAATTTCAGCTTATCTGAGTCAAAAATTCACCCATCAAAGGCACATAATTTTTTTCTTGGTCTCTTATGCGTTCATTATTGAAATTATTCATTTTTTCTTACCCTATAGAAATTATTCAAATTTCGACCTAATTGCCGATTTGATTGGTATAATCTCCGGCCTAATTTTGGTTAAAATAATGAATTTTTTAGTAAAAAACTATTGAATTCAATTATTTAATCCATAGATATCAATTAATTGCCAAAATGGCATTAATTCATTTATTAGTGGGAGACTAAATATGAAACTTAGACCTTTACACGACAAAGTGTTAGTTAAGAGAACTGAAGAAGAAGAAACAACAGCTGGTGGTATTGTATTGCCGGGTTCAGCTGCTGAAAAACCTTCTCAGGGCGAAGTTATTGCTGTCGGTCCAGGCAAAAGACAGGACAATGGAGAATTAATTGCTCCCGATGTAAAAGCTGGAGATTTAGTAATCTTCGGTCAATACGGCGGTAATGAAGTAAAAATCGACGGAGAAGAGTACCTCATTCTTAGTGAAGGGGATATCTTCGGAGTCATTAGTTAAGTTTTATAGTTAAGGAGAAAAAATATGTCAGCAAAAGATGTTAAATTCGGTGATTCCGCCAGAAGTAGAATGCTTCAAGGTGTAAACACCCTAGCAGATGCAGTAAAAGTAACCCTTGGACCTAAGGGAAGAAACGTAGTATTAGATAAGTCATTTGGAGCACCTACGGTAACTAAGGACGGAGTCTCAGTTGCTAAGGAAATTGAGCTTGAAGATAAATTTGAGAATATGGGAGCACAAATGGTGAAACAAGTTGCTTCGCAGACTTCTGATGAAGCAGGTGATGGAACCACAACAGCAACTGTTTTGGCTCAGGCAATCGTTAATGAGGGCCATAAGTCTGTAGCCGCAGGTATGAATCCTATGGATTTAAAAAGAGGAATTGATAAGGCAGTTGCAGCAGCAGTAGATTTCGTTCAAAAATTAAGCGTTCCTTGTGCGGATGATAATGCGATTGCACAGGTTGGAACCATTTCAGCTAACGGCGATGATAACGTAGGTGGCATCATTGCTGAAGCTATGGAAAAAGTGGGCAAAGAAGGTGTGATCACTGTTGAAGAAGGTCAGGGCATTAATAATGAGCTTGACGTTGTAGAAGGTATGCAATTTGATCGCGGATATCTTTCTCCGTATTTTGTAACCAATCAGGACAACATGACTTCTGAGCTTGAAAATCCACTTATTCTTCTTCATGACAAGAAAATTGCAAACATCAGAGAAATGCTTCCATTGCTTGAGGCTGTTGCGAAAGCTGGAAGACCTTTGCTGATCATTGCTGAAGACATAGAAGGTGAAGCCCTTGCAACTCTTGTGGTTAATAACCTTAGAGGGACTGTAAAGGCTGCTGCGTGTAAAGCACCTGGTTTTGGCGATCGAAGAAAAGCAATGCTTGAAGATATCGCCATTTTAACTGGCGGAACTGTTATTTCTGAAGAGGTTGGCTTATCCCTTGAGGGTGCAACTATTGAAGACCTTGGAAGCGCTAAAAAAGTTAGCTTGAATAAAGACAATACAACCATTGTCGACGGTGCAGGCGATCAAGCTAATATCGAAGGCAGAGTGAATCAAATCAGAGCGCAAATCGAAGATACAACATCTGATTACGATAGAGAAAAACTTCAAGAAAGAGTTGCTAAACTTGCCGGCGGTGTCGCCGTCATCAAAGTGGGTGCAGGTTCTGAAGTTGAGATGAAAGAGAAAAAAGCTCGTGTAGAGGATGCTTTACATTCAACCAGAGCTGCTGTTGAAGAAGGTGTAGTTCCTGGAGGAGGGGTTGCCCTTGTGAGAGCACTTAATTCTCTTGAAAAAATTAAAGGTGATAACGATGATCAAAATGTTGGCGTAAACATTGCTAAAAAAGCATTTGAAGCTCCATTGAGACAAATTGTTACCAACGCCGGTGAAGAAGCTTCTGTCATCATCTCTAAAGTTAGAGAAGGTAAAGATGCTTTTGGTTTCAATGCTGCAAACGGTGATTACGGTGACATGATTGAAATGGGTATTTTAGATCCAGCCAAAGTAACTAGAACTGCACTTCAAGCTGCAGGTTCTATTGCAGGCATGATGATCACTACTGAAGCTATGGTTACTGAGCTCCCTAAGGATGAGCCAGCTGCTCCTGCAATGCCGGATATGGGCGGCATGGGCGGTATGCCAGGCATGATGTAAGTAAAAATTTATTTTTATCAATTAAACGGGGTTTTATACCCCGTTTTTTTATAAAAATTTTCTTTATTTATATCAGTTTATATTGATTCTTATTTCAAACTTCTTGATAATCAGAATATAACATTAGTTTAAGTAATAATAATGCACAAAAAAATCACTAAAATTATTTTTGGAATATTCCTGATTTTACCAGTGGATATTTCAGCACATGAAGGTAATATTCATTTCCATTTAATAGATTTATTTGCTTTGGGCTTGGTAATTTTGTTACCGATGCTTGTCATTTTGATTTATAAAAATATTAATTTTTTAATTGGACGAAGATAAATGATAAAAGTTAAAGTTACAAATGCACATTGCGATATACCCTGCGCTGTTTACGATCCATATACTGCTCAATTTGCTGCTTTGAGTATTGTTCGAATATTAGATCTAATAGGTGAAATTGATGAAAATCCCACCTCAAAAGCTGACTTGACCAAATTAGCAAGATTAGTATCTCAAAAGGAAGAACATGCATCAGAGGTCAAAGAGGCTGTTAGAGTAATTTGGGGTGATTATTTTAAAGAACCGCAAATAGAAAAATTTCCTGAAATCCACGATTTAACCCATTCCATCATGATGATAGCTTCAAAGTGTAAACAAGAACTTAGTAGAGAAAATGGTTTAGAACTCTTAGAAAAAGTTAATAGATTCGCAGAAATTTTTTGGGCCACCAAAGATGTTGAAACCCAAGCAAAGAAATCTCTTAATCCACCAAATTTAGATATTATTTCTCCATCTTAGATTGATTAACATTTTCAGGGTCAAAGGAGTGAGCATGCTTCCTGCATTTTCAAATAATGATTATGTTATGACTTCTTATCCAAGAGTACTTAAAAAAGATGATGTAGTTGTTATCAAATTAGATGATAATTCTTCAATTATCAAAAGAATTAATAGCATTTTTAAAGACGAGTTTGAAGTTACAAGTGACAACAAATCTTATGAGTCTGAATTTTGTACTAAAAAATATAAATATGATGATGTTTTAGGAAAAGTTTTATTTAAAATACCTTTTATTAATTCATGGATAAATTAGAGTTTAAATTTCTTGGTCTTACAGTGGAAAAGCTGTCGATTTTTTATGGAATATTTCTAATAATTTTTGGAATCTCGATATCACTATTATCAAACAGCAATTCTATCACTTCTTATATACCAGCTTTTTTAGGCTTGCCCATTTATTTTCTGGGCTATCTTTCAATGCGCTATCCAGAAAAAAAGAAACTGTTTATGCACATAATTGTTTTTCTTGGTTTGGTTATTTTTTTAGGCGGCTTAGATTTCCTTAGAAGCTACCCTTATTTCTTTGATAATTTTTGGGCAGATATATCAAAAATTACATTATTAATTTCTGGATTATTCTTTAGCGTTATAAATATTAAATCATTCATATTCATAAGAAAGAATAGATAATATTTTTTTATTGTATATTTGAAATTTACGAAAATTTTTTAGTAATTTTAAGGTGCCTTTTTCAATTTTACTTTGTCGATAGAATTCTCAACAATATTTAAAATTTCTAGCTGATAACCATTAATCTCTACGCACATATTATTGCTTGGAATGTATTCTAAATAATCTACGATCATTCCATTTATTGTTTTAGAGCCTTCTTCAGGCAATTTCCATTCAAGTTGCTTATTTAAATCTCTAATTTTGTAATTACCTTCAACAACAATTGATCCATCAGATCTAACATTTAAAGCATCAGGTTTTTGAAGATTCTGTTGATTAAATTTACCTACTATTTCTGAAAAAAGATCTTCAATAGAAATTAAACCTTCAATTTCTCCATACTCATCCACGACCAAGCCTATGTTTTTATCCAAATTTTGAAATTCCCTCAGTTGATGAGTAAGTTTCGTACTTTGAGAAACAAAATAAGTTTCAGATAAAAAGGGATCAACCAATTGGTTGTTTTCAATACACTCAATAAACTCATGTGAATCTTTTAAATGCAGGACCCCAATCATATTATCAAAGGATCCTCTGAAAACTGGGAGTCTAGAGTAAAACGAGGACTTGATGATAGATTCAACTTCATCAGGATTATCAAGATCTATACCCACCATTTCAGCAGCTGGAATCATGATGTCTTCAACAGTAAGATCCTCTAAATCCAAGATCGAAGAGAGCATAGTTCTTGATTGATCTGGGATTAGGTCTCCATGCTCACTCAATAATGTTCTCAACTCCCCAGAATTAAGGTTATCGTTTTCGGCAGAATCAGCTGGGTTAACATTTAATAGCTTTAATAACCTTGAACTTATAAAGTTGGTAAGAGCAATAATAGGTTTAAATAAAAAAATTAAGCCCTTTAGGATCCACGATGACTTTTCAGCAAATTTTTCTGGATACACATTGGCAATAGTTTTGGGAGTAATTTCTGAAAAAATCAAGATGACAATAGTAAGAATCACCGAACCCACTAATACATTACCACCAAAATAATCAATAAAGATTATGGTTACCACTGATGACGCAAGAATGTTTGCGAAATTATTACCTACTAGAATTGCGGACAGCAGAATATCAGGCCGTGCAAGCAATCTTAGTGCTCTTCTGGCTCCTCTACTTTTTTTTGAATTATGACGAAGCTTAACCTTATTTGAGGCCATCATGCCAGTTTCAGAGCCTGAAGAAAATCCTGAAAAAATTAGTAACGCAACCAACAAGAGAAGCAAATATATTAATGAGTCCACTGCTTAGGTATACCTGTCGATTATTAGAATATTAAGGAAATAGGTAATTATTATTAATAAAAATGTTATCAAAAGAAATCTGAGAGCATATTTTGCACTCAGTTTAGAGTATTTCATTGCTATGTAAACACTTATATAGATGGCAAGAGCAAGGCAGGACAATAATATCTTAATTCGTGACTCAATATCTGGATCGCTGTAAATTAAAAATCCTGTTGCCAGTGCAAAAACTAAAACAATTAATCCGATACCAAGAACTTTCAGTAGAAACTTAAATTGGCTCTCAATTGGTGTACGCAGGCTTGATTCAGACAAACCCTTTTTAAGATTAATAGAGTGCCTTTCCAATAATAATGCTTCAAAAATTGTAATAATTAAGATAGTGACACTTAAAATCGTTGCTAATACGTGAAGATCAAATAGTAAATCAGTGTTTGCAAAGACTAATGCATACAAAGCACTGAAGACACCAGCAACCAAACCTAAAGAAACTGCATTACTAAAAAATCTTTTAAGCAAGACATAGCTTGGAAGACTTAAAAGGGTAAAAATTAGGAAAGGTGTGGCCATTAAATAAAATTGTTAATCTTTTATATACTAACACTATCAAATTTATCAAGCTTAACCTAAAATACACACTTTTTTAGGATTAACAAATTTTATGGTAGTAATTAGACTTGCAAAGAGTGGGGCAAAGAAAAACCCATATTTCTTTATCACAGTAGCTGACTCCAGAATGCCTAGAGACGGTAGATTTATAGAAAGACTTGGTTTTTACAATCCATCTGCAAGAGGTTCTGAGGAAAGATTACGTTTTAACACTGAGCGCTTTGATCATTGGGTGGGCCAAGGTGCACAAGTTTCAGACCGTGTAAAGGTTTTGCATCAAGAGGCTGAAATGTCTCCTGAAGATCTGGCTGCCAAATTCGAAAAAAGAGATTCCAAACGTCAAGCAAAAAAAGAAGCTAAAGCTGCAAAGCTTGCTGAAGAAATGGCTGCTTCTGAAGAAGCTGCACCAGCAGAAGAAGCTCCAGTTGAGGAAGCTGCATCAGCAGAAGAGGCACCAGAAGAAGAAGCTCCAGTTGATGAAGCTGCACCAGCAGAAGATGCTCCAGCAGAAGAGGCTCCAGTTGAGGAAGCTGCACCAGCAGAAGAAGCTCCAGTAGAAGAGGCTCCAGTTGATGAAGCTGCACCAGCAGAAGAAGCTCCAGTAGAAGAGGCTCCAGTTGAGGAAGCTGCACCAGCAGAAGAAGCTCCAGTAGAAGATGCTCCAGTTGAGGAAGCTGCACCAGCAGAAGAAGCTCCAGCTGAGGCAGAAGCTCAAGCTGAAGAAGATTCTCCAACAGATGACGAAAAGAAGTAATACTTCAGACGATAGCCACATATTAATTGGACGAATAGGCAGACCAAGAGGTCTCAAAGGTGAGTTTTTCATTAACTCATTTTCTGAATCATCAGAGGCTTTTTTAAAATATAAAAACTTTTTTCTTTATTCTGAATCAGAACTCGTTCCTGTTGATTTTGATTATTTAAAAAAACAGAACCAGAAAATTATTGGAAAAATATCCGATATCAATACATCTGAAGAAGCAGAAAGAATTAAAAATTCAGACCTTTTCTTGGATAAAAATGACCTTCCTCAATTAGAAGATGGTTATTACTGGCATGAATTGATAGGCATGAAGGTTATTAATTTAGATGGTGACGCCCTTGGAGAAGTGATTGCAATTAATAATTATGGATCGAATGACATGCTCGAAGTTAATAACAAGGAAAAAAAACTACTTATTCCTTTTGTTAAAAACAGAATAATTTTTGATATTGATAAAGAAAAGAAAGTTATTAACGTTGATTGGTATGATTCCTACTGATGGATATTAAATTTAATCTTATTACCTTATTTCCTGAAATCTATGATGCTTTGGATCATGGATTAATAGGTAAGGCTATTCAAAATAATGTAATCAAGCTAAATAAGATTCAATTACGAGATTTCGCAATTAATAAACATGGTCAGATTGATGGAAAACCGTTCGGAGGAGAAAAGGGCATGATTATGATGATGGAACCACTTGAAAAAGCATTGAAATCAATAGCGCCTAAGAAAAAACACATCGTTATAAATTTCTCACCTCAAGGAAAGAAATTAAGTCAAAACCTAGCTAAAAAAATGCTTAATTATGACGAAATTACTATTTTGAACGGAAGATATGAAGGTATTGATGAAAGGTTTATTAATAAATATGTCGATTTGGAAGTTTCTTTAGGTGATTACGTATTTAGTAATGGAGATTTGGCCAGCTTAGTACTTATTGATGTTCTTGCAAGAATGATTCCTTCTGTCATCGGAAAAGAAGAGTCTGTTAAAGAAGACTCCTTCTTTAATGGACTGCTTAAAGGCCCCTCATATACTCGACCTGAAGTTTATGATGGAATGAGTGTCCCAGACATTCTGCTGTCAGGAAATCATGAAGAAATAAAAGCTTGGCGAGAATATCAATCGATCAAGACCACACTTGAGAAAAGACCTGAAATATTTGATAAAATAAAACTTACAAAAAAACAAAAAAAACTCTTGGAAGAATTTGAATCTAAGCGTATCCTATAGCACGTTTTAGGCCGTAGACATGTCAGATAAAGAAATTGAAAATAAAGCATCTAATGAAGAAGCATCGGAAACTGTAGAAACTTCAGAATCAGTGGATTCTACTCCCGAAACTGCTGAAACTGTTGTTGAAGCTGAGGAAGCATCAGCGCCTGAAGAATCTGTATCTGAAGCACCCGCTGAGACTGCCGAACCTGAAGCAGATGTTCCGGCTGAAGAAGCTAGTGCTGTTGAGGAAGAGCCAGCTGAAGCTGTTTCAACAGCTAGGCTAGTAGAATTATCACCAGCGCAAATAGTTCAAAATTTCGAAAAATCTCAGTTAAAAGACGACGTGCCTCCTTTTAGACCAGGAGATACTGTTGTTGTTTCAGTGAAAGTTAAAGAAGGTGAAAGAACTAGACTTCAAGCTTTTGAAGGCGTTGTTATGCATATCAAAAATGCTGGCTTAAACTCATCATTCATCGTTAGAAAAATATCCAGCGGTATTGGTGTCGAAAGAACGTTTCAAGTTCACAGCCCTCTAATTGATTCCATCAAAGTTAAACGTAAGGGCGACGTAAGAAAAGCTAAACTCTATTATCTAAGAGAGAGATCTGGAAGATCTGCTAGGATCAAAGAAAGACTCGAATAATCATGACTATGGATGCAAAAGAGAGTCATCTTATTGATTCTTTTTTGAGATTTTTACGGTTAGAAAAAGGCTTATCTAAAAATACCATAAGTTCTTATCAAACTGACATTAGCGGCTTTAATCAATGGTGCTCTGATCAAGCAATAAAATTTTCGGAAGTTAATTTGAGTCATGCTGAAAATTTCATTATTAGTTTAAGAAAAAAAGAACTTGCTGCTGCATCCATTTCAAGAAAAATTTCATCATTAAAATCCCTGTTTGCCTACTTAAAAAAACAGCAACATATTAAAACTAATCCTTTTCAAGACTTGGTCTTACCAAAAATTCCAAAATCTCTTCCTAAATCCATGTCGATGGCAGAGGTAAATACCTTGTTGGATGCACCCGATACTTCAACTTTTATAGGGTTACGGGATAAAACCATGCTGGAACTGATGTACGCAACAGGCTTACGGGTTTCTGAGCTTGTGAACTTAAAGTATTCAAGTTTTGACTTTGAAAGAAGTGTTATTAAAGTTCTGGGCAAAGGATCGAAAGAAAGAATCATCCCCTTTGGTGATAGCGCACTGTCTTGGTTAAAACAATACATAAATTTTCGTAGGCAAAACAATTTAAGTATGAACAGTAAATATTTTTTTATCAGTCAAAAACTATCGCAGGTGACACGGCAGTCATTTTGGCAGCGTGTTGAACATTATCAAAAAATTGCATCCATTCCTTATAAGATATCACCGCATACACTTCGTCATGCTTTTGCGACTCACTTGCTTAATAATGGGGCCGATCTGAGGTCGGTACAAATGTTGCTTGGACATAGTGACCTTTCTACCACGCAAATATATACTCACATTGCAAAACAAAGACTTAGTGAGATGATTAAAAAACATCATCCGCGAGGGTAATCATGGTTAAGAAATTAAATCTCTTCATTAGTTTGATTTTAGTAATTGCAGTCAAAGGTGAAGATGTTGAAACAGCTGTAAATAAAATTTTACCGCCAGGCATGCAGGTACAAGCAATTGCGGACTCAAACATTGATGGCATCAAAGTGGTCGATATTGGAGAATTGCAGCCAATTTATGTGACCGAGGACGGTAAATACTTCTTTTACGGCGAGCTTTATTCAATCAATGAATCCAACATCAATAATTTAACTGATCAAGCAAAGCGTGATAAACGTGCAAATTTGATTGCTTCAAACCTTTCTATTGCAGATTACATTACCTTTCCAGCCAAACGAGCCAAATATGAAATCACAGTCTTTACCGATGTGGATTGTGGGTATTGCCGGAAGTTTCATAGTGAAATTGAGGACTACAATGAAATAGGCATCACTGTGAATTATGTTGCCTTTCCAAGATCCGGACCTGATTCCACTTCGTATAATAAAATCGTTGGCGCTTGGTGTTCAGCTGATCCTAAAAAAATTTTAACAGAGCAAAAAAAAGGTGAAGAGCCAAAAATTTCTATGTGTGAGGATAATCCAGTGATGGAGCATTTCATGCTGGGTCAAAAAATTGGCATTACAGGCACTCCAGCTATTATCAGTAAGTCTGGAGCTCTATTTCCTGGTTATTTACCCGCCAGTGACTTATTTTCGAGGTTAGAGGCAAGTGAATCCTAAGTTAAGAGTTGGCATTTGCGGCTGGGGGAATGTTGCGACCGGCTTGTTTGAACAACTAACTAAATCATCTAATGAACAGGTTTTTGAGCTTGTATGTATCGGTGCACGACGGGACAACCCTAGCTGTGATCCTGGTGATGTAAAAATCCATCGTGATATCTTTGAGGTTATTGAACAAGACATTGATGTATTAATTGAGTTGATTGGTGGCACCGATACTGCTAGAGATTTAATTTCAAAAGCGCTTGATGCAGGCAAGCATGTGGTTACCGCCAATAAAGCGGTCATGTATGAGCATGGTAATGAACTTATTAATCTTGCAATTAAGAACAACGTACATTTGATGTTTGAAGCAGCGGTGTGTGCTGGAACGCCTATCATTAAAATGCTTTCAAATGATTTGGGTGCAAATCAGGTAACTAAAATCTCCGGTATGTTAAACGGAACCACTAATTACATTTTAAGCAACATGGAGCAGGGCATTGCTTATGAGGTTGCTCTTGAGGAAGCTAAGAAAAAAGGTTACGCCGAGCCTGATCCTAGTCTCGATGTAAATGGAACCGATGCTGCTCATAAAATTGGGATCTTAGCCTCACTTGCTCTTAACAGCGATCTTCCTGCAGGTAATTTTCATATTGAGGGCATTGAAAATATTACTGCAGAAGATTTTCACTATGCCGATGAATTTAATTTAACCATCAAACATCTTGCAGTTACCAAGCAAGCAGGTAATGAAATCGAACTTAGAAGCCATCCGGTTTTAATTGATAAAAACTCCAGCCTCGGGGGTCTATCTGGCGTAAGAAACGGCATTCAGATCGATACTGATTTGTTGGGTGAGTTTCTAATTGCAGGCTCAGGTGCGGGTAGAGAGTCCACAGCATCTGGACTGATCTCTGATCTGATAGCATTATCTAAACACGCTTCAAGCACACCAATGCATTATCCTTATTTTAAGGATATGCCTAAGATTAAGTCTTTTGAGGGCTTAGATTTTTCTTATTATGTTTACCTGGAAGTTCAAGATCAGGCGGGAGTGCTTGCCTTGGTAAGCCAGATTTTCTCAGATAATGAAATCAGCATTGATAAGATCGTACAAAAGGATCATTTACCAGATGACAAAGTTCCGGTTGTCGTCTTTACAGATCTAATTAAAGAGTCACAAATGCAAAAAGCCTTGGAGAATTTTTCTGCGCAATCAGAAATTCATTCTGCCAAAATTATTAGAATCGAAGCTTAGCAATGTTATTTCATTCAACCAGAGGTGGGGATAAGAATAAGGATTTTGCATCCATTCTCATGCAAGGTCTTGCCGATGATGGAGGGCTCTTTATGCCCGATCACTGGCCGCAAGTGGACCTTGAAAAAATTAAAGGACTGCAATCATTTGTTGAGGTAGCCAAAGAGATCGTGCCTCTTTTTACTTCATCTTCGTTTACCCAAGAAGAAACCATCAAGATTGTTGAAAATACTTGGCATGATTTTGAGCATCAAGATTTAGTTGGCATTCAAACGATTGAAAATATATCTGTGTTGGAGTTATTTCATGGACCGACCGCAGCCTTTAAAGACTTTGGTTTACAACTTGCTGCTGCGTTTTTTAACGAAGTTCTTGAGAAAGAAGATAAGACCGCCATTGTTTTAGGGGCCACTTCAGGGGACACCGGTTCGGCTGCCATTGATGCTTGTCGCTCTTATGCTCGAATTAAAAGTTTTATTATGCTGCCCAATGGCAACATGTCTGAGGTACAAAGAAGACAGATGAGTACTATTGAGGCAGAGAATGTCTTTGCCTTAAGAATTAACGGTACTTTTGATGATTGTCAGGATCTAGTCAAGCAAGCATTCATTCAAAGAGATTTTCTAAAGCCTGATCAGTATTTACTGGCGGTTAATTCAATCAACTGGACACGTATTGTGGGACAAATTTGTTATTACTTTTTTGCTTACAATCGCCTTGCCAACCATCAAAACCTAAACTTCTCTATTCCTACGGGTAACTTTGGTAATGTATTTGCCTGTTACTCAGCCTTTAAAATGGGACTACCTATCAAGACCATCTCGGTTGCGGTCAACGATAACGATATTTTGCATCGATTTTTTGCTACCAATGATTATTCAAAAAAGCAGGTGCATGAAACCATTTCACCTAGCATGGATATCAGTGTGGCCAGTAACTTTGAACGTTTGGTTTATGATTTTTTCTTAGACCGCAGCACATCAAAATGCGCTGAGTTGTTTAATAACTTTCCCAATCAAGGTATTGAACTGGATGAGGCAACATGGAATAAAAAAAATGCTTTATTTAGTTCGAGTAGTGTTGACGATGCAGCAACCCAAGCCATCATTCAGTCTATCAATAACGAACACCATTACTTATTAGATCCGCATACTGCCGTAGCGATGCAAGAGTCAATAAAATCATCTACAAGTACAGACCATTATGTGGTCCTGGCAACTGCTCACCCTGCAAAGTTTCCTGACATCTATAAAAAGCTCGCCATCGATTTATCTGAGATACCCATGGCACTTAAAGGCTTGTATGATAAGACTGAATATTTACATCATTTTGATGCTAATTATGATGAAATAACCTCTTTTATTAATTCAAGGAACTAGACATGGACTCTCCAACCATTATTCGCGCAGCAGAAACTAATAAAGAACAGGTAAAAGGTGTGCTTAAGCTAGGCTTTGCTAATGATGCATTGCTGCGCTGGGTGTTCCCAGATGCTAAGGCTTTTTTGGAAAGTTTTGATCATTGGATGGAAGAGTATTCAAAAATTTCATTCAAACATGATATTTGTTTTGCAGAAGCTTCTTTTGCTGGAGCCTCCATTTGGCATCCGCCCGGAGTAGCATTTGATGAATCTCTTTTAGAACCTACCTTTGGCAATATTCCTGAAGCAAATTTAGGTGCGGTGGCACATTTTTTTGAACAGTTTGAAACTTATCATCCAGAAGATGCATGGTACTTAGCCTTTATTGCTGTTGATCCTGCAAAACAAGGCCAAGGGATTGGTTCATTCTTGCTTAAAGAAGCTTTAAAAATGATTGATGAAAAAGGGGATAGGGCTTACTTAGAAGCCTCAAATGAAAGAAATAAAGCTTTGTATGAGCGTTATGGCTTTGAAATGATTGGTAAGGTACAAACAGAGAACTCACCTCCAGCTTTTCCAATGATTCGTGAAGCTAGAAAATAAGCTAATTTTGCTTAAAATTAAGACTTAATTTAAAAAAAGTGATAAAATGTCACTTTTTATATTGAATTATTAATAACTTAACCCTAAGTAACGATTAGGGAGAGAATAAAAATTGCAGAGAATTTATTCAAAATTACTACTATTAATACTATTCAGCCCCTCGATTGTTGCTCAAGAGCAAATTGGTGTGGCTGCTGCAGTCAATCGTAATACCACTGATTTAACACTCGAACAAGAAAGAAAACTGGTTGAAGCTGGTTATCAGATTATCCAAAACCATACGATTGAAACCGATGAAATTGGAAAAGCTCAAATGTTGCTCCTCGATGGTACCGCTTTTTCAGTAGGACCCAATTCAAGCGTGGTTCTCGATCGCTTTATTTATAATCCTAAAACAGCGGAAGGGTCATTAGAAGTAACGGCACGAGGCCTTTTAAGAATCGTTGGCGGTAAAGTCACTAAAAAACAACCCGCACTAATAAGAACAAACTCTGCGACAGTCGGAATTAGAGGAGGAATAGGCATCGTTCAAACCGATGGTTCACAAGTAAATGCAACCTTTTTGTATGGGGAAGAGATGACAGTGACACCCAACTGTGTCGACTTAGATACCTTT
>CACOPA010000009.1 GCA_902628925.1 uncultured SAR86 cluster bacterium
GTGGTAAATCAGCATGCATGATAATTACAAAATTAGCTTGGTGAGAGATCGAATTTATAGCCTCCCCCAATGCATTATTCAAAGCTGATTCAGTAAAGAATATTTCTGTGTTTTTAATTTTTAAGTCTTTATCATCAGTAACGATAGTTACCTTTTGATCTAGCTTTATAAAGTTCTGACTAAGCCTATTAATAAGGTTTTTAGATGCGGTAATTCTTTGATTATTTGAAAGTGAATTAGATAAACGATTTTTAGAGTTTTTAAATGCTTTAACTGGAATGAGAATGTTGATCATCTACTTAGATATTCAACTATTGACTTTGCTAAGAGATGACGGTTGGGAGAGTGGAAGATCTACTGAGGTACCAGATATTTTTCCAACCGGTGTAGTTGGACAAACTCGAAAGCTAATTAATGAGATTGGAGATAATCCACATTCTTCAATTCCGCAGCTTTTTAACGCTCGTGGTAAAAGCTTTGAATATATTACAAAAGCTGCAGATGAAATACGTTCGCAATTAAATGGAAATAACATTACTTATGTTGTTAACAGAAATATTAACTATACAAATATTTGTGTTTACAGTTGCTCGTTCTGTGCTTTTTCTAAGAGCACCGGTGCAAAAAAGTTACGAGGAGCCTCATATTTGCTTGAGTTTGATGAAATTCAAAACAGGGTTAAGGAGGCAATCAGAAGGGGGGCAACAGAGGTATGCCTTCAGGGCGGCATTCACCCAAAGTTTGATGGTAATTATTATCTGGATGTTATTAAGGCTATTCGTAAGGTATCTCCTGATATTCATATACATGCATTCAGTCCCTTGGAAATATTCCAAGGTGCTCATACTCTTGGTTTAACCCTTGAGGAATATCTGCCCATTCTTAAAGAGGCTGGTCTTAACTCTCTCCCTGGTACCGCAGCTGAGATTTTGCATGATGATGTGAGGGATATTATTTGTCCGGACAAGTTAAATACAGCAGAATGGCTTTCTGTTATGGATGCAGCACACTCATGTGGACTAAATTCTACAGCTACAATTATGTTTGGTCATGTTGAAACTTATGATCATATCGCTCAACATTTAATAAATATCAAGAATCAACAAATTAAATCTGGAGGGTTTACAGAGTTTGTTCCTTTACCATTTGTTGCCCATGAAGCACCAATGAGTTTGAGGGGGCAATCAAGATCAGGGCCAACTTTCAGAGAAGCAATTCTCATGCACTCCATTTCAAGAATATTTTTTCAAGACCATATACCTAACATTCAGGGGTCATGGGTTAAGATGGGATATGAGGGGTTAAGAATACTTCTCTCTTCAGGAATTAATGATGTTGGTGGCATATTAATGGATGAGACAATCACTAGATCTGCAGGGGCAAATCATGGACAGGAACTTGATTTAGATAGAATACAATTATTAACAGAGGAACTAAATTTAGAGCTTGTGAGAAGAAATACAAATTACAAAATAATTTCATCCTCCAAGAGATCGACCTTAATAGATCATGGTGAAATACCTATGAAATCAATTAATGATTTTCATAATGAGGTAAGAATTTAATGATCAAGTTTAGAGATTTAATGATTGTGTTGGTTGGCTACATAATCTGCTTTTATTTAATGGATTTGTCGTGGACTCTTTTCCAAG
The DNA here is from genome assembly GCA_902628925.1 of uncultured SAR86 cluster bacterium. GTDB lineage: Bacteria > Pseudomonadota > Gammaproteobacteria > Magnimaribacterales > D2472 > MED-G82. Next base: position 1,653 of record CACOPA010000009.1, read on the forward strand.
AAACAAATATTTGGCTAAGGCTACTGATTGTTGATTTTGTGGGAACAATTTTTATTTACATTTGTAGCAATATATTTAGAAACTCCAGTTGGTATGATGCATATTGGTCAGTAATTCCTCCATTCCTAATACTTTTAGTTTGGATGGATGTGGATGCTGATCCAAGCTTATCTAGAGCATTTTTAATGTTTGCTTGCGTTCTGTTCTGGGCAATTCGTTTAACTTACAACTGGGTAAGATCATGGGATGGGTTTTCTCATGAAGACTGGCGATATGTCATGATGAAGGGCAGGACAAATTCCTCTGTTCAGTATGCTCTGGTAGATTTTCTTTTTATACATTTAGTGCCAACTTTATGCGTATTCGTTGCCACATTACCATTTTGTTTTGTTGTTTATTACAGCTCAGGAGAAATTAATAAATTCGATATTGCAGCTGCAATCATAATTTGTGGTGCTGTTTTATTGCAGATCATCTCTGATCAGCAGATGTATAACTTTAGACAGGATCCATCCAATCAGGGTAAAACAATGACCAAAGGATTATGGAAATATTCGCGACATCCAAATTATTTAGGCGAAATATTATTTTGGTTTGGTGGTTTTATTTTTGTCCTTGGGAACTCATTTGATTTTTTATGGTCAATAATAGGTACCCTTGTAATGTATATACTAATAGGAATTACCTCAATAGATATGATGGATAAAAGATCTCGAGAAAGAAGAAGTGACTTTTCTGATTATGAATCTTCAACCCCAAGGCTATTTCCAAGATTTGTTTATAAGAGTTAATAATGAAAAATGTCTTCCTTTTTATATTTTGTTTACTTTCATTTAACTCAGTAGCCAAAGATCTTAAATCTCAAATCGATGAAGATATTCAAGGCGTTATGACAAAAGTTGTTGAATGGAGACATCATCTTCATGAATATCCTGAATTATCAAATAGGGAATACCAAACAGCTGAGTATATTAAAGAAAAGTTAGAAGGATTGGGCTTGGAAGTTAATTCTGGAATTGCCTTTACCGGGCTTACCGCATTTATAAGAGGTGATAATCCAGGGCCATTAATTGCCTTAAGAGCTGACATGGATGCATTACCAGTTACGGAAAAACTTAATTTACCTTTTTCATCAAAACAAGTTACAACCTATCAAGGTAGAGAAGTTGGAGTGATGCATGCATGCGGTCATGATGCTCATATGGCTGTTTTACTGGGTGTTGCTGAATTTCTATCGAAAAACACTGACAAACTTAACGGCGACATAATGCTGATATTTCAGCCTGCTGAAGAGGGATCACCTGAGGGCGAAGAGGGTGGTGCTGAATTAATGCTGAAAGAGGGTATTTTTGATGAAGAAAAGCCAGATGTAATTTTTGGCATGCATGTCACGAATGCTCCACATGGAATAGTTGTTACAAAACCAGGTCCAATGATGGCCTCATCGGAAGCATTTAGAATCAAAGTCCTTGGTAAACAAACACATGGATCACGACCATGGGGAGGCATTGATCCAGTAGTTGCCGCTGCAGACATAGTAACCACATTACAAACAATTGTTAGTAGAAGATTAAATATTTTAGACAGTCAGGCTGTCATCACTGTGGGTATTATTCAAGGGGGCACAAGGAATAATATTATTCCCGATGAAGTTTTTATGGAGGGGACTATAAGAACATTTGATGAATCCTATAGAGATAAAATTCATGAGGAGATAACAACTGTAGCCAACAATGTAGCATCAGCTCACAATGCAGAAGTTGAAATACAGTTTGCTCCATATGGGAGCTATCCTGTGACAATTAATGATCCTGAATTAACTAAACAGTTAATGCCTTCACTGGCTAACGCATCAAATGGAAAATTTTTTGAAATGCCTGTTCCAAGAACTGGGGCTGAGGACTTCTCATTTTTTGCTCAACAAGTGCCTGGCTTATATTTCTTTATTGGTGTGAATCCAGAAAATCAAGAAAGCCCATTTACAAATCACTCACCATATTTTTATGTCGATGATGATGCTTTAGATGCAGGAGTTAAATCTTTTGTTCATTTAGTCCAAGACTATTCCGAAATTTATAATAATTAATCTATTTTTGGCATGGTGCTGTTTAGATTCTCTAAAGTATCGACGTACTCATTAACCAATCTAAATACAACATTTTTTACAGATTCAACCTCATTAATTTGACCAATTACCTGACCAGCTGCATTAAATGACACATCTTGTGCACTTCCTTTATCAGCATACATTGCAGTCCTTCTTATAGCATCATAAGTTACCATTCCTTGCAATGGCATGGGCAGTGGATCAGGGGTGTCATCACTTTCCCAAGCCTCAGTCCATTTATTTTTCAGCATTCTTGCTGGTTTTCCAGTCCATGCTCTGCTTCGAATAGTATCCTCACTACTAGCATTTAGATACGAATCTTTTTGCGCCGGTTGAGTCATCGCTTCTTCTACAGTCAACCATAGCGATCCTGCCCAAACTCCCTGAGCTCCCATTGCTAAAGCAGCTGCCATTTGTCTGCCGTTACCAATGCCTCCAGCTGCAAGAACAGGTAAATCACCCACCGCATCTATTATTTGAGGCCATAAAACAATACTTCCTATCTCGCCTGTATGACCCCCACCTTCACCACCTTGAGCGATAATAAAATCTAATCCAGCTTCTTTATGAGCTTTAGCCTGCTTAATTTTTCCGCATAAAGCTCCAATAAGAATTCCTTTATCTTGAATCTTTTTAATAATGTCTGCTGGAGGTGTCCCAAGAGCATTGGCGATAAGCTTCACGTTTTTTCTTTTCAATGCTTCTTCTATTTGTGGTCCAGCTGTAGCCTCTGTCCATCCAAGCAATCCACCATCTGGACCATTTGATACATCTGCTTCAGGAACACCCGCTTCTTGTAATAGGTTTTCAGCAAATTGCTTATGTTCATCAGGAACTAAGGCTTTAAGTTGCTCTAGAAGTTCTTCAGGATCCTTATTTTCCATGCCCTCATATTTTTGTGGAATCACGGTATCAACACCGTAAGGATAGTCACCAATGTGTGCATCAATCCAATCAAGCTCTTCCTTTAGTTGTTCTGGAGAAAAACCAACGGCTCCAAGGACGCCTATTCCTCCAGCTTTACTGACGGCGACCACTACATCTCTACAATGCGTAAATGCAAAAATTGGATATTCAATACCTAATTTCTCGGCTAATTTAGTTTTCATGAGCTAAAATAATAATTGTTATTACTATAGGCTAAAAGGATTTAAAAATATGTCAACGAACTATGATCACGAATATGACGTAATTGTTGTAGGTTCTGGCAATGGCGCGCTAACTTCTGCAATTTGCTCGCATGATGGAGGAGCAAAGGTTCTGGTTATTGAAAAATCAAATCAATTTGGTGGTACAAGCGCTACTTCTGGTGGGGGAGTTTGGATACCTAATAATAGATATGCCAAAGCAGAAAATGTAGATGATTCTGTTGAAGATGCTAGAAACTATATTCAAAGCGTTTCACCTGAGGGGAAAATCAATAATGACTTAATTGAGACATATATTGAACAAGGCCCAAGAATGGTTGATTACCTTCATGAGAACTCAAGAGTTAAATACAGGAACCTTTCACATTATCCAGACTACTTTCCAGATAATCCTGGTGGCAAGGAGGGTAATAGATCAATGGAGCCTGAACCTATTAAGGGAACAGAATTAGGAGATGACTTTAAATATTTAAGAGGACAACACCCACAAACAGCATTTACCATGGGCCCAATAAATATGAACTTTACTCAAGTTGAGGGTCAATTATTGCTTGGGGCATTACCTGGATGGAAAACGCTTTTTGCGAAACTTTTTACCAAATATATTTTAGATATTCCAATGCGCTTTATTCATGGTTGGAGAGATAGACGGTTAACTATGGGGAATGCAGGCATAGCTAGACTACTCCTCTCATGTAAAGATCGTAGTATTCCAATTTGGCGAAATACCTCTATGACTGATTTGATCCATGAAAATGGTGAGGTGGAAGGAATTATTGCTCTTCAAAATAATGAAACAATTAAAATTAAAGCCAATAAAGGGGTGATTCTTGCATCAGGAGGTTTTGAAAAAAATCAAACACTTAGAGAAAAATATTTACCTAAACCAACAGATACGGCCTGGAGTGCAGCAAATATTCACAATACTGGTGATGCAATTTCAGCAACCAATGACTTAAATGTAGCTCTTCATCAGATGGATGCTGGGTGGTGGACTACAACCATGAATATTCCTGGACATGAGAAAGGATGGCTATCAATAGTAGATAAATCCGTTCCTGGAAACTATACAGTGAATAAAAACGGACATCGATTTTCAAATGAATCTCAAAACTATGTAAGTTTTGTAACAGATATGTTTGATGAGTATGAAAAAGGTAATCCTTGCGCTCCTTGCTATATGATTTTTGATAGTAATTTCAGAAAAAACAGACCATGTGGTCCTTTGCTTCAAGCATCAATGCAACCTGATTCAAGAGTACCTAAGGAGTGGTGGGATCCATCTTTTCTATCTAAAGCTGACACACTTGAGGAATTAGCAGAAATTGTTGGTATTGATGCAAAGGGACTTCTTGAAACTCAAGTCAAAGTAAATGAATACAGTAAAACTGGCAAAGATTTAGATTTTCAAAGAGGTGATGACGCTTACGACAGATATTATGGCGATCCGTCAGTTAAACCTAATCCATGTTTGGCCCCCTTAAATGAAGGTCCATACTATTGCATGGTCTTGTATCCTGGAGAAATGGGTACTGCAGGAGGCCTAGTAATAGATACTAATGCAAGAGTTTTGGATATCTATAATCAACCCATAAAAGGTCTTTATGCATGCGGTAACTGTACTACAGCATTGCTGCCAAAATATCCTGGTCCTGGCTCAACACTTGGACCTGCGATGACATTTGGATATTTAGCTGCAAAAGACATTACGGGTGCAAACTTTTGATGGATCTATCTTCAAAGACTGCGGTTGTCACTGGTGCAGGACAGGGTGTTGGTTTGGGAATAGCATCAGCAATGGCCAAAAAAGGCACGAAGGTTGCCATGCTTGGAAGAACATATTCAAAAGTTAAGAATGAATCTTCAAAGCTGAATGAAGCTGGTTTTGTAACTCTTGCATTAGAATGCGATGTAAAAGACCCTGATTCAATAAGTAACTCACAAGAAGAGATAAAAAAAATCTTTGGCCCAGTCAATGTTTTGATCAATAACGCGCAAGAGGTACCTTTGGGTAGTATTTTAGATGTAACTGATGAAGCAATTAATGCAGGATGGGAATCAGGTCCTCTTGCTACTTTTAGATTAATGAAACTATTTTATGAAGATTTAAAGGGTGATGGAGTTATCATTAATCTTGCGAGTTCATCAGCTCTTAGACCAGACTCATCAGGATATGGTGCTTATGCAGCAGTTAAAGAAGCGATTCGATCGCTTACTAGGGCTGCAGCTGTAGAATGGGGCAAAGATAATATTAGAGTGAATACTATTATGCCTTTAGCAAATTCTGTAGGTATGCAGTGGTGGGTTGATGAGAGGCCTGAAGAAGCCAATGAATTTATTGATACCATTCCTCTTAAAAGAATTGGTGATTGCGAAAATGATATTGGGGAGTCAGTTTGTCAGCTAGTCTCAGATGGAATGAATTACATCACTGGATCAACTATTATGCTAGATGGCGGTCAGGCTTATTTGAGGTAAATAATAAATGAATGAACTAATCCGAGAGCTTCATGATATCGAGATGATAAAGCAGCTAAAGCATAGATATTTTAGAGCCATTGATATGGCTGACCATGGATTACTAGATAGTGTATTTACTGATGATATTAAGGTCGATTATCGCGGAGGAACATATGTATGGGAGGCCAGTGGTAAAAAAGAGATTATTGAATCTTTAAAATACTCATTTCATAGTGAAACTGCAGCCATGCATACTGGTCACCATCCTGAAATTTCAATTCATGATGAAGTCAATGCAAGTGGAATTTGGTATCTCCAAGATATTTTTTATAACTTTAATGAAAATGCTTTAACTCAGGGCACTGCATTATACAAAGATAAATATTTCAAGACAGAAGAGGGATGGCGAATAAATTTTTCTGAATACGATAGAATTATTGAGTCTGTGACCCCTATAGATAAGGATCAAAAATTTACTTTAAATCATTTAGCCAAACATGGCATGAAACTGGATAAATAATTATGGAAGATAAAACAAGAGCAGCAATGGAAGGTTATGTTGAAGCGTATACAAAAAATGAAAAAAATTTGTTTATAGAGCTATGGGATTCAAATGCTGTATTTGAAGATCCTGTTGGATCAGATCCTTGCAAGGGAATTGAGGCTATTGGTAATTTTTGGGATTTTGCTCATGCAGAGGGTATGACAATTACTCCTTCAGATGTCAGTTACGTTGTTTGTGGGAATGAGGGTATATTAAAAGCAGTTATGAAAGTAAGGAATGAATCGAACGGAACTTCAATGGATATTTCAATAGTAGATCATTTTGTTATTAATGACTCTGGAAAAATTATTTCTGGCAGAGCATTTTGGGATCAGAACTCTATTTCCTCAAATTAAATATTTTTTATGAATTTTAGTATCAATCTTAATAAGATTGCATTGTTACGCGATTCTAGAGGATCAGACAATCCAAGTATTAACGATTATGCTCAGCAATCCATTGATTTAGGAGTTGATGGCTTAACCCTTCATCCTAGGCCTGACTTAAGGCATGCCAAACCTAGCGATATTAGTATGTTTGATGAGATTTGCCTAAAAACTAATAAGGAATTTAATATTGAAGGGAATCTTTTTTCACCTAGTTCAAAAAATTATCCTGGATTTATTTCCCTTGTGAATGCTCATAATCCTCACCAAATTACTTTAGTGCCCGATGGAGATGGGCAAATTACGTCAGATCATGGATGGAAAATTGAACAACTTGATAGTATCTTCAAATCTGAGATTTCTAAATTTAAAAAAAATATTAACTATGTAAGCATTTTTATAGATGATGATTTTAGTAATTTTGATAAATTAAATGAAATAGGAATCAATAGTATTGAAATTTATACAGGCCCCTTTGCAGAAGTCATTAAAAACGGTAAGAAACATGAAATTCATAACGCTCAGAATAAGATCAGCAAAATTGTTGAATCAGCTAAATTAAATAACTTAAAAGTTAATGCAGGTCATGATCTAAACTTAAATAATTTACCTTATTTAAAAGAATGCGGCGATATTGATGAGGTATCAATAGGTCATGCTATTATCGTTGATTCATTGAAATATGGATTTAAAGACACTATAAATATGTATATAGAATCAATAAAAAAATAGTATGGATATCGAAAAGAAAATAAAAGAACAAATCAAAGAAAATGATATTTTGATCTACATGAAGGGCTCACCTTACGAACCTCAATGTGGCTTCTCAGCAAGAACTGTTCAAGCACTCATTGAATGTGGAGCAGAGTTTTCTTATGTTGATATCCTAGCTAATCCTGAAGTCAGACAGACATTACCCAGCATCACAGATTGGCCAACCTTCCCTCAGGTTTTTCTAAATGGCGAATTGATTGGAGGCTGCGACATAGTTACTGAAATGCATGCAGCGGGTGAACTTCGATCAGCTATAGATAAGTTAAAATAGATTATCCAAAATCTTTTAACATTGCTTTTAGCTCAAGCGAATGTTGTTCCTCTTCTCCTATTTTGCCTCTAGTATATTCTTCAAGGTAAACAGATTTATTTTCAACTTTATCAAGAAGTTTTTTGTATAGACCAAGCGCACGAAGCTCGTGTTCAAGTGATTCTTCTAATATGTCTTTTATAGAGTGACGGTGTGTTTCCTCAATCTTTGCTATTCTCTGACTTGGGTGACCATCCAAACCAACTAGTAACTCACCAGCTTGTTGAGCATGTAACAGAGATTCAGCTGCTTGCTCCTTTAAGAAAGCAACAATAGGAATCCTGTAAGGCCCTGTAATCATCAAAGATGAGTGTGTATATCTAACTACTCCGCCTAATTCATACTCCATTATTTCATTCAATATTTCGCAAACTTCTTTTGTATTAAGTTCTTTCATTTTTTTGCTCCGTAAATATACATATTTATATGATTATATAAGGATAATAATATTTTGTAAAATACTGATATAAGGTGTTTTTTTAATGATAATCATTATCATTTTGGTTTTTATTCTCACTTATGACATGATTAGAAAATGCAATTAATAAAATGCAATAATTATCAGTCTTGGGCCTATAAAACCGATGAAGCATGCATATTAGTTGACCCATGGTTGTCAGAATTTCAAGAGATTCCCGGTGCTAGGTGGCTTCTTTATAGAGAAAAGACTTCTGATCATTATTTTTTACGTTATAACTTAATTGATAAAGTAACCCATCTTGTTATAACAGCGCATTTTTCAGATCATCTTGATCCTGAGTCATTGAAATATTTTGATAAAAGCATAACAATTTTTACAACTAAGCATGCTTCGCATGCTCTTTCAAAGTTAGGTTTCACAAATATAGTTGTTGTTAAACCTGGAGATAAGTTTGATATCAACGATATGAGTTTAGAGATTGAGGAGGCTGGAAAACCTTACAATTCCTCTAGTTTTGCATACTATCTTCATTCAAACGGTAAAACAGTTTTTCATGAACCACATACCATCAATAAAAACTTTGTGTCAAAACATCCAATCGAAGTGTTAATTTCTACAACTGATCTCGTTAAAGTATTTGGTATGGTTATGGTTTCTATGAGCTACAATAAGCTCAAGAAGATAATTGATAAGAACCATGTTGAGTATATGGCACCAACAGGATCTAAGCCATCCGACTCAAAAGGCCTTCTTGCAAGGGTTTTATATATAAAAGAAGAAAATCAAAACGTTATATTTAATGATAATAGAGTTTGCTCTAATTCATACGACAGTTTTGTAATCTAAAAAAATGCATACCAAACAATATAGAACGTTTGCTCTATTACTGCTCACTCTTGTCTATGGGTTCAATTTTATTGATCGACAGATCATGGGAATCCTTGCCCCGTTTATTCAGAAAGATTTAGGCTTAACAAATACTGAGCTTGGTTTATTAATAGGCTTGGCTTTTGCAGTCTTTTATACCTTTGTGGCAATACCAATTGCATGGCTCGCAGATCGCTTTAATAGAGTTAATATTCTATCAATTGCCTTGGCTACCTGGAGTGCATTTACTGCTTTGACAGGATTAGCAAATAACTTTGTGCAGGTTGCTCTTGCAAGAATGGGTGTTGGAATTGGAGAAGCAGGTGGCAGTCCTCCCTCTCATTCAATAATATCTGATATGTATCCTAAAGAAGAAAGAGCAAGCGCTTTAGGTGTTTATTCAATGGGAATCCCTTTAGGTATTATGGCTGCCTATTTTGTTACAGCCTCTCTAATGGATGTTTCAGAAGATCAGGTCAACTGGAGGCAGATTTTTATTTTTTTAGGTTTAACCGGCATAGCTTTAGCTGTCGTTGTTAAATTAGTATTAAAAGAACCAGTTCGTGGTGCAATGGAATTAACCTCAAGTACCACAATTTCTAAACCTCCATTTTTAGACTCATTGAAGGTACTAATGCGTATACCGGCATGGTGGGCTATGTGTTTTGGAATAGCATTTGGGTCATTTGTCTCATATGCAAAATCAGCATTTCAAACGAAGTATCTAGTGACACTTGATCCATCATTTGATTTTCAAACCCTTGTAATTATCCTCGGAATTATGAATGGAACAACTTATGCTGGGGGTGCTTTCTTTGGAGCAAGATTAGCAGATAGATGGGGCAAAAAAGATATTAGAGCGTATGGATGGTTACCAGCAATAGCAATGCTATTGTGTTTACCAGTTGGCATCATTGGTTGGTGGGTAGATTCTGTAGAAATGCACTTAGTTTTTGCTACCTTTGCACTATTGCTTCTTGGGATTTATTTAGGCCCAAGTTTTGCAATTGCACAAACGTTGGCACCAATTCATATGCGTGCTATGTCAACGGCACTTTTTTTCTTTATCCTCAACATGATCGCATTGGGTGGGGGTCCGACTTTTGCTGGTTGGTTAATGGATGTATTCGGTAATAACTATAATGAAATTGAGTCAATAAGATATTCACTGACAGTTACAACTTGTGTATTTATTCCCTCAGTAGTTAGTTTTCTGCTAGTTTCAAAATTCCTTCCAAAAGATTGGAAAGCGGCAGAAGAGAGAAATTTAGCTCAAGCTAGTTAAAGTCATTGAATATTTTGCAAAAAACTTTAGCTGTAACCTCTGCATCATAAGCTGCTGAGTGAGCTAATTCATTAACATAATCTATATTCAATTCTTTACAGATTCTTGCTAAAACAGTTTGTCCAGTAGTAAGAGCGCCCAAAGAAACAGTATCAAGGACTGAAAATGGGTGAAAAGGTAGATTTTTAATTTTATTTCTTTTGAAGGCCTCTACCAAGAAACCTAAATCAAAATGCGCATTATGGGCAACCAATATGACTCTAGAACATTCATATTTACTCCGTTGCTGATTTATTGCCTTTGAGATATTTTTTAGAGCAATATTCTCTTCAACTGCATTTCGTAAAGGATGTGATAAATCAATTTTTGTAAATTCCAATGATTCGGGATCAATTTCGAGATCTTTAAACGGCTCGATGTGATATCTAATCAATTCACCTAATTCAAAGTTTTGGTCCTTATATTCTAAAAGCTGAATAGCTATTTCTAAGATAGGATTTTTTTTACAATCTAACCCACCGGTTTCAAGGTCCAAAACGACGGGTAAGTACTTTCTTATTCTATCTTTAAGCATTTAGGGCTATATAATAACTCTTTCATTAATCTTATTCTTATTATGATTAAAGAAATATCAGCAAAAAATTATCTAGGAATTGAAATACAAGAACATGAACTTTTTGATCATGAGCATTTATTTGTTTTTGAAGATAATGATAAGAATTTCAAGGCATTTATTGCCATCCATTCTACTAGAGAAGGTCCGGCGATCGGTGGCTGTAGATTTAAAGAATATGAATCCGAAATTCATGCTATTGAGGATGTATTAAAGCTTTCAAAAGCAATGACTTTAAAAAATAGAGTAGCTGGAGTTCCATTTGGTGGAGGCAAAGCAGTCATCATAAAGAATAAACAAAACAATAAAGAGCATTTAGAATTGTTTGCTACATTTATCAATTATTTGGATGGAGCCTATTTAAGTGCACAAGATATAGGTATATCTCTGAATGATATAAGAATTGTTTCTCAATTTTCTAAGCATGTATTAGATAACGTTGATCCAGGCCCTTACACAGCTAAAGGAATCTACTATGCGCTAAGATCGATTAAAGATCATTACTTTAATGGAAATAACGAAGATATTCTTATACAAGGATTCGGCAATGTTGGTTCAAATCTCGCATCTCATCTCCTAGATGATGGCACAAAGATCTATGTTGATGAGGCCGATGAAATCAAGCTTAATTCAGCTTTAAAGCTTGGCTGTCATCCCTGCAAATCAATTTTTAAAACAAACGCATCAGTATTTTCTCCATGTGCGATCGGAGGAATCTTGAATAAAGAGTTTATTAAAAACTCGACATATAAAGTAATATGCGGCGGTGCAAATAATCAATTGCTTTGTGATAACCTTTTCAATGAAATACATTCTCATGGAATGCTTTATATTCCTGATTTTCTAGTAAATGCTGGTGGCGTGATTGGCTTAACAAAGGATGTTTTAGAACGCGATGATGAGATGACAGATCGAGCTTTAGCTAAGATCGGAGAAGTTGTAAAAAGCATTATTGATGAATTTCAATTAAAAAATACAATTCCATTAGAGTTTGTAAAAAATAGATTCTTATAGCTTATCCATTAAATTATTTATAAATTCAGCACCATCTTGGTCTTCATTAATTCTGTCCATTAATATTTTTCTTTGAAGCTGCCTAATATTTTTTTCTTTATCAACGGACCTATTGTTAAGTTGTTTGTTTATTTCTTTCCCTATTTTTAAATTATTTTCCTGATCGACAATAGATCTTTCTTTTATTCTTCTTTGTCTTAGCTTAATAGTGTTTTGAAACCACTCTTCTGAATTATTTCTTGCGGTCAATGAGTCATTTTCATTTACCTGCACTAATTCTATGCAATCAACCGGACAAGGAGGTACGCATAACTCACATCCTGTACACAAATCATTAATTACACTGTGCATTAAATTTGAGGCTCCATGAATTGCATCAATAGGACATGCATCAATACACTTTTTACAACCTATACATTCATCCTCAATAATGAACGCTTTTTGGTTAGTAATGCCAGGTCCAAAATCCATATCCAGAGAGATATCGTCTGAATGATTTGTAATCTCAATAAGCTTTTTGAGTGAGCTCTCTCCACCAGGCACACATCTATTGATCGGAATCTTCTCATTAATAATTGCCTCGGCATAAGGGAGACATCCAGGTGTACCACATCTACCGCATTGATAGTGGGGTAGAGAATCATGTATCTCTTTAATTTTAATTTGATTTTCTATTCGGCAACCCCAAGCTTTCTTTGTAATTTAGTATTTGAGGTTGTGTAACCAAAAGGAACTCTTTCCCCAGGATAAATTCTTCGATAAGCTTCTTGAACTGCAAGAGTGGTCTCATGAAATCCACATAAAATTAAATCTAATTTTCCTGGATAATCATTTATATCGCCTACAGCGAAAATTCCATCTTTATTAGTTTGAAAATTTTCTGTATTCACATTAATCTTTTTTTCATTTAGTTCTAATTCCCATTCAAGTATTGGGCCAAGCTTCTTATTTAATCCAAATAAAAATAAGAGCTCATCTGCCTCAACAGCTTCTATTTCTTTGGTATCGAAGTTCTTTAATTCAGCACCAGTAACCTTATCCTTACCGATAATAGAGTGAATTTGATAGGGTGTTAACAGGCTCACTTTTCCTTGTTTTACAAGTTCTCTCATTTGAGCTTCAGTATGCTGGGCACCTCGAAAGGCATCACGTCGGTGAACCAAAGAGATACTCTTTGCAATATCAGCAAGCTCGACCGTCCAATCTAATGCCGAATCACCACCACCAAAAATAACTACATCTTTATTTTCATACCTTTTTTTTGATTGCACTGCATAAGAAACTCCGTTTTCGATAAAAGCGTCTGGGTTTTCAATATTGGGAGGTCTTCTTGGTTCAAATGATCCAGCACCAGCAGCAATAAAAATATTTTTAGTAATAAATTCTTGTCCGTCTGAGGTGGCAACTCTCCACTGAGTAATATTATTCTCGTTTGAGTCTTCAGAGATTGAATCAACTCTTTCATTAAGACTTATTTCATATTCAAAGGGTTTAATTTGTTCAATAAGGGCATCAACATGCTCTTGAGCAGTTTGAAAGGGAACTCCTGGAATATCATAAATTGGTTTCTCTGGATAAAGTTCAGCGCATTGCCCGCCAATCTTATCTAAATTATCAATCAGGTGACATCTAAGCCCTAGAAGTCCTGCTTCAAATACAGTAAAAAGACCAACAGGACCAGCTCCGACTACAAGGATATCTACATCTTTTGTCATTTTATTTTATCTCCAGCTTTTGCACCTGAAGCAGGGCTCATAATAAAAATTCCGCCTTCATCATTTGAGGCAGCAAGAACCATACCCTCAGATGTACCAAATTTCATTTTTCTTGGTTTTAGGTTTGCAACCAAAGCTACAAATTTTCCCTGAAGGTCTTCAGGAGAGTACATTGATTTAATCCCTGCAAAGACATTTCTTTCTCCTAGCTCACCAACATCAAGTCTTAATTGGATTAGTTTGTCAGCACCATCAATATGATTCGCTTCAATAACTTCAGCTACCCTAAGGTCAATCTTTGCAAAATCATGAATAGTTATTTCATTATTATTAATTTCAGTCATCTTCATTTCCTTTGAAGGTGTTAAGAGATCTTTATTTTCTAATCGATTTAGTAATGGATTATAAGCATTAATCTCTATGTTAGTTAATTCATTATCAAGATCATCAAATAATGGATTCTTTATCTTTACCTGTGCAAGTGCCTTTGATGCAAGACTAGGCATGATTGGCATCATTAATATACATAAATCTTTGTATACAGACATGCCTGTAGTTGCAACTTCTAGAGCATCGCTATCATTAAGCTTCCAAGGTGTTTTATTGTTGATGTAGCTATTCGTATCGTCAGCAACTTTTAAAATTCTGGTCACTGCTTTTGAAAAATCCTTATTGTTTAAATCTTTTCTTATTAATTTATATTCAGAAGAACACTTATCTAAAAAAGCATCATCTATATTTTTTGAAGTTTGATAGTTGTTTTTACTCAGAAAACCATCCAACCTACTCGCAATGTTAAATAATTTACCTACCAACGACGAATTAATTTTTTTTAAAAAATCTTTTAGATCAAGATCTATATCATCTATCTTTGCATTTAACTTGCTGGCAAAGTAAAAACGTAAAAGATCTGGTTCATAGGTTTCAGCAAATTTATCTGCTGAAATTAAAGTCCCTTTTGACTTAGACATTTTTTCGCCATTCAAAGATAAAAATCCATGAGCATGGATTGAATTAGGAAGCTTGTATTTTGATACATTTAGCATTGCGGGCCAGAAAAGACCATGAAAATAGATAATATCTTTTCCAATGAAGTGGTGAATCTCATAGTTTGAATCTTTTCCCCAAAAATTTAAATAATCTATTTTGTTCTTATCACAATAATATTTTGTTGCAGCTATGTATCCAATAGGCGCATCAACCCATACGTAAAAATACTTATCATCATGTTGAGGAATTTTAAAACCAAAATAGGGCTTATCTCTTGAGATATTCCAATCTTGAAGATCACCTCCAAGCCATTCTAATAACTTATTTTTTACTGATTCTTGAATGCTCAAATCATCCAAGTAGCTACTCAAGAAATCTTTACATTTATTTAAATTAAAAAAAATCTGATTAGTTTTTTTCTTGCTTGGTTCAGTTCCTGATAAAACAGATATTGGGTTCTTAATATCAATTGCATCATAGGTTATACCGCATACCTCACAACCATCACCGTATTGATCTTCAGCTCCACATGATGGACAAGTTCCTTTAATGTATCGATCAGCAAGAAACATTTTTTCTTGATCATCAAATAGTTGAAATATTTTTTTTTCATACACCAAATCAGCTTTCACTAAGTCGTTGTAAATTTCATTAACCAATTGCTCATTTTCATCAGAATGAGTTGAGTGATATTGATCATGCTCAATCCCAAAGGATTTAAGAGTCTTAAGATGTTCAATTTGAATCCCTTTAGTAAATACTTCAGGATCCTGATCTTCCTCTTTTGCCTTAATCATAATTGGTGCGCCATGAGCATCATCAGCACAAAAATTTAGAACATTATTGCCTTCCATTTTGTTAGTTCTTACCCAAATATCAGTTTGAGTATGCTCAAGAAGATGACCAATGTGCAACGCACCATTTCCATAGGGTAACGCAGTAGTAACTAATAAATTTTTTTGTTTTGAATTGGCCACAATGTAAAGAAATATTGAGTTATTATATATTAGAAATTTTCCTTTATGAGCATCAAGAAAACTATTGCCATAGCCTCAGCTAAGGGCGGGGTAGGTAAGTCATCAATTACTTCTCTTTTAGCAAAAAAACTTTCTAGAGATTTTTCAATTGGCATCCTTGATGCTGATATTTATGGACCTAATCAACATATTATCTTTGATGTAGCTTCAGCTAAACCTGAAATAATTGAAGAGGATCATAAAAAAAGATTTATCCCATTAAATATAGAGAGCATAAGATTAAATTCAATGGGATTTATCTTGGATAACGAAAAAGCTGCAATTTGGAGAGGCCCCATGCTTAGTGGTGCAATAAAACAACTAAGTGAGTTAACTAAGTGGGGAGACTTGGATTACCTGTTTATAGATATGCCACCTGGAACTGGGGATGCATATTTAACTGTTGCGAGTGAGATTAAGCCTGATGGAGTTATTCTTGTTACCAGTAATAGTAAATTAGCAGCAAGTGATACATTAAAGTCTGTTCAGGTTTTTAAAAAATTAAATTTACCTATCATGGGATTCATTTTGAATATGGCTGATGACTCACAAGGAAAATTTATTCTTTCCGCAGATGAAGTGGAGAAGATGCTTGGTACTAAATTTCTTGGAAGTATTCCTTTAAACGATGAAATAAAAAACTTTAATTTTGATAGTATTGATGATTCTTTATTTGGGATTGTAGATAATGTTACTAATGCATAAAGTTTTACTAAGAATACTTTTTCTCATTCCTCTTATTAGTTATGCAAATGATCCTTTTGAAGAAATCAATAGAGAGGTCTGGACATTTAATGAGGGTGTCGATAATAGAATTGCTAGGCCAGTTGCTGAATTTTATGATGACGTGGTACCTAAATCGATTCAATCTTCAATAACAAATTTTTTTAGTAATTTAGATGAAATTGATAATTCAATTAATCAATTGCTTCAAGGTAAGCCTGTTGCTGCTGGAAATGATTTTGCAAGATTTATAGTAAATACTACATTTGGATTTTTAGGTTTTTTTGATGTTGCCTCAATTATGGGTCTTGAGGAACATGATGAAGATTTTGGTCAAACATTAGGTGTTTGGGGTGTTCCTACTGGTCCTTATTTAATGCTCCCGTTTTATGGACCAAGTAGTCCTCGAGATTTGGTCGGTAGACCCATTTCAGGAGTTTTATCAGGTACATTTTCGATAGAAGAGAGCGATGTTAGATTGTCAATTACCGCACTGGATGCTCTTGAAACACGAGCTAGATTACTGGATGTGGAAAGCTTGATCGTAGGAGATAAATATACCTTTATTAAGAATTCCTATCTACAATATTCAGAATTTGAAGTTCAAGATGGTGAAGAAATTGAGGACGACTTTACTGATGATATGGATGATTTCCTGCTTGATGATTAAATCAGGCTAGGTAGGAGGATAATCGCTCAAAAGATCCTGATAAATTTCCTTCTTTCATGATCTGGTTTATTTCATACCTATATTTTCTTGCATTTTTAAGACCTTTATTTAAACCATAAATATGCTTTAAAACTTGATTTAATCTAATCTTAGGGTCATCTAGGCCTTCAAGATAGTTGAGATATTCTTTTAAAATATCAAGTCTTGATATCCGTTTTTGAGGCTCTCCAAAAATTTCTTTATCCACATTCTCTAGCATCATGGGATTATCATAAGGAGCTCTGCCAAGCATAACGCCATCAACTTTTTGAAGATGATCTTTAGCCTCAATTAATGAGTCAATGCCGCCATTGATAATAATTTCAAGCTCTGGGAAATCTTCTTTTATTCGATAAACATAATCATATTTAAGTAGAGGTATGGTTCTGTTTTGTCTTGGAGATAGACCTTTAAGAATTGCATTTCTGGCATGAATAATGATAGTGGCTATGTTTTGATTAGCTATTCCTTCTACAAAAGATTTTAAAAAATCATAATCTTCAATTTTATCAATGCCGGTCCTGCATTTTGCAGTGACTGGAATTGATACTGACTGCTTCATTGCATTTAAACATCTCTGCACAAGCTTTGGTTCAATCATTAGGCATGCTCCAAAAGAACCTTTTTGAACTCTCTCAGAAGGGCATCCAAGATTGAGATTAATTTCATCATAGCCCATGCTCTCTGCTATCTCCGAACATTTTGCTAACTCATCTGGATTTGATCCCCCTAATTGTAAAGCAACAGGAGATTCGATGGATTTATTAAAGTCTAATTGATGTGTTGCATTTCCATGGATAATTGCACCGGTTGTAACCATTTCCGTATATAAAAATGATTTTTTAGTGATCAAACGCATTAAGTAACGATCATGAATATCGGTACACTGCATCATAGGAGCAATGCAGAATTTATGATTCAACTCTCGCAATTTTTATAGAAAATAAATTACTGAAAAAAGCCCTACGGTACTCAAAACAAGCGTGTAAGGCAGAGCCATAATCACCATTCGCATATAAGAAAGGTTAATTAGTGGCGCTAATGACGAGGTCAATAAAAATAAAAAGGCTGCTTGTCCATTCGGTGTGGCAATTGAAGGAATATTGGTGCCCGTATTTACTGCTACTGCCAATTTATCAAATTGATCTCGAGTGATCATGCCTGAATCAAGAGCCGCTTTAATTTCGTTAATATAAACTGTTGCCACAAAAACATTGTCACTGATCATTGAAAGGACACCGTTTGCAACAAAAAATAATGGTGCCTGAATATCAGTACTTTGAGCCAAAACGTAAACAATAATCGGATCAAATAAGTTTTGATCATGTATAACACCAACGATGCAAAAGAAAACAACTAACAATGCGGTAAATGGTAGTGCTTCATTAAAGGCAGGTCCAAGATCATGTTCCTCAGTAACGCCTTTAAAAGCAGTCAGCAAAACTATAACGCCAAGACCGATAATACCTACCTCAGCAACATGAAGAGCTAAAGCAATAATCAAAAGAATCCCAACAAAAGATTCAATCAAAAGATTTGTTTTATCTTGTTCAGTTAGATTGCTCTTTTGATAGTCACTGTAATTTTCAAATATGTTTTTGATTTCAGAGGGAAGTTGAGTCCCAAAACCTGCAATTTTAAATTTTTCAACTGCAAAGCATGTAATCATGCCAGCTGCAAATACAGGCATGGTAATAGGGGCCATTATTATAATGAACTCAATAAACTCCCAATCGGCAACATTAGCAATTAATAAGTTTTGAGGCTCACCCACAATAGTGCAAACTCCTCCTAACGCAGTACCTACCACACCATGCATTAAAAGATTTCGCAGAAAAGCTTTGAAATTTTCTTGTTCTTCTTGGCCTAATGAATTTAAGGATGAGTCATCAAGATAATTGTGTTCCTCTCCAAAACTTTTACCTGATGTGGCTAAGTGAAAGATTCGGTAGAAACCAATACCAACACCTATCAGAACTGCTGTAACAGTTAATGCATCAAGAAAAGCAGATAAGAATGCAGCTACAAAACAAAATAACAGTGAGAGCAACGTTTTTGATTTAACTTGTAAAAACAATCTTGTAAAGATTGTTAGCATTAAGTTTTTCATGAAATAGATACCTGCAACCATAAATACAAGCAACAGAATTACTTCTAAGTTATTTTCAACCTCATGCATTAAGGTGTATGGATTAGTCAAACCCATGAATAGCGATTGAATTGCAATCAATCCACCTGGTTGAAGGGGATAGCACTTTAAAGCTAGAGCAAGGGTAAAGATAAACTGAATTAATAACACCCAGCCCATGATGAAACCACCATCAAAATTTAATTGATTAAGAAGCCACAGCAGTAATGGATTTAATATTAAAAAACAAATAATTGTTTTTTTATACCACTCTGGAGAATGACCTAAAAATGAACTATATAAATTATTAATCAATGCCATAATTACACCTATGAAATTTGTAAGGCAACTTAAACCTAAACTCAGTGATGATGCTGAGGTGATAATATTTTATCAGGATAAATTATTAATCAATAATAAAAACAAGAGATTTATTCATCCTTGTTCAGAATTTAAATTATTTTTTGATATAAATGATTTAATTGCTATTGCAGAAAAAGATAACAAAACTATATGCACTGTAGACATAACTGAAAACCTATTTTTAGATATAGACGAATACGATTTTGTTGATTTAAGAATGATATTGGGATCACTGAATCAAGAAAGTTTTTCATTAATTGGACGATCTAAAATGATTAATTACTGGAAACGAAATAATCAGTTTTGCGGTATATGTGGAAATAAAACTAAGTTTAATTTCACTGAAGAGGCGTTCCAGCGTCCATGCAATAAAGAATTTATTTATCCAAAAATATCTCCTTGTATCATTACTTTGATCCATAGAGACGATGAGATTTTGCTTGGGAGAAGTAAACATTTTCCAAAAGGCATGTTTAGTACATTAGCAGGGTTCATAGAGCCTGGTGAGAGCTGTGAAGAGGCTCTTGTTCGTGAAGTTAAGGAAGAAGTTGGCATTAATGTAAAAAATATTAAATATTTTTCAAGCCAAAATTGGCCATTTCCCAGTCAACTAATGATAGGTTATTTTGCAGAATACGATTCAGGAGAAATAATTCTTGAAGATGAAGAAATTGAAGAAGCTTATTGGTTTAATTTAAATAAACTCCCTTCAATTCCACCTGAGGGCTCAATTTCAGGTCTACTTATTCGCTCTTATATCGAGGATCATTCTTAGCTCTTTTTGGAGCATCTTTTACTTCCTGAGACACAGGTTGGGCAACTTCAGTAATCTTACTTTTTACCTTAGAAGATTCAGTTTGAACTGTTTCCTTTTTTATTGGCGCTGTTTTCTTAGCAGTATCTTTCTGCTGATTCTCAAGCCGATTATTTGCATTAGTTTTGTTTTCATTTGGTGATTTTCTATCATTTGAAGTTTTATTATTCCTATTTTGAGGTCTTCTATTGCGATTATTTTTTTGCGGAGCTCGCCTCTTATCTCTTCTAGAATTTTTATTACCATGTTGTTTATTTTTTCTAGTATGTTGTGTTTTTGCGCGTGGCTTTCTTTTGTGATTAGATTTTTTCTTTTTCTTATTCTTGCTGTCGTTATAAAATAAAAATGAAAAAATACCCTTTAAAGCTGATTTTTTTCTTTTTGGCATTTTTGGAGGTGCTGTTACTTCAACCAAAGGCTTGTTATTTGTTAAGGTTTGATCAGCGTCTCGCCATGACATGTCTGGCTCAGGACTCTGAGGTGTCATCTGATAAGAAGTTTTTCCTTTAACATCACTTGATTTAACTCTAGCAACTTTATAGTAAGGACGTGACTTGTATGGATCAGCAACAACAATTACTGCAACCTTATTCATATTTTCTATGGTGATAATTTCCCTTCTTTTTTCATTAAGTAAATAACTTGCTACATCTGCAGGCACAAAAACATGAATTTCAGCAGTATTTTCCTTGGCTGCGTCTTCACCAACAATTCTAAGAATCGATTGGCCTAATGATTTTGGACCTCTCACAAGAACATGCTCAATGTCATATGTTTCATTTAACGAGGGTCTTAATCTTTGTCTTGAAAGCTCAAGCAAGCCAAACCTAGATATCTCACTAATTTGGATTCTTGCTCTATCACCATGAACAGCTCTTCTTACTGCATTAAGAACTTTTGACTGGTTTGCTTCATCTTGCATGTCTATAAAGTCGATGACCACTAGGCCACCAAGGTCTCTAAGTCTTAGTTGACGAGCAACCTCAACCGCAGCTTCCATGTTTGTTGCTAAGGCTGTTTCTTCAATATCCTTACCTTTTGTGGCTCTGGATGAATTTACATCAATTGTTACCATGGCTTCGGTTGGATCTATGACTATAGATCCACCAGATGGCAGGCTTATCTCTCTTTGAAAAGCAGACTCAATTTGGGATTCGACTTGATAGCGATTAAATAACGGTATTTCCTCATTGTAGAACTGCACCTTGGTGGCATGATCGGGTATTACTGATTGAGCAAACATTGATGCTTCCTCGAATACATTTTTATCATCTATCAGTATTTCTTCTATGTCTTCTTTAAAATAATCTCTAAAGACTCTAAGTATTAACTTGTCATCTTTGTAGATAAGAGAAGGGCACTCAGATTCATCTAAATTACCACTTATTTGCCTCCATAGAGATAATAGATAATCAAGATCCCATTGAAGCTCCTCTTGATTGCGCCCTAGACCAGCTGTTCTTACAATAACGCTCATACCTTCAGGAATTGGAAGGTTTTTAATTATGTCCTTAACTTGATCTCTTTCTTCACCTGATATTCTCCTTGATACGCCTCCACCTTTTGTAGAATTTGGTATTAAAACTAAAAATCTACCTGCTAAAGAGAGTTGAGTAGATAATGCAGCTCCCTTGGTACCTCGTTCTTCCTTTAGAACCTGAACAATAATTTCATCGTTTTCTTTAAGAGTACATTTTCTTTTGCCTTCATTATCTTTTTCAAAATATTCTGAGGTTAGTTCTTTAAGTGGAAGGAATCCATGTCTCTCTGATCCAAAATATACAAATGCTGCATCTAAGCTAGTTTCAACCCTAGAAACCCTAGCCTTAAAAATACTTCCCTTGAGAAGGTTTTTATCACTTGTTTCGTTATCCAAGTCATACAACTTGGCTCCTTCTACTAATGCCACACGAATTTCATCAGTCAATGACTTATTAATTAATATTCTTTTCATTTTTTCTCCAGTAACAGAGAAGAACAAGCATTCCATGCTGTTGAATTAGAGAGTCTTATCGGGATGGTTGCTCTCTAATTGGGCTACCTTAGTAGCTTAAATTAAAACTGTTCTTTCTTCTCTTAATTTATCTCGGTTAACTCTATAATTAACACTAATTTTTTTGCCTTTTAAAGAAGGCTTTTGCTAAGTTAATATAGCCTTAGCTTTATCTAATGTCGTAGATAATACACCAATGAGTCAAAAAAACCTAAAAGTAGACGCAAACAATGATCAAAGAAGACTGGATAATTTTTTGATATACAAATTTCCAAATTTACCTAAATCTAAGATATATAGCATGATTAGGAAGGGTGAGATAAGGATTAACTCTAAGAGGTGCAAAGCCCAAACAAAAGTAACTTTAGGAGATGAAATTAGATTACCTCCATATCTCGAATCAGAAAAAAGAGATAATAAATTTAAGAACTTACCCCCAAAAATTGAAAAACTTATAAAAAATGCAATTATTTTTGATGACGATGATTTTATAGTTATTAACAAGCCCGAAGGTATTAGTGTCCATGGAGGATCTGGACAAAAATTTAGTTTAATTGATGCGGTTAGAAGTATATATTCTTCAAATGACATAGATTTATGTCATAGGCTTGATAAGGAAACATCTGGATGTATCGTCTTATCCAAAAATAAACTATTTTTAATGCACTTTAATAGCTTATTAAGAGCCAAGAAAATTACAAAGACATACCTTGCAATTATTTGTGGGAAACTTAAAAAATCAATGACCGTAACAGATAAATTAATAGCAAGAAGAAGAAATAATATTAAAACATCACAAGTTCACGATTCTGGTAAAGAAGCACTTTCAAAATTTAATCCTATAAAGATTTATAAAAACTATACTTTGGTTGAAATTGAGATACCTACTGGTAAATTGCATCAAATCAGAGCCCATGCAGAATCAATTAAACATCCTGTATTGGGAGATTTTAAATACGGCAATATTAACCTTTTCAAAGAGTTTCTTAGATTGCATCCAACATTTAAAAGATTGGCGTTACATGCACAATCCATTGCTTTTATGAACATTGATGATCAACAGCATTTATTTGTAGCTGATCTTAGCGATGATTTCCAAAAAGTTATAAAGATATTTAGCTAATTTTTTATACTCAATGCTAATATTTTCTGTTAGGATACATTTTTTTTAGATTATGGCTGTACAGAAAAGTAAAAAAACTAGATCTCGAATTGGAATGCGTCGCTCCCATGATGCACTTTCAACTTTAACACTTTCTACTGATCCGGTATCTGGTGAACGTCATTTACGTCACCAAATGACAGCTGATGGTTTTTACAAAGGTAGATTAATTAAAGACCTAAGAAAGCCTGAAAAAGAAGAATCAGAAGAAATAGAAGCATAATCATGCACAAAAAGCTCTTCCTTGTGTTCCCTGGACAGGGTTCTCAGCATTCCTATATGTTGAGTAAGAATGATCTTCTATCGTATGCTGAGAGTTCATCCAATAAGACACCATTAGATTGCTTATCAGACTTGATATCCGAGGATGCATTAAGCCTTATTGAATCAGATGACGATCGTATAAATCAAACTTCAATCACTCAGCCTATATTATTATTTGTTTCTTATCTTCACTATCAAAAATTATTGGAAGTGCATCCAAATATCGAAATAGATTGCATGTCTGGACATTCCCTCGGTGAATATACTGCTTTAGTGTGCGCGTCTGCCATAGATATATGCGATGCTCTTAAGCTTGTTCGAAGCCGAGGAGAGCTAATGGAAAAAGCTAAAAGTGGCTCAATGTCTGCAATATTAGGAATGAATACCCAGGATGTAATTAATATTTGTGAGAATATTACCAATCAGAGTGATGGGGTGGTGAATGCAGCAAATCTTAATTCGCCTATGCAAACTGTTATATCTGGCAATACCGCTGAAATTGAATTAGCAGAAGAGAGCTGTAAAGATCAGGGAGCGAAAAGAGCTATAAGGCTTAACGTCAGTGTCGCTTCGCACTCTGAATTGATGCGAGAATCAGCAAATTTATTTTGTTCAATCCTTGAGGAGGTTGATATTAGCAGTCCACAGTTCAAAATCTATCAAAATGCTGATGCTATCGCTAATTCAGATCATAATATAATTAAGGATAACTTAGTTAAGCAGCTTTACATGCCTGTAAAGTGGTTATCTATTATGCAGCATGTCACCAATGACCACTATTTAATTGAGGTTGGGCCCTCAAAAGTATTAGCAGGTCTATGTAAAGCTAATGGATTAAAAGAATTTAGTTATACTAGTATCAGTAATTATTCAGAGTTATTTTAGCATCATGAAATCAGTATTAATCACAGGTGTTTCAAGGGGTATTGGACTAAGTATCGCAAAAGAATTTATCCAAAATGATTATTTTGTATTTGGTACCTCTAGATCAATATTTGATCTATCTGAAGCCTTAAATTCAAGTAATTGTCAGCATCTTATCCTTGACGTGAATGACAGAGATTCTATTGCGTCTATCATGAAGGATATTCCGGGTGAAAATAATACATTGGATTGTTTAGTAAATAATGCAGGAATAACTGCAGATCAGTTATTTATGCGCATGAAAGACTCTGAATGGGACGATGTAATTAATACAAACTTAACAGGTATCTTTAATATAACTAAACCTGTTAGTAAGATGATGTTGAAGCAAAAAAGTGGTTCAATAATTAATATTTCAAGTGTTTCTGGGTTGATGGGAAATGCTGGTCAAGTTAATTATTCATCATCGAAGTCTGCGTTATTAGGATTTACAAAATCTTTAGCCAAAGAGCTTGCTCCGAGAGGTATTAATGTTAATTGCATATGTCCAGGCTTTATTGAAAGTGATATGACTAATGAGCTTACTAGTGATCAGCGAGATCAAGCATTAAGCCAAATCCCCCTAGGTAACTTTGGTTCTGATACTGATATTGCAAAATTAACCCTATTTTTATCATCTGACAATGCTAAGTACATTACAGGACAAAGTATTAGCGTTGATGGTGGAATGTATATGTAAACATATTTACTAATTTTGAGATTATTGGGGTAGAATACACATCTCATTTATCTGGAGGTTTTTCAGTGAGCGTAGAAGAAAGAGTAAAAAAGATAGTTTGTGAACAACTTGGTGTTGGAGAGGACGAAGTGAATACTGATTCATCTTTTGTTGATGATCTTGGTGCTGATTCTCTTGATACTGTCGAGTTGGTTATGGCACTTGAGGAAGAGTTTGATCTCGAAATTGCTGATGAAGAAGCAGAAAAGATTTCAACTGTTCAAGAAGCAGTTAACTATATAAATTCTAATAGCTAAACTACCTCCATGCATTTGGAGAGACGTGTTGTCATAACTGGTCTTGGAGCACTTTCTCCATTAGGTAATTCTGCACAAATTTCTTGGGATGCCTGCTTGAAGGGCAGCAGCGGCATTCAAAAGATCGATTTTGACATACCCAATTGTCCGGTTTCTATTGGCGGAAAGCTCAAGAATTTTAATGTAAAAGAATATTTACCGGCTAAGGAGTCTAGGCGTATAGATCCATTTATTCAGTATGGAGTTATAGCTGCTAACCAAGCAATAAAGGACTCAGGTTTAAATGATAATGACTTTATTCCTGAAAGAGTTGGCGTTTCATTTGGCTCAGGGATTGGCGGCCTGCATTCCATAGAAAAAAATCATCATATTTTGAATAATTCTGGCATTAGAAAGGTATCACCTTTCTTTGTTCCAGGATCAATTGTCAACATGATATCTGGCCTTGTTTCGATTGAGCATCAATTTAAGGGACCCAATCATTCAGTGGTTACAGCTTGTTCTACGGGAAGTCATTGCATTGGAATTGCTGCAAGATCTGTAGCTTACGGTGAAGCAGATATTATGATTGCTGGAGGTGCAGAAATGGCATCAACTCCGTTAGGAATTGCGGGTTTTGTTTCATCAAGAGCCCTTTCTACTAATGATAATCCTGAAGAGGCTTCACGACCTTGGGACCAGGACCGGGATGGCTTTGTATTGTCGGATGGTGCTGGTGCACTAGTCCTGGAGGAATTGGAGCATGCAAAGTCAAGAAATGCCAATATATATGCAGAGCTAGTAGGTTTTGGAATGAGTTCAGATGCTTATCATATGACGGCGCCACCAGAATCTGGTGATGGAGCAGCTTTGGCCATGTCCAATGCCTTGAGTGATTCAAAACTAAATCCAGATGAGGTTGATTATATAAATGCACATGGAACTTCAACACCGCTTGGTGATATTGCAGAAACCAAAGCAATTAAAAAAATTTTTTCAAACCCGCCAGTTATTTCTTCAACCAAATCAATGACTGGGCACACCCTTGGAGCTGCAGGTGCATTGGAGTCTATTTTTTCAATACTAGCGCTTCAAGATCAAATCATTCCTCCAACAATTAATCTCCATAATCAAGATCCTGAGTGTGATCTAGATTACAATGCTAATCAAGCCAGAGATAAAGAGGTAAATGTGGTGATGAATAATTCCTTTGGCTTTGGAGGAACTAATTCAACTCTTGTATTTAAAAAGATCTAACATAATTCTTGCACTAGGTGTCTTTGTATTTTTTGCGTTCTCACTTATTGGGGTAACGCATGCTATATCAGATAAAAAGATCTCCTCATCCTTTACAACTTATTCAGTTCAGAAAGGACAAAATTTAAATCTTGTTATTGAAGATCTAGCAGATTCTGAATTTCAGAAATTTTTTTTAAAAATTTATGCTTACCTGTATAACTTTGAAGAAATAAAGTTTGGTAATTACGACATACAAAATAAAGCTTTCTCAGAGTTAATCCAAGACATGAATTCAGGGAATGTGATCGTAAAGTCATTTACTTTAATTGAAGGGATGACAGTTTTTGATATTAAAAACTTATTTAATTCATTAGATTTAGCTAATAATTGCATTAATCTAGAATGCTTAAAAAAAGATTTAGGATTCAGCGAAGGAATCTTATATCCCGATACGTATTTTTATAGTAGTGAAGACTCATTAGCCGAAATTTTAATTAATGCGGAGCTTAGAATGATCCAGGCTCTTGATGAAGTTTGGATTAAGAAGAATGAGGATAATTTAAATTCTAAATCAGAACTTTTAATTCTTGCTTCAATTATTGAAAAAGAGGCAGGTAATGAAGAAGAAAAAGTTCTAATTTCCAGTGTCTTCCATAATCGACTTAAATTAAGGATGAAACTCCAAACAGACCCAACAATTATTTATGGGTTGTTGCCAAATTTTAATGGCGATATTACTAAAAAAAATCTGAGAGATAAATCCAACCCTTACAACACGTATCAAATTTCTGGTTTACCTCCAACACCTATAGCTATCCCTAGCATTAGTTCGCTTAAAGCTGCTGCAAATCCTATCGAAAGCAGTTATATTTATTTTGTCTCAAAAGGAAATGGCACACATAAATTTTCAGTCACGTATGAAGAGCATCTAGAGGCCGTAGAAAAGTATCAGTTAAATTAATTATGAAGATAATAAGTTTCGAGGGAATTGAAGGGGTTGGGAAATCAACTCAAATTAAACTCTTAACAAACCACTTTCAGTCAACTGGAATTTCATATGAGCAATTCAGAGAACCTGGCTCATCTGATGCAGGTGAAAAAATCAGAGAACTCCTTTTAGATAAATCTTTGCAATTAAGCTCATCTTCAGAGCTATTATTGATGTTTGCAGCTCGCAGCGAACTTATTAATCAAAAAATCAATAATTCCTCAGCTGAATTTGTGATTCTAGATAGATATTTTCATGCCTCAGTCGCATATCAAGGTTATGGAAGAGGAATTAATCTCGATAGCATTTACCAGCTAATTGAGATAACAGAATGCCCAACTCCATCATTAACAATAATTCTTGATATTGATGTTGAAACTGGATTTAAAAGAAAAGCTGCCGATACAAAGGATAGGATAGAAAGTGCAGGTGATGACTTTTTTGAGAAGGTTAGAGCAGGCTATTTAGAAATCGCAAAAGATCATGATTATATTAAAGTAGTTGATGCCGATGATGATCCTGAAGTAATTCATCAAAAAATTATTTCACTTATTGAAGAGATTAATCATGATTAGTTATCCATGGCTTGAAGAAGTCGCTCAAAAACTAGATCAACTATTAAGTTCAAAAGTTCTTACTCTTGAGGGTCCAAAAGGTCTGGGTAAAAAAGAAATTGCTCATGAAATAGCCAAGCATAAATTATGCTCTTCAAATAATGCCTGCGGTGATTGCAATGCTTGCAAGACATTCGTTGCTGGTACCCATCCAGATTTTTTTATTCTCAATAATCCTGATAGCGAATCTATTAAAGTTGATCAAGTTAGGGAATTAATTGAATTTATGAATCTTTCAGCAACATCCCAACATAAAGTTGCAATTATAGAAACCTGCAATTTGATGACCATTCAGGCACAAAACGCATTACTTAAAATTGCTGAGGATCTAAATGAGAAAAGTTCATTAATTTTAGTTTCAGACCAACTCAGATCTTTGCTTCCAACAATTTATAGTCGCTCTCAAAGAATTTTAATTAAAGAACCCTCGCGCATAGATATTGATTCATGGATAAAAAGCCTGGGATATCATGATGAAACAGTCTTTAATTTTCCAAGCTATTTTTCGCCTTTAAGTATATTGGAGGCGATTAAGTCTGGTGAAACGGAAATGTACCGCGAAATGTATTTTGGTTTTCAGAATCTTTTATTAAACGGCAATGGTTATGAAAAATTTATTAAGCATTTTAAGGACTTATCTTTAACGTTTAATGAAAAATTAGTTTTTTTAAATGACTGTTTAAAGATCCAGCTAGGTAAAAATCTAAATTTTTATCCAAAAACTGAGAATACAAAAGAGTTATCCGAGGAAGAGATTTTAAATTTATCTAACCTAATTGATGAGTTAACGCAGCAGATTTTTGATTTATCAAAAGTAAAAGGTCTTAATGAGCAAGTTGGCATGAATTATTTTTTATCTAAAGTCCACTCTATCTATAATTAAATACTTATCCTGATATTGTCGATCCACCGTCAGCTACAATCGTTTGACCGTTAATATAGCTTCCTGCTTTGGAGGCTAACATTACAGCTATTCCACCAATTTCATCAGGCTCACCAATTCGTCGCATGGGATTGGTTGCAGTCACTGATTTTAATATATCAGGATTTTCCCATAAGGCTTTTGCCATATCTGTTTTTATCAGGCCTGGCGCAATAGTATTAGCCCTAATATTATGTTGCCCAAATTCTACTGCCAGGTTCCTTGCAAGGGCCATATCTGCTGCTTTGGTCATTGCATAGGTTCCAATAATTGAATTTCCTCTAAACCCACCGATGCTCGAAATGATAATGATGACCCCATCTTTTCGTTCTATCATTTCAGGTAATACAAGATTACACAGTAAGTGATTTGATTTAATGTTGTTATTAATAATCTTATCAAATGCTTCTTCTGAGATTTCTAATGAACTTCCCATATGTGGATTTGATGCGGCATTACAAACCAAAACATCTATTTGGCCAATTAATTCCCTAGATTGAATCACTAGATTCGCTAATTGATCTTTATCACTGATATTGCATGCAATAGGAAAGGCTACATCTCCGCCAATATCATTATTAATTTCTTTAGCAGTTGCCTCACAAACATCATACTTTCTGCTAGAAATTATTACCTTGGCTCCTGCCTTGGCACTTTGCCATGCAATTGATTTACCAATTCCTCTGGAAGAACCTGTGATTAAAACACTTTTATTTTTGAGTTCAAATAGTTCCATAGCTCTTATATCCTTTATAATTCCTTAATGTTTGAAAAAGTAGAAATATATTCCAAATCAAATTGTATCTTTTGTGATAAGGCTAAACATCTCTTTAATTCAAAGAACATTGAGTATGTAGAACATAATGCTGAAGATCAAGCTACGTTTACCGAATTGATGGAACGTAATCCTGCTGCAAGAACAATGCCTCAAATTTTTATCAATGACCAGCTTATCGGTGGGTTTACTGACCTTGAGGCCTGGTTAGAAAATAATAATTAGGATTTTCCATGGTCGCATTTAATGATTTTTTAAAGTTACTTGATAGTCAACTTAGTGGCTCTTGGTGGTTTCCTGCGCTTCTAATAGGCACAGGGATATTTTTTACAATTTACCTAGGTTTTCCGCAATTTCGTTTCTTTGGGCAGGGATGGAGAATAGTTACTGGAAAACATGGGGGTGAAGGTTCAAAAGGTGAAACAACGCCATTTGAAGCTCTCACGACTGCAATGTCGGGTGCGGTAGGGACTGGGAATATAGGTGGTGTTGCTTTAGCTATATGGACCGGTGGGCCCGCTGCAATATTTTGGATGTGGATTACAGCAATTTTTGGAATGACTACAAAGTTTGTTGAGGTCACTCTTGCACATAAATTTAGAACAACATTAAGTGATGGTTCAATCTCAGGTGGACCAATGTACTATATTGAAAAAGGCCTTAATATGAAATGGGTTGCAATACTTTTTTCTGCTTTGATGATGATTTGTGCAATAGGATCCGGAAATATGCCCCAGATTAATAACATTGCAAATGTCATGGAAACAGAATTCTCTGTTCCCAAGCTGATGACAGGTTTGGTTTTGGGGGGACTTTTATGGATCATCATTATTGGTGGGATCACAAGAATTGCAGCAGTTGCTAGTAAGATCATTCCAGTCATGGGTGTTATCTATTTTGGAGGAGCATTAATTGTCCTTGTAAACAATTATGAAAATATTATTCCATCCTTCAATGCAATATTTTCACAGGTCTTTACAGGCTCTGCCGCTGTTGGTGGCTTTTTAGGAGCTAGCTTTGCCATGAGCTTAAAATATGGAGTTGCGAGGGGCCTATATTCAAATGAGGCAGGGCAGGGATCATCACCAATTGCTCACGCATCCTCTAAGACTGAAAAGTCTATAGAACAAGGTATGGTGTCAATCCTTGAACCTTTTATTGATACCATCGTTGTATGCAGTGTCACTGCAATGGTTATCCTTTCCAGTGGAGTTTGGACTGAAAAATTTGAAAATTCATTCGATAGAACTTCGATGACAATTATTAGCGGAGTTTATTCTGATGCAAATGAAGATGATGTAATTGAGCTCTCTAAATACGTTCAAAACATGCCTTCAGAGATCACAAATTTCAATGGAGTTATTTCTTTAGAGGCTGGTTCAATTGTTTCAAATAATGCAACCATCATTCACAAAAGATCAGTGGGTGAGGATGTCATTATCTCAAGAGATGGTAATTTAGTTACCGGAGATTTAGAGATCACCAATGGTTCCTTTGTTGAAAGGGGACTTAACATTCGAGGTAAATCATTAATTGATTCTGCTGAATTGACAGCTAAAGCTTTTTCTCAAAGCTCTATGAATGAATATGGTGGTTATTTAGTGGCAATAGCTTTACTACTATTTGCATTTTCTACTGCAATTGCCTGGTGTTATTACGGAGATAGATCCACCGCATATATTTTTGGAGAAAAAGGAGTCTTTTGGTACAGGAATTTCTATGTTCTATGTTTTATTTTAGCTGCAGTGATAGATACGGAAGTTGTTTGGAATATTGCTTATGTGGTAGTTGCTTTGGTTAGCATTCCGAACTTGATAGCTATATTTGTACTAAGACGAGAAATGAAAGAGGACGTGGTTAACTATAAGCTTAATTAACCAGACCTTTTTTCTAATTCTACAATTATATTTTCAAAACCTATATTCTGATTTTTAAGTAGCACCAGTAGGTGGAATAACAGGTCAGCTGATTCTTCGATTACTCTTCCATCATTTGAAACTGCAGAGATTGAAACCTCACCTGCTTCCTCATTAACTTTTTTTGCAATCTCTTTAATGCCTTTGTTAAATAAGCTAAATGTATATGATTCTTCAGATGGATCATCCAATCGACTTTCAATAATTTTTTCTAATTTGGAAATATTAAATTCTTCTTCACCAAAACATGAGTATTGGCCTAGATGACAGGTAGGTCCCTCATTGGAAGCTTTTATCAATAAAGTATCTCTATCGCAGTCTAATTGAATGTTATTAAGTAATAAAACATTGCCAGAAGTTTCACCTTTTTTCCATAAACGTTTTTTTGTACGACTATAAAAATGAACAAAATTTGTATTGATAGTATTTTCAAGTGCTTCTTTGTTCATGTAACCCAACATTAAGACTTGAGAGGATTTAAAATCTTGAACAATAGCAGGGACAAGACCATTAACCTTATCCCAATCAACAATATCTAAATTCATGTTCGTACCCTTATTCCTCGATTTAATAAATTATTTTTAAGCGCTTCAATTTCGACTTCATTCTTATGAAAAACACTTGCAGCCAAAGCTCCGTCTACATTGCATGATTTAAAAACATCATAAAAATGATCCATATTGCCAGCTCCACCAGAAGCAATTAGTGGAACTCGTGCTATCTTTCTGGCATCAAGTAATTGCTTTATGTCATACCCATTTCTGACACCGTCTTGATTCATACAATTTAAAACAATTTCACCGGCACCACGATCTTGAACCTCTTTAATCCAAGAGTAGGTAAGTTTATTTGATTTGGTACGAGTAGTTGGATTTCCAGTTCTTGAGTAAACATTATATTGTTGATCTTGAAAGTAGCTATCAATACCAACAACTACACATTGAGATCCAAATTCATTTGCAAGTTCTGTAATTAATTTTGGATTTTCAGTTGCCGGAGTGTTAATTGAGATTTTATCAGCACCCAAATTCAATATAGCTTCAGCTACTCTTATGTTTTTTATACCTCCAGCTACGCAGAAAGGAATATTGATCTTATCTGCCACTTTCTTAACCCAAGCAGTTTCAACAACTTCATTTTTTGTACTAGCACTGATGTCATAAAAGACTAATTCATCAGCATTATCTTTTGAATATTTGTATGCAAGGTCAGTAATTTCACCTACATCTTCATGATTATCAAACTGGACCCCTTTGACCACCTTTCCATCTTTTACATCAAGACAAGGAATTATTCTTTTAGATAACATTCAATAATTCCATCAATTCAATTTTTTCTTCATAGATTGCCTTTCCAATAACAGCATGTTCAATCTTTATAGATATTAATTTTTGAATATCATTAATATCGCTTATTCCGCCTGATGCAATAATTTTAAGATAGGGGAATTTACTTTTTAAAAATGAATATAGGTCATAATTTGGACCACTCATCGTTCCATCTTTTGAGATATCTGTAACCAGCACATGAACGGGTTTAATTTCATCAATGAAATCAAAAATATCTATATCTGAAACCTCATTCCATCCATGAGACACAAGGCAAAAAATATTATTTTTTAACTCAACATCTAGTCCAAATATAATTTTATTTGGATCAAATTTTTGCATGACTTTTCTTGCAAATTTTTTATTAAGTATCGAGGTCCCTAAAATAATTTTATTGATTCCAAGATCAAAAGCTTCTGTAATTGAATCAATGGACCGAATGCCACCTCCCAATTGGATTTTAAGACCAGTATCGGACGCAATTTTAGAAATAATAGATAGATTTGAACGATTGCCAGATTTCGCCCCATTTAAATCAACAATATGGATTTCTTTAAATCCAGCATTTTCAAAAATCTTTGCCTGATCCAAAGGTGATTTATTATAAATTTTGGATTTATCAAAATCCCCTTTACTAAGTCTTACACATTTTCCATCGAGTATGTCTATAGCAGGTAAACATTTCATAAGCTTAAAAATCTTTGTAAAAATTGATATCCAAGGGATCCTGATTTTTCAGGATGGAACTGAACACCAGTAAAGTTTTTGATTGATGTCATTGCAGAAAATTTATCTCCATAGCTGCTTATAGCAGTTGTTTGTTCGCTGACATCTGCGTAATAACTATTTGCAAAGTAGTAATATCCACTTAAATCAGAATATGTCTTATTAAATCGAACTTCATTCCATCCCATATGGGGAACAGGTTTATCGGTTCGAGGCTCAAATTTTTTTACTTTCCCATCAAATATAGATAAACCGTCTGTATTTCCTTCACTTGATGCTTCATACATGATTTGCATGCCGATACAAATGCCAAGTATTGGCTTTTCTGTAAGTTTTAGATATGCATCTAAGTCTTTCGTTTGAAGCTGTTGCATTACAGTTGGAGCAGCGCCTACTCCAGGTAATATAATTTTCTCAGCATCATCAAGTGATTTTTTGTTATCACTAATAAAATATTCAAAACCTAAATTATTTACTGCATTAATAACGGAAGCGTGATTGGCTCCACCATAATCAACAATACCGATCACTATAAGAATCCTTTTGTAGATGATGAACCAGAACTATTTAATTTAATGGCTTCACCAAAAGCTTTTGCAAAAGATTTAAATGAGGATTCAATAATATGATGTGTATTTTCACCTTCAGTTTTTAGATGACATGTAAATTTTGCATTTTCAATTAACGATTTAAAAAAGTGTTCAATCATTTCAGTAGGTAAGTCTCCAACAAAATCTCTTAATTTTGTGGTTTGGTACTTTAAATAAGATCTTGATGACAAATCTATAAGACAATCTGATTGGCATTCATCCATTACAACAGAAAAGTTATTTGAGTATCGATTAATATTTTTTCGATCACCTAGAGCTTCATTAATCGATGATCCTAAGGCTATAGCAACATCTTCAATTGTATGATGTTCATCAATGTGAGTATCCCCAATGCACTTAACACTCAGGTTAATGCCTGAATGTTTTGAAAGTTGTTCAAGCATATGATCAAGAAAATGTATTCCTGTACTGATTGAATAAAGCCCCTTTCCATCAAGATTTAAATTAATAAATATTTCGGTTTCTTTGGATCTTCTAATTACAAAAGATTCTCTAGTAGTTAAATGTGATTGTTTTTTTCTTACTGCAACTGTTTCTGCATGTGCTGTTAGTCCCTCCAATTCGGCAAGATTCTTAACAACTGGAGCAAGTGAATTAAATCCTTCTTGGTTTGCATACTGGAATGAAATAACTTTCCCAAAATCAATCACCCCAAGACCAGATCTTGTTTTTGCCATTCCGTTAGTTGGTAAGACATGATTTGTTCCAGAAGCATAATCACCAAATGATACTGGTGTTAATGGGCCACAGAATATACTTCCCGCATTTGAAATTTCTGGAATAAATGATGAAAAATTTTTATCCAATAAGATTAAATGCTCCGGAGCACAATCATTAATGAGCTTAATTTGTTCCCCAACAGATTTAACGTTAATGAGTAATACATTTTTTATTGACTTAGATAAGACTTCGTTTCTTTGAAGATTTGCAACAGTAAGTGGAAGTTCATCTTTAATCATTTCCAAGATTTTTTTTGATTTTGATAGCACGTATGCATTTGAGCTAGTGCCATGCTCAAGCTGAGACAATAGATCTAGAACAATCACTCTAGTATCTTTAAATTCGTTTGCAACAATCATTACCTCACTTGGTCCAGCGGGTAGATCTATGTCAGTGATGTTTGAAATTTGTTTTTTTGCTTCATTTACAAATTCATTACCTGGCCCAAATATTTTTTCTACTTTAGGAATAGATTTTGTTCCGTTAGACATTGCAAATATAGCTTGGGCACCACCTATTTTATAAATTTTAACTTTTGGATTGATTTGATTAGTAGCCCAAAGAATAGACGGATGAATTTTTCCATCTGCCTGAGACGGAGTACAAATATTAATATCTTTACATCCAGCAAGTGTTGCAGGAATTAGCTGCATTAGTAGTGATGAAACGAGTGGGGCAGTACCGCCTGGGACATAAATGCCAATTGTTCTAATGGGTCGAAATTCCTGCCAAATCTCAATTCCGTTCATATTTTTTTGAGGAGCCCTCCTATATTGATCAAGCTGTTTTTCATGGTGTGCTCTAATATTTGTGATGGCTACTAAAATTGATTTTTTGTCTTCGTCTGAAAGAAGTGTTGAGGCCCTAAGTATTTCCTGATTTTTGACTAAAAATGATTTAGGAGACTTTATTTTGAGTTCTTGATTTATCTGCTTAATACCTTGATCACCAAATTTTTTAACTATCAAACCAATGGATTTAACTTTATTAGCTAACGCTTTATTGCTTGAGATTTTCCTATTCCAATCTATGGGTTCCTTAAGATCATTGGTATTAATATATTTCATTAATTCAATACCTTTTCAACTGGCATAACTAAAATGGAAGAAGCACCAGTATTTTTTAAATTTTCCATGGTTTCCCAAAATACAGGCTCTTGACATAAGGCATGAATTGCAACTTTATTCTTATCATTTAAAGGAAGAATCGTTGGAGCATCAGCTCCTGGCAACAAATTACAAATTTTTTCTGAATCCGATAGATCGCAATTCAACATTACATACTTACTTTCTCTTGCATCAATAACACCTTTAAATCTTTCTTTGAGTTGTGAAATTCTCTTTTGCTTAACTTTGGATATTGTTGAGTTTGCTATAAGCACTGCCTGAGAGGTTAATAATTCTTTAAATTCAACGAGATTATTTGCCTCCAATGTAGCTCCAGATGAAATTAAGTCACAGATGCAGTCAGCTATACCAACATAGGGAGTTAATTCAACTGAGCCATTGATTTTAATTACATCTGCTTTTAATGAATTTTCTTTTAAATATTTTTTTACTAATCCAGGATATGAAGTTGCTATTTTTTTATTATTTAATGATTTGATGTTTTTGCCCTCAGGCCTAGCAAAAGCTAATTTGCATTTAGAAAAACCTAAGTCTAAAACATTAGCTGTTTTGCTTGATTTTCTTAATGATTTATATTCCAGCAGTACGTTTTCTCCAACAATACCAAGATCAGCTACCTTTTTTTCAACCAATGATGGAATATCGTCATCACGAACTAGCAATATATCTATATCAAAGTTTGATGATTTTGCTAACAGTCTCTCACCGCTTGTAGAAAATGAAATCCCACTTTTGATTATCAAATCAACACTGTCATGATTAAGTCTACCTTTTTTTTGAATGGCTATAGTTAGTCGCTTACTCATTAATTAATTTTCTTAAAACTATTTGATAGCCTTTATTAGTTTCATTAAATAGAAATCGTGCAACACGAGTTACCGTAGCAGTCGAAGTCTTTAAGGTTTTAGCAATATCCCTATACGACATATCTTTTTTATAAAGTAACTTTGCAACCTCCCATCTTTCTTCAAATGCATTTAGCTCCGATGGAGTGCAAAGATCTTTAAGAAACCTCTCAATTTCTTTTTCATTTTCAAGTTTATTTATTGCTTTTGTTAATTTCATGCTTCGTAATATATATGTTTTAGTATGCTAAAACAATAGAACATAACAAAATTCATGAAATCAGTTGATATATAGGTTAATATCATGTTTTTGAAAGGTTTAAATATATGGCAAAAATTAATGATGCTTTTCCAGTACTGGATGTTTCAATTGTTTTAAACGGAGATATATCTAAAATATCTACAGAACAATTAGTTAAAGACAAAAATGTCATTCTTGTTGGTGTTCCAGGTGCATTTACACCAACTTGTCATGTACAACATCTTCCTGGTTATATAGAAAATATCGATGAATTTACTCAAAAAGGTTACTCAGTGATATTTATGTCAGTAAATGATCCATTTGTAATGAAGGCATGGGAAGAAAATTCTAATTCAAAAGAAATTACTATGATCGCAGATGGCAATGGTCAGCTTGCAGTTGCATTAGATTTAGTGATGGATGGAAGTGCATTCTCTTTGGGTAAAAGATGTCAAAGATTTGCAATGATCATTCAAAACGGTGAAATTACAACAATAAATACTGAAGATGGTCCGGGGTTGGATAAATCATCAGCAGAATCAATTCTCCAATTAATCTAATTGACTAAGAAGAAATATCTTTTTATCGGTCTTGGCACCATGGGGTTTCATATGGCAGGTCACCTCACCCGATCACAACATGAAATTCATGTTTTTAATAGGTCTCATTTCAAAGCAAATAGATGGACTGAGACTTATAAAGGCTTCGCTATTAAATCACTTAATAACTTAAATCAGTCTTATGATGGCATCTTTCTTTGCTTAAAAGATGATGATGCAATTTTGGACATTTTATTTAATTCAAAATTAATTGAATCAATAAAAGCTGGCGCTTTTATAGTTGATCACTCGACTACATCTTTAAAGTTGGTGAATCGGATTATTTCAGATAATCAAATTGTTACAAAGAAAATTACTTTTTTTGATGCTCCAATTTCAGGAGGTGAGGCTGGGGCGATTAAT
Source organism: uncultured SAR86 cluster bacterium (assembly GCA_902628925.1). Classification (GTDB taxonomy): domain Bacteria; phylum Pseudomonadota; class Gammaproteobacteria; order Magnimaribacterales; family D2472; genus MED-G82. The sequence continues at coordinate 40,351 of CACOPA010000009.1, forward strand.
GGATCTCTTTCAGTAATGATAGGTGGTGGCAATAAAAATATTCTTATTGTCCGCAAACTTATAAAAACATTTGCAAATAATATAGTTCACGTTGGTCAAAACGGACATGGGCAGCTTACTAAAATGATAAATCAGATCTGTATTGCTGGTTTACTGCAAGGTCTATCAGAGGCACTCTCATTTGGCAGTCAACAAAAAATAGATATGGATAAAGTTTTAGATGCAATTTCTCATGGTGCAGCTCAGTCATGGCAGATGGAAAACAGAGCAGAAACCATGCTGAACAATAAATTTAATTTTGGATTCGCAGTTGATTTAATGATCAAGGATTTGAAGATTGCATTATTAGAAGCCAAATCTATAGATTTAAACCTCAAAGTAACCAAAGATGTTCTTAATAGATATAAGAAACTATCTCAAAGTGGATACGGAAATTTAGATACCTCGTCACTAATAAAGCTTCTTAAACAAAAAAAGCCTGCAAAAGCAGGCTTTTAATAAAGATAATAAATCTTTTAATCAGTTGTTTTTACCCACATTGGAAGCACTGCTATCAATAATCCAGTTATCAAAAAAGCAGCTCCAATCATATTGGGCATTGTCATTGCCTCGGTACCGTATGTATCAATAAATCCTTGAGCTAATGGTGAAATTTCAACACCAGAATTTTTTAGCCCCTGAAATGCTGCAGCATGACCAACAAACTGATTACCAATATAAGTAAACATATTCCAGCCAGCAGCAAAAACCGATAAAGCAAATAATGAAATAATTACCTTACCAACAGCATTTGCACCTTTATCCATTGATACACTAGCGAACCTAGCCGCCACCCATACAGCTATTACAACACCTAAAAATAATGTTGCATTAGCGCCTCTTGATGCTTGGAAACTCATCCAAATTTCACTCTCCATAATTTCTCCTATGTATTTATGTATTAATAATAACTAAATTTACTTATTAGTAAAATTCAAAAATATTTTAGATTTTTTAATCACATTAATTTAAAGTTCGAGATTTGAAGTATGAGGTAAATTATATGATTGAAAATTTTCTTATGTATGGGCAATGGGTAATATTGATTTTAAGCATTCTGAGTTTATATTTGGTGAGCTCAGTTAATCGTGAAACTAGGTTAAACGGCTATATATTAACGGGTGTATCCAGATTTTCTGGTGCTTTAATATTTATATTTGTAGATTTATTTGCTTTTGTAATTGCTAATTTAATTCAAACTTACATAGCTTTTAATGGTTATTACAAGAATAAAAAATATAAGTGATTAAAAATTTGATTTCTAATTTTTAAATATGCATAAAGGTTTAAAATATAACCATGAATGCTTCTGACGCTTTAATCAAGACGCTTATAAACAATGGATTAGAGGTTGTTTTTGCTAATCCTGGTACCTCTGAGATGCATCTAGTAGCAGCAATAGATCACAACCCTGAGGTTAGGCCTGTTTTAGGTCTATTTGAAGGGGTGGTAAGCGGTGCCGCTGATGGATATGCACGAATGTCAGGAAAATCAGCTGCCAACCTTCTTCATCTTGGACCTGGACTGGGTAATGCATTTGCTAACATTCACAATGCCAAAAAAGCCTTTTCACCAATGATAAATATTGTTGGTGATCATGCGTCTTATCACCTTAAACATAATGCCCCATTAACATCTGATCTTGATGGTTTAGCTAAATCTTCATCAGACTGGGTTAAAAGAGTCAGTAGCCCTGAACAAATTACTCAGTGTGCCAACGATGCATGGAAAGCTGCTAATGAATCTCCAGGTAATATTGCAACATTAGTTGTTCCAGCAGATTATGCATGGAGTGATATAGAGTCAGATTTACCAAAAAAAGTTGAATTAAATAACCCTAAATCAGTTGATAACAAATTAATTAAAGCAGCATATTCACTTCTTTCGAAGCCAAATTCTATGCTTTATATCGGAGGTAAATTTCTTGATGAAGAATGTTTAAAATTTGCCGCACAAATTGCAACTAAAACAGGCTGCAGACTTGTAACTGATACATTTGTTTCTCGTATGAGAAGAGGTGCAGGACTACCAATCATTCAACAAGTTCCTTATTTTTCAGAAATGGCTGAAGATTTCTTGCAAGGGACTGAATCAATCGTTTTTATTGGTACAAAGCCTCCAGTTTCTTTTTTTGCTTATCCTGATAAAAAAAGCTTTCTTTCTCCTGATGAAGCTGAATTGTTTGAATTGTGTTCAGTTGAGGAAAATGGTTATGAAGCTTTGGCACTATTAAGTGAGTTATCGGGCTCGCCTAAAATAGCTAATGAATTAATTCGTCCATATATATCTGATGTTCCAACATCGGGTGATCTAGATGTCACAACTCTAGGACCCTTAATAGCAGAAATGATGCCAGAAGAATCTATCGTATCGGATGAGTCAGCAACCTCCAGCCTTACTGTTACTCCTCATGCTCTTCAAGCTAAACCGCATGATTGGTTGGCTCTTACTGGTGGATCGATTGGTCAAGGACTGCCTCTGGCAATTGGCGCATCTATTGCTAAACCTGATCGACCAGTTATAACTTTGCATGGAGATGGAGGGGCGATGTACACCGTTCAAGCCCTATGGACCCAAGCAAGAGAAAAATTGAATATAACAAACATCATTTTTTCAAATCGATCATACGAAATTTTAAAAATCGAACTTGATCGAGTTCAAGCTGTTGAAACTGGAGAACGAGCAGCTTCAATGTTTTCAATGGATAATCCTCCTATTGATTGGGTTAGTCTTGCTGAATCAATGGGTGTACAGGGTTATAAACCAAAAACTGTAAAAGAGTTTAAAGAGGTATTTAGTAAATCCGTCAATGAATCAGGCCCATCACTTATTGAAATTGAAATATAATTAATTAATGAAAAAAGTCTTTGAATTTTTTAGGGTATTAACTCAACTAAAATATCTAATACCTCTCATGAGGTATAAGTGGCCTGATCCAGAATCTAACGCTTCCTTAGCACATATGTTTGGGGAAGCCGTTGATCAATACAGTTCCAGACCTTTTTTGTATTTTGACGATGAAATTTGGACTTATGAAAGAACCAATAAAGCTGCAAATACTCTTGCGAAATATCTTGTATTGCGAGGAGTTAAACACAGTGATCGAGTCGTTTTGTTTATGCAGAATAGACCTGATTATATTGTTACTCTTTTAGCTTTGAATAAGATCGGAGCTATTGGTGTTCTAATTAATTCCTCCTTAACAGGCGACCCATTAATTCATTGTGTTAATTCATCAGAATCTAGTTTATGCATAGTTGGAGCTGAGCTTGCTCCCGCTATTGAAGAGGTGCTTAATGAGTTAAACGTTAAAGGAAATGATAAATTCCTTTGGGTCAGTGACGGCGATTCATACACAAAACCCGATTGGTGCATAAACCTTCGATCTGCTATTGATATATCCGATGATACAAATTTAGTAGAGACCAATAATGTAAAAGCAAAAGATACTGCTTTTTATATATTTACTTCTGGAACAACTGGAGTTCCCAAAGCGGCTATCTTTCCCAATGTAAAAATTGTTGCTGCTTCAACCAATATCTCAACCGGTGGCTATCGAATGAATCATACTGATTGTATGTATAACTGCTTACCCTTATATCATTCTACAGGGTTAATGCTCGGCTTATGTGCTTGCATAAGAGTAGGCGCCTCAACCCTTATAAAACGAAAATTTTCAGCTTCCTCATTTTGGAGAGAAGCATCAGAATTTAATACTACTTTATTTGTTTATGTGGGTGAGCTCTGCAGATATCTTGCAAACCAAGAGCCAAATGAATTTGAAGAAAATAACCCAATTAGAGCAATGGTTGGTAATGGATTGCGCCCCGATTTATGGGATGCATTCAGAAGTAGATTTAACGTAGAAATGATTTGTGAAATTTATGGAGCTAGTGAGGGGAATGCTCTTTTTATGAATTTACTTAACAAAGAAAAAACGATTGGTATGACCAATGTTGATGTTGAATTAATTAAATATGATGTTGCTGAGGATAGCATCTATAAAGACTCTAATAACAAATACCAAAAAGTTGAATTTGGAAAACCAGGTTTATTGATAAATAAAATTTCTGATAATTCAATTTTTAATGGTTATACAGATCCAAAAGAAAGTGAAAAGAAAGTCTTAAGAAATGTATTTGAGGAAGGCGATGCTTGGTTTAACACCGGCGATTTAATTCAAGAAATTGATGTTGGGTATGCTCTTGGACGAAGGCATTTCCAATTTGTAGATAGAATAGGTGATACCTTTAGATGGAAATCAGAAAATGTTTCTACAAATGAGGTTGCTGAAATTCTAAATGGCCATAGTTCAATTAGTATGGCCAATGTTTACGGAGTTAAGGTACCCAACGCTGAAGGCAGAGCAGGAATGGCAGCTTTCACCCTTGATGATAATGAATCAATTAATTGGGCCGATCTATCAGATTTTGTAAATAAAAATCTTCCAAAATATGCTAGACCAGTATTTATAAGAATTTTAAGTGAGGTTGATACTACGGGAACCTTTAAACTTAAAAAAAATGAATTAAGAGAAGAGGGATATGATATCAACAAGCATGGAGATGAAATATATTTCATGATGCCAAATACGGATCAATATAAAAAACTTGATCATGAATGGAATGACCGCATAAACTCTGGCCAAGCTGGCTATTGATTATATATTGTGTCTAATAAAACAATATCTGTTCCTAAGCATTTACAAGCAAATCGCTCCAAATCGATTGTTAAAATTGCCTCATGGATACTGAAGTATTTTAATTGGAGTATTCGAGGAGCTATACCAAGTGATAAAAGAGTTGTTGTAGTTGTAGGTCCTCATACATCAAATTGGGATTTTATTATTGGTGTTCTGGTAATTTTAAGCTTAGATGCGAGAATAAACTGGATTGGTAAACACACAATATTCAAAAATGGATTTAAAAACTTTTTAGTTAAGTTAGGAGGAATACCTGTCAATCGTGATAATCCTTCTGAACTGTTTAAAAAAATTAATAAATTAACTGAAAAATCTAATGGATATTTAATTGCAATGGCGCCTGAGGGAACTCGGAAAAAGGTAAATAAATTGAAGTCTGGATTTATTAGAATTGCTAACCAAACTAATAGCAAAATACTTCTCGCAGGAATTGATTTTCAAAAAAAATTTATAAATCTTGACAGGTTCTTTATTCCTTCAGGCGATCTAAATGATGATTTGCAATATGTTCAAAATTATTTCAATTTATATTCAGGTAAAAAAACTTAGTAAATAGTTTAACCAAAAGGGTTAAAAATTAGATTTTTTATAAATTTAATGTTTATATTAAATGAATATTCTGGAGAAAAAATATGAAATTAAACAAATTTTTATTCTTATTAACAGCAATTTTATTAGTTCCAATAAATTCAGCGCCTGAGGGTTCTTTTACTACACTTCATGTTAAAGCAATGGACGTGGCGAAGTATGTTGATTATATGAAAAAAAATACTGGTCCCTTTAAGGCAATTGGATCAGATGTTGCTGGTGTTTGTGTAACACGATCAGGTAACCAATACCCTGGCGAGATGTTTGTATGGAATGCTTTTGGAAGTATTGAGGATGCTTTTATAGCTTCGCAAAAATATGATCCGATGACTCCAAACAAACAATTTGAAAAACTTAGAGAAGTTAAATACGCAGTAACATGGAAGCCTGTCAAAGAATTTGAATTAAGACCAGGTTATGAAAGACTTTGGAGATTAAAACTGAATGACTGGAGAGCATTCGCAAAAAAAATGGAAGAACTGGAAATTGCATTAAAAGCCGCAGGTCATGACATGCGTCTTGGTGTTTTTTATCCATTAGGTGGTGGGACTGAAGTCTTCCATCTACGTGCTGTTACAGATACTGCATCACAATCAGGTAAAGTAGCCGATGATTACTTTGCTGGCGCTTCCTATGGAAAAATTTGGGATTCTTCATTTCAATATGTTGATGAGATTGTGAGTGAGACAGTCGAAGAGTGCGAAATTATTTATACAAAAAATTAACTCAAAAAAATGCTCAGAGATAATTTAATACTGAGCATTAATTGGAATTATAAATGAAAAATTTTTTCTTATTAATTTTATTTTTACTTACACCACTATCTTTATTTGCTGATAACAAAACTGATCAACTGGGTATGGCGAAGCATCTTGGTAATGAAACTTGGGGTAGGTGTGCTCTTCTAATGCAGAATAATCAGGCTAAAGTTTATGAACTTTCTTATGAAAGAAGTGGGTCCATGCCATTATCTCCATTTGCTGGTAAATTTATCCCAAAATTTTTACCTACAGGACCAACAAAAAATGAAGTTCAATTAGCAAATATGGACGTTCTTAATGAAGATGTAAATACAGCTAATCAGGGAACTCAAATGGATGCATTTGGACATTTCGCTTATACAGATGAAGTCTGGGATGGAAAATCTCAAATACCCAATGAAAAAATTAAATATTTTGGAGGCTTTAACCAAAATGAAGTAAAACCCACCGGTGAATCACCATTACTTAAACTTGGTATTGAAAATGTCCCTCCAATAATAACAAGTGGGTTACTTTTGGATGTAAGGAAATATGCCAATGACGGTAAAAAATATCTCGCAGGAGAATTTATTACCAAGGAAGATCTTGAGGTAACCCTTAGAAAATCAGGTTTAGATAAAAGGGGTATTCTTAAAGGTGATGTAATAATGATTTATTCGGGATGGAGTGATTTTTATCAAGATCCAGATACAACCAAAATATATTATTCAACTGCTCCAGGCATATCTTATGATGCTGCTGAATTTCTTGCTTCAAAAGAAGTTGTTGCAGTTGGTTTAGATACATGTTGTGTTGACGCAAGACCTGATCCAAATGATCCAGATTCATTTAAGCAACCTGAAGGTACGCCTCAAAATCAGACCTTTCCGGTTCATGATTATTTTTTAACTAAAGTTGGGATTCATACCTTAGAAAATTTAAACCTTAAAAAATTAGCTAATGAGTCTGTATATGAATCATGCACAATGATCTTGCCATTAAAATCAAAAGGTAGTGCAGGATCACCAATTCGACCAGTTGCGATTGGAAGAGCTGGCTAAAAATACTTTTATTCTATAACTGAATTCTAGGGCTTGTACCCAATCCTGGACCATATACAACTGCATTTAACCAAACTCGGTTAGTTCCTCTGGTTGATCCTCTAAAGTTAGGCTCTCCTGCAAAAAGTATGATTTGCCCTTTACCAACTTGTTCTCTTGTTAAGTAAGCAGAGTTTGCAATTCTTTGAGCAGCTTCGGGCCAAACTAATCCACTCATTCTTACTTTAATATCTTTCCCAGCGGGTAGGGTGGACCAATTAATTGTTCTAAATTCTGTAGCTTTAGAATTATCTATGAGCTCACCAATTCTTATGGGTGCTTCCGCGTTACTACTAGTCATTAGAACAGGATAATTTCCATATAAGACCGGTAAAGTTTTAGGTGTTCCAAATGTTAACCAATGCTTTTGATCGGTTCTACCGGCAACAAAAGAACCCGAGGGCATAAAAATAGATTGCCATTTGTCACGACTTTTTAACTCTTCTTCTGAATAATTACTTTCATTTAATTCCCAAGGATAAGTTATTTCTAGATTTAGCGTGTTGTTTAGAACTGATTCTTGATCAAGATCATCTTCAACAGCATATATTTCCCTTAAAAGGTCGAAGTTATAGTCTTTACTTTGATCCAAAACATCCTGAAGTTGTTTTACACTGCCAAGACTATCTTGGGATGTTATAAATCTAGAACTCCTATTATGAGCAATTAATGTGCCACCTTGTTTTACCCAATCATTTAAAGCACTGATTTCATAATCGCTCATTTCAAGATAACCACTTGGCATAATAATGACGTTGTAACGTCTCAAATCCGCATATCCTGTAAATGAACCATTGAGTTGAGTATGCCTTATGCCAAGATGATGATCTAATGACCACCAGCTAACCCCTACGTCATAAGAGTTAAAGTTAGAATGGCCAAGTATTGCTACCTGTGGTTTCTCAAGGAGACGAAAGTGTCTTCCTCCCCAATCAGGTAATAATTCTGGGCCAAACCCTGATTCTATAGAATCAATTGAAATCCCTAAATCAGATCCAGTCTGAAATATTATTGAACTCAAGTCTGCTACATTTGGATTGTCCATTTGTAAAACAGCAACACTTCCTCTCGAGAGTTCATGACCTGACAAGATTGATTCCTTATCAATAATACGAACTTGAATATTGTTTTCCATTAATCTGGCTGCAAATGCAACTGATCGGTCATCTTCGCCATCTGTTGCCCATATTATTGAGTCAGCATTAATATCTGATTGAGGAGACGCACTTGTCCATGTCTCTAAACCGTTAGAAATTTTTTCATCAACAGTGATAGCCTCTAATCCAAACATCATTGTGAAATTGAAAGCTGTTGTGTCATACATTATTGATGATCCATCTCTTAGACTTTCTTGTCTTTCCTCGATTAGAACTGATTTATCAATATCAGCATCAAATTCTAAAATAGCAGCTATTAATGGAGCTTCAGGTTGTTGATTGGGAATAATTAAACTACCTTCAGGTATTACATAATTACTTAGCTTTTCACCAGATTGTGTAACAGCTGACTTAGTTACAATTGTCTTTTGATTAGAGAACAATTCTATATCTTGTGCCTTAAGTTTTTCTGCCAGAGCATTCAATCTTCCATGATTTTTAGTAGGTAATATTACAAATGTTTGATTTGCATACTTACTGTCTTTAGAAAGGTTATATTTTCTTCCATCCCAGTAATCTTGATACATTGCTTTGGAATTATTTTCTAATGTCTTTAGGTTTGCTAGCGTACTTACAAACTGGTGATGAACAGATTCTTTATAGGATTGAATGGTACCTTCAGGCCTCCTTACACCGTCTTCAGCCATCCTGGACTGCTCATAGAGAATACCAAGGCTTCCTCTAAATTGAACATAAAACGAATATCCTGGATAAAGATCCTCGTGCCATTCACCTGTATAAAACCTCCAATTTTTTTTATCAAATGCTTGAGCTTGATCTTGGGCAAATACATTTCCCCATTTAATTAGATCGTAATCAATATTCTTATTAATTGGCTCTCTAGGAGGACCTGTCATAAATGTATCTTGACCACCCATCTCATGGCCGTCTACTAAGATTTGCGGTCTCCATTGATTAATAAGCTTTACTCGTCCCTGTGTTTCCGGTTGCGTTAAATAGAACCAGTCTCTATTTAAATCAAAATAATAGTGATTAGTTCTTCCGTAAGGCCAATCTCCAGTATGAAGCAATGATTGATCATCATAGTTTGGAGCAGTACCTCGATATTGCTCTAATGATTTTGCAAACCTATCTCTTCCATCTGGATTCATCATTGGGTCAACTATGACCACCATGTCCTCAAGCATTTTCGTTATTTCAAGATCGGTGCTTGAAATTAAATGATAAATTATGCCTAGTGCTGCATCTGCTCCTGATGTTTCAT
>CACOPA010000010.1 GCA_902628925.1 uncultured SAR86 cluster bacterium
GCCAGATTTACCTTGGTATGTTTTTAAAAAAGATCAGGAGAATAATTCCTTGTACGTATGCCAAGGTGAGGATAACCCTCTTCTATTGAGCAAAGGTTTAACTTTAGATAGATTACATTGGATAACAGATGAGTTCAGTGGTCAACTGGAGTGTGAGGTTCAGGTTCGGCATCGTCACAAAGCTGTTAAATGCATATTAGATGTTAATGAGCTTGAAGTTAGATTTGATAAGGAAATAAGAGCAATTACACCTGGTCAATCTGCAGTTTTTTACTTAGACAATATTTGTCTGGGTGGTGGTATCATAGCTCATCAAATAAATTAGTATTCAAAAATTTTATGAGCAAACTTGACTCTTCAATTTCACCACTTGATTCAAGGTATGCAGCTAAAATTAAACCCATAGCTAAATTTTTTTCAGAGTCTTATCTAAATAAGACTAGATATGAAATTGAGTTGATGTGGTTAATCTACATTACTAAAAAATTACCAAGCCATTTTGGAAAGCTTTCTCAGGCTAATGAAAAAAAACTTCTTAAACTAGTTAATGATTTTACAGAATTAGATGCAAAAAGAGCCAAAACTATTGAGAATAAAACAAATCACGACGTAAAAGCTATTGAATATTTAATTAGAGAAAAGCTTATCAAGCACCCTTCCCTTAAAAACTTTAAGAAATATATACATTTTGGTTTAACCAGTGAAGACATTAATTCGACTTCTTATGCACAAATCATTAACAATGCTAAAGATGAATATTTAGAGAAGATCACAGAGCTTAAAAAGGTACTCAAATCAAAGTCTTCTGCTTGGAAAGCTTCACCATTTTTATCTAGAACTCATGGTCAAGCTGCTTCGCCATCTACTTTTGGTAAAGAGATAAATGTTTTTTTGAGCAGACTAGATAATGAAATAAAAACTCTAAAGTTAATACAGGTAAAAGGTAAATGGGGTGGTGCCACTGGAAATTTTCATACACTTGTTATGGTTGATGAAAAGAAAAATTGGATTAATTTTATAAAAGGATTCTTTAAATTTATAAAAACCCCTCTTAATACTTTAACCACCCAGATTGAACCCCATGATTGTATTGCTGAGCTTTCTCATTCGATTGTCCGTATCAATAATATTCTTATTGATATGAATAGGGATATTTGGATGTATATCTCTAATGATCTTTTTAAATTGAAAGTAATAAAAGGTGAAGTTGGATCATCCACTATGCCACATAAAGTTAATCCAATTGATTTTGAAAACTCAGAGGGAAACCTTGAGTTAAGTAATGCGCTATTTACATTCTTTGGCGATAAACTTTCCAAATCAAGATTACAAAGGGATTTAAGTGATTCTACTGTTCTAAGGAATATTGGGGTGCCATTTGGGCATAGTTATCTTGCAATCCAATCGCTAATAAACGGTTTTTCTAAGCTTGAAGTAAACAAAGAGCAATCTTTAAAAGAGTTAAATAACAATTGGCAAGTTCTTGGAGAAGCTATTCAAACTGTAATGAAGCTTGAAGGATATGATGATGCCTATGAAATCATTAAAGATCTTACACGTGGTGAATTGCTCACTGAAAATTCCTATAAATCACTGATTAATTCTTTGAATATATCAATTAATTCTAAAAGTAAACTCCTTAAATTGACTCCTGCTACCTATATTGGGTTAAGTAAATTAATATAAATATCTGAATTAAGTAGTAAAACTACTAAGATATCTTTAATTTTTTCCTATAAAAACGTATTTTTTATTATTTATTGACATAATTTAAGCATTTTATTTTAATGCACTACATAATTCTGGAGAAAATTATGTCCAATGTTAAATTTCTTGATGAAATAGAAAGAATAAAAAATCTTGATGGTTTTAAGAATTCTAATTGGCAATCCATAAATCCAGACTTTGTAGCAAGAATGTCGCTGCAAAACAAGTTCAAAACTGGATTAGATATAGCCAGATACACTGCAGATATCATGCGAAAGGATATGGCAGATTATGATAAAGATTCATCTGATTACACTCAATCATTAGGTTGCTGGCATGGGTTTGTTGCACAACAAATGATGATGGGCGTTAAGAGAACACAAAATACAACTGATAAGACATATGTATACCTTAGTGGTTGGATGGTTGCTGCACTCAGGTCACAATTTGGCCCTCTTCCTGATCAAAGCATGCACGAAAAAACTGCTGTTCCTGCTTTAATTAAAGAGATCTATACATTTCTAAAGCGAGCTGATTCTATTCAACTTCAACATCTTTTCAATGAATTAGATGACCTTGAATCATCTAATAAAGATACTTCTGATGTTATGTCTCGAATTGATAATTTTGAAACTCATGTTGTTCCAATTATTGCCGATATTGATGCTGGATTTGGTAACGAAGAAGCAACTTATTTGCTTGCTCGAAAAATGATTGAGGCTGGTGCCTGCGCAATTCAAATTGAAAATCAAGTCTCTGATGAAAAACAGTGTGGGCATCAGGATGGAAAAGTGACTGTTCCTCATGAGGATTTCCTAGCAAAAATTAATGCTGTTAGATATGCATTCTTGGAGTTAGGTGTTGATAATGGAATTATAGTTGCTCGAACTGATTCATTAGGTGCGGGTTTAACACAAAAGGTACCGGTTTCAAAAACCGATGGAGATTTGGCTAGCAAATACAATGATTTCTTAGAAACAGAGCCCGTTAATGATGTTAACGATCTAGATGAAAACGATATAACTATTCATCAAGGTGGCAAGTTAGTTCGTCCTATTCGCCTTCCAAATGGTTTATACAGATTCAAAGAGAATACTGGATTTGATCGGGTTGTTCTTGATTGTGTTACCAGCTTACAAAATGGAGCTGATCTTTTATGGATTGAAACTGAGAAACCCAATGTAGAACAGATTGCATCTATGGTGAATGAAATCAAGAAAACGATTCCAAATGCAAAATTAGTCTATAACAATTCTCCGTCGTTTAATTGGACACTTGCTTTTAGACAGCAAGTATTTGAGGAAATGGAAGCAAATGGTGATGACGTTTCCGCTTATCCAAATCCAAAGGATGATCCTAAGGGTTTAATGGATGAAAAATATGATGATACCGATTTAGGCAAAAAAGCTGATGAACTTATATCTAAATTCCAAGCTGATGGTTCTCGTGAGGCAGGTATTTTCCATCACCTAATTACACTACCTACATATCATGAGGCTGCTTTAGGTACCGATATGCTTTCTGAAGGATATTTCGGTGACCTAGGCATGCTTGCGTATGTGCAAGGTATACAAAGGCAGGAGATTAGAAGAGAGATGTCATCAGTGAAACATCAGGATCTCGCAGGATCAACGGTTGGTGACACTCATAAAGAATATTTCTCAGGTGATAATGCGCTTAAAGCATCTGGTGAAGCCAACACTATGAACCAGTTTTAGGCGTCAAACAATCTCCCGTGGCGGTGCGTCCACAAATTTCACAGGGCGCACCCTCCTCTATATTAGCTAATCCACCACAACTACCCACTACAGGTTTATTTTTTAAAATAAGACCGGTTGCTATCAACGCAAAAGAAGCTGCAACAACTAAAAAACCTGCTATAAATTCAAACATTACAAAATTTTACCATTTTTTTGAGTTTAATCTTGTTCCATCATTCATGAGATAGGTAATTGCAAGATCCATAGAATTAGCTAGAGCGATACCATCATAAGGTTCAAGTAAATTAAAAAGCGTAGCAAAGGCATCTGCTTCCATGCAGGATATATTACCTTTTACAGTTACACTTAAAGATTCACTTTTAACTGATTGTCCACTAACTGGATCGATGGTATGTGATATAACTTCATCGTTACTAATATAATAATTTCTGTATTCGCCTGAGGTAGCAACTGATAAATGAGACTCGTCATTATGCTCAATAGTAAAAATTGCATCATTAATGAGTGACGATGGGTTCTGAACACCGACGACCCATGAATTACCAAGTTTTGAACCTCTAACAATTAGCTCACCACCAATGTCAATTAAATAATTGTTGTGATTATTTTTATCTAAAATTTTTGAAATTTGATCCACTGCATAGCCTTTAGCAATTGAGGATAGATCAAACAAAAAATTCTCATTCTTTATAAGTTGATTTCCTGACAATGAAAACTTACTTTGCATTGGTTTATACTCAGTACGAATATTTTTTATAACATTAGTTGCAGGCCCGAATCCAAGTTGATTAATCTTATTACCAATTGTTATGTCATATTTTGGTGAAAGTTGATTCATTTCAATTGCTTTATTTAAGATAATTTTTAAATCATATGACAGTGTGAAAGGGTCACTAAGAGTATGTTCATTCAAAGCACTAAGCTCTGAGGCCTTCTTATAATTTGATGCAATTAAATCAATTCGATTAAGTTCATTCTTGATTTGAAGATTCAATTGATCATTAATATATTTTGACGAAGTGATGTTATAACTGGTTCCATATATTGAACCTGAGACTTGATAAAGAGAACTTTGATTGTACTGATATGCTGCGTATATACAGAGACAACCAACAATAAAAGCAACTAGCTTGGATAAATGACTTCTATTCAAATAATTTAACCGCCAAAATCATCAAGCATAATATTTTCAGGCTCAACACCTAAGTTAATAAGCATGTCTATTACAGCTTTATTCATCATTGGGGGTCCACAAAGATAATATTCACAGTCTTCCGGAGCCGGATGGGATTTTAAATAGTTATCCAGAAGGACTTGGTGTATGAAGCCTGTTTCACCAGACCAATCGTCTTCAGGTAATGGATCAGATAAAGCCACGTGCCAATTAAAATTCTCATTATCCTCTTGTAGTTTATCGAACTCATCTACATAAAACATCTCTCTGAGGCTTCTTGCTCCATACCAAAATGTAATTTTGCGATTAGTATTAATTCTTAAGAGTTGATCAAAAATATGTGCACGCATTGGTGCCATTCCTGCACCACCCCCAACAAAGACCATTTCGGCATCAGTTTTGCGTGCAAAAAATTCACCAAACGGTCCAAAAACTCTAACTTTATCACCAGCCCTTAGATTAAATACCCATGATGACATAAGGCCAGGAGGTACATCACTACCCGGTGGAGGAGATGCTATTCTAATATTAAACTTCAAGACACCCTTTTCTTCTGGATAATTTGCCATTGAATAAGCTCTAATAATAGGCTCATCATTGTTTGCAACATTATCCCAGATTTTAAACTTGTCCCAATCAGAGTGATATTCATTATCCACATCAAAAGCTTTGTATGAGAGATCTTCGTATGCTGGTGCTTCAAGTTGAACGTAACCGCCAGCTTTAAAATTGACTTCCTCACCTTCAGGTAATTTGAGGATCAATTCTTTAATAAATGTAGCTACATTATCATTTGAAATTACTTCACACTCCCATTCTTTAACTCCAAATACCTCATCTGGAATTTTAATTTTAAGATCATTCTTTACAGCAACTTGACATGAAAGTCTCCAACCTTCATTTTGCTCTTTAGATGTAAAGTGAGATTCCTCAGTCGGTAAAATAGACCCGCCACCGTCCATAACTAAACACTTACATTGACTGCATGTACCTCCACCTCCACAAGCAGAAGAGAGAAAAATTTTATTCTCTGCCAGAGTTTGTAAGAGTTTAGATCCTGCAGGTACCGTAATGGTGTTTGCTGGATCATCATTTATTTCAATATTTACACTTCCTGTGCTCACCAGCCTGCTTCTTGCAAAAATAATTACAAGAACAAGCAATAGAACAACACCTGTAAAAGAAACAACACCTAAAATTAAATCAATTTGCATAAGACCTCACTAAAGCGAAATTCCCCCAAATGACATAAAACCAAAACTCATTAAACCGACTATGATAAATGTAATCCCTAGACCCTGAAGTCCTTCAGGAATATCAGCATATTTTAACTTTTCTCTAATTCCAGCCAAAATTACAATTGCCATTGCCCAACCAACGCCTGCACCCAAGCCATAGACAACACTTTCACCAAACTTAAGATCTTTTTCAACCATGAAAAGTGAGGCACCAAGAATAGCGCAATTAACTGTAATTAATGGAAGGAAAACACCTAAAGCGTTATATAAAGCGGGTACAAATTTATCTAAAAACATTTCTAGAATTTGAACAGCAGCTGCAATCACACCTATGTAACTAATTAAGCCAACAAATTGTAAATTTGCCTCAGGTAATCCAGCCCATGCTAGTGCGCCTTCTCTGAGAACATTGTTGTATATAAAATTATTTAAAGGCACCGTAATAAGACAAACAACGATAACTGCTATACCAAGACCAAATGCAGCATCAATTTTTTTAGAAATAGCTATAAATGTACACATGCCTAAAAATACTGACAAAGCTATATTCTCTATAAAGACAGTAGTTAAGAATATATTGAGATAATGCTCAAACATTTATTTCTCTCTTTTCGTAATTAGGTGACACGTCATGTTTTGATAGACTGAAATCTTTTTCTTCAACTTGCTCTTTATTAAAGACTCTTATAACCCAAATTAATAAACCAATAATAATAAATGAACTGGGTGGCAATAAGAGTAAATTATTTGCTGGATACCAACCACCGTTGGAGACTAAGGGAAAGATTTCTACTCCCATTAAAGTTCCAGCACCAAATAGCTCCCTAATAACTGCAACAACGATCAAAATAAAGCTGTACCCCAAGCCATTACCTAGACCATCTATAAAACTTGGAAATGGCTTCTCTTTCATAGCAAAAGCTTCAGCCCTGCCCATTACAATACAATTGGTAATAATCAACCCTACAAAAACTGATAGTTTCTTACTTGTTTCATAGTCATAAGCCTTCAGTAACTCATCAACAACAATCACAAGTGATGCGATGATCGTCATCTGCACGATAATCCTCACACTCGAAGGGATATGATTTCTTATAATTGATATAAATAAATTAGACAAAGAAACAACGCTTGTAAGGGCTACGCACATGATAAGGGTGACCGTAAGATTACTGGTAACAGCAAGAGCTGAACAAATACCTAAAATCTGAAGCGTAATAGGATTTTCAGCAATGATAGGCTTTATAAGAATTTCTTTATATTTATTAGCCATTCTTTAAGTTCTCCAAAACCTGCTTATATCCTGATTCACCAAACCAATAGGCAAGCATGTTTGTAACACCTCTGCTCGTTAAGGTAGCCCCTGATAAACCATCAACCTTATAGTCTATGTTTTGATCTTGTGGATTTACAGCACCCTTGATAACTTCAAGTGATACATTTTTATTATTGTTATATATCTTCTTGCCAATCCAGATCTTTTTCCATCTTGGATTATCCACCTCACCACCTAGACCTGGTGTTTCTTTATGACTATAAAATTCTAGGCCCTCAACAGTATTTAAATCTGCAGCTAATGAGATATACCCAAAAAGTGTGCCCCAAAGCCCATATCCCCTAATTGGAAGAACAACTTTATTGATTGAGTTATTTTCATCACGAAGAATAAAAATTTTTCCATAATTTTCTTTATTTTTTACAATCGCAATATCTTCATCATTTGGAATAACCGTAAAGAATCCATCTTTCCTTGAATATTCAACAGGATCATATGAATCGAGATCAAGACCCTCAATTGCTGAAACAATCTGATTATTAGAGAAGTCTATAAACATAGCTTCAAGTACAGAAAATTGTTCTTCAATATTTGTATTAGTTTCATCATAAATACCTGCGGCTTGAAGAACTTTAGCTCTTTGGTCATTGATTTTATTAAGATTTTGAGTATCTCTTAAGTTAACCGCAGCAAATGAAACAAATAGGGAGCACACCAAGCATACCGCGAATGCAACACCTAAGGTTTTAAAAATCGAATCATTCATGATGCTAGTGCCCTTTCACGTTTTTTGATGTTTGCATTTACAACAAGATGATCTATCACTGGCGCAAGTAGATTAGCAAATAAAATTGCAAGCATCATGCCTTCGGGAAAAGCAGGATTAATTACTCTAATTAAAATAACAGTTACACCAATTACACCACCATAAATCCATCTACCTGTATTCGTGCCTGAGCCTGAAACAGGCTCTGTTGCCATAAAAACTAAACCAAAGGCAAAACTACCTATTACTAAATGCCAATACCAGGGAACGTTAAACATTGGATTGGTATCTGATCCTATTATATTGAGGATGCTGGACATTAAAATCATCCCAATTAAAGTACCTAATATAATTCGATATGAAGCAACTCTTGTCATCAATAAAATAATTGCCGAAACAGCAATTAGCAATACCGAGGTTTCCCCAACAGATCCTGGTATAAACCCAAAGAAAGCATCAGACCAACTAAAGTTAGCTTCAAGACCATTGGTTCCTGATTCAGCTGCATAAGCCAGCGGTGTAGCTCCACTATAACCCTCAGGAACAATGTTTTGATCAGACAGTCCAGCTATCCAAACTCTATCTCCAGAAATTTGACTTGGGTAAGCAAAATAAAGAAATGCTCGACCAGTTAGAGCTGGATTAAGAAAGTTTTTACCTGTTCCTCCAAATATTTCTTTTCCAATAACGATTCCAAAAGTCATGCCTAGAGCAGCTTGCCATAAGGGTAAATCTGGCGGGCATGTGAGAGAAAATAGAACTGATGAAACAAATAAACCTTCATTAATTTCGTGTTTTCTGATGACAGCAAAAACTATTTCCCAAAATATCCCGACTGTAAAAGCAACAAAATATATAGGAACAAAATATACTGCCCCAAACCAAAGCTTCGATAAAACAGTCGGATTTTCATAACCGACAATGGATATTAATAGATGATGCCAATCACCAGTATTAGTTGCCCCAATTCTACTGAGATAATTGAGTCCATAATCTCCAATGTTGTACATACCAAAAAACATCACTGGGAATGTTGATAGCCATACGATCACCATAACCCTCTGTATATCAATCGAGTCCCTTACATGTATAGGATTTGCTGTTTTAGATTTAGATGAGAAAATAAAATTTTCAATGGCATCAAAAATTGGGAACCATTTCGAATATTTTCCTTGACCAACGAATAAAGGTTTCTGGTTATCAATAAAGTTTCTAAGAATTGGTAACCTCATGCCATTTCCTCAAATATAAGATCCAAATTTTCTTGAAGAATTGTTTGATAATCGTATTTACTTGGGCATACGTAACTTGATAAGGCTAAATCTTCAGGTGCAAGCTCCAAAACTCCAAGTTTTACGCCGAGTTCAATATCTTTAGTTACTAACGCTTTTAGGAGTTGTGTAGCTAATATATTAAGAGGCATTACTTCTTCATAAGGTGGCAGTGGAACTATTGCTCTATTGCCTCCGTTTATAGATGTATTAAAAATAAATTTCTTAGGTTTTATCCACGATGATAAAAATGCACCCATTTGAGAATGAAGTTTCGAGCCTGGCATTGCCCAATTAAATAGAATATCGTTAGCTTCGTCTGGAAGGACAGATATTTGATTATCAAAAGCCCCAACATAACTCATAACATCTTTAGCATGGATGCCATTCAAAACGGATCCTGCAATTACCCTTGTATTATCTTTTATCTTGCCGGCTGTCAATTGATCAATATTTGCACCTACATTCGTTTTGAGAATCTTAGGTTCATAGACACCTTCACCGCCAATTGCGACATATTTATCAAGTTTAATGTGTCCAGTTGTAAAGAGATGACCTATAGCAATCACTTCTTGGTATCCAATTGTCCATACTTGACGTTTTAAACTTACAGGCAAAGTAAAATGAACTTGAGTACCTACTAGTCCAGCAGGATGCTTACCTTTAAATTCTTTAAAATTAATATTAGAAATTGATGATGGTTTCTCATTGTCATACGAACAAAAAACCGGTATCTCGGGGCCAAAAATATTTGTTATTACATTTAAGCCCTTATCAAAATTATCTTGTTCAAGATTAATAATGGAGCTTGGATCGGCAGCTAATGGATTTGTATCACATGCATTTACAAATATTCCGGTAGGTTTTGATCCTATAATAGGAACCCTATTAAAGGGCCTTGTCTTAAAGAAAGCAAAGTAACCACTTTCTTCTAAGCACTTAATTGGATTTGCTGTATCAAATTGTACTGGATTCACCGAATCATCTAAATCAATCGATATACTTAGAAACTTTCTTTTATCTCCACGATTAATTTCAGAAATAGTTCCTGATCCTGGAGATGTAATAACCGATCCAGGATTTTTTTTATTTTCAAAAAGCTTATCTCCAGCTTTAACTTTATCGCCAATATTTACCATCATGGTTGGTTTTAAACCTGGATAATCAGATGCTAGAACACCCACTGAGCGGACGGCAGAATTTTCTACCTCACGAGATGGCATTCCTGAAATTGGTATATCTAATCCTTGTGTGATTTTAATCACTGTTTACAGTTAAAAAGACGTTGAAATTATAATTCTAAAACCCTTTAGATTCTAGAGAAATTAGTTAATTGCTAGCGGTAAAATGGGTAACTCAATATGAGCTATTTTTCTTGTTAAATTAAGCACTTGTTTGGAGTATCCATACTCATTGTCATACCAACAATACAAAGTTACTTTTTTACCATCTGCAATGGTTGCTTGTGCATCAATAACAGAAGCAAATTCACTTGAGTAAAAATCCGTTGAAACAATTTCTGAGGAGTTTACGAATCCTAAAATTTTTCTATATTCTGATCTAAATGCAGAATCTCTTAAAAAGACATTTAACTCAGTCTTTTCTACTTCTTCATTTAGATTAAGCACCAAAACAGCAAGACTTACATTTGGTGTTGGTACTCTTATGGCATTGCCGGTTAACTTGTTCTCCAACTCTGGAATAGCTTTTGCTACAGCTTTGACTGCACCGGTTGATGTAATTACCATATTCAATGCTGCACTCCTACCTCTTCGATCACCTTTATGATAGTTATCAATTAAATTTTGATCATTTGTGTATGAATGCACTGTCTCAATGTGGCCTGAATTGATTCGATATTTATCATTCATAATTTTTAAAACAGGAACTATTGCATTAGTGGTACATGATGCAGCAGAAATAATTTGATCCTTGTCATCAAGTATCTCTTCATTAACACCAAAAACGATATTTTTAATATCTCCTTTTGCAGGTGCAGTTAGAACTACTTTGTCAGCACCAGTTTTAAGATGTTTTGATAAATATGCTTCATCTCTCCATACGCCTGTATTATCAATTACAATTGGTCTATCAATATCAAAATCAGAATATTTAAAGGATTCAGGATCACTAGCATATATAAACTTTATTGGATTACCGTTAACAATCAAAGTATTGGTATCAGCATCAACTCTTATGGTGCCAGAAAATTTTCCATGGACCGAATCACGTCTGAGCAATGAAGCTCGTTTAAGTAAATCGTTATCAATAGCCCCTTTTCTTACAACAACTGCTCTAAGCTTAAAATAATTTCCAGGACCGGTTGTCTCAACGAGAAGTCTTGCCATCAGCCTCCCTATCCTACCAAAACCATACAAAACAATATCTTTAGAAGATTCAGGTCTTTTAGATTCAATATCTATAACGCTCTTAAGTTCTTGATATAGATATTCATCTATTTTTTCTATTGGGTTATCTCTTAATTCCCTAAAGAATGGACATCTGAGCGTTAGCTCACCAATATCAATTTCACAATCAGCAAGATTTAGAGTTACTAATCTTTGAAGAATAGGAAATGTTTCAAGTTCACTTAGCTCATTATTATCAACTTGACGAGCAAATCTATGGGCTTTTAGAATCTCACTTGATGAATTATTTACTAATGATTGTCCGTAGATCAGTGTGTTAATGCCATTTCTGTAGAGATTACCAATTATAGGTATCATTAACTCAGAAAGTCCCTCTCTCCATTTCCAATCACCAAAATAGTCATCAGGTTTCTCCCTTTTCCTGAGATCTGGATTTTGAGTAAGGTCTTTCACTGAACCAATTATAAATTACTAAAATTATTTAGATGATAGTTTCGATTACCAAATAATGCATCTATGACAGTAAATCTTTTGAGGTAATGACCAATTGACATTTCATCACTAACACCCATTCCACCATGCAATTGAACGGCAGCCTGACCTACTAGACGACTTGATTTACCAATTTGTGCTTTGAGTCCTGATATGGTCTTACTAGCTTCATCATCCTTTCCATCCAATTGAAGCATCGCTTTAAAAAGAAGTGATTTCGATACTTCAGCTTCCATAAACATATCTACCATTTTGTGTTGCAAAACTTGAAAATTAGATATCGGCTGACCAAATTGCTCTCTTTCTTTTGTGTATTGAACAGTTTTAAGGTATGAAGCAGTCATTCCTCCAACAGCCTCAGCACAAATGCACAAGTTGGCCAAGTCGAGCATTGCATTAATGGCTTGTGATGCATCATTGTTGTGACTAATGATTAAAGATTCACCAATTTCTACATTTTCAAATGTAACATCACCACAATTTTGACCATCAACTGTACTAAAAGAATTTACGCTAACACCTGCTGCATTTGCATCAACTAAATAAATTACAGATTTGTCTCCATTTCTTGCATAAACAAGAAACGAATTTGCAAAACCAGCATTCAATACTACAGTTTTTACTCCATTCAGCTTTCCATCATCAACAGATGTTTCAATATCATGAAAGTTATAACCATTGTTTGCTTCTGAGAATGCAACACTGACTTGTGTTGCACCATCAATGATCTTGGATATGGTTTCTTTTGCTAGTTCATTACTTGATGATTCAAGCACTGATCCGCTCATAACAACATTGGCTAGGTATGGTTCAGCTACTAGTGCTTTACCAAATTCTTCAAAAATAACAGCTAGTTCAATTGGACCAAAATTAAAACCACCGTTTTCCTCACTGAAAGGCACAGCCAGCCATCCAAGATCTGCAAATTGTTTCCAAGTTTTTGGATTATGACCATAGTTCGATTCAACAATTTTTTCCCTCACATCGAATGTATAGTCTGACTCACAAAATTTTAAAACCTGTTCTCGGAGCATGTTTTGCTCGTCTGAATAGCTTAAGTTCATTATTTATACTCCTAAGATTGCTTTAGCGATAATATTTTTTTGTATTTCATTAGATCCACCATAGATTGAGGTTTTTCTAAAGTTTAAATACCTTGAGACAGCCTGAGAACTAAAATCAGATACATTGGAGGCAGGAGTATTATTTGAATTAAATCCTTCTGGTCCTTCATAAGGAAGAATATATTGACCAGCAGCTTCAACATACATCTCTGTAAGTTTTTGCTGAAGCTCTGTACCTTTAATTTTAATAATTGAAGATTCT
Source organism: uncultured SAR86 cluster bacterium (assembly GCA_902628925.1). Classification (GTDB taxonomy): domain Bacteria; phylum Pseudomonadota; class Gammaproteobacteria; order Magnimaribacterales; family D2472; genus MED-G82. The sequence goes on from CACOPA010000010.1 coordinate 13,341, forward strand.
GCTCCAGGATGACCACCGTTTGCTAGTGCAGCTAAAGTTCTTAATTCTGTAAATTCAAGGGCTGAAAGTTCAATTTCATAATCAGCAATTTTCTTTTTTAAATCATCATCAGCAAAGTCTTTAGTTCGTTCTTTCAAAAGCTTTAGTGAGTATTTTTGATTTGGAACGCCGGCAATACCAAATCTCTCATGTGCAAGGAGAAATTTTGCATAGGTCCAACCTTTTCCCTCTTCACCGATTAAATTTTCAGCAGGCACTTTTACATCGGTAAAAAAAACTGAATTGACTTCATGATCACCATCGATGGTAATGATGGGTTTGACCTCAATTCCTTCGGTCTTCATATCTATCAGAAGAAATGAGATACCCTCTTGCTTCTTTTGTGTGGTCTCAGTTCTTACCAAGCAAAAAATCCAATCGGCATTTTGAGCTAAAGTAGTCCAAGTTTTAGAACCATTAACTATGTAATGATCACCGTCTCTAACAGCCTTCGTTTTTAGAGATGCCAAATCTGATCCTGATCCTGGCTCAGAGTATCCTTGGCACCACCATGTATTAAATTCAAGAATGTCTGGTAAGAATCTCTTCTTTTGTTCTTCGTTACCAAATGTATAGATCACAGGTCCTACCATATTTAATCCAAAAGGCAGGATTGTTGGAGTGTTTGCATAACCTAATTCCTCTTGAAAGATATAGATTTGCGTAGGTGACCAACCAGTACCTCCATATTCAACTGGCCAGTTATATCCAGCCCAGCCCTGTTCATAGAGAGATTTATGGTAATCAATCATGTCCTGCTTGGTTAATTGCTCACCATTATTTTGTTTCTCTTTTACATGCTTGGGGTACTTGTTTTCAAGGTAATCTTTAACTTCTTGTCTAAATTGATTATCTGCATCTGAAAAATTTATATCCATTAGTATTTCCTTTAATTAAATGATTTAGATTTTATGACATTAAATGTGACGATATTTTATTTGAATATTCATCAAAAGTATAATTTTTAGTGATAAATGATTGTTAACTAGGTTTATAAAACAATCTATACTTCTTCGATGAATTTCTCGATTCCTTCGTCACATGTAAACGATATAAAAGATTACGTTTCATCTAATGCTAAAAACTATCTAATTCTTGCTTCTTCGCCCTATGAAGCCGATATGCTCACGAAGGAATTAAGTTTTTTTACCAGGAATGATGTTCAATATTTCCCTGATAGAGAGATTTTACCGTTTGATCAATTTTCATCTGATAAAAATGTCCTTCTCAAAAGATCTAAGTTTTTAAAATATTGTATTAAAGCAAAAAACACCATATTTATAAGCTCAATTCAGAATTTATTTTCTTTATTGCCACCAAAGTATTTTTTTCAAGCCAGTCAGGAATTAACAATTAATTCTGAGATAGATTTTAATGAAGTACTAAACATCTTAAATCAATTAGGCTATTCAAGAGTTGAAAGAGTTAATTCACTTAATGAATACTCCGTTAGAGGTGGGATTATTGATATCAACCCATCTCACACAACGCATGCTATTAGATTAGATTTTTTTGGTGATGAATTAGAAAGTATTAGAGAATTTAATGTAAATACGCAATTATCTTTAAATGAAATAGATAGTTTTAGTCTCTCATCTGGACATGAATTACCCTTAGATGAAGATTCGATAGGATTATTTAAATCACAATGGCGTGAATATTTTCTTGATATTGATGAAAGAAATATAGATCTGTTTAAAAGTATTTCAGATGGAATACTGATAGATGGATATGAAGTTTATCTTCCTTTTTTCTTTAAGGACACGAAGCTAAGTAGCTTTATTGAATATATTCCTAATCTTGAATTAATTAGCTTCTCAAATACTTTAGAAGTTGCAATTGAATACCATAATTATTTAAACGAAAGATATTTAATTGAAAGTAATGAACTCAACAGACCGATACCTACAGTTGACAAACTTTTTTTAAAATTAGAGACATTTAAGGGATATTTAGAGAGATCAAAAAAAATAAATCTTAAAGATAATAATTTTTTATTTGAACAAAAAAATATCTTTGAATTAATATCAGATCTTCATGATGCACAATCTGCAAAAAACTTTAAGAAAGTATTAATAGCAACTAATAATGATGAAGCTTTAAACGAAGTTCAGAAAATAATTCCTAATATTGAATTAATATATCATGCTGAAGATATTAAAAATAAAGGTTTTTATCTAACCAAGCAGAATAATTTAAGATCACAGGTTTTAGGTAGCACTCTGCTATTGCATATAGAAAACATCCAATCATTTAATTACCAACAACCGGTTGTTAGTGATGAAACTAAGTCAGATTCATTAATTGAATCAATTGATTTTAATGAAGGTGATTATGTTGTTCATGAATCATATGGAATTGGTATATATGAGGGACTTAAGACTGTTGCTACAAGTAATCATGAAGAAGAGTTTTTAGAGGTTGTTTACCAAGATAATGAGAAGCTATTTATACCGACTCGGCAACATTATCTATTAAGTAAATTTCAAATAAATAATATTGATTATCCCTTGGATTCATTGTCATCAAAGAAATGGGTTAATAAGAAAAAAAAGATAAAAGATAAGGTAAACGACTTAGCTATTGAATTGTTAGATATCGAATCAAAAAGATCAATCTCAACCTCTATACCTATGAGATTAGATTTAAAGATTGATGCTGATTTTAATAATTCTTTTCCATATCAATTAACCAAAGATCAACTTACTTGTATTAATGATGTATACAAAGATTTAAAACTTATTAAACCAATGAACCGTGTAATATGCGGTGATGTAGGATTTGGAAAGACAGAAGTAGCTATGAGAGCTACAAATTTAGTTGCCTATAATCAAAAACAAATCATTATTCTATGCCCTAGTACAGTTCTAGTGAGCCAGCACCTAGAAACTTTTAAAATTCGTTTTAAAAATTTTCCATACCTAATTGAAGGTTTATCACGCCATAAAACAGTTAAAGAAAAAAATAATATTATTCATAACTTTAATAATAGGAAAATTGATATCCTTATTGGTACCCACGCAATCCTTAACAGCGACATTGATTTTAGCAGTGTGGGATTGTTGGTCATTGATGAAGAGCATCGTTTTGGTACCAAACAAAAAGAGTTTATAAAATCGAAACAGACAGGTATTCATATACTTTCTCTTTCTGCAACTCCCATCCCTAAAACACTAAATTATATTTTTTCAGGGTTGAAGGATTTTTCTTATCTGTATTCTCCGCCGAGTAATAGAATTTCAACAAAAACATTCGTCAAGGTTCATGAAAATCAAATTATTAAATCCTCAATACAAAGGGAGATTTCACGAAACGGACAAGTGTTTTACGTTACAAATGATATATCTCAACATGAACGTACTAAAGCCTATCTATTGGAGCTAATGCCTAATATAAGAATCGGTATAGCTCATGGTCAGCTAAAAAAATCTGAAATAAAACAACAAATGAATGCATTTAATACAGGTGAGCTAGATGTCTTAATTTGCACAACAATTGTTGAGATGGGCTTAGACATACCAAATGCAAATACGATTATTGTTGATAATGCGCACAGGTTTGGATTAGCTCAATTACATCAATTACGAGGACGGGTTGGTCGATCATCAAAGCAGGCCTATTGTTATTACTTAATTCCAGATAAACATATCCCTAAACATGCAGATAATCGACTTGAAGCACTCTCAAGGCACTCAGCTCTTGGTGCTGGATACTTTATTGCGCAACAAGACTTAGAGCTTAGAGGAGCTGGACAATTCTTAGGTGAAAAGCAGTCAGGTCATATTGAAGAAATTGGATTAACTTTATATTTATCCATTCTTAAGGATTGTATAAACCAACTGAAAGGAATTGATGATAAAAATAAGATAGACTTTGAAATCAATCTAGGTGATAAGTCGCTTATACCTGAGAAATACCTTCCTTCAATGACAGACAGATTAAAATACTACAGAAAAATATCTGCATGTAAAAATGTTGAAGATATTAAAAAGATTTCAAAAGATCTTGTTGATCAATGCGGAAAACTTCCAACTGCTGTGAATAACTTATTATATGATGCAGAGATTGCCTTAATTGCAACTGAAATTGGTATTTCCAATATCTATCTCAACAGGAATAATTTTTTGCAGTTCAAGTTTGTTAAACCGATAAGCGATGTAAATTTTAAAAAATTTATTGAACTAATGAATTCTAATTTATATGAATTTAAACTTAATACTGAAAATAAAATTAATTTAAAATTAAAAAATACTGATGCAAGACAACAGATCAAGAGTTTTATAAATGCACTTATTTAAAGTTATATTTGCAGTTTTTTTTATAACTTTTGTAAGAAGCGATGAATACCTTATTGAATATGTGGTCTTTAAGAATTTGAAATTTACCACTGATGAAGTTTTCACCTTGAAAGAGTTATCAATTAATCCATCTTCAGTAATTTCATTAAAGAAAGATAACAATGAGATAGTCATAAGAAATTTAGATGAATCGTTTAATAGTAAAAGTGAATCATTGGATTCAATAGGTAAAATTATTTATGAGGAAAAAGAGGGACAAACTTTAACTCAGGAAACTTCAGCTAATCCAAATCCTCAACTTTGGTTTAATGAAAATAAATCTCTCACTAAATTAGAAACTTTTAAACGAAGAATAGAGAGAAGATCTGATTATGATTTAATTGATTCAGGAAGTTGGGTGCAGGGCGTTTTTGACAGCGATAGTTCAAAATTTGTTAATGTTATTGCTAATGAACTTAATTTATACATCAAAACATACAAAGAAAGGTACTTGCATTTAGATGTGCTGGGTATGCTTGATAGTCAGACAATTGAGTTATCAGAAAATGCTAATGGAATAAAAGAAATTAAGCGTAAAGCTTATACAGCGTTATTAAATGAAACAGATGTAAAAGATGTAAACATAAGTATTGATGTAGATACTTTATTCGAAGGTGACATAGAAAAAATTGAACAATACCCTCTAGATGAGATTATTAGTAAAAGCTCTGCAACTCTAATAATTGATGAAGATAGAAGAGTATTTAATGAGCAAGTCCACTATTTTGATCACCCTCAGTTTGGAATAATGATATACCTTAAAAAACTGTCAGGATTCTGAATAGTAAGCATTATCTGTTATAGAATGATCAGTAATATCCTTAACCGATTTTAATTCAGAAAATTTTTCTAACAGAGTTTTTTCAATACCATCTTTGAGGGTTACATCCACCATTCCACATCCTTGACAACCGCCTCCAAATTGCAAGACAGCATCACCCTCGTCAGTTATTTCGACTAAGTTTACAGCCCCGCCATGCGATTCAAGCATTGGATTGATCTCATTATAGATTACATAATTTACTTTATCTTCAAGGGGACTATCTGGAGAAATATTTGGAAGTCTAGAATTTGGAGATTTGATGGTTAACTGACCCCCAAAATTATCAGTATCAAAGTTAATTTCTGCATCCTCAAGAAAAGGTATTGATCGAGTTTCTACAAAAACTTTTAAGGTCTTCAATTCTATTAATGTATCTTGTTCTTCTTGCTCATCAATTTTACAAAAAGCAAGACAAGTTTCTGCTTTAGGTGTTCCCGGATCACTAACAAAGACCCTAACTGCCATATTTGTATCTTTTTTTTCATCAAGAAGTTTTGCTAGATACTTCTCTGCTGATTCTGTAATTGTTATTATTTCGCTCATATTTAATGTGGTTAAAGCGTATCATAGCCTCTTTTTTTGGCATACGAAAATCTTCTGATTTAGAGACTGATATGAAAAATATAAGTTTAGGTAAATTTATATTTTTATTTTTAATTATTAACTGCTCATTTATATTTTTTGTACTACTAATAATTAATCTAATTACGTGAATAAGATCCTTGAAACTGTTAACTCTTTCGATGAACTGTCAGTAAATCCTGAAGTTTTTATATCTCCATCAAAAAATTTTAGAAGCAGAATTGAATTTGGCTATAAAAATGACTGTTACACCATGATGGATGGTGCATCACAAATATTTTTTTCAAAATCAAATGTTCCTATAAAAATGATTAGCAATAATATGGAAAGTATTCTTCATGATGTTAATTCCTCTAAAACTCTAAAAAATAAATTATTTGGTATTAATTACAGATCTAATAATGTTACAACAATTTGTACTTTGATTTATCACAGGCCTCTAGATGAGAAATGGCTATTAGAAATTAAAGACATTGAAGATAAATACAAAAACATACATTTTGTTGGTAGATCAAAGGGAAAAATTTATGGAAGCTCCAATGAATATTGGTCAAACGTTAAGCTTAGCAATGAAACCTTTTGGATAAAACAGGATGATGAAAGCTTTTTCCAACCTAATTTTTATTTAATGTCTAGAATGATCAATTTTATTTGCAAAAATCTTAGTATCAAACATCAATCCAGCAATCTATTAGAGCTTTATTGTGGTTGCGGTACCTTTACCCTTCCATTATCAAAATACTTCAATCATGTGTTTGCTACTGAAAATAATCGTAAAGCAATACGTCATCTGCATTCATCAATTAAAAAGAATAACTTAAAAAATATTAATATTGCTAGATTATCTGATCTCGAAACAATTGAAGCATTTGCTGGTAAAACCTTTAGAAGACTGAATGATTTCGATCTTAAATCATATAAATTTGATACTATCTTAGTTGATCCGCCAAGATCAGGACTATCACCTGAATCAATTGGTTTTATTAAAAAGTTTAAACAAATAATATATATATCATGCAACAGCGAGACGTTTTTTAGGGACTTAAAATTGCTTAATAAAAAAATTAATAAATCTGCTATTTTTGATCAGTTTGTAAATACTCAACATATTGAATTAATAGGTATTTTAGATGATTAAAATGGTTACTAACTTAATTTTATTTTTGGTAATTTCTTATTTATATGGAATAGCCTTATTTGTAAGTAACCAGGTTGCTTTTTTTTCATCTCAGGTAGCATGCGGTAGTTACTTCATTTCAAAAAGACCGCTCGAATCTATCCGTAAGCAAGAAGGACGGACTGACCCATTTGGAATACCCATTCTTGATAACTTAATTTTTAATCTGATAGATTACTCAATCGACAAGGATGAAAAATCTGTAGATGTAAAGTTTGGTCCCTCAAGCTCAAAAATTTACTTCAAAGAAAGCTATGGCTGTACTCCTAATAACAATATAGTTTCAGTAACATCCAATCCTTTGTCCAATAGCACTCTTACAAGAAGAAACATTAATGAAGAAGTTCAAAATTTAATAGACGAGGAACTAGAAAAAGATCCTGGCTCAAGAGCTTTGTTAGTTTTTTATAAGAATTCGGTCTCGGGTGAGTCATATGATTTATTCTCAAATGCAGAGACTCCATTATTATCTTGGAGCATGACTAAATCTTTATCCTCTGTCCTGTTTTCAAGAATGCATGATGATGGATACTTTGAATTATCCGATAAAGTTCTTCCAAACAGAGTGGATGAAGGGAGTCAACTAACGTTCAAACATTTGCTTAATCACGTTGATGGATTGGACTATAGGGAATCTTATTTTCCCTTAACAGATTATTTTGCAATGATAACTTCAGAAAATGTTGGCCTGCATTTGTCTTCATTGGAAATGACGCATAAACCTGGTGATTATTGGTCTTATTCATCAGCAGCTACAAATCTTCTTAATTATAAAATGACTGAAAAGGCTAGCTCTCTTGGTTTTACTCCAATTGAATTGTACAAATACTATGTCTTTGAACCTTTAGGTTTTAACAACACTTATTTTGGAACCGATAATCTAGGAAATTTTATTGCATCCTCCTTCGGATACGTCAGCGCTGAGTCATGGTTAAAGGTTGGTATTATGATGATTAATGCGTCAAAAAATGATGAATCATTTATAAGTAAAAAAATGTTTGATTTTATGACCGAACCTACAAGATTAAATAACGATAAAATAATTGAAAATTATGGTGGTCAATGGTGGCTCAACACTGATGATAAAGAAATAAGCCCAGCATTTTATGATCTTGAGCAAAAAATGTTTTCGGCAAATGGATTTCAAGGTCAAAGATTATTTGTTATTCCTGAATTAGAATTAATTGTTGTTAGATTAGGTTTATCCGGAGGAAGAAAAGAATGGGATAATGAAAGAAATTTCTTAAAATCATTAATAGATATCTATGAATAAACTATGAAAATTGAATTAACAAAGAATCAACAAAAACTTAAAGACGAGCTTAAGGAGTATTTTTCATCTTTATTAAATAAAGAGCTTTTGAGTGAGATGAGTGATCCTCAGTTTTTTGAGGGTGGAGGTCCAGAATTTAAAAAAGCATTAAAAATTATGGGTCAGGATGGATGGATTGGCTTGAGTTGGCCAAAAGAATTTGGTGGTAAAGAGTTCACTCCAATAGAGCAATATATCTTTGTTGAAGAGATTATGAGAACAGGATTTCCTTTTCCATTTTTAACAACTGAATCTGTAGGACCAATGATTGCTCAGTATGGATCAGATTGGGCTAAAGAGACTATCGCAAAATCTATTCTCAAGGGTGAAACTATTTTTGCCATAGGTTATTCAGAGCCAAATGCTGGAACGGATTTAGCATCACTAAAGACACAAGCATTGCCCGATAAAGATGGATTTAAAATCAATGGTCAAAAGATTTGGACTAGTTTAGCGAATTATGCTGACTATATTTGGTTGGCAGCCAGGACAAACAATGAGGTAAAAAAGCATAAAGGTATTTCAATGTTTATTGTTCCTACTAATGATGACGGGTTCTCTTACACGCCAATTCAGACTCTGGGTGATGTAACAACTAATATGACTTTCTATGACGATATCTATGTTTCAAAAGACAATTTAGTAGGTGAGCTAAATTCTGGCTGGGATCTAATAACGAGTCAACTAAATCTAGAAAGGCTTGCTCTAGTTAATCATGGTCCGGTGGATGAGTTGTATCATCAGCTATTATCGTTAGCAAAATCAACGAAGGTTGACTCAACAAATGCTCTTTCAGATATTGATTGGGTTAAATCTAATTTTGCAAAAATCTATTCTGGCTTGGAAACACTCAAATTGATCTGTTGGAAACAAGTTTGGGGAATGGAGAACAATGTTCTTTCGATGACAGACGCCTCTTTAGCTAAGATATATGGTTCTGAGTACTTTATAGAGGCTTACAGAATGATGATGGAGATTTTTGGTGAACTCTCAATTATTAGAAATGACAGTTTATCAATTCTTAACAGTAGATTGGAAAGAATGTATAGAACTGCCTCAATCCTTACCTTTGGTGGTGGAACTAATGAAGTGCAACGAGATATCATTTCTATGGCAGGGTTATTAATGCCAAGATCAAGATAATGGATTTTTCGTCATCTAGCGAAGAAAAGTTAATTAGAGAAAGTCTAAAAAAACTTCTTGAGTCCTTTAGTAGTGAGGACTATCTTAAAAAATTTGATTCTCATAGATATGATCCTGCATTACTTAAGGAACTTATTAGCAATGGTTTTATTGTGGATCAAGATACGAATAAAATTAATTTTGATGTAATTAAGATATTGTCTGAAGAACTGGGATACTTGAATAGTCCTCTTAATCCATCTGCATTAGTATCGGATGTCCTAATTACACTTCAAGAATCATCATTTAAAGGTCTTTCAGAAATATTAAAAGATTTACTTTCAAACAAATTATATTCATATACATCCGCGCTTAATGAGCCGTTAAATTTTGAAATTGAATCTCCAAAAGTTACCGGCAAATTATCAAATAATGGCTATGAGCTATCAGGCACGAAAATACTCTCTTACAATCTAGATATTGCTAAGAAAGCTTTAATATCTTTTATAACTGATGATGGAGTATATTTAGCTCTCATAGAAACGGATCAATTAGAAATTACTTCTCTTGATGTCACCAGTAAGACCCCCTACTCTAAGTTAAATCTTGATGGTGTAATTATTAGCAAAGAATCGATTATCAATAAATCAGGTGAAGGACTTTATTTATTAAAGAATATTTATTCTCGAAGAGTGCTTATCCAGGCTTCTTTGGCTAGAGGGATGGTTTTAAAGATGTTGGAATTAACTGCAGCTTATACGAGTGAAAGGGAGCAGTTTGATAGGCCTATTGGATCATTTCAAGCAGTATCACACCGCGCTGCAAATATGTTTATAGACCATCAAGAGCTTGATCTAAACCTTCAACAAGCATCATATTTATATAGTTCAGGCAGTGATTTAGAAAATCAAATTTTAAATTTAAAGTATATAACTGGTAATGTCTTACACAGAACGTCTTACGCGGCACAGCACCTCCATGGTGGAATGGGTGTAGCTAAAGAGTATCCATTATGGAGGTATTGCCTTTCTGCAAAAGAGCATGAAATTATTAATGGAAATAGTTCCAGTGCACTGGAAGCACTTTCAAAAAATATAACTTTAAATCAGTGAGTTAAATTTTATCAGCAAGCTCAGGAAGAGCATTAAAAAGGTCTGCTACTAAGCCATAATCAGCAACTTGGAAAATTGGTGCATCTTCATCTTTGTTTATGGCCACAATAACCTTTGAGTCTTTCATCCCTGCAAGGTGTTGAATGGCACCAGATATGCCCACTGCAATATAGAGATTTGGGGCAACAATTTTTCCTGTTTGACCCACTTGATAATCATTTGGAACAAATCCAGCATCAACGGCAGCCCTTGATGCACCCACAGCAGCACCAAGTTTATCTGCAATAGATTCTAGAAGATGAAAGTTATCTCCTGACTGCATGCCTCTGCCACCAGAAATAATTACATCAGCCGCTGTTAATTCAGGTCTATCACTTTTAGCGATTTCCTCATTTACAAATTCGCTTTTATCATTACTAACAACACTATCAAAACTTTCAACAGCTGCAGAGCCTCCACTAAGCTGAACAGGATCAAAGGCAGTAGCCCTAACAGTAATAAGCTTAATGGAATCATTAGATTTAACTGTGGCAATACAACTTCCTGCATAAATCGGTCTTTTAAATGTATCTTGGTCAATCACGCCTGATATATCTGATATCTGTTGTGAATCTAAAAGCGCACTAGCTCTAGGCATTAAGTTTTTTCCAAATGTTGTTGCGGGTGCTAATACGTGAGAATAACTTGTTGCTACTTCCTTAATCATTGGAGCAAGAGCTTCAGGGAGTTGGTGCTCTAACGTATCATCGACACTTGAAATCACCTTAGAAACGCTTTCTATAGTTGATGCGGAATTAGGTAGCTCTGAGTTATTAGTTGCGACAAATAGATGTATATCATCACCTAATAGCTTTGCTGCAGCTATAGTATTAAGGGTTGACGGTCTAATGCCGGTGTTATCATGTTCTGCTATTACTAAAATACTCATATTGCTTTAGCCTCATTTTTTAATTTATCAATCAACTCATCAACTGACTCAACTTTTATACCAGCTTCTCTTTGTGGTGGTAGTTCTACAGATATAATCTCTGTTCTTGCTGATGTATCAATACCAAGATCATTTATGTTTTTAGTAGCAAGCTCTTTTTTCTTTGCTTTCATGATATTGGGTAAGGATGCATATCTTGGTTCATTTAATCTTAAATCCGTAGTTACAATTGCAGGTAAATTGACCTTGATGGTTTGTAATCCACCATCGATTTCCCTAGTTACATTTGCAGTCTGACCTTCGATTACTAATTTTGAAGCAAATGTCGCTTGTGGAAGATCAAGTATTGCAGAGAGCATTTGACCGGTTTGATTATTATCACCGTCAATTGCCTGCTTTCCTAAAATAATGAGATCAGGATTTTCTTCCTCAAATATTTTTGCTAACGCCTTTGCTATCACTAAAGGCTCAGGATTTTCCTCAGATTCTATGAGAATTGCTCTATCACAACCTAAAGCTAAAGCAGTTCTCAGCTGTTCCTGTGAAGCAGATGTGCCAACAGTAACAGCAATAATCTCTGTAGCTGTACCACTTTCTTTTAATCGTACTGCCTCTTCTACAGCAATTTCACAAAACGGATTGACTGCCATTTTTACATTGTTTAGATCAACATTTGAATTATCGCTAAGAGGCCTTACTTTAACGTTATAGTCAACAACTCTTTTAATTGGTACGAGAATTTTCATATTTATTTAGTTATATAGTGTGAACGTCTTTTAAGAGCTATAATTGTAATGTTTTTTAAGAAAAATAAAAGTCAAAGGATCAATCATGGAACGTGATGTAATGGACTACGATGTAGTAATTGTAGGAGCTGGTCCGTCAGGATTAAGTAGCGCCATAAAGCTTGCACAATTAGCAAAAGAAAATAACAATGAATTAAGTATTTGTCTTATTGAAAAAGGTTCAGAAATAGGAGCTCATATACTTTCAGGTAATGTCTTTGAGCCAACAGCATTGAATGAACTAATTCCTGATTGGAAGGATAAAGGAGCTCCTTTAAATAATCCTGCCAAAAAGGATGTTGTTAAATTCATGATCTCCCAAAATTCATCTTTTAAAATACCCTTCCCAACCTTTTTGATACCCACATTTAACAACCATGGAAATTATATTATGAGCTTGGCTAATTTCTGCAGATGGCTTGGTGAGCAAGCCGAGCAATTAGGAGTAGAGATTTTTCCAGGTTTTACTGCCTCAGATATTATTGTTGAAGATGGGATAGTAAAAGGAATAATAACTGGAGAAATGGGAGTTTCACAAAACGGTGAAAAAAAGCCAAGTTATCAACCAGAGATGGAGTTACGTGGTAAGTACACTATCTTTGCTGAAGGTTGCAGAGGACATTTAGGAAAAGAATTAATCGCTAAATTCAACTTAGATAATGATAAAGATCCACAACATTATGGGATTGGATTTAAAGAAATTTGGGACATTCAACCCGAAGACCATCAAGAAGGAACAGTAATGCATACCATGGGATGGCCAAGCAATGGAACTATCTCTGGATCATATTTTTATCATGGTGAAAATAATCAGGTTTACTTAGGTTATGTAGTGCCTTTGGATTATGACAATCCTCATTTAAGTCCATTTGATGAATTCCAACAATGGAAACAGCATAAAGATATAAAAAATATATTAGAAAAAGGAACTCGAGTGGCTTACGGAGCAAGAGCTCTTATTAAGGGTGGATATCAATCAAGACCAAAAATGTCTTTTCCTGGAGGTTTACTGGTAGGAGATAATGCAGGAACACTTAATTTTCCAAAAATTAAAGGGACTCATACAGCAATGAAATCTGGCATGTTGGCCTCCGAGGTAGTTTTTGATGCAATAGCAAACGATAAACTTAATGAGGATCTAACAGAATACGAAAATGCATTTGTAAATTCTTGGATTAATTCTGAACTTTATAAAGCAAGGAATTGGGGTCCATTTTTACATAAGGGCCTCAAATTAGGATTTAAGGGATTGCTAGGAGTTGCCCTAGCTGCGATTGATCAATTTATTTTTAGAGGAAAGCTACCATTTACTCTTCATCATAAAACTCCTGATTATGCGTGTTTAAAGAAAGCCTCTGAATCACCTAAAATTGATTACCCAAAACCTGATGGGAAAGTTAGTTTTGATAAGCTTTCTTCGGTTTTTCTGTCCAATACAAATCATGAAGAAGATCAGCCATGTCATTTACAATTAAAAGATCCTTCCATACCCATTTCTACAAACTTACCCATTTATGATGAGCCTGCACAAAGATATTGTCCTGCTGGTGTTTATGAGGTCGTTGAGGATAACGGAGAGCATAAATTTGTTATTAATGCTCAAAACTGTGTGCACTGCAAAACGTGTGATATTAAAGATCCATCACAAAATATTAAATGGGTTACGCCAGAAGGAACTGGAGGACCCAATTACCCAAATATGTAATATGGACATTTCAAAATATATAAAATCATTTCTTATTATTATTCTCATTACTTCTTGCTCAGAGGTTTCAGATATTGATAAATTTAATTTAATTGTTAATGAGCAATGGAACAAAGTTATATCTGATAATCCGGTTTATGCCTCAAGCATGGGCGACCTTTCAAGGAATCAAGAATGGGGTGATAGTTCCCTGAGAAAGATCTTTCAAGACCATGAGTACGAAAAAGAGATGCTTATCGAATTAGAAAGCATTAATCCAAAATCATTTAGTGAAAACGATTTAACAAATTATAGATTGTTCGTTAAGCAAGTATCTGAATCTGTTGAGATGCAGCAATACAAAATTTATTTATTGCCATTTAGTCACAGAGGTGGCATTCAATTACTTCATGATACAACCTCAGTTTTGCCTTTTAGAACCATTGATCACTATATAGACTGGATTGAACGCCTTAAAAAAGTTCCTGATCTCATTACTAATGAAATTGCTATAGCCTCTCAAGGCATTGAAAACAAAGTAATGCCTCCAAAAATCTTAATGGAAAGAGTTAAGGAGCAAATTAAACTTCAAGCTAATACTACAGCTTATAAAAGTCCTTTCTTTAAACATTTCGCTGAAATGGATTCACGATTATTTTCTGAAGATGAAATTAAAGAAATTCAAGACCAAGCTCTTGAAGTCATTAGCAGAGTTATCATTCCTGCCTATAAAAACTTATTAAAATTTTTTGAGAAGGAATATCTTCCAAATTGTAGGATATCAATAGGTATCAGTGATATTCCTAATGGTAAGGCGTACTATGAATTTACTGCTAGGAGATTCACAACAACTGACTTAACACCTGAAGAAATTCATCAAATTGGATTAAAGGAAGTCAAAAGAATCAGAGATGAAATGGATGCTGTTATTGAATCTGTTTCCTGGAAAGGTACTTTTAAGGGTTTTCTCAATGACTTACGAACGAATCCTAAATTTTATTTTGATAATCCTGATGATTTATTTAAAGAATATTTAGCAACGTCTAAAAGATTAGATCCTGAACTAGTAAATCTATTTAAAGTATTACCATCAATACCTTATGGGATTAAGCCCATTCCTGAAGAAAGTGCACCCGATACAACGACAGCCTATTATCAAAGACCTGCTGCTGATGGGTCTCGTGCTGGATATTATTATGTCAATCTCTACAGACCTGAAGTTAGACCTAAATATGAGATTGAAGTTCTTAGTGTTCATGAGGCAGTTCCGGGACACCACTTACAAATTGCACTAGCTATGGAGCTGGATTTACCAAATTTTAGAAAATATGGAGGCTTTACTGCATTTGTTGAGGGTTGGGGACTTTACAGTGAAAGTCTTGGTTATGACATGGGGCTTTATAAGGACCCCTACTCTAAATTTGGTCAACTAACTTATGATATGTGGAGAGCTATTCGGCTTGTAGTTGATACTGGTATGCATTATATGGATTGGTCTCGACAAGATGCAATTAACTATTTTTTAGATAACTCTGCTAAAACTCAGCAGGATATTATTAATGAAGTTGATAGATACATTAATTGGCCTGGACAGGCTCTGGCATATAAGATTGGTCAACTTAAGATTCTTGAGCTAAAAAATAGATCTAAAGAAAAACTTGGTGATTTATACGATGTAAAAGATTTTCATCATGAAGTCTTAAAGAGAGGAGCTATACCGCTTTACATGCTTGAAGAAAATATTGATTCTTGGATTGAGGATACGCTTAATCTATAGCTTCCCAAAGCAGTACTCCTGATTGGCACTTTCAATATAAAGTGCACCATCTCTTTCATAACCGGTGTTAATTAATTCATAATAAATATTTCTTGAAAAAAATCCTTCAATTGAATCACGTACATCAATAATAGGTATTATTTCTTCGTTGGATTCTAGAAATGAAATTTGAGTATCTTTAAGAGCAAATGAATAATTTAAGTTAGTATCAAAGAGGTAGGTATCATTATCGATGCGAAAATCAATAATCATGTAAGGTGCCAAATCAACTTCAACAAGTACTTTTTCTACAGGTGTAACACAATAATAATTATTATTTTCTTTCTTTAATATTGAAGCAAATAAGATTTTTAAAGATTCCTTTTTTAATGGGGAGTTTTGATAAAACCATTCACCATTTCTATCAATGTTAAATTTTACTCCTTCACATAAATCTGGATTCCATAAATGAACTGGAGGAAAACCAGAAGTCTGCCCAATTTGTTTTGATAGATCTTCTAACTTCATAAAATATTTATTAAAACTAATAAGCCCATAATTATTAAGATAATCCCTAGTATTTTATTTATTAGCGATACTTTGTCAGTATAAATTTTTTTGATTGATGGAATACTTAAAAAATAGGCTAGAAAAATAAACCAAGCTGTAGTTGCTAATGAAAAATAAATTATCAACCAACTAATTTCATATGTTTTATACCTTAATGTTAAGGCACTAAACAGGGAAACAAAAAAGATGAATGCTTTTAAATTTAAAATATTTGTAAAAAAGCCAATTAATAAAGATCTCCTATCCAGAGTGTTTTTATTATCTTCGAGACTAATATTTCTTGAAGCAACTGATTGAACTCCCAAAAAAATAAGATAAATAGATCCTATGTAAGGTATATAACTTCCTATGGGATCACTTAATAACAATGCACTTAGCCCATAAAGTGCTAATGAACAATGTATTAAAATCCCTAAGCCAATACCAACAGCGGAACTTAATCCAGCCTTAAATCCAGAAGCTAAAGTCTGCCTCATCACTATAAATGTATCAGGACCAGGTGATGCTACAGCCAAGAGGTGCGCAATTAAGGACAAGAGAATCATTTGTAAATTATTGGCTCAGTTTGCAAATAAATACCAAACTCATTGAAGACAGTATTTTTAATTGATTCAATTGATTCCAATAGCTCATTGAACGATGCATTTTTAGGATTAGTTAAAACTAAATCATGATTTTTATATAACTCGATTCCACCCTGCAAATTAAGTTTATGTTTCACATGACCAATCATGCTAGCTGCTGACAATTTTTTAAATGATTCTGAAATTTCAATAATATCTATCTTTGAGTCTACATCTTGATCACTATTAATAATTGGATTTT
The DNA here is from genome assembly GCA_902628925.1 of uncultured SAR86 cluster bacterium. Lineage (GTDB taxonomy): Bacteria > Pseudomonadota > Gammaproteobacteria > Magnimaribacterales > D2472 > MED-G82. The sequence continues at coordinate 30,393 of CACOPA010000010.1, forward strand.
TAAAAAAACTGCCGCAATTTGGTATTGCTTTAATATCAGGAAGTCTTAGCGCTCTTACTCTTCCAATAGTTTCAATAATATTCTCTTTAGAAATATTTATTGAATTTTTTGCCACATACTCTGAAAGAGACTTATAGTTCAAATTTGGCTTGAAAGTAGTTTCAAGTTCAAATGAAACTTTTGTAATTAGATATTTCTTAGATTGAAAAATTGATGATCGATAAGAAAAATTACATTCACTATTGGTTAATTGAAAGATTTCTAATGATTCCAAATCAAGACACTCAACAAATTTAATAACCTTCGAAACATCTTGACCATAGGCGCCAATATTTTGAATGGGTGAAGCGCCAACACTTCCTGGAATATATGCTAGGTTTTCAAGTCCATATAAATTATTGTTGATAGAAATTTTTACTAATTCATGCCAATTTATTGAAGCGCCTGCAGTGATAGTAGAACCATCAACTGATAGTTCATTATCAATGTATCTAACACAATTGAGTGCAACGTATTCATTAAAAATAGAATTGGTATTCTCACCTAGGATTACAGCTTTTTTAGCATCAATTGATTGTAGTTTTTGTTTTAGATCTGCAGTGGTAACTTCAAAATAATTATTGGGTTTAAAGCTTATCCCAAATGATGATCTTAAAGTCATTTTTCACTTAAGATTGATAAAGTTTTCTTGTAATCTTTTTCTGTATCAATACCTATTGGTGCAGGTTGATCATATTTGTTTACATAGATTTTATAACCATGATCTAAAAATCTTAGTTGCTCTAACCTCTCAGTTTTTTCAAGATACGTAACATCTAAATTTGCCAATTCTTGTAAAGTGCCTCGATTATAAGAATAAATACCTAAATGTTGGTAATAAGTAACGTCAGAGACCTCATTACTATGAGGTATTAAAGACCTTGAAAAGTAGTGAGCATAATTATTATTGGTTGTAACAACCTTCACATTATTTGGATCGGTAATCTCATTTATATCAGATAACGCACATGCAGCTGTAGCAATGTTGATGTTAGCTCGTATTGAATTTCCTGTTTCGATCATAATGTTCTCAGGCATCAATGGCTCATCGCCTTGAAGATTTAGGATCGTTTCGTCATCACTGATCTGAAGCAATGATGCTGCTTCATTCACTCTATCCATTCCAGATTGGTGATCATATGAAGTCATCAAAACCTCGCCTCCAAGAGATTTAATATGATCAAAGATATCCTTGTGATTAGTTGCAACAGTAATTGAAAGTGGATTGATGGATTGGGCTTTTTCGTAAACCAATTGAACGATTGATTTACCATTGATCTCTAATAAAAGTTTATTTTTTAATCGAGTTGATTCTAATCTTGCCGGAATAATGATGTGAAAATTATTCATCATTTAATGGCTTGATGGCCTCTTCAACCATTCTTGGAATTGAACCTACAATAGGATAATAAATCTTGCATGAATGGCACTCTAGATTATCTTCATTTTTTATTAATTTGCCTTTACATTTAATGCAAACCAATATGTCTAGAATTTCATCTTTAAACATGCAATTTCTCCTTTAATTGATCAAAAAACTTATCGTCAATTTCAGCTTCAATGGTTAAATACCATATTTTAGAGTTTTTAAAATCCTTGCATTTAGAGGCATCCTTTTCAGTCATGATAATAGGAAGATGATCTAAAAATAAGATATCTTGTTTCTTATATTTATGATGATCAGGGAAAGGATTTTTATCAAATTCAAAACCAAGCCTGCTTAATAAATCAAAAAACCTATTAGGATTTCCTAATCCTGCAACAGCATGAACTTGATAATGCATTGGCCAATTACCAATGTCATATGATTTACCTGAATTAAGGTGAACAAATTTTGCTGGAGCAAGAGTCATAAGATGCTCTCCCTCTTCAGCTGGACCTGCATTATTAACAACAAAGTCAACATCATTTAGTCTACTTCGTGGTTCTCTTAGTGGTCCAGCAGGAAACGTTAAACCATTTCCTAGTCTTCGGGCGCCATCAATGACAGCAATTTCAATATCTCTACCAAGAGCATAATGCTGCAAACCGTCGTCAGACAAAATTACATTAGTCTGTGGATATTTATCAAGTAATTTTTTAACTGCCCTAGGTCTATTTTTATCAATGAAAAATGGCAGCTTTAATTTAGCCAATATTTGAGCCTCATCTCCAGTTTGTTTGAATGTTGTATCGCTTGTAACCTCTAAGGTTTCAGAATATTTACCTCCATAACCTCTACTAACAATACCAGGTGAAAAACCTTCTTCTGATAACTTTTGACCGAGCATCTTAACAAGAGGAGTTTTCCCTGTACCTCCCATAGATATGTTACCCACAACAACTACTGGTACATTGGGTTTCCATACTTTTTTTGAATTTTCTTTAAATGAATTAATTCTTAATTTAACAAAAAAGGAGAATAATAATGAGAGTGGAGACAATAACCACAACCATACACTTTTCTTATACCATGCATCCAAGAGCATGCCTTGTTGTGCAGGTTCTTCTACAAATGATGGTAAGTAAGATTTTTCAGTTTTAGTAATTACGGCAGCTGTTTTAACTTGATTAGAATCCATATTTTTATATAAGTTTTTATAGATTCCGTCTCTATCAATTAGTTCCGCATGATTCCCTTGCTCAACAATACGGCCATCATCGATTACAAATATTTTATTAGCGCCTTCTATGGTACTGAGTCGATGTGCAATGATTATGGTGGTCCTATTGACGATAAGCTTTTCAATTGCAGATTGAACTACTAACTCGGATTCTGAATCTAGCGCTGAAGTAGCTTCATCGAGGATAATAATTGGGGCATCTTTATAGAAAGCTCTCGCTATCGCTAATCTCTGTCTCTGACCACCTGAAAGTAAAACACCGTCATCACCTATTTCTGTATTGAAACCTTCAGGAAGTTTTTCTATAAATTCCATGCAGCCTGAGAGTTCAGCAGCCTGATTAAGTCTCTCTGAATTAATCTCTGGGTAACCGTAAGCAATGTTTTTTTCAATAGTATCGTTAAAGAGAGTTGGATTTTGACTGACAATTGAAATGTGACTTCTTAAATGCCTTAGATTAATTTCATTTATATCAATACCGTCAATAGAAATTAGTCCAGTTGATGGTAAGTAAAGTCTTGAGATTAAGCTGGCCAGTGAAGATTTTCCTGAACCTGATTTACCAACTATTGCTACAGTTTCATTATTTTCAATTACAAGATTGATATTTTTTAGGATATCTTTTGAGCGCTCATAACCAAAAGTAATGTCATTAAATTGGATCTTACCTTCAATTAATGGTTCGAGTGTTCCTTGGTCATTTTCATCAGATGAATCCAACTGATCAAAAATTTCTTCAGCTGCAGCAAGACCTTTTTGAATGATTGCATTAATACTGGAAAGCTGTCGAATTGGTTTTGCCATTAAACCAGCAGAGGTAAAAAAGGCTACAAATGTTTCAGAGTCCAAATTAATTCCAAGCTGAGCACCTAATGCAAAATAAGCAACAATTCCTAACGAGATAGATACAAGAATTTGGATAATTGGTGTTGCTAGGTTACTTGTAGCCTCAAGCTTCAAATTTTGATTTCTGTTTGAGGTATTTGCCTTTTGGAATCTGTCTTTTTCATAGGTTTCTGCATTAAATGATTTAATTTCTGTATTACCCTCAACAGCCTCAGAGGCAATATGAGTTACATCGCCCATAGCCGTTTGAATACTTTTAGCTAATTTTCTTAGACGACGACCGGCAATATTTACTATGATTGCTATAAATGGCGCTGTAATAAGCAATAAAAGGGTTAATTTCCAGTTTAAATAAAACATGTAAGAGATTAATCCGATAAATAACGCGCCCTCTCTAACTAGCGTCTTGACAGCATTTGAAGTTGCCCCAGACACTTGGGTTGTGGTGAAGGTTATCCGGTTAATAAGTTGACCGCTTTGGTTATTGTCAAAATAAATTTTTGGAAGCTTGATTAACTTATTAAAAAGTTCATTTCTCATATCATGAACGATTCCCAAGCCAACTCGGGACATAAAATAATTACCAATAAAAAATCCTAAGCCTCTTGCAAATGCAATTAAAATCAATGCAATTGCTATAAACAAAGGATTAACAACGTCACTAGAATTGATGAACTCAATTACTCTTCTAATCCATTCAACTGCAGCAACATCAGCAGCCGCAAAGATTAAAAAACCAATTATTGAAACTGTAAAAGATAACTTATATCTCAGGGTATATGAGAATAATCTTTTAATATTTGATTTCATTATTCCTGATAAGTCCTAATTTGAATATTTTGATATCCAGAAAGTTGAAGATCATCCATTAAATGGAGAACCCACTCATGATAAGCACGTTTTTCTATAGCTAATGTTATTAATTCTGATTTTGGGATTTGGCTTGATATAAAGCTAATTAGTGTTTCACTGGATTCAATATCCACTGAAATATCTCCATATCTTAATTTTCCTGATTCATATAGGTAAATCATCTCTTGATTTTCAACCAATACTGATGAAAAGGACGATGTTTCAGGCAAATCAATATTGAGCGCCTGATTTGTATCAATTTTTGAAGTCACAACAAAAAATATTACTAGTAAAAAAACAATATCTATTAACGGAGTAATCTCAATGGTGACATCGTTAGATTGATTTTTAGTAGCAAAGTTCATTTTAAATCTAGAAAATCAACAAACTTACTTAATTCATTTTGCATATTTAACATATGAAGATTGACTCGTGCTGAGAAATATTTATAAAAAATAAGTCCGGGAACAGCAACTAACAAACCAAAAGCAGTTGTTATTAGGGCTTCAGATATACCAGATGCCAAAAGATCGCTATTTGATGAGCCATCAACAAGGTTTATGTTTGCAAATACAGTAATCATTCCAACCACAGTTCCAAGCAATCCTAATAAAGGGCTAATACTAGCAATTATACCTAGCATATTAAGGTTTCTTTCAAGTTTCATTCTGACGTTTGATGATGCCTCCACAACCTTATCTTCAACTATATTTCTTGGCTTATCTTTGAATCGGTAGGCTGTAACTAAGAGTTCGCCAAGTGAAGATGATTCAACGTATGAATCCTGTTGTTGAATAGTTATAGATTGATCTTTTGAGTGATTAATAAAAGTCCTCAGAAGGCCTTCAGGACTAACCAATCTTTTTTGTAAAAACCATATACGCTCAATAACAATTGAAATTAATAAAACTGAGCAAATTAATAAAGGCAGCATGAACCAACCACCAGCTGTTAAATAATCAATCATTAATCACCATCAACCTTTTTTGTTCTATTTTATACTGGTACTGCATTTTACTTGCAAAGCCTCTATCATGCGTCGCTACAAACATGCCGATATTGAAGGCTTTATTAATATCAAGACACATTTCCTGCACACTTGAAGATGTTTCATCATCAAGATTACCCGTAGGTTCATCCAAAAGAACACATTTTGGTTTATTTGATAAGGCCCTAACAATAGACACTCTTTGTTTCTCTCCACCCGATAACTCACTAGGATACTTTTTAAGTAATTTTTCTAGCTTGCATTGACTAATTAAATCATTAATAAATTCATCTGAGCCATTATTTTTGTGTATTTTCCTGGGTAGATAAATATTTTCATATACTGATAGATTTTCTAACAAGGCATGAAATTGATAAACAAATGAAATAAGACTTGAACGCTCTATCGGTTTAGTTTTATAGATTTCTATCTCATTAACCAGAACACGACCCGATGTAGGTTTTAAAAGCCCTGATAAAATATGCATTAGCGTTGATTTGCCTGATCCAGATTTACCTTGCAGAGATGTTAAACCAGTCAAATTAATTTCAGCATTGAGATTATCTAAAACCAACTGATTTTGCTTATTCGATTGATAATTTTTAGTTAATTCAATGATTTTTATTTTATTCATATCTAAGAATTTCAACCGGTTCAAGTTTTGAGGCCTTAACAGAAGGATAAATCGCGAATAATATTGAACATATCATTGCTGATATTGTGGTAAAGACAAATTGATTCAATCTAAATTCATAAGGGAAATAACTTATGAAGTATGCGTCAAGATCAAGAAATCTATAATTAAATAAAACATCTGCTAAATAAATAATATTATTTAAGTTCAAGGTAATAATAATCCCTAAGATGAGACCAAGGGTTATACCAATCAATGAAATTAATAAGCCCAGAGTAAGAAATATTACTGTTATATCCAAATTCCTCATTCCTAAAGTTTTCAGAACAGCTATCTCTCTTTCTTTGGACTTAACGGTTGTAACTATAGCTGTAAGAATTAAGAAAGAAGCAACGGTAACGATTAAAAACATGAGTAAACTTACTAATCTTTTCTCCATTTGAATTGCTTTAAAGAGAGTTCCTTGGGTTAATTTCCAAGTACTGAAAAAATAATCTTTTGGAAGTTGATTAATAACGCTATACCCAACCCTATCAACTTCAAAAAGGTTCTTCGTTTTAATTCTAATGCTAGATGTATAGCCTTCCTCAAGGCTAACTAAATTTCTAGCAAAATTATGGTGTATTAAGACCAGACTTTGATCAGGCTCAGCATTAAGTTCAAATATTCCAACAATTTTAGTTTTTATTGTTCTGGGATAAGTTCCAAAAATATTTGTTCTAGTTGAATTAGTAAATACAGTAACTTCGTCACCCATTGAAAGATTTAAATATCTTGATAGCCATGATCCAATAACAACACCAGATTTGTCTTTTAGATCATTTAATGATCCCCTGACCATAAATTCTGGAAGAATGGACATTTTGTTTTCAGATTCAGGAATAATGCCAGAGATAAAAACTCCTCTTGATCGATCATCACTACCTATTAGTCCTTGAAGCTCAATATATGGTCCGTAGGCTTCAACACCCTCAACATTCAATGTATCAATTATTGTCTTATCGTTATAATTGATAGGATTATCAGACTTGATTAAAGCATGTGGAATAACTCCCAAAATACGTGTTTGCAACTCACGCTCAAATCCGTTCATGACAGATAAAACAATAATTAATGCACCAACACCAATAGTTAATCCAATAATTGAAATAATTGAATAAAAGGAGCCATACGCCCCTTTTGATGATGTCAGATATCTAATACCCAACGATATGGGTAATTTGAACATGTTTATTTGGCTATTTGCTTTAGTACTTTTTCAATATCGCCTTTGTAAGGTGGTCTGATTGCTTCAAAAAACTTATCAAACCTAGAGCCAACTTGCTTACTTATAGCTCTCGCATTTGAAAAATTAAGAAATCCCTCATAGCCCTTATATCTGCCAATTCCAGAAGGTCCAACTCCGCCAAATGGCAAATCGCTTACTTGAATATGGCCCACTACATCATTAACTGTCACACCACCGGAAGTAGTATTGTTAAGGACTTTATCCTCTTCAGATTTATTCTGTCCAAAATAATATAAACCTAAAGGACGATCTTTAGAATTTACATACTCAGTGGTCTCATTAATGTCTTGATAAGTTTTAATTGGTAAAACCGGACCAAAGATCTCCTCATGCATAATACTCATATCGTCGTTAACATTTCTCACTAAAGTTGGGGGAATTTTATAAGCCTCTTGTTGAGAGAAATCCTCATTTGCAGGATTGATTTCTTCTACATTAGCACCTTTGGCTTTTGCATCATCAACCAATCCATTAATTCTATCGTAGTGTTTCTGATTGATAATGCTGGTGTAATCAGGGTTATGCTTAATATCTGGATAGTACTCAGCAGTTGCTGCTTTTAGCTCATCAACAACCTCTTGCTCCTTAGAATCTTTAACTAGTATGTAATCTGGTGCCAAGCAAATTTGACCAGCATTCATTGTTTTACCCATCATTACTCTTTTTGCTGTTGTTGTTAAATCTGCTCCATCACCAATAATAACTGGAGATTTTCCACCAAGCTCAAGCGTTACCGGTACAAGGTTTTCAGATGCTGCTTTCATTATTAGCTTTCCAACGTTTCCACTACCTGTGTAGAGCAAGTGATCAAAATGAAGAGAAGAAAATTCGGCACCGATTTCTGGCCCGCCAAGAATCGTTGCAAATTCCTCTTCATCATAGGCAGAATCACACATTTCTTTTAAGAGATTTGCTGTATTTTCTGTATATTCACTGGGCTTATGCATAACTTGATTGCCCGCTGCAAATACAGCGCTTAAAGGAGCAAATGTAAGGTTTACAGGGAAATTCCATGGCGAGATCATTCCAACGGTACCTACAGGCTCATGTCGAACCTCTGCTCTAGCACCAAGCAAACCAAATGGAAAGGATGGTTTCCTCTTGTCCACCTTCATCCATTTTTTTAGATTCTTTTTAGCATATTCAATATCGGGAATAATGGAATAAACATCTGCAACCATTGATTGATTTTTTGATCTGACACCAAAATCTTCATTTAGCGCATCAACAATTTTATTTTTATTCTGCAAAATAATGTCTTTCATCCGATTAAGACGATCAATTCTTAACTCATAAGATGGAGCACCGTTTTTAATAAAGTAATCCTTCTGTTTTTTTAGTACTGAATGCATATCTGTCATAACTTACCCCTATTTAAGTGTTTCTATTAGCCTTATCCTTTTCATTTGTAGATTTAATCATACTTTTAATCTCTTCCCAATCGGAATCTTTGAGTTTTGAAAGCCCAGAAAATGTGCCTCCACCTGTGATGTATTGAGCCCCATCTATAGCAATAGTTTGCCCTGTAAGATAATCGCAACCATCTGCCATTAGAAATGAGGCCAAGTTTTGTAATTCTGACATTTCGCCCACTCTGCCAAGCGGGATTGCACTGTATGAGCTATCATTATCTAAATCTCCTTTTGGACTTAAGCGAGCCCAAGCTCCCTCAGTTGGAAAAGGACCAGGCGCAATTGCATTGACCCTAATATTATATGGTCCCCACTCGACAGCTAAAGATTTTGTCATTGCATTGATAGCAGACTTACTCATGGCTGAAGGAACCACATAAGGCGATCCAGTCCACACCCAAGTTGCTAAAATAGAAATAATATTTCCTTTAACTCCTGCATCTATCCATCTTCGTCCCACTGAATGAGTGACGTAGAAGGTTCCGTGAAACACAATGTTTGCAATTGCATCAAAACCTCTGGGAGAGAGCATTTTCGTGGGTGAGATAAAGTTACCAGCTGCATTATTTACCAACCCATCAAGCGGCTTAGTTGCAAATATTTGATCTATAAAATCATCAACATCTTGTGGTGATCTAATATCGAGAGACTGAGCTAATACATCAACATTATGATTTGATTTAATTTCGTCAGCAGTTTCTTCTAATACATTTAAACGCCTACCACAAATTACAATATCAGCCCCTAATGACGCATAATGTGTTGCCATTTCCTTTCCTAGGCCTGTACCGCCACCCGTTACAAGGATTCGTTTGCCTTTTAATAAGCCTTCCTTAAACATTATTTTCTCCTAAAATATTAATTATAGCCTGAAGCCATTCTTCATCGTCATTTAGAGACTCAACAAAATCAAGAGTGTCTCCCCCGGCCTCAACAAATAATTCTTTATACTCATCATCTATCTCGATTAGTGTTTCTAGATTATCAGCTGTAAAGGCAGGTGCTAAAACTAGTATCTTCTTAT
>CACOPA010000011.1 GCA_902628925.1 uncultured SAR86 cluster bacterium
TATGGAATATGGGATTATGCTCCCATGTCATCCAACAATGACAGATGATGATTGCGCCTATGTTCAACAAACACTTAAAGATTTTATCGATGCAGATGGAAATCCTTGAAGTAATTAGATTTTTTAATAATTAAATCTTTTTTGTACGTGCCTCCTTCTTTTTTCTATTTGGTTAATTCTTTCATTTTTAGAAATTATTTTTTCATCGCTAGGGAGTATTGATTTAAGCTCCTCAAACTTTGCAATATAAGCACTAGGGTAGAGGCTTGGGTCAAGATATGCATCCTCCAAACCATCCCATCTCATTAAGATTGCCCCTCTGTTGTAATTTTCTATATCCAACCAATTAGCATAACCAGGATCAGTTTTTGAAAGAATATAATAGTAAGCTCCATCAGAACTAACTAATGATTGATCACCACTCAGGCTAGTAATTCTATTTGCATAATCTAGTGATTGCCACCAAGGATTACCTAATTGAATTCCTTGATATTTAGCATTAGTTGGCCACGCTTTAATTACAAGAACCTCATCATCCATTAAATTGAAATGCCCATGCGACATCAATCGACCAACCAATCCACCTGTTTGACCAGTTTTTCTAGGTTTCGAGATGGTATTAACTTCAATTAATTGTTCTATTCTTTTTAATTGAAATTCTGGCCAACGAGTTGTATTAAGGAGCACCTTATTAGCTAAATTTAAAAGATCATCTGAAACAGATTCAGAGTCGATAGTAGGGTAAAAAGGTCTTCCTTCATCAATCCTATCAACATGAACAGTTGCTGGGATTTCATTATCCCAATCTGAATATGTCTGTCTTACAAGTAGTCTTGTTAGAGTATTATCAAGAGGCATCCAATTAGTAGAGTTCTTATTTCTGCCACCTAAAATTATTTCATAATTCCCATCTTCATCATATTCAAGCTTATCAAGTACATGCAATGATTTTGATAATGAATCAGGTAAATAAGTGGTAAAGGTTATTGTTCTTGAAGATCCACGATTACCCCAGACTCTATAAACACCAGATCCATTTAAAAAAGTTTGATGGTATGTTTGATCGGCATTATCCATACCGGCTTTAGTAAATGTATTTATATTATTGAAATAGGGGAAATTACTATCAATAAAAACCTCTTGTTTAGTTGATCCAATCAAGCTACTAAGTATGTGTATGTAAGCCTGTGCTTTTTCTCGATCAGATGAATAATATTCATGAGACTGAACAAACTCACCTGATTTAATAAGTGATTCAATAAAAGCATCATAAGATGATTCAATTGTTCCATTTGTTTCAAATGATTCTGGAGTTGATATTCTGAACTGCCATCCAACAGTTAATCCACTACCAATAATCATACCTATAATTAAAATTAATGATTTTTTCATGTTTTAAATAATAATCTATTAATAGGTTGGGGCGAAAGTTTCTCCTAACCTATATATATTACTTCGCATAATATATATTATGTTAAATTATATATATCCCGTTTATTTTCTTTAAATAGGCTAAAATTCGTTTAAAATACGGCGCATGGCTAAAGAAGACAATTTAGAATTTGAAGGTGAAGTAATTGAAACCCTTCCAAATACTCAATTCAAAGTTAAATTAGAGAATGGTCATGTTATAGATGCTCACATTTCTGGGAAAATGAGGAAACATTACATCAGAATACTCACCGGAGATAAGGTTAAGGTTGAAATGACACCTTATGACCTAACAAAAGGCAGAATAACTTTTAGAGGCAGATAACTCTAAGTTACCTTTTCCTTTGTCAATTCAGTAAACTCTACCTCTCCATCAACTAGATCAACTTTAATCTGACCACCCTTTTTTAGTGCTCCAAAAAGCACATCGTTTACAAGTGGTTTTTTAATGTGATCAGTAATAAACCTTTCCATAGGCCTTGCGCCCATATGCTTGTTATAACCTTTGTCAGCTATCCAGTTTACAACTTTCTTAGAGTAAATTAACTCAATTTCTCTCTCATCTAGTTGAGCCTGTAGTTTTGTTAAGAATTTATCAACAATAGATAAAACAACTTTTTTAGGTAAGTAATTAAACTGAATTATTTCATCAAGTCTGTTTCTAAATTCCGGCGCAAAAAGCTTATTTAAGGACTTTAATGCATCTGATTCATTGGATTGAGAGTTAAATCCAATGGATGATTTTTCAAGTAAATCAGCTCCTGAATTTGTAGTCATGATTAAGATTACATTCCTAAAATCAGCTTTTCTTCCATTATTATCAGTGAGAACCCCACTATCCATTACTTGAAGTAACAAATTAAATATATCGGGATTAGCCTTCTCAATTTCATCTAAAAGCAATACCGCATGTGGGTTTTTAACAATTGCTTCAGTTAGGAGTCCTCCTTGGTCAAAGCCAACATAGCCTGGAGGAGCACCAATTAATCTAGAAACGGTATGGCGTTCCATGTATTCAGACATGTCAAACCTTATTAATTCAATACCTAAAATAGAGGCTAGTTGTCGCGCTATTTCAGTTTTACCTACACCAGTTGGTCCAGCAAATAGAAACGATCCGATAGTCTTATTATCATCTCTTAACCCTGCTCTCGAGAGCTTTATTGCGTTACCCAGACTAACAATCGCCTTATCCTGCCCAAAAATAACTCTTTTTAGGTCTCTTTCAATATTTTTTAGAGATTTAGATTCATCTTTTGATATCGATTTTTCAGGGATTTTAGTTATTTTTGATATGGTTTTTTCAATATCTATCTGATTTACCGTAATTTTTTTATTATCTTTTCTATTTACATTTAACAATGCACCTGTTTCATCCATTAAATCAATAGCTTTATCAGGTAAAAATCTATCACTAATAAATTTTTGTGAAAGCTCAACGGCAGATTTAATTGATTCATCATGATATTTAACGTTGTGATGCTGCTCATACAAAGGTTTTATTCCTTTTAGAATTGCTATTGAGTCATCTATATCAGGCTCATTAATATCTATTTTCTGAAATCTTCTTGATAACGCTTGGTTTTGATTAAAGATACCTCTAAATTCTTGAAAAGTAGTTGATCCAATACACCTAAGACTACCCTTCCCTAGCGCGGGTTTAAGAAGGTTTGATACATCTAGAGAGCCCCCAGATGCTGATCCAGCCCCAATAATTGTATGTATCTCATCTATAAACAAAATTGATTTATCCTGACCTTCTAAAAACTCAATAACTTCTTTTAATCTTTTTTCAAAATCACCTCTGTATTTAGTCCCAGCAATTAATGCACCTATATCCAAGTTGTATATTGTGTAGTTTTGTAGATACTCAGGTACTTTTTTATTGATCACAAGATGTGCCAATCCTTCAACAATTGCAGTTTTACCGACACCAGACTCACCTACCAATAACGGATTATTTTTTGTTCTTCTAGCTAAAATTTGTATGAGCCTACTGATTTCTTCCTGTCTTCCAATCAAGGCATCTATTTTTCCTTCAGAGGCTTGTTCATTGAGGTTAATTAAAAATTTTGACTCCCCACTTTCAGTTATTACATCTTCTTCATCAACGCCATCTATAACAGAGTCTGACTCTTTTTTTGAGGCTGTCTTACCATGAGAAATGTATGAAACGATATCTAATCTTGATATCCCTGCTTTAGTTAAAAGGTAAACAGAATGACTTTCCTTTTCAGAAAAAATGGCAACTAGAATATTAATAGGTTTTACAACACCTTTGCCTGAGGATTGAACATGAAACACAGCACGCTGGAGGACTCTTTGAAAACCAAGCGTTGGTTGAGGTGACTTGTTTGGATCAGATTTTCTAGGTGTTGTGTCTTGAATATAATCCTCAACAGAATTTTTAAATGAATTTACATTTATGCCATTACTTTTAAGAAAGTCTTTAACATCGAAGTCACTAAGTATCATTAGCAGCAAATGTTCGATAGTTATATATTCAATATCAGTCTTTTGCGCCTGGTCGAATAAGCTTGATATCGATTGTTCTAGTTCTTTGCTAAACATTAATCTGTCATGGGTTCAATTTCAGTTAGTAGTGGATGCTCATTGATTTGTGCTAGATTGTTCATTTCGGCACATTTCATCTCAGCAATCTCTTTAGGAAATATACCACATACTCCCTTCCCTTTAGTATGAACTGATAGCATTATCTGCGTTGCTCTTTCGTGTTCATAACCAAAAACTTTTTGGATAGCATAAACAACAAATTCCATGGGCGTAAAATCATCATTTAATAAAACAACTTGAAATAAAGGCGGTTCTTTTAACTGGGGCTCATTCTCAAGAGTTATGACACCCAAGCCAGCATCAGTTTCATTTTCATTGCTCGAAACAATCACATTCGTTTAATCATTTCGTCAGCAAAACCTGAACATGAAACTAAATTGGCATTCTCCATAAGCCTTTCAAAATCATATGTAACCATCTTAGCTTCAATAGCTTTTTCCATTGATTCAATAATAAGATCAGCCGCCTCTACCCAACCTAGATGTCTAAGCATCATTTCAGCTGACAAAATTAAAGATCCTGGATTAACTTTATCTTGACCAGCATATTTTGGGGCAGTTCCGTGAGTAGCCTCAAATAAAGCAGCATCATCACCAATATTTGCGCCAGGAGCTATTCCTATACCTCCAACACATGCTGCAAGAGCATCAGAAATATAATCTCCATTAAGATTCATAGTTGCGATTACATCGTACTCTTTCGGCCTAGTTAAAATCTGTTGTAAAAATGCATCACAGATCACATCTTTAATGATTATATTTTTACCATTAGTTGGATTCTTAATTACATGCCATGGACCACCATCTAGGGGTTCTCCATCATAATTACTAACACTCAATTCATAACCCCAATCCCTAAAAGCTCCTTCAGTAAACTTCATAATATTACCCTTATGAACTAGAGTTACAGAATCTCTATCATTTTTAATTGCATAATCAATAGCTTGCTTAACAAGTCGCTCAGTTCCATTTTTGGATATTGGTTTAACACCCAATCCAACATCTTCTGTGAATCTAATTTTATTTACATCAAACTGTTCTTGAAGAACCTTGACCAATCTATTTGATTCATCTGACCCACCTTCAAACTCAACTCCGGCGTATATATCTTCAGAGTTTTCTCTAAAAATTACCATATCAACATGTGAAGGATTTTTAACTGGGCTTGGCACGCCTGAGAAATATCTTATTGGCCTTAAGCAAACATATAAATCAAGAATCTGCCTTAATGAAACATTTAATGATCTAATACCACCCCCAACTGGAGTCGTTAATGGTCCTTTAATACTTACAACATACTCTTTAAGTGCTTCAATCGTTTCATCAGGAAGCCAAACATCATCACCGTATACTTCCGTAGATTTCTCTCCACAATAAACCTCCATCCATGAGATTTTTTTTTCTCCTCCGTAAGATTTTGCAACTGCAGAGTCAACGACATTAAGCATTGCAGGAGTAATATCAATTCCAATACCATCTCCCTCTATATATGGAATAATCGGATCATTTGGTACGTTCAAGGATCCATCATCATTTAATGTAATTTTTGATCCAGTTTCAGGAATTTTAATATTTTGATAAGCCATTGCTACCCCAATAATTTAAAGAAATATTTATTAATTTAAGCT
>CACOPA010000012.1 GCA_902628925.1 uncultured SAR86 cluster bacterium
GATAGTCTTGGCAATTCAACTAATTTCATTATCTATTAGTGCTCAAGATGGAAAACTGGATATCCCAGCGATTGGAGATAGAGTCTCCGGAGTTGTATCACTAGAACAAGAAAAAGCCATTGGTAGTCAATTCTTGAAACAGGTTTATGCCCAGGCTCCAATGATCAATGATCCTCTTATTCAAGAATACACTGAGCTTCTAATTTACAGAATTTCTGAAACCTCCTTAGTTAAAGATAGGGACTTCAAATTAGTGCTAATTGATGACAGATCTCTAAATGCTTTTGCAGCACCAGGAGGAATAATTGGAGTGAATGCAGGCTTATTTATTAATGCTGATAATGAAGGTCAATTTGCATCTGTAATAGCGCATGAACTTGCTCATGTAAGCCAGCGACACTTTGCAAGAGGTATCCTTAGGGGACAAGATACAAACTTAGCTTCAGCACTTGTTTTAATTTCAAGTATTGCCTTAGCAATTGTTTCTAACAACCCTACCGCATTCATAGCAGGCCCTGCGGCGCTTGCTCAGGAACAACTAAGATATAGTCGTGCTTTTGAGAGAGAAGCTGATAGATTTGGCTTTAATAACCTTATAAACGCAGGATATGACCCAAAAACAATGGGAGAAATGTTTGAAAATATGGCTCAGATCAGACGCCTCTCTGGTGATATCCCTCCTGAATTTTTGCTAACACACCCTGTGACATCCTCAAGAATCAGCGATGCATTTAATGCAGCTGATCAAGTTGGAGTAGATGGTGGAAAAACTAACTCACCAGAATATCAATTTATTAAAGGAAGAATTGAGGCTAAATACTTTAACCGTAATGCAAATGCTGAGGCATATTTTAAAAGTCAAAATGAGAATAAATCTACAATTCAAAATTCAATCTCATTAGTAACAGCCCTAACCGAAAATAGAAAATTTGATGAGGCAAATGAAATTTTATCGAAACTGATTGAAAACTTTCCAAAAAACTTAATTCTCCAAACAATTAAAGCAGAAATCCTCTTTGAAGCTAAATCTTATGATGATGCATTAAATGTAGTTAACTCTATATTGAAAGTTGCGCCAAATAATTATCCTGCTTCGGTAATAAAAGGAAGGGTTCTTGCTAATAAAGGTGAGTTTCTTTTTGCAGAGCAAGTCATCAGAGATCAATTAATTAAAAAAAATCAAAATCCAAATTTGTGGCTTCTTTTATCGGAAATTCAGCGATCTGCAAAAAATATCACAGGCTATCACATGAGTAGGGGTGAATATTATCTTCTTCTTGGGAAAGACCAAGAGGCAATGAATGAATTCCAATTTGCATTGAGACTTGTAAGAAATAACTTTCAAGTAACTGAAAGCATTATGACAAAAATTAATGAGATTAAGAAAAATCAACGAAGAAGATAGTTAATCTTTAGTCTTCGAATCAAACTTCATCCCAAAATAAGAAAGAATCCCAGCAAATGGAACTGCAAGTAATGGAATTTGGGAAGAAGCAACTCCTAAAAACTTATTAAGTGCAATAAAGCCTGATCCAGAGAAATCCCCTATTCTCACCATAAATGTATCTACAAGGACTGTTGATTTAAACCTATCATTTCTTGCAAGCTTGCTAAAAACTATTTCACGAGTTGGTTTATTTAGACCATACTCAAACCATCTCAAGAAAACTGTAACGAATGCCACCCATACAATGTTTGGATACAAAAAATACCCTATAAAAGCTATCAAAAATATAAATCCATAACTGATTAATATCCTTTGTGATCCAAAAAAATTAATAAACCAGTTAACTAAAAATAGTTGTGTAATTAAAGTCAAAGGAATTACGACCTGCTCAACTTGAGAAAAAAATGAGATTCTTTGAGCGCTATCCGAAGTCCAATCACCAATAATCGAAATAGATGTAACCCAATGAACCGTCATTAGAGCAGTCCAGAGGTACATATAAATAGCTATTGATCTTAATTGAGTATCGGTAATTACATTCTTTATTCCGTCAAAACTTTTTCCTCCAGCAGTATCATTAACGTTTTCATTTGAAGAAATATTAATAATGTAGATACCTACAAACATTGCCGTTAGAAGCAAAGACGCAGAAATCAAACCATAAAATATCATGCCCCATTCAGTGAATGTATTTGAAAGAAGTCCCGAAACAGTCGCTCCTAAAAAAGCTCCTATTGAACCACCAGCGGATATAATTCCATATGAGGACCTATCAACTCCTCGAAAAAGATTTATAACAACAACCCAGAAAATTGAAACTACAAAAAAAGAGTATACATTCGCCCATACGTAAAAGACTCTTGAAACCCAAACAGATTCTTGTAATCCCAAAAAAGACCAAGCGAAAATAAAAAGAATAATATTTGAAATAAAAAAAAGGTAACTAAAGCTTAGTACTTTTTTTAGATTACTGTTTGATGCAATCCATGAGTAGATTGGATTCAGCAATAACATCACCATGGCCCCTACTCCTAGCAACCATGGAAGTATTTCCTCATTCTGCACTGCCATTTCATTTCTAATTGGCCTCAACGTATACCAGGAAAATAAAACTAGAAAGAAGAAAACCGCAGCTAGGATTGCTTTTAGAGTAAACCCTGAAAAAATTTTTTCCTTAGAGAAGTCCATAAATCTGATTAATTAACTTAGACTAAAAATGATGGTGGGTCGCACAGGATTCGAACCTGTGACCAATTGGTTAAAAGCCAACTGCTCTACCAACTGAGCTAGCGACCCATATGTTTTCATAGAATAAAAGATGCGATTATTCCATATTTTCCAAGATCTGCAAGGCTAAAGATGCTGCAGTATTTTCTGGGAATGTATTTGCAACATATTGGTATTTTTCTTTTGCTTCATCATTAAGACCTTGTGAAAGATAAACATCTCCAATCTTCTTGTGAGCAAGAGGGGATCTCCAGTGATTGGGAAACTGGCTAACTAAACTCAAGAAATAATCTTTAGAATTTTCATATTTCAATGAGATTAATGAAATCTCACCTAACCAAAAAAGGCTTAACGGAAGCTTTTCTTCATCAGAATAATTTTCAACTAGCTTTGAAAATGCCTCTTCAGCAGCATCTAATTCATTAAGATTTAGAGAGTTTATCCCTTTCTGATAAAGCTCATCTATAGTTTCATCATCATTTATACCCTCAAATCTAAACGCCTGGGAATCATTATCATTGGATGAACTTTGTTCTGTATTATCTGGGTTTTCGTTTTGAAGTTTCTCTAATAGATAAGCTTGTGATTCTAGTTCAGAACGCAAAAATGCAATTTCCTCTTCCAGTTCTTGTATTTTGAGAAATAAAATATCATCTGCAGTTTGATCTTGAGAGACCAATAACCCACTCAATAGCAATGAAAAGCTTAGAAGAAATCTATGCAATCTGAAAACTATTTAATTTCGACGCGTCTATTTTTAGCCCAAGACGCATTATTTGAGCCAAGTGCTGCAGGTCTCTCTTCACCGTAGCTAAATGTTTTTAACTGATTTCTGCTTACTCCGTTAGATAACAAATAAGCTGCAACAGACTCTGCTCTTCTTTGACCTAGGGCAAGGTTGTATTCCCTGGTACCCCTCTCATCAGCATGTCCCTCAAGGACTATATCTAAATTCCTATTGTTTTCTAGCACTGAGATTAAACCTTTCAGAGTTTGAATTGATTTACTGGTTAATCTTGAAGAATCATACTCAAAATAAACAGTTGCGTTTGCAAGAATTGCTTGGGTTTCAGGAGCTTTTTTAGAAATTGTAACCCCTCTCACACCTTCTTCAACAACAGATTCATTAGTTACTCTTACAGAACTACATGAAGCGGCCGCTATAACCATAGTAAGTAAAATTAGTTTTGAAATTATTTGCTTATTTAGTGTAATTACCATTTTTTCTCCAGTTATCTTACAAATCCGGACCAAGCCGGCTCTCTTACAACTCCTTGAGATGAAGGGAGCACAAATCTAGCACCGTTTAAACTAAGTATTGCCAACTTAGCTTTATTATCATCTGATATCGCATAGACTACCATATTTCCATTAGGAGCAACACTGGGTGACTCATCTAATCTAGCTTCGGTCAAGATTCTTATAAAATTTTCTCTTTTATATTTTAATGCTATGTGAAAACTGCCTGATTTAGCTCTGTGTACAAAAATATTTCCATTTGCATCAGGCAGATATAAGCCTTTTGCATTATATGTACCCTCAAATGTAATTCTTTTTGGTTTTGAACGTAAGCCTCTCAAACTAATTTCATATAGTTGAGGTGAACCAGACCTGCCCGATGTAAACAATATCTTATTACCTCTTGGTGACCATATTGCTTCAGTATCAATTGAATAATGATTGGTTAGTCTTGTTAATGTTTTATCTCGTAGTCTCAGAAGATAAATTTCAGCATTACCATCTTGATAAAGTGTAAGGGATAAATACTTACCATCAGGTGACCAGGCAGGGGAACTTATTTGGGTATTTTGCTCAAGGACGGATTCACGATCTCCGGTTGCTAGATCTTGGATATAAACATTTGCAATTCCTGTTTCAAAAGAAACATAAGCAACCATATCTCCCTTGGGGGACCATGCAGGTGAAATTATTGGTTCAGGGCTCTTCAATAAGGTTCTTTCGTTATAACCATCAACATCTGAAACCATTAGCCTATATGATTTTTCATTCTCTAATGAAATCTCATTTACGTAAAGTAACTTTGTTGAAGCAACTCCTTCAATTCCAGTAATGGCTTCATAAATTCCGTCGCTTGCGTAATGACTGACTTGTCTTAAGTTTGAAGATAATCCAAAAACAGTTGAAGATCGCACTTCTCTTTTTCTAGATACATCAAAAACTCGATATCGATATTCAATAGAATTTTTATCTGAGTTCTTGATGCTTGGAATAACAACATAATCAAGACCTAATAGTTTCCACCCACTGTAATTAAATTCTTCTTCATTTTCAGGAAGAGGAACAATATCAATCCCTTCAATAAATTTAATCTCTCCAGTCCGAATTAAGTCATTTTGAATTATATTTTTAATAAGTGAGTGCTCCTTTTCTTGATTAGATATTTCATAGATCCCAAGATTGATAGGATTATCAGATCCTTGAGTTATTTCTAGAAGAAGTTCAGCTGAACTAAAAATCGAAAAGAAGATACAAATAGAAATAAAACTTTTAGTCATTATCAGGATTAAATTTTAGATTAATAATTCTAAAGCTTTCTTTATAAATTTCATCTGGAATTTCATCATAAAAATAAAATGAATCTGTTCTAGAGACTGCCTGAAGTGCAGAATTATCAAAACGCAAATTACCGCTGCTTCTTACTAATTCAGATTGAAGAATTCTGCCTGATTTATTTACGATTAGTCTCAATCCTGCACTTAAATCTTTAGGGATATTTCTTGGTTTTATCCATGCATTTTCAATCATAAGGATTACCATGGATGCATATTTCTGTTGAATGGAAGCACTTTCAACCTCAAGAAAATCTCTTTCTTGATTAATTAATTCATTGATTGAAGTTCTAGTAATTTCTGGGGCTTGGATCCTTGAGGGAGCTGTAACAATAGGCTTTGATTTAATGGTTTGT
>CACOPA010000013.1 GCA_902628925.1 uncultured SAR86 cluster bacterium
TAAGAAAAATTAATACCGCTGCAACATATATGGCTGAGAACACCAAGGAGGATGGAGCTAAGGCACTTTTGGATGTTGCGTTCAGTCATCCCATAAAAATAATTGCTAATGCTCTTGGCGTGCCACCCGATTGGATGGTAAAAATGGGTAAAGATAACAATGTTAAAGTTGCTGCACTTCTTGGGACTGCACAACATGCTATTAACCAAGTAAAAGCCGGCGTTGATATATTAGTAGTTTCTGGCACCGAAGCAGGGGGTCATTGCGGTAGTGTTTCAACAATGGTCTTAATCCCTGAAGTTCATAAAGCTATTCAACCCTATGGGGATGTTCCAATCTTGGCTGCAGGCGGAATTGCAACTGGAAAACAGATGGCAGCAGCTATGAGTATGGGGGCATCTGGTGCATGGTGTGGATCGGTCTGGTTAACAACAGCTGAGTCAGAAGTTCCACCTATAATTAAACAAAAAATGATCGAAGCGTCCTCGAGTCAAACAACTCGTTCTAGAAGTAGAACTGGTAAACATTCAAGACAGCTTGTTTCAGCATGGACTCAAGCTTGGGAAGCTGATGGTGCACCTGAACCACTTCCAATGCCCTTACAACCAATGGTCGCTGAACCAGCATTAGCAAAGGTCAATAAATTAGCAGAGGGTGGTCATGAAGGAGCCAAAGATCTTTCTACCTACTGGGTTGGTCAGGGAGTAGGGCTAATGAATCAGAGTATTTCTGCCAGCGATGTTGTCCAAGAATTTAAAGAAGACTTCATTGAGGCCTATGAAAGGCTAGCTAATTTTATAGGCGAATAATTTTCTTTGTAAAAGTTGCAGACTTTTAAAGTTTTTACCAAAAGAATCTACGCTATTTTTTATGTTTTATATAATTTATGGCTTGTTTCTGCCTTCCTAATTTTTTTAAATGAGGGATTTAATTTTTCTCAAGATTTACCATGGTTTTTTCTTTTCACTGCCATCTTATTTATTGCATGGTTAATAAAATTTCTTTCAACCAACGATAAAAATATTTTATTTTATGCAGATATAGCACCTGGAGAGCTATGGATTTATATACTTATATTTTTATTAGTTTCTATTTGGATGGTGACAGGCTCAGTAACAGTTAACTCTCTTCAATAAATCTTTGTGAAGTTGCCCGCTTAAAGGCATCTCGATTAAATAGTTTTTCTGACCATCGAGTTATATTTGGCTTTAGTGCTTCGTTAACATTTAGAGAAGTGGCTAAATAAATAGCATAGCTTACACATATATCAGCTAAAGTGAATCGGTCGCTGCAAAGGTATTCCCTAGATTCTAACTTTTTTTCTAACAACCTTAGTCTTGCTAAAAACCATCTTTTGTAACCCTCTGCAGCTGCATCAGCTACACCAACTTCTTGGAGAGCATATCTCAGATAAACAGTAAGAGGGAAGGTCAAAGTGGCATCAGAATGCGCAAGCCAATTTAGATAATCAGCATAGTCATCTTCATCAGGAGAAACTATTAAATCAGATGGACCATATTGCTCACACAAATAAGTACACATAGCCACTGACTCAGTCATTTCAACTTTTCCATCTTTTAAATATGGAACAGTGCCAAGAATATTTGTATCTAAATATTCTTTTTTAAAAAATCTTGGTGGGAATGGCAGCATCTCTAACTCATAATCTAACCCCATTTCTTCTGCAGTCCATAAAGGCCGAACGTGTCTTGAATCATTGCATCCAAAAATCTTCATAATTTATTCATACCAAAAATATATTAAATTAGCATCGCAGTTCCAACATATCATTGCAACCTTATTTTGATTAGAATGATCTCATGAAAATTGATGCGCCTATTATCACTAGAGACCCAAGTGATGCCGCAGATTTATCTTCAAAGATAGAGGCGTCAGGATTTGATGGACTTTGCACATTTGAAGGCCCTCATGAGCCATTCTTGCCGCTTGCAGTTGCGGCATCAAATACTAGAAAGATTAATTTAATTACATCCATAGCCATTGCCTTTGCTAGGAATCCTATGCTGTTAGCAAATATTGGTTATGACTTACAGCTTTTATCAAAAGGAAGGTTTATTATGGGTCTTGGATCTCAGATCAAACCGCATATCGAAAAACGCTTTTCAATGCCATGGTCTTCTCCAGCAAACAGAATGAGGGAAATGGTCCAAGCTATAAAATCTATATGGGAGTGTTGGGAGAATGGAACCCAGTTAAATTTTAAGGGAGAATTTTATAGTTATACTCTTATGACACCACTTTTTAATCCTGGAAAACATGAGTATGGTCTTCCCAGCATATATCTTGCTGGAGTAGGACCAATGATGACATGTGTAGCAGCAGAAGTTGCTGATGGATTATTGGTCCATCCATTTCATTCAGTAAAATCTCTTCAAGCCATAACACTTCCTGCAGTAGATAAAGGGCTTAATAAATCAAAAAATAAAAATTTTAAAATTTCAATTGGTGCCATGGTGGCTGCTGCAGATGATCAGGATGAGCTTGATCAAGCAATTAATGGACTGAGGATGCAGCTTGGTTTTTATGGCTCCACACCTGCCTATAAAGTTGTTCTTGAGGAGCATGGTTGGGAGAATATACATTTAGAACTTAACAAGCTCTCAAAGAAAGGAGCGTGGGATGAGATGCCAAAACTTATTAATGATGAAATGCTGGAAACAATTGCCATTGTCGGAAGTATTAATTCTGCCAAGGATCAGATTCATGAAAGGTACTCTAAAATTGCCGAAAGAGTAGCACCAACTTTTTTTAATCCTAATGCCGAAGCTCCCTTTAACTTTATAAATGTGTTTAATGAGGGGCCTTGATTGAAAACTTTACCAGATATATCAGACCTATATCCTCAGATGCTAAATGTCTCCAATAAAAGTTTTCTTCGATATGGCAAATCTAATATTCTAAATGGTGAGATCGAAACTGTTTTCTGTACCGACGATAACAGCTTAGTTAAATCAATTCTGGCAGAAAATGGTAGAGGAAGGATATTAGTTATTGATGCAGCAGGAGTTAATCATGTTTCCATGATTGGTGATCAAATTGCTGCGGAGGCAGTAAAAAATAATTGGCAGGGAGTTGTCTTAAACGGCTACATAAGAGATGTAACGGAGATTAATGATCTTCCAATATCAATAATTGCAAAAGGCAGCGTATTTAAAAAAACTGAAAAATTTGGTCTTGGAAAGAGAGGAGCGATGATTTCCTTCGCAGGATTGATATTTAAACCGGGCTACTGGTTGTATGCAGATGAAAATAATTTTGGGATAAGTCGTCAAAAACTTGAATTTTGATCAATAATCAATTGCTTTTTCTCCCAAATATCATCAACGAAAACCTTAAATAGCTCTCTATAATCATTTGAGCTTTTATCATGATGATTTATAAGCTCAATGGGTATTTGGTATTTTTTAACTATAATTTTTACATTTTTCATTTCACCGCAAGCGAAAGCCCATGCTGAGCGTTTGTTTGTTTCGTAAATCAATGTGAAATCAATCAATTCACTTACCATTGGCATACCTGCAAGCGCAGTTGCAAGTGCTCCAATTTTTGGATTAAGTAAATTTTTATAGTCTGATTTCATTGCCGCTTTCTTACTATCTGAGAATCTTGTTCCTTCAGCAAAACTGAAAGCTGTTGCAGGATGCCTTGTAAATCTTTTTGCTGCAATTCTTGAATTTTCAAAATCAATTATTTTCAAGCCAGGATTTTTAGTTATTTCTTCCCTTGAGTGTCGATTTACAAATGGCATATCTATTGTCTTGTGAACCAAATAAATAAGCGGTATCCATTGCAACTGTTTTTTCATAAAGAATTTTAAAAGTGGAGCTTTATAATTCGCTGAAAATAGAAGTATAAATATGTCAGCCCATGACATGTGATTACTGGTGCCTAGGTACCAACTTTTGCTAGAAATCCCTTCAGGAAATTCAATCATCCAATTTGGTCTATGAAGAGGAATTAATGAAATTTTCATTGTCCACACGACAATGTCACCAATTCCATTGGCAATTGCAGTGATAAATCTTTTTATTTTTTTTGAGGGGAATACGCGAGGTAAACAAACAATGGTAAGTACAATCACACCGACCGAAAGAATAATAATAATTGTACTAACTGTTAGAACACCAATTATATTTTTATAAAGACTTTTCACCCCGTTTAACCTCTTCCCAAAGCTCATCAAGGTTGTCTATATTAGCATTTTCTATATTTTGATTTCTTTTTTTTGAAATTTCCTCAAGCTTTAAAAACCTTCTCATAAATTTTTGGTTAGCTGATTCAATTGCTATATCAGGATCAATTTGAAGGTGTTTGGCTAAATTAATCAAGACAAAAAAGAGATCTCCTAACTCCTCTTTTGCTAGGTCTTTTTTATGTTGAATAGATTTTAATTCATTTAATTCTTCATAGACTTTTTCAAACACATCTTCAGTAGAATCCCAATCAAAATTTTTCTTCGAGGCTTCTTTTTGAATTTCTTTAGATTTTTGAATTGGAGAAAGAGAGGTGGAAATTGATTCAAAGCTGACTTTGTTTGTGTTTTGTTTTTTTTCCTTCTCTTTTATTTTATTCCAAAGTTTTGATTGCTCGTCTGCTGAAATTTTTTTATTAAAATTTGGATCAAAAACATTTGGGTGTCTTGAAATTAATTTTTGACTCAAAGCTTCGATAACGTCATTGAAATCAAAAGTATTATTTTCTTTTGCAATCTGCGAGTGAAAGATTACTTGAAGCAAGAGATCACCAAGCTCTTCTTTTATATTATCCTGATCATTTCTAGTTATAGCAGCAACCAACTCATAAGCTTCTTCTATGGAGCAGTGTGCTATTGATTGATGGTCTTGTTCAATATCCCAAGGACATCCCCTTTCTGGATGTCTAAGTTGAGACATTATTTCGATTAGTTGGTCAATATTTGAAGACTTCATGCATAATGATTTTAATTGTTTAAACTATGAAAATCATAATGTCTAAGCTATTTTTATTATTGATTTATGACCTTTAACAGATATATACCGGTTACTTTGTCAGCAGCATTCGTTAGTGTTACGAATTTTTTTATAAACCTTTTATTAGCTTCTTTTATATTAATTCCCAATGACTTTGGGATCTTTACATTCAATATTACTCTTATCTTTTTGGCAGTAATACTCATTACTTCTGGACTTCCAGGGTTCTTTCTTAAGCAGCTAAGAGGAAATCATATTACTAGAGAAAATGAAATTTCTTTTTATTTGAAGAGAACGATTTTATTATTTTTACTAATCTCAATCTCTATTTTTTTATTGAGCATAACTTTTTCGGAAAGACTTGAGCCTCTAATTTATTTTCTGCCATTTATGACCGCAGAAATTTGTAAGGAATTTTTAATTACAAAATCAAAGCTACTTAAAAATTATTTTCTTTTTCTATATTTTAATGTTGCACCAATAACACTTAGAG
>CACOPA010000014.1 GCA_902628925.1 uncultured SAR86 cluster bacterium
TGGAACGATTACGTACTCCATCTCAGGCACCGGCAGTGAAAACTTTGCAATCGATGCCGATGGTAATGTAACAGTAGCCTCAAGCTTAGATTATGAAACCACCACCTCATATTCACTCACCATCACCGCCAGTGATGGAACCAATTCAACGCAAGAAACTCTTTCAATTTCTGTCACTGATATTATTGAGTTTGCTCTAGCCCTGAACAGTACTTCAGTTTCCATTAATGAGGATGTGAGCAGTGGGACACAGGTTGCAACCTCATCTTTAACCCAAGAAGGAACTGAGACAGTAACTTATACACTTTCTGGAACCGATAGCGATAAGTTTTCAATCTCCAGCAGCGGAGTCATCACTACGGCTGCAAGCTTAGACTATGAAACCACAACCTCATACTCGCTGACTGTTACCGTCACCGATGGCACTAACACCGATACCGAAACTCTAACCGTTGCCATCAACGATATTGATTTAACCGTTACCAATACTTTGGCGGCCTCAGGTCAGGCAGAAAACATTTCAACTGGGACTTCAATTTTGACTGCATCGGCCTCAGGAGCCGAAGGTACGGTCAGTTATTCAATCACCGACAGTGATAATAAATTTACGATTAATTCTTCCACCGGTGAGGTAACGCTTGCTAATGCCCTCGACTATGAAACCAAGACCTCTCATACCTTTACCGTAACCGCCACCGATGGGGTAACTACAGTAAGTGAAGAGTTCACCTTAAACGTCACCGATATGACGATTAATACATTAGCGGTAACGCTAGCCAACAGTGGGGCAGCTTTAGCTGAATCTTCGAGTTCAGGAACTTCAGTAGGAAGCTCAAGCATTAGCAACCCAGACAGTGAAACCGTTACCTATACTTTGAGCGGGACCGGCAGCAGCAACTTTAGTGTTGATTCATCAGGAAATGTGACCACCAATGCAACCTTGGATTTTGAAACCGCTAAAAACTATGCCCTTACTCTTACTGCGACTGCAGGCAGCACTTCTGTCACCGATACCTTTACCGTCAATGTGGGTAACGTTGAAGAACTTGAATCAGCAGTGCTACGTTATTCTGCTGACTATAACTCAGCCTCAAGAAGTGGTTTTAGTGCCACCGCAACCCGAGGCCCTTCGGGTTCTTCGCTGCCGGCTTATTACTTAGAGCAAGTCGGAACTACTAGTACAACTGCGATTACTTCAGTGGACGACACCAGTAGCAATTATGTACCAGTAGAAATTGCTGGAGGCACCGCGCTTAACTGGAGATATTATTTCCCTATCGATACCGGAGGTAATGGAATATATGCGTTTGCTCCCAATAGTGTTTCAGTGGTTGGACAATACCATGGTCCTCTAGGGACTAGTGTTACCAGCGTCGTTGCCAATGCTGAGATCCTAACTGCAGGACGATTAGAAAGCGCTGAATATTGGTTCATGGCCACCGATAAGGTCGGAGCGTCTATAAACTATACTAGCTCCGTGGGTGCTGGCGATCTTTTTCTAAACGAAGCCTACAATGCGTACGAAAATTATTGGATAACTGCAAATAATGAATTAACATCGCCTTTTAATTTGGATAATCAAAGCACATTGAGTGCTTACTCATCCTCAGATATAGCAAATGCTGCAGTGGTAGTCGATGGGCTGGAGCAATGCTACAGCCAAGGGGGTTGTAACAATGCTACTGTGCTTGGCGAGATGGCTTCTAATCGAGCAACTGCATTATCATTTATTCAACAAGAAAATAAAGTTCTGATCCTTGTAGGAGAGAACAGTAATTGGAGTGAAAAAAATAATTCCATAGTGACATTTCTTGAGACCATAATGAGTGGCAGCGACTTTAGTTGGACCAATGGTGGGTCGCTTTCTGCCCTCAACTTTACTTTTGGCGACACAAATTTTGTTAATTCCTCCGTACTCACCAGTACGCCTTCTACATTGAATTGCGATTCAAATTTTAATACTTACTGTTATGGTAGTTGGGCTTTTTTCCCTGCCTCAATGACTGACTCGCAGTATCAATCAGATGTATTTGTTTGGCTTGATGTTAATCAACCAAACAGTACTAGCCTTGATACCCAAATGTTATCTTACGCTCAAAGCAAATTATCAGACATCTCTTCTACTTATAATCTTTTTCAAGATCAAGTCACTCTAGCCGGAGACGTTTATAAGGATTCGGATTTTACGAACTTTCTCAATAACAACAAAAGAGTTATTGCCATGGCAGTGATTCCAATTGAAAACTTTTCTGCCAGTGGAAGCAGCAACGATTATTTTTACCCTAATTTTATTCCAACCACGTTTTGGTCCTATGGTGATGTTGGTGTCGATTATTGCTGGGCTGTGGGTAATAGTGGCACGACATGTAATTCTTACGATAACGACTATGATTTTTCAAGCTATGCTCTTGCTACGCATAGCGGCAGTGGTAATTATAATATTGATACATCCAGATTCCATGGCGGTGACAACGAAATGCCTCAAGGTACATCCATGTGGTGGCAAATTCTCAATCCAAGTGGCGTAGGGGTTGGACTGTGGGCACAAATTAGTTTTAATGATGCTTACACGGGTGCCGGAGGTAACTACTTCCGTGATGATCAAGATAGTTTGCTGAACGTGGTGATTTCTAACGTGGATTACCGTAAAAATGATACGACGAGATACTCAGCAGGCGATACTGGTTTGGGCATGAATGGCTACCATTACTGGTCCTATCAAGGTGCGACCAATGCCGATAATGATGGCTTAGGCATTAATTACGGTACTTCTCCGGTTGAGTGTGCAACCTCCAATGATAGCGGCTGTTTTTGGGGTACCAACACTTATCAGCCTGGAGGTGCTATGATCACATCTTCTGATCCATATAAATCCGGCAATATGACCTTAGGAGTAAATTATAACTCCAACAACGATACCTTTAGCACAGGCACATTTAATATTTCAGTTGTAACGCAAGAAGTTAGGGGTTCATCAGGTTGGGGCAAATCTGCAAGCATGGGTAGTTTTAGATCTTCAGATTTTTACTCCTCGAGTGCCACGGGTTACAGCGGATTTTTTAGTGGCATTTTAGAATTTGATGTCAGCGGTTCAGGTAATTCACAACTTGCTTCTATGCGTTCAAGCAGTACTTTAGCTAGCTTTACGTTTGATACCACTAACGATGATGTGCAAGTGGTGGCCCCGATGACTATTAGTGCAGCTCCATCCAATAACTATACGTCTAGTTGGACCACGGTGGATACTGGCTCCATGACGCTTAAATTTGGAGATGCGACTAACGATGAGGCAAAATCAGCCTATCTTTCCAGTGAAGTTTTTGGTGCTGAAATTCAAGATGATGGCGCGCAAATTGATGACACTTCAGGAGGCTCCAATAACCTTGCTGGAGTGATGGTTTCATACAATACATTAGATAAAGAAGATGTTACTTTATTTAGCAATCCTGGTAATAATTCAATGCCAGATACTGCCTATTCAACATGGGGCTTTTGGGCGATGAGTTCATTAGATATTTCACCTGATACCGGTGCTCAAAATGCTTCCGTCCACTTAGGTTCATGGGTAGGCGGGGAAACCTTAGCGCAAAGTGAGATCCCAACTTCAGGAACGGCTTCGATGGGCGGAGTAGCAGTGATGAAAGTGGCCTATCGTTATAATCAGACGGGC
>CACOPA010000015.1 GCA_902628925.1 uncultured SAR86 cluster bacterium
CAAAGTAATCATTAATGGAGTTTTGGTATCCCCCGCTCCCCTCAGAGCACCACCTAAAGAAAATTCAATTGCCATAAATGGCTGCATGGAACCTAGCAGCCAAATAAATAGAACTGTTAATCTAACAACTGACTCGTCATTGATCATAAAATACGCTAGTGGCTCTGCAAATAATGAAATTAGTAGCCCAAACAGGGACATAGAAATAATTGAAAGTCGCATAGCGCCCCAACCTGATCTTCTTGCTTGATTAACATCTAATGCACCCAAATGCTGACCAACGAGTGTTGCTCCAGCAATGGAAAATCCAAATCCTATAACAAAAGAAAACGAAAGGATCTGAACGCCAATTCCATATGCTGCATAGGCATCAGTACCGTAGTATGAAACAAGTATTAAAAAAGCAGTAATACCAAACTGAAAAACAACTTGCTCTAAGGCTGCTGGATAACCAACAAAAAGGATTTCTTTTATTTGAGAGAAATTAATTACTAAATAATTTTTTGGTCTTACTGATAATAAACCAGATACCCAAGCAATAATTATGCATACTCCACCAACAAGGTATGAAATGCCATTCCCTAAAGCAGCACCTAGATAACCATAATTTTTAAATCCTAAGTAACCGTTAGCTAAGACAATCATAAAAAAGACGCCAGAGATATTCATAATTAACGCAATTATGAGAGGAGTTTTAACGTCTCCAACTGCTCTTAGAGCAGTAATAAGAGCAATACCTAAGCCATAGAAAATAAAATATGGAGATAGAACTCTCAGATACTCTGATGAATAAGTAAGTGCATCACCTCTTAGGGCAAAAAAGAAAGAAATATCATATGCATATCTATGTACAAAGATACTTGTTACCACTGATAAAACTAAAACTAATTGAACCGTTGTAACAATAAATTGACTGGCATTATCATAATCCTTGGCTCCCCAGTTACGTGCTACCAAAGCTGTTGTGCCAGCCAAAACGCCAGAAAGAACTGCTTGTAAAATAAACGAAATTCTTTGGCCGGTTACCGCAGCAGCAATTTCATCAGATCCAAATTGCCCAACAATTTTTATAGCAATTATTGATCCTGTTGCATAAAGTAAATTGGTAATAATTGATGGCCATGCCAGGAGCCAAACGCCGCGCGATCCTTGAGGTATGAATCCCTCCGCAGGAGTGTTCATGAATTAATTTTTATCTAATGTATTTAGATAGATCACTCCATAAAGCAATGTCATAAATAAGCCGTATGGATATGAAGTAGAGTGAGATTTAATTTTGTTATTAAAAATAAATATTTCTGCTATGTGCGCTATTAAAAGTAAATAAAAAACAAATGAGGCTATGAGTCCCAATAAACCATTAAAAGGTTCAAACAAATTAACCAATCCAAAGGCCCAAAGCATCAATGTAATAATATGTGGTAACTTAATCATGACTTTTTATAAGCAGTTGAAAAAGCCCTTTCAATCATAAACCTCATATCATCAATTTGTTTTTGGTAATCAACTTTAGATCTATCAACAAATTTATACCAATTAAAGTAAGCCAAAAAGCCTCCGGTATAAAGCGTCCATTGATCAACTGGATTACCTTTGATGATGGATTTATCTTTTTGTCCCATTTCAAAAAAACCAATCGTAATTTGATGATGTTTTTTTAAGCGTTTTTGAATTTTTGGATATAGCTTATGTTTAGTAACTTCGTGAGGCACATTGCCTAAAAGTTCTAAGCCATCAATCGAAGCGCATTGTCTAGCTAAAAATTGTATTTTTTCCAATGCATTAACCTTCAATGCTTTCGCTTCAGTTATCGCCAAACAAAGGCTTTCTTGAGTATGATGCAAAGCAGCAATAAATAAGTCTTCTTTGTTTTTAAAATAATAATAAATAGACTTATCAGTCATATTTAAGCCACTGGTGATGTGCTCTAAAGAAGTGCCGTAAAATCCATTTCGATTAAAATTAAAGACAGCTGACTCAATGATAGACTGTGCTTTAAGGTTATATTTTGTGGTTTCCAGCGCTTCCATGATTTAACTCAAATTATTATAGCTTTTTTTTAATTTCAGAGATAATTTCATTATGACGTTTTCTATCAATTTTATAAAAATAGAAAATAAAAAATGGGATGATCATTAATAAACTAACAAATGGTCCTTGCGTAAAAGCTAAATTAAATATTTGACTTGCATCAGGAATAGTATCTTGACCTTGCGGAAAGTTTATCAACTCCAATAGAAAGCCTGATAACAAAATACCTAAACCTGTATTAAGTTTGCCAATAAAGGAGGAACTGGCAAACATTAAACCCTGTTGTCCAAATCCTGTTTTTAATTGAACCTCATCACTTATATCTCCTAACATTGATTCCCTTATGATTGCTGAAGCTACTAATCCTGTACTGGTCACAAATAAAAAAGGAGCGGTGGCAAAAAATAATTTCCATGATCCAAGTTCTGGTAATAATCCAAATGTAGCTAGCGGAAACGGTAATGCGTTAATAAAAGCGGCAATAAAAATAGCAATCATTAACAGATTTCTTTTTTCAAATTTTGATGTGAATAGGTTCAAGATTAAAAATGCACTGAAGGTAGCAAAGGCATAGATTGGAATAAAGAACGTTAACATTGATGTTTCAAACTTCCAAAAATATGTTGTTACATAAAGCTGTAATGAACTACTAATTCCCCAACTTGAAGCAATAAATAAATATCCAAAAAAGAATAATATAAAGTTTCTATTTTTTAATGCTACGAGAATCTGTTTAATTAAATCGCCCAATGAATAACTCTGAACAGCATTCCTGTTATGTTTGTATTGTAATGTTCCAAAATAAGTCGTTATGACAGCAATGGCCATCAAGCATGCACCTGTAAAGCCGTAGTAAATCCATGGTTCTGGATTTAGTAGCCCTACTTTATATTCAGTTGTAGCACGAAAGAAAACTGAATAAGCCAGTAAAGCATTAGTAAGTCCTCCTGCTGTTTGCAGTAATTCACGCCATGAAAAAATGCTAGTTCGTTCGGAATAAGATTGGGACATCTCACTACCTAGTGATCTGTGCGGTACATCAAAAAGAGTTATGCCAAGCCGTGTAAAAATTGTGAAGATTAACATCCATAAAAATAACTGTGTTTGGGAAAAGCCCCAATCAGAAT
>CACOPA010000016.1 GCA_902628925.1 uncultured SAR86 cluster bacterium
AGCTTTTAAAATGGTTTCTCTTGATTTAGCAGGATCAATTACAGCATCAATTTCTAGAAATGTAGCTGCCTGAATTGCTTGACCTGCTTCATACATTTTCTCAACTAATTTATTAAAGAGGTTATTTCTTTCTTCAGCATCATCGATTGCCTCAAGCTCCTTTCGATAGCCAAGTTTAACTGCGCCTTCAATACCCATTCCACCGAATTCACCTGATGGCCAAGCGCATGAAAAGGTTGGACGATGAAGACTACCGCCCACAATAGCTTGTGCACCTAAGCCGTAAGCTTTTCGGATAAAGATAGCAATTAAGGAGTTTTCAAATCTTGAACTTGATTCAAATAATTTAGACATTCTTCTTACTGCACCTTCCTCTTCACTATCAGGACCCACCATAAAACCCGGAGTATCAACAAGAGAAATCATATTGATTCCATGATCATTACATAAATCAAAAAATTGAGCTGCTTTGTCAGCAGCCTTCGAATCAATGGCTCCCCCTAAAAACTTGCAATCAGATGCAAGCACCCCAAAAGTCTGACCTTCTATGCGAGCAAATCCAGTTACGATACTTTGGCCGTATTGCCTCTTTAGTTCTATGAAAGAAAGTTTATCAAAAAGTATTTCAATCAAGTCTCGAATCTCATAGGTGTACCTTCTATCATCAGGCAATATTGATTTCAGCTTACTTTGATCGTTAACATCAAATTCTAAAAGAGGTCCTTGAAAATAAGATAATATAGATTTAGCTGTTTGAGTAGCTACTTCTTCATTATCAACTAAGATATCAACAACTCCATTTTTAAGTTGATCCTCTACCGGTCCAATATCTTTAGGGGAAAATTTACCAAGACCTCCGCCTTCAATCATAGCTGGTCCAGCCATACCAATATTTGAGCCTTTGGTTGCAATTCTGATATCACTTGACCCGTATAAAGCTGCGTTTCCTGCAAAACAATACCCATTGGTAATTGCAATTCTTAAGCAAGTACCTCTTAAAGATGCCCAATTTGCAAAGCTTGGAACATGGAGGCCTGCAATTTGAGTTAGAACATCGACATCACCTGGACGACCCCCTCCACCTTCAGTAAAAATAACTATTGGTAAATTATATTCTTTTGCCTTATCGCAAATCCGATCAAGCTTTTGATGATGAAAGAAACCTTGTGTCCCTGCCAGCACCGAGTAATCATAAATAATGGCAACTGCATTCGTTAAATCTTTGGAGTGAATGTCAGAATTAATATTACAAAAACCGATAATAATGCCATCTGCATTGGTATCAAGAATAAGCTCGTCTGAGTCTCGTCTTGATCTTTGTGCAGCAACTGCAAATTGACCGAATTCTAGGAATGTATCTTGATCAGCTAAATGGTTAAGGTTTTCCCTTGCAGTTCTATAATTATTTGCATGACGTTTTTGAGTTGATTCAGCCCTAAACTCATCTTCACTTCTTTTTAAACGTTCAATGAAAGAATTGTAGTCTGAACGTTCATTCATTTATAGACTAGGATTTATAAGGTACTTCTTACCGGTAGCAATGGAACCATAGACCATCATCTCATCAAGGGATAATGCTTGAGTCAAAGAAATTTCTTTTGTGTAAGAACTAGCGAAAGTGGTTTTGATCTCAGAAGAAACCCTCTGCCTAAGCTCAATATTTTTTTCCATTCCTGCATTTTCAAGAAATGGAGTTAACAACCATCCTCCAATGCCCCAGTACATTCCAAATGAACGATTATTTGGTAAAGAGATTCCGCTTTGATTCAAAGCTCCATAAATATAAACCTGTTTATGTTGAGTAGAGCCATAAGGACTAAATTCCTTCATATTGGCACGTAAGGCTATTTCCATACATGAAAGTATTCTCCCACTTAGTTCACCACCGCCTGTTGCATCAAAAGCAAGCGTTGCATTGGTAGCTTTAATTGCATCAACCAGTGAATCTTTAAAATTTTCATCGGATGAATTACAGACATGCTGAGCACCGAGTGATTTTAATAAATCAACTTGCTCAGGCTTTCTAACGATATTGATCAAAGGAATATTATCTGCCAAACAGATCTTTACTAGCATTTGCCCTAGATTAGATGCCGCAGCAGTATGAATCAAAGCTGAGTGGCCTTCACTTTTCATGGTTTCAACCATTCCCAGTGCTGTAAGTGGATTAACAAAACTTGATGCACAATCTTTTGGTTCAATGTCATCTGGCATTTCAATGCATGCCATCGCTGGTAACACCCTGTATTGAGCATACATGCCTCCACCTACTGCAGATACAACTTTGCCAATTAAATGTTTAGCATTTTCGCCAGCATCTGTAACAATTCCTGAGCCTTCATTACCAACAGGAAGTGGTTTACCAATTCTAGGTTTCATAGCCCACATTACTGACTCAGGGATATCCATAATGACTTTTGCTTGATCGCCCTCACCTTCAACACGAATAGATGTTAAATCACCTGCACCGACCAGAGTACCTAAATCTGATGGGTTGATGGGTGAGGCTTGAACTTCAATGAGTACCTCATCCGCACCCGGCTTAGGAACCTCAATATCACGAAGTCCAATTTCAATTGTGGCGTTTTCAGTAATAGTGGATGTGAGTTGTAACATAATTAATCTCCAGAAATTATTTGTTTATAAAGATCATATTAGCTAGATAAAAAAATACCGCTAGGCAATTTATACAAACAAGTTTTATCTATGTTAACAATCTTGCCTAGATTAACGCACCAGCCATCATGAACAACACAACCACCGAAGCTATAAATGAAATACTTCTTAGTAAAGAAATGCCTGCAACATAAGAAAATACATGGATAACTCTAAAGATAAGCCAATACATCATTAGGTAAGATAAATCTGTACTTGTAATTACCCCAAGCAATCCAAGCAAAAAGAAAACAGGAATTGATTCTTGGAGATTTGCAAAAGCCTTTTTAGATCTATCGTAATACAAGGTTGTATCAGGTTTTGCA